>CAVUCM010000035.1:0-26454 GCA_963740015.1 uncultured Acidobacteriota bacterium | reverse complement strand
TATCAGGCTGTTAGCCAGTGGGTGCGCCTCCGAGCCGCTAATCTTACCTCGTTTTGGGATTCCCCCGATTTCAATAGTAGCAGTTTAAAGGACTTCTCAGCCAATTTGGACGGTAATTTCCTCCTTTTCCAAACTTTCCGAATGCCCGCGTCTTTCGGGTATAGTCCTTCTCATTAAGAAGAACTGCCGCGGTGCTGCGTCTAACCAATCGCGAGAATTCTTCTTTGAAGTGCCGGAAAAGGAGCCTACCCAGTGCTTTCCATTGGTAACCTCGCCAAAACCTATTCGGAAGGCGTTCGCGCGCTGCGCGGCGTCTCGCTCGAGATCTCTCCCGGGATGTTCGGCTTGCTGGGGCCAAACGGCGCCGGCAAATCCACATTGATGAAGATCCTCGCGACGCTTCTCGACCCCGACACGGGGACGGCAACTCTTGACGGTCTCGACCTCATCGCTAACAAGGATGCCACGCGTCGGCTCCTTGGCTATCTGCCGCAGGAGTTTGGCGTGTACCCGAAGATGTCCGCGATAGACATGCTGAATCATCTTGCGGTGATGAAGGGGATAACCAAAGGCGGCGAACGGAAAGAAATTGTCGAAGGATTGCTTCAGCAGACGAATCTTTGGGATGTGCGGGAAAAAAGCGCTCGGCGGATATTCAGGCGGAATGAAACAACGCTTCGGAATCGCGCAAGCGCTACTAGCGAATCCGAAGCTGATTATTGTGGACGAACCGACGGCCGGTCTTGATCCAGCTGAACGCGACCGGTTCCTTGGTTTCCTGAGTTCCATCGGGCGCAACGTGGTCGTGATTCTCTCGACGCACATTGTTGAAGACGTGGGAGCTCTGCTCCAAGATGGCAATCATCAGCAGCGGGAATTACTCCTAGAGGGCGCGCCTGACCAGGCTCTCGAAGCGGTAAAAGGGCGTGTGGAGCAAGGTGGTTCCGACAGACGCGGAACGCGAGGCCATTGAGAAATCTTACCCGCCATCTCGATGCATCGTGTGGGTGGGTTGAACGAAGCACGCGTCTATTCGGAATCGCCGCTGAGCGATCGGTTGATCCCCGTCGAGGCGGATTTGGAAGACGTATATTTCCTACAGTTCAGCATCGTCCGAATTGAAGGGGAGAACACGACATGTTCATGGACTTCTTTCTATTCGAACTGAAGCTGCGGTTTAAGAGCGCCTCTACCTACATATATTCTTGCTAGCCGCTTTTCTTCCTTTTTTCTCGATTGCCGCCGGAGGATTTGGACCCGCTGGCAGCGGGAAGGTTCTGTTGAATAGCCCTTACGCGGTACTCCTCATCACGACACAGGTATTGGCGTTCGGCTCGATTCTGATCGCGGCAATTTTTTGGCCCCGCGATTCTGCGCGATTTCAACGGAGATACCTACCAGCTGATTTTCACCAAGCCGATCTCGAAATTTGCTTATCTTGGAGGGCGATGGGCGGGGTCGATGGTCACCGCCATTTTTGCTTTTTCAGGAATCATCTTCGGCATAGCGCTTGGCACTTTATGCCGTGGGCAGCCAAACTGCGAATCGCCCCAAACGATTTTGGAATGTATTTCCGGATATATGCTTCGTCCGGGATCGTGCAGATTTTTTTCCTTGGCAGCCTCTTCTTTTGTGTCGCCGCTCTCACGCGAAACATCGTTGTGGTTTATCTGCAGGGCGTTGCGCTCTTCGCGTTTTACCTGATCGAGCTGGTTGTGATAGTCACGTCAAATAAATTGGAGCGCGCCTGGGCCTCTATCGCCGACCCGTTTGGACTCATCATGGTTCAAAGCCTGACGCGTTATTGGACGGTGGTGGAAAGAAACGCGCTCGTGCTGCACTGGACGGCCGCGTTCCTCTATAACCGTTTAGTTTGGCTAGGCGTAGGTGCTCTGGCTTTGATTCTTGTATATGCTCTGTTCCCCATGTCCGCCGAAGTATTGGGTTCGCGACGATCCACGAAAAAAGCGCAAGAGGCGAGGGCGGGCGAAGAGGATGAGAAAAAGTCCCTCGGCGCGCAGCCGGCACACTCCCTCAAGTGACGCAGATTTTTGGCTTCTCGACAACTTTGAAGCAGTTGTTTTCCATGACGCGCATGCGCTTTTTCAATATCGTTCGCGAAGTGCCGTTCTGGGCCATTACGTTGATCATGCTCGTATTCGTTCTGGTTAGCGGCCATTTCGCGGGGAATAACAATGGCGTGGAAGTCTGGCCTGTAACATTTTTGATGGTGTTTGTGGTTTCCGGACAGTCTGGATTGTTCCTCTACATCATCGGCGCTTTATATGCGGGCGAAGTGATCTGGCGCGAACGAGACGTGCGCTTCGAGCAGATCCACGACTCGTTGCCACTGCGGGACTGGACTGATTTCGTCAGCAAGTTTCTGGCGCTGGCGATGGTGGAGACTGTTTTAGCCTCGGTAGTGCTCGTGTGCGGCGTGTTTTCACAAGCCGTGAGCGGATATTTCCGCTTTGAACTGGTCCACTATGCCAAAGAGATCTACCTCATTTATTTGCCACAACTTCTTATGGTGATTCTGCTCGCGTTATTTCTGCAGACTGTTCTGGGAAACAAGTTTGTGGCGCATGCGTTGGTGGTCGGATTCTTCATTTTAATTCCGATACTTTATTCGTGGGGAATCGAGAACCGTTTGTACATGTATGGCGAGATTACGCCATACACATATTCGGACATGAACGGATACGGGCATTTTGTAAAGGCGCTGTTCTGGATCACTGCTTACTGGCTCTGTGTCGGCGGATTACTGGGCGTATTTGCGATTGCCTTTGCGCGGCGCGGAACCGAGCAATCGTTTGGCGCGCGCTGGAAAATGGCGCGCTCGCGCATACCGCGTTTGATCCCGGCTGTTGCTGCGTTTCTGTTGCTGGCTGCGGCTTGCGGGGCGGTGTTCTTCTACAACACGCACGTGCTGAATGAATTCCGCACCGCGAAGCAGAACCGGACCCGCGCGGCGGAGTATGAAAAGCGTTACAAGAAGTACGAGCGGCTGCCGCAGCCAAAAATAACGGCAGTAGATCTCGCGGTGAACATTTTTCCGGAACGGCGTTCATTCGAGGGAACGGGCTACTACTTGCTTGTCAATCGCACGGACAAGCCGATCGATGAAGTGCACATCACAGACAGCCGGAATTCGGTCAAAGAAGTGAACTTCGACCGTGCGTCAAAGCAAACGCTCGACGACGAACAACATTTCTACTCCATCTACAAACTGGACAAGCCGCTCGAGCCGAACGAATCGATGAAGATGAATTTTCACGTAGGGTACACTTCGCGCGGGTTCAAAGATGGGGGCGAGCGTGCGGAGCTCGCCTACAACGGCACTTTTTTCGACCGGGATTATTTTCCATTCATCGGCTACAACTCGGGAACCGAAATTGACGATCCGGTGCGCAGACGGGAAGAGAAACTCGGTCCTCTTGAGGAGATGGCCCCGCCGGGCGATCCGTACTATTCCAATATCAACCTCTTTATGTCGGACTCGGAATGGGTGACGTTCCACGCAGTCGTCAGCACCTCGCCCGACCAGATTGCGATTGCCCCAGGCTACCTGACGCGAGAATGGACGGAAAACGGCCGCCGCTACTTCGATTACAGCATGGCGGACACACGTATAAACAATTTCTTCTCGTTTCTTTCCGGCCGCTTCAGTGTGAGGAGCGATCAGTGGAAAAACGTGAAGCTCGAAATTTATTATCAGCCAGGCCACGAATTCAATCTGGACAAGATGATGGACGCCTCCAAAACTGGCCTGGACTATTACGAGAAGAACTTTGGTCCTTATCAGTTCAACCAGTTTCGCATTCTTGAATTTCCACGTTACAGACAATTCGCGCAGTCTTTCCCCAATACTGTTCCGTTTTCCGAGGACATCGGATTTATCGAGCGTTTGAAGAAGCCCGACGACATCGATCGGCTTTATTTCGTGGCGGCGCACGAACTTGCGCACCAGTGGTGGGGCCATCAGCTGCTCGGGAGCCAGACGCAAGGCTCGAACATGATGGCCGAATCGCTGGCGGAATACTCCGCCCTGAAAGTCATGGAGAAAAAGTACGGCGAAGACATGACACGAAAGTTCCTGCGCTACGAACTTGATGGGTATTTGAGAGGACGCGCTGGAGAGACGAGACACGAGCCGCCGCTCGTTCTAGTGCAGCGCGAACCGTATGTTTGGTACCAAAAAGGATCGATGGTGATGTTCGCGCTGGCCGATTATATCGGCGAAGACAAAGTGAATCTTGCGCTGCACAACTTTCTAGAGAAAAACAAATATGCTGCCGGACCGTTTCCGGATACGCGGGGATTCGTTGCTGCACTACGCGAGCAGACTCCGCCGGAACTGCAGTATGTGATCACGGACATGTTTGAGTCCATCGTTCTCTATGAGAACAAGGCTGTATCCGCGTCGTACGTGGAAACGCCGGATAAGAAATTTAAAGTGACGTTGAAGACGAGTACGCAAAAGAAAAAGTCCGACGGCTCCGGAAACGAAACACCGATGCCTATTCACGATTTGATTGACGTCGGCGTATTCAGCGGAACGAAAGACCATTTGAAGCGGCTGGACCTGCACAAAGAGTGGATCTCACAGGAAAACAGCACGTTTGAATTTGTGGTGGATGAGAAGCCGACATTCGCGGGAATTGATCCTTACAATAAACTGATCGACCGCGATCCCGCGGATAATTTGGTGGAAGTCGAGAAGCCGTAGCGCTTTTCGGATGGCGTGCGCGTAGCTCAGCCGCTATTTGTGGGTCATGATAAAAACGCCGTCCCAATTTACCGATGGCTCGTCAAATAGATATTCCTGGCAGCGTTTCCAGTAAACGCGCGAAGGGCCGTCGTCGGGCCATCTGTCGAGGAATTCCTGGAAGGCGCGTTGAGCGGCATCCCACTTTCGATTGCGGAAAAGTTCTCGCGCGCGAGCAAAGCGTTCTACTTGTAAGCGCACTTCTTCCGCGCGGCCCTCCGCGACCAAATCCGTCTGCCGCCCCATCAACTGGTAGATTGTGACGGGTTGCAGCTTCCCTTTGACGCGAATCAAGTCCAGCTCCCTAAACACGAATCCATCGTCTTTGGCGCCTTCGTAGGTGGTCTCGTTCACGATGATGTGCGTGCCGTAGTCTTTGTTCAGACCTTCAAGCCGCGAAGAGAGATTTACAGAATCGCCGAGCGCCGTGTAGCCGCGGCGCAACGATGAGCCCATCCTGCCGACGCTGGCCACGCCGGTGTTCAGGCCGATACCGATTTCGAGGCGGGGCTTGCCTTCGGCTTCCCAGACTTTTTGCAACTCGCGAACGCGCTTCATCATTTCCAGCGCGGCGTTGCAGGCTTTGACTGCGTGTCCGGGTTCTTCGAAAGGCGCGCCCCAGAAAGCCATCACGGCGTCACCGATGTATTTGTCGAGCGTCCCGTTGTTCTTGAAGACGATGCTCGTCATATCCGAAAGATATTGATTGAGAAAAAGAGCAAGTTCCTGCGCGTCGAGCTTTTCCGAAATGGTAGTGAAGCCGCGAATGTCGCTGAACATCACAGTGACATCGGTTTTCTTGGGGTCAACAAGGCTGGGATCGATAAGTAGGCGGCGGATCACCTCGGGGCTGAGGTAATTGCCGAATTCTGCGCGCACCTTACGCTTTTCTTTTTCCTCGAAAACAACACGATAAAGCGACACCAGCACCACATTCCCTACGAGAGTCATCGCAGGCACGGTGAAATTCAGCCACCATCCGCGGCGAAAAGCGCCATAATCCACGGCGACAAGAGGAATCAGCAAGGCGGCTCCGAGCCACATCCACCGCGGCTGCACGAGAGCCATCCAGATGCCGAGAGGAATGCCGAAAGTGAATATGAGGAGCGCATCAATCAGGGCGGAACGCGCATCGCGCTTCAAGAATCGATCGTGCAAAATGTTGTCGATAATGTTGGCATGGATTTCTACACCCGGATAATTCGTTCCCCCAAAAGGAGTGGCGCGCAGATCGCCGATGCCCGTGGCAGTAGCTCCGACTAGCACGAGCCTTCCTTGAAATGTTCCAGGAGGATATTTTTTTTCCAAAACATCCGCGATCGAGTAGTGATGAAACGTCCCCCAAGGCCCTTGGTAGTTGATCAACATCTGCCCAAGTTCGTCGGTGCGGAGCGACAACTTATTTCCGAAATCGATTCGTACAAGTCCGGCCTGGTTGTAATAGAGGTTCGTATCTAGCGCCTCTTTTCCCATGAACGCGCGAGCTGCCATCACGTCCATTGAGGGATAGAGGTCCCACTCCGCAGGATTTTCCGAGCGTCCGTAAGGCAAGAGGAGCGTTGTACGGCGCACAACGCCGTCGGTGTCAGGCGGTTCGTTGAAAAAACCGGTCCAGGAACTGTCTCCGTTTAGTCCTGCAGTCAGAGTGTCAAGATTGGCCTCGGCGCCTTTGGGCACGAGACCCGCGCCATCGAAAATCTCCATGAGGTGCAGTTTGTCTTCCTTGGCGAATTGGACGCGCAGAGGATGCGCCGGCGGATAGGCAAAAAATGCGATTTGATCCGCATAAGTTTGTAGTGTTTTGTCTGAGACACCTTCGAGGTCGGCTCGCGTGAATAGAAAATAATTTCCAAGAATGACAGGACCGAATCGCCTGATAGCTTTTGCAAACTGAGCATCAGCATCATATTTCTCCGCGAGACTACGAACTTCGGCAGTCAGCTTCGGATCGACGGCTTCTCCGGCTTGCTCGCGCATTTCGAGTTCCCCCGCCAAGGCGTGCACCGGAGCGCTGCTTTGATCGGGCTTGCTGAAGGTGATATCAAAGGCCGCAACTTGGGCGCCATCTTCACGGAGCACGTCCAGCATCTTCGCAAAATAGGCGCGCGAAAACGGCCAGCGGCCGAGAACTTCTTGCGCTTTCTGATCGATATCTACAATTACGATCCGGGAATCGGGTGAAGTGAGAGCCCTGTGGTCTGTAACGAAAGCGAGTATCGAGAGTATCGAGTTCCAACCGCTCGAAGAGCTCCGAAATGGGAGTTCTTTTTTCTTGAAGGAAAACGAAGTAGTAGACAGAGAGAGAACGCAATCGTAATGCACAGACTTAGGACAAACGAGACACGGTGCCGCCACCACGATTGCAGCAGCTCATAGAGGCCGAACCCGCCCCGCCTCTGCCACCATGCATCTGACGGAGCTACCATTTCGGTTCGCGCGCTACTCGCGGAAGACGAAGTTCATACGCACGCCGCAGATCTCGATGAGGTCACCGTCGTTCAGGCGCACTGGTCCGGTGATGGGCGTCCCATTCACCGTAGGCATTTTGTCGCCAGGGCCGATGTAATATCCATCATCGCGCTGATTAATCTGAGCCGCCATGGCGGGTTTAAACCAGCCTTTGACTTTTACCGTGGCCATCGCCGATTTGCCGATAACCGTCAGCTTATTCGTGAGCATGTATTCTTTTTGATCGGTTCGTCCGCCAATCACGATCAGCGTGGGAACTTTCAGCCGTCCGGCTGCAAACTGTACGCGCTCGCCAGTGGCTGCCGCTTGCTGAAGCATGTCACGACGCGCCTTTGGTGTCCAGAACCATGGTCTCGTTGATGCGCGGAGCGCTGGCTTTGCGACCGGTATCCCATGGCACAGGAGCATCGCCTGAAGCATCAACCTTAATGTGATGTTTGCCGATCCAGATGGAGTCACCATCGTGCAGCGTGGCGCGCTCGACGCGCAGGTCGTTCACAAAAGTTCCGTTAAGGCTATCGAGATCTTCAACGACAAGCCGCCCGCCCTCAAAATACACGCGCGCGTGATAGTTCGAGACCGCCAGATTGTCGACCGGCAAGTCATTGTCAGGCGACCGCCCAATGCTCACGGCCCGGCTTCCCACCGGCACTTCCTTGACCGTCTTTTCTTCAAACATCAGGCTGAGCTTCGCCATCTCACATTCCTCCTACGGCGCCGTTTCCGGCCGCCCTTTCTCGCGACCCACCGAACAACCAAGAAAACCATCCTCGAGATTCCGCGCCGATCCGAACGACGATAACGGTGATGTTGTCCACGCCGCCGCGCTCATTGGCTAAGGCGATCAGTTTTTCCGCGGCCCTCGTCGGATCCGTCTCCGCCTGCAAGGTGCCCGCAATTTCCGGCTCGGTGACCATGCGCGTCAAACCATCGCAGCAGAGCATCAAAATATCCCGCGCAAAAACGATGTGCTCGTCGCGTGTCCACTTCCACGTCTGGCAAAGCCCCCAGCGCGCGTAGAAGAACGCTCTGCATTTCGCTTTCTTCCGCTTCGGCGGCAGTCAAAATGCCCCGTCGAACCTGCTCCGCCACCAGTGAGTGATCGCTGGTAAGTTGCTGCAAGTTGCCGCTTCTCAACAAATAAGCCCGCGAATCTCCGACGTGCGCGATGCTTAATTTCGAGCCATCGATCCAGGCGGTGGTAACGGTTGCCCCCATCCCATGCTGTTCGGGATGCGCTTCGGCCGCGTCATAAATATTTTTGTTCGCCAGGTGCACGGCGCTCGTCAGCCGTTTGGTCTTTTCGCTCCACGTTGGCTCCGCATTGCCAAGCATCGTGGCCGCAAAATCGGTCTGCGCATCCATGCAATGCTTGACGATGGTTTCCACCGCCAGTGCGCTCGCGACTTCCCCATGCGCCTCGCCGCCCATGCCGTCCGCCAGCACAAAGAGATTCAGCGATTCGACAATGCGGAAACAGTCCTCGTTATTCGTGCGCACCCGCCCCAAATCGGTGACGCCGCCGCTTACGATCCGCACAAATTCTCCCGTTGCTGCTTGCTCTCTGAACCCGTGCCCACACCCGTACCCGGCAACCCTGTTCTCACGCTAGCAGACCCTTTCTGGCGGCGAAAGGCTGTGACGCTTACTGATTACTTGGTACTTCGCGCCCTTGCCGCCCCGGCACTCCCCGAGGGTACAACCAAACTGGGCGGTTTGTGCCCTGTTTCTACACGATAGCAACCCAATGCCTGCTTGGCTTGCGCGCTTCCGTGATAATCTGGCTCTCACCCAGAAACTCAGCAAATAATGGCGGTTTAGCGTCCCTCATCATGGCCAAAGCTAAAAAAACGCCGCGTAAGCGAGTTGCTGGCTCCGCGGCGGAATGGACTATCTGCCGCTCAAGCGGGGCGCGAACTCGAGGAACTGAACCGCGTTGGCATTGCGCTATCCGAGACCCGCGACGTCGAGCGCCTGCTTACCCTTATCCTTCTGAAAGCTCGGGAGATCACTGGCGCCGACGCCGGCTCTCTTTATTTGATGGAGCAAGCTTGCGGCGAGACGAACGTTTCTTCCTCAGACGCAAGGAACGGCGCGGAAAAGACGCGGCAGCTGCGCTTTCGGCTGACACAAAACGACAGTGTGCAGTTTCCTTACACTGAACATACGCTGCCGGTCACGGAATCTTCGATGGCTGGCTATTGCGCGCTGCATGGCGAAGTCATCGAGCTTGCTGACGCCTACCGCATCCCCAAATCGCGGCCATTCCAGTTCAATTCTTCTTTCGACGAGCAAGCCGGATACCGCACGCGCTCTTTGATCACTCTGCCTATGAAAAACGGCAAGGGCGAAGTGCTCGGCGTGCTTCAGTTGATCAACTGCAAGCGCAATCCGAAAGCACGGCTGACCGATGCGAATGCCGTTCGCCGTCATGTACATCCCTTTCCCGAGCGCGCCGTGCGTCTTGGGCTCTCTCTTGCATCGCAAGCTGCCGTGGCTTTCGAAAACTCGCAACTCTACCGCGACATTGAGAATCTTTTTGACGGTTTTGTGAATGCCTCGGTGAAAGCCATCGAGCAGCGCGATCCCACCACCTCCGGCCATTCTCAGCGCGTCTGTCAAATGACCATGGCGCTCGCCGAAGCCGTGGACCGCGAGCCGCAGGGGCCGTACGCGGATTTGCGTTTTTCGCGCGAACAGATGAAGGAGCTGCGCTATGCCACGTTGCTCCATGATTTCGGCAAAGTCGGCGTCCGCGAAGAAGTTCTCGTAAAAGCGAAAAAGCTTTATCCGCTTCAGTTTTCCAGGCTGCTGGATCGGTTTGATTACATCCGGCGAGACATCGAAGCGCGCATCGCCGAACAAAAGGTCGAGCTCCTGCTGGGACATTTTCGTAAAGAGGCGGAAGCCCGCGCGCGCCTAAAGCTGCTCGACGACGAAGCCGGCCGTCTTTTCGCTGAGTTGGATCGATATGCGGAATTCATCGCGCGCGTGAACGAGCCGACGATCCTTCCTTCGAGCGAATTCGAGTTGCTCGCGGAAATTTCTCAAAAAACCTACCGTGACCCGCGCGGCGCCGAACGCCCGTATCTCACCTCGGAGGAAGTTAGATACCTCTCGATACCGCGCGGCAGCCTCGATGGTACCGAGCGCCTGCAAATCGAATCGCACGTGACGCACAGTTTTAATTTTCTTGCGCAGATTCCCTGGACACCCGAATACCGCGCCATCCCTGATATTGCGCGTGCCCATCATGAAAAACTCAACGGCAAAGGCTATCCGAACAACCTCAAAGCCGCCGAGATTCCCGTGCAAGCCAAGATGATGACCATCTGCGACATTTTCGATGCGCTTTCCGCATCTGATCGTCCTTACAAGAGAGCTGTTCCGACCGATCGCGCGCTCGAGATCCTCAAGCTGTGCGTCCGCGACGAGGAGATTGATCCCGAGTTGTTCCGTCTTTTTCTTGATGCCCAGATTTATCGGCTCGTTTCAAAGCCCGCGCAGTAGTCGTCTACTTGAAGTGCGGCAGCCCTGCTGCCACTTTTCTTGGTGACACGCGCAACCATCTATTAGGCGAGGTTCAATAGGATTATTGTGACGATTACTTATTAGCTTGTCCGGTCGTCTTAGGTTCCTCCAAATTCTATTGGCTCTCTTAAAATAACTGCGGGGCACGACATGTGGATCTTGCTTCTTGGGCCGTTGCTTTC
The DNA here is from genome assembly GCA_963740015.1 of uncultured Acidobacteriota bacterium. Taxonomy (GTDB): domain Bacteria; phylum Acidobacteriota; class Terriglobia; order Acidiferrales; family UBA7541; genus Acidiferrum. Next base: position 15,504 of record CAVUCM010000035.1, on the reverse strand, counting down.
GCTGCTCCCCGAGCGCTGGCGCAGAGCGCTGCCGTTCTACCAATCCGTGCACTGGCGTTCGGCCGCCGTCCTCAGCGGTCTGGCGGAATCCGTTATCGCCCTTGGCGGCCTTATGTATTGGTATTCGTACTCCGTGACGACCTGGGTTTCCCGCGGCCTCGATAACACGCTCAGTAAGAGTGCACCAACCGGAATCACCGACCATGAAATTGGGTTTGCCGCGCTCTTGATTTGGGCCACTCACCCGTTGACCTGGCTTATTGCCTTTTTCGGTATCGAGGGTACGGCGCGCGCGTGCGCTGCATTTACGGATACCGTTCTAGGCGTCTTCCCACTTTATCTGCTGGATAAAATTTACTTGAAGATTTTTCGCCGCGGAGCGCCTGAACCCCCGGGTACCGTAAAGTTTTCGCAGGGCCACGTCTCTTCCTACGTAGGCAGCATGAAGGAAAAAGTTTTGACGGCCACCTTTTCGCAAGTTCCTGATGAGCTCTGTGTTGCAAAAAATGCCGAGGAAGAATTTCTTGAAATCCGCGCCTGCCGCCCGAAATTGGATTGGACTCCGCCGCGAGTGGTTCGCTATGAAGACCGTTATTATCGGTTGGAAGAGTGCGCTCGAAGTTGCGCGCCGCGTCCGTTTGTCTACAAATTGAGGCGATTGGCGGCGGGCGTTCCCGGCCGCGCTGTGCTCATCTATTCTCCAGACGAAGCGCCTGTTACTGTGAGCCACTGAGAAGACTCTCTGCTGTCCGCCTTTCGCCGCTCTTTATAACGTTCTCTGGCTTCCTCAGCGCAAGGCCTCTCGACTACAATCACTCCATGCTTCTGCGCCATCCGCCGCCATCTGCTCGTTCTGCGAAGCTTTTCCTTCGCGTTGGCATTCCTGATGCTTTTTTTCTCGGCGTCCGCACAAAAGTCTCCGCCCTCGGCGGCCGGTCGCATTTTGCTGCTGCCGCGAACCATCATCTCGGGAGAGAGGGCAACTCTCGCCGTTCTTGACGTCAACGGCCGGCTGACTCCCCGCGCCCCAGTTGTGTTTTCCAACGGCGACCGTTTGCTCACGGACGCGACAGGGCGCGCGCTGTTCGTCGCTCCTCTGAATCCCGGCGTTATTCGCGGCTCCATCGCTGGCCGCGAAGGGCACATTCCCGTAACGATTTTGTCGCCCGATGAAACCGCCGCCACTGCTATCCAGGTCACGTCAGTGCCCAAAATCGCGTCACTTGCCGACCGATTCGAAATTGCAGGCCGCGGCTTTTGCGGAGAAGCCGACGCGAACCAGATCACCGTCTCGGGTGATCCGGCCTTTGTGCTGGCGTCTTCACCGACTTCGCTGGTTGTGCTGCCGCCGCCAGATTTGCAGCCCGGCCGTGCCTCCGTCGACATTTCCTGCGCGAAACGGAATGGGCCGCCTATTGAAATTGTCTTCGTGGCGCTCACGCTGGAAGCGGATTCTTCGCCACTCGCGCCCGGCGTGCATCGCCAGCTCACCGTACGCGTGCGAGGCACAACCACGAAAGTTAGCCTGGAAGCCATAAATTTAGCGCCAGACATAGCTGAACTTACGGGCGGCACTCCGCTAAAGGCTTCGAGTTCGGGAGGCGCGGAAAACGTCGCGCATTTCGAGGTAGTAGGCCGCAAACGCGGCAGCTTCTTGATTTCGATCCGCTTGCTAAGTTCCGCGCCGCAACCACACTAATCCGTGCGGTTAGGCACCATCCGCCACCAACATCCCCTAGGGGCACGGCACGCCGTGCCCGTCTAGTTTTCTTGAGGAACTATGCGCCGGTCTTCGCGCCAGTCGCCGCCGGAAGCGCAAGCGTGCCCTGGCCGTTCTCAAGAGAGGCATCCGCCGCGCTCGTCCCAACCAAAGAATCCAACGTGTTCTGCGTTTTTTCCAGCCGCTTGTCCGCTTCCCCGTAACTCTGCTGCGCGTTCTTCAAGTGCGTCCCCAGTTTTTCAAAAACGTCGGTGAAGGTCGCCATGTTCTTCTGAATTCCCGAGAGCCCCGCCGAAATTCGCTTGGCATTTTCTTCGATTTGCATTCCGCGCAAACCCAGATGAATCACGCAGAGATGCGCGTACAAGGTATTCGGCGACACGGCGATAATATTTTTGCCGCGGCAGTAGGAGTCCAACGCCTCGCCCTTGCTGTCCAGCGTCATCAGCATTTCGTAATAAACGGTTTCCGAGGGCACGAACATTAGCGCCAGATCCAAGGTGCCTTCGTTTGGCACAATATATTTCTTCGCGATGGAGTCCGCGTGGCCCTTCACGGCTGTCGCAAACGCCCGCTTCGCCTCTTCTCCCTCCGCGCTGATCCTTCGAAACGCATCGAGAGGAAACTTCGAGTCCACCGCCACAAGTTTCTTATCGCGCAAAAAAATCACCGCGTCCGCCGCCTCGCCGCTCGAGAACCTATACTGAACGGCATATTGCGAAGCGGGCAGGGAATCCTCCAGCAAACGCCCCAGCGTCACTTCGCCCAGCAACCCGCGCGTCTTCGCCCCGCCCAGAATTCCCTCAAGCGACTTTGTCGCGGAAGAAATGCCCCGTCCCAGCTCCTGGAATTCCCCGAGCTGTTTCTGAATATTGCCAATTTGCTCCCGAGTGTTCTTCAGCTCGTTGGCGATCGCTGTTTGTCCCTGCGTGGCAATCTGCGCGGAGTTCAAAACTCCGTCCTGCAGCGTTTTCGTCACGTTCTCAAGCCGCTGCGCAACACTTTGGCCAATCGTGGCCATCTGCCCCGTACTCTGCGCCTGCGCAGTTCCAATCGTCTGCAAATCCCGCCGCAGCTCGTTCAACTGGCCTTCCAGCGCCGCGCTTTTCTTCTGTTCCTGCGAGGTCTGCAAGACCAGCCAAAGCACCAACGCAGCCACCACAATCACTACCCCGATGAGCACTACGTTCATTCTTTCTCCAGTCCATCTTCGGGAAACGGTCTCTCTACTCTACTCGCACTCTCGCGGTTCTGAAAACTCACTACGCCCTTGTAGGGGTGCAATACAGTGCGCCCCAGCTTGCGCCGGCGCTAGAACTCTGGTGGCGAGAGTGACGGGAGTTTCGTTGATGGTTACTCATTCAAAGCTGAATTATGGAAAGGCCAGGAATTCTCTGGAAGTCACGGAGGTTCAGCGTCGCTACTTCGTAGCCGAGATGCAGCGCCGTCGCACCAATCAACAAATCCTCAAATGCAAACTGGATGCCCATCGCTTCCTGTTGGCCTTCTATGCGCCCTGCGAGCCGCGCGATGTCAATCGTTACCGGGTGCACTGGAACGTCGCTCGACAGTCGCTCGATGAATTCCAGTCGCCGATGCTGTTGCACTTGGGTTTTGGTGCGATAGGCTCCGTGCACTAGCTCAGCGATGGTCACGACCGACAGACCAATTTCGATCTCGCCCTGGGCCGCCTTCACTTGTTCTAGGATTTCCCGGACAGTATGGCCTCTGCGTTCGGCAGCTATGATCACGCTTGAGTCGAGGACTATTCCCACGCTGGCGGGTTCCACGGTTTGCGTTGGCCGAGAATTTCTTCAACGTCTTCTGCGAACTCTGCGTCCAGGATCGGGGCTTTCCCGGTTTCTTCTTCGTGTGCTTTTGCGAGCGCAATGCACTCCGAGATGCTGCGCCGCACCGGCTGGGCGGCGTGAAGGACAGCTACGGCCCGCTCCCCACTTTTAATGACGACCTCCGTGCCCGCCCGGACACGCGCCATCAGCGCAGCAAAGTCGCTCGCCGCCTCCGCCTCTGAGATGTGGATCACATCTTTAGCCATATGCCGATTATACACCCATCATCCGAGCCATTCTCGACCCTCAAGCCGGAAACCCGCTTGTTTCAATTTGCTCTTCGCCGCTAGTTCCTGTGATTTCTTACGAACAAGCTTGGCTTCACGGTGGAATTCATCTACGGCGATCCGCCATTCTACGGGCAGGTCATCCGTGACAATGCACGACTCGCGTTGAGGCTGGTCTTCGAACCTGTGTTCGCTGGCGATGTTCGGAAGCGCGAAGATCTGCTGTCCGCTTCCATCACGGTTGGCACCACGAACGAAATCGAACGACTGTTTCTGAGTTATCAGGCTGCAGGAGTTTCCTTCCATCAAGAACTTAAGAAGGAACCGTGGGGTGCCAAAACCTTTATAGTCTCGGATCCAGATGAAAATCTCATCCTCTTTGCTGGCCCGGCAGCCGACTGAACTTGTGATTTATAAATGAGGAACTGCAGGCTTAAATCTGCAAGTGGCGCTGCACCAGCTTGCGCAGCTTTTCGCGGTCTTCGTCTTTCATGTGCACGAACTCAACGCCGCCGCCGTCCGGACCAAGATTCCGCACAACAGCGGTAAAGTGAATTTTGCGAAGCCCCGAGCGAACTTCCAACTTGATGGAATCTCCCACGCTGAGTTTCTTCGGCGATTCCAGATAGGCTCCGCCGAGGCTGATGGTTTTCACGCGCGCGAGGCCTGCCTGTGAACCGTCAATCTGCGCTCGCAGCGGAGACTCTAGTGGCACGCGTGCGTATCTTCGGGGAATCACATAGCTGACATTGGTCTGCGGGGCTGATTCAAATGCGGCGCGCGCTCTCGTCGAAGACGGCCGGTTTTCAATCATCGCCAGCGCATCTTCCGCCGCCGCGCGCAATCCCGAAGGTTCGGCGAAGGCAAGTCCTTCGCGCCCTTCCGCCAGCATGCGCAGCAATTCCGCCGCTTCGCCCGCGCGCATGCGGCCGATCGCTTCGATCGCCTTGATGCGCACAAACAGATCCCGCAAGACTTCATGCTCACCCGCGGCAATCTCCATCAACTGCGGCACGGCAGTGGTTTCCTGCGCCAAACCAATTTGATCGATCATCATCGGAACGACCAGCGGATGTGCATCCGCCAAAATCGCCGAGAAAACGAACGCCGCGCTATGCGATGAAACGGCATTGGCGGGCCGCGAAAGTTCACTCACTGCCAGATCCTGCAGATTCCATTCCCAGCTCGCCAGCGCGCGCGCCAAGCCGCGCAGCAAGCGCTCCGGATCAGTCGCTGCTAGCAGCTTAATCGCTGCACTGACGCGCTGTCTCCGTGCTTCGTACAATCGCGTTTCGAGAAGGTTCAGCGCCGGAACGCCGATCGTTCGCAACAACCGCGCCATCGCCGGCACCATTTCTGGGCCGCGCGGCTCCGTCAAGAGTAGCGTTAGACGATCGAGCAGTCTCTCCGGGTCGCGCTGCAAAAGCCGCGGCAAAACCGGATCGAGCGGCCGGTTAGCAAGCGACGCATCCACCAAAAGCAGCCAGCGGTCTTGCGCCACAAGCCGGTGAGCCAGCGCAGACATGTGATCGTGTTCTTTGTCTTTTGGCACGCGCTCCAGGCCGATTAAAATGTTTTCGAAGCCCGCGTAATCCGCGCGAATCACAGCGACACGGCCCAGCGTCTCCAGGAAAGCCGCAAGCAGCGCTGCGGTCTCCGGGATGGTTTCCTTCTCTAGTGCTTTCATCGTTCCGCGGCTCAAATCCTCCGGCAATCGATTGGGCCAAAGCGACTCGATGATCGGCGTCATTTCATTCATCCGGCAGCCACCGCGCGCCGCGCCGATACATTCTCATTTTCCACGCGCCGCGAGTAGTTCAACAAAATGTTTCGCGCCTCGCGCCTTGGAGCGTCCGCTCCTGCTTCGGCCAAGAGCCCGAGCGTTCGCTTCAGCGCCACAACCGGCACGCACCAAACTTCCGCGCCTCGCAGTACCGAGGATTTTTCCCTGGGCGGAAGTTCCAGCCAGAATTTTTCGACGATTTGTTCTCTGTGTGTGTCGCTGGCCCACGTGGTCGCTAGCAATGTCAGGTGTTGCGAAGAGTGCTGCCTGGATATCCGCCCGAAGAGACCAGCACATCGCTCAGTTTATGAAACGTCTGGCGCACGTTGGCCGGTGCAAGCGTCCCTGCGGAAAATTCCGCTCCGAGGAACTCGAGAATCAAACTCACGGAAAGACGAAGCAGGTATGGCTGCGGTCTTTCGCCCTCGCGCGGAGCATACTGCGAAATCGAACTCAGCAGCATGCGCACCGTCTCGCGGCTCGCATCTTCCATCGCTCCATGAATGGCCCGCGCTGCTTCTTCCGGCGCAAGCCCGCGTGCCGCCTCGAGCGGCGGAGTTAGCCGCCAAATCAAACGCAACGCGCCTATAAGGTCGTCGGTTTCCGGCGGCAAAATGGGAGTCTCATTCACCTCGCGCGGCGAGTTTCCGCCGTAGGCTACTAGCGCGCCCATCAGGCTGGCCAGTACCGTGTCCACTTTGCGTTCCGTTTGCGTGTTAATGGAAATCCCTTCCACGCGATTCTCCAAGAATCGTGCGGCCCACCAAGCGCTTCCGCCGCGCTTTATAGAGTCCTCCGATCTTAACAATGATGCTTTGAAGAGTTGCGCGAGCGTGTCCAGTTCGCCTACATGAAATTGTCTCGCGAATGCGAGTGATTGAATTCCAGCGCGTTGCAAATCCTGGGCCAGGGACTGCATTTCGCCCCGAACATCGGGCAGTCCCCATCGCTGAGTTTTGGCGCGACCAGTCCGCTTCGCTCGATGTGGATTTCAATGCCGTTCAGGGCGCCGGCGAGATCGTGCAATGTCTCGTACGAGGCGTCCAGACTTTGCAACCGGCGAGGATGGTTCCTGTCGTAGAGACGTTCTGAACGGAATAGCAGATGAAGGCATCGCAGAGAATGTATCAGGCCCGCTGTGCGCGCGTCCGGAGTTGGCGCGCTTACAGGTGATGCGCCTGGAGGCTGCCGCGATCCGCTCCGCGCTTGCGTCTCGGCGTGGGGTGCGGTTCAGCGTCGTAGCGCTGCTCCTCCACCGGCACGATTGCTCGAAGTACCAAGGCTTTCCCCACTTGCTTCCGCCGCTCGTATTTAACCGACCGGTTAATGCGGACCCCTGCCTTGTACCACCCAGAAGAAAATGCTGGAGGGCAGGGTACCCTTACCTATAAAGCAAGCACGCTGCTGGCCTGCCAATTCTGGATCTAAAAGGTTTGTTTTGAATGGTTTGATTTCAGGGTCCTGGAACCAGCTCGATACGATGGTTACAAAAAGTTACGTTCTTAGTAGGGTGAAATCTGGCTTTGAATGCATTCTGTAGTCGTCAATTCACCCCAAAAGCTCGGGCTCAGGGACGTACCTCTACTTCGGCTGCAGCGTTACGTTCGTGATGTCGACAGTGCCGCCCTCGCTGGCCTGAATGGTTCTCCTGACCTGCAGGTAGCCGGGGAGGCGGAGGGTCACGGTGTGCAGGCCAGCAGGAACTTGCACCCGGGCTGGCGTGGACTGGCCAGTCGTTTGTCCATCCACAAAGATCTCTGCGCCCTTGGGACTCGTTTCCACCTGGGCCCAAGCCACTTTGACTGTGGATTTTTCCTTAAGTGTCACGTCAAGCTGGGTCTGATATTGTCCTTTACCTGCACGTTACCGGCATACGCATCGAGCCCGGCATCCGCAGCACCAGATTGTAGGAACCCGGCGCAAGAGGCAACGTTACCGGCGTTTGCCCCGATTGCTTTGCTCCGTTAATAAAGACATCTGCGCCTCCCGGCTTGCTGGACAGGAGCAAGCCTTTGGCCAGCGATTCCAGCGCCACTTTCTGGTCTGCAACGCTTCCCGCTTTCACTTGAAGCGCGGTCTGCATCGGCTGGTAGCCATCTTTTTGCACTGCCAGGCTGTACTGTGCGGGCGCTAACTCATTGAAGCTACACGGCGTCTGACACTGATTCACCACGCGTCCCGCGGGACCACGCAGGACTGCCGTGGCTCCAATCAGATCCGTGACCACGTGGATCGCGCCGCGGCCTCCCGTCGGAACCGGATGGCCTCCGTCCGCGTCATGTCCGTTGTCCGCGACCGGCACCGTCTTCATACTCGATATGGTCCACAACGCGCACGCTCGCGGGCGCGTCGCGCAGAGACTTTTAGCAGCGCCCCATGTTCTGAGGGACGCAGCTTTCCCGCCAGAACCAGCGTGTTTCCAATGGCTTGCACCTTGGCTCGACCGGTCAAACCCTTTTCCGTGATGGCTTCTTCAATGCGCCCTTTATATTCGGCTGCTTGCGCGCTCACAACCGGTTCGGTCTTCTTCGGTGTGGGCTTCTCTAGAGGAGCTTCGACCGGTTTCTTTTCCGGTGCGGCCACATCGGGGCTTGCCGCAGCCGGTGGTTCACTTTCAGCGGGAATCGCCGGAGTGGTGTTTGCCCACTGCATCTGTCGGCGCAGTTGCTGCGGCGGAATCTTTGTCGGCGCGTTTCTGCGCGGCGTTAATTTGCCGGGCATCTTCAATCACAGGCCGCAGTTTTTGCACTCCATAGGCGATCACGCCAATCAGGACCAGCGCGATGAAAATGGTCCCAATGACGCTGTTTTTTCTTTGGTTCTTCGACCAGAGTAATCGGTTGTATCGGCCCGGTACGGCGCACGACCAGCATGGGATACGGGCTGTCGACGCTAGAGCATTCAGGAAGAGTGTTGTTGCCACCGTCATGGGATCTTCCTGGATGGAAGCTCCGGCCGCCTTGCGCTCCCACTCCCGTTCCAGCGAGTGGGAGTGTGGCGTTCGGCGCGCTCATTCCAGCCATACCGCCCCTACCATCGTCTTATCCGGACTTGCGCCTGGGGCGATACTGCGGTATTCCGCAAATCCTCGAGGATTTCCCTGCAGCTCTGTAACGCGTTTCCGGTTCCTTCGACAGCGCCTTCATCACTACCGCGCTGATCCCGGGATGGATCGATGGATCAATTTGCCGCGGCGGGACTGGCTCTTCGTTCACGATCTTGTAGATGACCGTCGTGATGTTCTGCCCGGGAAACGGTTTTTCTCCCGTCACCATTTCATACAGCAACACGCCCAGGGAGACAATATCGCTCCGTCCGTCGACTGCCCGGCCCTTCACCTGTTCCGGCGACATATAGCTTGGCGTACCCATAACGTGCGCGGTCTGCTGCATGGTGCCGAACTGCAAGATTTTCGCGGTGCCGAAGTCGGTGACTTTCACCGTGTCATCAGCCGTCAGCATGATATTTGCCGGCTTGATGTCGCGGTGTACGACGTTCCGCTCGTGCGCAAACTGCAGCGCGCTGCACGTCTGCTCCATGATGCGCAGCACGCGAGGCAGCGCAAACGCCATGCCGCCATCGAGATGCGCCTGCAAACTCTTGCCTTCCACCAACTCCATCGTGATGTAATACAGGCCGTCTTCTTCGCCTGCGTCAAACACGACGACGATGTTCGGATGAGTCAGCAACCCAGCCGCGCGCGCTTCGGTCTGGAATCGCGTTAGCAGCTCAGGGCGCGACAATCCCGTGCCTTCTTCGCTCAATTTGATGGTTTTTACCGCGACGGTACGGCCAATCACAGGGTCCGTCGCCTTATAGACCACACCCATGGCGCCTCGGCCGAGCTCGCCGATAATCTCGTAACGTCCTGCTTTTAAACCTGTTGTCATCGCCTTATTTAACTATCCGCCCACGCAACTTGCTCACCGCCAACTAGACCGCGTTCGCCCGCATCGCTTCTAGCCGCTTCCAATATTAAGTTGGCGGTCCATCAAGGACACGTTTGCTGACACCCGGGCGCCCTATCATGCACAGTACCCACTAAATTTTCAGTTGGTCAACGCTACCAGGGTACTAGTGTTTCGCACTCGACACGTGCTCCACTCAGGCTGAAACGGTACTTATTCGTGCGCTCATCTGCGAGCCGGCACTTTGGGAAGACTGTATGTATATGGCAGACAAGCGGTTACGGCCGCGGCAGCCCTTCGCCAGGCGACATGCTTCGCTCCGGAGTCGGCACGTTGGTTTCGCGGATGGGCCGGTCCACCTCCCCGGGTCGTGCTGGAGCCTCGAGCCCGTCCGTCAACAAGTAACCCTGCAGAGCCAGGCCTTAGTCCACACACCCTCGAGGGCGGCGATGTATTCGATTTGCAGTTCGTAAAGTTTGCGTTTGGCGTCCAATACGCGGGGGTAAGACGCCAGCATCAGACCGTACTTATCCACTAACAAACCGTAAGCTTTTTTTGCATGAGGCAGAATTTCGTCGCGATACTCCATGGCCATTAACTTGGCATTCGCATACTGATCTACCACAGAGGCTGCGCGTTCTCGCAGTGTAAGCGCCACGCGGATCTTTTCTTGCTCCGCGCGATCCATATCCGCGAGAGATGCGACGATGTTGCCCTGATTGCGATTGAAAATGGGAAGCTCCCGTTGGGCTTCGGCAGTTCCTCCCATCCCTTAGTCAGGGCACGCTTCCAATGTTTCGTGGTTATATTCCACCCCTGCGCGAGCGACTATGTCCGGAATTGGTTCGCTCTGCGCATGTGCCAAGGCAGCTCGCGCGCGTCCGGTTGCTGTTTCCGCAATCTGCACGGCGGGACTCTGTTTCGCGATGCTTTCCACAGCTTCTTCTTCGTTCAGTTCCGGCCAGCCTCTCTCGAGACCGCCTGTGACCGTAGCGAGCGGCAAGGCTGGTTGTCCTATCACCGCTGCCAGCGAACGCCACTCCGCGCAGAGTATTTTCCTGCATCCGCGCCGCCATGCGCATGCGTTGCGCATCGACCTCCGCTTCCAGCACTTCAGATTCATCCGCCTGGCCGGTGTTCATCAATTCTCTTTGCGTCTGTGCTCCATCTTCCGCAATTTTTGCCAAATCGCGCCGTGCCTCGAGCTATTCTTGCGCTGCCAGTACGCGCAAGAACGCCATCTTTACTGCGGTTGTGACGCGCGTTTGTTGTTCTTGCGCTTCAATCTCTGCCAGCTTGGACTCCGCGCCAAGCACCTCCCGGCTTTTGCCTAACTTTCCGGCGGTCACGATTGTTTGCTGGACAAAAAATCCCTGTTTGCCTCCGCCGACCGAGCCGCCTCGTATTTCATCCCCGATATAGCCGACGGAAGGATCGGATACATGCCCACCTGTTGCTGGCGTGCTTTCGACGCGCGAATCTCGGCCACCGCTTGACGCAACGTTGGATTCGTTTCGTTGGCCATTTTTTCTACTTGGTCTAGCGTGAAAAGCTGCCGGCTGCATTCTCTTGCGCGCGTCCCATCCGCGGGTATTCCGCTTTAACAAGAGGCACATCGCCGTGATGGTGTTGCATTTGTTGATTCATCGGCATGGGTGGGGTTTTTTCCTGTGCCCGGGCTGCAATTACCAGCGTGGTTGAGCAGATCATGGCTGCGGCGATAGTCAAAGTTAGTAGATAACGGGGATTTCAACGCAGAGTTCGAAGAGACCGCAGAGAAGAGAAACTGGAGCATGAATGAAAGAGTTTTCTTATGAGCCATGGGAGTGCTCCTTTTGTTCTGCGGTGCCGGCACTTTTTATTCGCTGCATCATCTCGTCGTACTCTTTATCCGGCAGCACGCGCACTAGAGTCATCATGCCCATCATTCCGCGCTCCAATTCCTGGGCAGGCCGTGCGTCTCGGGTTTGTCGACGGCGTCATCCATCCCCATTTCCATGAAGGCATCTTGCGGAAACCCTGGAACGCTGTTTGCATTTTCGGCGATCGGAGAATGATGCACGTGTTCGAACGGAACGCTTTTCGCCAGAGTTTCCATCTGCGCCAGTGCTTTGGCATCGGTCGTGTTAGCCGTCTCGATGGCGCGGTCCTTCAGAAGATCCATCATGCTGTTCATCATGTGGTGGGGCAGATGGCAGTGCACCATCCACGCGCCGGGGTATTTCGCATCGAATTCGACTACGCGCGCTTGGGCCACGCCCACCAGCACTGTGTTCATGGGATACCAGGTCGATTCCGGCGCGCGTCCACCTTCCGTTCCCGTCATTACAAATTGATTTCCATGCAAATGAATCGGGTGGTGGTCCATCCCCATATTGATGATGCGCAATCTCACGCGGCTCCCCAGCCGAACGATCATCGGAGTGATCGCCGGCGCTGAAGCTCCATTGAACGTCAGCCAGTTAAATTCCATCGCGGCCGTATTTGGAACGCTGTTGTTCGGCAAGACGGCCCACTCCTGCAAGATCATTCCGAAATCATGATCCGCGCGAGGCTTGTAGATCCTTTCCGGATGGGACACAAAAAATCCAATCATCCCCATCATTTCCTGCATGGCGCCATGCGAGTGATAGAAGAACGTTCCCTCCTGATGCACGGTAAATTCGTAGACATATTTTTCTCCGGGCGCGATCGGCTTCTGGCTGATCCACGGGACGCCATCTTGTTCGATGGGAACTTCCAATCCATGCCAGTGAATCGAAGTCGATTCCGGCAATTTATTTTCGAAGACCACACGCACGCGGTCGCCCTGTTGCACTTGAATTGTCGGCCCTGGGCAACTGCCGTTGTAACCCCATGCGTCTATGGTCTTGAACGGCGCGATTTTTCGCTTCACCGGTTCAGCCACCAGCTTGAACACTTTCACGCCGCCATCCATTTCATGCGGCAAGTCCGAGAGGTCCGGCGTGACCATTGGCGAGAACGGGTCTGGCCCTGCAGGCGCGACCTCTTTCTTTTTGGGCTTGCCGTATGGGCTGTGATGGCGCCCTTGTTCGATAGCCCGCGCCGCTTGCGGGTCGCTAACTTGTGTATCCCCACGCAGGGCCTTCGCCAATCCAAAAAATCCAGCGCCGAAAAACGCCGCGTCCTGAAAAAATCTTCTCCGCGTGCCGCTCATTCTTGCCTCCTGATTGCTGTTCGTACCAATTACGATTTGGATTGGTGCTCACTTCCCAAGCGAATCTGCCCTTCATCGAGCATGGGCAGGACTCGCAATCTGACGCGAGCCGTTGTTCTCAACGCGCCACGATTGCGCGTAGCTCACCTTCAAGAGGAATGAACTTGGTTTGCTGGATAGATATGGGGAGAAAATCAGATACGAAGAATTGTGATTAAGAGAAGGGAATCCGCCGACTTCGATGGAACTCGATGCACATCCCAATGCTCTGGATCTACATACAGACTGCCAGGGCCCTGCTCGGGCGAGCGACTGATCAACGATTGATCGGGATTATTCCGCGCTCCTTGCGAGAGCAGCGTTTGATCGTCAGCTTTGGACAGCACAGCAGAAAAATCGGGAGAACTGCAAATCTTGCTCGGCGCGATGAGTCGTTCGCTACCGTCAGCTCCCATGTTTGCCATCTCGTGGCATTGACCTTGCGCTGTATTTGAAGAACAAATGTTGGCCGCACAGAGGGGCGCGCAAGTGGGCGCCACAATTAAGGCCAGCAGTGCCAAGAGAGCAATCGCGACAGCGCTCGTGCGGCCGACTCGAATTGGGATCGCTTGCTTCATTCTCGCCCGCTCAATGAGAGGCATCCTTATGCTCGCCAAAAAGCCAACGACGTACACCCTTTGGAACTCTTGAAAATCGGCCGAGCCCAGCCGCCGAAGCTACAGAGGATGCAGCCCAAAGCAACCTATAGGCGACCAAACCTAACACAAGAAGCACCGTAAGCGACGTGGCTATTAGGGATGACTTATCCATAGCGCACCTCGCGGATAGTGTACCACTGCCGGGGTGGCGCGTTAACGATACGGCTCTTACTTTGCGGGGCTTCGCCCACGAATATTTAGAGTGATCAGAATGTAAGGCAAAATCTGGTGGGGCTGGCGAGGTTCGAACTCGCGACAACCGGTTTAGGAAACCGATGCTCTATCCATCTGAGCTACAGCCCCGCTTCTCTACATTATATTACGATCTGCGCCAGTCGCTTCAAATCCCTTGAATGCGCCGTCGCTGTTAATCAAGTCCGCCAGGAGGCGGCGGAGGATTGGGGTCGGGCTGCAAACCCGGAGGAACTACTTTATTGAGCTTCAAGCTTTTGAAAATGCTCGGCCAATATTCTTTAAGCAGGTTGTTCGCCGCACCGAATCCGATGCGGATGCCGTAGCGCTGAAATGTTTTCGACGCAGTTCGTTCATTGTCCGGAAGATAAGTGTTCGCCAGGCTCTCCGCCAAAAGAGGTCCCAAAATCCCGGGCAAGTTAAATCTCTCTACGCCTGCATCTGTTCGAATCACAACGACCCTGCGCAACGCGTGGCCGACTCGCACCTTTCCACCCGCCGCTCAGTCTCACAAAAAATCGCGGATCTTCATGCAGCGCAGCGGGCAAAACGAACGTGCCAAAAAATTGGCTCGAGGCTCCTGTCGCCCAGAAAGCTCCGAATCTTTTTCCAAAGCCTTCGCCACCCTGCCCGTAGCCCGAAAGAGTGCCTCGTGCTTCGCTGATTCCTGCCGCGGCCGCCGAACTCAGGATCTGCGGCGCGGCAACTGTCTTGCTCACAAAAAGTTCGAATTTCTCCATCGAGGAAAGTGGTCCCGAGGAAGTCGCCAAGTCTGGATAAAAGTAGGACTTTCGTGCAATCAATCCGAAGGAAGTCGATAGAGGATTTTTCTGCTGGTTCTGATCTGCTGCGTCTGGATTTTGTTGTGCCTTCGGAGCATCCGGAAGATTGGATTTGTCGGGGTTTTCCTGCGCTTTCGCCACGCAGCTTGCGAAGACAATGGCCGCGCTCGCCAGGATTAGCTGGGTCCTCAGCGTCATACACCGCATTTTAGCACGCGCCCTTTCGGGCTTGTCCCTACCGTTTTTCCGGTACTTTTCCCCGCGAGCCATGGCATTACTACTTCGACGCGCGGTTGGCGGCACTCCACTGCCGGGCTCATCGCCGTTTACGGTCTCCACTGCACCAAATATACGCATCTTATTACTGATTGGTCTTTGGTTCCGAGGCAGTTTCTTCCTGCTTTTCGTCAGCCTTCTGCCAGCTAGGATTGATCTCGTATTCCTTCATGGATTTCGCGAGTGCTTCGGTCTTCTTGCCGAGATCTTTCTGATAGACTTCCCCGGTTTCGTTCACGACAAATGTCATGACGCCTGACGAGCCGTATTCTGCCGGGTACGCCACGAAAGCGAAGCCACCGGTCACTTTACCGTCTGCGATGTAGCTTTTCGCGCCACCTGGCCCATCTTTCCCTTGACGAGTCAGGATGTGAAAAAAGTAGCCGCGAAATGGAGCCTGAGCGCCTTCCCGGCTTTTGCTATCGCCATCGATCACGGCCGACGCCAGCAATGGTCCGATGGGACTCTGGGGTTCGCCTGACCCAGCTTTCCAATAGAGGCCGTTGTGCTGACCTTCGTCGCTATATATTTTCAGTGTGTACTGGTCATGCTGCGCGGAATAATATTCCTTCTCCGCCGCCGCTAATTCCTCGCAAACACGAATGGTCGACATTTCATTTTCGCCAATTCGCCGAAAAAGAATTTCTTTCTTGCCTGCGTCGGTGTCGAAGTACCAGATACTACCTTTCCTGACGAGCGGTATAGGCGTGGGCCAATTTTCGGCGCCGATATAGAGGGTCGTGGTGGAGTTCGGTTCGTCAACAAGACGGTGCATTTCTTCATATCGACGAACGAAATTTACGCGAGTTTCAGCGTCTTCCTTTTCGTCTCCCGACGAGACGATTTGCTTTCCGTCGCGTCCGAAGATCTCGATCAGCGCTTTTTCGTCG
>CAVUCM010000034.1:0-85216 GCA_963740015.1 uncultured Acidobacteriota bacterium | reverse complement strand
TAGAAGGCAGACGCTCTATCCAACTGAGCTACGGGCGCTATGCTGATTCTAAACGATTTCGCGTTTCTACGAACATCCTGATATCTCGCTTTACAGTCATTTTGAAACAAGAAGTGACAGTACCGGGCGGAAACTGTGCTTAAACTCCGGACCCCTACATTGCGGCTTTGACCTCCAAGGTCAGTACCTCGATGATCCATTCTCCTGATCTATGAATCTGGCTTCAGAGGGCCTTACGCAGCGACTGATGTACTTCCAGCCCGCCATCGTAGTCAATGTATCCCTTCTTCCGGAATCGATTCATAAACAAGTTGATCCGCGAACGCGTGGTCCCGACCATTTCCGCCAGGACCTGATGACTCAGCACGGGAATTTCGGCAACCGCTTTGCCGTTTTTATCCAAGTGCGCCAGCCGCAGCAACACGCGCGCCAGCCTTTGTTCCGCGGAGGATGTCAGCAGGTTCGCCACGTGATCGCTGTAATTCTTGACGCTCGAAAGCAGATAGGCCACCAGCGCGTTCGACGTTTTATTCTTCTTGCGCAGCATCTCGAGCATCTTTGCTTTCTTGATGGTGCGAATGGAGCTGGCGGTCAAAGCCACCGCCGTGGACATCCTGAGCGGATATCCGGCTAGGCAAAGCTCGCCAAAAAAATCATTCACGCCCAGAATTGCGGTGACTGCCGCGTTTTGATTCTTCGATCGCATGCTAAGGCGCACTCCGCCCTCTTGGATATAAAACAGCGTGAAAGCAGGCGTACCTTGTTTGTAAATGTTTTGTTTATTTTTGTAGTGCGAAACCTTGCCACCCAGGCTGGCTCCATTGCCAAATCCGGCCAGGGAAGCGCCCATTTTCTTCAAACTTTTCATAAGTCCTTGGACTCCCAAAAAATATATTGCCTTCAGCTTAACAAGCTCTTCGGAATCGGACTGTGCAAGAGTGAACAAGCGGGTGCAGACAAAGCATTCACCGCCCGCTTCCTCCCTTCTCCCGCATCTTTCACGCCGCCACCATTGTTGGCCCGCGAGACGGAGCTGTGCAAAATTGCACAGACAGCTATTTTCGTTGCATATATCGTTCCTCCATAAACGGCGAGGGGAGAATGGCAGGAACCGGAAGCAGGGCTGGGCCGAGTTCTTATCACCTCCTCGCCGTTCCAATAAAGTCGATTTGGGCGAACTTAGGTTCTCTGGCCTTTAATAGTTGTCTCCTCGCGAATTTCACCAGCGCATGGAAAGCAAGCATTGTGATATCTCTTGATTTCTAGTTACATTCTGATATCATTCTCAATAGGGCGTTCTGCGCACTACCTGGATATATCCCATCCTCATCTAGGAGTCAGTTCAGGAACCGACGGTTAGGCGATTCGATAGCCTGAGGCCTCTGCTGCAGGAGCCTGTCCGTAAGTTATTTAGAATCAGCGTGTGCGTAACTGTTGATTCTAAGTACCTTAAAACTCTTTAGAATCAGTGTTTACGAAAAATATAGGGGGTGGGGCCATTATTGTTAACTAGCCTTCCCGTGGAAATTGTCCCCAACGAAGCGTCGTCATGCCGGTGCAGTTTGCTCCATTGTTAGATCTACGTACCTCTTGGCGCCAAGGAACCAACGCATTCTCGACGGGCAAACGCGCGAGTTGTATGGCGAAACGAGTTGCCGCCTGAGCTTTCGGTATTCCTACCTGATTACGAGCTCGTCCCACGCTGCGAGGTAGCCAGTTCCTTGAGCAGCGCCTTGCCTTTGCGGAACCAAGGGCGTTCATACCGCTGCATGTAGCGAGGGAGAGTCCGTTTCTTCGCGAGTAGCTTTTGCGCCCATTCGCGCGATTCCTCGCGGTGGCCTGCAAGTTTCAGGAAATACGCATAGTTATAGAGCGTCTCGGTAGTGGTTGAGAATTGCGCCACGTCGACATACAGTTGAGCGGCGCGGTCTAAATCCCCGGTGTGCGCATAAGCATCGGCCAGGAGTCCCGCGGCTCTGTAGTAATCGAACTTCCGATCGCTGGCGACGACACGTTCCAGATCGGGAATCGCGGCGACGAAATCGCCCATCCCTAGGGAAGCTTGCGCGCGGTAATAAAAGGTGTACACGGAATCGCTGCGCGCCGCGATCGCATTTGTGAACGCCTCGCGTGCCTTTGCAAATTGCTTCTGATCTTTATACAGCTCGCCAAGTTCTTCATAGTTTGCGGCGGAAGGATTGTCCAGAATTTGCGTTTCGACAATCTGAATGCGCGATTTCCGGCCAAACCCTTGAAAGACGCCGCGCAGAAGGCCGAGGTCAGGCAATACTTCAACGACGATGTACACGCCAGCCCCGAGGAATCCGCCGAAGAAAATAACGAAGAACCAGTAATTCTCCGGCCGGCGGCGCACGAAGTGCACGATCGCCAGAATTTGCAGGATAAATCCCCAAGGGTAGAAGAGGTGGCTTAAGCCAAACATGGACGACCGCCTTGGGGACAGCATCGCCGCATCGCGTCAATTGGTCAAACTGAACGTCGTGCGAGTATCAGCAGAAGTAACTGTCCGCTAGTGTTACGTCGCTTTGCTATGATGGGCGAAATGAATCCGATCGACGTACTGGGGATCGCTCTGGGCACCGGATTTTCCTCTGGTCTGAATCTTTACGCGACCGTCGCGACACTTGGCCTGCTCGAGCGTTTCGGAGTCATCCATCTTCCGCCGTCGCTACACGTGCTTGCGCACCCGGCAGTTCTTGCGATCGCCGTCGTTCTGTATTTTGTGGAGTTCTTCGCAGACAAAATTCCTTTTGTCGACACGGTCTGGGACATGCTTCACACTTTCATTCGCCCGCCCGCTGCCGCGCTCCTTGCATATAGCGCGGCAGGCGCCGCGCCTGCTCATTGGCGCTGGGCCGCTGCGCTTCTCGCCGGTGGAGTCGCGCTAACTTCTCACGGCACCAAGGCCAGCGCGCGCGCCGCGGTTAACACTACGCCGGAACCGGTAAGCAATTGGGCGCTAAGTTTTGGAGAAGACGTTTTGGCCGTTTGGCTGACGTGGATGGCTACGGCGCATCCCCTGGCAACAACTATAGTTGTCGTTGCACTCGTTGCGCTCTCCATCTTTCTGCTGTTTCACTTATTTCGGTTCGCGCGTCGCGCGCTACAAAAGCTGTTCGCAATTTAAGACAATATGGAGTGCGGCAGCTGTGCTGCCACTTTTCTTGCGAAGGAGCGCGACGTTCCCTTTGCCCAGGCGGTGTCGAGCGCTACTTAAGATAAGTCGCCAGCCAATCCAAAAACGTCTTGTACCAAAATTGGCTGTTTTGCGGCTTTAGAATCCAGTGGCCCTCATCTGGAAAAACAACCAGCTTTGACGGCACGCCTTGTCTCTGCAACGTATTAAAAAATTCCAGCGATTGCGTGTAGGGAACCCGGTAGTCTCGCTCGCCTGCAATCACCAGTGTCGGCGTTTTGAATTTTCCCAAGTCGGCCGCGTAAGTAAGCGGCGCCCACTTGCGGTAATTTTCGCCGCTCGTCCACGGCATCCCCTGCATGTCGTGTTCTTCAAACCAAAGTTCTTCCGTGGCATACATCGCGTTTTTATCGTAAATCCCTGCGTGGCTGATGATTGCCTTGAAGCGTCCCGTATGAGTCGCAATCCAGTCCGCCATGTAGCCGCCGTAGGATCCGCCCGCGGCCGCCATGCGCGTTCCATCCGTGTACGGATATTTTTTCAGGACGAAATCCACGCCGTTCATCACGTCGACGTAAGCTTTGCCGCCCCAGTCGTTGGTAATCTCGTCCGTAAATTTCTGCCCGTAGCCCGTCGAGCCGCGCCGGTTGATCATCAGCGTGACGTAACCCGGCGCGGAAAAGACTTGCGCGTTCCACCGGTAGCCCCATGCGTTCGACCACATCGTCTGCGGCCCGCCGTGCAGCAGCACCAGTAAAGGATATTTCTTGGTCGCGTCGAAATCCGGCGGCCGGATCAGCATGGCTTGAACGCGCGTTCCGCCTGCGCCTTCAAACCAGAACGTTTCCGGCTCGTTCATTTTCAGGGAAGCAAGAACGGTGTCGTTCTGATGCGTGAGCTGCCGCACACCGGTTCCATCGCTCGAAGCCGCAAAAATCTCGGCTGGCATCGCCAAGCTCGTGCGCTCGAACACCAGCGTTTTGCCATCGTTGCTCAATGAGATTCCCAGGTTGAAGCTGTTTGCAATCAGCTTCTTCGGGGCATCTCCAGATCGAGGGGACATCGAGTAAATCGGCTGCAGCGTTTCGTCTTCCGCCGTGAAATAAATTGTTTTGCTGTCGGCGGACCAAGTCAGCTCGTTAGCGCTGCGATCAAATGCTTCGGATAGATTCTCGATCTTGCTGTTGGCCCGGTCATAGAGCATCACGCGCCAGCGGTCAGACTCGTATTCCGCCGTCAATTGCGCGTGATACGCGATGTACTTTCCATCCGGCGAATACGCAGGCCCGCCGTCAAATCCGGGCTGCGTCGTGATTCGTTTCGCTTCGCCACCCCCCACTGATACGACAAACAAGTCGCCGTTCGTGCTGATCGCTTCGACGGGATCGGTCACCGCCGTAAAACAAATCTCCTTCGAGTCTGGCGAGAAGTTTAAATCGCTGGGGCCGCCGCGTTCATCGGGAGGCACGTCATAGTTCGCTCCCGCCGTCAGGTCGCGCGGAGTTGCGCTGCCATCCGCAGGCATTACAAATAGATGACTGCGCTTGCCTTCGTTCCAGTGCGTCCAGTGCCGGTAGAGAAGATGTTCTGCAACGTGTGCCTTCACTTTGTTTTTTTCTATTTCCGCATCGCGCGCGCTGTTGCAAGCGTCGTCTTTGCAGTCCGGGTACACGCCCGAGGTAAACGCAATCGTCTTTCCATCCGGCGACCACTTCAGATTGTCCGCACCCGTGGAAAGATGCGTCAACGGCTTGGCTTCGCCGCCATCCATCGAGAGCAAATAAACCTGTGAGTCTCCGCTTCTCGACGACAAAAAGGCAATCGTCTTTCCATCCGGAGACCAAACTGGCGACGAATCGTGTCCGCTTTGCGTCAGTTGCAGCGATGCTCCGCCCGCTGTCGGCACAATCCAGACGTTGCTTGCGCCGCGATTCGCATCGAGGTCGGGTGTCGAAACCGAGTACGCCACCCACTTGCCGTCGGGCGATACTTGCGCTTCTCCCACGCGATGCATCTGAATCATGTCGGCAAACGTGATAGCGTGTTTTCCCGCTTCTTGCGCCGTGGTGCCGGACGGAACAGCCAATAACGTCACAACGAACAAGCTGCACCACGAAATGACGCGCTTCATTGCATTTCCTCCCCGATGGAGTACGTCGAATTGCATTTTCCCTGTGTGGAACTGTGGATGATGTCACGATTCGTGGGCGATTCCAAGCACACGGTGCCGCGCCCATAGCCAGTTCAACAGCGCCACTGTGAACGTGATGGACAAGACGATGACTTCGGCTCGATGCATTTGCGTGAGAAGCACACCCATAAAGGCAAGCCCCACAAACGCGAAAAACATTCCTGCCGGAAGCCGAAACTTGGCTCCGTCTGGGTACTTTCTCCTGAGCACCGGCAGCGCGGCAACAATCGCTCCATACATAAATAGCCGCGAAATTGCCGATAGCGATGCGTTCCACCGAAAGTTTCCGCCGATCGAGAATAAGATGAGCATCGACGCAAAGATCACAATGGAAAAGTGAGGCGTCCGGAAACGCGGATGAATGGCGGCAAAGAGAGAAGGGAAGTCTCCGCGCTCTCCCATGGCGAACGTGACGCGCGGGGTGTGCAACATGTTCGCGCTAAGGTAGCCGTAGACGGAAATCAGCGTGCCTACGGCGACGAGAGTCACACCGATCGGGCCAAGAAATTGGCGCGCAGAGTCCACCGCCGGTCTTGTTGTCGCGCCCGGATTTGCCAGCGTATAAATCACGACGACTTGCACACAAATGTAAAGCAAAGTTGCCGTCACGATGGCAATCAAAAGTGCGATCGGCGCATCTTTCCGCGGATCGCTCGCTTCGCCCGAGGCGAAGAGCGCCGCCTCAAAACCTCCGTACGCATAAACCATAAGCAGGATTGCCTGGAAGCAGTTTGCGGCCGTCAAGGGGACCGCGGCCGGAGTCACACGCACGCTAGGATGCAACGCAAGCGCCAAGAAACCGCCAGCTATAAAAAGTGTGAGCAGGAGTATCTTTGTGATCGTAAAGAAATTGCTCAAAGCTTTGCCGCCGCTCACTCCCCGATAATTCACAGCGGCCAAAAACCCGATGAGCACTGTGAGAATGGTTGCCCGTATCCATCCCTGAGTCACCGCTGGAAAAAATGAACTAAGATAGGTGATGAACAGATTTGCCACGCCAGAGCATGCTGTGATCCGCGATAACCATGTGAGCCAGCCAATTTGAATCGCTGCGAATCGTCCGAACGCGACCCTCGTGTATAAGTAAGGTCCGCCAGCCTCTTGAAAATAAGAGGAAACTTCCGCCAAACAAGCGCCAATCACGGCCACGCCTGCAAATGCGATCAAGTATCCTGCGGGACTTAGCTTCCCCAGGTAACCCGCGATGATCGACGGAATCCCGAAGATGCTCGCGCCAATCATGGTGTTGAGCATCAGCGCAGCGAGGCTCCAGCGCCCGATGGTGCGAACGAGGCCGCCCGGGGAATGGTCTGACTCTGTTACTGCTTCGCTCAATCTTTTGCCGCGGCGACGGGTGGCGCCTTCATTTTTGCAATTTCGCCGAGCACATCAGGTTTTCCTGTGATTCGTTCCAGGTGTGGATAACGCTCGCCGCCGTGATAGTCGACTTTGTAGGTTTGAAAAAAATCTTCATTCTCGATAAGCAATTGAACCGGATCGCCGCCGCTCTTTGCTTGGCGGATCGCGGCATGGAGATCGTCCGGACTCCACCTACGGCCATTCACAGCAAGCAACTTCATGCCAGGTGCGATTCCCGCCAGCGCCGCTGGCGAGCCAGGAATCACATCGATCACTTCGTCGCCGTTCTCGCCGCCCGTATCGCGCACCAAAAATCCGAGTGAAAACTGTACATCCGTCAGATGCATAGCGATCTCGCCTGCTTCGCGGCTTTCGTTTGGCGTTTCGCTATACACCAGTTTCCATCCGCTATTTTCCAGGCCGCCCAGCGGCGCGCCAGGACCGTGGGAATTCACGCGTTCCGTGAAAAAAGTCCGCCAGTCGTAAGGAGCGATTTCTTGCATTGCCGCGATGACATCGTCAAACGTGTACGGGACGATTTTCGGGCCCGTATTTTCTCCGCCCTCAAATAGCCGGCAAAAATCATCCAGAGATTTTTTCCCTTTCGTAACCTGCCGGATAATGGTGTCCGCCTCCAGCCAGATCAGCGTTCCCTCGTCGTAGTAATCCGTATCGCGCCGCCATGTCCGGTATTCTTCCGGCGATCCATACAACAGTTGCGCCGTAACCGCCGTATCTTCCAGATCGCGCCACGATCGCCCTTTGCGGTGATCCAGATACGCTGCGACCCAAGCGAGATCCTCTCGCAATCTCTCCGGCGTCCAGCTTCCGATTCGCGCCGAAAGCATCGTCCCGTAATACTGGGTCATTCCTTCGTAAACCCAGAGCAAATTGCCTTTCATCGGCTCCTGATAATTTGGAGTTGCCAGCCCAGCTGGCCGTCGATATTTCCCGTTCCACGAATGCGTGAATTCGTGCGGCAAAAGATCAGTCATCGCGTCGGAAATGTTTGGATCTTGAAATGTCCGCGCCGGCACGCGGTTGTCGCTCGATTCGTTATGCTCGACGCCGTCCGTCTCCATGTTGTCGCTTTCCGTTAGCAAGAAATCGTAATGCCGATAATGCCGCGCTCCGAAGAGCGCTCCCGTTTCTGCAACCAACTGCTTCCACTCCTGCACGGTTTCGGGCGTGACCTCCAGCCCGGCTTCGGATTCCGCGGCAATGTGGATGTGATGCTCGGGTTTCTGCCCCGGAGACAGGTCGATCACGCGCACGTGAGCGCCCATTAAAACCGGCGAATCCACCAGCGTCGTCAAGCTGGCTGGCTGAAACTCAATCGTTCCGCCAGTCTCGCTTGCGACAGGCAGTGCGGTTCCATATTTCCATCCTGCGGGGATCTGCAAACTGGCTGTGTAAGTGAGATCATCGCTCTTCGCACCCTGCGGGTAGAGGAGCACGGTGTACCAGTTCAAAAGTGCCAGTTGCGCGGTTGCCGAAGGATTTTCTCGTCCCGGCGTGGGACCAACTGGCGAAACGTAATCCAGCGAGACTTCGAGTTCACTCACACCGGCGGGTACCTGGCAGTGAAAGGCAAACATGTCTACGTCATCGCGTCGCCATGCAATCTCTTTGCCGCCGGCTCGAAAGAGCACGCCCGTCAGATTGACGATTGGCCCCACCGGGGAATGTTCTCCTGGAATCCATTTTGGATAGACGAGCGTCAGCGGACCCGCTGTCACGGGGAAAGCCAGCTTCGCGTGAAAAATATGTTTGGTGGCCTCGCGCAGATCCACGCTGAGCCGAACAGGTTTTCGCGCATCTTGTGCCTTCACAGGAACAACGGAAATAATGAGCGAAGCAATCGTCAGCGGAATCCAGCCAGGCTTGCGCATGAGCATCGATGAGTTCTCCCTAAAACTTGCGCCAGCGTAGCATAATTTACGCGTCAGCAAGCACGCTCAGAAGTTCATTGTGAACCCGTTAGTGTGCCGCGCCATCGACGTGAAGGACCGCGCGAGTCTGTTACAATCGCACACAGAGCCAGCATGTCAAACGAAGCCGCTATTTTTCCGCGCAACTTTCATCAGATGTTTCCCGTCGCCGTTCGTGGCGAGGGCAGCTGGATCTATTCGGCGGACGGACGCAAATTTCTCGACGCGGCAGGCCAGGCCGCAGTGATCAATATCGGCCATGGAGTTCCCGAAATCGGCCGCGCGATGGCCGAGCAATCTGCGAAAATCGCGTTCGCACACACTTCGCAATTCCATTCTCCGCCAGCGGAAAAGCTTGCGGCTCGGCTGCTCTCGATGGCTCCGCCAAATTTTCGAAAAGGCGGGCGCGTTTACTTCACGTCTGGTGGCTCCGAAGCAGCAGAAACGGCCATCAAGCTCGCGCGCCAATTTCACATTGAAAAAGGGCAGCCCGCTCGTTACCTCGTTCTTTCGCGCCGCCAGAGCTATCACGGAAGCACGCTTGGCGCGATGACCGTCAGCGGCAACGTTTCTCGCCGAGCGCCTTATCGGCCCCTGCTCGCCGAGTGGGGCCACATCGCTCCTTGCTTTTGCTATCACTGCCCGTTCGGCAAAACATTTCCGCAGTGTCAACTCGCTTGCGCCGATGATTTAGATTCTGTTCTTGCCGAAAACGACGCAGACTCCGCAGCCGCTTTTATCTTCGAGCCAGTTGTCGGAGCAACTCTCGGCGCGGTTGTCCCGCCGGAAGGCTACATCACGCGCATCGCTGAGATTTGCCGCAAGCGCGGCATACTCCTAATTGCCGATGAGGTGATGAGCGGGATGGGCCGCACCGGCAAACCTTTCGCTGTGCAGCACTGGGGACTCGAGCCGGACATTATTCTCGCAGGGAAGGGAATAGCGAGCGGCTACGCTCCGCTCGGCGCTGTTCTCGTCGCTCCCAATATCGTGGAAGCATTTGAAAAAGGTACCGGAAACTTCAAGCACGGATTTACTTACCAGGCCCATCCTGTTGCTACTGCTGCCGGCAACGCCGTACTCGATTACATCGAGTCGCACGATCTTTTCGCGCGCGTCACTCCCGCTGCCGTTTCTCTGTGCAATGCTCTCGCTCCGCTTCTTGACCACCGGCACGTCGGCGACATCCGCGGGCTCGGACTGCTCGTCGGCATAGAATTCGTGCGCGACAAGTCTTCGCGCGCGCCTTTCGATCCATCCCAAGGCATTGCCGAGAAAATTCGCGCGGCGGCCATGGATGAAGGTGGCGTTCTGACCTATCCAACACAAGGCTGCTTTGACGGTACAAGCGGCGATCACATTTTGCTGGCGCCGCCTTTTATCATTACGCCGGAGGAATCAGCGCTCACCGCGACGGCGCTCGCGACAGCACTCGCGAAAGTATTTCCTGATTAAGGTGTCGCTGTTTTTCTTATTTCTAGCGTAGTCTGCTTGTTCATTCCGTAGAGGAGATAGATCGACGATGCGCCGTCTCTCTTTGAAGATTGTACTAATGTTGTGCACAGGCTGCTTCGCCGGATTCCTGGTTCAGGCCCAGGATAAGCCTGCCGCTAAACCTCGCGCACGCGATCTCGGCGTTCCTTTTGATGGCACGCCCGGCCCGCTCAACGCCATCACGGACGTTTCCGACGTTACGGTGGGGCATACGACAATTATTTCCGGCGAAGGAAAACTGCAAGTGGGTAAGGGCCCGGTGCGCACAGGAGTTACGGCAGTTCTTCCACGCGGAAAAGATACGATGTCGAATCCCGTTTTTGCCGGTTGGTGGTCGCTGAACGGAAACGGCGAAATGACCGGCACAACGTGGGTCGAAGAATCGGGCTTTCTCGAAGGGCCGGTGATGATCACGAACACGCACAGCGTCGGAGTCGTTCGCGACGCGGTCATTCAATGGCGCGTGAATCATGGGCAGCCCGATCCCACCGGTTATTGGTGGTCGCTTCCCGTCGTCGCGGAAACTTGGGATGGCTGGCTGAACGACATCAATGGTTTTCACGTTAAGCCCGAGGATGCTTTTCATGCGATTGATTCCGCGCATGGCGGCCCCGTCGAGGAAGGCAGCGTCGGCGGCGGCACGGGAATGATCTGCAATGAATTCAAGGGCGGCATCGGAACTTCTTCGCGCAGGTTCGCGATCAAGGGAACGAGTTACACCGTGGGAGTGTTGGTGCAGTGCAATTACGGCGTGCGGCCGAATCTGCGCATCGCGGGCGTTCCTGTTGGGAAGGAAATTCCTGAGGATGCAGCCTATAGTTCCGCATCATTTGCCGAGCTCGATCGCGGTTCAATCATAGTTGTCGTCGCCACCGATGCGCCGCTTGTTTCCCACCAACTGAAGCGATTGGCGCGGCGTGTTTCTCTCGGCCTTGGACGCAATGGCAGTATCTCCGGCAACGGCTCCGGCGATATTTTCATCGCATTTTCGACGGCAAACTCGGGTGTCGATGGCGCCGATCACGTGGTCGAACTCAAGATGCTTCCCAACGATCTGCTCGAAGAAGTGTTCGCCTCGACCGTGCAGGCTACCGAAGAAGCCGTGATCAATGCAATGGTTGCCGCTGAGACCATGACCGGCATCGAGAATCACAAAGTCATTGCCCTGCCGCACGACCGCTTGCGGGAAGTGCTCAAAAAATATAATCGCCTTGCGCAATGAAGGAGCGCCTGCATTTGCAGACGAGCGTTGGACAAACGAAGCCATTGCGTGTGAATTGTAGCCACAGCATTTTGCGGCAAACATTTCTGATTGTCTTCATTGGTATTTTGGCCTGTTCCTGTTCCTCGCATCCGCCGCCGTCGTTCGCCATTACTCACGTCACGCTTATTGACGGCACCGGCGCCGCTCCTCAGCCTGATATGACAGTTTTTCTCGCCGATGAGCAAATCGCTGCGATTGGGCCGTCAAAGTCCGTTTTCATTCCACGCGAGACAAAGACTCTTGAGGCGGCCGGCAAGTTCCTAATCCCTGGCCTCGTCGACATGCACGCTCACCTCACTGGTGCCGGAGAGCCAACTGGCAGCCGCGAATTTGTTCTTCCGCTTCTCCTCGCGAATGGAATCACGACGGTCCGGGATATGGGCGGAGACCTTGAATCCCTGCTCAAGCTGCGAAAAGAAATAGAAGACGGAAAGTTGCAAGCTCCGCGAATATTCTTTGCTGGGCCATACCTCGATGGGAATCCGCCGTTTTTTCAGCCTTCGCTAGTCGTCACCAATTCCACGGAAGCCGGCGAAGATGTTCACGCCTTGATTTCGCGCGGCGCCGATTTCATCAAGGTGCAATCCAATCTCAGTCGTGATGCGTATTTTGCTATCGCGGACGTTTGCCGCCGCGAGCACGTCACATTCGTGGGGCACGTTCCCGATCGCGTCACTGCCGGCGAAGCTTCCGATGCTGGGCAGAAAAGCATCGAGCATCTCACTGGCGTGCTTCGTGCTTGTTCAAGTGAGGAACCGCTTCTCATTCGCAAGCAGTTCGCGGCCGGCCCCAAGAATGGAACGAAGGTGCAATCGCAGAACCGGGAACTTTCGTGGCAGCGTGAACTGCTGGAGAGTTATTCGGACCGACAAACCGCAGCGTTGATTGCACAATTCATTCGCAATCAAACTTGGCAAGTGCCCACGTTGATTCTTCTACGCAACGACGCATATCCCACGCCGGCGACGGACCCTTCGCGCGATTTCCGACGGAAGTACATCCCTCTGCAAGTTCTTGCGAATTGGAAAAAGGGCGTGAAAGAGCGTGACAAGGGTACCACGACGCCGGAATTCTCTCTGCGCTCAGGCTTGATGCAGGCATCGCTCCGCATCGTCGGCAAAATGAACACGGCGGGCGTTCCTATCATGGCCGGCACGGATACTACGGCGCCTTTCATTTTTCCTGGTTCCAGCTTGCATGAAGAACTAGCTCTGCTGGTTCAGGCTGGGCTAACGCCGATGCAGGCACTGCAAGCCGCAACGAAACTGCCAGCAGAATTTCTAGGCAAGCTGCAAACGCAAGGTACCGTCGAACAGGGCAAAATTGCCGACCTCGTTTTGCTCGACTCCAATCCGCTCGACGATATACACAATACGCAGAAAATCCGAGCTGTGGTCCTTCGCGGCAAGCTGCTTGACAGAAGCTTTCTGGATGAAGTTTTGACGAAAGAAGAGAACTTTGCGAAAGCGCATTAAACGAAACATTGTGGGCCGCGAAATTATTGGTTGTGACTCTCGCGCGATTGTCTTGCCGAGGCGGAACTCACTTCATTTGATTTTGCCCCAACCAGGTGCGCCAGACGAACGCACTAGACGACAGGCACTGCGGTCTTTCTTGGGGGATTAAAGAAGGGCAGCGCCACTACTTTCGCGGAAACGGTGTGGCGTACTGCTTCGACGGTCATCTCAATGTTCACCGTCGCGCCCACTAATGATTTATCGCGGTTTACGCACGCTAGCGCGATCATCTTCTTGAGTGTTGGCGACCACGTCGTGGATGTCGCTTTTCCTACCTGCTTGCCTCCGTGATAGACAGGCACCGCAACGCGCGAGGCCACGCTTGGCACTTGCGGCGCCATTCCCATTTTGTCGTAGAGCGCCTCGACTTCGTTCCAATTGATCTCCAGACCGACCAAAGCGCGTGCGGCGCCGCCCTTCTTCTTTTCCTTGGCTAGTGCTTCTCGTCCGACAAAATTATCTTTCTTCAAGTCCACCAGTTTTCCGAGACCAATCTCCGCCGGCGAAAACTTCTGCGATTCGATGACCGCTTTTTTGCTCGATGTATAGTCCACTTCGATCAGAATCAGGCCCGCTTCAATCCGGGCGATGTCCAGCGCAATCATTCCTGCCGGATGAATGTCGAAGGCCTTTCCTTTTTTGATCAGCTCATCCCACACTTTTCCAGCGTTTTTCCATGGCATCCAAATTTCAAATCCCAGATCGCCCGTATATCCCGTTCGCGAGATGTCCACTGGGACGCCCGCGATTTGGCCACGCGTCACGCGGAAATATTTTAAGTTCGCCACATTTGCGTCCGTCACGGCATGCAGGAGTTTCGCCGAGGTTGGCCCTTGCAGCGCCAGAGCTGCTACCTCTTCGGAGATATCTTCGATCTTTACATCCAGCGCGAGGGCATTTTGTTGAAACCAGCGCAGGCTCGGGTCGGCTGCGGTCCAGCGGTAATCGTTTTCGCCGAGACGCGTGATGGTTCCGTCGTCGATCACTTTTCCTTCCGGATCGCACCAGCAACAGTAAATGACCTGGTCGATCGCCACTTTATTTATGTCGCGTGAAATTACGCGGTTCACGAAGCGGGTCGCGTCGCTTCCCGTGATGCGGTACTTGAAGAGTGGCGAAATATCGATCAGCGCGGCGGAATTGCGGATGGCGTTGTACTCGTGTTCGTGGTGCATTTCGTACACGCTGACGGTGTAATAGCCCGACCATTCGCGGTAGTTCAGGCTCTCGCAGAGTGCGAGCGTTTTGTCATGAAATGCAGTTCCAACGGGCACGATTCCTCCGAAGCTCCTGTGCGGCGCACGCCACAGGAAGGAAATCGGATTATAGGTGTGAACTTCGCGCCGCGGCAAGCCGTTGTGCCTGCCTTTGCCTACGCGCGGCAGCCGCCCCGACGCTCGCGTTCGCTGGCATGTCTGAAACGACCCGGATAGAATGAAGAGTGGAAGTGACAAAAGGCGGGATAAAAATGCCGGGCAACGGCGCGAAGCAGGCAAGAGTTCTAGGGCTCGACGCGAAGGACAACGTTCTCGTGGCACTCACGGATTTGCGTAAAGGTGAAACGGTAAGTTACCTGGGGAACGAATATGTCTTGTTGTCAGATGTGCCTGCTAAACATAAGTTTTTGACGCGAGACGTGAGCGTCGGAGGCGACGTTATTATGTACGGCGTGCTCGTTGGAACGACCGTCGAGAGTCTTCGGCGGGGGGATTTGCTTGCCACTCGAAATATTCGGCACGCTGCTGCGTCGTTCCAGGAACCGGAAGTGGCCGGTCCTCACTGGATTCCTCCAAATGTCTCGGCGTGGGCGAGCAAAACGTTTCTCGGATATCACAGAGACGATGGTCAGGTAGGCTCGCGGAATTACTGGCTGGTTCTTCCGCTTGTTTTTTGCGAGAACCGTAATCTGGCGGTGTTGAAACAGGCTTTTGAAGAAGAATTGGGTTTTGCGGCTCCTCAAATTTACCGCAGTCAAGTTGCGGAGTTGGCGCGGCTTTATCGCGAAGGGAAATCGGAAGAGCTACAGAAATTCGCGTTCGGTGAGACGCAGCGCGTAAGCGCTTCGCCGAAAGTTTTTAAGAACATCGACGGTATAAAATTTCTTTTGCACGAGGCTGGATGCGGCGGGACGCACGAGGATGCCAGGAATCTTTGTGGGCTGCTGGCTGGTTACATTCACCATCCGAATGTCGCCGGGGCAACGGTTTTGAGTCTGGGCTGCCAGCACGCGCAAGTTCCTATGCTCCTTGAAGAGATCAAGCGTCGCGATCCGAATTTCAAGAAGCGAGTATTAGTTTACGAGCAGCAGAAAAGCCCTTCCGAAGCAGCGATGATGAGCAAGGCAATCCGCGAAACTTTCTTGGCCATGGTGGAAGCGGACAAGATCACGCGGCAACCTGCGCCCCTATCGAAACTAACGCTTGGCCTGCAATGCGGCGGTTCGGATGGTTTTTCCGGGCTCTCTGCGAATCCCGCCATCGGGCACGTCTCCGACATAGTTTCGGCACTCGGAGGCATCGGTATCCTTTCTGAGTTTCCAGAACTCTGCGGCGTGGAACAGCAGCTCATTGATCGCTGCGCTCGCAAAGAAATTGCGGACCGTTTTGCGCACCTTATGAGGGACTATGCGGCTCGCGCCAAGGCAGTGCGCGCGAGTTTCGAAATGAATCCTTCCCCTGGCAATATCCGCGATGGATTGCTGACGGACGCAATGAAATCCGCGGGAGCAGCGAAGAAGGGCGGCACATCTCCCGTCACCGCAGCGGTGGACTATCCGGAGTACTGCACCGAGCCGGGGCTAAACCTGCAATGCACACCTGGGAGCGACGTGGAATCCGTTTCGGCGCAGGTGGGAGCTGGCGCGAATGTGATTCTCTTTACGACGGGGCTGGGCACGCCGACGGGCAATCCGATCGCTCCCGTTCTGAAAATTGCGACCAATTCGAGTCTCGCGCAGCGCATGGCTGACATCATCGATATCGACACCGGCGGGATTATCACAGGTGAGACCAGCATTGAGCGAATGGGAGAAGTGATCCTTGAGCGGGTGATTCAGGTGGCCAGCGGCGAAGCTCGGACAAAAGCGGAGTTGCTCGGGCAAGACGATTTTATTCCGTGGAAACGGGGAGTTTCGCTTTGAGAAGGGAACAGCGCTAGCGTGAAAGCTCTTTTGCTTTCGCAATACAAGCATCTGGAAATTGCCGATCTTCCAAAGCCGACACCGGGCCCCGGTGAGGTCCTCATAAGCGTGGCAGCCTGCGGCATATGCGGGAGCGATGTTCACGGCTACGATGGTTCTTCTGGCCGGCGCATTCCGCCGATTGTGATGGGACACGAAGCTGCCGGAACAATCGCTGCGCTGGGTGATGGAGTAAATGGATTTACGGAAGGAGACCGAGTCACTTTCGATTCGACTATCTTTTGCGGCGCTTGTGGCAACTGCCGCCGTGGCGATGTGAATCTGTGTGACAAGCGCCAAGTTTTGGGAGTTTCCTGTGCCGAGTTTCGCCGTGCAGGAGCTTTTGCTGAATATGTTGTCGTTCCTTCGCGCATCCTTTATCGCTTGCCGGAAAATCTTTCGTTCCAGGAGGCGGCGATGCTGGAGGCGGTGTCGGTGGCGCTGCATGGCGTATCCCTGGCGCAAATTTCTACCGGAAGCACCGCTTTAGTAGTCGGAGCCGGGATGATCGGCTTACTCACACTGCAAGCATTGCGTGCGGCAGGCTGCTCGACAATTTATGTCGCCGATTTGGACAGCACGCGGCTCAAGCTCGCTCAAGAGGTTGGAGCTACTGCTGTTCTGTCTTCAGAAAAAGATGTGGCCGGGCAAGTGATGGAACTCACCGGTGGGGCTGGCGTTGATGTGGTCATCGAGGCTGTCGGCAGAAACGAAACCGTGAAGACCTCTATCGATAGCGTCCGCAAAGGCGGCAGTGTAGTTTTAGTTGGCAATATTTCGCCGGAAGTTACGCTACCACTGCAAAAAGTCGTGACTCGTCAGATCCGTCTGCAGGGCTCGTGCGCATCCGCTGGAGAATATCCGCGCGCTATCGAGCTGCTGGCGAGTGGCGCGATTCAGGTGAAGCCCTTCATTACCGCTGTCGCCCCACTGGAGGAAGGTCCGCGCTGGTTTGAAAGACTTTATGCGCGCGAACCCAACTTGATGAAAGTCATTCTTTCGCCGGAGATGACTTCATGAGCGATGGGCTGTTCGATCTGACCGGCCGCGTCGCGCTTGTTACCGGAACGAGTCGAGGACTCGGCCAATACATGGCTCGCGCTCTAGCGAAAGCGGGTGCGGATCTTGTGCTGACGAGCCGCGACGTCAGTCGGCTAGCGCCATTCGAAGCAGAGATAAAGGCGATCGGCCGGCGCACCTTTTCCACGGAGTTTGACGTCCGCAGTCACCAAAGCATCGAGAAAATGGTTGCTGCCGCGGAGGCTGCTTTCGGCCATTTGGATATTCTGGTGAACAACGCGGGCTGCAATGTGCGCAAGCCGGCGCTCGACGTGACGTGGGAAGACTGGAATTTGATTTTGGAGACCAATCTGCGCGGAAGTTTTTTTGTCGCTCAAGCTGTCGCACGCGGCATGATTGGTCGCGGCTATGGGCGCATTATCAACATCGGCTCCGTCACCACCGTTGCCGGGTATGCGGGGCTCGCACCTTATGGCGCCAGTCGCGGCGGCATTAAGCAATTGACGATGAGTCTAGCCGATGACTGGGGCAAGCACGGTGTCACTGTGAACTGTCTTGCGCCGGGTTGGTTTCGCACGGAACAGAACAAAGTTTTGTACGAGAACAAAGAATGGGTCGAATATCTTTGCGATCGCATCCCGTTGAAACGGCCGGGGCAGCCGCAGGATTTGGATGCGGCAGTGGTATTTCTTGCCGCGGAGTCCAGTAGATATGTAACGGGACAGACGTTGCTTGTGGACGGCGGAATTTCGACTGGGGCGACGCGCGCGCTGGTCGAGCCTGCAAAAATAGCCTCGGACCGCCCTCAAGAATCAGACTAGGAGCAATCAAAATGAGCAACAGTGTTTTTTCGAGTGCCGCGCTTCGCGGCGGCCGGCTGGCGAGGCTGTTGCGATGCGCATTTTGTGGGCTTCTCGCCGCGTTGCTATGCTCCACCACGTTTTCGGCGGCCGCTGCCGAAAAAAGTAAAACCTTGCAAATCTATTTTGTTGATGTAGAAGGCGGCCAAGCGACGCTCTTTGTCACGCCGGAAGGAAAGTCGCTGCTGATTGATACGGGATGGCCTGGTTTCGACGGCCGAGACGCGGATCGCATCGTCGCCGTGGCAAAATTGGCCGGCATAGCGAAAATCGATTTCGTGCTCCTCACGCACTATCACGTCGATCATACGGGCGGCGTCCCTCAACTCGCCGCGAAAATCCCCGTGGCAACTTTCATCGATCATGGGGAGAATCGCGAACCTGGAGACGCGGATACGCAGCGGGCGTGGCAAGCCTATCAAGCGCTGCTGGCGAAGGGAAACTTCAAACGGATCATCGCCAAACCCGGCGATGATTTGCCTATCGCTGGCGTGCAAGTGAAGGTCATCAGCGCCGATGGGGCACTGCTTGAGAAACCACTGCCTGGGGCAGGCGGCGCGAATCCGGCCTGCGATACGGCTCCGCAGCCTCCCGCGGATCAAACAGAAAATGTGCGCTCGCTTGGAGTGCTTCTCACATTCGGGAAGCTACGCATTCTGGATTTGGGGGATTTGACGAAAGACAAAGAAAGAGAACTCGTGTGTCCAGTCAATAGACTTGGCCAAATCGACGTCTACGTCGTCTCTCATCACGGATGGTCGCAGAGCAACAGCCCTTTGTTTTTGGATAGCATCGCTCCGCGCGTCGCTATTATGGACAATGGCGCCGCAAAGGGCGGCTCTCCCTCCTCATGGGACGCCATCGAAAAATCACCCATGCTCGAAGACCTCTGGCAACTTCACTTTTCAGGCGAGGGCGGCGCCTTGCACAATGTGGCCGATTCCTTCATCGCAAACAGCACGGGGCCGGACGCGGGCAACTATCTCAAGCTCACCGCCTTTTCGGACGGCAGCTTCGACGTTTACAACGCGCGAACGCAAGCAACGAAACACTACGCGCCAAAATCCGGAAACTAGGCTCGCTGAGTTTTGCGAATTACGCAGGTTCAAGTACAGGATCCATTCGTCCTAGAAGAAATATGTAGGCAGCGATGCTGATGAGAAGAATTGCCGTCGCCGCCACAAAGGCCCAAGCATAAGAATGGGTTATCTGAACGACGTAGCCGGTGACGATCGGCGCGGCGATGGCCGCCAACTGATTGCTGAAATTCAAAATTCCGCCCACCGTGCCCACGCTCTCTTTCGGAGCAATCAACGAAGGGATCGACCAGCCCACCGGTGACGCTGCTGACAAACCTCCAATCGATATACTGATCCAGAAAACCGCGCCAGCAGCGGTCTGAGCGTACGCTGTTCCGAGAATACCGAGCCCGAAACTTGTTCCGGCAATGAGAACGGTCTGACGAACGCGAACGGCGTTCCAACCTCGCTGGATCAGCGCATCGACCAGCCACCCTCCAATCACGAGATCGGTCAGCGTCGCGAAGAGCCACGGCACGCTGGTGTAAACGACGGAATGAAGCAAGTCCACGTGATGGACAGCCAAAAAATAGGACGGTAGCCAAGTTAAGAGCAGATAGAACGTATAGTTGTAGCCGAAAAAGCCTAATGCGAGGCCGTTCACTCTGCGCTGGCGGAGCAGATACCAGAGCGGCGCGCCTTTTGCGGCCCTCGTTTGATCCTCCGGCTGTGCACCGCCCTTCGCAATAAATTGCCGCTCCGCCTCCGAGAGGCGCTTGTCTTCGCTCGGGTTTCGGTAGAACGCGTAGAACAAAATGAAATAGAGGATGCTGATGAAACCTGTCGACGCGAAACTCCATCGCCAGCCAAAATGCAGAAGCAGGATTCCGAGTAGAGGCACTCCGATGGCAGAAGAAAGTTTTGCCATGGAGTCAAAGATTGCCGTCGCGAGGCTGCGTTCTTGTTTCGGAAACCAATAGCCGACGGCTTTGGAATTCGCCGGGAAAGTGGGAGCTTCGCCGATTCCGAGGAGCAGCCGCGCTGCTAGAAAACCGCCAATTCCTGGCGAAATCGCTGCTCCAAAGGAAGCCACGGCCCAGAGAATCGTGCTGAGGCGGCCTACGCGCCGAACACCGAATTTGTCCAGCAATAAACCTGAAGGCAGCTGAAGCGCCGCATAAGTCCAATTGTACGCGCTCGACAGATAGCCAAACGTGACCGCGGAAATGCCAAAGGCGGCGGTGAGTGCGTCTTTCGAGACAGAAAGATTGACTCGATCAAAATAGTTGACGAGGACGCCGAAGCCGAGAAGGCAGGCGATCGCCCATCTGCGTCGGGGAATGCGGTCCGGTTCAGAAATTGCGTGGTCCAGGGTCGCTGGCATGAAAATATTTTCTCGAGTTGCCTCCTGCCAGAATTCGGCAGAAAAGTGTGCCCAATCGCCGGGCAGAGTATCCCATAAGAAGCTGGAAACGGCGGTTACCTTTCTCGCTTTTTGAGAACGGTACAAGATTTGTCATCAGTCCGGCGGCATGCCTCCATGTAATTCGATTGACCTACGCTTGTGTACTTGCCCCGATTCTACCCTCGCAGTAGACTACGCCGTCTTCCATTCAGGTTGGTTTGGCAAAGAAGGTTTAAATCTTCGAACGCAACGGACAAACAAAATGAATCCATTCTCAACTCGACGCGATTTTCTTCGCACCACGGCGGCTGCCGGCGCCGGACTTCTGCTTTCGCATCCGGCCAGTGCGGCGAAAAATAAATCCGTTCTCTTGTTCACGAAATCGTCCGGCTTCGAACATGCCGTCATCAAAGTCGCGGACGGGAAACCCAGCATTGCCGAAACGGCCATTCGCTCCTTTGCCGCGCAGAATCATTTTGATCTCACCGCATCAAAGGACGGACGCATTTTCGATTCGAAGGAGTTTCACGATTACGCCGCTGTCGTCTTCTTCACAACCGGCGACCT
Source organism: uncultured Acidobacteriota bacterium (assembly GCA_963740015.1). GTDB lineage: Bacteria > Acidobacteriota > Terriglobia > Acidiferrales > UBA7541 > Acidiferrum. Next base: position 64,254 of record CAVUCM010000034.1, on the reverse strand, counting down.
AACCCAGGAAGGCACTGACAAGAATCCGCCCATGTCTGTGCAAGGCAAGCAGGCTTTTCTAGATGCGATTCAAAACGGCATGGGATTCGTCGGCATTCATGCTGCCACCGACACTTTCCACACGCCGCCCGATACACCGGATCTATCGAATCGTTACATCGCGCATGGCGAACAATCCGATCCGTATCTTGGGATGATTGGAGGTGAATTCATCATCCACGGGCAAGACAAGGATCCTCGCTTGCAAACTGCGAACGTCATCATCAACGATCCGAAGTTTCCCGGCCTCGATGGAGTGCAATCTCCGGTGAGTTTGATGGAAGAATGGTATTCGATGAAGGATTTTGCGCCCGACCTTCATGTTGTCTGCACGCTTGATACTTCCACGATGAATGGCCTTGCGTACAAGCGCGCGCCGTATCCCGTAGTTTGGGCGCGCATGAACGGGAAGGGAAGAGTGTTCTACAACGCGATCGGCGACCGCGCGGAAAATTGGCAGAATGCGTTTTTCCTCAATCTGCTAGCGGGTGGCATTCGCTGGGCGATCGGTGATGCAAATGCCTCAGTTTCCCCTAACTTGAAGATTGCGGCCCCGGGTTACCCCGAGATTCCGCCGCCGTATCCGCCGCGAGCAAAATAACGCCACAATTGCGAGCTTCGTCAATCGCAAGAAAATCCGATCAGTAATCGTCAGGTTTCCTTCGATTAGGGCGCTCCGGTTGAAGGAATATAGGATCAATCCCGGCCAGCATCCCCAGCCACGGGAATAGCTGTTCTCGGCACAATCGAGTGTTCCACTTCCGCTGCTGACTCCACATACCTTGTCAAATACAAGTCTATCGGGGTTACTTCGAACGGAATCTTTTCTCGAGGGGAGATTGGGGGCATCTGCTGTGTCTTTATTAAGCTCACGCCATCGTTCCAAGGATTGATCTTGATTCTTGATCCCATTGGCAGAGCGCCTAGCTGCTGCAAGTTGGCTGGATTGAGCGGCGGAGCTAGCTGAAGCAGTTGCGATGTGAAATACACCTGATTCCCCAACCGTGCGCTAATCAGCTGCTTCAAAGCCTGTTTCTGGGACTGAAGTTGCGAGAAAAACAACCCCACGTTGGCCAGCTTGTCTCCATATGGAGATTTTCTTAGCCACTCCAGCGCCTTCTCACTATTCCTTCGGGCTTCTTCCTGATTGTCCGCAAAAGAGAGCTTTTTTAATGCCTCGGTCGGAGTCAATCGCAAGATATCGCTAAACCCATACTGGTCTTGCGCTGGTTTAGGAGTCATCGCATCCGCAATTTCAAATGCAAGCAGCGCAGCGAGCGTCTCTTCGTTCGGCACAACGTCGATTAAGCCACGGCTCAGTACGATCGTTCTCTGCATCGAAAATAGCTCAAAGTCACTTGTCATGAGCACACGGCATTTGATTTCGATCCTTGGGTCAAAGTTGTTGGTCGACATGATGTTCTTCACAACCGTATTTAGGATCTTCTCGACGTCTCCTTCTGATGCCATTAGGCCGACCCTCTGGAGAACCTCCATCACATTGTCTTGCGACATCTCTCTCCACCCTCTCTGTTGGTCGAGTGGGGAGCGATCCTGCTTTTCTGATTCGTCTTTCACCTGGCCTTCGGTTTCAACAAGCAGGCGGCCTAATTCTTCCTGACGGTTTCGCGATGAAAGCCCATATCCCCAGAGATGCGTTCGCGCTTTAAACCTCGGGCCGCCCGTCGGAGGTGGCTCTCGCAAATCCTGGATGTAGATGTCGCTCGGCAGCCACAATCCGGATCTAACATTGGTGCGCCAGGAATCGAAGTGCTCGTAGAATTCGTCTTCGAAGTGTTTTAGCGAAAAGCTGCTCTCTGGCGCGTAAGTTCCGTTCATTCGAACAATCGTGAAGTCCTGGTCTTCGACCCAGATTCGACCCCGAAATCGGGGTCCTTTCGCTTTCGGCGTTCGTTCCACATCAAGAACGTAGCAACGTACTTCACCGCGAAACTCACGCTGCCCATGTAGTGGACGTGTGAGACGGTAATGCTCTCTATCAAACTCGCGCGCGTCCACAAAGGCCATTTGTAGGAATCCCGCCGGGTCATACGCCCACATCATCGACCCTTTGTATGTTCTGGCAGTCATGGGGTGAACCTTCATCGTCTTGTTGTGAAAATCCGCTTGGCCGAGAAAATACAAATCTCTTTTTGGAAGAGTGCCCATCAGCACGTCCGATTTTTCTTCCTGAATGTAGGTCTCGACAATGGGCGCGTAACTCCCGATGATCTCCACCTGCTCTTTTTCTCGCCTAAACACCCGTTCGGTGATTTCGTTCACGCTTCGCTCGGGTGGGGCGGTCTGCGCAGAAGGAGGAGAACTTTGAGGGTTTTGCCATTCCCCCGGGTCAATGGGATTCAGGGGAGCCTTCGAAATTGCTTCGAATACCCTTCGGCCTGTTCTGGCATGCATCCCAGCTAGGCACACAATTGTATTTGAAATCAAAGTTCTGCGATCCATTTCGACCTCTCGGGGATAGAACACGCGCTTGCAAGTTGCGTCTCATCCTGACTGGGTCAAAAGGCACGACAGTCACCAGTTGCTGATGAATCTTTCCCCTATTCCGCTTTCGCAGGTAATCTTTGAATAATCTAATGTTTGCACTGCCTAATGGCGGCTCCTCCGGCGCTCCCCGTCCAAGATTTTTTGATTTCTATTCCCGAATTGGTTCATAGGAAGGGCCGAGTTCCAAAATGGGAATTCCGAACAATCTGGTCCGAAAACCACTTCGTTGCGCCGCCCCTTGTGCCACACTGCCGCTGCCAGTAAAATGTCCCGGCTTCCAGTCGTATCGCATCTTCTTTTCAGTGCGCATCTTTAACGGGGTCTTTCTGCATGGCGCAGCACTACGACGTCATCGTCATCGGTGGCGGCCACAACGGACTTGTGAACGCCGCCTACCTTGCTAAGGCAGGCAAGAAGGTGCTCGTCCTCGAACGCCGTCATGTCCTCGGCGGCGCTGCGGTCACTGAAGAAATTATTCCGGGCTTTCTTTTTTCAGAGTGCTCTTACGTAGTTTCTCTTCTTCGGCCGGAAATTATTCGCGAACTAGACCTTCCACGCCACGGCCTCGAAATCCTTCCCCTCGACGGCACCTTCACGCCCATGGCTGACGGCAACCACCTCTGGCGCATGAACGACCATGCGCGCACACAACGCGAAATTCGCCGCCATTCCCGAGTTGATGCCGAGGCTTACGACGAATTTTCAAAAATGATGACGCCGATGTGCCGCTTCGTGAAGCCGTTGCTTTCGATGATTCCGCCCGATCCCACCACGCTCAAGCCTGGCGATCTCAAGCAGCTTCATTTCCTCATGCAGCGCTTTCGCAGCCTTTCTTCCGACGAGCGCTACACACTCGTTCAACTCATGACTATGAGTGCGGCCGATTTTCTCGACCAGTGGTTTGAGACGGACGTTCTCAAAGCCACCATGTCCGCCTCGGGCATCATCGGTACTTTCCTGGGTATCCGATCGCCCGGCACGGCGTATGTTCTTTTGCATCACTACATGGGAGAAATCGACGGCGCGTTCCGCTCCTGGGGATTTAGCCGCGGCGGCACGGGAGCCATCTCCAACGCGATCGCCGATGCGGCTCGCGAGGCGGGCGTCGAAATTCGTACGCAAGCTCCCATCGCGAAAATCCTAGTTAAAAACGGGCGCACGTACGGCGTGGCTTTGCAGAGCGGGGAAGAAATATCCGCCAACGTCGTCTCTTCGAGTGTCGACCCGCATCTCACCTTCGAGAAGTTTCTCGAACCCAGCGAGTTGCCTTCGGATTTTCTCGATGGCGTCCGTCGTTACAAATACCGCGGATCCTCCGGCAAAGTGAATCTCGCTCTCGATGCGCTTCCCGATTTCAAGTGTCTGCCCGGCCCCGGAGCTCATCTTCGCGGTGCGATTTCCATTTCACCCAGCATCGAGTACATGGAGCGCGCCTACGACGATGCCAAGTACGGGAATTTTTCGCGCAGGCCCTACATTGATATGGTCATCCCCAGCCTCACCGATCCAAGCGTCGCGCCTCCGGGCAAGCACGTGATGTCCTGTTTCGTTCAGTACGCGCCATACAAACTCGCCAAGGGCACCTGGGACGACCAGCGCGAAGCCTTCGGCGACGCTGTCATCAACACGATCGCGGAGCACGCTCCCAACATCAAAAAAATTATCACCGGCCGCCAAATCCTCACGCCGCTCGACCTCGAGCGCGAATTCGGCTTAACGCAAGGAAACATTTTCCAAGGCGAGTTATCTCTTGAGCAGCTCTTTTTTCTTCGCCCCGTTCCCGGCTGGGCGTACTACCGCACTCCCATCGACAACCTTTATATGTGCGGTTCCGCGACGCATCCGGGAGGCGGCATTATGGGTGCTCCCGGACGCATCGCCAGCCAGGTCATCCTTAAGGATTGGAAGAAAAACAAATCCTCCCGTTCGAACGGGAGCAAAAACTAATCATGCCCATTGGACAGCGCGTAGCTATCATCGGCGGCGGCCACAACGCTCTTATCACCGCGTTCTATCTCGCGAAGGGCGGTTTCAAGCCGGTCGTTCTCGAACGCCGTGAAATGATTGGTGGCGGCGCGATCACCGAGGAATTCCATCCCGGCTTTCGCGTTTCAACGCTCGCCCACACCGTCGGGCCCCTTCGCGTCGACGTTGCTCGCGATCTTCAGCTAGAAAAATTCGATTGCGAGATTCTTCGCCCCGATCCACGCGCCTTCGCACCGCGCCCCGACGGCCAAGCGCTGCTTTTCTATGACAACATCGCTAAAACCGCCGGCGGCATCGCGCATCTCTCCGCAAAAGACTCCGAAAAGTATTCTCAATTCGCATCATCGTTGGAAGAAATCTCTGGCTTCTTCGCGCAACTATGTTCCATTACGCCGCCCGCCATTGACACCCCTTCTCCCGAAGATCTCTGGCATCTCTTCAAGACTGGCCGCCATGTGCGCAGCCTTGGCAAGAGCGGCATTTTCGATCTTCTTCGCTGGGGCCCGATGGCCGTTGCGGATTTCGTGGCGGAATTTTTTGAAACCGAATTGCTCCGCGCCGTCATCGCCGCTCGCGGCATTTTCGGAACCGCGCTCGGGCCGTGGTCTGCGGGTTCCACGGCGGTCCTTCTTCTTCGTGCTGCTGTCGATCCTAATCCAGCCGGTCCCGCTGCATTTCCGCGCGGAGGCCTTGGCTCTCTCACTCATGCTCTAGCCGACTCCGCTCGTAAGGCCGGTGCGGAAATCCGCACCAACGCCGAGGTCCAACACATTCGCGTAAAAGACGGCGCCATCACTGGACTTGTTCTCGCCGATGGCGAGGAAATCGCCGTCGAGGCTATCGTCTCTGGTGTAGATCCCAAGCGCACGTTTTTCAAGCTCATTGATCCGACTCAACTTGATCCAACTTTCGCTCTGCGCATTCGCAACATCCGTGCCAATGGGACCGTCGCCAAAGTTAATCTTGCTCTCGGTGGTTTACCAACTTTCCCGGCGCTCACCGATGCGATCGCTCCCGACGGGTTCATCAAGGCGCTCTCCGGCCGCATACACATTGGTCCCGAAATCGATTATCTCGAACGTGCTTTCGATGCTTCTAAATACGGCGAGTTTTCATCCTCACCGTATCTCGATGTGACTATTCCCACGCTCCTTGATCCCGCTCTCGCGCCAGAAGGCAAGCACGTGCTTTCCGCCTACGTCCAATTTGCTCCCTTCAAACTTTCTGCTCCCTCTGCCGACGGCAAGACCTCCGTTAAATCAGAATCGAACTGGGAGGGCCGACGCAAAGACCTGGGCGACACAGTGGTCAAAACTCTGTCCGAGTACGCACCTGATCTCCCCGGCCTCATCGAGCACATCCAGGTCATCACTCCTCAAGACCTTGAATCCATATACGGTTTCACCGGTGGCCACATTTTCCATGGCGAGCTTGCCCTCGACCAGCTTTTCACCATGCGCCCCGTTCTGGATTGGGCTCGTTACAAAACGCCGATCCGGGGACTCTACCTGTGCGGCTCCGGCACGCATCCCGGCAACGGTCTGACTGGCGCATCCGGCGCCAACGCCGCCCGCGAAATCATCCACGACCTCAGGTAGTGGTATAACCAACTCGATCTTGTCGAAGGAGCGAGGTCTCCATGGATCCCGACAATCTGATAGTCAAACTGTGCGTGGACGGCATGAAGGCGGAATCGGAAGGCAGAATAGACGAGGCGCGCCTGCTTTTCGTCCAAGCGTGGGAACAGAGCAAGAACGACTTTGATGCTTGCATCGCAGCTCATTACGTTGCGAGACACCAGGAGACTCTAAAGGAGACCCTGCATTGGAACAAAGAGTCGCTGGACCGCGCGGACGCGGTAAATGACGAGCGAGTTCACGGTTTTTATCCATCTCTCTACCTGAACCTGGGAAAGGCTTATGAAGATCTTGGCAATTGGGAGCAAGCCAAGAGACACTACGAGTTGGCGGCAGCTAAGATGAGCAACCTTCCACTCGAAGGAAGGTATGGCGAAGTAGTTAGGGACGGAATCAAGCGGGGACTGCAGCGAGTCCGCTAATTTCCAGGCTATTCAAATGATCCACATCGACCGCGCGAAACTCCAAGCTCTTCACCAGCGCGAAGAAAAGCGCTTTGTCGCCGACCACCCGCGCTCCGCCGAACTCTATCTGCGCGCGCAGTCCTCTCTCCTAGGCGGCGTCCCCATGAACTGGATGAACAAATGGGCCGGCGCCTTCCCAGTCTTTGTGAAAACCGCCAGCGGCGCGCATTTCATCGATGTCGATGGTCGCGAATACGTCGACCTTTGTCTCGGCGATACTGGCGCCATGACCGGCCACTCGCCACAGATTGTCGTTGACGCTGTCGCGCGCCGTGTCCGCGAAGGCATCACCCTCATGCTTCCCACCGAAGACGCGCTCTGGGTAGGCGAGGATCTCCAACGCCGTTTCGGACTGCCGTATTGGCAATTCACGCTCACCGCCACTGACGCCAACCGTTTCTCGATTCGCATCGCGCGTGAAATCACCCAGCGCCCCAAAATCCTTGTCTTCCATTACTGCTATCACGGCACGGTAGATGAATCTTTCGCCACGCTCGAAAACGGCGTCGTCGGCCCGCGCCGCGGCAATATCGGTCCTCCAGTAAATCCTGCCGAAACTACACGCGTTGTCGAGTTCAATGATCTGCAGGCCCTCGAAGCTGCGCTCAAGCATCACGATGTTGCCTGCGTGCTCGCCGAGCCCGCCATGACTAACGTGGGCATCATTCTGCCCGACAATGGCTATTGGGACGCCGCGAGAGAACTTACGCGTCGCTACGGCACGCTCCTCATCGCGGACGAAACGCACACCATCTGCGCTGGACCGGGCGGCTGCACTCGCGAATGGAATCTTCAACCTGATATTCTCGTTTTCGGCAAAGCTATCGGCGGCGGCATTCCCGGCGCCACTTACGGCGTCACCAAAGAAGTCGCCCAGCGCATCGCCGGGCGACTCCATCTCGAAGACGTTGACGTAGGCGGTATCGGCGGCACGCTAGCTGGCAACGCGCTTTCCCTCGCGGCCATGCGCGTCACACTCGAGCACATTCTGACGTCCGCCGCTTTCGCTCACATGATCCCGCTAGCCAACCGCTTCGCCGACGCCGTCGCCTCCCAAATCCGCGCCGTCGGCCTTCCCTGGAATGTCACCCGGCTGGGCGCTCGTGCCGAATACACGTTCGCCTCACATGCGCCTCGCAATGGCGGAGAATCCGCCGCAGCCGCGGACTTCGAACTCGAGCGCTTCCTCCATCTGTACGCCCTCAACCGTGGAGTCCTCCTCACTCCATTCCACAACATGGCCCTAATGTGCCCCGCCACCACAGAAGCCGACGTCGATCTCCATTCCAAAATCTTCACTGAAGCTACACGCGAGCTAGTCTCGTAGGGGCACGGCACGCCGTGCCCCTCTTCGATTTCGCCCATGCCGCGTCCCCGGTTGACCCTCACCACGCCTTGTCGCAAATTCAATCCCCGCTGTACAATTCCTTGTTTGCCTATCGAGGAGGGAATCCGCCATGGCCACGGCCGAAGCGAAAATCCAAATGTCTGAGTTCACCAATGAGCCTTTTGTTGATTTCTCTAAACTCGAGAATCGCAAAGCCATGGAAGATGCGCTGAAAAAGGTCTCCTCCGAATTCGGCCGGGAATATCCCATGTACATTGGCGGACAAAAAGTCATCACCACGGCAAAGCGAACTTCGACCAATCCATCGCACCCCACGCAAATTCTAGGCATTTTTCAGGAAGCCAACGCCGACCATGCCAATCAGGCCGTCGACGCCGCCTACAAGGCTTTCGATTCCTGGAAGCGCGTCCCAGCCGAAGAGCGTGTCGAAATTCTTCTGCGCGCCTCGGACATCATTCGGAAGCGCAAATTCGAGCTATCAGCCTGGATTTGTTATGAGGTTGGCAAGTCTTGGGCAGAAGCCGATGCCGACACCGCCGAAACCATCGACTTCCTCGAATTCTATTGCCGCGAAATGCTTCGCTTTGCCGGGCCGCAAAGTGTCGTACCCATGAAAGGCGAAAGAAACTATCTCAAATATATTCCGCTGGGTGTCGGCGCCGTCATTCCGCCGTGGAATTTCCCTGCGGCCATCGCCGCCGGAATGAGCGCTGCCTCGCTGGTGACTGGCAACACTGTTGTTCTCAAGCCGTCCGAGGAATCTCCGCTCGTCGCGGCAAAAGTCGTCGACATTTTTTATGAAGCAGGTATCCCGAAGGAAGCGTTGAATTTCCTCACTGGCCCCGGCGAAACGGCCGGCGACGCGCTTGTTAGAAATCCTAAGACTCGTTTTATCGCCTTCACTGGCTCCAAGGAAGTCGGCCTGCTCATCAGTGAAAATGCAGGCAAGAAGGTTCCCGGACAGATTTGGATCAAGCGCACTGTGCTCGAAATGGGTGGCAAGGATTCCATCATTGTGGACGCGGAAGGCGATGTGGATTCCGCGGTTGAAGGTGTTGCGCAAGCCGCTTTCGGCTATCAGGGACAGAAATGCTCTGCCTGCTCGCGCGCCATCGTCTCGGAAAAAGTCTACGATTCATTCGTCCAGAAATTGATTGAGCGCGCCAAGAAAGTCACCGTCGGCCCCAGCGAAGATCCCGGCAATTATATGGGGCCCGTCGTCAGCGAATCAGCTATGAAAACCATTTTTGGTTACATCGATTTGGGTAAGAAAGAAGGGAAGTTGGTTCTCGGCGGCGAACGTGCTCCCGGCGATGGCTACTTCGTGCAACCCACCGTCATCGTTGACGTAGATCCCAAAGCGCGCATCGCCCAGGAAGAAGTTTTCGGGCCGGTCCTCGCGGTAATTAAAGCAAAAGATTTTGACCACGCTCTCGAAATCGCCAACAACACCGAATTTGGACTAACCGGCGCCGTTTACTCGAAAAATCCAGAGAAACTCGAGAAAGCGCGGGAGTCCTTCCACGTTGGCAATCTTTATCTAAACCGCAAATGTACCGGAGCAATGGTCGGGGCTCACCCTTTCGGCGGTTTCAATATGTCTGGAACCGATTCCAAAGCAGGCGGGAGAGACTATTTGCTGCTCTTCATGCAGGCCAAAACTGTCGCGGAGAAACTGCCCAGCTAAGAACCGGATGACGTTGTAACGTTGTCCTTCCTCGCCCACTTGAGTATTAGAAAAACCGGGTAGCTGAGCACGAGCACCGCGAGCGCCAACACCGCGGGGCTCGGTGGCCAAAACTTACCCGACGCAAGCGAGCCTTGTAGGTCTGTAATGATCGAAGCGACTAGAAACACGACGGACGCAAAGAGTGCAATTCCTGTGGTCCACGGATAACCCCAAGCTCGGTATGGCCGTGCCATGTCCGGCTCGCGCTTGCGCAGCACGAAAAGCGATGCATACGAAAGCGTGTAGTTCGCGACGAAAAAAAACGCGAGCATATCAATCACGCGCTCAAATGTTCCGGTCAGCAAGAAGAGTACGCCGGCAATCGTGCTGAGAAAAAGTGCAAGCACGGGCGTGCCGCCCTTGTTTACGCTTGCCGCGCGGCGGAAAAAGAGCCCGTCGCAGCTCATCGCATGCAGAGTGCGCGTACAAAAAATCTGGTTCGCGTTCATCGAACTGAGCATCGACACAATCATGATTAAGCGAATCACGGGATCGCCGTATCTTCCAAAAATACGCGTCGCGGCTGCACCCAGCGCGAAATCGTTTCCAGCAATTTCGTTCATCGGCAGCACATAAAGCACCGCGAGGTTCAGAAGAAGATAAATTCCCATCACGGAAAAAACACTTCCGAAGATCGCACGAGGAACGTCGCGTCCAGGATTGCGAACTTCTCCTCCGACGTAGACGACCCCGTCCCACCCGTCAATGGTGTAGACGACGGCTTGCAGGCTTAGAATGACGGCGATAATAAATGGCCAGCCACCGGGCACGGCCGGCAGTAGGAAAATAGGGCCTGATGACGCTGCGTGGGAGTGGCCGCCCAACGCAAAGCATGCGGCGACGAGTACCACGAATGCAGCGGTCTTAAGCGCGGAAGTAATGAGCTGCGTCCCACTGCCCCAGCGAATGCCGCGCCATTGCAGCAGAAAAAATCCGCAGATGATCATGACGGCAATCGGCGATTCATGGCCTGCGAGAGCGGGGAAAAAATAACGACTATACTCCGCAATGACGATCGCGACAGCAGCAGCTGTACCGCAGGTCGAAAGCCAGTCGCTCCATCCCACGATGAAGCCCGCATATTCGCCGATGGCGCGGCGCGAAAAGTTATATTGTCCGCCGCTGCGGGGAATCGATGCGCCGAGTTCCGCGAGTGATGAGGCGCCAAAAAGCGCATAGAGTCCGCCAACAATCCACACGCCGATGAAGAGCCACGCGTTAGGCAGCATTTTCGCGATGTCTCCGGGCGTGCGGACAATCCCGGCGGCGATGGCGTTGCCGACCGCGACTGCGATGCCGAACCAGACGCCAAGCACTTGCAGCAACTTGCCGGAGCCGCGAGTTTGCGGGCCAGCGGCCACGTTGGTGCTGGTGGAAGACTCAGCCGATGTGTTAGACAATGTGGAGTCTCAGGTGTGAATCGGAAACTCCGCCATCATAATGGTGATGTGGCAAAATGCAAGCCAGAACTCCGTGATTTGAAAAATGGCAGCCAGCTGGTTTTGTGACGATCTATCGGAAAGGGAGCGAATTTGGGAGTAGAGCGCGCGCCAGCATTTAAGAGAGAAATTGACACGCAACTTGACGCTAGCGGCGCTGCGCCACCTGCGGACGTTTCGGTCGTTATTCCATGCTTGAACGAAGCGAATTCGCTTTCCTTTTGCGTGGAAAAAGCGATGAAGTCTTTTCAGGCGGCGGGGCTGCGCGGAGAAGTTGTTGTCGCTGACAACGGCTCGACGGACGGCTCCATCGAAATTGCCGAAAAACTTGGCGCGCGCGTGGTTCGCGTCGAGCAGCGCGGCTATGGCGCAGCACTGCGCGCGGGAATTTCCGCGGCGCGCGGCGCGTTCATTATCATGGGCGACGCCGATGACAGCTACGACTTCGGCGATGTGCCGCGCTTCGTCGAAATGTGGCGGCAAGGTTACGACGTGGTGATGGGCAATCGCTTCCGGGGAGAAATAAAGCCCGGCGCGATGCCTTGGCATCATAAGTATTTCGGCAATCCCGTACTCAGCTCGGTTCTGAATCTTTTTTTTCACGCTGGCATTGGCGACAGTCACTGCGGCATGCGCGGCTTCACTCGCGCCATTTATGACCGTATGGATTTGCGCAGCACAGGAATGGAATTCGCATCGGAGTTCGTGATCAAGGCCGCGCAACTTGGCGCGCGGATCACGGAAATTCCCATCACGCTATGGCCGGACAAGCGCGGCCGTCCGCCACATCTGCGAAGCTTTCGCGACGGCTGGCGCCATTTGCGATTTATGCTGCTGTATGCGCCGAACTGGTTATTTCTTCTTCCTGGCGCGTTACTGGTCATACCTGGTCTTTTTATTGTGTTTTGGCTGCTGCCCGGACCGCGCCGCGTTTCGCCAAATGTTGTTCTGGACATTCACACGATGATCTTCGGCGTTATCTTCACTCTGCTTGGCGTGCAAATCCTTTCGATCGGATCGTTCGCAAAAGTTTTCAGTTATGCCGAGCGATTTGATCGCAACACGGTTTCGCTGAAGCGCGTATTAAAACGCGTAACGCTCGAGACCGGGCTGTTTCTGGGTGGCGCGCTTTTTCTTGCAGGTTTTGCGGGATGCGCCTGGGTCACCTGGCAATGGGCTGCCAGCGGCTTCGGACCGCTTGCCCAGGTCCGCCAGGTTCTTTTCTGGTCGATGTGGCTATTCCTCGGCGTTCAAGTAATTTTCGCTTCTTTTTTTCTGAGTATGCTCGGCATCAGCCGCGGCACATATATTGGCGACTACGACCTAAAATAAATGCCCTATACCGGGATTGACCACTTGATCGCCAAGCTTCGTTTTCGCGCTGCATATCCTTATGTTCGACCCGGCTCACGTGTCTGCGATCTCGGTTGCGGTTTGGAGGCGGCTTTTCTGAATTACGCTTCCGATCGCATCGCCACGGGAGTTGGCGTTGACGATCAAGTTGCGGACGGCGTCCAAGGTCGCTGGCAGCGCGTGTGCGGGGATTTGAGTAAGCCGCTTCCCCTTCCGGACGGCAATTTCGATCACGCCGTGATGCTCGCCGTTCTAGAGCATCTTACCGAACCCGAGAAGGTGCTTCGCGAAGCGTATCGTATCATCGCGCCCGGCGGTTCATTGATCATGACGTGGCCATCGGCTATGGTTGATCCAATTTTGGATATGCTTCACAGCCTTCATCTGATCAGCGATGAAATGGAAAGCGATGAGCACCAAAAACGTATTCCCGTGGAAGCGCTTCAGCAAATGCTCCAGCGTATCGGCTTTCAGAAATTCATTCACCGCCGATTCGAATTCGGCCTGAACAACCTGATGGTGGCTTTTCGCTAAGATTCGCCACGTTGCAGTCGACGAACCGCAACTTACTGATCAGGTGGCGGTGTGTAAGGCTTTAGTTCGGTGTTGTCGACATCTGGCTCGACGAGCCAGATGTGGCGATCTTTGAAGTAGGCGAAGAGCTTCGCGTTTTGTTCTGCATCCAACTCGCGCGCCCAAAGCACTTTGGATCCGTCGATGTCGGCGCCGTTGTAAACCCATTCGTCATGGATGTTGTGATCGTCGGAATAACGAACCATGATCAGGTGTTTGCCGGGAGTGGCGAGAAGTTGTTTACCGACGGCGACGCGGCTCGGATCGCCCGTACATGTCCACCAAAGCGGATCGCAGGAGCGGCGCGCAATGCTAACTCCGGTACTCAACACAAGCAGCACAACAAGCGCGCGCGACAACGCTACCCCGACCGTCCGCGCCTTCCATTTCATTATACGTAAATGGCGCACGCTCTGTGCCAACAGCGCGTAGATGACACAAGTGACCGGCGCGGCATAGTGCGGCGCTGACCAGATCACCGCAAAAACTCCCGCGAGGCAAAGGAAAAGTGTAACGACAAGCAGACGCATCCGGCGGTCGCGAAATGCAAACGGCAACGCTGGCAAAAGGAAAAACACTCCCGGCCACAAAAACTCGACGCCCATCCTCGCCAATTTTTCCGCCGTCACATCGCGCGCGTCCTTCCATGTGGTCTGATAGTCTTCGCGCTCCCAGCCGTTATAGAAATCCTCGAATTGCTGGTTGTGGTAGGTAAGCTCGGGCTTGAGGTGCTCCCACAGAAACAGCGGCGTCGAGTGATACGTGCGCGTGTTCAGAACATGTGGCATGAGAAGCGCATTTCCCGTCAACCGCCAATTGTAATAGCCGATGAATGCCAAGGTTAAAACCAGAACGGCCGCGAGCGGCAAGAACACGATTCGAATGCGGGCTCCAACTGCAGCTCTCGTCTTTGTTTTTCCTATGAGCCACCACAAGAGCCATATTCCCGCCGGAACACAAAAGAGAAATCCTTCGTAAGGCCGGCTATTCGCGAGGATAGCAACACCCAGTCCGAGCAGCAGGGCACTGCCTACGCTCGGACGTCGCAAGATGCGCGCCAATGCCCCAAGGACAAGCGCTCCGCCAATTCCTGCAACGGCTCCGCCCCAATAGCTGTTCATCCAATAGCTCGCGATTCCCAAATTCAACGCAGCAAACACGCCACCCAATAACGCCCATCGCGCAGGCATCCACGCTTGCAGCATCCAGAGGATCGCCGCGCACATGGCAGCGTCGCCCAACAGCACACCAATCCACGGATTCCCCAGTAGTTGCCCGACAGCCATTACGAAACCCTGGGCCGGCGGGTACATCGAGGAATAAGTAGGAAACCAATTCACGTGAAAAGTTTCGAAGTTCATCCACATCGGATGGGTTGGATTGGCGAGGCGCCCATGGGCAAAGGTGTCCGCCATCAGCAGGTAGCTGAATTCGTCGTGAATCCCCGGGATGGGCACGGGCAATAGCGGCAGCACTGCGAGACGCAAAGCCGCAACACCAAGAAACATCAATCCAACAACTAGTTTCTTGCGTTCAGCCAAGCGCGAGAAAATTTGCTCTATTTTTAGAAAGGCGCGACTACCGATGGTTGGTTTCCACAAAGCAAGCAGCCCGAAGATTAGCGTAAGCAGCAGCGCAATTTCTGCCGACGGCCAGAAGTGGGTATCCGATTGGCTTCCGAGTGGATTCATTACGTGAAAAGAATTCTAGCGTGAAATGGTTCTAGAATGCGCGTTTGCGAGAGCTCTCCATGATGGCCTTGCGGGAACCTTAACCAACTAGAATGAGATCAGCGTTCGATTTCCATCTCGACGTTTCCAACGGGTGCGGCGGAAGATGATCGGCTGCCGCGCGATTCAGTGAAATCAGCCAGCTCAAGCCGAAGATTTCCAGCGTTTGAGGAATAGAGCAGGCCGGTCTCAAAATCCACGACGCCGGCGCGAATAAGCTTCTCAATCTCGCCATCAAAATGCTGCATTCCTTCCGTGTCGCCGTCACGCATGGCATCGAGTAGGGACTTTCCCTCCGCTTCTCCCTTTTCTACATAGTCCCGCGTACGCATGGTGGACTTCAGAATTTCAATGGCCGCGATCCTGCCTTTGCCGTCTTTTCGAGGAAGAAGACGCTGGGAAACGATGCAGCGAAATGCCTTTGAAAACCGATTTCGTATGGCAGCTTGATCAGCTAGAGGAAAAGCGCCGATGATTCGCTCGATGGTCTTCGCAGCGTCAATGGTATGCAATGTGGACATCACGAGGTGCCCGGTTTCCGCGGCCTCGAGAGCGATTTCAATTGTTTCGCGGTCGCGCATCTCGCCAACCAGAATAACCTTGGGGGCTTGGCGAAGCGCGCCGCGCAGAGCGAGAGCAAACGTGGGAGTGTCGCTGTGAAGTTCCCGCTGGTGGATGGTAGCTTTTTTGTGTTTGTGCAAAAACTCGATGGGGTCTTCGATCGTCAGGATGTGGTAGGCCTTCTCCGCGTTCATCGTGTCAATGATCGCGGCGAGCGTGGAAGACTTTCCCGAGCCCGTGGGGCCTGTCACCAGTACAATTCCGTTCTTCATCTGCACGATCTCTTTCAACTGCGGCGGCAGGTGCAGGTCTTCAAATCCCGGAATCGAATCGGGGATCACGCGCATGACAATCGCGATGCTTCCGCGCTGGCGAAAAATATTTACTCGAAATCTGCCCACGCCCGCAACCCCATAGGACAGGTCGGCCGATCCGTCTCGCTCAAGTTTCCCGATGGCGTGTTCATTCTTATCCATCAGGTCTTCGGCGAGCCACTGCGTATCTTGGGGGGTCAAACGCTCAAGGTTTTTGAACCGCAGCTCGACGAGCTGTCCGCTGATTTCGATTTGCGGCGCGCGGCCTGGTGAGAAAATTAGGTCGCTCACATGCTCGCGAGCCTTCAGCATCGCGGAAATAAGCTGCGCCGTGTCAAATTTGCGCTGCGCGGGCGCTAATTGAGATGGTACCGCCTGTGCGGGTGCTATTTGTGTTGGAGTTCCCATAGTTTCTTTGACCAGGTCACCTGAGGGAAGGGGATAGGTCGAGCGAGTAACGACATCAGCGATTGTAAGTGAAGAACCGGTCAGCCAGAGATGTAACTCTCGGCAGACGTGCCTAAAAGTTATTGGAAGAGAAGAAAACGACTAATACCTAAGCGCCCACGACCATGGCCGGAACACGCAGCGCCGTCCAGCACCGCACATACTGCTCGTTTACGAACACACCACCGCCCAATTCCGGCTCGGCGGTGTGCGGGGATTTAATTGCGATGAACGCTATTTGGAAGCGCTGTCGATAAAGGTGGCGATGTTTGCCTTGAGCTTGGCAAGATCCTCGTCTCGCAAGTACATCATGTGTCCAGCGTCGTAATACTGCAGATGGATATTTTTCTGCAGCTTTTCTGGAAGGCCCAGATGTTCCATCGTATATTCTGTGGCGAAGAATGGCGTGGCTAAATCGTACCATCCGTTTTCTACCTCGATCTGCAAATGCGGATTGGTAAGCATCGCCTGAATCAAATCGCCCTCGACGTTCGGTGAACCAGGGAAGCCAAAATTGTCGCCGCTACGATGTTTCCAGTCCCAAGCATTGCCCGCTTCGTCGGAGCCAGTGTGGTAGACCTTGTCCTGACCGAACTTCAGTTCTTCGCGAACGTAAGTGTTAAAGGCCGCCGTGAACGGCCCTGTGATGGAAGTATCCTGAGGATCGTATTCGGCATATTCGCCGAGCAGGTCATAGCTAAAGCCAGAGAAGCGAGCATCGAGGCGCCCGGTAGTTAAGCCGCGGCTCCGCTGCAACTCTTTCATGAACTGCGGAAGGTTTACGCGCAGGTCGGCTTTGATCAGGTAGTCTTCGCTCAATCCGGTGTAACGGGAAAGCTGCTTCGCGACCTCGGATTTTTCCGCAGCGCCCAGCTTCGATCCTTTCACCAGTGCGCTGAGATACGCCGTCTGCGCAAAGTTCCGGGCTTCCTCAATAAACGCGGGTAAATTGTCCGGACGGTCTTTAAGCATCTTGTGATACCACGCCGTCGCCGCATAGCTGGGCAGATAAAAAACGTAAGGCATGTCTTCGCCGGGATTGAAAGAGATTGTTCCCAGGTCCAGCACAGAAGAAATCAAGACGATGCCGTTGAAGTCCATGCCGTCGTGCGATTGCAGATAGTTCGAAAGCGCTGCCGATCGAAACGTGCCGTAACTTTCGCCAATCAGAAACTTCGGCGAATTCCATCGATTGTTGCGGCTCACATACGTGTTGATGAATTGCGCGAGGGACTTCATGTCCTGGTCAATGCCCCAAAAATCCTTATCCTGCGCTTTGCCCACGGCGTGGCTGAAGCCCGTGCCAACGGGATCCACGAAAACCAAATCCGTTTTGTCCAGAAGGCAATTTACGTTGTCCACCAGCTTGTATGGCGCGGGCGGTGTCGCGTCGGCGTTCACGGTTACGACGCGCTTTGGTGAAAACGAGCCCATGTGCAGCCACACAGACGCTGAGCCCGGGCCGCCGTTATACACGAAAGCAATCGGGCGTGTACTCGGATCTTTCACATCGCTGCGCGTATAGGCTGTCGAGTAGAGCAGTGCAGTGGGCTCGTCCTTTTCGTTTTTCAAGAGAATGGTCGCCGCTGTCGCTTTATAGGGGATCGTTTGCGAGCCGAGTTTGATCGAGTGTTCTGTGACGGAAGATTCTTCTTTTGGCGCAGGCGCTGCCGCAGCTGCTGCATCCGCGGGTTTTGCGTCTTTGTCCTGAGCTGGCACGCTCAGAGGCAACGCAGCAAAAAATAAAGCGGACACTAGGGCAAACTTGCAGCTCTTCGAAATGCTCATCGAGACACTCCCTCATCAGATTGAATTAGGCCACTCGGCGAATCGCAGGATTGTATCTCTTTTTGAGTTGAGCTCGCCCTACTTCTTCTCTTGCAATGAAAACGCGAGGCCGTCAGTTTGCTGCCGCGGATTAAGAGAAAGCGCGCTCAAATTTTCTGCGATCCAGTCTGCTCCTGCGCTTAAAAGCTCTTCCTCTCTCGACGTGGTGAGCAATCCGAGTACGCGCGCGCCAGCTGCTTTGCCCGAGCGGATGCCTGACGCGGCATCTTCCAGGACGACACAATCCACCGGTGCGACTCCCAGGATCTCTGCGCCCTTCAAATACGGGTCGGGGAAGGGCTTGCCGCGCTGCACGCTGTCCGACGTAACCAGATGTTCAGGAACAGGCAATCCAGCAGCGCGCAGCCGCACTTTGGCCAGCCGCTGCGTCGCGGAGGTAACGACAGCCCAGCGCTGCGGGGGGATGCTTTGCAGAAGTTGCAAAGCGCCAGGAAGCGCGACTACATCCGCAACGTCCTCGATTTCCCGACGCTCGACTTCTCGATTTTCGGCTTCGTGATCGCCAGTCGGGAGCAATTCGATAATCGTTGCGAGGCTCGGCCTACCGTGCCCTCTACGAACGACTTCGTCGGGAAGCAAACCGTGTTCTAATGCCCAACTGGTCCACACTCGCTCGACCGCAGGCGTAGAGTCCACAAGCACGCCATCCATGTCGAACAGCACCGCACCACATCGAATCAAAATCATCGTGGAGTTATTTGGCCTTCATCAAGAGTGTCATTCCGAAAGATTTTAAGACTACTGGAGTTTAAGAAAACAAGAAAGCTTGAACGCCTTACTTGCGCCATAGCGGCCCCTGCTGCGCGTTGCGTTCGCGTTTCGTCTGTTTTGAACAAGCCCATCATGCTTGACTTAGTCCGATAACTTAGTCCACTATGAGCGTTATGAAAGCCGTGAATACGCACGAAGCCAAAACCCAGTTCTCACGCCTCCTCCGCCGAGTCGCCGCCGGTGAAGAGATAACCATTGCAAATCGGGGTGTTCCTGTTGCGCGGCTCATTCCCGTGCCCGCCGCAGGTGCCAAGCGGAAACTTGGGGCTTTTACGGGCCAGATGACGATCCCTGCTGACTTTGACGCGCCGCTGCCGGAAGATCTCATGTCTGCTTTCGAAGGAAAGAGAAAGCGGCCCAAAAAGAAAGCATGAAATACTTGCTGGATACGAGCATCTTGCTCTGGAGTTTGGGCGCCGAGCACAAGCTGAATCAAAAAGCGCGAGAACTGCTCTCTGCAAGCGCAACGGAACTGTACCTATCTGCGGCCAGTTCATGGGAAATTGCCATCAAGTACGCTCTGGGCGCGCTCACCCTTCCAAAACCGCCTTCGCAGTTCATCCCGAGCGCCATCGGCCTGCTGGCTCTCCGCCCACTGGACATCACGCATTTCCATTCGCTGGTGGCCGGTGAACTCCCGCCACATCACAGGGACCCGTTCGACCGCATGCTGATCGCTCAAGCCCGGATGGAAAATATGGTGCTGCTCACAGCGGACCGTACCTTCCTCAAATACGAATTGAAATACCTATTCTGTGGAAAGTAGAAAAGCCAATTATTGAGAGGCTTGGGGTGGGAGACGGGGATTGAACCCGCGACATTCGGTGCCACAGACCGACGCTCTACCAGCTGAGCTACTCCCACCACCGTTCGATTGACCTAGTTTACGCTACTTTCTCGCCATGGAAAAGCGGCTCAGAAAAGCTTCCAGTGAGGACGGTTTCCCCGACTATTTGCCAAGAAACCGGCCCGACCTCGCGCGCCGCTTTCCTTGAACCTATCCACCTGTGATGAGCATCCAATTTTTATTACGGGCATTGCAAGAAGCGGGTACAAACGCTTACAGTACGCTATGCAAAACTCAGCCCAGGCCTGAGGAACCGCATTTTCCGCAACGTTTTCCTGTGGCTGTTGGGAGCGGTACTCCGCGAGTTTTGGATTTGCGCGCGCAGTTCGGCCTCTTTCGAAGAGCGCGGAAAGAAGGTCGCAGGTTTTCGGTCTTGGCAAGATGCCGATGAAGTTTTTTGCAGCTTTGCAGAGAGAGGATCGAGACGAGTTCAATATTGGCTCCGCAGGTGAACCAAACTCGAGGGCGAATTTGAGTTTCATATGAAATTCCTTCATCCAGTGCGGCGAACCAAAGGCAGGGAGCGCAACGGGAACTCGACCCGCGGCTTGCTGCTGAAGCTGGAGTTGCCTAGTGACCCCAGTTTGCTGTGTGCGGTGCGCGGCGCCGTGGAACGATTGACGGAATCCTTCGGATTTACCGCGCCAGATTGCCGCGCAGTCACTCGCGCAGTGGACGAAGCACTGACAAATATTATCCGGCATTCGTACAAGGGCCGGCCCGACCAGCCAATTGAGGTGCTCTTCAGCTCTGTCCACGGGCAAGCCAACGGCAAACCGTCCGAAGGTCTCGAGATCCTGATGAGTGATCGAGGACCGTCCATCGAGCGGGCGAAGCTCTGCATGCGAGAACTTGAAGAAGTAAAGCCAGGCGGATTGGGACTGCATTTTATTAAACAGAGCATGGACATTGTTGAATTTAGGCGTGCGAAGGGGGCCAACCGTCTCCGCTTGGTCAAGTACGTGCACGCCGCGAAGCAGGATGGCAACAAGTAAGAACTTTAAGGAGAACATACTGTGCAGATTTCCAGCCGGCAACTCGATAAGACTACGATTTTCGATGTGTCGGGAGACATTGACTTGGCGAATTCACCCGCCATTCGAAAAGCTCTTTTGAAGGAAGTGCGAGACAATCGGACGCCGCGTGTGGTGATGAACCTGAGCAAGGTGCGTTACATCGATAGTTCGGGCGTAGCCTCGCTCGTCGAAGGCTTGAAAGCGTCGAGAGACGTCGGCTCGCGCTTCATCTTGTTTGGATTGAGCACCTCAGCGCGAGAAGTTTTGCAGCTCTCACGTCTGTTGAAGATTTTCGAAGTTTACGATAACGAAGAGCAGGCGCTGGCCGGCCAGCAGACTATTTCAGGGCAGTAGTTTTCCTGAGCCTCATTGTATGGCGTGACGGGGGATCGAGTAGTACAAAATAGCGATGCAATTCGTGTCACAAATCGGCGGCACGGTAATGAACAGCCTTGCCTACGTTGGTTCACTCGCGTCGCTGGGGGGCCAAGCCGCCTACTACACTTTTGTGGCGCCGTTCCAGGGCAAGCCGCTGCGCTTGCAGCGCGCCGTCTCGCAGGCCATGGACGTGGGCGTTCGCGCTCTGCCGATTCTCTCTCTAATTACATTTTTTATTGGATTGATTCTCGCGCTCCAGAGCGCCTATGAGCTACGGCGATTTGGTGCCATGAGCTATGTCGCCACAGCTGTCGCGGTTTCGATGTCGCGCGAACTTGGCCCGCTCATCACCGCTATTGTCGTCATCGGTCGCTCAGGCTCGGCGTTCGCCGCGGAAATCGGCACGATGAAAGTCACGGAAGAGATCGACGCGCTGGAAACGATGGCCATCAGTCCGATCCGTTTTCTGGTTACGCCAAAGTTTCTGGCCATGATCCTGATGCTTCCTTGCCTCACCATTTGGGCCAACGCCATGGGCATTCTCGGGGGTCGCTGTTCGGCGTAGCTAAGGCTGATTTCACGTTCGCCAGTTACGTTAGAGCCTCGCTGGATTCTCTTCTCCTGCGCGATATTATGACCGGGCTCGTGAAGAGCGTGATGTTTGGTATCACCATCACCGCCGTCGGATGCCAAGAGGGACTGGACACCGGCGCTGGCGCCGAGCAAGTCGGTCGCTCCACCACCAGAGCTGTTGTGGTCTCGATTTTTCTTGTTGTGCTTGTAGATCTGGTTTTTACGACCCTGTTCTTTTTTGTCAGCGGCAGTTAGGGAAGAGGGACCTTGGCATCAGAAATGGAAAACACGGATTCGCTCGATTCAGAGGTCATGCTCTCGCTGCGCGACGTGCGCGTGAGCTATGGCGAGGTCGAAATTCTGCACGGAATCACGTTTGACGTAAAACGCGGCGAGACGCTCGTAATTCTCGGAGGCTCCGGTTCCGGGAAAAGCACTCTGTTGCGGACCCTCGTCGGGCTTGAAAAAGCCAGCTCCGGGGAAATCTGGATCAAAGGCAAAAACATCGCGGCGATTTCCAATTCGGAAATGGACGAGATTCGCAAGAAGATAGGCATGTCGTTTCAAGGTAGCGCATTGTTTGGCTCGATGACCGTCGGCGAAAATGTGGCCTTGCCATTGCGCGAACACACCAAGCTCGAAGACTCCACCATCGAAATCATGCTGCGGCTAAAGCTGGAGCAAGTAGGCCTCCAGGGGTTCGAATATTACATGCCGTCGCAGCTCAGCGGTGGCATGAAGAAGCGTGCTGCCGTCGCGCGCGCTCTGGCGATGGACCCGGAGATCCTCTTTTTCGATGAACCGTCAGCTGGCCTGGATCCGATCATCGCCGCCGGCATCGACCAGCTCATCTTGGAACTAAAGCAAGCCTTTCGCATGACCATCATCGTCGTCACCCACGAATTGGCCAGCGCGTATTTAATCGCCGATCGCATGGTGCTTATCGACAAAGGGCATGTCGTCGCCATTGGCACCACCGCGGAAATGCGCGCGAGCACTCAGCCGCGTCTGCGGCAATTTTTGGACCGCGTGCCCGAACCCGAAGTCGCGCGCGAAATGGATTATCTGCAGATGCTTACACAAGACCGCCGCTTGTGACGAGCGCTTGCAGGGGAAAGAGGACGTGATGGCAGGGAAGCGCGACCAGGTTTTCGTAGGACTCTTCGTTATTGCCGCCGCTGCAGTTCTGATCGGTATGGTCTCTGCCATTTCGGGTGTTTTTGGCCGCAGCGCAAAGACGTATCACGCTTATTTTCCATTCGCCGGCGGACTCGAACAGGGCGCAACCGTACGTTACGCGGGTGGCCCCAAGGTGGGCCGCGTGGACAAGCTAACCATCGACCCGAAAAATCCTGCGCAAATAGACGTGGTCTTCAGCGTGGATACCGATCTGCCGGTCAAGACGGACAGCCACATCAAAATCATGAGCTTGAGTCCGCTAGGCGACAATCATCTCGAGATTTTTTCCGGCAGCGCACAAGCCGCTCCCGCTCCCCCCGGGTCCTTGTTGAAATCGGATCCTTACGTCGATTTCAACGCCCTCACCGCTCAAATAAACGACCTGGCGCCGCAAGCCAAGCAGCTCATTCAATCGCTAAACGAACGCGTAACGGAACTGAAAGTGACGGTAGACCGCGTCAATGACGTCCTCAACGACCGGAATCGCGAAAATCTTTCCGCCACTCTGGCAAACACTCGCGGCCTCATCGAAGAGAATCGGCCGGAGATAAAGGCCACTCTCCAGCATTTGAATGCGGCCAGCCAGAAGATCGAACCGCTTATTCAGGATTTGCACAAGACTTCGTTGGAGGCTAATAAAGCCCTCGACCACATAGACGAGCTGCTAGGAGACAATCGCGCCGACATTCGCGCGGCAGTCATCGATCTTCGCAAATCACTGACAACTCTCACTGACATTACCTCGCGCGTAGACCAAACGCTCGACGTCAACTCCGAGAATATAGACGAGCTTCTCGATAATTTCCGCCGCATCTCCGAGAATCTCAAGGAATTCACGGATACCATCAAAAAACGTCCTTACACTCTCATTCGCGCCACGAATCCGCCCGATCACAAGCCCGGTGAGCAAAAATGAAGCGAGGGAATGAAGAACTCATGACGAGAACCACTGGATCGCCAATTAAATCGCCCATTCATCTGACGCGCGCTCTCCGCAAATTTCCGGCTCTTAGCGTTACGACGACCGCGAAAATCACACTCTCCATGCTTGCCCTGGCGCTCGGTTTGGCAGCTGGATGCGGCGCCTCGCGGCCGAGCCAGTATTACCAGCTGACCGTTCCCGGCGATCTCTCGCCCGCGCCTAACCCCAATCCTGTTCCCATCACGCTGTTGATCGGACGCCTCACGGGCCCCGCTCTCTATCGCGCGGACCAGATTGTTTACAGTTCCGGCGGGGAAAGCATGGGAACCTACGAATATCAACGCTGGTCGGAGCCTCCCACAGAAATGATCGCGGAAGTCGTCCTTCGGCAGTTCCGCGCCTCCGGCCATTATCGCGGCGTCTATATGCTGCGCAGCGACATTCACGGAGACTTTCTCCTGCACGGGCGCCTCTATGACTTCAAGGAAATCTCCGCATCCAAATCCAACATCGTTGCTCGCCTCACCATGGAACTCGAGCTGCGCAACATCAAGACGGGCACCTCGCTTTGGACGCACTTTTACACGCACGATGAACCCGTCACTGGAAAAGAGGCAGGCGGGGTTGTCGCGGCCCTCGACAAAAACGTTCAACAAGCCGTAGCGGAATTCCGCTCCAGCCTCGATCAATACTTCGCGGAGCATCCGCCCGTCCCACCCACAACCGCACCCTAGCCGCCAATCCTGTAGGGGCACGGCACGTTTACTCTGAGCTGCGAAGGGCCGTGCCCGTCTTAATTGATTTGTGATCGATCGGCAGGCGTTTCTAGCCCAAGCGCCGTAGCGTCAACAAGGTCACATCGTCATCCAGCTCCAGCCTTCCCCTATGAAGTTGCACGCCGTCCAGCAAAGCCGAGGAAAAATCAGGAAGCCGCGCTGACCCAGAGAATTTAGCCAGCGTAGTTTCCGCCAATTGCAAAAACCCCCGCGGTGTCAGCTGCTCTCCGCCAGGTGACTGCACTTCAGTCGCACCATCCGAAAACGCCAGAATCATATCCCCGGGCTGGAGCCGAACGCTCTGCTCGCTATACATCTCTCCCGTGACGAATCCCAGCGGCAGATTCTCCATGCCCTCTCCCAACTCAAAAAACCTCCCCTCGCGCGCCCGCCAAAACAGCATCCGAGGATGCGCCGCATACGCAAAATTAAACTCTCCAGTCCCGCCATCAAACGTTCCGGTTACCACGGTTGTCAGCCGCAGTGCTCCTTTCGATTTCTCCGAATCCAAAGTGAATTCGTCATTCAGCGAAGCCAGTAATCCCGCCGTATCCCGTACATCCTGAAATTTGTGCAACAGGTGATGAACGTGCCGCGCCACTCCGCTAGCCACATACCCGTGTCCCACGCAATCCGCCAGCACCACGCGCGCAATATTGTCGCTGCAAGAAAACACCGCCGAAAGGTCCCCGCCACTATCCGCCCCCGACGGTATGGCGATGACGTCCGCTTCCAACCCCGCCAGCTCCAGCGTACGGTGCGCCCTCTCGTTCCCCGCCCACAACTCCATACACCCAAACGGCCGCGCCGCCGACGTCGTACACACAAAAGCTTCCGGTTCAATCTTCTTAAACTTCATAATATTTTGATGCGTTCATCCGACAATTCGCTACGTGAATGAAACGGTCAACCCGATTAGGGGTTGGTCTGTCCAGGGCCTAGCTCGCCAAGCAGTTTTTGGGCCGTGGACGCTAGCATGGTGGGCAGACAGATACTCGTCCGATAGACACCGCCGTGACCTTTTCTAGCAAAGACGACAAGTTCATTCCCCACCTTCAGGTCGTCCGGCCAAAAGCCGTTGCAGTCTCCCCTGTCTCCTCGACGCCACTCTAGTTTGACCTCCTTTCCGAGATTTCCCTTCCATTTATCGTGCACGAGAAAGACAGCCACCCCGCCTCTGTGCGCAATTAGCTCGCCTCTGAAAACTATGTCGGATGCCTTAATGTCCGCTTGAGTTTTAAGATTTTCCTGGCCGGGTATCGAAGGAGCACACGAACATGCCGTGCAAATCCTGGCAAAAGGTAGCGTAAGGACGAAAAAAACTGCAATCCGCGGCATGATCATAGAGAGCGAGTCCTCCCGCAGCCTAGAGCATAAACGAGATTCACGAACATATGGATCTACGTTCGGCACTTAGCGAGGTTATGTGCCGCATTGCCTAATCCGCTGCAACCCAGTTATGTCGCCTAGCACCGTTTCTACCTCTTGCTATCCTACTTTAGAGGAATCGCGTCCCCGCGCATGAGCCCCCACGAAACGGACCGCCGCCATCTCGAGCGGCAAATCGTCTTTGCGCGCCCTATTATCGTTTTGCTTTCTATCCTCGCGTTACTCCAGCAGCCCAATCTGCAAGCCGTCAAGCACACAATCTCGTTCCTCGTCGCCTATCTAATCGTAGCTCTCGCCGTGATTCCGCTCGAGCGTTTCCTTCGCAAACGGTCCTGGCACTTTCCTATTGTTCTCGATGTCCTCGCGCTGGGCTTTTTCATGTCCATCACTCCATTGTCCGTCCCAGTCTGGTTTCCGTATCTGTTCGTCTGCTGGGTTGCGGGTATGCGTTGGGGACTCCGCGCCGCCATCCCCCTAGCCGGCGCTCTTGCGCTCATTCTCGTTCTGCTCACCGCGAACAGAGGCGAAATCGGCTGGATGCGCGTCATCGCCTGGGTAGGACTTGTCGGAGGCACCTTCGCAGGCGGCGCCGCCCTCGCCTTCTTGGCTGACCGCAGCCGCCACTTCGCCTCCCAAAACGACTTCTTCTCCCGCATCACCGCCACTCTTCAAGTCGACCAGGGCCTCGCCGAATCCCTGCGCCTACTCCTCGACGAGCTAGCCGGCGCCTTTCATGTAGAGGTCGCCCTCCTCGCCTACCGAGACACCGATCTCGAACGCATCTACCTCTGGCGCCTCAGAGCCGGCGAAAGCGAGCGCCTCGTGCCCGAAAGCTACTCCTTGGCCCGCGCCGACGGCTTCCTCCTCGACGACATGGACGCCACGGTCTGCTGGAACAGCCTCGAGGGCGCCGGCAGCGGCTTTGGCTGGGACCGCCGCGATGGCCGCCGCCTCGCCACTCTCCCCCGCCTCCCAGGCCCCACCCAGCAAGAGCTCCACATGCGCTCTATGCTGAGCGTGGCCTTCGACCAAATGGGCCAGCCGGCGGGCCGCCTCTTCCTAATCAACGGCCGCAAGCCTTTCGAGCGCCCCGACCTCGCCTGGCTCGAACGTATCTCCCGCCACATCGGCCCCTCGCTCGAAAACGTCTTCCTCCTGCGGCATCTCCGCGCCCGTGCCATTGAAGGCGAGCGCAGCCGCATCTCCCGCGACCTCCACGACGGCATTCTCCAAACCCTCCTCAGCATCGAAATCCAGCTCGACGTCCTCCGCCGCAAAGTCGCCTCAGCTCCCGACCACGCCGAAGCCAACCTTGGCAACCTCCAGCAAACCGTCAAAAATGAGTCCGCCGAGCTTCGTCGCATGGTCACCGACCTGCGCCCCCTGCGCGTCCAAAGCGCCGATCTTGTCGATTTAATGCAGGGTTTCGCAGAGCGTTTCCGCAACGAATCTACGCTCGCGCTGGACGTCATCATCGAATCGGCCGACCTGCACGCTCCCGACCGCGTCTGTCGCGAGATTTTCCAGATTTACCGTGAAGCACTCAACAACATAAAAAAGCATGCTAAGGCTTCCCATGTCGTGGTAAAACTGTCGCAGGACGACAGTCGCATCGTTTTGGTAGTTGACGACAACGGTGAAGGTTTTAGTTTCGCCGGCCGGTTTACCGGGGATGAGCTCGACCGCCTGCGATTGGGTCCGATTTCCATCAAGGAGCGTACGCGTACTGTGGGGGGCCTGTTGACTGTAGAGTCAAACCCCGGCCATGGCGCTCGACTGACTATCGAGGTTCCGCTCGGTTGACATGGCCAAAACTAAACAACAAATTCGCGTACTCCTTGCCGATGACCACGCCATCTTTCGCGATGGTCTTCGCAAACTCCTCGATTCTGATGAGGACATCACTATTGTCGGCGAAGCTCAGAATGGCGCCGAGTGCATTAAGCTTCTCGCCAAACTCAAGCCGGAAATTCTCCTGCTCGATCTCCGCATGCCCGATAAAGACGGCCTCGCCGTCCTCGAAGAAGTAAATTTCGATACGCTGCCCACGCGCGTCATCGTTCTCACCGCTGCCGAAGACGATCGCGACGTGGTCCGCGCCATGCGTCTAGGGGCGCGCGGCGTGGTTCTCAAACAGTCCGCCACGGATCTTTTGGTGAAGAGCATTCACCGCGTTCACGCCGGCGAAATCTGGCTCGATAATCGCATGACCGCCGAAGTCATGAAGGCCTTCTCGAAATCTTCCGAGTCTGGCCCGCGCCGCGAAAAGCCGCTCCTCAGCGACCGCGAGAAAGAAATCGTTCAGCTAGTCGCCCAGGGTTTCCGCAACAAAGAAATCGGCGAAAAACTTTTCATCAGCGAGCAAACCGTAAAGAATCACCTGCACAACATCTTTGACAAACTAGGCGTCTCCGACCGCCTGGAACTAGCCCTCTACGCCATCCACCACCGCCTAATCGACCAGACCTAATTCTCGTAGGGGCACGGCTTGCCGTGCCCGTCCGCGATCGAAATGCGTCGATCACCGCCTAATCGAAAAATTCGCTTTTGTGTTTACTGCGCCGGTGCTTGGTCTGCGCTCCTTCTTGGTGCGGCGCGGACGCGTCTCTCCGCCCTCTCTTTCTGCTCTTTTACAAAATGTCTTACCCCACATTTTCTTTTTGAACCCTGAGTAAGCGGTTGTATCATCGCGCCAACGTTAGTACTCACAATTGGTAAAGGAGCGCAAATGAACTATGCGAGTCTCGCGCTTGCGGCGCTTGGTGGCACGGTCGCGTATTTTACCTTTGGTTTCTTAGTGCTTTGGTTGGTACCAGCTCTTATCAAGGAAGCTCACAAGTACCCGGCCGTATTCCGACCTAAGGAGGAAATCATGAAGGTTATGCCAATCGGATTAGTCGCAACGTTCCTATCGATACTGGTTGCCGCCCTAATGTTCGCATTGATGCATCACGGAAGATCGGGCGCTACGGCAGGTGCGCACTTCGGCGTGCTCATTGGCATTTTCGTGGTTTGCGCATTCGTGCTGCACAACTACGTGAACCTGAACATCGGGCTGAAACTCGCTCTGGGACAGGCTGTGACTTACTTCGTCCAGTGGACGATCGTCGGCATAGTCATCGGTCTTATTTACAAACCCCTCGCGCTTCGCTAGTCCAAGTCGTCCACTGACTGCCCTAGCCCGATGCTCTAGGGTTGCCTTGGAGCTAGTGGAGCTTCGTGTACTCAGACTTTGCAGCGACCAGGATGGGAAGATCGGGGTCGGCGTCTTTCCAGAGCGTGAGGAAATTTTGATATGCGGTGCGTGCTCTAGCGGTATCGCCTTGCACAGCATAGGCTCTGCCGATTTGGAGATGCGCGATTGCACCCATAGGCGAGTTCAAAACAATTCCGCGGTGGTCGAGGATTTTCTGGAACTCCTCCACAGCTTCTGGACCCCGGTGTAGCATCAGGTATGCTTGACCGCGGAGATAGGCTGGCATGAGGCGCGGCTCCGCCCAGCTCAGCTCCATTGCGGCGGCGGGTGCGAGTTGATCCAGAGCCTGGGCCGCTTTACCCTCATTGAGTTTAAGGACTGAGCGAATCTCTGGCAACCAGAGGCTGTTGATCACCGTCTCAGCCGGGCGGCCTGCGGCGAACAGTTCCGCTAGCTTTCCAGCCCGCGCCGAGTCCCCTGTGAGCGCCAGCACGAGGGCCCCCGACCACGACGCTGACCAGCCGGTTTCAGCATGACCCGAGGTTTCCACAGATTGGCTTAGCGCCGCGTTGGCGTTTCGTCGTGCCGCGGCCGGATCACCGAACAGGACCTCCCGCAAAGCTGCCTTCGCCAGAACGTAGGCCGCACGCTCCTTCGCTCCCGCCGATAATGCTTCGTCAGCAGCACGCCGAGAAAGCTCTCGGGATTTCCCTAGGTGCCCAGAGTACGCTTCAATATCCGCTGCCATATCTTCGAAGTCCGACTGTGATGCGGCGATCGTGGCCATCAGCCCCGTGTCGCCCTCAACGAAGGCAAGCAAATAGCGGTAGCCGTCAAGATTGCCGAAACCCAGCGTGCGGGCCTGTGCCTGTTGGTAGATTGCATGGGCATCCGCCAAGCGATTCAAAGCCATGTAGCCCTGCATGAGGCCCGCATACGGCAGAAACTGACTAGGATCAAGGCGATTAGCTTCGCCGAATTCTTGCGTCGACTCCTCCCAGCGGCCTAGAGTGGCGTATTCGAATCCCAAAATGCGGTGTGGCACGAAGTCACGGGGATAGGTTTGCTTCCAGAGGGTGCAACTCTGGATCGCTAGGTCAATCCGCCCTGTCGCGAACTGATGGTAGACGGCGGTGAGGTCGAGCTTTTCCCTCTCGCTAGCGCGGTTGCGCAACGCGTAGGCCTTACGGATGGCCTCTTCGGCCAACATGGCTTCACCGCGAACCTGATGGGCCCGGCCGAGGCCGGCATAGGCGCTAGCGAACTCCGGGTCCAGCTCGACAGCGTGTTGAAATAGAGGAATCGCGTTGGCTGGGTCTCCGTTGGAGTATTGAGCTAAGCCAAGGCTGTAAGCTCTCAAGGCATCGAGTGAGGAGGTTGTCGCCTGTGCCAAGGGCACGTCGAACTTGTTTATCGAGGTGAGTGATTCCCCAAGCTTTCCACGCAGTGCTGTGCCCGCTTTCCCGAGCGCGGTCAGCACCTGCTCCTTGGAATCGGCCTCTGCGAGTTCTTCGGCCATCGTGTCTTCGGTGACGGCATTCACGGCCTTCAACGTGATCACATAGCGACTGCCGAGAGCCGCTATAGAGCCGTCGACCATCGCCTTGGCACCATCTCGGAGGCAAATTTCGCGCCCGATCTCGTTCGTGATTGGTATATCCGGGGCCTTCGCCATTAGCTGGAGCGTTTCACGCACTTTTCCGTCAGAAAGTACGTTCAAATAAGGTGACTGTCCGAGGCTAACTCCCAGCGCCGTTTTCATGGTGCCGTCAAACACGGCGTCTCCAGTTGTGTTGGTGAAGTCTGCAAGGACGATGTTGTCCTTTTCAGTCAGAGCATGTGTTTTCCTGGAGTTCAATAGCAAACCGCCCGCCGCGATTGCAATAATCAGTATTATTGTTCCGGTAGCAACAGCCCGTCGGAGTGCTGTTGGTTTAGTGAAAGGCTTCGATTCGCTATGTGTTTTCGCGGACGATTCATAGCTCGAATCTAAGTCTCGCTTCAGCCGCTGCAAATCGGTGCGAATGTCTGACGCGTTTTGATAACGAAGCTTGCGATCTTTCTCCAGCGCCTTATTGACAATTTCTTCTAACTTAGTAGGAAGGTCGGGATTCAGCCGCACCGGCGCAACGGGCATCCGATTCAGAATGGCTTCGGCAATCAACCCTGACGTCTCGCCACGGAAAGGCTGAACCCTAGTGACCATCTCGTACAGCACCACACCAAAGGAAAACAAATCCGTGCGTGCATCCAGCTCTTCGCCCCGTACCTGTTCTGGTGACATGTAAGAGATGGTGCCAATCGCAGCACCACGTTGAGTTAGCTGTTCTGACTCGCTAGCTGTGGGCATCGCAGAGAGATTCATGGCGCGGCCCGCCGGGACCAGTTTCGCTAGCCCAAAATCCAAAATCTTGGCGTGTCCGCTTTCGGTCGCAAAAATGTTGGCGGGCTTGATGTCCCGATGAACAATGCCCTTGTTGTGGGCTGAAACGAGTGCGTCCGCAATCTCAATTCCAAACTCCAGTACTCGCTCAAGCGGAAGGGACTTGACGGAAATGCAGTGCTTCAGCGTGGTGCCTTCCATGAATTCCATCGCAATGAAGGGATGACCGTTGTGTTCGCCGATTTCATAGAGGGTGCAAATATTGGGATGGTTCAGCGCCGAAGCCGCCTGTGCCTCGCGGTCGAAGCGACTTAGAGCCTGTGAGTCAGGCGCGAACCCGTCAGAAAGGAATTTCAAGGCAACGAAGCGGTGCAGCTTGGTGTCCCCGGCCTTATAGACAACGCCCATGCCTCCGCCACCGAGCTTCTCAAGGATGCGGTAGTGCGAAACGGTCTGGCCGATCAGAGATGAGAAATCTGGCATTTCGCGCTCATCTTAGGTTGGGCCAAAAGGCAAGTCAACGATGAGAGCAGCAGGATGAGAGCAGCTCGCCAAGTCCTTCCATGAGAAGGCCGGTGAGTGTCAAGAGTGATTTTCTTTTTCCCTCCTGTAAGGAGGGTTTTCTCTTTTTGTTTTCTCCTTTTTTCCTGTGCTTACTTTGCATCCGAGCCAAGCCGCCTCTGTCGCCATCCTTCCATCCGCACTCTTTTTGAGCGATTTTCGCTCGGTGCAAGTTGGGCGTACTCATTTCAGCAGGTGCTGCTACCTGATTATCGACCTCGGCTCCCCTCTCTTGGATGGGAGTTGGGCCAGGACTTAGTCGCAGTCACCTGAACTCGGCGGTTGAGCTCGGCTGTTAAATTCCTTCTCTATGCCACTTGGTCCACCACTTTGTGGTTGTTCCGCAGTGGTTCATAGACCTCTCCGCTTACCCACAACTTGTGAAGCAGTACTGCCAACTTCCGTGCCACCGCAACGATGGCTCGTTTCTTGGCATTCTTTCCTCCGCGCTCGGCTAGCCGTAGCCCCCAGCGCCGCAGATCACTGTCCTGTCCAAACGGACCCAGAATGTACTGCGCGCCTTGCACCAGCATCGTTCTCAGGTAACGGTCTCCTTCCTTGCTGATGTGCAGCTGCGGCTGGCTCATACCCGAGTTTCTGCGCCCAGGACGCAGTCCAACAAAGCATCCCGCATCCCGGCTTCGGCGAAATCGGTGTGGGTCATCCAGAGTCAGAACGAAGGTCAACGCAATCAGTGTTCCTACTCCCTTCACCTGTTTGAGCAGAGCGACCTGGGGATAGACTTCCGTGGCGATCTGCTCGATCCGCCGGTCATATTCCCGGATGCGCTCGTTCAGCGATTCGATTTCTTCCAACAGCGGATCCAAAGCCTCCCGCAGCTCCTGACTCAACCCTTTGGCGATCTCCCGATTCATTTGTTGGGTGCCACATTTCTGCAGCCGCTCGCCATAGGACTTCGTCAGCCCTCGTGCGGCATTCACTAGCGCCGTGCGAGCACTGACCAGCACCGCCCGAGCGCGAATCACCGTCAGGTGAATTTGCGCTTTTGCGCTACGATGTCGCACCGGACCCAGCAAGCTGGGATCAATTCTTGCTAGCCGTGCCAGCGTTCGCGCATCGAGTTGATCATCTTTTCGGCTGCTCTCCCCGATGAGCCGCACGTTGCGCGCATGAGCCACGATCACTTCATGGCCCAGCTGGCTGAGCTGCCGGCTCACCCACGGAGAATGAGTCCCAGTTTCTAGGGCGACTCGGCTGCGCGGGATTTTATTGAAAACTTGATGGATTCCTTTCGGTGTCGTCGAGAAGTTGTGCTCCAAAATCACTTCGCCCGCCTCATCCAAAATGCAGTAGTAGCTGGAGCGGTCTCCCAAATCCAAACCGATGGTCAGTTTGTGTTCTTTGAAAATCTCGTTTCTGTTTGTCGCCACAGTGCTAATCTTCTTCACAGCCGGTCTCCTTTCTCTTGTGCTTCGAGCACGTCGATTATTGGGAGCTTATCGCATCCCGATGGAGACCGGCCTTCTCATCCCATCTGATAAACGCGGCTACCGTCCATGTAAATTTGGGGCCCTAAACCGCTGCGCGTTTACGTCAGGGTAGGACCTGAATTTCAAGTTCCATCGCGCGCCCATCCCGGATCGAAAATGCCCGAATGGGTGTAGTGGCGTACGGTCGGGGCGTGACGATGAAATAGATCGCTTTAGAATAGTAGGCCAGCGCGATATCTTTGGCCGAAGGTTCGTTCATGTCCAGCCAATGCGGATGCGAGTGGTAGATGCCAAGGAATTCGAGCCGCCGCTCGCGGAGTTCCCCCATCAGCCGCACGATCTCCTTGGGCGCAATCGCGTAATTCCTGACTGGGTCAGCCGCGACGTTCTTTGCAGGGAACGCCTGCGTGATTAGTCCGTCCTGTCCCGCCAGAATTCCGCAGCACTCCCGATGCGGTTGGCGGCGGGCATGCGCTAGGAGTTGTCCGTATACTTTGCGGCGACTTCGGACTGCTCGTTTCATTCCTGGAGTATATAACGAGGCGAATTCGTGAATCGAGTGACGGACGCGGGGAGTCGACCTGACGTAAGTCCCGATAAACGCCGTTGCCGTAAAAGTGGAATTGGGCCGGCGCTTGTTTACCCTGAGCCTCGAAGGGCCCCGCCGTCTGTTCGATAAACACCGACGGACGGACACCATCTTCGGCTAGGGCGCCGTTGGCTTGGCTTGCGCGGGCTCTTGGTGTGGCGCCGCCGCCTCTCCGCCCTTTGCCGGCATTGCCGTCCCTGGCTTCGACAGCCCCTGAGATTCGTAGAATGCATTAAAGAAAAATTTGTAAGTGCCATGCGACTGCCCGCGCCACTGCGGTCGGAATCCCAACAAATAAACACGCCCTTTGCCGTATTGCACTTCCAGCGCCGCGGCTTTTCCCTGAATCTTCTCAGGATGCAGCAAATACCCGCTCATCAAGGGATTCTCGTCCTTCGGATACGCCGCCAGCACACGTCCGTGAAATCCCTCCTTGGCCTCGAACGCCGGGCCACGCTCAAACATCACGATCGGATCGTGTGGCAATCCCCACGTTGCAGAATGCGCCATATCCTGCACTTCGACGCGCAACAAGCAGCCAGAGCAGAAAAACTCCTCATCCTTCACACCACCCAGCACATTCTTCACCGGCAGACCTAAGTGATCGATGGCGAATACCGATGCCTCGTTAAACGTAATCAGCGTCCCTCCCGCCAGCACGAACTCTCGCAGCGCCATCACTCCGAGTTCGCCGATCCCTCCCACATACTCTCCCGGCACGCTCCCAGCTCCGAACCCGTTGAAAATCGCTTCCGGCGAACCATCCGGAATCACAATCGCGTCGAACCTCTCTCGCAAATTTCCAGCCTGAATATCGCCATTGCGCAACGCAACTGGATCAAACTTGAAATTCTCCAAAATCCACCGCGTCCACCCTTCATCGATGAACGGAACCCACGCCCGGTACAGCCCGATACGCGCTTTCTTGACGCTAATGGAATCCTTCGGCACCGTCGCGACTGCTTTAAGCGCCAAAGAATTTTCCTTAACGAATCCGTCGAGTTTCTCGCGCTCGATCCCCGACACCACAATCGCGCCCGTTTCGCTCCCATCAGAAGTTTCTGTATCGCCAGCTGCGAAGCTAACGTGGCCTCCGCTCGCCAACACTTCGTTCAAAAGTTTAAAGCTCGCATTAGATTTGTGGCTCAAGACGTACACGCCGCCCGTCCCGCTCACGCTTCCCGCAGGCGGCGCGAACTTATCGAGCTTTTGCAACGCGCCCCGCTCCGCCGCTCCGATCGGTTGCAGCACCGGCGCCACCTGCACACCCATCTGCATCGGCAGCGTCCAGCCCGTCACGTCATACGGCAACTTCGGCGGACTGGCTGGCGTTTCGCGCAGATCCGGATAGACCTGTGGCTCGAACAATTCCTTCACCAGTGGCGAGAACGGCTGATCCATCAGCACCACCCACGTCCCGGGTGGGTATTCGCGGCCGTTCGCGTGAAAGGGTTTCGTCGCTTGCTGCACCTCAATGCCATTGACCATCAGTTTTTGCACCAGCGTAGCCGTAGTCGGCAGATCCCGCTGCTCCCGCGGAATCACGTAGCCAAACGGCGCCTCTTTGCGGAACCGCTCGACGTTGTCGTGCGCCGCCTGATAGCGGTTATAGAGCAGTTCCTCTCGATATTTCGCGGCGGTATCCAACACCGACATCGACGCGCCCTCCATGTAGTTCACCGCGTCGCGCAGCCGCCACCAGCCGCCTTTCCACGGACTGCTGTAAAACATCTCCGAACGCAAACCGCGCTGCTCCTTCGGAAATTCATCCACCGGATAGAATCGCGGCGTCGCATACCGAAAAAGCGCCGTCTCCGTGAAAAACGAAATGCTATTCCGGAAAATGTGCGTGTAATCCAGAAATCCCGGATACCAGTTGTCGAAGCCCACGCGATTCACCGCACCAGGCATGCCGTGCTCATCCAGGTACGCCGCCATGCTCGTCCCCATCACGCTCAGCCAGCGCGCCATCAGCGGATGAATGTTCGAAGAAATCGGCTCGACAAACGGAGGAATAAAAATCCGCGTAGGGAAGGGAGCCGTCTGGTGGTGACAGTAAAAAATGACCGGGTCCCATTCAATCTCCGTCCGCGTCACATCCTGCGACTCCACCATGTTGTTCATGTAACCGTCGCGATTGTTGTCGTGCCCCACATATTCTTGGTACAGATCCGGCAGCGGGCTGACCTCGTACGTCGTGCCCAGGTTTTTGCGATACCACGCTACCACTTCGTTTTGCCCGTCGGGGTTCAGCGTGGGCCACAGCATCAAAATCACATTGTTGAGGATCGCGTCGACTTCCGGATCGCCCTGCGAAGAAACCAGTTTGTAAGCCAGATTGATCGACTGCTGCGCCCCCGCCACTTCCGAAGAATGCAGCCCTCCGTCGATGTGCACAATCGCTTTGCCTTGCTGCGAAAGCACACGCGCCTCCGCCTCCGACAAGCCCCGCCCGTCGGCCAGCTTCTGCGAAATCTCTTTAAACTTGTCCAAGCTCGCGAGATTTTCCGGCGAGGAAATAATCGCGATGTCCCAATCGAGGCCTCGTGTTGTTTTTCCAACACTGATCAGCTTGATGCGGTTCGAGCTCGCCGCGAGCTTCCGAAAATATTCGCGAGACTCGTCATAATTCGCCAGATAAAAATCATCGCCCGGCTTGTGGCCAAGCACCGATTCCGGCGTGGGCACGTCAGGCGACGGATTCGTTGTTACAGCAACTTGCGCACCACAGGGAATCACGCAAACGAAAACGCACAGGAATGCAGCGGTAGCAACGAACGCCAGGGCATATCTCTTTGTTTTGAGCATGCCAGAGCATATCTTCGCGATTTTCCAAAGTAAATACCTCCGCTTGCATGACCTCGTGGCTCTTCGCTTGTAACAATCCTGTTACGACTCCGAGAAGATTTGGAGAAAAAGCGGTCTAAGGCACATCTACAGGATTCGCTGGATAGACAGTAATCGCCCCATCCCCGATTCTGGATGTGCGAGGAGAGCTGAGAGACGAGACACTTCGAGAGATCGAAGTGCCCGGGCTGGGACGGCTCTCTGCTTTCCTCGCAACCATTTTAAACGCAACTATTTGCAAGAGGTTCCCCGTGCGGTTCCGGTGTCCGTGTTGTCAGAGCAAGCGAACTCGTAGATCCAAAACCAGAGGATTGCTCGAGGGTTTCCTGGGCAAAATAGCTATCAGGCCATTTCGCTGCCTCGATTGCGACGGCCGTTTTTTCCGCAGCACCGCTACACTTAAATCGCATCCGCACACGTCCACAAAGCCAATCCATTTCTCGGCCCTTCAGACACCACCAGTAATACCTGCCACTTCGCTGCCTAAATAACGCCTTCCGCAAAACTTGCCCGTGCACTTGGCTGTCGTGCCAGCCGCACATACCTACGATCAGAAATTTCAGGGACTTGACACACTCAACGCCGGCTTTCGTCGCCCTTAACGATGAGATGCAGTCTCATAAACGATCCACACGATAAAGGCGATTACACCCAGAAGAACAGTTGCGAAAAGGATAGCGAGTGGCCAGAAAACCCAGGACCACAATTGCCTTTTTCTGATGTGCTGGATGGCGTTGTGCAATGAAAAAGCGGTAGCGATTGCGCCAAACGGGGTAAGACCGAAAGCCGGCATAAAAGCATCGAGCTCGGCCGGTCCTCTGCATCCCTGCCGGAGACAGTAAACAGAAGGCAACAGAATCGATAAGATGTACACAATCGAAACGAAATACGAAATGGCGAGGCCCAGTCTGCGTAACGTAGCCCCCATTGCTGTGCGGCCTGAGGTTTTCTTATTTGAGTCCGGGTTCACGTTTCAGTCACTTTCGCTACTCCGACAGCAAGAGTGCAGCGCCACCTTTCACTCTGGATTCAGGGTGAGTCTCTGTAAAGCGCATTGGGTTGCGCGGCGACGAATCGTGTAATGCCTGATAAACGCTGCAGGCTCAACCGGAGAAGTGAAATTGGCTAGATCCAATGGCCTTTTCCAATTGAATGCACCTAACCTTCATGTTGCAATAACGCGCGGTTCAAAGGCCGCAACCAAAAAGAAGAATGCTCCAAGATAGATAAAGGCCTTCCAAACGAGGTCCGGCTTCCATTCGATAGTGCCTTCCTGAACTTCGCGATTACGGTAAAGGTCTGCTGCTAATGACGTAACGAACGCCAGAAGAAAGAAGCCGCCTCCGTACGTTATGGTCAACCCCAATCCGACACGATTGACCACCAGTTGGTGAGTTGTGACTGCAACCCAGATCATTCCGAGGAACACTATTGCCAGCGGCAGAATCCAGAATATTAACGAGAAACGAAATGACGCCTTCAAGTAAAAAGGCATGGCCTTCCGCCAATGGCTTACCAAACTCATGGACTCCTTCTACCCCAACTAGCAAAATCCGTCTAGTCACACTCGTTGGCAAGTCACGTTACTTTCTAAAGTTCTGATTAACAACTTATCGGGAGTTAAGGAACTTCGAAGATGAAGATTCTGTTTGCCTGGCAAAGCGAGCGGTAATAATGTGATTTTATGACAGCCCATGGGACAGTCGTGCCTGAGGACCTTCACAAAATCCTCGCCAACGCCGACAAGATAGTCGTTAAGGCCAGTCCAACGAGATCGTCAACAATCCTTTTCGAGTCAACGGACAAGAAGGACCTGGAGGACCTTTGGAGAAGTTTAGTGCTTGAGCCCTCTGCGGGGTTCTTTCACTGCATGTGCGATGGCACGCCAGCGATCTATGTCTACGAGCGTGGCCGCGAGAGAATAAAGCTAACAAATCACCACGGCGTGTCTATACGCTGCTCCTTGTGGGAAAGTGATGTTCTCATAACTGACATTGAGAAATGGCTCTCATGGTTTGATGAGCGCCAGATATCGGGCCCAAGACAAGAGGTTGAGGCCGAGCGTCATCAGCAAGCGCAGAACAAAAAGGATTGGGAAAGATGGCTAACCGCCATGCCGAAAGCGCTTGGAGCATTGTGGTCGAGTGCCTTGCGTGATTTCGGGAGAGTCGATCTTGATCCTCTCCGGTCGGAGCTTGAACGTAGCATGCCGGACAGGGGCGAACGCATCCTTGCCTTGCTCGAATGGTTCGGCTCTGGAGCTGGACCTTGGTCAGGGTTCCCGACTTACGAGACCGCTGCCGAGAATCTTCTTCTCGACTTCTCTACAGCTCAGATCATAGTGGTCATACAATCCACGGGATTGAGTTCAGCGCAAACAGAGGGAGCGGCGCGCCTCTTTGCAGGGTGGTCGTTTGGCAAGCAGCGCCCTGAGGAGTTGAAGGACCTCCCGGATGCTCTGAAGAAAGATCTGTGGCTTCACACCCAGAACACCGAAGACAAAGACAAGTCCGGGAGAGCAAGGAGAGCATTCGCAAAATAGCGAACCAGGGCATGCATAGCGCCACTGGCAAGGAGCCTTTGCATACGTGTTGGCAAGTGTCTCGATGGGCCCTGAATAATGCCGTCGCCGGAAACTGCCCCACCACCTGACGAGTCGTTTTGTTGACCTCCCGCGCCTTTCTCTGCTATCAACAACGCACCACAAACGAACAGCGAGGTCCCTATGCCATCCACACGACGAAATTTTTTTCGAAACGCGGCTTCAGGAATGGCCGCTGCCGCAGCCCTTCCTCCCCTAACAGAATTTGTCTTCAGCGAATTGGTGCCCACATCTCGCGCCAGCGAACCTGGCGGGCCCATCATCCTCAGCCGCAACGAAAACGCCTATGGCCCTTCACAAAAAGTAATTGCCTCCATGCAAGACGCCCTGCAGTTCGCGAATCGCTATCCAGATCCGGCGGTAAACGCCCTCCACCAAAGAATTGCTCAATCTCATTCCATCAAGCCGGAGCAATTGGTTCTCGGCTGCGGTTCCGGAGAAATTCTCAGCATCACCGCTTCCTCTTTTCTCGGTCCTGGCAAGACCCTCATCACTGCCGTGCCCACCTTCGAATCCATTGGCCGTTGCGCCAAAGCTCTCGGAGCGCAAGTCATCGAGATTCCTCTCGACGAGAATTTTTCTCACGATTTGCCGGCCATGCTGGCGCGAGCCGATGCCTCCACGGCCCTAGTCTATATCTGCAATCCCAACAATCCCACCGCCAGCCTCACTCCTCGCAAAGACCTCGAAGAATTTGTTCGTAAGCTTCCTCCGTCCACGACCGTCCTCATTGATGAGGCCTATCATCATTTCGTTGGCGCAACGCCCGAGTACACCTCATTCATCGACAAACCCATGAACGACGACCGCGTCATCGTCGCCCGAACCTTCTCAAAAGTTTTTGGCCTCGCTGGAATACGTGTCGGATACGCCGTTGGCGTCCCGGAAAAAATTCAATCTCTCTCCGCCCGCCGTCTCCCAGAAGGCCTAAACGCCGTTGGCGCTCGCGCCGGTCTTGTTGCCTACGACGATCTTGAATATGTGCAGCTAAGCGAAAAACGCAACGCCGTCGATCGCCAGGAATTCTTCAACCAAGCCAAACTCCGAAGCGTTACAGGAATCCCCTCCTACACCAATTTCGCCATGCTAAAAACCAACCGCCCCGCCGTCGAAGTCATCGACCATTTCAAGAAAAACAACGTCCAGATCGCCCGCCTCTTTCCCTCGATGAGCACCTACGTCCGCGTCTCCTTCGGCACGCCCCCCGAAATGAAAGAGTTCTGGCGCGTCTGGGATCTAATGTCCGCCGCATAAATGGACATAAGCTATCTCATGAATATCTTCATAGGGGTCGGAGCTTTAGCTCCGAGATAGAAAACCCGCAAAACGGAGCTTTTAGCCCCTGAGGAAACTATCTACCCGTCGCCTGACACATTTGGGAGACAAGTTCTACAAGCTTTCTCATAAAATGCTTTTTAGGAGGGCACGGCTTCAGCCGTGCCGAAAACGCCTCGGAAAGGGGCTTTAGCCCCTGAAGAATTGTGGTATTTCTGAACCTCTGATTTTTGAGATGGGTTGTACGCTAAAAAATTTAGAGACTCATTTCAAACGAACCGCTGAGCCCTCGAATAGTTGGAATCCTCCAATTAATGTAACTCGAGAAAAATTCTCGAGCTGCTGTTCTTAAAACAATCATGGTCCAAAACTGATGGTCCGCTGTAGTTCTATATGAGTATGTATATGAATTTAGAATTAATTATGCGGACGCCGCGCTAAAGAGTTGGCATAAACTTCAGAAAACAAAGCCTTAAGAATTCTTTCCCACTCGATGCCCCTTTGGTTCTTCGCTTGCACCCTCAGTGGTGGTGGAGATGCAATAAATGCCATCGACCTTTGATGGATATCCATTTTTTTTCGCATCGTCGGTCGGAGCACTTGCGCAGTTGGTGCCCAATACTCGTCACTGGGGGAATTAAATGTTTGCACGTCGTACTCTTCTAAGTTTTTTTAGTTCGTTTTGCATCGCTCTCTTCTTCCTCTGCTCGCAATCACTATCCGCGCAGATCAATTCCGAGAAAGGTGCCATCCGTGTCGGACTAACAGACGCCCAGGGCGGCACTGTCGCCGGCGCAAAGGTTTCCGTCACCTCAAAAACAGGTGCTGCTCAGACCAAGGATAGCAATCCTGATGGAAGCACAGTTTTTGCCTTGCTCGATCCGGGTCCTTATGAGGTCACAGTTGAGAGCCCAAATTTTAAGCGAACAGTTCTCCATGACGTTGCCGTCCACGTAACCGAAGTCACGACTCTAAATATTGTTTTGGAAGTCGGCGCGGTCACCTCCGAAGTCGTGGTTTCTGCCGATGCCGCCCAGGCGATCAACACGAGCAACGCAACGCTAGGCAACGTTCTTACAGAAAAAGTCTTGCAGAATCTTCCGCTCGCCACTCGCAATTTCACGTTCTTGTTGGGTCTTAACGCCGGGACCGCTTCGCCCCTGCCCGACGCCACCGAAGCGGGCCGCGGCGAGGCCATGATCTACGTAGCGGGCCAACGTGGGACGGCCAACAATCTGGTAATCAATGGCACGGACTCCAACGAGCTGCTCAGTAATAATCTTAGTACCGTACCGATCCCTTCCCCAGACAGCCTCGAAGAATTCCGAGTCCAAACAAGTCTCTACGATGCCTCTCAAGGAAAAACTTCTGGTGGCAATATCGACGTACTCACCCGTGGTGGCACCTCAGCTTGGCACGGTGAAGCCTACGAATTTTTCCGCAATGACGACATGAACGCGAATCTATATTTCTTTAACGCCACCGGCACGGATAGGCCGGTGCTCAAGCAGAACCAGTTTGGCGGAAATTTCGGCGGGCCAGTCCCCAAACTCAAGGACACATTCATCTTCGGTTCGTATGAAGGCACGCGCCAGATCAATGGAGTCGCAGGCTCGGCACAGGCCTCATTTCCCGTACTGCCAGCGCAGCGCACCGAAGCCAACATCGAATCGGCATTTGGACTCGCCCCAGGTTCCCTCGATCCCACGGCTCTGGCTCTTCTCAATGCCCCCGGAAAATTCAACGGGTTCCTGATTCCTTCTGGAACGGGAACTCCCGGCCAGTTCGGCGAAGCTACCTTTTCAGAGCCGCTCCTCTACAACGAAGATCAGTTCAACCTTAACGTCGATCGCATTATCGGCACCAAGCACAAAATCTCCGAGCGCTTTTTCTTTTCGAATTCAAACACCATCAATCCTCTTGGTGGTGAGGATGCTCAGAGCGCGGTGAATAACAGCTTCGGAAGTGGCAACACCGAGCCCGTTACGAATCGCCTGGCTACTCTCGCCTGGACGTACACGATTTCGCCCAATCTCATTAATGAAGCGCGTTTCGGCTACAACCGCATTACCTTTTCGAATATGGCCGATCCCACTGCCTCCTTGGCTTCCGTGGGCATGAGCAGGTTCAACTCGGCTACGAACACTCAGATCCCTGTCCTGGCTACGTTTGACATCAATCCCGAATTTGGCGGTCCCTCCACCAATTTCGATCAACAAGATATCGATAACACCTTTAACTTCGCGGATACCCTGGCACTGACTCACGGGAAGCACACCTTCCGAATGGGAGCTGAAATTCGCCGTTACCAAATCAACCTCTTCAATAATTTCGCCGAGAACGGCTTCCTTCTTTTCGATAGCTTCACCGACTTTCTCCAAAGCAATTTTCAGAATGGTGAAACATTCGTGGGTACCGGCATCACTAACCGTGACTTCCGCGGCACCGATGTAGGCGCCTATTTCCAGGATGATTGGAAGATCACTCGAAGGCTGACGCTGAATCTTGGCATCCGCTACGATTACATGGGCCCGCTGACGGACACGCAGGACCGCGTGGGCAACTTCGATCCCACTCGCCTGGACATTCCTACCCGCCAAAACGCAGGCGAAGGCATCCTGAACGGATTCGTGTTGCCGCAAGGCGCAAACTTCGGCGCCATTCAGGGCACTCCAGGCGTGTCTCGGTCTACACTGCTGAGT
The DNA here is from genome assembly GCA_963740015.1 of uncultured Acidobacteriota bacterium. Lineage (GTDB taxonomy): Bacteria > Acidobacteriota > Terriglobia > Acidiferrales > UBA7541 > Acidiferrum. Next base: position 20,821 of record CAVUCM010000034.1, on the reverse strand, counting down.
AATAGCCCCCACAACTTTGCTCCCCGCGTCAGCTTGGCCTGGGATGTCAAAGGTGATGGCAAGACTTCCGTTCGCGCAGGCTACGGAATTTATTACATAAGGACGTCGGGGCAAACCCTTCTGCAGCTAATCACTAGCCAGCCATTTTTCCAGTTGTCCGCATTGCAATTCGGCGGCTCAAATCCAGGTGTCTCCCTTTCCAATCCGTATCCAAATCTGCCGACGGCCAACCAATTCCCAATCTATTCGACCCCTCCGACGTTTACCGGCCTCGATGCAACGGGTGCTCCTGAATTCAACGGCGGCCTCTTGTCCCTCAACCCGTTTGATCGGAATCTGGTCACGCCTTACGTCGGCAACTGGAACGTCACGGTTCAGCGTGAACTTCCCATGCATTTCTTCGTCGAAGTCGGCTACATCGGCTCCGAAGGCGTGCACCTCATAGACAGCCTCCAACGGAATCAGGCCCTATTGGCCAACGCAGCTAACCCGATCATTGTCGGCGGCCAAAACGGCGTGCCACAGTCGATTATCACCACGAACTCAGTCAACAACGTGGAGGCTCGCGCTGGCGTACTTGGTTTCGATGCCGGCGGCGGTCTCAATGAGGTCACTGATCTCGGCCACTCCAGTTACAACGCCCTCATCTTCACCGTCAATCGTCGCACTGGAAACCTCTTTCTCCAGGCTTCCTATACCTTTTCCAAATCGATCGACAATGAATCCGGCGGCGCCGACCAGGATCTTGGATCAGCCAACAGCAATCAACTCGACATCCGCGGCCAACGCGCGGTCTCCGATTTCAACGTTCCGCAACGTATCGTAGTCGCCTACGAATACGCCATTCCCGGCTTTAAAAACGGATGGAAGAGCTATCCGCTCGGCAACTGGTCCGTCGGTGGCCTCACCACCTTTCAATCCGGTCTGCCGGCCTCAATCACTTGCCCGGTCTGCGCCGGTAATACCGGCACTCTTTTCGGCGTATTGCCTGGGGCAACATATCCAAACCTTGTCGGCAATATAGATAACCTTGTAAGCAGCGGGCGCCCGGAAAACTTCACCAGCACCAGCATATTTAACTCCAGCGTCTTGGCTCCCACGCAATCCTTGGCGCCCGGCACCGTCGTTTCTGGACTCAACACCTTAGGCGGCCCGGGCAATCAATCCTTCACGATAAGCGGCGACGGTGGCGCGCTCTTCGGCGATCTCGGCAGGAACATTTACCGCGGACCCTTCCAGCAGAACTGGGACATGTATCTCAGCAAGAAATTCTCCCTCACGGAAAAATTCGGCCTCACGTTCCGTGCGGAGGCCTTCAACGTGTTCAATCATCCGAACTTCACCGCCCCCAACACTGCATTCGGGACGCCCTCGTTCGGAATCTTTTCCAGCACCATTGGCAATCCGCGCATTCTTCAACTCGCTTTGAAGTTTGACTTCTAAACCGGGCACTCTCCAGAGTTTGCCCAAGGCCGCATCTCTTTTCATCGCAAAGAGATGCGGCCTTCGCCTTTTCCACACCTTTCCACAGATTAAAATCACCGTCTCGATCCTCAGCTCAGACGTAGCAAACGTACGAAAAATCGAGTCTTCAACCCATTTATTTTCATCCTCTTGCAAATTCTTTCTCCCGCAACTCCTTTAGATTCATACCCGTACAAATGACCTGGCATCACGTCCCACAAACTGCACCCAAAACGCCATCTCCGACACGTCCTAGTACAAGCGTACCTCCCAATATTGAATCGATTTTGTACCCGCAGTCCTATTGTTCCCTAGACCGCTCCCGGCTACACTCTGACTTCGATGAGGAGGTCTTCCTTGACCGGTTCAGAACGCCGCACTACGCAACGCTTCCAAATGCGGCTGCCGCTCACCGTCCGATGGACTACGGGCGCCGCGGTTGGCGAGACAAGCACCGAATCCCGTGACGTCAGTTCTCGTGGCGTCTACTTCTTTCTTTCCAAAGACGTCCGCGAAGGCTCGCCCGTCGAAATTCTCCTGACCTTGCCGAACGAAATCACCTTGGCTGGTCCGGTACGCGTGCGCTGCCTCGGCCGCGTCCAGCGCACCGAGCCGCGCGACGAAGGCGCCATCGGCGTCGTCGCCGCAATCGAGCGCTACGAATTTCTCCGCGGCGACGAAGACTCGAAGGCGTAGTCTCTCGCCGCTCCGCGTAACCTCGGCGCGCTGACGCTTCGTCATCTCAGCGTGTTGACGCTTAATGTAGTGGCGGACCTTCAGGTCCGTTATGTTCTTAGGTGTTGTAGCGGGCCTCCCAGCCCGTTCTGCTCGGAGCAGCAAAGGCGCCCGCGCTGCCACAAAAGTTTTTCACAAGTTTCTTGCTCGCTCACTGCGGAGGCGGGCAGGATAAGCCGGGGTCTCTCGGCCCCTCAGCGGAGTGCCCCGGCTCAATTTTTTTCAGCTCCATTTTTCACACTCATTTTTTACGAACTGGCCCGCCGCTTTTGGTGTTCCGAATTTCGTATTTCGAATTTCTACATTTCCCCCCCGCTTCATATTGTTCGCCGCCGCGCGTTCTCGCGCGGCCTGATGTAGGGGCCGATGTAGGGGCGCGCTTCAGCGCGTCCCCCGAGGATGGCCACTCGTGTTGCCGACTCAACCGCATTTCGGCTCTCTTGCTGTCAGCTGCGAGCTGTCAGCCCTGATTCTTATTTTTCGGGCGTCCTCGTCAGCCATTCACCACCGGCCGCATCTTCCCCGCCGCCATCTTCTCCAGCGCCCGCAGCCGCTCCTTGAGTTCGCCGCTCTCCAACCGCCCCTCGCGGTACAGCCACCTCAAAAAATCCTCCGCCCGCCGCTCTCCCTTCAACGAATTGCATTCCGAGCAGCTCGATACCAGGTTGCGATAACCATTCCGTCCCCTCCGCACCTGCGGAACGATGTGATCGATGCAACGCGTCGCCGCTGTCACTCGCCGCCTGCAATAAAAACAGTAGCCGCCTTCGCGCGTGTGGATCGCTTCCCGCCGCTCCCGCCTTTCCAGAAAGTCGGCCTCCTCCAGACCGACCGCGTCGCGCAAACGCTCCGCCGCGCCTTCCACAATTTTTCTAGCTCGCACCCCGCGCACTTCCTCCGGCAAACGCACCTCAATCAAATGTCCCTTCTTGCTTCTTTCCGCCAGGAGCAGAGCGCCCTTGACCGCCAGCTGCCGCACCCCCTTGCGCACCGTGGACGTGCTAAGGCCTGAGCCTCGAGCGCACCAGTCAATCGAAAACAGCAGCCGTCGTTTCCCCTCCAGCCGGCTATGCCGCAGCAAATGCGAATACACAGCCCGCTCAATGACCGAAAGCCGCAACCCCGGAATCAACAAATCCTCAAACTGCTTCCAAATCTGAATGCCGTCCAATTTCTTTTTGTTCGTCATGGTTTCATTCCAAACGGAGGAGGTTCTACGTAGCGCCGGGCTTCAGCCCGGCATCTTGCCGGCTTCAATGTAGGGGCGCGCTTTAGCGCGTCCACGGTTTTGCTTTTGATTTTTCAGGAATCGCTGGGATTGGGACTACATGCATGCAACGCGCGGTCGCCAAAAAAGAAAAAGCCCCGACCAAAGGTCGGGGCGCACTCTTCTACGCCGGCCATATTACCAAAAAGCTATAGACGCTGTCAAAAACTAAATCATTATCTTGCCGTACGTATTTTTACGTACAGGGCAAGGTCCATAAAGTGCTATATGGGAGCAAGCAAGTCGATTCCGCGTTCTTTGATGTCGACATCCTTCTTTGTCCAGTCTCGGGAATCTTTTTCGCTGAAAGACTGGTAACCTACAGTCTGTATGAAACCGTTCGGCTTGCGATCGATGACGGCGACAGCGCTTTCGTTGTGGCTGGGGGTGCTTGCATGTTTGTTGGGATGCGCAAAGCCTGCGATGGCCTCGCCGATGCAAGGCCAGCACAGGGAGACCAGTGGGATAAATTGCCCCGAGCGCGATAGCGATGCCGGAGATTCCTGTTGCAAGCACGGACACAATCCGAATCGATCCGGCAAGGACGAGCAACATGCGATGTCGTGCTGCCCGACCGAAACTGCCCTGATCCAGAAGCAAAACATGGCGCCGCCTGCGGTGACCCACCTGTTCGCTGCTGTGTTGGCACTCGTGGACTTTGAGGCCGCGACTTTCGTATTTGGAGACGCAGCCTCGGGCGAATCCGTCCCCTGGCACGCAGGTCGGGATATTCTTAGCCGAGTGCACATCCTCCGTATTTAGAAATAACAGCAAACCCACCGATGTTCGAAGTGCCTCGCGCGGATGATTTCATCCGCCTGACTACAACTCTTTCCACTTCTAAAGGAGAAGACTATGAAGACGCTAAAAGTGATGCTGTTGATGGCAGTAATTGCACTCGGTGTGGCAGGGACGGCAAAGGCGCATACGACATGTTGTGCGTCGGCCGATTGCTGCGCCTCGTGCAGCGGCTGCAAGTAAGAGCAGGCAGGGAAGAGGGGCGTGGGCTAACTGCCCACGCCCTCTTTTTTGTGATTCGGAATCGTCCCGTCTGCCCCCGGATTCCCCGAGAGTCGAGAGCGCAGAAAAGCCCCACCCTTGCATGAACCAAACCCGCAAGGATGGGCCACCCGATCGAGAAAAGGAAAGTCAAAACCTCTCCGGGCCCGCTAAGGCTGTTCCACCCACCTCGAAAACTTTGGAATCGCGGATAAGGCAGGTTAGAATCGGCCCATGAAAATCATCTTCCGTTCACTGCTCTCGTTTTTTTCCATTATGGTTGCAACAGCCTTTGCCGTTTTTTTGATTTCTTCGTTTCCGGCGGCAACCGCCCGGACGTCCACCGGCTCGGGGCTCGACCGCGAGATGCCTTCGGTCGATAGCGCGGAGGAGCAGGCGGTCCTGGCGCCTATAACGCAGTTGTTTGATGGCATGGCGAAACGCGACGCCGTGGCGATTAAGAAACCGTTGCTAAGCGGCGGGACGATGGTGCTGATGAGGGACGGCAAGCCGACTCAGATGACTTTTGAAGATTTTGCGACCCGGCTAGGAAAACCTGGCACCACGCAGATTCAGGAGCGAATCCATGATCCGCTGGTGCGGATCGATAACGATCTGGCGGTGGTATGGGCTCCTTTTGAGTTTTTGGTGGACGGCAAGGTGGACCACTGCGGCACCGACTTGTTCAACGTTGTCCGTGCGGATGGTCAATGGATCATTGCCAGCGTCGCAGATACGGGACGGAAAGATTGCATTCGCAAGTAGACCTAGCTTGATTTGGGCTTCCGGGGTGCCCAGTGTAGGGGCGCGATTCATCGCGTCCTCTTGTATTTCGCCGTTGTAAGAGCACCATACCTTGGCCGGTTTACCCTGAGCTGCGAAGGGAGTCGCGAAGGCATCGTGCCCGTCTTTGCAACGCCGAACCTCACCGCGGTCATCCGCCCTCCAAATGTAGGCGCCGGGCTTCAGCCCGGCTTAGTCAGGCCACGAGTCCAAAGAGCGTTGTCATGCTGAGCGTAGCGAAGCACCCTGCCTCGCTCGCAGCGCCCAATGACCGCTACTCGAACTTGGCCGCAGCTTCCGGCAAAATGATTCGGAAACGTCCCTCCTTCTGCATCGTTCCAGCCTGAGAAACCCGGCACAGTCTAGAAGTTCGAAGCTGAGAGGTAGAACAAAGTCCAAAACCCGCACCCTGAAAACCGCAGGGATGCGGCACCCCATCAAACGTTTGCGGCAGCCGGCGATTCGTAGGTCAGATTGGTCTGCCGAAAAGTTCCGTCAAACGATGTGAGTAGCGTGGCTCGTTACCCTCGGTGGCCATTTTCTCTCCGCCGGCAGCGAGAGGCAACCGGGGTGTAGCCGAGGCATTGGGAACGCTTCATCTGTCCCAAGATTCGCCCGCCGGAATTCTCTGCTCCACACGCCATCCACCGCGCAAGAAACGTTAAGCCGTGTGTTATCTGGCAGTTCCATATTAAGATTTAGTGCAGAACTAATCTATGGCTCGTACATTGACGGGTGGCCATTCGCAGCAGACTCTGGGTCAAGCTCATCAAGAGAAGGCGACCCATGAAACTTGCGTTCTTTATTTGCGCGCTGTTCGTTTTTCAGCAGACAGGGGGATGTGGGGGCTGTAATCCACCGCCAGGCAGCGGCCAATTGATTGTACACGGCGGCAACAATCAGAGCACCGTAATCAACACCCCATTTTCTTCCCCGCTGCAAGTCCAATGGCTTAATCCCGACGGGTTTGGAGTGAATAGCCAGCCGGTAACATTCACCATAGAACCAGACCCTGTGACGGGAGCGGGTGGATCCTTCGCGCCAACGTGCATTGATGGATCATGCCAAGCTGGGACCACCACAATAGCGACGACCGACGGGGGTTCGGTTTCCGACGGTGTCGCGACCACCGTCGCGATCACCGCCAATGGAAAGGCTGGTCAGTTCAAAGTCATTGCCTCCGTCCCCACGACGCTCGTCTCCATCCCGGCGACATTTACTTTGACCAATACCGCAGGGGCTGCCGTGGCCATCAAGGCAACGGGTGGCACGCCGCAAAGCGCTACTGTCAGCACGGTTTTTGGAACGCCATTGCAAGCCTTGGCGACAGACAGCCAAGGCAATGCGATCCCTGGAGTCTCGGTCACGTTCACGGCACCTTCCAGCGGGGCCAGTGGAACGTTTGCGAACGGAATGGCCACTGAAACGGATGTCAGTAACGCTAAGGGCGTGGCCAGTTCATCCGTTTTCACGGCGAACGCGACAGCTGGGGCGTACTCGGTTGTGGGGTCAGCGCCAGGTGTGTCGCCCCCAGCAAGCTTTGCCCTAACCAATACGAACGCTTCCGTGCAACCCGCTAAAGTTATTCCGGGGCCGGCGCAAAGCGCGTCCATAAATGCAGCATTCGGCTTGCCCATTACGGCGACCGTCGAGGACGGCTCCGGCAATCCGCTCTCTGGATTTTCCGTCACGTTTGCGGCGCCCACGGCGGGAGCTAGCGGGACCTTCGCAAATGGGCAGACCAGCGAAACGGATATCACAGGCACCAACGGCGTGGCCAGTTCTTCGACCTTCACGGCGAACGCGACTCTGGGTTCCTATCAGATCACGGCCGGGGTCGCGGGCGGAGCGCTATCAACAGCCATTAACTTAACAAACGCGGCCGCCGTCAGCGTGGCTTCGGTATCGCGCTATGTCTTCGAGATCAATGAATCGGCCGTCTCGGTCTATGCTGTGTGGCCTTCTACCGGCCAATTGCGCTCTCTCAATTATTTCGTTCCCTCACAATACAACGCTTTTGGGAGCGCAGCAGCGGGAGCGCTACATCCCAACGGGAAAACTCTCTATCTCAATATTGCGGGTTTGTCCGTAGGAAGCAGCCTATGGGCTTTGGATCTTGGACCGAATGGTTTACTTACCCAAAAAACATTCGCCACGTTCAACAACAGTTTTCAATTTTTGACATGCGACCCACTGGGCCGATTTCTCTATGCCAGTGATCCGATTGGCGGGGCTATTGACGTGTTTCCCCTTGATCCAACACTGGCAACCCCCGGCACTCCCACGCCGGCGGTAGCTGGCGGAATCATGAACCCACAGAAGTTGGTGATTGATCCAACCGGAAGCTATCTGTTTGCGCTCAATAGCTTCTCTTTTATTTCCATGTATCAAATCAACCCGTCCACTGGGGCGCTCACTTTGATTGGAACACCCCAAAGCGTGGGCAGCAGTAGTACTTCTCTCACGCTTTCGCCGAATGGCGCAAACCTCTACGCCCTCGCGGGTAGCTCGGTCTATACGTACTCCGTGAATGGCACGACAGGTCTCGCTCCACTCTTAGACTCGCCGTTCCTCATTCCGAACGCGGGCTCTGCCATCCAGGCAGCGGTGGACCCAAGCGGAAAATTCTTCTACGTCACGGCAAGTGACAACGCGGGATTGTCTGGCTTCTCGATTGACTCCACGGGAGCCCTCTCACCCCTCTCTTCCTCACCTTTTAGTTCCGGACAATTCCCGAGCCAAATCAACGTGGATCCCTCCGGCCATTTCGTGTATGTCACGAATGAGTCCGATACCTGGGAGTATTCACTCGATGGCAGCACTGGGGCACTGACTCAGGCAGGCCAAATCAGAACCATGGGCCCCACCGGAAGCGAGGTTCAATTGCTGAGCACCGGGAGCCAGCCTTTGACTTTTACACCCACGGCGCTTTATGTGGTGAACTCAGGAAGCTCGACTGTTTCACAGTTTGGGATTGACGCTTCAAGCGGAGCGCTCAACAGCCTCAGTGCACCTCTATCTGCCATTGCTAGCCCAGCGGGAATTGCTATTCCTGCTGGTGGAAGTTTCGCTTACGTCGGCCAAACTGGTACGACGCAAGGCGTTGACTCGAGTGTCATTTCGCTTTATGGCATCTCCAACGACGTCCTCACTCCGATCGGACTCGGAAGCGCGATTGGTATCGATGCTCTCAATTCCAACAACACCGCTGCGCTTACCTTTGACCTTTCGGGAACGTTTTTGTACGACGCCGGCCCATCGCTCTCGTTAATCAATGAGTTTGCGATAACGGTCGAATCCGACTATACGTCTCCCGGTACTGCTGCGACAGGGGCATCTCCGGTCTTCATTACGACAGAGCCTAGTGGCCAATATATTTATCTGGCCAACTCAGGCTCCGGAACGATTGGGGCTTACTCCATAAGCCTGCCCAACGGAGGTCTCGCTCCCATTGGTAACGGTAGCGGTGTCTCCGCCGGTACGGGAACAAACTGGATCGCCGTGGATCCCAGCGGACGCTTTTTGTATGCCACCGCTGGACAAAGCAACACCCTTCAAGAATTCTTAATAAACGCCAGCAATGGACTCCCCGTGGTGAACTCGAACCCCTTCTTGCCAGTGGGACCGAGTGGCGCTACCGGTGGCGGATCGCCTGGAAGCGTGCCGGGAGCAAGCGCCGTCGTCGTAGAGCCTTCAGGAAAATATGCTTACGCCAGCAACGCGCTCTTGAATCAAATCTTCGCTTATACCATTGACCCCTCAACGGGACTTTTGTCGAGTGTCCAGACCAGCATGCCCAACAGCGAAGCGGCGGACACCGGAACAACTCCGGTGGAGTTGGCGATAGATATCAGCGGACAATATCTGTATTGCGTGAATTCCGGCTCCAACGACATCAATATTTTCAAGATAGATTTGACCACCGGGCTCCTGACGCCGGTCGGAACTTCGAGAGTTCCAACCGGAGGAACAATTCCTGCAGGGCTGACTATTTCAGGCACGGTGAATTAGCGAGTATTCCTCTGCGGGTTAGTCGGGTGGGTGGAGCGCCCTGCGGTTTTTCAAGGCGCCGAGTGTCCCAGACGCCGGAATTGCGTCTGGGAGCTTTGATTCTTTCTTTTGTTGCTTCGCTGCGGTTCTCTCCTAATGATCTGGCCGCCAAACTCTTTCCTGAACGCCAATACCTGTTTCGGCAGCACACCATCGATGCCGGTGGACCCGTCGAGATGCTCTCCTACAATGGAATTAGGCCATCCACATGCGCGGCCCCAAATGGCCGGGTGGCGCACCCTGCCGGGTGCCCCAGACGCCGGGGTTGCGTCTGGGAGTTTTGATTCTTCCGGAAGTTTTTCAAACGGACTATGGAATACGGGGACATTTCTTGTGCCCGGGAAATGGGATGCGTATAGTGCCGGAATGCACGGAATCTGGCCGCTTCTGCTTTGTGTAGTTGTTCTGGTGTTCTTCGGAGTCGTTTTTTTCGCCTGCGTGTCTTGGCCAAAGATGGCACCCAAGAAACGGATTGCCAGTCTTTTGCTCCTTGCGCCAGATTTTCTGACTATTGTATGCATCGTGGTGTCAGCGTCGTGCGGTCATCCTCCTCAGGGATCGCGTTGTTTCAATACACAGTTTCTATGTGGTGTTCTACTGGTATTCATTCTGCCGCTTCCGGCTTTGGTCGGTACGCTGGTGGCGCTCGGCGGGTGGCGCACCCTGCGGTTTTTCAGGGTGCGGATTTTGACTTTCTTGCGGAGGCCTGACGCTTGCCTTACCTAAAGGGAGGCGACGCTAAAGCGCGCCATGGGTACACGACAGCTAAGTGATCCTGTCTTCCGCTTCGGGCGGCGTGTTGGGCACCTGTCGGAGGAATTTGAGCAGGCGGTCGCCCTTGGCGTTCCCAGCGCGCTTTTTGAAGAATGCGGCCGCAGTTTCCACGACACCCACCTTTTCGGCAACGGCCACGGCGATCCATTGGTTCAAGGAGACGCCATCTTCTTTGGCGAGGCGCTGAGCGGCCTTCTTCACAGAATGGGGAAGCTTTAACGGGTAAGTAGCCCTGCTCATGGTTTCACCTTTTTCAAAAGCTGCGCCGGCGTCAGCACCGGAATACCGAAGCGTTCGGCGGCGACGGAAAAATCCGCCGTGTTGTAAGTTACCAGTGCTCCAGCATCTCCATTGATTGCTGTCTCCAAAACCATCTCATCGTTCGTGTCGTGAACCTGGGGCCGCCAGCGAAAATGCAGCTCAACCGGTTCGATCAGTGCCGCGAGCTCCTGGAGAAAACTATCCAGTTGCTGCGGCGAAAGCCCGTGAACAAGCCGATGTTCCGGGCGATTCAAAACCTCTTCGTATTCTAGAAAGAGCGGAGGAGTCGCCAGAAGAATCAAGCGCCTTTGGGCGACCAACCGCAGAACAGCGTTTCCCGCGCCGGAACGAGAGCGAAGCGCAGCGACTAGAACTGAGGTGTCGAGCACAATCCGCATCGTGAGCTCCCCTAGCATACCACATCGCATAGGATGTCACAGCGGGATGCCCCAGACGCAGGCTTTGCGTCTGGGAGTTTTGATTCTTACTTCTGTTGCTTTGCAATGGTTCTCTTATGATGTTCTGGCCGCCAAAGTCTTTCCTGAAAGCCAATATCTGTTTCGGCAGCACGCCGTCGACGGCGGTAGATGCGCGGAGGTGCTCTCCTACAATGGAATTAGGCCATTCGAATGCGCTGCCCCAAATGCCAATTCGATCATCCGTTGCAGACCACCGAGTGTCTGAAGTGCGGAATCGTTTTCTCCCGCTACAAGGTGCCGCTGGAAAGCGCCGCGAACCAGGTTAATCCGGACGCCGCGGTGGCCGTGTCCGCTCCTCCCGTACTGGCGGGGCCTGCTACCGCTGCCAACGATACCCATCGCGGAAGCGATGACCTAGGCAATGTTCGCGCCGATGCCCGGGCCGAGTTGAAGTACCGCATCGTCGCGCTTCCTTTGGCGTTGCTACTGGCGCGTCTCGTTGCGGGCACGCCTCTACGCATCGCGGCAGGCATGCTTGCCATGGTGCTGCACGAAAGCGGGCACGCCATCACTGCGTGGCTCACCGGCCGCTGGGCCGTGCCGCTGCCCTGGGTTACCCCGCATGGCCAAGAACGCTCCTGGCTGATCGTTCTGCTGGTAACGGCGGTCATTGGTTTTGCCGGATTTCTGGCGTGGAAGATGGAACGTCCGGGATGGCTTCTCGCCGCCGCCGCGTTGCTCGTCCTCCAACTGGTCGCGTTGTCTTCGCCAGCAGAAGCGATGATCATTTTCTTTGGCGATGGCGGCGCTTTGGTGCTGGCCACTCTGCTGATGGCGACGTTCTACGCGCCGCGCGAGAGCCGGCTGTATAAGAGCTGGGGACTGCGATGGGGACTGCTGGCCATCGGCGCGCTCAGCTTCATGCACGTTTTTCTGCTGTGGCGCGGGCCGCTCGAAGATCTTCCGTTCGGCGAGATTGAAGGAGTGAACCTTTCCGATCCCAGCCTGCTCACCGAAATGTACGGCTGGACGGTCCTGCAAATGGTCGATCGCTACGCGCGGCTCGGGACGTTCTGCCTGGTGGCTCTGCTTGCGCTGTACATTTGGGGACTGGCCTCCGCGTACCTCGAATTGCGGCGCAGCCCGGCCGCGTAGAGATCATTTTATTTCGGCAGGAAGCGAATAATTAGACCCGTGATCGCGTCGTGCCAGGCGTGCGTGATAATCCCAGGACGAAGATTTTGCCGGACCTCCGCAAGAATCCCGAACATCAGGCCGTACACACCGATGACGATGGTAGCTTTGGCACCTTGATAGACATGCCCGAGGCCAAATAAGGCCGCCGACAGCACCACTCCAACGGCAGCGCTGCCAGTCCATGCCACAAACTGCCGCTGTAAGTAACCGCGAAAAATGGTCTCTTCGCAAATACCGGCGGTAACCGCGAGAGCGACCCAAACGATGGATTCCAGCCAGCTCTGCGGAGCAAGCAGGCGCGCGGCTTCGGCCATTCCGGTTGCATGAACCAAGTGCGAAACGATACTGAGAATAATTATCGCGCCAATCCAAAACGCAAATGCGATTCCGATGTCCAGGAAAAACTCCGACGCACTCTTCCAACTTTTACCGGCGATGTTCTGAAACGATTTTCCGTGCCGGCGCAGTCCCCAGTAAATGTAACCGACAACAAGCCATTCCCAAGCCATGGTCGGCAGATAGAAAAGCAATCGATTCGGATTATGCACGACGGCTTGGCGATGGACGGAGACGTAGCCGAGCGCACAAACTGCCGCGAGGACAATGAGAAGAAACACAGTGTGAGCAGTACTGGCCACGGTCTCGGAGCGGTTGATAGGCGATTCTGGGATGGTTGCGGCAGCAGCGTCCAAGGGTTTCCTCACACGATTCGGGGTTGCGCGAATTCTCTCACACTTCAGAAAATTTCTTCGCGGGCATTTGTGGAGTGCGGCAGCTCTGCTGCCGCTTTCGCGATCGCGCCATACGCGGTCGATAGAGCGGAAGCCAAACTATGTGCAGAAATCCACAGAAGCACAGTTACCTCTGCGCGTCCTGTACTTCCGGGCAGGCGATTTTCCTCTCCTTTATAGGCGATGATGGGTTTCGCCCGGCAGCAACCCAGCCCAAGCAAACCGGCGATGCGGACCGGCCACACCCGGCTACTGTGGGCCGTAGTGTAGGCGCCATGAACCGAAAAATGGCCGCCATCGTCTCGAGTGAAAAACGTCGAGTGGGGGAAAGTTTCACGATGCTTGCGGATATTCAGGATAAGCAGAATCAACTTTCTAATCAGCCTTCTGCCGAAGAAGCCACCGGCTCGATCTCTCTTCTGGATCTGGCGGAAATTCTCGATCAGCACAAAATCTGGGTAGAAACAGGCGGAGAGTCCGGCGTAAAAGCCGACCTTTGCGGAGTCAATCTTTCCCACTCTGACCTTACTGGAGTCAACCTCGAAGGAGCTTTTATTCAGCGCGCAAATTTAATTGGCGCGGACCTTTCGATGGCCAATTTACGAGGAGCCAGCCTCGTACAAGCTGATTTACGCGAAGCCAATCTTTTGGGCACTGAGCTCCGAGGCGCCAATTTAATGGGCGCGAATCTTTATGGAGCTGAAGGCGTGTGGGTCGGGCGTCTTGGCGGAACAAATCTTTTCGACGCGATTCTGCCTGAAACGATTGCGGCTTTCGACAGCACAAAAGCTATTTCAGATGCCTCAAAAGTCGCGCGGTGGTTTTATTTTCTGATTCTGGGCGCTAGTCTTGCCTGCATTGCGTTAATTGGATTAACCACCGATGTGCGTCTTGTTGTTGATGCTTCCGCGATTCCCATACCGCGCTTCCCGAAAATTCTGTCCATGACGAGTTTTTATTTGGGAGCGCCGCTCGTTCTCTTTATTTTATATTTGCGATTTCATTTTTTGCTGTTGCGTTTGTGGGGAAGCATGTCGGGATTGCCTGCGGTTTTCAAGGACGGGCAAACGCTGGAAAAAGACGGTCCCTGGTATTTGATGGGTTTGGTGCGACGCCATTTCCGCTGGATGCGCGAAGGCCGCTCTCCTTTCTGGGTGTTGGAGACGATCGTAGCGACTGTGCTGGCTTATTGGGTCGTGCCGGCGACACTGTTTTTGTTTTGGCTGCGATACTTGGTAAGGCAAGATTTTCGCGGAACGCTTTTGCATGCGTTTCTGCTGACGCTTTCGGTGGCTGCGGCGACGTGTGTTCCCACAATCGTCGCGCGCGTCCTGCAACCCGGCGATTTGTTGCGGCAGAAATCGAAGAACTTGCTCCGGCTGAGTTTCGCAACTGCGCGAATCGCCCTGCTGACCGGCTGTACTCTGCTGATTTTCTCGCTGGGAGTGAATCGCGGATTGCCTTCCGATAGCAACATTGCGACGCAACATTCGCAAGCCAGTTTGCTGAGGTGGGCTTCGGAAGCAATGCAATCGATCGGCTACAGGCCATACGCGGAACTGACGGAAGCAACGCTCTCCGGCCCGCCGCCGCACGGAAATTGGAGTGAAGAAGCGCTCGCGGCTGTCCCCGGAGCAAAACTGAACGAAATGAATTTGCGATTCGCGCGCGCCTACAAAGCTTATTTGGTGAACGCAAAACTCTGGCGCGCAAATTTGGAAGGAGCTTACCTTTCCGAAGCGGACATGCGGGGAGCAAATTTGCGCGAAGCCGTTTTGAAGGACGCCGTTCTTGATCGCGTTCTGGCCTCGAAAACGGTGATGGTCTCCGCGGACGCGACCCGCGTAAATTTCACCGGCGCCGATTTGCGCGGCGCGGACATGTCCTTCGCCACGCTCGAGAACGCTTTGCTTTCGAACGCCCGACTCGGCGGCGCTTCGCTCTATGCTGTAAATTTGCGCAACGCTCAATTGCTGCGCACCGACTTATCGCGCGCGGACATGCGAGACACGAAAATGGAACACGCTATTTTGTCCTTCGCGACGCTGGAGCAAACGGATTTTTCCTCAGCAAAATTGATTGAAGCCAACGCGACGGGCGCTCAGTTTAAGGGAACGATTTTGATGGACGCGGACCTTCGAAACGCGGATCTTCGCGGCGGTTTTTTCAACGGAGCTATTTTTCGCGGCACAGAAATTACCGGCGCAAACATTGCTGGAGCGGACCTCCGCGGAGCGCTGGGGCTTACCGCCGAGCAGGTTTGTTCCACAAAGGGTTGGCAGTCCGCTCAGTTCGATGCAGATGTCCTTGCGCAAACGCGCAGCCTTTGCGGGGCAGGGCGCTAATTTTCTAGAGTCGAGCGGACTTCAAATTACTACAAACTGAGATTATTTCGAAGCGGACGCTACTGTTTGGGGAGAAGTGTGCTCTGTTGAGGCTGAAGACGCCTTTGGCCATGTGACTTCCAGCGCGGCTTCCTTGCGAATGAGAAGCTTGGAACGGCGATTCACGCGAATATCGAGGGTGTTCGAACCATCGGAGACAATCTCAGCAAATCCTTCTTTTTGCAGGTGCAGGCTGTCGTCGGCGTGATAGAGGACGACGCGGAGGGGATGGGTGCCTGCCGAGAGCGGGCAGTTGAACTCTAGGGCTTCGCCGAGATGCGCGGAGTCGAGCCGCGTGGACACCAGGACGTCCTGGCCTGAATACACAGCCAGAGTCTCCTCGGCGATGGCGGAGACAATCTCGACGTGAAGGGAAGAGAGCGGTTTGGGAAGAGAGGGCTGCGCGGTAGTGGAAGGGGTGGCGCTGGAAGACTGTGCGTGGGATGCGTCGCGCTCCGGTCCGGTCTTCAAAGCAGAAGCGTGTTGCCCGGCCACGGAGGATTTAGCCCGTGCCGGAGACTTCGGACTCGGCGGAGTGGTTATGCTTGGAACCGACGATTCGGGTTTTGTTGAGAGCGACGGAGAGTCTGTTTGCGGCGCTTCCGAGACTTCCGGCGAGTCGATAGCGGTCGCTGAAGTTGAAACTACTGGATCTAACGCACTTCGGTCCGGCCTAGCGGAAGAAGGGGGATCTACTGTGGCTGCAGCGGCGGTCAGGCTGGTGACAGAGTGTTTGCGAATGGCGTGGAAAGTTACCGCGACGGAAACGAGAACGAGCAGAGCGGCCGCGATTACCCATTTATCTTTTTGCTGAAAAGGCCTGTTCCACCACGAGAGCTTGATTCTTTGGGTTGCGGCAGGGTGGGCACTTGAAGGTGCGGCCTGCTTGTTTCGGGCGAAGGGATAGACGGCTGCGGCCATTGCTTCGGCGCTTGGAAATCGCTCTTCGGGATTTTTCGACAAGCAGCGCATCACAACCTCGTCAAACGCAGGCGGAAACGTTGGATTGTAACTTGACGGTGGTGGTGGTGTGCTCGAAACGATTTGCGCGCACACGGCTTCGACGGAATCTCCATCAAACGGCCGAAATCCGGTCGACATCTGGTATAGAACGATGCCCAGTGAGAACAGGTCGGAGCGGCTATCCTGCGAACTTCCGCGAATCTGTTCCGGCGAGAGATATGCCGGCGTGCCCATCAGATTTCCGCTGCCGGACGCTTGCGTGGAAAAGCGGGCAACGCCGAAGTCGCCGAGCTTCACCTGATTTTCGGCAGTCACGAGAATATTGGCGGGTTTCACGTCCCCGTGGATAACATTGGCGCGGTGCGCCTGACCCAGAGCCGAGGCAAGATCGCCCGCCCACGCGGCTGCACGATAAAGTGGCAGAGGCCCAGAGTCAAAAAAAGCCTCCAGAGTTTTGCCCTCAACATATTCCATGACGAAATACGGGGCGCCGTCCTGGTTGGTGCCGACGTCGTAGAGGGCCACGATGTGGGGATGAGAGAGGCCGCCGATGATTTGGGCTTCTCGTAGGAATTGCTGATGGAGATCGCGGGAGCCGAAACCACGAAGCAAGGTTTTTAGCGCGACAGTGCGTCCAATGAGCGTATCGCGAGCTTTATCGACACGGCTGGTGGCGCCAGTGCCAAGGCTCTCGAAGACTTCGTAACGGTTTTGTGGATTGCTCATAAGCTGCGGCAAATGAGTCGCCCGCCCCTGCTGCACTGGGTAGGATGAAAGAGTTGGAGGGGTTCAGGAATCCCCCAAAAGTCCTAATTTTGAAGAACTCTAGTACCAGGCCAATGTGTGCTAAGGGGAACAGCGATTGGTTGGCAATCCGGGAGTTGGCCCGTTAATCGCTACAAGGGCGTTTATCGGTATTGATCCGAGAAGTGAGCAGTGAATAGTGGGTAGTGAGCGGAAAGACTGGATGGCGCGAGGGGTGATCCACCTTTTGCCGGAGACAATACCGCAATGGCTAGGCCACCCCAGAGGTAAGTAGCTGCCAACCGCCTGTCCAATGAAATAAGAAAATGAAAGACCCACCCTTGCAAAACCCAAATCCCGCAAGGATGGGCCACCCGCCATAATCCATTTGTCCCGTAATCCGACTTCGCCACAATCAAAGCGGTTGCGGTCTGGTTGCAGCCTGTAGTTCCATATAAAAACCATGCATAACCTTGCGGTCCAAATCGTTCGATTTGCTGACGATAATCAGCCCGGCCGGGTAGAGTGCGAGTTTGTGGACGCTGAGGATCGTTCTCCAAGTCTCAGGGACATAAAGGATAGTGAGCACTTTGGCTTCGGTGAAAAAGTGAAAACGGCATTCTTCGATGCAAGAAAACAGCTGATAGGTTCTTGCGTTGCGGCTCTGGCCTTCACTTTTTCTCTATCTTGTTCCGCACAAGAATTCAATTTAATGCCTTGGCCGGCGCGAATCGAACAGCGGGAAGGATTTTTGAAGCTTGATCAATTGCCGCGGTTTGAAGTGAAGGGAGGTGACGAACGCGTTCAATATGCAATCGCTCACTTCCGTCGCCAACTGGACGCAGAAACAAAGCTTTCCTCTAGAAGCAGTGTGAACAACAGCACTGCGCCTCTCTTGGTCATCCGCTGTGATACCCCTGGCCAGAAGCTGCAAGCGCTTGGCGAGGATGAGAGTTACAGCCTATTAGTTGATGAAAGCAAGATTGAGTTGACAGCTGGCACTCCGCTAGGCGTTTTGCGTGGAGTCGAAACTTTACTTCAGTTGATCCAGAAAGATAAGCACGACTGGATCATTCCGGCTGTTCGCGTGGAAGATCGCCCTCGGTTTCCGTGGCGCGGATTGATGGTTGATGTCTCTCGGCACTTCATCCCTCTTGAAGTTATCAAGCGAAATATCGATGGCATGGCAGCGGTGAAACTCAACACGCTCCATCTCCATCTCTCCGATGATGAAGGGTTTCGCGTGGAAAGCAGGAACTCTCCCAAACTCCAAGAACTTGCCTCGGACGGCCAGTATTACACCCAGCATCAAATTCGAGAGCTACTCTCTTACGCGCGTGAACGTGGAGTTCGCGTGGTTCCAGAGTTTGACGTTCCTGGGCACGCAGTAAGCTGGTTGATCGCTCATCCCAATATCGCGTCGGCACCGCCGCCGGCACACCTAGTTCGCGGGATGAGTGACGCTGTTCGTCCGCCCATTGATCCCACCATAGAAGAGACTTATCAAGTATTGGACAGCGTGCTGGGCGAAATGGCTTCTCTGTTTCCAGACCCATACTTTCACGTCGGTGGTGACGAAGTCGATGGGAAATATTGGGATGGCAACGAAAGAATTCAGGAATGGATGCGCGCTCACGCCATAAAAGATAATCACGACCTGCAAACCTACTTCAGCAAGCGTGTTCAGGTGATTCTCGCCAAACATGGAAAACATATGGAAGGGTGGGACGACATTCTTAATCCAGATCTGCCAAAAGATACCTTGGTGCAATCCTGGCGAGGACCGGATACTCTCGCGACCGCTGCGCAGATGGGATTTCCAACCATTCTTTCAGCTGGTTGGTATCTCGATCTAATGTATCCAGCATCTCGGCACTATGCTGTCGAGCCACTGAGCGGATTGACTACTTCTCTTTCCGACGCGCAGAAAGCGTTAATCCTTGGAGGAGAAGCCGCTCAATGGACGGAGTACGCTACACCTGAAAACATCGACAATCGAATTTGGCCCCGGCTCGGCGCGATCGCTGAGCGCCTCTGGTCCCCTGCTTCCGTCACGGGGGAGACGTCTATGTATAAACGGCTTGAGGCTCTTAGTATCAGCCTGGAGCAGCTTAAGTTACTCCACAACCTAAATAGCCGGAAAATGCTGGATGATGTCGCTGGAAAGACACCGAGGCAATTATTCGAGACGCTGTCTGCGGTGGTGGAACCGGTGAAAGAGTACGAGCGCGAAAAGACTCAAGCTTACAGCACGCAAACTCCGCTGAATCGCCTGGTGGATGCTGTTTCCCCAGAAAGCAATGTCGGGCGCGAACTCAACATATTGGCTCAGCAGGCAATTCAGGATCCCGACTCACGGCTTGAACTGCGCAAATGGTTCAAGCGGTGGCGCGACAACGACGCGAGGCTGCAGCCGTTCCTGTATTCTTCCAGCTCTCTCCAGGAATTAATTCCCCTGTCCCATGAGCTTTGCAACCTTGGATCAACAGGATTGGAGGCGCTCGACAATATTGAAGCCGGAAGCCGTGTTACAGGAGACAGGCGCACCCAGCAATTAGCGGTCATAGACGACGCGGCCAAACCTCATGCCGAGTTATTTCTAGTGGTTACTTCTGGGGTCCGCCAACTCGTTGCAGCGGAACCATTAGTTGAATGATTTCAATAGCCTGCCGACTGAACGTCGCTACTCGGCGGATTGATCCCGAGTTGGAGTAACTCTCGATAAACGCTTACCGGACATCACGTTTCCGATTATGGGGGCGATCTCAATGGGTCGACGCAACGCTCAGCCCGGCCCCACATTGCATTGAAAACAAAAGCTAAAAGCGCTGGCTAGGTTAGAACATCCGGAATGCTACTCTGGCTGGGTTTTGACTGAGTACAGCCAAAGAGGTCGGTTCTTCAGGGGAAGTATCGGCGGATCAACTAATTAGAAGGTGTTGCGTCGACCGGCTGAGCTGGCAGCGGTAACCGGTAACTTGGGTACGGGATCCAGTTGCCGGGGAGGCAACTCGCCAGGAGTTAACTTCGCCAGCGCAACTGAACTACAGAACAGTTATCGACTGAAACGTGAAATGTTAGGCTGACTCCAAGCCAAGAAGAAGTGGCCCTGGTGCAAACCGACACCAAAGATTAGGTGAGTAGGCATAGGCTAAGGTGCTGCGGCTGGATTACATCTCGTGCGTTCTTACAGTCTTTTCGACCATTCTTATAGGAAGAAAATTCTGGCAAGGTTGGATGGTTGCTGGTGCAAACAGCGTGATCGTCTGCGTGATTGCTTCCCGAACCGCCCAATTTGGATTCATTCCTGCGAATCTATTCTGTATTGCTCTTTACTCCTACAACGTGTGGAACTGGCGTAGCCCGCGAGTGCCGACTTCCGAGTAGTCTTGGAAAACGCTGCCGCTATCAGGAAGTGAACGAAATCGGCTCGATCCCAAGACAGATAAACCGGGCTTTTATCGACCGCATTCTGTGGTACATAAATGTGACGATCGCTTCTAGCGATTGCGGAGCGGGTACGTGTTCACTCCAGAGGAACTATGGCAAGCCAAAATCTTTGTCTGTCTTGACGAAGCCGAATGCGCTCGCTTGGCGCAGACTATCGCCGATGTGCGGCTTGAGCCGGGAGAATGGCTCTTTCGGGAGGGCGCGCCCCCACGTTCTATGTGGTGTTAGAAGGCCGTTTGCGGCTCTGCTTACCGCATGGTCGCGAAGTTGGCGATTTCGCTGGCGGTGGAGTGAGCGATATCGGGACAGATACCTGGCAAATCTCGATGGCGTGACAGGCCCCCATGCCGCTTAACGCTTTTCCCCGGACGAGCTACTTTCTTTCCTGTATGGCTTGAGGCTGCCTATCCGCTTACTCTGCCCGTTGAGAATGAGCGGTAAATCCGTTCAGCTAGGAGGTTGCTGACTAATGCCATTACTAACCGTGGTGACGGTTTTGATCGTTGTGGGAGTTCTGCTTTGGCTTATCAACCGCTTCATACCGATGCAGGGGACGATTAAGTCCATTTTGAATGCGGTCGTGGTGATCGTTGTGGTGCT
>CAVUCM010000033.1:0-1068649 GCA_963740015.1 uncultured Acidobacteriota bacterium | reverse complement strand
GAAGCCAACCGGGACACCACTGAATTAGACAACCGCTTCTCGACCATGACCGAGGTCCTTAGTCGCCTGGCCCGCGTATGAGGGGACCGAATGGGACGAGATGCATTTCCTGCAAGGAATTGCTGGGACCCGGAACTGTTCCACCGCTCCACCCTCGCGTTTCAGAGCGTCGTTGGTGAAGTCACCGGACATCCGGTTGCAGTATTTCAACGAATCGACCAAGCAGGGTACAAGATTCGATCGACGAGCGAATACTGGAGGACACAGATACGCTGATGGTATTCGGTCTCGATCATCTGCTTTCAGAGCAGGAGGCGGCTTCAGAGGAGATCGAGGCGATCCGCAAATGGCTGAAGCGAGAAGGAACTTGCCTTCTGCTTGGACCCCATCACGATGAGCCCTTGACAGAGGATCTGAAGCAACGCCAACTGGAATATACGCACCACGGGGATGAGCTCGTCCCTCGCCAGCAGCGCTTTGGACAATACACGCGTTCGATCATGAAAGCACTCGGCGTTCCAGTGGTGAATCAATTCGGACTTCGCCCCGCCCTCATTAAGGGCACAAAACAAATTACGCCGCTCACAATCAACAAAGACCTGGATAAGCTCGGCCTCCTCAACGGAGTTACCACGTTCAATTTTCATCTACACCTGCCGCACTACGCGCTGACCAGCGATGACACAAAATCCGTCCACGTGCTCACGAAGCAACCGATTGATCTTGAGCGGCCCCATCCTTTCACCCAGGCTGGCAACACCGAGTTCAATTCTTTTATTTGGATGCCCCCAAACACACAACGCGCGGGAAACATCCTGCTGGCGGACCTCACGATATTTACCACCTTGTTTGGCGGCGTCGAGTCGTTGGAGACCTTTTGGAAGAACATTGCATTGATGCCACTGACAAGCGGGATGCAAGCCCAAAGAACTCAGGCCATCGCCTGATCCGAATCTCAGAGCGCATAAGCACTGGACGGGAAAGGTTCGAATGGAACTCCTGAGTAAGGCAGTCCCGATCGCGATGCTCTCCTTTGTGGTTTCAAGCATGCTGGCAGTTGGTTTAAGTCTCACGATTCGGGAGATTGGGGCTTCCCTGCGCAATGGACGGCTTGTTTTTCTCGCACTGCTCGCCAATTTCGTGCTGATGCCACTGGGGGCATTCGCCATAGCCAGAATTCTGAAGCTTGACCAGCCCCTCGGCATAGCCCTGCTTTTGCTCGGCGCAGCTGCCGGCGCGCCATTTCTTCCCAAGTTGGCAGGAATCGCCAAGGGCAACCTTGCCTTCGCCGTGGGATTAATGGTGCTACTGATGGTTTTGACGGTGGCCTACATGCCCCTCGTGCTGCCCCTGCTTTTGGAGGGTGTTTCGGTCGACCCGATGAAAATAGCACGCTCGCTGGTCCTTCTCATGTTGCTCCCATTGGGTATCGGGCTTGCAGTGAACGCCTGGTTCGGAAGCATTGCTGGAAAAATGCGGGGGCCGCTTAACAAAATCTCTACTCTCAGCCTGGTGCTCCTGATTGTGCTGCTGCTGGTGACGAATATTCAAAATGTAATCTCCCTGTTCGGAACACGCGGCATTTTGGCGAGCATCCTCTTTCTTTTCGTTGGTGCTGGAATGGGGTGGCTCCTTGGCGGTCCGGGCTTCGGGACAAAAGGCGTGCTGTCGTTAGCGACTGCGCAGCGCAATATTGCCGCTGCACTTGTGGTTGCGGGCAAGGAATTCGACGACCCCAAAGTACTCGTCATGATTGTGGTGGTTGCCGTTGTTGGGCTGCTTATTCTGATGCCGCTGGCGCGGTTCTTCGGGACTCGAAGCGCGGGCGCCACAGCTTAGAACAACAGAACTATGATGAGAGCGGCCTTGCCATTTCGTTTCTTTGCTTTGATCGCGTTTATTGTCGTTGCTAATTTTATTTTCTTGGTCCCCGTCCACGCGCAAGTGAGAGGCGTCTATCCCGTGGGTATGAATGCCACCAACTCTGGGGTGACACCTGAAGCGGGAATCACCTATTCAAATCTTTTTATTTTCTTCTCGCGTGATGAAGAGAAAGGCCCCAATGGCGAAATAGTGGCCACCGGGCAGAACTCGGTGATAATGGATTTGAACAGTTTTGTCTGGGCGAGCAAGAAAGAGATAGATTTCCTGGGTGGGGCAGTATTCTCGGCCTCAGCGACTCTCCCGATTGCGAACAACTCGCTCACTTCTGATATCCACGGTGCCATCAGCGGCGGCGGCGGTTTTGCGGATTCCTATTATCAACCGTTGATTCTGGGCTGGCGCAAAAAGCGCGTTGCCGTTCGGGCGATCTACGGGTTCCTGGCGCCCACAGGAAGATTTAGCGCGGGTGCCAACACGAATGTCGGTTCAGGTTACTGGACCTCAGCTGTTGCCAGTGGACAGACGATATATCTCGATTCGGCTAAAACTACTGCCTTCTCTGCCTTTCAGATGTATGAATTTCACGGCACTCAAGAGGGGACAATGGTCCACCCCGGTCAGACTTTTAACCTGGACTATTCTCTAACCCGTACGTTTCCCTTGAAGAGTAACTTGCGGCTTCAGGTTGGGTTGGCCGGCTACGGACAGTGGCAGACGACCGATAAGTCTGGCCCGAGCATTACGCCGGAACAAGCAGGCGCGCTCTACAAAGTCAACGCGCTGGGGTTCGTAGCAAACGCGATATTACCGGGGCAGAAGGTGAGCGTGGGTATTAAGTATTTTCATGAATTCGAATGCAGATCTACCTTTCAAGGATACACACTCCAGATCTCCGCTGCGGTTACGTTCTAAACAGGATGGGCTGACCTGGTACGCGTCTTTGAAGGACCCAAAGCAGGATGGGCATAACGCTGAATCGGACGAGGCAATCGATTTTGGCAGGGTCCTCCGAGTGCAATTAGAAGCACCCCACGATCAAAATACAGACGGTGCCTGGTTAAATCTTGGCCGCACTTCCAGGCGCGCCTAGTCGGAAACTGACCCGTTACCGTGCTTGGGTGGCGTTTTCATTTACGCGGTAACGGAATAAGAGGAGAAGCCTCGAGTGCGGATGGCTCGCCGATACCTTTCGGGCGTGGCGGTGGAACAATTGCGAAAGCGGCAGCAGAGCTGCCGCACTCCACGGGGCCTGCGAACGCATGGATCTACGAATTAAGACACGATCGGAGACGGAGTGGTTTCTGTTGCAGCGGTCTGGGGTCCCGGTTAGGCTGGTAACATTGAGTAGCTGGATTGGTGCGAGGGGATTTGCGTGAAAGAGATTCGTCGAGCGCGGGTGGTGTTTGTTTGCATTGGGAATTCGTGCCGGAGTCCGATGGCGGAAGGGATTGCGGTGCACATTGCTTCGGACGTGATGGAGGTTTCGAGCGCGGGAGTGGCGGCGCTGGGGCGCGTGCAAACCATGTCCAAGCTGACACTGACGAAGAACGGTTATCCGGCGGATGGACTAGAGTCGAAACCATGTGAGGATGTGGACCTTAATAGGGCCGACATCATTATCAATATGACTGGACGACCCGGATTGGCGGTGTTTCAGGATGCTTCAAAGGTGGAAGATTGGGACGTGGAAGATCCGTATGGTTCGGACGCGGAGACGTATCAGAGGATTTTCGAGGATATTGAGCGGCGCGTGGTGGAACTGGTCGGCAGAGTGAGAACATCGGACGGGAGCAAATTTACGGCGCGTAACTCGCGCGAAAAGGGAAGCGATCGCGGGATGGAAGGCGGAGTCGAGGAAGGCAACGGGCAAGGATGAGTTGCGTCGAGGAGATTCTGGAGTGAGGCGAGAGAAAACTAGCGTTTCGCAGGAAGACTATCTCAAAGCGATTTGGGAGATGCTGGAGGAGGACCAGACGCCGATCAGCGCGCGTTTGGCGGAGGAGTTGAAGGTGACGCCTCCGGCGGTGACGGCGGCTTTGAAGCGCATGGCGCGCGATGGACATGTGCGCGTGGAGCGGACCGGGCGAATCGATCTTACGCACAAAGGGCGTATGGTGGCGGAGCGACTGGCTTTGCGGCATCAGTTGGCGGAAATGCTGCTGACTGAAGTGATTGGGCTTTCCTGGGCGAAGGCGCATGACGAGGCGGAGCGGCTTGAGCATGGGATTTCGCCGGAAGTTGAGGCGCTCTTGCTGAAGCGATTTAGCAATAAGAAGACGTGTCCGCACGGGGTGCCGATGCGGGGTGGAGTGGCGAAACTGCGAAGTCAGGGCGCGGTATTGCTGGCGGATTTGCGCGCTAACGAGAACGCGGAGATTCTTTGTGTTTATGAGAAGGACGGGCAGTTTTTGGAATTTTTGGAAGGGTTGAAATTGCGGCCTTCGACCAAAGTGGAAGTGCTGAAGCGGGAATACGATGAGACGATGACGTTGCGGTCGGATGGACACACTATGCATTTGGGGAAGCCCGCGACTTCGAGGATTTGGGTGCGGCGGTTGGGGTAGTAAAGACGAAATACGAAATTCGAAACGCGAAATACGAATAACCCTTCTTTAAATAGTTGTCCCTTTCTGGCGTTCTGGAATCCGAGAAAAGAGAGGTTCGGGTTTGCGGTTGGCGCGGGCACGGCAATGCCGTGCCCCTACGAGGATTAGGTGCGTTGGTCGAGGAGAGTCTTGAGGCGAGCGTAGCCGGCTTTGCTTACCGGTAAGCGGGTGCCATCGGCCAGGATGGCTAGGCGGCTGTCTTTTCCGTAGGGTTCGATGCGTACTACCTTTTCGAAATTCACTACGTAGGAGCGATGGATTCGCACGAACTGCTCGGGATCGAGGCAGGCCTCGAGGCTTGCGATCGTTTGCTGCTTGAGATGCTTTTTTCCTTCGGTGGCCAGGGCGACGTAGTCGTCTTGAGCTTCGGCGTAGTCGAGCTTTCTTACCGGGATCAAAGTGACGCGAGTTCCGTCGCGCACTACTATGCGTTCGAGGAATTGTTTTGGCGGGCGTGCGGCGGCGGCGAGGTCGGGAGCTGGCGGCAATTTTTCGCCTATGCGTGATTTCGCGCGTTCGAGGGCGGCCTCGAAGCGTTCGCGGCCGATGGGTTTCAAGAGGTAGTCGACCGCGTGGACTTCGAAGGCGCGCATGGCGTATTGATCATAGGCAGTGACGAAAATGACGGCGGTGTCCATGCCGATCAGTTCGAGGACATCGAAGCCTGAGAGCTTGGGCATCTGCACATCTAGAAAAATGAGGTCTGGCTTGTGCTCGGCGACGGCTTTTACGGCCTCGAAACCATTTCCGCACTCCGCGAGAACTTCAATTTCCGGATGCGTTTGGATCAATTCGCGGAGAACCAGGCGCGCGAGGTCTTCATCGTCAACGACGAGGGCGGAGATTTTCTTTTCGGGCGTCTTACTCAATTCTTGACCTCTTTGGTGTCCACTGGGAAAGACAAATCCACGCGAAAGGCCCCGTTTTCGGCGCTGACGCGCATATTCGCGTCTTTGCCATACCGCGCTTCTAGCCGCTCGCGCACGTTCTTGAGTCCGAGTCCGCCTTTACGCGTGGGCGCGCAATCCGGATCGAAAGTATTTTCAATTGCCAAATGGGCGCGGCCGTTTTCACTCTGGCCAGAAAGACGGACGGTGCCTCCTTCTGGCAAATTGGCGATGCCGTGCGTTACGGCATTTTCGATGAGCGGTTGGAGAAGAAGAGGAGGAAGCTGAAGGGAACTGGAAATTTGCTGCAGGTCTTCTTCCATTAGCAAGCGCGCGCCGAAGCGCACCTTCTCGATGGCAAGATAGCGATGAAGAAGCGAGAGTTCTTCCGAGAGCGGCACGCTCGTTTTTTCGCCGAGCCCCAGAGTCATGCGCAGAAATTCGGCTAGCAGGATGCACATTTCACGGGCTTTCGCGGGGTCCACACTGGTCAGCGCGCTGATGGAGTTGAGGCTGTTGAAGAGAAAGTGGGGATTTACCTGTGCCTTCAGGGCTCTCAATTCTGCGTCACGGGCAAAGATGCTATTTTCGAGCGCGCGCGCTTCGGCTTGGCGCGATTCCTCGATAGCGAGAATTACGTAGTGCGCGGCGACGGAGAGGAGATAGAACAGAAAGCCGACGCCGAATAATACGGGAACCTGCGGCGCGAAGCGTTCAGTCAATCTGTGAAAGGGAGCGGTTTGCGAAAGGACGTAGGCTAGCAGCCTTGCAAATTCGATCCAAAGAAGGCTGATGACGACGGCGGCGATCAAGTGTGTAAGCCGGTTACGAACGAGAGAGGCTCCGCGAAGGGGCGCAGCCTTGCACATGTACCAGGCGGAAAGACAAACAAACTGGTAGACGAGGCAAAGAGGGAGAACCAGGGCGGTGGCGTCCAGCCAGCCGAGGTTGCCGGGGACGGCCAGCAAGTAGGCGAGAATACCGGCGAGCGGAGTCCACGCCAGCAGGTAGTACCCATAACGATTGATCGGTGTGAGGAGCGGATGCATCAGCTAGAGATCCGAAGGCGGGCGATTATATGGGGCATAGAGAGCATGGCGTTTTTCGACGGCTGTCCATTTTGGATTTCAAGAAATGTCTCTTAATTTGAGATTTCCACGCCGCCAAAGACGACGACGCCGGTGACAACCAGCGTTTTTTGCTTAGCGCCGGCGGCTTCATCCACCCTCATCTGCCTGGTTTTATCTTCAAAGCCTCCGAAGATGGGCAGGCTGCGGGAATGCACCGTCCAGGTTTCGGGAACCCGAATTTCGACACCGCCAAAGAGACAGGTAATCTCCAGGACGGCTTCATCGTCGATATTGGCATCGCGCAAGTCGAGTTCAACGCCACCGAAGATGGAAGTGGCTTTGCCAGACTGAAGGTGCTGTCCCGTGTAGCGGCGTTCGCAACCGCCGAAAACGGCAGCGGCGTTGAAGGAGGTATCTGTTTCGCCGGTGAGTTCGGTGAGGTGCTGGCGAAATTTTTGGGCTGCGGATGCTTGGGTCCAGTCGAATTTGATTTTCTTGCGGATGATGCCCCGTGACTCGAGGGAGCCCCATATCATCAGCATGCCGATGCAGATGATTGCCACGGGCCAAAGGTCTGCAAAGCTCAAACGAAGGAAGCCGAGCTTGTTGAGTTGCAGGAGAACACCGGCGGCAATCATCATAAATCCTAGGCCGCGGTTCGAGGCGGAGATGAGATTCATGATTCCAAAAACGATGAGCAGTAAGGGCCAGAAGCGGTAGACGTAGTCGAAGGGAATGACGCCCATGTGGTCGAGGAGCAAAGCGACGCCCACAATGAGTACAATGAAACCCCAGATGAGTCCCCAGCGGAAGTCGCCATGAAGGACGACCTTTGGAGTTCTTGTTGGTTGGTCGCCAGACTGATCCATTAACGGTCTCCTCGAACGGAAGCAGAGTGGCGGGAGTTCCAAAGAACGGTACCCGTCACCATGGCTACAAGCGCCAGGAATAATACCAAGATACGCGAAATGAGGGAGAAGTAGTCGACTTGGTGGAATGCGATGGCCCGAGCGGCATGGAGAACCGACAAGCCAAGGGCGGGCACGAGGCTGAACAGCCCTTCGCTGAGTCTTTGGAGCAGCCGTTCGAGGGGCTGTGCCAGGAAGGCTAGGTCGGTAATCAAGCCTGCGAAGCCCAAAGAAACAAGAATTCTGCCCATATAGCGCCTCTTTTCCAGTGTTGCGAGTTGCCGCCGTGCCATGCTCGCCTCCGAATCGGGCAGTTTGTCTGCCCAGGAGCGAGATTACGCACCGCCCTGGGAGCATGCATTTGCTATTCGGCGAAGAGGCCGGATTTACCGGCCAATGGCGGCTGGAATCGGCGAAGCGCGAAGGCTAAGTCCATTTTGAGACGGGTGCTAGCCCTCACTTGCAAATTGTCGCGATTCACCATAGGGTATGGGCAATACGGAGTGGCTTTCCACAAACCAGCGCCGAAGAAATCTTGCGGCGGACGGAGATGGTATTGCAGATAGAAAATGTAAACGCCAAACGTGGCGAACGATGGCGCTGGCTCGTGTACGTCGCGATAGCTCTTGCCGGAGGGCTGCTCACGTTTGTGGGAGCGCGCGCCCAGCAGAAGGCTACTGACGATGCAACGTTTCGCAAGCTAATCGACTCCTATTGCGCAGCTTGGAGCAGCGGCAACGCGGACAATGCCGCGCGATTTTATGCCAAGGAAGACGGGCTGGTGTTTTATGACGTGGCGCCCTTCGCTTATCACAATTGGAAGGAATACGACGCGGGCGTGAAGAAGGAATTCCTGGATAACGCGGAGAGCATATCGCTAACCGCCGGGAAGGATTTGAAGGTGAGACGCCACGGCACAGTGGCGTGGACCACGGTTTCCATGCATTTAGCGGAAAAAACAAAAGACGGCAAGAGTTCTGAAACAGACATTCGGTATACGGGAATTTGGGAGAGGCGCGGGTCGGGCTGGGTGCTGGTACACGAACATCTGTCTGCTCCGTTGGGCGGCAGTTAAGACGAACGAAGATTGGAGCGGGCGGTAATGCCCGTGCAAGACCGATGTTTAAGACATTGCGGTACTACTGGAACGTTGCTCGCGGGTATCGATTCAAACCTTGGAAGAGCCCGTACTTGCGCTGGCGATTTGAGACTTTTCTTGGCCCGGAAGCGAAGAATATGGACGCGCGAAAATTCCTGCGGCTTTCCTGGAAATATCGATCGAACATGATGAATTTTGTGGACTGGGCTGCCGAACGGCGGCGGGTCCAGCGACGCATTCGGCATCACGCCTAAAATTCCCCTGCTTGCCTGCACGTAATCGTCAAAAGCACAAATGGACCTCTGGATGGGTGGGGAGGCGTATGATTTGAACGGAAGGAGGATCCGTCTGTGAGTGAGCTAAAGATCCTCGAGAAAACCGAAGAGTTGCACGAAGGGCGCTGGTGGGAGCCGGAGGCCGGAGGGCGCGTGCACTGCTATCTTTGTCCTCGGCACTGCCATATTCATTCGGGACAATCTGGTTTTTGCTTCATCCGCGTGAATCAAGGCGGAAAACTTTATAGCTTGGGTTACGGCGCGCCTGCGGCCCTGCAGGTCGATCCAATCGAGAAAAAACCACTGAATCATTTTCTGCCGGGGACGCGTGTCTTCAGCATGGGTACGGCTGGCTGCAACATGGGGTGCTTTTTTTGCCAGAACTGGGATATTTCGAAATCGCGGCAGGATCAAGTGCGTTCGCAGCATATTTCACCGGAAGATGTTCCTTTGCTGGCGCTTCAACACGGATGCGATTCGCTGGCGTTTACCTACAACGAGCCGACCATTTGGGGTGAGTACGTCATCGATATTTGCAAGGCGGCGAAGGAATACGGGCTGAAGACGGTGATGGTTTCGAATGGCTACATTACGTACGAGGCTTTTCACGATATTTACGATCACATTGACGCAGCCAATATCGATCTCAAAGCGTTCACAGAAGGCTTCTACGGGAAGATTACGCTGACGCATTTGCAGCCGGTACTCGAGACACTTGAATGGTTGAGGAAAGAAACAAAGGTGTGGTTTGAAATTACCAACCTGATGATTCCGACGCTAAATGATGATCCTGCGGAGACGCGGAGGCTTTCGGAATGGATTTTGACGCATCTGGGGCCGGATGTGCCTTTGCACTTCACGGCGTTCCATCCGGACTTCAAGCTGCAGGATAAGCCCCGCACGCCGCCGGAGACACTTCATCGGGCTCGAGCGATTGCTCGCGAAACGGGGCTTCACTACGTTTACGAGGGGAATATTTTTAGCGACGGCGCGAATTCTTCCTGCCCCAAGTGTGGCGAGTTGCTGATCCGGCGTTCCTGGCACGATGTGCTGGAGAATCATCTCATCGAAGGCGCATGTCCGAAATGCTCATTGATTATTCCAGGCGTGTGGGACAAGTCTGCGAAGGCTTTGTCTGGAGCGATGGGCTCACGAAAAACAGCGGGGAAGTACGATCACTTGAATTTGTAGCCGCTGCGAGACATGGGCCGAAGCGCGAAGCTTCTAGATTCTAGAGGTGAAACGAGTAGTAGCCTGGTCCAACACGCATTCCGTGATGCCATGCCACCGGGAAGGCCCACCATACCAGCGCGCCCAGAATGGCTTGCCCGATGGTGAGAGGGATAATGTTGCGTTCTCGATTGAAGAGCCAGCTCATTGCTGTTCCGCCGAGGAATGTAAGCGGGACTAGAACCGGGTTAGGCCAATGGAGAGCGGCAAAAACGGCGCCGGCTACCAGCGCGGTTATGCGAGGTTGCTCAAACGCATAGAGGAGCCGATTCGTTAAATAAGAATTGAGCGCTACCTGTTGCAACAAGCAGAACGCGAAGTAGCCTGAGAAATGTCGCCACTGAATTAAATGAAGAGGCAAGCGACGGTAAGCACCAAGCCACAAACCGGCGAGGCAGGTCGCAATCGCGAAGACTGCGAAGATCTTCAGCCCTTGGCGTGTTGCTGGCCAGAGATTGTCAGCCCTCCAGCCCAGAGTTTTGGGAGTGTCGCGATGGAATGCGATGCTTGCTAAGAGCCAGATGGGGAAGACGACCCAGGAATTGGGCCACGTACTTTGAAGTCGCCAGATGTACCAGGCGATGTATGCCGTTAGGCCGAGCGCCTCGATGGCCGTCAATGCGCGGAAACTAGTTTTCGACATCGTCCTCGGAGGGGAAAAAGGTTGGCTCGTCGGCCCCGCCTAATTTGAGCAAGTATAGCGTGCTCTCGAACAATTGTTCGATTTCAGCCTCACTAGCGAGTTTTGGGGCAAGCAACTTCTCCAAATTGAAATGGGGAAATCCGCGCCTGATCATGCGCTCCGTCAGCGATGCGCGTAGTTGTTTCGAACTGAGCACGCCTGCGGCTTGGACTTCTTCAAAGACAGTTCTACGCAGAGGATCCAAAAAATCGTTAGAGTGCAAGAGCCGACAGATTTCCAGGCGCGTGCCGGGTTTCACGAGTACGGAGCAGAGAAGGCGCAAGGTGTTGCGCTCCATTTGCTCGCGGTTCGGCGTTTTGGGAATTGTTTTTGTCTTCATGTCAGCTGTGCGCAAAAAAACCTCGTGCCTCGACGAGCTGACCGAGCATCGTAATTGAGAAATTCATGCTAGGTGAGATGATGATAGGGAGAACGGGGTTGCGTTCTCGGGGGCGGTCAGAATGGAAGAAAAGCACCGCGTCGTAATTCTGGGTGGAGGATTTGGCGGCTTGAATGCGGCACAGAAACTCAAGCGTGCGCCCGCGGATGTTATCTTGATCGACCGCCGCAACTTTCATCTTTTTCAGCCGCTGATGTATCAGGTCGCTACGGGATCGCTGTCCCCGGGCGAGATTGCTGCTCCGTTGCGTGGGGTTCTGAGCAAGCAAAAGAATACACAAGTTCTGCTTGGCGAAGCCGCTGACATTGATCCCGATACAAAGCACGTGATTTTGCGCGATGGCGGCGTTTTTCCGTACGATTCATTGATTGTAGCGACCGGCTCACAGACCTCTTACTATGGCAACGACGCATGGCGCGAGTGGGCGCCGAGTTTGAAGTCCGTCGAAGAAGCCACGGCGATCCGGCACAAAATTCTTTATGCATTTGAATGCGCTGAGCGTTCGACGAATGAGGAAGACGCACGCGCGTGGCTGACGTTTGTAATTGTTGGCGCGGGGGCGACCGGGATGGAGCTGGCCGGCGCACTCGCGGAGATCGCCAATGAGACTCTAAAGAACGATTTTCGGCGCATCAACCCGAGCGAGGCGCGCATTATTCTCATGGAAGCCAGTCCGCGCGTGCTGAATACATTTCCCGAGGACCTCTCGGCGAAAGCGGAAAAGCTCGTATCGCGGCTCGGCGTTGAAGTGCAAAAGGGAGTGATGGTTACGTGCATCGATGCGGACGGCGTGACCTACAAGTCCGGCGACGAATCAAAGTGGCTGCCGGCAAAAACAGTGCTATGGGCAGGTGGCGTCACAACCAATGCATTCGGCCGAAAACTTGCCGAGCGTACTCATGCGGAGACGGACCGCAGCGGGCGCATCAAAGTCAAGCCTGACCTTACTGTTCCAGGCTACCCGGACATATTCATTGTCGGCGATCTGGCACTGTCGCTAGGAGAGGATGGGAAACCACTCCCCGGTGTCGCACAGGTGGCTATCCAGGGCGGAGCCTACGCGGCGAAGACGATTCGCGATCGTTTGAAAGGGAAGAAGGACACCAAGCCGTTTCACTATTTCAATAAAGGCGATATGGCTGTGATTGGGCGCGCTGCAGCCGTGGCCAATATATTTGGAGTTCATTTGGCAGGGTTCTTTGCGTGGCTTACTTGGCTTTTTGTTCACCTGATCTATATCGTGGAATTTCAGAGCCGCGTGCTGGTCTTCGTGCAGTGGGGATTTGAGTATCTGACCTTCAGCCGGGGCGCACGACTGATCACCGGAGTCGCAGCTACAGATTCGCTCGACAAACCCGGCACGCTAAGCAATACGGGCGACGGCCGTTGACCGCTCGGATGCACTTCGCAAGGCACAATGCTAGAATCCACAATTCGCGAGGCGAGTGTTGACGATGCGTGATGAGAGTTTTCACTTGGTGAAACGATTTGTTGTGGCTGGACCTTTGTTCATGGCGATCGTTTTTCTTATTACGGTGGCGAACTCGCCGGCTCGGCAACGACAATCAGATACTGCAGATCCCGCAATAGAGAGCGGGCACAAACAATTCGAGCAATCCTGTGGATTTTGTCATGGATCTGATGCGACGGGCGCTCGCGGGCCTGACCTTGTCCGTTCGCCGCTTGTTGCGCACGATGTGAAAGGTGACCTCATTGGTGATGTGATTCGGCGCGGCCGGCCGGACAAGGGCATGCCTGCGATGCCTCTTACCGATGCGCAGGTAAGTGACATCGCGGCTTTTCTTCACGCGCGTGCTGCTGAAGCACTCAGTTCGAACGGAGTCCCGAGCGGTTATCCAGTGGAGAAGTTGCTCACGGGCAATGCCAATGCCGGTAAGGCGTTCTTCGATGGAGCTGGCGGCTGCAACAAATGTCATTCTCCAACGGGCGATTTGGACAAAGTCGCTTCCAAGTACCCTCCCATCGATCTCGAAGCTCATATGCTTTATCCCGAGGGCCGCCATACAACTGTGGTGGTAACGCTTCCTTCTGGCGAACAAATCAAGGGGCCGCTCGAGCATGTCGACGAGTTTATGGTTTCGCTACGCGACGGTTCGCGAGGGTATCGGTCCTTTTCACGCGAGCACGTGAAGGTAGAATTGCAGGATGCGCTGGTGGCCCATCGCGATCTTTTGGGCAAGCTCTCGCAGGCAGATGTTCACAACCTCTTCGCTTATTTGGAAACTTTGAAGTAGTAAACACAGTGGCACAAGTCAGAAGACAGGAGTCGGAGTGATTCTTAACTTTTGCGGAACGACTATGGGCGTGCAACGATGAAGAGCATGCGCGAACGGGAGAATCGCCTTGGCAGTGGTGCGGCCTTCCACCTCGCTGCGAAACGAGCCAGCGCATTTCTTTTACTATTGCTTCTCGCTCTGGGACTGGCGTCCATCGTTTCGGCTCAGGCACTCGATCCTGCCGCGCTGCTCAAGGCTCCCACCGATACCTGGCCGACGTACAACGGCGATTATTCCGGCAAGCGCTACAGCACGCTGGATCAAATCAACTCAGGAAATGTTAGCTCGCTCACGCTTGCGTGGGCTTTTCAGACTCGCGGCCCAGCGATCAAATCGACTCCGCTCGAAGTAAATGGAATCCTTTATTTCTCCGTGCCAGACAATGTTTGGGCCGTGGATGCCCGTTACGGGCGGAGGATATGGCATTACGAGCGAAAATCCGATGGCGACCACATCGGCCATCGTGGGCTCGCGATGTACAAGAATTGGCTCTACTTCACGACTCCCGACGCGAAATTGGTCTGCCTGGATGCAAAGGATGGCAGTGTGCGTTGGATTGTGGAGCTCGCCGACTCGAAACTCGAGTATTTCTCGACGATGGCTCCTCTGGTCATACGCGACCACGTGATCGTGGGAGTTTCGGGGGACGTTACAGACATTCCTGGTTTTCTCGAATCGCTGGACCCAGAAACAGGAAAAATCCAATGGCGCTGGAATACCGAGCCGGAGCCCGGCCAACCGAGTTCCGAAACATGGCCCAAGGATAGCGACGCCATCCGGCACGGTGGCGGCATGACCTGGATGACTGGAACGTACGATCCTGATCTCAATTTGCTCTATTGGGGCACTGGCAATCCGAACCCGGTGCTCGCGGGCGAAGGGCGCCCTGGCGACAATCTTTACACCTGTTCGATTGTAGCTTTGAATCCGGACACCGGCAAACTCGCTTGGTATTTTCAGCCGTCGCCACACGACGTGCACGACTGGGACGCCGTCGAGACACCTGTCCTGTTCGATGCTGAATTCAAAGGCAAGCCGCGTAAGCTGCTCGCGCAAGCCAGCCGCAATGGATTTTTCTTTTTACTGGATCGCGCGACGGGCGAGCATCTTGTCACTTCCGAATTTATTGACCAGACTTGGGCTTCCGGTGTTGACTCGCGAGGACGGCCGATCGCTAAGGCCGAAGCCACGCCGACTCCGGATGGGGCGCTCGTTGAACCAGGATCCGACGGTTCGACGAATTGGATGGCGCCGAGCTTTAATCCGCAGACTGGACTTTTCTATGTGAACGCCCGGCGACTCTTCAGCATTTTTTACAATACCGTCGAGGGCAAGGCGGAAGGGTGGGGAGGGCGCGACCGCAATCTGTGGTCCAATTCCACGCTGCGCGCTCTCGATTATCGCACCGGGAAAGTCGTTTGGAACCACGAACTCGGTGACGGAGAGAGCATCGCGGGGATTTTAACGACTGCGGGGCATTTGCTATTCAGTGCGGATAACTCGGGCAATCTTCTGGCGCTTGATCCTGCTACCGGTAAAACTTTGTGGCACTTGAATATGGGCGGCAAGTTGGACGCTTCTCCGATGACTTACCAGCTCGACGGGCGGCAATTCTTGATCTTTGCGGTGCAAGACATTCTGTATGCCTTTTCGCTACCGCCGACATCGCAATCTCACTGAACAATTACACACGATTATTTTGATTGGGGCGAAGGCATCGCCTTGGGGCAGGGGATATCTCTGAAGGATGGTGCCGGGGGCCAGAATCGAACTGGCTACGCCCGCCTTTTCAGGGCGGCGCTCTACCACTGAGCTACCCCGGCACGTGTGGTGTAGAAATTGTATGGGGTGCGGCGCGATTGTGTCAATTCGCGTGAGTTGAATGACTTCGTCTGAGCTGTAGCGGCAGCTGAAATTCTGAGAAGGAAAATGCCTGGAGTAAGGGCTGCGGCGCGAGAGATCACTGTGCCGATTCGTCGAACTCCTTCATCCAGCTTTTCCCCTTTAGCACTTCGCGCGGCCGCGTGCCGTCAGGCGGACCGACGATGCCATCTTTTTCCATGATGTCGATCAAGTGGGCAGCGCGACCGTAGCCGATACGCAGGCGCCGCTGCAGCGTGGAGGTGGAAGCGCGGCCCATTTCGCAGACGACGCGGACCGCGTCCTGGTAGAGCGCGTCGTCGACAGGCTCGCCGCCGGCTTCCGCGTCGCCACCTGCAGAACCTTCGACTTTTCCATTCTCATCCTTCGGCGCTTCGAGGAGGTGCTCGTTGTATTTGGCCTGAGCTTGCGCTCTCCAGAAGTCGCAAACTCTGACGATTTCGTCTTCCGAGACAAGCGGGCCGTGAATGCGATGGAGGCGAGCCGAGCCGGCAGGCAAGTAGAGCATGTCGCCTTTGCCCAGCAGTGATTCGGAGCCGTTTGCATCGAGAATTGTTCGCGAGTCGACTTTGCTGGCTACGCGGAAGGAGATGCGAGCGGGGAAATTCGCTTTGATTAAGCCGGTGATCACGTCTACCGACGGCCGCTGCGTCGCAAGAATCAAGTGGATACCAACGGCGCGCGCCATTTGCGCCAAGCGCGTGATGGACTCTTCGACGTTATTGGTGTCTACCATCATCAAGTCGGCGAGCTCGTCGATAACGATCACGAGGTAGGGAAGTGGTTTGTGCTCACTCTCCTCGACATTTTCGAAAAGCGACAGGGATTGCGCCTTCTGAAAGGTGCGGTTGTATTGCTCGATGTTTCGCACGCCGCGTTGTGCCAGTAGCTTTAGACGCTTTTCCATCTCGCGCGTGGCGTTGCGCAGCACGTTCGAGGCGATTTTTGGATCGGTGACTACGGGCGCAATCAAATGCGGGATGTTTTCGTAGAGGTTCAGCTCGAGGCGCTTCGGATCGACCAGAACCATTTTCACGTCATCCGGGCTTGCCTTATAGAGGATGGACATCATCAGCGAATTGATGAAAACGCTCTTGCCGGTGCCCGTAGAACCGGCAATGAGTAAGTGCGGCATGGCGGCCAGGTCGGTAACGCGAATCCGACCGTGGAGATCGCGCCCCATCGCCAGCGTGAGCTTGCTCGGCGAATTGCTGAACTCTGGGGCCTCTATGATTTCTCGCAGCGCGATGGTCTGCCGGGTGAGATTCGGCACTTCGATGCCGATTGTCGATTTGCCAGGAATGCGCTCGATCAAAATCGATTCGGCTTGCAGCGCCAGACACAAATCTTCCGTCAGACCGATGATGCGGCTGTACTTGATTCCGGCCTCGGGCTTGAACTCGAACGTGGTGACGACTGGGCCGGGATTGATCTGTGTCACGCGCCCCTGAATATCGAACTCGAGGCACTTGGCCTCAATCGCGCGTGCGCGTTCCTTTAGTTCGTCTTCGTCAATCTTTTGGCTGCGCTCTCCCTCTTGGAGTAAAGAAGGGGATGGCAATTTGTAGTTGAGATTACCCTTGGCGATTTTTGGCTCGCCAGTCTTCTTTGCGACGGTTTTTTCCGGACCAGCGAAGACAATCGGTTCTTTTTTCCGGGAGGTGCTTTGTTTTTCTGTTTCTTCTTCTGTCTCTGCTTCAAAAACTTCGCTTTCATCCGCCAGTTGAATCGATTTGACCGGCTCAGCCACCGCGGTGGCTGAACCAAATGATTGGGGCGAAACTGGCTTGCGGCCTGAAATACGCGTTTCCTCGACGCGGCGACGCATGCGCTCTTGCTCGCGGTCATCTCGCCAGGAGTGCCAGCGTGCCGCCGCCTTTTGCAGAAGGCCAAGTCTTTCTACGGCGCCGAGCGGTCCCTTCGAACTTGTCGCCCATGCATGCGTACCGGCAAAGGAAAAACTCGTGGTCATGAAGACTGCGGTGATGAGTACGGCAAAGGCGATCACGTACGCGCCCCAGTTGAAGCCGCTCCGCAATCCGTGCGCGAGCAATTCGCCCAGCATCCCGCCCGCAGGGACGGCGCCACGTACTCCCGGCAAGGGGAGCAAAGCCAAAAGGGAAGGGAGCGAGATGATGAGCAGGGCATATCCAATAAGGGTAGCCACTTGAGAATCGATCGCTCGGCTGCGGCACCACCTCCAGCCAAGCACCAGCAAAGCCATGGGCAGCAGGAACGCTGCGAAGCCAAGCACCTGGAAGAGCAAGTCCGCGCCATAGGCGCCGGCGGGCCCAATCCAGTTTCGCGCGGAAGAGCCTTCCGGCCCAGCGGCGCTCACGTTGAATGCCGCGTCGTGCGGGGAATATGAAATCAGAGCCAGCGCCATCAATAGGCCCAGCGTGATACACAAAAAGCCAATCAGCTCATTGAGCCGTTTATTTTCGGTCGGAGTCAGCAAACGCACGGGGTTCTCCTCAGCATTTTGGGGAAGGCTGAGTGGTGCGACGGGCACGTTGGCGCTATCGCGCGCCCGCCTGGAGAAACGCTAAAACAAGGACGATGATACCAAACAACAGTCTATAGAAAACAAATAGTTTGAGCGTGTGTGTTTGCAGGTAGCGCAGAAAAAACGCGATCACGAAATATCCGGCCACGCCGGAAACCATGATGCTGATGAGCAGAGTGGAAAGCGGCAAATCGAGGCCACCGGCTTTGTGCAGCTTGATCAGCTTGGGCAAGTGCGAGACAACTGCTCCCGCAATTAGCGGCGTGGAAAGGAGGAAGGAAAACCTAGTTGCGGCTTCGCGCGTAAAACCGCGAAAGAGCCCCGCGGTAATCGTGATGCCCGAGCGCGAAACGCCGGGGCAGAGCGCTAGCGCTTGGGCGGTGCCGATTGTCACTGCATCTCCTATATTCGACTGCTCGATGGGTCTCTTTAGTGGCGATTTGGAATCTGCCCACCACATCACGAGCGCAACGGCGATAAGTGAAATTGCGATCACATAAGGTGTGCGGAAGTGTTCTTCGATCTTGTGTTCGAAGAGAGCGCCAAGGAGTCCGCCGGGAATGGTTCCAATCACCATGTACCAGAATAGCTTCTTATGCTGCCCGACCTCTTCGGCGGTGGCGTTCGCCGGATATTTCACGCCCACGCCGCAGAGCGCCAGCGTCAGCCAATCCTTGAAAAAATAGAGAAGCACGGCAACTAACGTTCCGGCATGCAGCGCGACATCGAACGCTAGACCGGGATCCTGCCAGCCCAGCAGCCACGGAAACAATGTGAGGTGCGCTGTGCTGCTTACGGGCAAGAACTCGGTGAAGGCTTGGACTAGGGCGAGGACAATCGCCTGGTATAGGGGCATTTATTTTAGGTTTCCTTTTGCGTTGGAGCCGATTTGCCGATGCCAGATGGCAAAATTTTTCGCATTTCGTAGGCGGCGAGCCGGCCCAGATAGTAGCGCTTCAACACTGCTTCGATACGATAGCCATGCCTCTTCCAGAACGCAACAGCGCCCTCATTGTCGATTGCCGTTTCCAGCAGGATGGAGCGCACGCCGCGTAACGCCAGGTTCTTTTCGATTTCCGTGAGCAGCGCCGAGCCAACTCCGTGGCGCCGATGAGCTTCCGCTACATCCAGCGTGATAATGTGCGCGAGCGGAGGATTCTCTTCGGTCAAAATAAAGCCGGCGATGCGCGTGCTATCTACCGCAACGATGCAATCCGCGCTCGCGATCGTCAGAAAATAGTGGAAGGTAGTCTTCGAGTACGAGATTCCGGCAGCGAAGCAGGACTGATCCAGCCGGTGCAAAGCGGCGAAGTCGTGCGGTTCGTAGGACCGAAGCGTAACCGCCATCCCGCGATTCTACGCCAGCCGTCCACAAAAAAGTGAAAGGGGCGCTCCGACTGGGTCGGAGCGCCCCTTTTTCAAGTAGGACTGATCGTTCGACTTACAGCTTCACGGTTACGGTTTTGACCTCGGTGTAGTTCGCTAATGAATACTCGCCGAGTTCTCGCCCGATGCCCGACTGCTTGAATCCGCCAAACGGCGCGCCTGCATCGAACACGTCGTAGCAATTCACCCACACCGTGCCCGCGCGAACGCTGTCCGCGATGGCGTGCGCTTTGCTGATGTCCTTGGTCCACACCGCGGCCGCAAGCCCATAGGTGCTCTTATTGGCCCGGGCCGCAACTTCTTCGACAGTTTTGAACTTCAGGATGGACATGACCGGGCCGAAGATTTCTTCCTGGGCGATGGTCATGTTGTCGGTTACGTCTGCAAACACCGTCGGCTCGATGAAGTAGCCTTTGTCTCCGACGCGGCCGCCGCCCGTAAGCATCTTGGCGTTTTCTTTCTTGCCCTTGTCGATGTAACCCATCACCTTGTCAAACTGGTCCTGGTCGACCTGCGGGCCCTGTTCTGTCTTGGCATCAAACGGATTTCCCACGGTGCGCTTCTTCGCCCGCGCTACGCTGCGCTCCACGAATTCGTCGTAGGCTTTCTCTTCGACGAACAGTCGCGAGCCTGCGCAGCAGCACTGGCCTTGATTGAAGAACAACGCAAAATGCGCGCCTTCAATCGCTTCATCCATGTTCGCGTCTGCGAACACGATGTTCGGGCTTTTTCCGCCAAGCTCTAGCGTCACGCGCTTCAGGTTCGTCTCGGCTGCGGCTTTCATGATCAACTTGCCCACTTCGGTTGAGCCAGTGAACGCCACCTTGTCGACGTCCATGTGCCGTGCAATCGACGCGCCGGCTGTTGGACCATAGCCTGGAAGGATGTTTACGACGCCCTCAGGGAATCCGGCTTCCATGATTAGCTCGCCTACGCGGAGCGCTGAAAGCGGTGTCTGCTCTGCAGGCTTCATCACCACCGTGCAACCCATCGACAGTGCCGGTCCGAGCTTCCATGCCTGCATCAAGAGCGGGAAGTTCCACGGAATAATCTGTCCAACAACGCCGACCGGTTCATGCTTCGTGTAGCAAAAATAATTTCCATTAACGGGGATCGTTTTCCCGTGATTCTTGTCAGCCCAACCTGCGTAGTAGCGATAACAAGCAACAGTGAGTGGCAGGTCCGCGGCCTTTGCCACTTGATAAGGCTTGCCGTTATCCAGCGATTCGAGCTGTGCCAATTCGTCGGCGTGTTTTTCAATCAAATCCGCCAGCCGGTTCAGCATGGCCCCGCGCTGCGAAGCGGTCATCTTCCTGCGCCACGCGCCGGTTTCAAACGCCGCCCGGGCCGCCGCTACTGCCTTATCGACATCGGCGGCATCGGCCTCCGCCACTTCGGTAATGACTTCGCCCGTGGACGGATTCACCGTCGGGAATGTCTTGCCCGAGGCGCTGTTGACCCATTGCCCGTTGATCAGCAGCTTATTCGCACTGATTTTCACGCTTGGTTCGATTGCAGCTGTTGCTGTCGCCATGGAATTCTCCTTATCGGAATCGTCGCGGCGCAGCCACTTACAACAAACACTGTGGGAGCTCCCGCGAAATAATTGATCTCATTAGCCGCCGGTTGGTGGCCCGGAAGCGCGTTCGCGCCTATGAAAGGAAGGCAGGGCGGAACCCCTCCAGCCCTGGGCGTGCGCAAACGTACTGCCGGAGAAGAAGCCTATACCCATGCGCGACGAGAGGCAAGATGGCGGGCAGGACAGGAGGGAAGGGCTTGAGGGCGGTGCCGACACTGCTACCGAGTCAGATTTCCAGTTCTTTTGTAGCGGTGACTACGGTTTCTTGCTGAAAGTGACTTCGGGATATTTGGCCGAGGGTCCCTTTAGGAGGTCGCTATCTTGCCCGCGTAAGTATTTGTCGAAAAACGCCAGCGTGTAGGCAATGACAATCGTGTGGCCGCGCCGCGCGTCGAGTTCGTCCTTATCAGGCGGAATGGCGAGCATGAAATCACTAAAGTGGCCGTGTTGGGTTTTGGCTATTGTGACTTCGTAGCGGTCGTTGGTGGAATGTTCGATCATGGAACGATCCCATACTTCGGTCTGGGCAATATATTCGTTCAGGATGGCTTGCTGTTCCGGCTTGGGCGCTTTGTCTTCGCCGCCGTGATGCATCAACATCAATGGGCGCGACGTACCTTGTTTCCGCGCGCCGCCGAAAAGCTGTCCGTCTTGATCAACGACAGCTTTCACCCGGAGGTCGTCGATGCTCATTTGCACGGACGTTGCTCCGCCGAAAGACCAGCCGAACATGCCAATCCGCGACAAGTCGAGCTGATGATAGAAGAGCTGCCCCGAAGTCTTGTTGAGCTCTTCGATTTTGTTCAAAGTGTAGGAGGCGTCAGCAATCCAAGTGGGAAAAACCTCGTCGTTCAACCAACTCCAGCTATTCTCTACGTCTTTGCGAAAGTCACCTGTTTCCGCGGGAGCCAAATGTTGATCCGGCTTAAATGCGACGCCATCGGGAAACATAACCGTATCACTAAAGCCGGGATGATCAGTACTGACGACCACGTATCCATGGCTCGCAAGTTCTTCCGTCTCAAATGTTCCAATGAAACGCGGCGTGCCGCCCCCGGGTTGGTAGATCAGAACCGGAAAAGGAACTGTGTTTTTGGCAATGGGTGCATCGGTGACCGCATTGGTCTTCACGTTCTGAAACGATCGATACACGCTCTTCTCGGGGAATTCGTTTGGGTCGCGGATATACGGCGCTTTCTCTGTGCCCGCCGCGGCTACAGCGGGATACCAGACGCGCACGATAAGATGCCGCCGCGCTTTGGGGTCTTTCGTAAAGGGATCTAGGCGGCTCTGGTCAATCCACAAATACTCGTGGGTGCCGACGGCATAAGGCCCCGCAGGCGGGACGAAAGGAGCAGCTGCAATCTTGAGAGGATCGTCGCTCTGCGCAACAAGAGAACAGCCGAGGATCAGCATGATCGAAAGTCCGCACAGTTTTGCCCTTATAGCCATTCCCAACGCTCCACCGAAAAGACTACGTTTGAATTTCCCAATCTCTTGATTCGAATCGATTTCAAAATATCGAGAGTCCGCGAGGATAACACGTTGGAATCCTTAAATGGTTAGATTGCCGGGCTCTGAATGGTCTCTGAGTCCGGCACACGATATTTCCGCTTTAGCTAGGAGGCAAGTTCTGAGCGAGACTGACTAGATTTAGCGGAGCCACGCGAATTACGCCGCCGCGTGGGCTGTCGATGTCCGCAATAAGAGAAAACGAGATGGCCACCACAAGGGGTATAACGAAAAGCAGGACAGGTTTCGCTTCGAGCCGACGCGCGGAATACCCAATCAGCAGATTGCAGCAGATCCCGATGG
Source organism: uncultured Acidobacteriota bacterium (assembly GCA_963740015.1). Taxonomy (GTDB): domain Bacteria; phylum Acidobacteriota; class Terriglobia; order Acidiferrales; family UBA7541; genus Acidiferrum. Next base: position 1,046,144 of record CAVUCM010000033.1, on the reverse strand, counting down.
CCGCCATCAATACCCAGGCCGCCGTGGGGATTCGATTCCACCAGGCGGCTTGTGTATATCCCTGTGAGTTCAATACATCGTTCATCCCGGAAAGGGTAAGAGAGGCCACTGGCACGGTCATTGCCGGGGCGGGATTCCGAACTGCCAACCACAGATTTGTCTGCAGTTGGGATGTTGTTGCATTGATCTGCCCGAGCTGGCCGTCATCACGTGTATTGTAGAACAAAATGCGCTGTTGGAGATATTCGCGCAGCAGCGCACGGGTTTTTGCCGCATCTGCGGCAGGCAGCATATCTACCCGGAGGTATTCCGTGCCGATAGCGTTAGCCTCTGCCTCTTCGTAATTCTTGCGCTGATCGTAGCGACTGATAGCCATCGAAAAGCTGAAACCGATGATTAACCCCAGCAGCGTAAGCGTGGCACCCTCGACAACGCCGTAGTCTTGGCGATCTGTATCCTCCAAAGGGTGTCGTCGCCGCTTGCGAAAATAAACGCCGATCCGCGCCGACAGCCACAACACAACGACACACAATACGAAGACATACAAAGGGCTGTTCGTTAGAGGGTTCATGGGCTGGAGTCTCCTGTCCTGCTATGAGCAATTTACAATATTTTGCAAGCGCGGAAACAAATTGTCTCGATTGTGAATTGGGGCATGAGGGTGGTTCGACTTGTTCTGCGAGCTTCATTTCAACGCATTTCTCAACTATGATTGGCTCAGGAGAACGTCATGAACGAAGCCACTGCGCCGTCTCCAGAATCGCACCAAACCGTCAAATTCCGGCGTCCTGGTTTCAACAACATCGCGCCGTACTTCCTCGTCCATGGCGCAGCTCGATTCCTCGACTTTCTCGTTTTCGCCTTCGAAGCTACCGAACGCATCCGCGTGCCGCGTCCTGACGGTTCCATCATGCACGCCGAAGTAGCCATCGGTCCCTCAGATGTCATCGAACTCGGCGACGCTAACGAGCAATATCCTGCGCGTCCAATGACGACACATCTCTACGTCCCGGACGCCCACGCCGCCTACGCTCGCGCTCTCCAAGCCGGCGCCACAGCCATTCATCCGCCGAACGACAACCATCCCTCAGGCGATCGCTGGGGTATCGTCACCGATCCTTTCGGCAACACCTGGTATATTGCCACGCCGAGAGGTTGGGTACCTGGGCCTGAAGGTCTCCGCATCGTCCAACCGTATCTGCATGTTCGGGACGCTCACAGGATGATTTCGTTTGTTGAGGCAGCCCTCGGCGCAAAATCCGACGGTGTGGCCGAATCTCCCGAAGGCGTGGTGCTTCACGCCACCATCGAAATCGCTGGTGCCACGTTCGAGGTTGCAGAAGCTCAGGGCGAATCGCAGCCTTCTCCGCACTACCTACACGTGTATGTGCCAGACACGGACGCGACGTATACGCAGGCGATTGCCGCGGGAGCCACGGGCGTGACTCCTCCAGCAGACGCGCCCTATGGCGACCGCGCCGCCACAGTCAAAGACCCCTTCGGCAACACCTGGTTTCTAGCGACGTATCTCGGCGCCGGTGAACCATAGCCCAAGCCGCGGCGTGGTACCAGAAAGTTGCTTATTATGTGGATGGATTTTTTTCGGCGTCGGATTCCGCGCGGACAAATCTGCGCATTCCTGTGATAGCAGCCTGTGCCAGGTGAACTTGCCCTTGAATCTCTTTCACTGATTGATGATCTTCTTCCGTCAGGGTTGGGTTGTCGCGCAGAAGTTCGGCATAACCTAGAATTGCGGTCAGCGGGTTGCTGATTTCGTGCGTCGCACCGGCAGCCAGACGCCCCAACGCCGCCATTCTTTGCGATTCCAGGATTTGCTTTTGAACGAGCTGGAGGCTTTCGAGTGATGACTCGGTCGAACCAATCAAGCGCAGGAGTTCGCGGTCCATTGAAGAGAGCTTAAGGAAAGTCAAAGTCCCCAGAAAAAGCATCGCGCCGAAAATCAACCGGAGGCGAAAAACAACGATCAGTTGCGGGGCGTGATAATCGGAAAACGTGGCGATGGCTAGAACGGGCAGCGAGATAACTCCGATCATCGCAAGCCGGGCGCTCCACAATCCCCGGTTGCGCAAAGAGAGTGCGGATTCGCCTGTTTGCGACTCGAGATCCCCGCCTAGTGCGGCAGCCACGGTGAGCAAAGCCAGCGAAAAGCCCCAAGGCACGTCGTAAAAACTTCCGGTGTAGTACAGCCCCCTGTCGATAACAATATTTTGCAAAAGGCTCCCGGCGGCAAACGCACCAAGTGCAAAGAGAAATTGTCCGTAGAATTTTTTCCAGGAGCCTTTGCTCTTCACATAGAGCGCTCCCACAGCGACCAGGGCTGCACCATGTTCCGATAAAGCAAGGCCGTAGTACGCCGGGTTGTAGTCGGGATAGCTCTTTATTACCAGTTGCCAGGGCAGGGCAAAATAAAGGTACAGGCAGACCCACCAGAAGAGCAGAAGAAGAAAGTCCAAGCGGCGAAATCGCAGATCCCCGGCAGCACCTTCGGCATGAGGCCTCAGCGTAAACGAAGCCAGCGTGGGAACCAAAGCAAGAAGAAAAAGTCCATCTCCCGCTATCGGATTGGGTGCGCTTCGGCGCAGCACAACGTCGTAGGTGAACCAGACACCTTGCGAAAGAAACAGGATGCCGAACCCTGTCTCGTTCAAGGCCCAGAACAGTCGGACTGTTCCATTGGATCGGCGGCGGTTACTCCGGAACGAAAGCATCACGACCAGCGCCAGCAGACAAGGGAACGTGTCGCCTAGCCAAGTTAAGGGCGTACCGGTGCGCAAAAGGACAGCGGCGGCTATCTGGGCGATAACCAAGCCCAGCGCTATCCGCGTCCAAATTGTGTCAATCGTTCGAATCAATTTCGCATCACCAATAAATCCAAGAAGTTTAAGAAACTGCTTCTACCGTGACGGCTACAGACGCTGGAAGCATCAGCCTGAACAAGGCTCCGCCTTCTGGCCGATTTTGGCAGTCGATTTCTCCGCCATGCTGCCGGACGATCCCATAACACGTGCTGAGTCCGAGCCCCACCCCTTTGCCGACGGGCTTGGTGGTGTAGAACGGCTCAAAAACGCGCCGCGGCTCTTTCAAGCCCGAGCCTGAGTCTATAAATCCGATTTCGATATGCTCTTGTACCGCTTTGATAGCGATTGTGAGCTGCCCTGCTTTGTTTCCTTCCATCGCATCAATGGCATTCGCGATCAGATGCAGGAAAACTTGGATCAACTGATTGGCGTCTCCCTCGACCATCGGTACATCGCCCTGCTCTTGGATCTCCACTCGCACGCTGTGTCGGCGCCCTGCGCGCGCCAAGTTAACGGCACTTTCCAGGAGAGGCCGAACGTTCACGGAAGATCGATGCAAGGGCATCTCTTGCGCGAAGCTAAGCATGTTTTCGACCAGACCACTGGTGCGGTGCGCGGATTCCCCAATCTTGATAATCATCCTCTGCCGGTTTCCATCGGCCTTTGGATGCGAGCTTAATATTTCGACATTCCTGCCCACCGCGGCCATGGCTTTATTGATTTCATGTGCCACTCGCGCCACAAGCTTGCCGAGTGATGCGAGTTTTTCGCTCTGTACGAGTTGATTCTCGAATCGCTTGAGATTCGAATAGGCAAAGGATGCCTCTTGGAGGTAGCCGGCAAGCTTGGAATTGAGAAGATCTTGTTTGAGCAAAAGCAGAATAGTCAGAAACAACATCGTTGATAAGGTCAGCAGAATTCGAAAATGGCGCACTGGATCTTGCGTTTCTCCACTCGTCATCAACCACAATCCGATTACTGGGGTCGAGAGAGTTGCCAGCATGGAGAGTCGTGCGGACCAAACCACAGTTCTTCGGTTTGGGCGACCCAGACTCTTAGATTCCTCCGAGTCTTGAAGGCGGTCTACTCGCGAATCTGCAGGGTAGATGATTGATATGACGCAAAACCACGCCAGTGCAGCGGAGAGCGGCACGTCATAAAAACTTCCTGTGTAATAGTGCCCTGAGGCGATAGCGTGGTTGATCAGAAAGGAAGCGAACCCATACGTCGCCGTGGCGCCGAGAAAATGCAAGTAGAAACCGCGCCAGCGCCCCTGGCTTCGATAGGCGACGACAGCCAGAATCAAGAGAAATACTTGATTCCCCACCACATCGATAGTGTCGGAGTTGCTGTTGTAACGCGCCAAGTCGTTTCCCACAAGCAAGTACGCCATGGCCCAGAAAAGATAAACGTACGTCCAGAAAACAAGCAGGGAAGTGAGGTCAAATAGACCTAGCAGGCGAGGATGATCGGGGTGGTCATTGTTTGGCTCCAGGGCCAGCGCGGCAAGCATCGGAACAAGTTTAATGAAGAGCAGGAACTCCCCGATGGGAACCGACGGAACTGGTGTGTTCAACCAGACTTCATAGTAGACCCACAAAAACATGTTGACGGACCACATGCCAAACCCAAGCGCTATCAAGAGCCAGAACGCCCGCAGCGTGCTCCGAGTGGAAACACCTTTCCAAGCAAAGCAAAGAGTCGCTGCAAGCAGCAAGAAAAATTGGGTCAAATCCCCATAGGCCGTAAGCGCGTAGCTCGGACGACCGCGAAGAGAGGCTCCAGCGAGTAAGACGGGTAGAAGGACCGCAAGTACGATAAGAACTCTTTTGCTGGAGGAATTCCAGCCACTTGAGGTGCTTTGAAGTTGTCCAGCCGCTTCCTGCACACGCTCACCTATCGAGGCGATTCCCACGTCCCGTGTCATGCCGTCCCTGCAACAAGCAACGTCCTGATATGCCTGTCCCATGTTCCAAGGAGACTGGCGCTAAGGATGCAAACGGATCGTTTAAGACTTGTCTCTATTTTGCTTGCTTTGGCCGGCACATCAGGAAGAATTGTTTGGGTGAGTGGCGCAATCAATACACGGAGAAGAGCTAAGAATGATTTCCCGCGGCCCCTGGTTGGCTCAGGACTGAAGTTGAAGGAGAGTTAGGTCGCGAGGGCAGGGGGAATCAGGAACAAGCATAGCAGGACCGCGGGAACGCGAGCGCCGATCCCATCTCAAGCCGTTGAGCTCCAGTTAGCTTTACAAAGATTGCGGAGTTACTACCTCCAGGTGCGCAAGCCGATGATTCCCCAATAGGCAAAGTAGGCAGCCGCGACCAGAAGTGCGAGTATGACAACCGTCGAAAACCTCCGGACACCTGTCCGCACCCCCTCTTTGGGAGCGCGCCACAAGGAAACGGCTCCAGCAAGAGTAGCGAGGGCATAAATGGCGGTCGCCAGAAAGAAGCTAGCGGACCAAACAGTCAGGTTTCCCATACGCGGAATCAGATCGTCGCTGGCGGCGTTAAAGATGATCACTACAGCGATCAAGCTCAGAACTGCGATCAGCGGCCACAATCGCATGCCACGCTCCGCCGGACGGCGGCGTTCTTTTCTCAGCCCGCCCAGGATCCAGAAGGGTGCGTAAAAGAGGATCAGAACTACCGCGAGCACAAACCAGCAAGTGAGAATGATCTCGGAGATCGCGAACCACGTGGGGATGCGTTTTATCGTTTCCTCCCCGGCGCCGATCTGAATGAATTGGCCCTCCGCGTTTGGCGTGAGCAATTCAACCGTGGCTATAGGAGATGGAGGGCCTTTTTTGCGGTTCGAACGGAATTGTGTGTCCGTCACAGGAACGAAGACTATATTTCTTTCTCCTATATTGCTGACGAGGAGTTGGCCGTCCTCAAAACGGACCCGGACTATTCCCAGCAGGCGTTCGAGAAAATGAGTCAACTCTGAGCGTGTCGAGTCAGGTTGGTACCAACCTGCGTAAGCGGCGGCATTGGTAGCTAAGGGTGCCACTGGTGGAGGAATTGGTTTTGGCAGATTGCGCGTGATGTACGCGCGAATGGCCTCGCCGATCTTTCCAAAGGAACCGCCATTCGCCGAGTTGATGCTATAGAAATAGCCCACGTCGTTAGCGGGTATATAAGCCATTTCCGTGAGGCCGCCTGCCACGCCTCCGTCATGCCCGTGATACACGAAGCCTTCGTTGATGCTCCAGTAGTTGCTCAAGCCGTATCCAGCTTTCAATCCTTGTTGTGCCGCCCACGTGCGCGTGGGCATTTCCATACGATCGATGGAAGCGGGTGGAATGACCTGCACGCCGTTTACAGTGCCGCGATTGAGATAAAACTGAACGTAAGCCGCCATATCCTTTGCTGATGCGTTGATCGAACCCGCCGGACGATACTCCACGTTCCAGTAGGGATAGGTAGTCTTCCCGTCGGGGTGATAGAGGTTGGTCAGCATTCCTGAAGTCGGCTTAAAATACGTCGCCGTCTTCATTCCGATAGGATCAAAGAAATTCTTGCCGACGTAATCTTCGAATTTTTCGCCAGTAATTTTCTCGACGATGTAGGCGGCAACTGCAGGTCCTGAATTGCAGTAAGCCATGCGAGTGCCTGGCCGCCAACGCGAAATGCGCGAGTGGTGGTCATAATCAAGCGCGTCGCGCAGGGATAGGGCAGGGTCGTCCTTGGCGTACTCTCGCAAGTGCATGTCGTCCCAGCCGGTGGTGTGTTCCAGAAGGTCAACGACACGCACAGGATCCGTGGCTTCCCAGGGGTTTTCAAACCACACTTCGGGTACAAGCTTGTGGACGGAGTCTTGTAGCGAAAGCTTGCCCTCATTCGAAAGCTTCAGAATGGAGAGCGACGCGAACGCTTTGGAAGTTGAGCCAATGCGGAACTGGGTGTCCGAGGTCGTGTCGCGATTGGCTGCCACATCCGATTTGCCGAGGCCCGCCATCCACTCGGGGCCGTCGCGGTGAACGATCGCGACGGACACGCCCGGCGTGTGCGTGTCGACGAGGATTTTCTCCAGTTGTTGCTGGAGTTCTGGAATGGACTGCGCTGGCTTGGGCGCATCCTCTTTTTTGTCTTGGGCAAAGCAAGCCGTTGCAAGCAGGCAGAAAAGCACGAGCTGGGTTATGGTTTTCACGCTGCGCATTCTCCTCTTGAACGACCCAAATCCGCAAGTAGATAAACTTTTTCGACGCTCTCGCTCAGCCGGACGCCTGTACGACACATTTGGGCATCTCTTCTTCGCAATCGTTCACTTCCTATGGAACCTTTCGAGGCGCTTAGTCGTTACTCCTAGTGACTTCCGCGAGGGGACAACTATGGAAACTTTCTGGAAAGACCTGCGCTATGCGTTTCGGATGCTCTGGAAGAGTCCTGGCTTCACGCTTATCGCTATGCTCGCCCTCGGTCTTGGCATTGGTGCAAACACGGCCATCTTCAGCGTTTTCAACGGCGTGCTCTGGCGACCACTCCCCGTCAAGGACCCTCAGCAGCTCGTCGTCCTCGCATCCAAGACGGCAAGTTTCGAATTTCCCCTTAACCTTTCTTATCCGGACTTCCAGGACTATCGAAACCTTAAGACGATCTTCTCCGACCTTATTGCTTACAACTCTAACCCCGTGAACTTCGGCGCAGAGGGACGTCACGAGCGCGTTTGGTGCGAAACGGTCAGCGGCAATTACTTCTCCATGCTCGGTCTTGAGGCGATCCGAGGCCGCACGTTTGCCGAGGACGAAGGCTGGGTCCCAGGCAAAGACCCACTCATGGTCCTCAGCTATAAATTTTGGCAAAAGCGTTTCGGGGGTGATCCTGCGATCGTCGGCCAATCCGTTCTGGTCAACAACCACGCGTTCACCGTGATCGGAGTTGCACCTGAAAGTTATCGCGGAGCGTACTACTTCCTCGAGCCGGACTTCTATATTCCCCTCACGACTATGGGCCTTCTCGACCCGACCCAGGCTGACGCCCTCAACAATCGTGGCGCCTCCTTCCTTCGCGTTCTTGGCAGGCTCCAGCCTGGCGTGACTGTTGCACAGGCGATGGCAGCCGCCGAGCCGCTTGATCATCGTTTGGCTCAGGAATTTCCGGATTCGCACAAAGGTATGTCGTTGCTCGTTATACCTGAACTCAAGGCCCGCCCGGAGCCCGGATTAGTGGCGGGTTTCATGTCCACTGCGGCCCTCGTTTTCATGTTGCTCGTTGGACTCGTCCTGCTGATCGCTTGCGCCAATGTTGCCAATCTCATTCTCGCTCGCGCCAACGGCCGCAGAAAAGAATTCGCCACTCGTACCGCTCTCGGCGCTACCCGCGGGCGAATGGTGCGACAAATGTTGACGGAGACTGTACTTCTATCTGTCTTCGGTGGACTGCTTGGTCTCGTCTTCGCACGTTGGGCTGCTTTGGCGCTGATGTCCGTGCGCATCCCTACCGACATACCACTGAAACTATTTGACCTGCGCATGGACTGGCGAATCTTTATGTTCACTTTTCTGGCTGCACTCATAACCGGAATGGTCGCCGGTTTGGTTCCTTCGCTGCAGGCCTCGCGCACGGATTTGGCTGATACGCTAAAGGCTGGTGGGCGTTCAGGAGGAGCGTCTGCAGGCCATCATCGTTTTCGCAATGGGCTGGTTGTTGCGCAAGTCGCGGTTTGCATGCTTCTCCTTGCCTGCGCTGGTTTTTTCATTCGCAGCCTCCGGAACTCGGCCAATGTGGACATGGGCTTTCGTGTCGACCACACGATTCTGATGTCGATGGACGTTGGCCTGCAAGGCTATAGCGAAGAGCGTGGGCAGCAATTTTTCAAGCTACTTACCGAGCGCGTGCGCTCGCTTCCGAGGGTTCGCGACGCTGCCGTTGCTTCCTCCATCCCCATGGGCAATGACGCCTCGCTCGACAATATTTTCCCTGAAGGACAACCCAACGACGATAAATCAAAAACGGAGTCTGCTTTCGACGACAGCGTCCAGCCTGGTTACTTCCACACTGCTGGCACTCCCGTCATCCAGGGCCGCGAATTTACCGAAGCCGACAACGCCACAGCTCCCCATGTCGCCATCATCAACGAGACCTTTGCCAAGGAAATCTGGCCTGGGCAGGACCCCATCGGCAAAGTGTTTCGTACGAAAAAAGACGGCCCGCCCATTCAGGTGGTCGGTCTCACACGCACGGGCAAATATCTTTTTCTTTACGAGAAGCCACAGCTTTACGCTTATTTCCCCTCGGCGCAGAGTTACAACTCCGGCGCCAATCTGTTCGTCTACACAGAGGACAATCCGCAGCGGCTGATCGCTGCTGTACGCGATCAAATCCACCAGATGGATGCCGGTCTGCCCGTTTTCAACGTCACTACCATGGACGAGCAGGTGCAATACGGTAAGGCTCTCTTTCCCGCACGCCTCGGTGTCATGTTTGTCGGCACCTTCGGTGTCCTTGGCTTGATTCTCGCTTCGGTCGGCGTCTACGGCGTCGTTTCGTATTCCGTCAGCCAGCGCACGCAGGAGATTGGCATTCGCACGGCACTCGGAGCACAGCGCTCGCACGTGCTGAGCATGATCCTCAAGCAGGGAATGAACATGGCGCTAATCGGGACTGCCGTGGGAATTGTCTTGTCGTTCTTACTTTTCCGCGGTTTGGGCTCTATGCTCTATGGGGTCAAGTCGACCGACTTCGTCACACTCTCAGCCGTCTCAGGCCTGCTTCTTTTCGTGGCGTTTGTGGCCAGCTACGTTCCCGCTTTTCGCGCCACTCGCGTCGATCCTGTCGTTGCTTTGCGCGAACAATAAACCCTTGTCAGCTTACATCAGCTTCTGTAGGTGAGTACGTGAGGGCTAGGCCCATTCTGTTTCCTAACCGAGGTCGGGCCGCTACTTTACGTCCACATCGTCCTTTAATCTCTCGTATGTCGACGCGCTCATGATCTTCTTGCTGACCAGTTCGTGCTTGTCCTTGTAGGGCCTCCCGGCCATGATTCGACGTGCTTCGTGCTGTCCAATGCCCGGCAATCCCGTCAGTTCATCCTCGCTCGCAGTATTCAAATCCAGTGTTTTCTGTTTCCCGTTTTCCCAGCCTTCTTTTACTCCGTCGACCGCCGCTTTCACAGCCCGCCCTGCCTCTTCCACCGCGGGCTTGGCCTGAGCCGCAGCTTTCGACGCTTCCTCTCGAATCGTTTTCTCTCGCTCCGCTGAATCGCCCTGGCAACCAACGGCCACCATTGCCGCTGCTATTGCCAGTCCCGCCATTCCAATCCATAGGCGCATATTCGATACCTCTCTCTTCTTCCACCCTATCCTGTACGTCACCAGAGCTTCCTGTCTATCCTGAATTTCCCCTATATCTTTTATTTCTGCCCTTTCAAGAACGTCCCTTTCTCCAGATCCTTAAACGCTTGCTGCAGCTGTTCTTGTGTGTTCATCACGATTGGACCGTACCAGGCCACCGGCTCTTCGAGCGGTTTGCCCGACACGAGCAGGAAGCGAATGCCCTCATCGCCCGCTTGAACGACGACCTCATCCCCGCGGTCAAACAAAACCAGTGAACGATTGTCCGCCGCAATGGGAGGCGCCGTATCTAGCCATCCAACGGCTTCTGTCGGCACCGCCAAAGGTTCCGATGCATTGCAGAACTTTCCGGAACCAGCAAACACGTATGCAAACGCATGCCGTGTCGTTCCCACTGGCAGAGTCTTCCTTCGCCCTGGCGGCACGGACACATCCAGATAGATTGGGTCGGCGGCAATTCCATCAACGGGTCCGCTCTTACCCCAAAAATTTCCGCACACAACCCGCACGTGCGTCCCGTCGTCGTCCTTGATCTCTGGGATCGCGTCTGCCTTCACTTCCTGGTAGCGGGGCGCAGTCATTTTTAATGCCGCAGGCAAGTTCGCCCACAATTGGAAACCGTGCATTCGCCCTGCGTGATCTCCCTTGGGCATCTCCTGATGAATGATTCCGCTTCCTGCGGTCATCCATTGCACCTCGCCAGGTGCAATCTCTCCGTGGTTGCCCATGCTGTCGCCGTGTTCGACAGTCCCTGCCAACACATACGTAATCGTTTCGATCCCGCGGTGGGGATGCCACGGAAACCCGGCAAGATAGTCTTCGGGTACGTCGTTGCGAAAATCGTCCAGAAGTAGGAATGGGTCGAAATCGGTGGTGTTGCCGAATCCAAATGCACGTCGCAGATGTACTCCTGCGCCCTCCACCGTCGGCTTAGCCGCCACAAGTCTTTTTACTGGCCGAATCGACATTTTTCCTCCTCATGTACTACATCGCCCGCGATGATATTGCGTTTAGGTACAAGACGGGTACGGCGTGCCGTGCCCCTACGGTACCGGCGTCCAAGCGCACTGCTTTAAGGCCTTCTCAAGTATCTCCGTAAACGGGCACGCTTGCGCCCTGGATTAGTTTGGCTTGGTCGCTGCACAAAAACAAAATCACTTTGGCAATTTCTTCAGGCTTGGGCCATTTCGCGAAGTCCGCTTTCGGCATCGCTTTGCGATTCGCTGCCGTATCAATAATACTAGGCATAATCGAGTTCGCCCGAACGCCTGTGCCCTTCAAATCTTGGGCTAAACAATCGACCATCGCTACCGCTGCTGCCTTGGAGGCGGCATAGGCCGACGCTCCCGCAGCGTGGTCTACCGCAGCTTTTGAAGCCACATTCACAATCGCCCCGCTCCCTTGCTTCACCATTACCCGGGCCGCAGCTTTCGCCAGTACAAATCCTGCGCGTAAATTTAGCGTCAGCTGCTGTTCAAAAACGTTCGTTTCCATGTCCCATAATTTCACTCCGCCCGCATATCCTCCGACGGCGTTCACCAGACAATCGAGCTGGCCGTGCCGCTCCACAATTCCCTCAATCAGTTTTGCGACGGCTGCCTCATCCGTCACGTCCACCGCATAGCCTTCCAGCGAAGACCCTTCAGTCGCCACCAACTTCGCGCTAGCCGTCTTCTTCAACTCGTCCAAATCTCCGGGTCTTTGAAACGTAACGATCACTCGAGCGCCCGATTCGACAAACGCCAAACTCACCGCCCGCCCTAATCCGCCCGTACCGCCGGCAACCAATACCACATTCCTCGCAGCCATTCCGTTTGCCACCGTGTTCCCCAATCCAACGCAGTACCACGCGTTCGCACAGACTTGTTAGGCCATTATCACACCACCTGCGGAAACTAGAAACTTCGGGAGATACCAGAACGTTTTTGTCGAAGCTTCGAATTTCTGAGTGGCGAGCATTGAATTCAGGAGCACACTTACTGTCAATAATGGAGAGCGAATCTCCAAATGATTCCCACTTCCTCAAATGAAACGGATTCCGTTTCAATCTGGTATGAATCGATTTCCTCGAGCGAGACTACTGCTCGCAGCCTGAATATTCTTTCATCGCTTTCTCCTATGGAATCAAGCCTTTAGCTATCCAACGCGCTCGAATCTAAATCTGCTCGGGGCGCGATTTGTTCTGGCGCGTGTCTTGCATGGTCTCCGGCAGGAAGAAAGTGTTCCTGTCGAACAGAGCGGAGAAGAATTGTCGAGGTTCCGCTGGCAAGCCGACAGAATCCCAGCCCGATAGTAAGCCAGCTTTTTCAGCTTGCGACGTTTGTATCGAGTTCCCAGCCTCGCTGCAAATCTCTCGAGTCACAGAGAAGAATTAGCGCAAGCCATTTAGGACGAACTGTCGCACATACCTGAATCAGCGATGTTCGGCTCTTGTTCCATTTTTGTCGGCGCCGAGCACTGGATAAGCATTGTCGCCGAACTGCAACTCTGGGCATTAACGAACTCAAATGTACGACGACCACGGAATCGAAAACGGAACGCCTTGTCATCGGTTAAACAGGAGAAGCTAATGCGCAATCTCAAGTCCGTAAAAATATCTCTACTGGCGTTCGTATTGGTCGCTCTTGCAGCCGGATGCGGCCGGGAACAAGCTACGAGTCCACCTTTCCCGATTGTCATTGCTACATCCCCAGCGAATGCCGCCACCGCAGTAATCCTTAATACCATCGTGACCGCAAATTTTAGTTCGGTGATGGCCCCCGCCACTATCAACACAACAACTTTCACTTTGACTGGGCCCACTGGCGCTGTCGCAGGCGCAGTGACTTATTCAGGCACCACGGCCACGTTCACGCCGACTGTTTCGCTCGCAGCCTCGACTACCTACACCGGCACAATCACTACCGGAGCGACCGACCCCGCCGGCAATGCTTTGGCAGCGAATTATGTGTGGACCTTTACAACTGGTTTGCCGACCGTCATTTCGACAGTCCCGGCGGCTGGAGCCACGGCCGTGCCAGTTAACACAACTATTTCTGCGACATTCAGCGAGCCAATGAATCCGGCCACGATCAACGCGGGTACATTTACTGTCGTTGGCCCGGGCGGTCCTGTTGCGGGAGTAGTCGCGCACGGAGCAAGCTCGCCTCGCCAGTCCAAAGGAGCGCGCCAGGCTGCCGTAATTATCTCTAAACCACAAGTCGTCACATTTGCAGGTTCCACGGCGACATTCACTCCCGACGTCGACCTTCAAGCCAACACTACGTATACCGCCACGATTACCACCGGGGCCCTGGATCCCGCAGGTATCGGGCTGGGTGCGAACTATGTGTGGACGTTTACCACCGCGCCGCCACCGTCCGTCGTTTCCACTGTGCCAGCAAATCTGGCAACCGCTGTTCCCGTCAACACGCCCATCTCCGCAACTTTCAGCGAAGCTATGAATCCTGCCACCATCACCGGTGCAACTTTCACGGTGACTGGGCCTGGGGCCACTCCCGTGGCCGGCGTTGTCTCCTATTCGGGCATGACGGCGACGTTTACGCCGACGGCAGTTCTCGCCAACAGCACTTTATTCACGGCCACGATCACCACAGGTGCGCAAGATCCCACTGGCGCACCGCTCACGGCCAACGTCGTGTGGACATTTACTACCGCTCCGCCGCCAACCGTTGTTTCTACAATTCCGGCAAATCTGGCAACCGCTGTGGCTGTCAATACACCCATCTCCGCCACATTTAGCGTGGCCATGAATCCAGCAACCATCACGGGAGCAACTTTCAAAGTGACAGGCCCAGGCGCTACTGCCGTCGCGGGTGCGGTCACCTACGCAGGCAATACCGCGACATTTACACCGACGGCCATTCTAGCCAACAACACTTTGTTCACGGCCACGATCACTACGGGAGCGCAGGACACTACCGGCGCGCCTCTCGCGGCGAATTTTGTGTGGACATTCACGACCGCTCCACCGCCGGCAGTGGTTCCACCCACGGTTCCTGCGAGCAACGCCGTCGCTGTCGCCGAAGGTATCGTTCTCTCGGCTACCTTCAGCGTGCCGATGGAAGCTTCCACAATCAATACAACTACATTTACATTGACCGGCCCGGGCGTGACTCCTGTCACTGGAGCAGTCAGCTACTCCGGGAGCACGGCAACGTTCACTCCAGCCGCGCGTCTCGCGGTGTCCACTTTGTACACCGCTACCATTACCACTGGCGCGACCGATACAACCGGCGCACCTCTGGCCGCCAATTACGTCTGGACGTTTACTACTGCTCCTCCACCGGCTGTTACTTCCACGGTCCCTGCGAGTGGCGCGACCAACATTCCGCTCAACCAGAAGGTTGCCGCGACGTTCAATACGCCGATGACTGCTTCCACAATCACGGCAGCCGGAACTTTCACGTTGGCTACTACGACCGGCGGAACTGCCGTGCCAGGCGCGGTCATCTACGATGCGTCCAGCAATACCGCCATCTTTACGCCTACCGCCGCACTCACAGCCAGCACGCAATATACGGCGACAGTGACCACCGCTGCACAAAGCGCCCAGGGCAACGCACTGCCTGCGAATTATGTTTGGAGTTTCACAACGGGCACCGCGGCGAATGCAGTCGCGCCGACAGTCGTGTCCACCAATCCTGCCAGCGCGGCGATTAATGTCCCGCTCAATCGAAAAGTAGCCGCGACGTTTAGCACGTCCATGGACCCGTCCACGATTTCCGCGGCAGGGACCTTCACGGTAGCGGCAACGGTCGGCGGCGCCGCAGTCCCAGGAACCGTCAGCTATGCCGGGAATACCGCGGTCTTTACTCCAACAGCGAATCTGGCTGCGACCACGCAGTACACAGCCACAATTACCACTGCCGGCAAAGACCTTACAGGCGTTGCTATGACCGCCAACTACGTCTGGAGCTTTACAACCGGCGTTGCCACTAACCTCGTCGGCCCGACGATCACCGTCACAAACCCAGTGAGCGCGGCCATTAATGTCTTCATAGACTCGACCGTCAGCGCCACTTTTAGCACCGCGATGGATCCGACGACGATCAACAACGGAACCTTTACTCTCGCTGTTGCGGGAGCAGGAGGGGCTCCGGTCAGCGGAACGGTCACCTACGATTCCGCAAGCCAAATCGCAACCTTCATGCCCTCAGCAAATCTGACGGCCAACACGCAATATACGGCCACGATTTCAAACATGGTCACGGATCTGTCCGGCAACGCCCTTGCCAGCGGGCCGGCGTCGACTCCACCGGATCCGTGGAGCTTCACAACGGGCACGGCCACCGGCGCTGCAGGACCGGCGATGATCAACCTCGGTTCAGCGGGCAGTTTTGCAGTGATGGCCACGGCATCCATCAGCAGCACAGGGCCTGTAGTGATCAACGGCAACGTTGGATTGGCTCCGGGCACTTCGCAAGGCATTCCGCCGGGACAAGTGAATGGAACCATTCACGTCAACGATCCAATCGTCACGCAAGCCCAAGCCGATCTTTTGGCTGCGTTCAACGATGCGACCAGCCGGTCCACGAACGCGCAAACCCTGCCAGGAAACATGGGAGGATTGACGTTCACTCCGGGCCTTTACGTTAACTCCACATCCGTCTTGATCTCGGGGGCAGGGCCAAACAACAACGTAACTCTCGACGCTCAGGGCGATCCTAACGCGGTCTTCATCTTCAAGATGGGATCCACGCTTACAACGGGAGTCGGTTCACAAGTAATTCTGGCAGGCGGCGCGAAGGCTAGCCACGTCTTCTGGCAGGTGGACACTTCCGCGACGATCGACGTCGGTTCCATCTTCCAGGGAAATGTCCTCGCCGCAACCAGTATCACGATCAATACCGGAGCAGCAGTGACGGGAAGCATGTTCAGCGGCGCAGCTGGGGGAACAGGCTCGGCCACAATTAACGCCAGCACAGTCAGTGTACCTGCGCCGTAGGACAAGCAGCACTCGAAGGGCAAGCGTGACGAACAAGATGTACGGCCGCGAAGCGGGGGTCTTAGGCCCGCTTCGCGGCCAGTAGGCACGATTCTGGAGGCGACAATGAAATTGGGAACACGCATTCTTCCCACAGTGGCGATTGCTATCTTTCTGGTGCCTGCGCTTTTCGCGGACGACACGCCCAAGCCTGGAGACACGACCAAAAAGGATGAGACCGTGAGTTCGCCCACGGCCTCCGCTGCCGCGGCCAAGCCCGCCGCAAAACCACTGCCTTCTTCGCCAGCACCAGCCTCCACGCAGACGTCCGCTGGCGAAGGAAACGCAAGCCATTCGGGGAGACACACGCGCCGAGAAAGAACACAAAACGACTCGACGCCAAAGCTGGAACTCTTCCTGGGTTACTCCTATTGGAGAGCTATTCCGTATAGCACGGAAAACCGGATGGAATCGATGAATGGCGGCAGCACTTCACTGGCCTACAATTTCAACAGGCACTGGGGTTTGGTTGGCGATTTTGCCGGTTTCCGAGTCAATTCCTTGCAGTTCACCAATGAAGGACCTGGATTCACGCCTTCCCGCGTAGTCGACGCAGAAAGCAACGTGTTCACCGTGATGTTTGGCCCGCGCCTTTCTTTCCGCGACCACGGCAGGTTCACTCCGTTTCTGCAGGTTCTTGCCGGAGTGGCGCACGCCGACGAACTCACTCTGGATGACTGCACCGCTCCTATTTATGCTTGCACTCCTCTTCCGCGTGAAACAGTATTCACCATGACTGCGGGAGGCGGGCTTGATTACAGACTGAACCACCGCATCGCACTCCGACTTTTTCAAGCTGAATTTCTGGCCACGCGTTTCCAGAATCCCAATTCGATCTACATTGTCGATAAAGAGTGGCAAAGCAACATGCGCCTCTCCGCCGGAATCCTGTTCCGCTTTGGCGGAAATCCAGCGCCTCCGCCGCTGCCTGCCAATCATCCGCCAATAACTTCCTGCTCGTCTGATAAGACGATGGTTTATTTTGGTTCCGGGGATTACGTCGTGGTACGCGCTGACGCCAGCGATCCCGACAGCGATCCTTTGACTTTTTCCTGGACCGCCAACGGCGGTGCAGTGGAAGGTAATGGTCCACAGGCAAGATGGAACTCTTCCGGCACAAATCCGGGAACATATGTTGTGAAAGTGCGCGTGGACGATGGCCGCGGCGGATGGGCCGATTGCTCATCGTCGATTACTGTCGAGCCGCAGCCCAATCGTCCGCCTACGATGAGCTGCTCCGCGGACCGCAATACGGTGTTCATTGGCGATACAGTCCAAATCACCGCAACGGCCAGTGATCCGGATAACGACCCGCTTACTTATACGTGGAGGTCCAGTGGCGGCCATGTCCGCGGCAGGGATGCCTCCGTACGATTCGAGACTGCAGGATTGAATGCGGGCCACTATTCCGTGAATGGCCATGTAGACGACGGTCGTGGTGGCGGCGCGGATTGCGAATTAGGAATTGAAGTGCAAACACCGCCGCCTCCTCCGGAACAGATTGAGCTGGAAGTCAGGCTCTCACTTCATAGCATCTACTTTGCGACGGCTCGCCCGACGGTGGCCAATCCTGCGGGAGGCTTGCTCGGTAGCCAGGAGCAGGTTTTGCTAAAGCTGGCGGCCGACTTCACGAGGTATTTGACGTTCAAGCCAGACGCACACTTGATCCTCGGCGGCCATGCCGACCCGCGCGGCACAGCGGAGTACAACAAGGGCCTGACAGAACGGCGCGTGGAACGCACCAAGGCCTTCCTGGTACAACACGGTGTTCCTGCGGACCACATTGACGCGCGCTCCTACGGCGAAGAGGATCAGCTTACGACCGAACAGACCAAGGAACAGCTTGCGCAGAATCCTGACATCACTCCAGAAGAGCGCCAGCTAATGATGAACAAACTGCCCCTCCTGGTCCTGGCCAACAACCGCCGCGTGGATGTCACCTTGAGCACTACCGGACAACAGTCCGTACGGCGCTATCCGTTTAACGCGAGAGACTTCCTGGCCCTCATAAGCGCTAAGGGCGGGGATTCCGATCACGCGGCTAGGCCTGCGCCGAAGAAACCTAATTAGTCGCCAGTGGAGAGGATGGTCCCACAGCAATCGATAAGTGGGACCCTCCTCGCTGTCGTCTGAGACACAGCCGTCTCATCGACCTAAATCTGTATCCGGGCGGATTCGTGGGGGAATATCTCCGGAGCCTCTGCGCGCCTTCACGCCAGTTTCTCTTGGTTGTCTTTCAAGACCGGGTGCGCGAACTCGGTGGCGAGTTCGTTCCAAGCTTCGAGCATTTCGGCGCCTAATGGCGCCGCTTCCTCCGACTTCAGGTCGCCACCTGCTCTGACGAACTCTTCCGCTTGAATTCTGGCAGCATGCGCGCGGTTAACCTTTGCCAGGAACTCTTCCTTGTTCGTCGCCATAGAAAAGCCTCCTAAGAGTTTATTAATCATGGGCTCGAGAAATGCGGTCGTGTTGAATGGTGCGCTTGGTCTCTCGTCCCTGCATGGAGTAGAACTCCAGCGCTCGCCCGCGACCGTTCGCTTGCTCGCGGTAGAGACCCTTCTCAAAAACGTCAGAACTTCGGTCATCCGACTCTTAGAGAGCAAGAAGACCGCCACTCCCCGGGTTTCCGCTGATGTGAGATTTAAGGAGCTTTAAGTCCCGCGTTTCGCAGATGAGGATTTCGGCATGGAACTTAACGTTAGTGATTGTTTCCTTCTGGGATATCCAAATGGCAACGGGGAAGTATCCGCGGCTGCCGCTCGCCGCCAGCTCGCAATAAAATGGGTTGGGCGCCAAATGGGGCGCATCGTCTTGAGTAGAAAAGCCAAAATTCTGCTGGGATTGGCCGTTCTTGCGTTGGCCGTTGCGGTTGGTTGGCAAATCGCTTCCTGTGAGATCGGCAATCTCGAACTGCAAACAGATATGCGGGACATCGCCGCGCAGGTCGGCGCCTGCATCGGCCTCGAGGCTCCCAACTCCGACGAGGACCTTCGCAACGCGGTCATCCATAAAGCCCGGGAACACGACATTCAACTTGAGCCAGGGCAAGTGACTGTCCAGCGCACAACCAACGGCAAAACCTTGACTATCTACCTCGCTGCGGACTACAAGGCGCGCGTGAACCTCCTCCTATACTCAATTACTCTTCATTTTACGCCCTCGAGCACGAAATAAGCCCCGTTCGCGGCAGAGTCGTTGACCATCGCCACGAAGACGGACAGCGTATCTGGTTGTTGGAAATGCAGAGGTTGTGCCTCTATAAGTCAATCCTAACGAGAAGAATGTTTGAGGATGAACCCGGCTGTTCGGACAGTACCGTTTTGGAATCTACTGGCCTTTGGTCCATCTGATGGGGCGGAGCGTCGCTCGGTAAGCTTCTTGAGGGCTCGGTGTGTGGCCGAGCGGAGGAGGGGCGATGTTGCGTAATCGATTGCTTGTTGCGTTGGGGGTATGTTTTCTGGCGGCTTCTGGAGCTTGGGCTGACGAAGTGGGATTCGTCGATTGCTCGAAGAGTGCGGAAGCGACGCAGGTCTTTGGCAAGCCCAGGAAGTCGCAGGACGTCGTCGCCTCAATGCCTTGCGGAGAGCGATTTACGATTTTGGTGTACGGGTTTTATTTCTCGCGGATTCAGACGAAAGACGGGCAGGTAGGGTACGTCTATTCGAGCTTGATCTCGCAGGATCGTGGGGCCACCTCGTTGCAGCCAGCGGCCTCGACGCCGCAGACGAGCCAACAGGCGCCGGCCTTGCAAACCGCGGCAGAGAAGACAAAGATTCCGCGCTCGACTCCGTTCGATGCGCAGCCTAATGCGGCTGCTACCCAACCGCAGTCGGCGACGCCTCAGGTGGCGACGCAACAAGCAGCAGCGCCACCAGCAGCTTCGGTGCAAGTGAACACCACGCAGCCCACAGCAGTTGAGGTAGCGTCCGCAGCGCCCACATCCGCTTCAAGCACCATCAGCTCGAATGGGACGGCAACGTCTGCCAATGCCTCACAGCAGGGTTCGAGTGCGGTAGTGGAGGCTCAGCCTACGGCCGCGCAGCCCGCAGCTTCTCAGCCTTTGGCAGGGCGGCCTGCAGCGACGTCAGCTCCGGTGTTCACGACACCACCGGCGGCGCCGCCAACGCCCAATGCAGATGCGCAGGAGGCGACTGCTTCTGTTGAGCAGCCGAGTTCGGATGCGGCGGCTGAGACTCAGCCTGCCGCTGCCCAGCCACCAGCACAACCTGAACCAGCGGCCGCAGCACCGGCTGAACCAGCACCAGCTCAGCCCGCCCCAGCTAAACCGGCGGCACCCGCAGTTCGACCTGCGGACCTGAAGGAAAGCTGGGAGAAACCGCGCCCGAGCGTTCGCGCGGCTCCGTTGCTAGAACTGTATGGCGGCTTCGCTTTTGCACGCATGGGTGGCACAGGGTTCGGGAGCAATTCGATTGGAGGGTTAGGGTCGGTTGGCTGGAATGCACGATCGTGGTTGCAAATTCTAGCGGACACTAGCTACAACGTCGAAACGGTGGACGGCGCCAAGAATGTGCTCTATGGAAATCATTACGGGCCGCGTTTCTTCTACCGAGCGAGAAATCGATGGGGCATAACTCCGTTTGCTGAAGCCCTGGTCGGAGGATCGAACTTTAAAACAACCGTAAGCGGTAGCGCCGGTTATACGTCGTCCACGGGTGCCACGCTTTCGTACAAAGTGGGAGGCGGATTGGATATCCACCCATCTCATCGGTGGGAAATCCGTTTGATCGACGTGGACTACTACAAGACTGCGTTCGGCACGGACACTCATCAGACCAACTATTGGATTTCCACCGGCGTTGTGTTGCGGCTGTTTGGCGGAGGAGCCGAGTAGTGGCGTAAAGAGATTCCTGCTCGCGCCGACTTAACATTGTGTGTGCGAGACTCAGGCGCGATGCGCTGGCTACTCTTGCGAAACAGGAGTTGAAAAGGGAGTGGAAGCGAACGTTTGAATTGGCTAAAAGTTGAACCAGGGTGGGCTGGGCCGATTCATTGTTTACGTGGCGGGAAAGCCCGTGAGGTCCCTTGGAGGCGATGTGAGAAAGACATTTGTGTTGGTGGCAGTTGCAGTATTGGCTGGAATTCCTGCTGCGGCAAAGGAGCCTCAGGCAGGAACGATTGTTTCGGAGAGTTCGGTGGCCTGCGGGTCGCAGGTGAAGAACAAGAAGCAAACGGCGGAACTGCTCTGCCAGGAATATGTTGTCAGGGCGGAGGGTACTGAGTATCACGTCCGGCAGGAGAAGCCCGCTGATAAAGCATTGATACCCGTGAATACGAGTGTCGAGTTCACGCTGGAAAAAGATAAGATGAAATTTAAAGCCAACGGAAAGAAATACGAATACCTAGTAGTTTCCGAAACAGCTGCGCCCGCGGCTGCGGCTGCCGCGACCTCGAAGCCCTAGCGGAAGTCACCCATAAACATTAAAGGAAGTTCAAATTTCCAGGATGACCGGCAGGATTAGCGGGCGCTTCGAAGTTTGTTTATTGATGTAGCGTTTGAGGTCCACGCGAATTTTTTCTTTGATGACGCCCCAGTCGGATTTCTCTTCCGCGTTAGACTGCTCGACCGTTTTCATAATCACTTCGCGGGCGCCGGCGATTAATTCCTGACCGTTGTCGCTGAAGAGGCCGCGGGTGACGATCTCCGGCTGCGATTCCATTTTGCCAGTGTGTTTGTCGATCGCAATAATCGGCACGACTACGCCGTCTTCGGATAGATGTTTCCGGTCGCGGATCACTACATCTTCGATCTCTTCCAGTGAACCGGAATCAACGCAGACGCGGCCGGCCGTTACTGGATCAAGCCGCCGAACTCCATCCGAGGTAAATTCAATGCACTTACCGTTTTCGAGAAGAAGGATTTCTCCGGAGACGCAACCGAGTTGATGGGCAAGCGCAGCATGGCGGAAAAGATGGCGATATTCACCGTGAACGGGGATGAAGTATTTCGGTTTAACGAGCTGCAGGACTAGCTTTTGTTCTTCCTGACTAGCGTGGCCGGAAACGTGAATCGTGCCCGCGGAATTGTCGTAGTAGACGAGCGCGCGGCGGCGGAACATGTGGTCGAGCATCCGAAAGATGGCTTTTTCGTTGCCAGGAATGATTCGTGCGGAAAGAATGACGCTGTCGTTTTCGTCGACGGTGACAAAACGGTGATTGTCGACGGCGATGCGCGAAAGGGAAGACATCGGTTCGGCTTGGCTGCCGCTGGCAAGAATCACGATTCGCTTGGGGTCGAAGTTGCGAATGTCTTGCGGGCGGACCACCATGCCGTCAGGAATCCGCAGGTAATTCATGGAGTGCGCGATTTCGACGTTGTCGACCATGCTTCGGCCGACGAACGCGACTTTGCGTCCGACGCGACCAGCGACGTCGATCACCTGTTGAATGCGGTGGATCGATGACGCGAAACAGGAAAGGATGACGCGGCGCGGAGCTGAGCGACAAAGTTCCTCGATGCGCGGAACAATGGCGCGCTCGGAAGGTGTGAAGCCAGGACGCTCGACGTTGGTTGAATCACTGAAAAGCGCGAGGACGCCTTCGGCGCCATAACGAGCAAAGGTGTGAAGATCGAAGGGAGCGCCATCGACCGGAGTTTGGTCGATCTTGAAATCGCCGGTGTGAATGATCACGCCGAGTGGCGTTCGAACGGCGAGCGCGACGCAGTCGATGGTGCTGTGCGTTACGTTGATGAACTCGATTTCGTACGGGCCGATTTCGACAAGACGGCCGGGAATGACTTCGCGAAGAGTGGTGGAGGCGAGGAGGCCGGCTTCTTCGAGGCGTTTCTTTACGAGCGCCAGAGTGAAGCGGGTGCCATACACAGGAACGTTCAAGTCGCGCAAAATGTACGGAAGTGCGCCGATGTGGTCTTCGTGACCGTGGGTGAGGACAATGGCGCGAATGTGTTGGCGATTCTGCTTTAGGTACGTTATGTCGGGGATGACGAGGTCGACGCCGAGGAGTTCGGATTCCGGAAACATCATGCCCGCGTCGATGACGAGAATGTCGTCACCCAGACGAAGGACCATCATGTTCATTCCAAATTCGCCGAGACCGCCGAGAGGTATTGCCAGTAGAGACTGCGTAGACTTACTCAAAGAAAGGTTATCTCCATAATCTGCATAGGAATCGTATCACAGTGGGATGATGGGCGCGCGCTGCGGTCCTTGTCGGCGCCCAGTGTCTCCTATTGCACAGTTTGGCTGCGCGCGGCAGCCAACATCGGGAGAAAGGGACTGCTTGGAAGTGCGACTAGCGATCGCCGCCGCTAAAGAGATGGGCGATAAAGACAAGTAGGACGGCCCCAACCGTAGCTGCGGCGAGAGAGTAGAGGAAGCCGCCGCCCCAAATACCGAGGCGCATAAAAATCCAGCCGCCAATGAACGAGCCGACGATGCCAAGAATAATGTCGGTGATGCAGCCGAAGCCACGGCCGCGCGAGATTTTTCCAGCCAGCCATCCGGCGATGAGGCCGATGACAATCCAGCCCCAGAATCCGCTGGGGAGAGCTATCCAGACACCGCGTGTTTCGAACAGAACGCTCAATAGAATGGCGGACATTCAGCCTCCCAGAAATTTGATGCGTTTAGCGTAAGAAATGGTGTGCAGCAGTCTAGCAAATTTGGGCGAGCGATTCTGTGAATATCAGATCCGGTCCGAAAAATCGCGAAATAACAAAAGAGCGTCCTGCCAATCCTCGCAGAGAGGTCCTTCGTCGCGATGCTCCCCAGGACTCGCATCCTTATCGGATGCTCGGTTGCTGTTGCGTCATGCAATGGAGCGTGCCGAGGCCAAGGACGAGATCGCGGCACGCTATCCCTACGATTTCACGGGTCGGGAAGAGTTTGGCCAAGGTGTTGAGAGCGATCCGGTCGTTCGCATCGTTGAACATAGGGACGATGACGATTTTGTTGGCGATGTAAAAATTCGCGTAGCTTGCAGGAAGGCGTTGGCCATCGAAATAAACTGGGGCGGGCATGGGGAGCGTTTCGATGCGCAACGCACGGCCGTCTTGGTCTTTCATGTTTTTTAGTAGGGCTAGATTCTCTTGGAGAGGGGCATAGTTGGCGTCTTTCGGATCACTCTCAACGACTGTGACGACCGTTCTGTGATCGACGAATCTAGCGAGGTCGTCTACGTGGCCGTGGGTGTCGTCGCCGGCGATGCCATTCTTCAGCCAAAGAACGTTTTTGACACCGAAATAATTCTTGAAAACTTCGGCGTAGTCTTCGCGGCCAAAGCCGGGATTACGTTCTTGGGTTTTACTGAGAAGACATTCTTCCGTGGTGAGCAGCGTGCCGAGACCGTTGACGTCGATGCTTCCGCCTTCGAGAACGACGCGTCTTCCGTTATGCTCCGGTTGCCAGAGGCGGCGCTTGAGCTTCTTGTTTGCAGCGGAAACAACTGCGGCGTCTCTTTTGTGATTTTCGTATTTGGCCCATCCGTTGAACCGCCAGTGCGTGTAGGCGACTACACCGGAAGAATTCTTTACACAGATGGGTCCAGAGTCGCGCATCCATCCGCGATCAGTGGGAATCCGGAAGAAATCTACTGCGGCGAGATTGGCGCCGGATTTCTTAAGGATAGTGCGGACTCTGGATTCGGCTTCTTTATTTTCAATCAGAAGATAGACGCGCTCGACCTGCGACAGGTGACGAACGATTTCCGCGAAGGCCCATGGGATGGGAGAAAATTTTCCAGGCCAGTCGGTTAGCTCGTGCGGCCAGCCTAGCCATGTGGCTTCGTGAGGCTCCCACTCAGCGGACATTTTGAAGCCGAGAGCGTGTGGAGTTTGGTTGGGCGAGGAGCGGCTCATTCGGTGGCGGACGCGAATGTTTGTTTTAACACAGATTGCGCAGAGGTTACAGCGAAGAAGGTCGCGGAGGCGAGAACGAGTCTGCTACACGAAAAATAGATTCATCGCTTCAGAACGAGAAGCACGATTGGAATTGCTACGACAAGAGCAAACGCAAGCCAAAAGGAATGCTGCAGCGACCAGACGAGCAGAGCGATCGGAAGCAAGATGATCTCTGGAAGCAGAATCGTCCACTTGGGCGCCTTCTGCTTAATGGACGGATCACTTGGAGACAGCACCGTCGCCTTCATGCTCGCGGATGTGAAATCCCAGCCGCAGTCGCAAAGCTGAGCGCCGTCTCGATTGGCTAGCGAGCAATGCGGGCAGGCGATCATTGAAGTGCTTTATTCGCCAAGCCAGCGGTTCAGTATGGGTTGATAGGCGTCGATGCGGCGATCGCGCAGGAAGGGCCAGTTGCGGCGGGTTTCTTCGCTTTGGGCTGGGTCGCATTCGACCACCAGGATTTCTTCCTTGTCGTTCGAGGCTTCGGAGAGAATGCGGCCGAAAGGGTCAGCAACGAAAGAATTTCCCCAGAATTCAAGGCCTGCGTCGCCTTTTTCAGGTTTGCCTTCATAACCGACGCGATTGACCACGGCAACGTAAACGCCGTTTGCGATAGCATGTGCGCGTTGGATGGTGCGCCAGGCATCGAGCTGGGCTGCGCCGAATTCGGCTTTCTCGTGCGGATGCCAGCCGATACTTGTGGGATAGAAAATGACTTGGGCGCCCTGCAGGGCGGTGAGGCGCGAACCTTCCGGATACCATTGGTCCCAGCAAATCTGGACGCCGATGCGGCCGTACGCGGTGTCAAAATTCGGGAAACCCAGATCGCCGGGCGTGAAATAAAACTTTTCGTAGTAGAGCGGATCATCGGGGATGTGCATTTTGCGGTATTTGCCGAGGAGCGAGCCGTCGGCGTCGAGGACGGCGCAGGTGTTGTGGTAAATCCCCGCGGCGCGTCTTTCGAAAAGGGAAACGACGAGAACGACTTTCAGCTCTTTTGCGATTTTCGCAAGCGCATCGGTGGCGGGGCCGGGAACTGGTTCGGCGAGATTGAAGAGGTCGGCGTCTTCGGTGCGACAGAAATATTCGCCACGAAAAAGTTCATCCATGCAGATGATTTGCGCGCCGCGCGCGGAGGCTTCGCGGATTTTCTCGATGGCACGCGAAAGATTCTCCTCGGGGTTCGCAGTGCTGCGCATCTGCAAAAGACCGATTGTGAATTTCTTTGTCATAAAAATTAGTTTATCATGCTCGTAGAAACATTTTCTGTTGCGTTTTGTTCTTTCCATCGGGTCGCATTTGTAATATCAATCGTTACGAAATTTGCACAGTGGGACTTGGTGTGAAGTTCTGAAACGAAAGCGTAAGTGAGTTCGAGGAGAGCAGATGGCAAAGCGGCACGAAAAGACGGTCACGGGGCGCGTACTGCACGATCCGGTGAAGGATAAGTTGCGGCCGATGTTTCCGATTGATTTGTCGAAGTGTCGCACCATCGACGAATTAGTTCGCGCGATGGGCAATACCGCTTTCACTGGCCGGCAAATCGGCGATGCTGCCGACATTTTGGAAACCATGGCGCGCGACAAAGATTGTTTTGTGGTGATGACGCTCTCTGGCGCGCTGACCGTAGCGAAGATGGGTTTCATCTTTTGCGATTTGATTGAGAGTGGTTTGGTCAAAGCTGTTGTTTCCACTGGCGCGCTGATGGCGCATGGTCTTGTGGAAGCGACGGGGCACTCTCATTTCCGCTACGACCCGAAAATGGACGACAAGGAATTATTCCACGCGGGTTACAACCGTGTTTACGATTCGCTCGAGCCGGAAGTTAATTTGGATCATGTGGAAGAAGTGATGGACGACGTCCTTTCGCATTGGGATGCGGAGGAAGTTGCGTGCAGTTGGAAGATTCACCGGAAGATCGGCGAGACCTTGCACAAACAAGGGGGGGGGCGGGGAATTCTGAAATCCGCGTACGAGCACAATGTGCCTGTGTTTGTGCCGGCGTTCAGCGATTCAGAATTGGGTATCGATTTTGCGCTGCAAAAGATCGCGCGGCAGAGAGAGAACAAGCCGCTGTTGCGCTTCGATCCATTTGAGGACTTCGAGAAATTCGCGGACACGATGCTAGCAACGAAGCGCATGGGCCTTTTTACGGTGGGCGGAGGCGTACCGCGGAATTGGTCGCAGCAATTCGGAGTTTACGCCGAGTTGCTGGCGAGGCGCGGTTACAAGAAAATTCCCCTGAAGCGCTATAACTACGGCGTGCGGATTTGCCCGGAGCCCGTACATTGGGGCGGGTTGAGCGGGAGCACATACACGGAAGCGGTTTCCTGGGGCAAATTTGTTCCTCCGGAAGAAGGTGGGAAGTTCGCCGAAGTTTTTGATGATGCAACCGTGGCGCTGCCGTTGATAGTGGGAGCGGTGCTCGACCGCATCGGGTATTTCAAGCGCGAAAAGTAGCGACACCGCTACGATGCCCGGTGGATTCGCCATTAAACAAGATCAAGATTTGAGAAAAAGACTCAGTCGTCTTCGCCGATGAGGATCGCCGCTCCGAGAACGGTGGTCCAGAGGCCGCGCTTGTCGCCGACGGCGGATTGCGTGACGTTCATCGTGCGAACTATCTTGTTGGAGATGCGGTAGACCTCTTTTTTCTCATCGAAGCTTAAATCCGGATCAAATTCCACGTTCAGAGTAGTCGCAAGCATCTCCGCGGCGAGCTCTTCGGCGTATTCGCCGGCGACTTCTTCGGTTTCACCGAAAGAGTGGTGTTCGGAGAGATAGCCGTACATCAATTTATCACTTGGGAGCGCGAGGCCGATGCTGGCAGCGATCAGGCGATGCGCTTCCTTGGTAGAATTTTCGCTGATGACGGTGAAAGCCACTTGACCGGGCTTGATGTGCTTCAGGCCTTCGCTGCGCGAAATCAATTTACAGTTAGGCGGGAAGATCGAGGAGACGCGCACGATATTGCACGCGGCGATACCTGCATTGCGCAGGGCGAGCTCGAAGCTCGAAAGTCTTTCGCGATGTTTTCCGACGCCTTTGGTGAGGAATATCTTCTTAGCAACGAACGCCATGGTGCCGGGTTGTGGTGCCTCCGTGAGTGGAGTAACAGCGGAAAAATTTCCGCTGTTGAAAAATAACAAGAAGGTATTGCAGTGTCAAACGAATTCGAGGATTTTTTGTAGACCTGAAGAGTAAAAATGAATGGATTGTGACAAGACGCGCAAATTCCGTTCAAGAGTCGCCGGAGATGCGCTGAAGCAACTTCCCGAGCGGTTTGCAAAGCGCCAAAACCTTGCCTAAATCGTCCGCACTGAAGTCTGGCCCGGCGAGTGACGGGTTCGCCCCTTTGCGGCTGACCTGGATGACGCCCACAACTTTTTCGCCGGAAAGAATCGGAGCGCTAATCATCTTCTGTATGATCTCGGAGTTTTCGCCGCCAATTTTTACGCCTTCGAAGACTGTCGCGTGACGTACGGCTGCAAAATTGTTGATGATGTCCGGACGGCTTTCGCGAGCGGTCCGCGCCGCAATAGCAGATGTGCTGGAAAGCGGGATAAAGCCGACTTGCTTGAGCGATTCCGGCACGAGAAAGTGCAGGTGCCGCCAACGTGTCGACACTCCCATAAGTGCGACCTCGTCGCTTTTGACCCCGAGATTTTTGGCGATGCGTTCTGCGATGCCGGGCAAGGAAATTTGAGATAAGGCGGCGGCGTCTGATTCGACGGCACTGGCGATACGTTCCAGCTCCGAAACTAGGCTAAGGCTAGTGGTCATTGGATATCCGTTGGGCACGCGAAGGCTGCCAGGCAGGAGGGGCCGGGCGGATACCATCCGTCGTATGTTCATTTAAGCGGGAAAGTCTGTAAGGCGCAATGAGTTTTCAAGCGGCCCGTGTCCGAGATAGGAACAGGGTGGCTCGTCGCGCGGCATTTATCAACCAAGGTCGAACGATATTCCGTTATCCGAATCCCTCGCCGAAATGAACCGTCCGGCATCGAAACACGCGCTGGTTGGCTGGCGAATAGGGTAGAATCTCGCCGCACCCTTTCCATTGGAGGAATACATGCGTCAGGTCCGCGTCTCGCTAATTGCTTGTCTGCTCGTTGCTGGATTTCTGTTGTGTCAGGTTGCGACTGGGGACGACATCGCTGATCGCGCGAAAAAGCTGCATTTCTCGACCATCGTGCTCGACACGCACGACGACACCACGCAGCGCTTCTTCTGGAAGGACTTCGACATCGGCAAGCGCAACCCCGATGGGCACATCGACATCCCCCGCATGCGCGAGGGGGGCATGAACGCCATTTTCTTTTCCATCTGGATCGACGGCAGAATTATGGGTCCTGCGGCAGTGCAAAAGGCGCTCGATCAGATTGATGCTGTGCATGAGAACGTAAATAAATATTCGAAGGACATGGCGTTTTGCCGCACCGCGGAAGAAGTGCGCCGCGCCCACGCGCAAGGCAAGATTGCTGCGCTCATCGGTGTTGAAGGCGGCCACATGATCGGAAACGACATCCGCGTCCTGCGGATGTTTGGCGACTTAGGCGTTCGTTACATGACGCTTACCCATTTTTACAACGATGAATGGGCCGATTCCTCGACGGCCAAGCCCGAGCATAACGGTTTGACGGACTTCGGCAAGCAAGTCGTGCGCGAAATGAACCGGCAGGGAATCATGGTGGACATTTCCCACGTCTCCGACAAAACCTTCTACGATGCGCTGGAAGTCAGCAAGGCCCCCCTGATTGCGTCGCACTCTTCATGCCGCGCGCTTTGCAATCACGTTCGCGATATGTCCGACGACATGATCAAAGCGCTGGCCGCAAAGGGCGGCGTCATTCAGATCAACTACGAAAAGAGCTTCATCGATCAAGCCTACAAAGACGCGGAGGACAAACTTTCCGGTGGTGTGGTCGAGATGATGGATAAGCTCAAAAAAGAGTGCGGCGACAATGATGACTGCATGAACAAAAAGATGAACGAGATAACCGAAAAGGCTACCGCGGAAGGCAAACTGCCGCACGTAAGCTGGGAAAGAATTATCGACCACATCGATCACGCCGTTAAGCTGGTTGGCGCGGATCATGTTGGGCTTGGCTCGGATTTCGACGGAGCCAATATGCCCGAGGGCATGGACGACGTCACTCATCTGCCGCAGATCACCGAAGCTCTGATGCGCAAGGGCTACAGCGATGAAGACCTTCGAAAAATCCTCGGCGGCAATTTGCTGCGCGTGATGGAACAGAACGAAGCCGTAAGCCGCGAGATGCGGGCAGCTCAATAACAAAATGAAGCTGTCGGGAGTGTCGAAGGCGCTTCTCCTACTCGGGATGTGTCTTTCGGCGGGAATGATATTGGCGAGGGGAATCGCTGTGGACGGAATTTCGGAACGAGCGAGGCAGCTCCATTTCTCTTCGATCGTGATCGATACGCACGACGACACCACCCAGCGATTCCTCGATCCCGCCTTCGATCTGGGCGCACGAAATGCTCTTGGAAGCATCGACATTCCGCGCATGAAGGAAGGCGGCCTTGGGGCAATCTTCTTTTCGATTTGGATACCGAGCAAAATTACAGGTCCCGAGGCGGTAAAGCGCGCTCTCTCTCAGATTGAAGCCGTGCATGAGCAAGTTCGCAAGCATTCTAGCGATCTTGTGCTCGTGACGACAGCCGAGGGAATTCGCGAAGCACACAAGGAAGGCAAAATCGCTGCGCTCATTGGTGTCGAGGGCGGCCACATGATCGCGAGCGACCTCGGCGTGCTTCGTCGCTATGCATCGCTTGGCGCACGTTACATGACGCTGACGCACAGCGGAAACGCCGAATGGGCCGATTCCTCGACCGCCAAGCCGGAACACAATGGATTGTCAGAATTTGGCAAAGACGTCGTGCGTGAGATGAACCGTCTGGGAATGATTGTGGACGTCTCTCACGTCAGCGATAAGACGTTTGCCGACGTTTTGGAAGTCAGCAAGGCACCTGTGTTCGCGTCGCATTCCGATTGCCGCGCCATTTGCGATGCGCCGCGTAACATGACCGACGATATGATCAGAGCGTTAGCAGCCAAAGGTGGTGTCATCCAAATTAATTATCACGTCGGCTTTCTGAGCCAGGAGTTTCGTAATGCGGAGAAAGCGCATCCGGAATGGGACAAAGCCATAGCTCTGGAAGTCCAGAAGCGGTGCGGGGATAGGCAAGGCTGTCAGTTGATCGAGGGCGACCGCGTCACAAGGGAATACGTTTTGCGCGGCGATTTGCCAAGAGTAGAGTGGACCAAAATCATCGAGCACATCGACCATGCCGTTAAGATCGCAGGAATCGACCATGTAGGTCTTGGCTCCGATTTTGACGGCGCGAACATGCCCTTTGGGATGGAAGACGCCAGCAAGCTCCCGCGAATCACGAACGCTCTTCTGGAAAAAGGCTATTCAGAGAGTGACGTAAAGAAGATTCTCGGCGAGAATACTCTTAGAGTTATGGCGGAGGTCGAGCGCGTCGGCCGCGAGCTGAATGCCGCGAAGTAGTTGCAATCCGCTATCGGAGAACAAACGCAAGAATTCAAATCGGAGAGGGAAGAGCAATGCACAAATGTGGATGGATGATCACTGCGGGGCTGCTGTTTTTGTCGGCTGTGCCCTGCAACGATGCACGAGCGCAAGCGGCACCAGCGCAAACTCCTGCGCACAAAGCGGCGGTGGCCAGCCCGTATGACCGGCAACTGCTTCGGCCGACGCTGCTAGTCGCGAAAGCACCTGCCACATATCAGGTGAAATTCACGACCACGAAGGGCGATTTTGTTCTAACTGTCACTCGCGCGTGGGCGCCTCTCGGAGCGGATCGCTTCTACAACCTCGTGCGCCATCATTTTTATGACAATACCCATTTCTTTCGCGTGCTAAAGGGATTTGTTGTGCAATGGGGCATCAGCGCCTATCCTCCCGTCACGGCTGCCTGGGAACATGCACCCATAAAAGATGATCCCGTTGTCGAGAGCAACCTGCGCGGGTACATCACCTATGCCATGAGCGGACCAAACACTCGAACGACGCAAGTGTTCATCAATTTGGTCGATAACAAACGGCTCGACGGCATGGGATTTTCCCCGTTTGGCCAGATCACCGAAGGACTAGACGTCGTCGAATCGCTATATACGGGGTATGGCGAGGGTGCGCCTCAGGGGCAAGGGCCAGACCAGGATAAGATCGAAAAACTCGGGAAACCCTATCTCGACAAGGGTTTCGATAAGCTGGATTGGATTAAGACGACGACGTTGATTCTGCCTCCAGCGGCAGCGCCGACGAAGACACCAGCTGCGACGAAGCCGTCGCCCGGGGCTGCACCCCAAAATTTCTAGTTTAGGGCTATAAGGGATTGATTACTTTTTTGAGTTTTGTGCATCTAATCTTTCGCAACGGTCTTCTTTTGACTTAAAGGAGACCGCGAGGTATTGTCAGGTTTTATGATGACCTGTAGCCAGATTATGTGTTGCTCGTGCGCACGCAAGGCTGCGTGTTGTATGAAACCCATCTCTGGCCAGGGGAGTTTCCGGACTTAGCACTACTCTAAGATTCAAAGTTCCGAAGCCCACGTAGCCAGAGGTTCAGGCCACGTGGGTTTTTTGATTTTAGGGCACGTTCTTAGGACAGGTGGTTCAGCCATGGCCGAAGTCAAAGAAACCAAAGCACAGCGCGTCGAGCGCCTGAAACAAGCGAAGAATGCATGGGAGCATTTTGACGAGATTCGCGCGTTTGCCCGCAATGGCTACGCTTCAATTCCCCCCGAGTGGTTCGGCACCTATTTCCGATCCTGGGGTGTGTACACGCAAGGAGACGGCCTGGGAGTCGTCGGCGGTGCCGGTGGAGAAGGCAAGGCCACGCCGTACTTTATGGTGCGCATTCGGATCCCGAACGGCTTGCTGAGCAGTGACCAGGTTCGCGCGGTGGCGGATATTGCGGAGCAGCACGCGCGCGGCGTGGCCGATATTACCGTCCGGCAGAACTTTCAATTGCATTGGGTGACGCTAGAGTCGCTACCCGAAGTCCTGGAATCGCTCTGGCGCGCTGGCCTGACGACTACCGGCGCTTGCGGCGACGTCGCGCGCAACATAACTGGTTGCCCTGTGGCAGGGCTGGACGCGGAAGAAATTGTGGATGCTTCGCCCATGGCCCTGGCGATAGACCGCGAACTAGGAGGCGCCGCAGCTTTCTACAATCTACCGCGTAAATTCAAAATCTCCATCACCGGTTGCAGGCACTGGTGCTCGTATCCGGAAATCAATGACGTTGCGTTGACGGCCACCACGCGAGAGAGGAACGGGGTTGTCGAAACCGGATTTTCGCTGCGAGTAGGCGGGGGCCTATCGACCGATCCGCACATCGCCTTACGGTTGAATGCATTCATCCAGTGGGACCAAGTTGTGCCCGTGGCGCGTGGCGTCGCGGAAATCTTTCGCGCCAGTGAAACGCTGCGGCAGAGCAGGGAAAAGGCTCGCTTGAAATTCTTGTTCTTGCAGCAGGGTTGGACGGCAGAGAGTTTTCTGGAAGAATTGCAACGGCAGATTGGTTTTTCCCTCGATCCCGCCGAGCCGGAAGAAGTTTCCGCGGACATTCATCGCGATCACGTCGGCATTCACTTACAAAAGCAAGAAGGCCTCGTTTACGTCGGCGCTTCCGTGTTGCGAGGCCGCATCACTCCGCAACAGTTGCGCACTGCCGCAGATCTGGCCGATCGCTACGCCGATGGTCACATTCGCACGACCACGATGCAAAATCTGCTGATCGTCAACGTACCGCAACGCCATGCGGCTGCACTAGCTCACGACCTTGAAGTTGCTGCCCTGCCGGTGCAAGCCTCGGTGTTCGCTCGCGGAACCGTGGCTTGCACAGGCTCTGAATTCTGCAAGCTCGCTCTTACGGAAACCAAGGGTTTTGCCCAGTGGCTCACGCACGAACTCGAAGAGCGGCTACCTGATTTCCAGGAACAGCTCCGGCTCAACATCACCGGCTGCCCCAACAGTTGCGGGCAGCATTGGATCGCCGACATCGGCATCGAAGGCAAGAAAATTAAAGTCGATGGACGGATGGTTGACGCCTATTACTTCTGCATCGGCGGGAGTGTCGGCCAGTTTGCGTCGATCGCTCGCCCAGTTGGCTATCGCTGCGCCGCTTCAGATGTTCCGGATGCTATCGAACGCCTGCTCGCCGGCTTCGAGGAGCGCCGCGAATCGGGTGAAAACCTGCGGTGCTTCCTGGCACGCCACTCAAACGAAGATATTCGTTCGATTCTCGCGGGAAGTTTTGTCCTGCCGGTTGAGCGCGATCTGGCGCTCGGACAAATTCCCCAGGGAGTCGAGGGCTAAGACATGAGCCTCTTCCCCATTTTCGTAAAGCTGGAAGGGCGGCTTATCGTCATTGTTGGCGGCGGGAACATTGCCGAGGCCAAGATTCCTGGTGTATTAGCCGCTGGAGCGCGGATCCGTCTGATCGCGCCGTCTATCACCCCACAAATCGCCGAATGGGTGCGATTCGGCAAAATCGATTGGCTGCCAAAGGAGTTTGAACCGGCAGACTTGGGTGGCGCTTTTCTAACAATCGCTGCAACTTCCGCGAAGGGTGTCAATGAAGCCGTTTTCCGTGAGGCGGAAGAGCGCGGAATTTTGTGCAACGCTGTCGATGACATCGAACATTGCCATTTTTACTACGGAGCCGTGGTCCAGCGCGGCGATCTGCAAATCGCTATTTCCACGAACGGTAAAAGCCCGGCGCTCGCGCAACGTCTTCGCCAAGAATTCGAAGAGGAATTTGGCCCGGAGTACGAAGTATGGTTGCAATGGCTCGGGGCAGCGCGAGAAGCCCTGCGAGCAAGTGGCCCCAGCTCGGATACCACGAAGAAATTGCTGCATGAGCTCGCGAGCAGGCCGATGTTCGAAGAATTTCTTCAGCAGGCCAGTAAACGGCCAGGGCACCGAGGAGCGGCGTGATGGGAAGGGTTTATCTCATTGGAGCTGGTCCCGGCGATCCGGAGCTGCTGACGCTAAAAGCCGCGCGGCTGCTGGCCTCAGCGGACGTAGTGCTGCACGACTCGCTAGTGAGCCGCGAGGTACTCGAAAAAATCTCGTCCAATGCGGAAATAGTCGACGTCGGCAAGCGCTGCGGTAGAAAGCTTCTGACGCAAGACGAAATCAACTCGCTGCTGGTGAGTTATGCGGCTTCGCGTGATGTGGTCGTGCGCTTGAAGGGCGGCGATCCTTCCATCTTTGGGCGCGCAGGCGAAGAGCTGCAAGCCCTGCGTGAAGCGCATGTGGAGTATGAAGTCGTTCCCGGCGTGACAGCGGCTTTGGGTGCCGCAGCTGCAGCTGAAATTTCTCTTACCGATCGTCGAGTGGCCTCGCAAGTGTTGCTTTCCACTTTTTCTCGTGGCGCGAATGCGATGGATTGGGGCTGCCTCACTCCTGCCACCACGTTGGTTCTGTATATGCCCGGACCCGATTATGCCGAAGTTTCGCGCCGGCTCGGGGAAGCGGGTCTGCCTGGAGATTTGCCGTGCGTCATCGTTTCCGGCGCTTCGGGGGCGCATCAACTGGTGCGTTGGAGCAGCGTCGGCGCTCTTTCCAACGAAGAAAAATTGCCCGCACCCGCGCTCATGATCGTAGGGCGCGTCGTTTCTCAGCAAGTTCGCGAAATAAGTGACGCATTCTGGCGCGGTGAGCGGAATGAGTCCTCGGCGCAAACATTTTCCGTAAGTTAGAAGTGACTTGATTAGGAGAGCGCTTCATGAGTACCCAAGAAAATGGCCCGCAAGAAAAAAAACCTTGGCGTCTATCCCTGGATAGCTGGGCCGTTGTAGTGGCGCTGCTTGCAGCGCTGCTTGTCCGCGCCGGAGTTTTCAAACATATCCCGTGGTGATCGATTCACAAGCAAAACGAAAAGAGAAAAGGGACAAAAGATGGCAGATGCAGTCGTAATTCCTCAAGTTGAGCCAGTACAGCCGGCACTCCGTTTTCTTCGGCTCGTACCCGGCGTGCTTTTGCTCGCGGCCATCGGCTACGCGGGCAAATTGCTC
Source organism: uncultured Acidobacteriota bacterium (assembly GCA_963740015.1). Taxonomy (GTDB): domain Bacteria; phylum Acidobacteriota; class Terriglobia; order Acidiferrales; family UBA7541; genus Acidiferrum. The sequence goes on along the minus strand of CAVUCM010000033.1, from coordinate 1,010,091 downwards.
GAGCAAAATGTAGGCAAATACGCCAAAGCACATCACTGGGTTTTTCCGAATATCGAGTATGTCCTTTGGGCAATCCTCTTGGGACTTCTGATCTCCAACACGGTTGGCGTTCCAGAAATCTTTCGTACCGGAGTAGCGACCTACGAATTTTGGCTCAAAGCCGGCATCGTCCTGCTCGGCTCGCGATTTTTGCTAGGCGACATTCTGAAACTTGGCGGGGTTAGTCTTCTACTCGTGGCAATCGAAATCGTTGGCGCCATCGCCTTCATGACGTTCCTTGGCCGACTCTTCAAACTGAAGCCAAAATTAACAACACTTCTCGCGGTTGGTTCCGCGGTCTGCGGTGTCAGCGCGATCATTGCTACGAAAGGCGCCATCGATGCCGATGACGAGGATTCTTCCTTCTCCATCGCAGCCATTCTCGCCCTCGGTGCACTGGCGCTCTTCACATTTCCTTTAATCGGCCACTATCTGCATCTAGGCGATCGCGCTTATGGCATTTGGGCCGGTCTTGCGGTGGATAACACTGCCGAAGCAACCGCCGCGGGCGCACTCTATTCCGATGCCGCGGGTAAATTGGCTGTCCTAGTGAAGTCCACACGCAACGCCATGATCGGTTTCGTCGTGCTCGCCTATGCGATCTACTGGGCCAGCCAGGGCCAAGCTAAAGCGGTTGGCAACAAAGCCGCGTTCCTCTGGCAGAAATTCCCCAAGTTCGTCCTGGGTTTCCTGCTTATTTCGGTGCTGGCCACCTATCAGTTCTTCAGCAAGGATCAGGTAGGCTCGCTCGCCAATCTTTCCCGCTGGGCTTTTCTGCTGACATTTGCCGGTGTTGGCCTGCGTACGAATTTCCGCGACATGCGCAAACAAGGCCTTCGCCCGTTCGCTGTGGGAGCCATTGGCGAAATCGTGATCGCCGTATTTACATTAGGTTTGGTGGTTGGAGCCGAAAAACTCTTCGGCTTTTGATCGACCAGAGCACAAAACAAATGGGGCGCGGATAGTAGTTCGGCTTGCCGAATCACAACCCCGCCCCTTATTTTTTGTTTGTTTCCTACAGCCCGAGGACGTTCACCAATTCCCGCACAGACGCCGATGACTTCTGCAACGCCGCATTTTCTTCGGCGGTGAGCTTGATCTGAATGATTTCTTCAGCTCCGCCGGCGCCCAGTTTCACCGGGACGCCCACAAAGAGCCCCTTGATCCCATACTCGCCATCCAAGTACACCGCGCAGGGCAAAATCTTCTTCTTGTCCTTCAAAATGGCTTCCACCATTTCCACTGCTGCCGCCGACGGCGCATAGTAGGCCGAGCCTGTCTTCAACAGATTGACGATCTCCGCACCGCCCTTTCGCGTACGTTCCACGATCGCGTCGATCCGCTCCTTCGGCAGCAAATCGGGGAGGGGAATTCCCGCGACGGTCGAATACCTCGGCAGCGGCACCATATCGTCGCCATGCCCGCCGAGCACGAACGAGTGGACGTTTTCCACGCTGACTTTGCATTCGGCCGCCACAAACGAGCTCATGCGCGCCGAGTCCAGCACGCCGGCCATTCCCAACACGCGATTCTTCGAAAAGCCGCTCACCTTGAACGCGGCCTGCGCCATAGCGTCCAACGGATTGGTCACTACGATGATGACGCAATCCGGCGAATGCTTGACGACCTGCTCGACGACCGCCTTTACCACATCGTAGTTCGCCTTCAGCAAATCGTCGCGGCTCATTCCCGGCTTGCGCGGAAAGCCCGCCGTAATCACCACGATGTCGCTGCCAGCCGTAGCACTGTAGTCTCCCGTCGCCGTGGAAGCGCCCGTAGCGCGCGAATCGGTCCGCGTGATGGGCCCGGACTCCAGCATGTCCAGTGCCTTACCCGCCGGCGGCCCATCCAAAATATCCGTCAGTACGACATCCGCCAGTTCCAGATCCACAATACGCTGCGCCGTCGTCGATCCCACAAACCCGCCACCCACCACCGTAACTTTCTTCCTGCTCATTCAGCCGTCTCCTCGTTTCTTGTTGGAAGTTGTCTGCGCCGTCTCTGCGTACTCTGCGTCTCTGCGTTATACTTTTCTGTATCTCTTGAATTACCGCGCCACAGCAGCACCCTGCATATTCTCAATGATCGCGGTCGCAAACGCCGCCGTGCCAACTTTGGTAGCCCCAGGCATGAGCCGTTCGAGATCATAAGTCACGCGCTTCTGCTGAATCGTCCGCGCAATACCATTCTCGATCAACTGTGCAGCCTCTTTCCATCCAAGAAACTCAAACATCATCGCCCCGGATAGCATCACCGAACTCGGATTGATCACATCCTTGTCTGCATATTTCGGCGCCGTCCCATGCGTAGCCTCGAACACGCCAAAGCCGTCGCCGATGTTCGATCCCGGCGCCATCCCCAACCCGCCAACCTGTGCCGCGCAAGCATCTGAAAGATAATCGCCATTGAGATTCGAAGTGGCCAGCACACTGTATTCATCAGCCCGCAGCAGCACTTGCTGAAACACCGAATCGGCGATGCGGTCATTAATCATCAACTTCTTTTTCCACTGCCCCTTGCCGTGCGTCGCGTAGATTGCGTCCAGTGTTTGCTTAACTTCATCGCGAATGGCCTTCGTAAACGCTTCCGTCGCCTGCTCAAGTCCCGGTTCAATCATCGCCGCATTCTGCTCAACGCTCAACCCGGCGTTCTTGTCCAGGTTGTCGAGAATCCAGCTCTCGCGCTCGGTTACCGTTTGCGCCCGGAATTCCTCGCGCGCCAGGTCGTAGCCCCAATCGCGGAACGCCCCCTCGGTAAATTTCTGAATATTTCCTTTGTGTACCAGCGTCACACTCTTCCGGCCGTGCGTCAGCGCGAACTTAATCGCTCGCCGTACCAGGCGCTTTGTGCCTGTCGGCGAAATCGGCTTGATCCCCACGCCCGAATCCCAGCGAATCTGCTTCTTGCCGTCTTTCAGCATTTCGTGATTCAGAAATTCGAGCAACTTCTTTACTTCCGGCGTACCCGACTTCCATTCAATCCCGATGTAAACGTCTTCCGTATTTTCGCGAAAGATAACGATGTCCATCTTCTCCGGCTGTTTTACAGGGGAGGGAACTCCTTCGAAATAGCGCACCGGGCGCTCGCACGAATACAAATCCAGAATTTGCCGCAAAGCCACGTTCAAGGAGCGAATCCCGCCGCCTACCGGAGTCGTTAGCGGTCCTTTAATGGCCACCCGAAAATCGCGAATGGCATCTACAGTTTCATTCGGCAGCCATTCTTTGAAAGCATTGAACGCCTTCTCTCCAGCAAAGACCTCAAACCACGCCACACTCCGCTTCCCGCCGTAGGCGTGCTCCACCGCCGCATCAAATACTCGCCTCGAAGCCTTCCAAATGTCGCGCCCTGTGCCGTCGCCTTCAATAAACGGGATAATCGGTGTATCCGGCACTTGCAACTCTCCGCCGCTATAGCCAATCCCCTTGCCACCAACAGGAATAGCCTGACCGTTGTACGAACTCTTCATGAATGCAAATCCTCCCTGGAGATTAGAGCGCTTCCTGTTGGAAAACAGTGCGAAGCATCGCCCGACCAACTAATTTTCGCACGTCTCCGCGAACCAGAAAACATACCACAATGCGCGTGAACTTCGAAATGAACAGCCAAATTGGGATTAAAAACGCCTAGAAAAACCTTAGCTGTCACAACATGAATCGTTTTGCTATATATACTCATCAAAGCGAGCTACGCGGAAACCACAACGCGCAGCGAGGAGACCCGCCCATGATGCTTGATTGGAACGAATACCAGAAGGAACTCGGCGTGAGGTTAGGCGAGCTGGCCAAGCTTAGCCCCGACACCCTGCGCGGCTATCAAACGTTAAGCGCCGCCAATTCCAAAACTGGCAAGCTCGACGAAAAGACTCGCCAGCTCATCTCGCTTGCCGTCGCCGTCACCACTCACTGCGACGGTTGTATCGTCTTCCACACAGAAGCTGCCTTGAAGGCTGGCGCGTCGAAGGAAGAGATCAGCGAAGCCCTCGGCGTCGCTGTAGCCATGAACGCCGGCGCCGCCCTCATTTATTCGAGCCGCGTCATGGATGCCGTAGCCGCAAAAACCGCGCAAGCCCACGGCACCTAATCCAATCGCTGGAGCCACCGCTAGACTTTATTTTCTTTTCTTGGCCTTTGCAGTTTTCGGTGGCTTCGTCAACTTTACAGCCTTCGGCTGGATAACATCACCTTTACGGGTTTTGCTGGCTTGTGTTGCGCCTTTCGACGCGACGACGTGCTTGGTCAGGTCCACAGTGAATGCGTCCATGCTCGAAGTCTTGTCGGTAGTCTCGTTGACGCCAAGCGACTCGCACAGAATCGAGTCTTTATCCACCGTCAGCCGCAAAAAGCCGTAGGTCGTATTGTTATACACATCGAGCGTCAGCTGATTGCCTTTCCCGTCGTTCCCCGGGATGCCCGGCTGCGGATTCAATCCATTCTTTCCCTGCCGTGGGGCACTAAGATTCAAATATCCGCCGTTGCCCGCCACTACATAGGCAATTTGGCGGCCGTCCACTTTCATCGTACGCGTGTATCGCTCATACATATGTGAGTGGCCGGAAAGGACAATGTCCGGCCAAATTTGTGCGCTTATGCAGGCCTGGTCGATTTGCGCGAGCATATTCGGGCTCGGGAAATGCGAACTGCTGATCGTGAAGGGGGGATGATGTACCGCGAACACCAGCGCGAATGGAGCTGCGCCCTTTTGCGCGCGCTGTGCGGCGGCGGCTGTCAACTCGCTCTGCAGAAACTGCCATTGCGCCGTACCGGTCGTTGCGTCGCTGATGATTCCCGTGCTCTCGCCCGTATTTGAATAGAGCCCGATTATCTTCAAAAACGGCGCGTTCAAAGTGAAATAAACGCCCGGCTGTGTCATGGTGGTCCGGGCGAAGCCCTTCGCGGCAGGATCGTTTGTTGGAGTTTTCGTGCAAAAGTTCTCGTAGAACGCTGCCAGCGAGAAGGGAACAGGTTCGCTTTTGAAAAGCACACCATCGTGATTTCCAGCTATCGCGAAAATCGGCCCGGCATAGTCGCGATAAGGATCGTAAAATTGGTCGTAATAGTAGCGTTCCTGACCGAAGTAATAGACTACGTCTCCTAGATGCTGAAAAAAGGCCGGCCGCCCGTTTGCGTAGGTTAGCGCGCCAATATCGTTTGCCATCGCGTCCGCGACCGCAAACTGGTGCGAGGGCTCTTTCACTCCGCCCGTATCACCTACGGAATGAAAAACAATCTTTCCAGCGGCCTGAATCTGCTGAGATGCACTCGCCCCGATGACGTCGCTGAGCGACATAACTGGAGGCGTCTTCCACGGCGCAGGAATAGCCTCTGTCGCCGGCAGTTCTGCGTCACTGGAGTCAGCGGCAACGTCCTGCGGGTCGAACTCGTTGTAGTTATCGGGAGAAGGCTTGGGGTTCGCAAATGAAAATCCTGGACTAGCCATCTTTTTTACCTCCGGGTCCCAACTCTGAGTCGCTATTCTCAGTGCAGGTAGGTACCTTCTCCCGTCTAACATACTGGAGATTAAAGAACCATTAACTCGACGGCCGGCAAGCCGGTATATCCAAAACGAAAACGCCCGCAGCCGAAGCCCGGGCGTTCCGGTTGTACTCGCAATCCGCATTCCACCAGCGAGCGGGCGGTAAGCTCCAAGCCCGCCAACTCTCTTCGCCAATCCTCTAAAACATATTCCACAGGAACTGGTTATAAACTTCGTGGTGATACTGCACCTCGGGTGCTTTCACAAATGTGCCCAAAAGCCGCGAGCAGCGATCCGCCGAAGCCTGCTTCAAGTCCGCGTAACGCCCCTTCACATCCGCGCCGAGGAGCTTCGTGGTCCACTCCGATTTCTTGAAGTCCTCGAGAGCGGTGTAAATATTGTCCGGCAAATACCGTTCGGCTTGTCGCAAATTCTTAATCTTCGCGGTCTCTCCGTCGAGTCCCGTCTTGAAAATGGAATACATCACCAGATACGGATTCGCGTCCGGCGCCACCGAGCGCACTTCGACGCGCATGCTCTTTTCGTTTCCGATGGGGATGCGAATCATCGAGCCCCGGTCTACAGGCGACGCCTTGATCTGGTTCGGCGCCTCAAAATGCGGATCCAGACGGCGGTACGCATTGACGCTGGCATTCAACAGCAAACAATTGTCGTTGCCGTGAGTCAAAATCCGGTCCACAAATGCCCAGCCCATCTTGCTGAGTTTTTCTTCACCCTTTGGATCCCAGAAAAGATTCTTGCCATCCTCGCTAATCGAAACGTTCGTGTGCATGCCGTTGCCGTTTACGCCCACAACCGGCTTCGGCAAAAAGCAAGCGGTCGTGTTCATGTTTGTCGCCACCTGGCGGCAAATTAATTTGTAAAGCTGAATCTGGTCCGCGGCCTGCACTACTTCTCCGTAACCATAATTGATTTCGAACTGCGAAGGCGCGACTTCCGGATGGTCCTTCTCGTTCTGGAAACCCATGGCGCGCTGCACTTCCGCGGTCGTGTCGATAAACGAGCGAAGCGGATCGCCGGGAAGGGAATGGTAGTACCCGCCGGTGTTTACATACTCAAATTTTCCCGTTTCGTGATAATGCCGCTCCGCGTTTTCTCCCTTGAAGAGAAACCCCTCGATCTCGTTTGCCGCATTGAGCGTGTAGCCTTCCTTCTTGTGCAATGCCGCGGCATATCCTTTCAGCACACCCCGAATGTCTGCGCTGTAGGGCGAACCGTCCTTGTCGATCACTTCACCGAATACCAGCACCTTGCCAGACCCAAAAACATCCGAAGGCCCCCAGTAGAACGCGCCCCAATCCATCGACAGCCGCAAATCGCTCTCGCGCTGCGCCGTAAACCCGCGAATCGAGGAGCCATCAAACGTCAGGTTGTCCCAGCTTTTGATCAGAAATTTCTTGTCGTAGTCCAGCATGTGCAAGCGGCCTTCGAGGTCGCTGAACATCACCGTCACGGCCTTGATCCGCTTCTCGTCTGTCAGGTACTTGATCCGCTCTTCCTGGACTTTGTGGGCGGCAACACGGTTCTTGCGCTGCTCTTTCGCTTTCAGGTTCAGCTCTTCGAGTTCGTCATAGGAAAGAGCAAGGAAATTACGCAGTTCGTTCGACATGAATCTCCTCAAAATGAGATGAAATAGGGTAAGTCGGTCCAAAGCGGGGCATGCAGGCGCTCACCATCGGCCCGTAGGGTATCGCGCCGGTCTTGCGAGCGTCAAATCGAAAAATCATTTCGCGCCATCGAAAAAATGAATCAAGAGCCGGACAATTTGTCCTGGTCCGGCTCCCAAATCTGTTCTAGTCGTAATACTCCTGCCCGAGGTGCGTGATCAAATCCTCGCCCATCATCCACCGCAGCGTATTCTTCAGCTTCATCGACTGGATAAACAGGTCGTGCTCGGGATACAGGCCGGGAGCTGTCATGGGCGACTTGAAGTAAAAGCTCAGCCATTCCTGAATGCCCTTCATCCCAGCCCGTTGCGCGAGGTCCAGGAAGAGAACCAGGTCCAGAACGAGAGGCGCAGCCAGAATCGAGTCCCGGCACAGGAAATCCACCTTGATCTGCATCGGATAACCAAGCCAGCCGAAAATATCGATGTTGTCCCAGCCTTCTTTGTTGTCGCCGCGCGGCGGGTAGTAGTTGATCCGCACCTTGTGATGCATCTTGCCGTAGAGCATCGGATAGAGCTTCGGCTGCAGGATATATTCCAGAACGCTGAGCTTGGACTCTTCCTTAGTTTTGAAGGATCCAGGATCTTCCAGAACTTCACCGTCGCGGTTACCCAAAATGTTGGTGGAGAACCATCCATCCAGTCCCAACATGCGTGCCTTGAAGCCGGGAGCCAGAATCGTCTTCATCAACGTCTGGCCGGTCTTAAAGTCCTTGCCGCATATCGGGACACCGTGTTCTTGCGCGAGTTCTTGAATTGCCGGGAAGTCGACTGTGAGGTTCGGCGCTCCGTTGGCAAACGGCACGCCGCTCGTGATTGCGGCCCACGCATACAGCATTGAAGGCGCAATCGCCGGATGATTCGACTTCATTGCCTCGACGAATTTTTCCGGCGTCGAATGCACTTCCTCTGGCTTAACGAATACTTCCGTCGAACCGCACCAGCACATTACCAAACGCGAAACTCGCGAACTCTTCCGATAATTCGCGATGTCTTCCTTGATCTTCAGCGCCAGCTCATACTTATTTTTGCCCTTCTTGATATTCGGTCCATCGAGCAGCTTGACGTATTCGTGGTCGAAAGCAGCTTTCATCGGCTTAATACCGGAAAGGAAAGTCTTCACCTTGGCGAGATCCTGCGGATTCAATACTCCCGCGTTCGCCGCGGATTGATAGGCATTGTCATTAAAAATGTCCCATCCGCCGAACGTCAGATCTTTCAATTCCGCCAGTGGCACAAACTGCTTCAGGAGCGGCGAACGCCCCTCGGTGCGCTTGCCGAGCCGTATCGTGCCCAGTTGTGTGAGCGAACCCACTGGCTGCGACTTACCCTTGCGGACCAATTCCACTCCGGCCATAAAAGTCGTGCTAACGGCGCCCATGCCAGGGGTCAATATTCCGAGTTTTCCCTTTGGCGGCGCGATTTTCCCAGGCTTTTCCATTCAACTCCCCAATCACGAAGATTTGCAAACAGAAGTGCTAGTAACAGTGCAAGCAACAGATAGTTCTCCGCTGCCCGAACAAACCAGTAATAATGAGCGAAGACGGGAGGATTTGCAAATCGGCGCGCGTGAAACGCCGCGCATCCGCCAGAAAAACTGCGCCAACTTTACGATGTTAGGCAGGAATAGTTTCAGCCAGTGCGTAGGATGGCTCTTTGAGCCTGGATGTAGTTTTATTCGGCAGGAATCATGGGCAAGAGAAACTCCTGCAATCGCGCGCTCTCCTCGACAGGCAGCCGGTCCAAGTGAATCCCCATGTGATTCCCACGTAGAACCCGTACCACGGACCCTGCCCCCACTACCGGCTTCATTCTTTGCGTTAGTTCCATGCTCACCTGCACGGATGTACCTGCAGGGATCGTCCGTGGAGCCTTAACCAGTATTCCGTCCAGGCTGACGTCCACGGTCTCGCACAGAATCTCTTCGAATCCAAATCGCAGCCGCACCTTAGAGAGTAAAGGGACGCGCCGTGTCTGACGTTTCTCATGGTCCATTCGTCCCTGCGTTGCTCGTACCAGCTTTAACAGCCGCTCTCTGTCGACGGGCTTGTATAGGAAAAAGCTTGCTCCGGCCGCAAAACCCTGGGACATGGCGCTCGGCCGCAAGTCATCGCTCAATAGGATGATCGGCGTAGTCCGGTTTGACCCCGCTCGCCGCATTTCCCTCGAAAGTTCAATCCCGTCGGGAGATCCCATGTGCAGGTCAAAAAACACCATGTCGAATTTGCCTTCTTCGAGGAAACTCGCGGCCTGCCCGCTGCTTGTCAGCGTCAACGCATCCACACCGGCGGCGTACAAGACTTTTTGAATCAGTTCGCACGTTGCTTGTTCATCGTCCACCACAAGAGCTCGTCTCTGCATTTCACCCTCCTGGCCCTGGCGCTTCCTATTCGGTTCAATTACCTGGCTGAGAAGATGGCTTCTGCCATCGCCTCGGGCGCGGTGTCTGAGCTCCCTACAGGCAGCTGCACGCGCGAAACTTCATAACAATCAAACTGGACGCCCACTCCCAACTTGCCTTGCACCGAGTCCACAGTCTCGACTCGTACCACGTGACCAGTGCATCGCCATCCGGATGACGGCTCGTCCGTTATCTGCTCCGGCATGTTTAGAAGGATCTCCACGGTTTCTCCTTCGCGGATCGGAGTATTCGTCGCAAAGTAAACCCCGTTTTGGGAAAGATTGAGCGATTCAGCGCTCTCTTCGGGCGCCGAGGATTTCCAGATGCGCACACGCAGCGGTGTCTTGAGGGAAAGACGGCGAGACAGACGTCGGTTCAAACTGGTAATTTTCATGATTGTCTCCGTGCGCCAGGAAGAGGAATGGCACATTGGGGAACTGCAAGGGGATCTAAAGTATAGTCATCGGCGCTGCATTTTAATAGGTTAATCAGAGGCTGTTTTGAAGCGCATGTGTACTTCTTGACCGCTTCCGCATACGAGAAAAGTGTCCACTATTGGACAGTGGCTTGATGAATAGTTTGATGCGGCGTCGCCTAAAACCAGTCGCTGCGGTAAGCCACCCACCAGCTGGCATACACGATGGGAATGGTGGCGAAGAGTGCCCACCAAAAGGGCAGCGCTAAATCCGCCGCCAGGCCCAACCCAGTAAATGTGAGCCAAAAAATCTTCTTCTGCACGATTTCATTTTAGCTGGAACTAACGTTGAAGTGGCGGCCGCGTCCGACGCGATTCCATACCTGCAAATCGTCGGCGCCTCAGCTTTTCTTGTGATCGAGCTCTGCCCATCGCGCGTAGAGCTGGTCTACAGTTTTTCGTGCCTCATCCAGCTGTGTGGAAGCACTGTGAAGTTTTGCTCCATCGCTCATGATGGCAGAATCCTGAAGCGCTGCTTGGCGAGCGTGAAGTTCCTGCTCAGCTTCGGCGATGCGCTGCTCGATGCTCTCGAGCTCGCGAGTTTCTTTGAACGAGAGCTTCTTTTTCGCCGCGATGGGAGGCGCAGCTACTGCGACCGTTTGCAAGCGGGCGACGGGCTCAAGGACGTTCGCCTCTTCGCTCTCTTCCTGCCGCAATTCCTGCCAAAGATCCCATTGCGAATAATCCGCAAAACGCTCGATCCCGCCTAATCCGTCGAATCCAAGAACAATGGTCGATACACGGTCCAGCATGTAGCGATCGTGCGTCACCAAAACCAACGCCCCGCGAAATTCCAGCAAACTCTGTTCGAGAATTTCCAGCGTAGGAATATCCAGATCATTCGTCGGTTCGTCCAGCAGCAAAACGTCCGCGGGCTGCAGCATCAATTGAGCGATCAGCACGCGAGCGCGCTCTCCGCCAGAAAGCTTGCCAACGCGCCGGTTCAAATCTTCTCCCGTGAACAGAAATCGTGCAGCCCACGAAGCCACATGAATCACTTGGTCCTGATAGACAACGGCATCGCTGTCCGGCGCCAGCGCTCGCCGCAGCAACAAATCCGGATCAAGCTCGCGGTTCTGATCGAAATAAACCATCCGCAGCGGCTCCGCTTTGCGAATCGTGCCCGCTGCCGGCAGCAGATCGCCACGAAGCAGCCGCAGCAACGACGTTTTTCCGCTGCCGTTTGGTCCCACAAGCCCAACGCGCATCCCCGAGGTCACTGTAAAATCGAGATTGTCGAACAAGACGCGATCGCCGATCTCGCACTTCACCGCCGCAAGCTGAATCAGTTGTTTTGTCTGCCGGTTCGTCGCGGAAAAATCGATTTGCGCGGTACTGACGCTGCTCCTGGCCTTCATCACTGCAAGGTCGCCAATCATCTTGTGTGCTTTGCCGATGCGATCTTTCGCTTTCGTAGTCCGTGCTTTGGGCCCGCGTCGCAGCCATTCGATCTCTGTATGGACCAGATTCTCCAAAGCTTCCTGCCGGTTTCGTTGCGCGTGCAAATGTTCTTCCTTAGCCTCAAGGAAGGTGCTGTAGTTTCCATTAACGCGCAACGCTCCGTCCTCATACGCGCGATCAATCTCTACCATCTCGTTGGTAACATTTTCGAGAAAATAGCGATCGTGGCTCACCACTACGCTAGCGAAGGCTGCTCTATGCAGAAGTTTTTCCAGCCATTCGATTCCTGCGAGATCCAAATGATTGGTCGGCTCGTCGAGCAACAAAATGTCCGGGTTCTGCACCAGCGCCTCGGCAATCGCCAGTCGCTTGCGCCATCCCCCCGACAATGTTGCCGCTGGAACCTCGAGGTCCGTAAATCCAGCCCGTCCAAGCGTCTCGGCCGAGCGCGCCGCCCTCTCCGATTGCGGCATCGACACTCGATTCAGCGCGCTCTCGATAACCTCTTGAATCGTTATGCCTGGAGCAAATTCGGAAATCTGCTTGACGTAACTGAGGCGGGTCCCTTTGCGTACCGCGACGTCGCCGCTATCCGGTTTCGTTTTTCCGCAAAGAATCTCCAGCAGCGTCGACTTTCCCGATCCATTCGGGCCAATCACGCCAATGCGGTCTCCTTCGGACACCGTGAACGAGATATTCTTGAATAGCGGTGCGACCCCGTACCTTTTCGACAGTCCCTGGGCGCTGATGATTGGTGGCAATTCGCTCGGTCTTCTCCTTCTCTTAGTTTAACCTGAGGAACGAACGTAAGCACAGTTTGCAACCGCGAGGCTCGACGAAAGCTTGGCTCCACTAACGCACAAATTTGACGCTCTCATCCTCGGCGCCGGCGCCGCGGGACTCTTCTGCGCAGCCGAAGCCGGCAAGCGAGGACGCCGCGTCGCCGTCCTTGAACGCGCAGATCGCATTGGCAAGAAAATTCTCATCTCCGGCGGCGGCCGCTGCAATTTCACAAATATCCATTGCCGCCCGGAGAATTTCATTAGCGCCAACGAGCATTTCGCAAAATCCGCGCTAGCCCGGTACACCCCCTCGGACTTCATCGCACTTGTCGAAAAGCATCGCATCCCATACCACGAGAAAACTCTCGGGCAGCTTTTCTGCGACCGTTCAGCTCAAGACATCACCAACATGCTGGAAACCGAATGCCGCGATGCTAACGTTCAAATCTTTCTGAACGCCAAAATTGAGGAAGTGCGACATTCGCCTGAGTTCATCGTGCGTACCGACTCCGCAGAATTCCGCGCTCCAGTCTTGGTCGTCGCCACCGGCGGCCTCTCCATTCCCAAAATCGGCGCGACCGCGCAAGGCTACGATCTCGCGCGCCAATTCGGCCTGAAGATTGTAAGGACGCGCCCCGCCCTAGTCCCACTCATACTTCCAAAGAAAGAACAAACTCAATACAGTGACCTGGCAGGCGTCTCAACGCTTGTCGTCGTCTCCGCCGATCATCAATCCTTCCGCGAACACATGCTCTTCACACACCGTGGCCTGAGTGGCCCCGCCATCCTTCAAATCTCTTCCTACTGGGAAAGAGGAAAGCCCCTGCGCATCGACCTCGCGCCGGATCGCGATGTCACCTCCGCCATCCGCAAAGCCAAGACCAGAAACCAATCCGCCGCTCGCGCCGCTTTTCTCGGCATCCTGCCCAAACGGTTTGCGGAACGCTGGCTCGACCTACACGCGCCGCCCACTTGGACCAACGAAGCATTAGACTGGCTTGAACGCGATCTGCACGAATGGATTCTCGTCCCCGCCGATACCGAAGGCTACGAAAAAGCTGAAGTCACTGCAGGAGGGATCGACACCGACGAGCTTTCGAGCAAAACAATGGAAAGCCGAAAAGTCCCCGGACTATTTTTCATCGGCGAAGTCGTCGACGTCACCGGCCACCTAGGCGGGTTCAATTTTCAATGGGCTTGGGCCTCGGCAGCAGCCGCGGGTCGCGCCCTATGATTGCCACGTAACGATAACTGCTCCATCGAACTCACGCTTGCCGTTCACAGCTTCGGATACCGACGAATCTCCCACACCAAATAAACGACCACCGCAATATTAATGACCAGCGCAACGATTTTCGCCGCGGTCACATGGTGAATGATTTCATACACTTCCAGGGGAAGAAACGAGCCAGTCGTAATGATCGTAAAATATTCCGCCCAGCGTTTGCGCAGCGCCAGTCCTGTCCCCTCAGTCAGAAAAACTGCCGCGTAAATAAATGTTCCTACACTCAGTTCCTTCAACTTCTGGTCGTCTACCAAGGGCACTTTCGCCAGCAGCCAGTGGATAAAGCGATTGTGAGGATCCACGCGAAACGCATTGATCCAATGGTCCACCACAGTCGCCACATCTTTATGCAATAAGTGCAAGGCGCCGATGCCCACAGCAATCAACGCGAATCCCTTCAAAAGTTTGAAGGCTGCAATCAGCAGGAGGCCGCGAGAGTGTGATTTTGTGCCGGGCATCTACCAGAGCCAGCCCTCTTCTAAGGTACAGACTCAATTGTACAGGCCTCTGGCAAGGCCCCTGCCACTTATTGCCTCCGAGTCACCGAGAGGCAATGTGCATTTCGAGTGCGATATAAACTGCGCCGCGCTGCGACTACGGGCGATCGGCCACTATTGTCTTGCTGAGATTGCCAGTCGGCGGATCTTGAATTGTCATTGTCACGCCATGGAACGTGTTCGCCGCGAATACGTTTCCGGTCGATCCTGCGCCCACCAGGATTCCCACCGGCGCTTCCGTAATCAAATTGTCCATCACGTTGTTATTTCTGCCTTGAATGAAAATGTCCGCGTCTCCGCCGTTGAACACGCGATTCTCTTCAATTCGATTGCGATTCCCGAAAATAGTAATATTCTCAAAGATGCTCGCGGAAAACGCGGTGTTGCCGTGCACGTGGTTGTCATTTCCGTCGATGAAGATACCCGCCTGATCGATTCCAACGGTGTTCTCTCCAACGTGTACGTTGTTCGATTGCGTCACCAAAATAGCTGTTGCAACGTTTGTGCATGTGGTGGCGTCGCTGCAAGGTGACCAGAAATTGTTCGTCACCGTGTTGCCGCGAATTGCGCCTGACGCGGAAAACCCGATCTGGATGCCGTTTTGCGCCGCGCCAGTGGTCGGCCCGACACCGGTAACAACGTTGTCGTGAATTCTCGCGGTCGTTCCCGTTTCATTCGCGGTGACCCCATTCTTCTGGTAACTGTGAATGGAACAATCAGAAATCTCCACGTCCGAATTCTGGCCGCCGCCGCTTTCCACAAAAACGCCCGTCCCGCTCTGGCATCCATTTAAAGAAGCTGCGAGAGCGAAGTTGCGCACGGTCGCGTGCCGCAAACTCCCCGAGGAATTCTGAAAGTAAACTCCGATCAAAACCGGCGCGCATTCTGTAATTCCATTGTTGATCCCATCGACCGTCAATCCCGTGATGGAGACATTCGCTGCTCCACTCACGAATACAGCCGCGGCAATCGCATTACCCGTCGTCAGACTCGTCGCATTCGGTTGAATCGAAGCCGGCACCAGGAACGCGCCGGAATCCGCCTCGATATCCAGAGATTTGGTGATCGAGAGCTGCTCCGAATAGATGCCATTGCAAACGACAATCTCATCGCCTGCCGAAGCGGCGTTAATCGCATCCTGGATCTTTGTGTATTGAGCATGCGGGCATGCCGCAGTGTTGCTCACGACCAGCTTGCCGTAAGGTGTAGCAAGCGAAGCGTGGGCAGTTAGAGTCAAAAGAAAGGCAAACAGACCGCCACGAAGGACAAATGAATTACTGAGTTTCATGATTCCCCCTTGTCGTCTCGGACCGACGTTTTCGGGGCGGAGCTGGGGCCACCCAAGTCGCTTAAATGGGGCACCTCACCGGCAGACAGTCTCACAAGGAAGCGAGAGGCTTACTTAGGACAGGACCCCAAGAGGAACACAATCCTCTGTCCCTATCTTAGACCACAAAACCCCCACGGCGTCACTAGTACTGTCCAAACAGGTCTGCAGTCAATTGTGCGAGTTGTTTCGAACGAAAATCTACTTGTGTGAAGGTAGCAAATCCCATATCGCCGGATCTTCGGTTCCCAAAACCCACGAACAGAATCCTTGGAGCCCGCGCTCCTTCACAAGCGCGTAGCGCTCGCGGAAAGTGTGTGCATCGGTGAAAAAAATCCACTCGCGCATGTCTGCCCGGTAAAAATAAAACCACGCCACGCGATCCGTAGAATCCCATTCGATATGCCCGCCATAGGCTTTGGCGAGATCCAGCGCATCGTCAGTTCCAATATATTCGGCGGAGGGATTCGGTTTATCTCCGGATTTGTCATCCGATTTTACCGGCGTCCCTGCAAACCAGTGATAGCCGTAGAGCGGAATCCCCAGCGATAGCTTTTGTGCCGGCACAAATTTGAGCGCGTAGTCCAGGTTGCCGGTAGTCCAAGCCCACCCCGCCACCGGCCCAGGTGCTGTCCACCGCGTATGCTGGTCGTACGTCATCAGGCATATCAAGTCCACGGATTGCGCCAGCGCCTTCAAGTCATACGCCCCGCGCCAATTCTCATAAATCCAAGCCGAAAATCCACCCTCTCCAGGCTCGCCTGGCGCGTTGGGAACTGTAGCAATGGTCAGTTGCAATCCCTCGCGATGAAATGCAGCGGCCGCGTCGCGCACCATCTCCGAAAGCGCATCACGATCCGTCCAATGCACGTTTTCAAAATCAAATTGAAATCCCGTGTAACCATTTTCCTTAGACGCGCGAATGAGCTCTGCGACCATGCTCTCTTTCGCCGCCGCGTTCTTTAGCAATTTGTGAAAATCCTCCTGCGCAAAATCGCCGTTCGCTACAATCGGCATCACCGCCACGTGATGCTGCTTCGCCGTCTCCAGAACCAGCGGATTCGGCCCGCCGGAAAGAAGCCCGTCCGCATCCACGCCATACCACGCAGGAACCAGCAAATCGATTTTGTGCGCGTGCGCCAAAAACGATCGCACCGATTTCGGCTCGCGCGTCATGTAAAAAAGTGATTTGGGCTGCTGCGCGTGTCCAACAGGCGCAATACAAGTAAACGCCGCAATAAAAATAAGTAAACTAAGTAAGCGTTTCATGATGGCGGAAGTTTAGCTGTCCGCGACACTCAAACGCAACGCGTCTCTGATTCGCTGCCCCTCGCCGCTGGTTTTCGAGTTCCCTCGTAGGGGCACGGCATGCCGTGCCCGATCTGCCCGAGCCTAAACAGTACTCTCCGATCGCCCCCTATCTCCACTTCTTCAGCTCCGGCCAAATCTTCTCCAACGTCCCAAACTTTGCCCCTCGGCAGATATAAACCGCAATCTCTTTCTCCAAGGCATAGGGGTTATCCGCCGAAGTCCCCACATACTCCACATGCTCGAACAATTCCTCCAGCCGCTCCCGTCTATCTCCCAGCACAACCAAACAGTTTCCCGAATAGCCCCGCGGTCCCCACAGCCAATAAGTCTGGTGCCCGCTGAGCGCCGGAGGCAACCCGTAGCGCGGGCCGAAAAAATCGATCGCGCCAGCCTGCCCGTAGTCTTGCGCAAAAATCCCGCAACCCGGCCGTTCGGCCGGCGCGAGCTGGTTATAAGCCTTCGACGTCTCCGCCACAATTTCTTGCCAACCAAACTGATCGGAATACCACTGCGGCAATGGCGCCCGTTCGTGGCCGTGTTCGATCACCGGCGGCTTCATCGGCAAATATTTCAGGTAGGCAAGGAACTTGTCTGGCGAAAGAATGGGCACAACCAGCGGAGCGAGGTGCGCGCCGCTCGCCAGCAAAAGAATAATAATGACCGGCTTCAGCCAAATGAGCCGGTTGGGACCAATGCGGACACTCTCAGCTTCTGTGCTCGCAATTTTTCTACGCTCGATTGCCGCTTCGATCGTCACTGCCCCGGCGGCCAGCAACATCGCATAAATCGGCGACAGATAATAATTCTTGCCGTGCAGAACAAAGAAAACCGTAAAACAGACCAGATAAGCCCATCCAAGCAAACGATACGGCTTTAGCGCTTGCGAGGCGAAAAGCACAATCAATCCCCTGATCCAGATCGGGGCGGTGATAGGGGCGATCAACAGAATCTGCTGAAAGAAGAATTGCGGCAAAGGCAGGACTACATCGCGCCCATCTGCGCGAATGTTGTGCATTAACTGAACAAATGGCCACTGATTGTGGATGTTCCAAAGCAGGTTAGGCAGGAAAATAAAAAAAGCCGCAAACCCGCCGATCCAAATCCACGGATTCAAAAACACGCGCCGTTGCGGCGTCAGCAAAAGTCCAACAACTATCCCAAATCCAAACAGGGCGATCGAATACTTCTCCTGCAAACCTATTCCGGCGACCACGCCGAACCAAAGCCAATAGCGAGGATCCTCTCGCTTGATCGCGAGCACCGCGAAGTAAGCGCAGCCCATCCATAAATTGGTTTCCAGGCAATTCGTGGTGAGTAGGCCCCCGTTGGATAGATATTGCGGCGCAATCAGAACAGCGATCGCGCTCAACACCAAAGCGAACCTCCGCCCTCCGAATTCGCGCGCAAGCAAAGCCGTCTGCACCACCAGCAGGGAAGAAGCCAGCGCCGGAATAAATCGAATGCTGCGCAGAGAATCTCCCAACACCGCGCGGCAAATATGAATCAAGAAGGGAATCAGCGGCGGTTGATCGACATAGCCCCAGGCCAAGTGATTCCCGCACGCCATGTAGTCAAATTCATCGCGGAAATATCCGTACTGGTTGTTGAAGTAGCAATGAAAAATGAACTTTGCCAAGGCTATGGCAACAACAATCAGCATGCCATTCGCTAACCAAGACTGTTCTTTTGATCCGGGTGCGGAAACTCGAAGGGAAGTGTCTGTCATTTAGATCTTTGTAAATACATCTCAGGTAAGTTAACCCATGTTTTCAACGCCCGATTACGGCAGCGTGAAAGCTACGAGTGAATCACCAAGCGTTGTGCCCAGCTTTCCATGCCCGCCAGCGGCAATAACGACATACTGCCTTCCGTTCTGCTGATACGTCATTGGTGTTGCCTGGCCTCCCGCAGGCAACTCTGCTTTCCAGAGTTCCTTCCCACTGTCCACATCGAATGCACGAATGAAATCATCCATCGCCGCGCCGATGAAGATGAGTCCTCCAGCGGTGAGGATCGGCCCTCCCAGATTCGGAGTGCCCGCAACCGGAATCGTCTTCCCGCCTAACTTAACAGCCGCTCCCAGCGGAACGCGCCATCGGATTGTCCCATTGGAAAGATCGACGGCAACGAGTTCGCCCCACGGCGGCCGAAGACAAGGCAAACCCTCGGGAGATCGAAATGTCTGCCGGCTCATGCCGTAAGGAGTACCGTGCTGCGGAGAGACGTCCCCCCGGAATTTACCAGCTTCTGCTGCCTGTTCTTGTGGCAGGTACTTATCACGCGGAATCAAGTGAACTTCCATTGCGAGATTGTTGATATTCGTCACGAACAGCTGCCGCTGCGGATCGAACGCTCCGCCGCTCCAATTCATGCCACCAAGATTGCCAGGAAAGGCCACAATACCTTCAACGCTAGGTGGAGTGAAGATTCCATCCGATCGCAAATGCGCGAAACGTTCCTCGCACGAGGTTCGCTCGGCATCTGTGGCGCCCCAGATATCTTTTGCGGAGATCTGCTGACGCGCAAGAGGTGGTGGAGCTAAAGGGAATGGTTGCGTTGGCGAGGCCCTTTCCTCATCAGCCCCACTTTGAGGAACCGCCCTTTCCTCCACCTTGAACACAGGAATACCATTCTCACGTTGCAGAACAAATAGATTGCCGGTTTTATTCCCTTGGATCACCACCGGCACATCTGCTCCGTTTCTATGTAAAGTTGCCAGCAGCGGTTGCGAGGCGGTGTCGTAGTCCCAAAGATCGTGATGGACTAGCTGGAATCCCCAGACGAAGCTCCCATCTTTACCGCGCAGCGCTACAACGGAATTTGCCCACTTATCGTCTCCAGGACGCTTTGCGCCATGGTAGTCCGGGCTCGGAGCGCCAGTCGGCACAAAGACAAGATCTCGCGCTTCATCGACGGAGATCACCGACCACGCGTTGCCCGCTCCGGTTGGAGCCAGGCTCGCTGGTATCGGATCCCATTTCCAACTCAGCTTCCCAGTTCGCGCGTCGAAGGCGCGCACCACTCCGCTCGGACTATCGACGCGATCATTGTCCGCGATCGAGGACCCAACAACGACTAGATCATCAACAATGGCAGGTGGTGAAGTTTCCTCATACTCGCCCTGGCGAATGATATGGTCAATCCCGCTTGTCAAATCAATCGCTCCCTTATCACCGAAGTCGCTGCACGGTGTGCCGGAAGCTGCGTCGAGGCTGATTAGGCGAGCGTCGATGGTGGTGAGAAAGATTCTTCTGCGGCATTCGGCGCCCGGTTTCCGCTGGCTGTCCAGCCATGTGGATACACCCCGATTCATCAGCCCCTCAGAATACTTCCCTCCAAGATTGATCTTCGGATCGAACCTCCAGCGTTCTCTGCCGCTAGTAGGATCAAGAGCGACCACACGGTTAAAGGCAGTTGTCAGGTAAAGAGTTCCATCGACAAAAATCGGCGTGGATTCAAATTCGCTCTTGCGAGGATATTTCGTTCCGTCTGAAATGTCGCCGGTGTGGTACACCCAAGCGATTTTGACCTTGGCCACGTTACTGCGGTTAATCTGTGTCAGCTTTGAATAGCGCATTCCGCCTGCGTCGTGGCCGTAGAAAGGCCAGTCCGAGTCAGCAGTGTGCTGCGCTGAGATAATCCTGCATGCAAGCAGGAAGACAGCCGCCAGGAAAAGGAGTTGCCAATTGGCAAACCGAGCTCTATTTCTCAACGTTTGCAGGCCTCGCGTCGGTTTGTGCCTGTGCAAGAGCCTCATTCAGTTGCGCATTTGCATAGCCGGTCACTTCGCACGCCAGCGATGTCTCGACAAATTTCGGCATCTCCCATTCCATCGCAGTTCTCCTTATTGATATAGAGCTGTCCACTACACTCCGTTGCCGCAACGAATTTAAGGCAAAGTGAACGCCACTAGAGCCTCGCTCAACGACTCTTCCGTGATCTTCGGGTGCCCGCCCGCGGCAATCACCAGATATTGCTTGCCGGTCGAACTCAGGAGGTAGGTCATCGGCGTCGCGTTGCCGCTGGCCGGAAGTTGCCATTTCCAAAGTTCTTTTCCCGTCTCCACGTCAAAGCCACGAATAGCAGAGTCAGTCGTCCCCGCAATGAAGATCAATCCTCCCGCTGTCGCGATCGGTCCGCCTAGACTGATCGATCCTGGAGGAATGGGAGACGCATGTGCACCTCCAAAGTCTTGCATCGTGCCAAGTGGAACTTGCCATCGAATCTTGCCGTTTGTCATGTCCACCGCGGCAAGCGTGCCCCAAGGCGGCGCGTTGCAAGGCAAGTCCGATGGCGACTGCAGGAATCGTCGCAGCATCCCGTAAGGCGACCCGGTTTGCGGCCCGTATTCGCCGTCTTCATTGTCGGATTGCACTTTTTCACGTGGAATCAGCCTGATTCTGGCCGGAATATTGTTGGTACTGACCACGAGCAAACTGTGCTGCGGATCGAAAGCGTATCCGCTCCAAGTCATTCCGCCTAGATTCCCAGGCACCGCGAGCGTGCCTTTTATGCTCGGCGGAGTGAAAATGCCCTCGTTGCGGAAACTCTTAATCCAGTTCCGGCAAATATCGCGATCCTCTGGCGTCGGTCCCCAAGCATCGTCCGCCGTAAGCCGCTGCGGAACGAGTGCCGGCGGCGCCACCGGGAAAGGTTGCGTCGGAGACGTCACTTCGCCAGGGACGTCGCTCTCCGGTACGGCGCGCTCTTCCACCGGGAAAACAGGTTCGCCCGTGTCGCGGTTCAGCACAAAGAGAAATCCCGTCTTATTTCCTTGGATGACGACGGGAATTTTCTTTCCATTGCGCGTAAGTGTCGTCAGCAGCGGTGGCGAGGCCGTGTCGTAATCCCAGAGATCGTGATGAACAAGCTGGAATCCCCACGCGATTTTCCCGGTCTTGGCATGTAGCGCCAGCACGGAATTTGCCCATTTGTTATCGCCCAGCCGCAGACCGCCATAGTAATCCGGGCTTGCGCTCCCCGTGGGAACGAACACCAAATCGCGCTCAAGGTCCACCGTCATAATCGACCAAGCGTTAGCCGCGCCACTTCGCCACGCATTCGCCCGATTTGTTTCATCGCCGCCGGGAGCATTTCGCGGAATGGGATCCCAACTCCACCGCAAGGCACCCGAACGTGCATCGAACGCCCGCACCACTCCAGCAGGCATGTCCACGCGATGGTTGTCATCGATGGCCGATCCTACCACTACGAGATCGTCAATCACTGCGGGTGGTGAGGTCATGTGATACCAGCCAGAGAGATAGCCCGGCACTTCTCGCAGGCTGATCTGGCCGCTATTGCCAAAATCCGCGCAGGGTTTGCCCGTCGCAGCGTCCAGGGCAATGAGTCGAGCGTCCTGCGTCGCTTCAAAAATTCTTCTGCGACACGCTTTCCCGGCGGCCCGCGTAGAGTCCAGCCAAGCGCTCGCGCCACGGTTCACCAGTCCATCGCCGTAGTCCAGAGTCCTATCGATCAAGGGATCATAAGCCCATCGCTGTTTTCCAGTGGCGGGCTCAAGTGCGATCACTCGGTTGAACGGCGTCGTGATATACAACATGCCGTTCACAAGAATCGGCGTAGTCTCAAAGCCGCTTCGCTTTTTATCTCCACTGCTTTCTTGCAACTCGCCCGTATGAAAGACCCACGCAACCTTGAGTTTGCTCACATTGTCGCGATTGATCTGCGTCAGCGGTGAGTACCGCATTCCCCCGGCGTCATGTCCGTAATACGGCCAACCGCCGTCAGTTGCTTCTTGTGCGGAAATCTTCGGGGACACGAAGAAAAACAAGCACGCGAGAAAGAATATCCGCAGGCTGATATTGTTGTTTGTGCTACTCATTCGCTTGCTGATCGTGCATCCCGTTCCGCTTGCGCCTGCGAATCCCCCAGTTCGGCATTTGCATAACTGCTGATTTCGCACGCCAGCGATATTTCAACATATTCCGGTTTTTCCCATTCCATTGCGGTTCTCCTTGTGGATTTAGAAATCTCCAACTTTTTTGTCGTCGCCGCGTTCTCAGGGCAAGCTGAACGCGATCACGTAGTCACCCTGCTTCGTCCCCAATTTTCCGTGCCCGCCCGCCGCGATCACCAGATATTGCTTGCCGCTGATGCTGTAAGTCATCGGCGTGGCCTGTCCCCCCGCCGGCAATTCGTAAGTCCAAACCTCTTTCCCCGTCGCCGCCTCAAAGGCCCGCAAGTGACCGTCCCAAGAAGCCGCATCGAAAATCAATCCACCCGCCGTGACCATCGGTCCGCCGAAATTAATCGCGCCCATCTGCTGCCCGGCAATGTAACTCCCCAACGGCACATCCCAAACTTTCTTCCCCAAAAAAACGTCAACGGCCTCAACCGTGCCCCAAGGCGGAGGCGTACAAGGCAGCTTGTGCTCGGGCGACAAAAACGATTCCCGATACATCGCATACGGCGCGCCCGTTTGCCGCGCAAACTCGCCAGTCATACGGTTATTCTCGCGTTCCGAATACACACTCGCCAGCTTGTCGCGCTCGATCAACTTCACCCACATCGCCAGATGATTCGTATTCATAATCAGCAGATGTAGCTCTGGATCAAACGCCGTGCTTCCCCAATTCACGCCCCCTGCATTTCCCGGAAAAACAATCGTCCCTTGCAAACTCGGCGGAGTGAAAATTCCCTCCGAGTGCGAAGCCGCAATGCGCTCCTCGCACCACTTCCGCTCTTCCTCGTTCAGTCCCCAGGCATCGCTAGGCTTCAACCCCTCCGGTACCGTCGAAATACCCGAAGGTTGCGTCGGCGAAGGTTCCTCCCCTGGAATATCACTCTTCGGAACCGGGCGCTCTTCGACTGGTAGCAGCGGTGCGCCAGTCAACCGGTTCAACACAAAAACGCGCCCCATCTTGGTAGTAATCGCAATTGCCGGCGTTCCATCTTTCCACGCAAAAAGTGTCGGCTGCGATGCCACGTCATAATCCCAGAGATCGTGATGAACTACTTGAAATCCCCACACAAACTCGCCTGTCGAAGCTCGCAGTGCCACAACAGAGTTGGCCCACTTGTTGTCGCCCTTGCGAAACCCTCCGTAGTAGTCTGGGCTCGCGCTGCCGGTAGGAATGAAAACGAGGTCGCGCGGCGCATCCACCGAAAGCGTGGACCACGCGTTCCCGGCCCCGGTGCGCGGCGTGTTCTGGTACGCCCAGGGAGCAATAGGATCCCAAGTCCAGCGAAGTTTGCCCGTGCGAACATCAAAAGCCCGCACGATTCCGCGCTCCAAAGTCACCGCGCGATTGTCCCCCTCCGAAGATCCCGTAATCACTAAATCCTTGAATATCGCTGGCGCCGAAGTCACTTGATAATCGCCAGGGTCGCGTATCTTGACCTCAGTTGTCAGATCGACCTCGCCATTTGTTCCAAAATCCATGCACGGCTTTCCTGTATCGCCGTCCAGCGCAATCAGCCGCGCGTCGAGCGTGCCGATGAAAATGCGCAAAGCGCAGACTTTGCCGGCCTTCGCCGCCGGATCGTGCCAAGCCGAAACTCCTCGCGACGTCACTTCGGAGAATCCGTAAGGATGTTCCAGCTTTGGATCGAATTCCCAAATCTTCACGCCGCTAACCGCGTTCAAAGCAATCACATGATCGTATGGGGTGCTCAAGAAAAGCTTGCCATCGATCAAAATAGGCGTGGCCTCAAACGCCGCCTTCTTATCCAGCTCCTCGTCGTAAGGCAAAGCCCCCGTCCGATAAGTCCACGCCACCCTCAGTTGCGTCACGTTTCCACGGTCAATCTGGCGGGCAGGGGAGTACCGCGTCCCGCCCGGATCATTGCCGTAATTCGCCCAACCAGCGTCGGGCGCCGTCTGCGCTTTTGCCAAGGCAGGAAGTAGAAGCAAGAAGAACAACGAAGTGCCTGCAGCAAACACTCGCGCCCAAACGTCCCGTAGGGGCACGGCACGTTTACCCTGAGCCCCGAAGGGCCGTGCCCGTCCGAGTCTCGTCCCGAAGCAAAATCGAAGTACGAATCTCATAATGGAGGGATTATCGCCACAACTCCGCTATCGCCAAACTAATTGGGACAAGCGGGCCCATCTCAGGGATAAGTGGGCCTCTCATTCCGTTTTCCGTTCCTATTCACCCCAGCTTCAACAATTCCGGCCGCTGTTTCACGTACCGCCGGCTCCATCGCAATTCCGTGGCATCTTTCAAAATGACCTTGTACTCCCCGTGAAACCACGGAACCAACTCACGTACCGCATCCAGTCGAACCAAACTCCCCCGATTAATCCGCACAAAAATCTTCGGGTCAAGCGTTTCTGCCAGCGACTCCAGCGTTCCCCGCAAAGTGTGCGTTTTCGCTCCGCAATGCAAAATCAAATAGTTCCTATCGGCTTCGATCCAAGTGATGTCACGTATCGACACAAAATGCGCCCGCTCATTTTCGTGTACCAGCAAACGGTCCGGAAAAGACCGCTCGCGCTGCAATTGACTCAGCAGTTCCTGAATTCGCGAAGCGAACGCGCCATTCGATTGCGCGTTCTGCTCCCGCGCACGCCGCAACACCATTCGAAAACGCTCTTCGCCAAACGGCTTAAGGAGATAATCGAACGCATGCACTTCGAACGCCCGCAAAGCGTAGTGATCATGCGCCGTCACAAATACCACACGCGGCATCTTTTCCGGCGGAATAGCCTGAACCACTCCGAATCCGTCCATCCCCGGCATCTGCACGTCCAGGAAAACCAGGTCAGGCCGGTGTTTCCCAATCGCGGCAATCGCAGATTCCGCGCCTCCCGCCTCTCCAACAACCTCAACATCCGGTTCTTGCCGCAACAGCCGCAATATCTTGCGCCGCGCGGGCGCCTCATCGTCGACAACAAGAACCTGAAGTGTGTTCAAAGAACCCATTCACCCAACGAACGTCGCGTCTCGAAAGTGTCTCTATTGAAGTCGCAGCGCCTAACCCATTGTAGGGGCGGGGCTTGCCCCGCCCGTCCGCGTTCCTAGCCAGGTCATATTCAACCAACCGGTTGAATCCGCTCTTCTTCCAAATGAAATGGCACCCTCAAGGTAACTTCGGCGCCACCCGCCGCACCGTTGGCAATCGCAAACTCCTGCTCGGCGCCATACAGCTGCTCCAACCGCCCCCGAATATTAGCTAGCCCGACTCCGCGGTTCATCACCACGTCAGCGCTCTGCGTCCCCAGCCCCGCGCCTGTGTCCGCCACTTTCAGAATCAGCGAACCATTTTCGCGCCGCGCCCCGATCGAAATATCTATCCCCGCCCCGCCATCCTTCAAACCGTGACGCAACGAATTCTCCACGAGCGGCTGCAAAATCAGCTGCGGTACCATCGAATTCTCCAGCTCCGAATCCACCGAGTAAGTCACGCGCAGATTCGATTCAAACCGCTTCTGCATAATCTGCAAGTAGAGCCGGGTAATTTCCAGCTCTTGCGCCAGCGGAATTTCATGCGAGTTGGCCGTGCGCAGCGTCAACCGCAGCAATTCGCTCAACTGCGTCAACATGGCGTCCGCTGCCGGAACGTCCTCGTACATCACCGAAGAAATCGTGTTCAAAGTGTTAAACAAAAAATGCGGCTGCAGCTGCAATCGCAAATTCTCGAGCTGCGCCCGCGCCAGTTTGGCCTGCAATTCCGCCGCGGCAAGCTGCTGCGCCTGCGCAATCCTCAGCCGTTCAAAAAAGTAGTACACCAGCACGATGACCGTGTAGCCCATCAAATCATTCGAGAACTCCATCGGAAACCGGAATCGCATAATGCCGTAGTCGTAACTTCCGAGGCCCACCAGAGGAGCCAGAATCCATCGGCTTATCGCCATGAGACTTGTATGTAAAAATGAAAATCCCGCCGCCGCAGCCAGATGGAACAAAATCTGACGCATCCATCCCTTAACCTTAAATAAGTAGAATTCCGCTGCGCGCAACACGAGCGGCAGCAAAAGAAAAACGCTGTAGACCCCGGTGAACTCTTCCAGAAAGCGCACTGCAAAGGTTCCAGGACGCTCCCTGGATAGGTCGTCGAGATAGTGGTAACCAAAGACAAGTACAAAGAGCGCCGTGTAAACGAGAAAAAGAATGCCCCATCCCTGCGCGCGCGTGAGGCCCAGCACGCCAGTCTGCACCGCAGCACCGGTCGCATGCGGCGCCCTATTCGGAATCGGATGGCTAGTTGAGCGAATCGCCATTGGCTAGTCCTTGAGCGCTTGATTATGCTCCAGAATGTCTAAGCGTCGATAGTGCAGAACGAGAGGAATCTTCATGACAGAAGGGAACCGGAACGGAAGGGAACCAGGGAAGTAAGGTGGACGAGCCCTAGCCGAGATGAACTGCAGGCTAGCGTCGGCAGTTTAGATCAGGAGCCGCGGCGGCCAGTCATACCAGAAATGGTGCTGGCAATCGTGATGGAAACCAAGGCCACCATAGCGAATGCGAGAGCGACGACTATCACGGCAAACCCCCTTTTCAGACAATGCACTGAAGGGCAGGTTAGCTTCCAAAGGTTAGCTTTGTATTTTCAACAAGATACACGTAGTAGAAGGAAATCTTCTGTCAGCAGAAGAGGACAACTGTCCTTGCAAGGCACATTTTTCCGGTAATAGTACTGACTCAGCTGCGTCGAAGGAGAGAGCTCCTCAGTCAGCCTTAGCCGGCCCGGGCCGATAGGATCAAAGAAAAACTGCGGGCAGCCTACGCCTTGCTCAGACGGATCGATCCATCCCCAGTGTGCACCGTTAGAGACTGCCCCCCGCCGTTCATCTTCCCATGGAGCTGCGAGTTGCTGAAGGTTCCTTCGACTGTTACTGGCAATCCCACGCTGATGTGCCCGTCGCCAGTGCTAGCGTCAATGTTGGCCTGAAAGTCGCTCGGCAAGGACAGATCAACGCTGCCGTCACCAGTCCGTATGTTCCAGCTGCTGGCCATCTTCGAGCCTGGAAGGACGTGGGTGTCCACGCTCCCGTCGCCAGTCCTGATATTTAGCGCGTCAAACCGCCCAGCGATCCTGACGTGGCCGTCGCCGCTGTCGGCATCCAATTTTCCGTCCAAAAGCCGCGCCTCGATCGAGCCGTCCCCGGTGTGCAGGCGAATGTCGCCCTTAAGAGTGTCCACGTTGATGCTGCCATCGTGAGTGTTGAGCTCAATGGTTCCAGTCAGGTTGTTGGCGCGGATCGCCCCGTCGCTCGTCTGGATAGTTATATTTCCATTGATCGAGCTGGCTTCCACCGAACCGTCTCCCGTATGTGCATTCAAATCAGCGTCTTTCGGCATCCGGACTTCAATCTGCAACCGCCTGCCATGTCCGCCCCAGGAGAACCCCCAATGGCCCGTAATCCGTGCTACCAACTCCACCTGGTCGCCATTCTGGTGCGCCTCCACGTGGAGATTCTTATCCAGCTCATAGCCTTCGTATTGCACGCTGAACTGGACTTCCTTGGAATCGCTGGTGGTCACGCGCACGCTGCCATCGTTTGTGTCAATCCGAACATTGGCGCGCCCGCTGATCGTGAAGTTCTTGGACCAGTCCGTGGCGCTGGCCCGTGGGGCAAAGGCCGCCACCGCAAGCAGGGCACAAGCGACAATCCCCAAGCGAACCGCTGTCGTGCGATTTGGATACAGTTTCATGGCTCAAAGCCTCCGAAGTATGCCGTTCTAACATTAGGTACGACACCTTAGGACAAAATGTTCCCTTTCCCAAGTCCCCGCAGCACCTTTGTGTCTAACTTGCCGCATAGACGGCGTTTAGGCCCCATCGTCATTCTGGTCGCAACTTTGCCTAGACGAGAACTTCCCAGCAGCAGTCACCGTTTGGCGGCAGTCTTCTTTGGAGTCGCAGCTTTCGGTCTCGCCGTGCCAGGTTTGGGACGCAGTGCCGCCAGAAACTGCTCCGGCGGCAGAGTATTGAGTACGTCTTTCTTTTCCAGCCAACCCCGCCTCGCCATGTTAACGCCATGTCGAATGTAAGACAGATTCAAAGTAGTGTGCGAGTCCGTCGAAATGACTACTTTCACGCCGCGCTCCTTGCACATCCTCAAATGAATATCGTTCAAATCCAGCCTGTCGGGGAAGGAATTGCACTCCATGGCCACGCCGTGCTTTGCACAAGCATCCAGAATTTTCTCCATATCGTAATCGAGAGGGTCGCGCCGCAAGATTAGCCGCCCCGTAGGATGTCCAACGATCTGCGCGTACGGATTTTCGATTGCCGCGAGCATGCGTTCTGTCATCTCAGATCGCTCGAGGTTGAAGTAAGAATGTACCGAGCAAACCACGACATCCATCTGCGCAAGTAGTTCATCGGAGTAATCCAGCGAGCCGTCCTTCAAGATGTCGACTTCCGATCCAGCAAACAAGCGAATCCCGAGTCCTTTGTCATTCGCTGCTCGAATCTTGAGAAGGTGTTCGGCCATGCGCTTTTCATCGAGCCCATTGGCCACAGTAACGGCTTTCGAGTGGTCCGTCAGGGCGATGAACTTGTGCCCAAGCTTGCGAGCCGCTTCGGCCATTTCCTCGATGGAGTTCTTTCCATCGCTGGCCGTCGTATGCATGTGAGGGTCGCCCGTCATATCCGTAACTTCGAGGAGTTGAGGCAGTTTGTGGGCTTCCGCGGCGGCGATCTCGCCTTTGTTTTCTCGCAGTTCAGGCGGGATGTAATCCAGCTTTAGCTTCGCGTAAATCTCCTGTTCCGTCCGTCGAGCGACAGGCTTTTCGCCTTTCAAAGTGGCCAGCGAGTATTCATTCAACGTGAGACCCATATCATTCGCGCGCCCGCGCAATGCAACGTTGTGTTCCTTCGACCCGCTAAAATAAAGCAGTGCCGCCCCGAAACTTTCCTTTTCGAGCAGTCGCACGTCTACCTGCAGGCCGTTCTGCAGCGTAAAGCTGACCTTGTTTTCTCCATGCGCCAGCGTTTGTTCAATTCGCGGGAATTTCAAAATGTGTTCGGCGATGGCATCAACTTTTTTCTGCGAAGTGTGACCTTCGCTCAAAATCAAAAGCAAATCGAGGTCGCCGACCGTTTCTCTTCCGCGTCGCAAGGAACCCGCGGGAGTTATCGACTCCACTCCTTTTCCGTATTGCTTGATGAACTCGATCAACTCTGCCGCGGCTGCTTCCGCCTTGTCGATCCGGAAGCGTCCCGTCGAACGCTTAAACGTTTCCACGGCTTTCAGAATATTCTGCTCGGTCTTTTCTCCGAATCCCGGCACATCTCGAAGCTTTCCCTCTTTGGCTAGTTTTTCCACATCGGCTACGGTTGCCGCCTGAAAATTCGACCAAAGAAATGCCACCTTTTTGGGACCCAACGACTGCAACGTCATAATCTCGAGAAGCGTCGCCGGAAATTTCTTAAGAAGTTTTTTTCTCAGACCGTAATCGCCCGTAGCGATTATTTCCTCGATGTGCTCCGCCATCCTCTCGCCAATTCCGGGCAGTTCTTCCAGCTTCCCCGGTTCTTTCGCCATTTGCTCGATGGATTCGTGCATGCCGCCAATCAACTCCGCCGCCTTTTCATAGCTGCGGTAACGTCCAATGATGGCGCCATCGATTTGCAGAAGTTCCGCCGTTTCGCGGAGGATGCGAGCGATCGTTTTGTTGTCCATGCGCAGATTATAAAGCCAGAAGCCTGCGAAAACACGCGCTTGAAGTTCGCCAGTGGGTGTTCAGTTTCCGAGTAAGGCATTCCTCAGTCACGGGGACCACTACGTTCTGATTGTGCTCTTCCTGCATCATCTGTGTAGACTGGCTACCGAATCTGCGACAAAGTTCCGTGTGGGAGAGGATGCGATGACGTTGGAAGACCTAGAAGACAAATTGCCCAATGGATTTCATGACGCAGAGATATTTTCTTTTGAACTCGACTATCCTGCGGGAATCGCCACATTCCGTATGAATCTACTCGTCGGATGGCCTGACGACCCAGAGCCGGAGCGTCAGGCGTACCAAAAAGCAACTCTTGTCGTGACCGGTCTATGCTTCTGCTCCATTGATGCCCCCTCTTCAACATATCCCTTCCTTCCTGATGGGAAACCAATTTGTGTAAGCGGAGACGCTGCAAAATCCGACCATTTGCCGTCCCTTTCCGATCGACTTGCAAAACTTCCCAGTAGCGCTTGGTGCTATCGATTCTTCGTTGATGATTGGAACGCGTTCATCCACGTTGCAGGACGAGACGCAGAGTTATCTTGGGTTGGCGATAAGCCTAAACATGCGCTATAGGAATCGCTTTCAAATTGTTTTCGCGGCGGTCGGTGTCGGCTAGATTCGTTAGAGGGAGGGCAGTGTGTGTTTTTCGACTCTGGCAATTCTAGTGTCGTTGCTTGCCGCCGTAGTTTCGTCTGGGCAAACGCAAAGGCCGGCCCAAGCCTTCAGCGCACCCGAGAAGGTCATCATTGACACGGACATCGGCGACGACATCGACGATGCCTTTGCGATCGCGCTAGCTCTCAAAAGTCCGGAACTCGAGATTCTAGGTATTTCCACCACGTTCGGAGACACCGAAGCCCGAGCCAAAATTGTGGACCGCCTGCTTGGCGAAGCCGGTCGAACGGATATTACGGTCCTTGCGGGGACTCCAACGCATACCACCAACGTGATGAATCAGAAGCGTTACGGCGAAGGCGGCCACTTCGCTAAAGCCGTGCATCCCAACGCCGTGGACTTCATCCTGGGTCAGATTCGCCGCTACCCTGGCCAAATCACCTTAATCGCTATCGGGCCGTTGATGAACGTCGGCGCGCTCATCGATAAGGATCCGGAAACTTTTCTCAAGCTCAAACGCGTAGTGATTATGGGCGGCTCCATCGAGTGCGGTTACGGTGAGCTTTGGTTCTGTCCAGAACGCGGGCCGGACGCAGAATGGAACATCATCAATGACATTCCGTCAGCCAAAAAACTCTTTCTGTCGGGTGCGCCGCTCTATGTTATCCCGCTCGATTCCACGCAGTTAAAGCTCGACGAGGTCAAGCGTGCCTACCTGTTCAAGCAGGGAACTCCGCTCACCGATTCACTGACACTGCTCTATCACGAGTGGGGCCAGCAAACTCCAACTCTCTTCGATCCCGTGACTGTAGCGTTCATCCTCGATCCCAAAATCTGTCCTGTGGAACCGATGCACATCCGCATCGACGACAAAGGCTTCACTCGCAAAGAACCCGGCGCTCCCAACGCTAAAGTCTGCATGCACTCCGATGCCGACGCCTTCTTTCGCCTTCAAATCGGCCGCCTCGTAGCAACTGAGAAGTGAATAGTGGGTAGCGAGCAGCAGGAAACTGCCGAGCATAGGTGCTTAGTGAGCAGCAAGTCGTGGACAGTAGTAGTCTGCCGTGCCGCACTTCGACTACCGCTGTTCTACTCTGTGCCCTCTGCGATCTCCGCGCTCTCTGTGTAAAATCCTTTTTTTCCGTCGTTTAACGCTAACCGCTGATGCTTCGTTGCTCCCCACTACTCACTATTCACTACCCACTACTCACTTTTTTACAAAAAAAGACCGGCAAAGGGGCGCCCTCTGCCGGCCGAATGTTACCAGGCTTTTTTACGCTGGCTTTTGCACGTTCGCTGCCTGGGGCCCTTTCGGTCCCTGGACAATCTCGAACTCTACCGTGTCTCCTTCCTGCAAACTGCGGTAGCCATCTCCCAAGATTGCGGAATAATGAACAAATACGTCTGGACCATCGTCGCGCCCTATGAAGCCATACCCTTTTGAATTATTGAACCATTTTACAGTTCCTTGCACAGATGTGCTCCTCCTGATGGAGACCTGGACCTTTCTCCGGGTGGCTGACTTGCAACGAAAGTTGCGACCACCTGTAATAATTTGCGCGGAGTGTACCAGAATGATGCATTCAGTCAAGAGAGCATTCGCGGTCGATGCCGCCAAGAAATAACGATTATTCGATTATAAAATCGATTCAGTCTCGATATTTTTCTTTTCCGTCGCGAAGCGATCGGCGGCGTTCCTCGCAAGTCCAAGCGAACACAGGGGTTGCCTATTTTTGTTTCACGCCAAGAATCATTTGTTTCACGCAGGTAACTTTAGAAACAAAATAAATTTACGTCCCATCGGACGAGTGCATTACGTAGCTCACAGGCCTAAGGATTTCGTAAAGATTATTGTAATCGTCGGTCCAAAGCCGCAAATGAGGCGGCACTACGATGTTTTCGCTGCCAACAAACGTTTCTTGCTTGTTTAAGAATTCCTGATTTCGTGTAACCAGCACCCAATCGGAGGCAGAAACCATCATCGTCACATCTTCATCGCTCGAAATCAGCCGCGATGCGTAATCGGCGTCTTCCGCTAGCGTTTTAACCACTGGCGCGAGTCTGAGGTACGTGTTCGACGTGTGTACCGCGAGAATGCCGCCCGGCTTCAAATGGCGAAAGTAAACCGCAAACGCCTCTTTGGTGAGCAAGTGCACGGGAATGGCGTCTCCCGAAAAGGCATCGACCACCAGCACATCAAATTGCTGCGACGGTTCGCTCTCCAGCGAAAGCCGTGCGTCTCCCAGAATGATTTCAATCTTCGCGGGGCTCTGCTTGAGGAACGTAAACCAGCCATTTGCTACTGAGACGACTTGCGGATTGATTTCGTAAAATAGAAACGAATCGCCGGGCTTTCCATAGGCGGCGAGGGTTCCCGCGCCCAGGCCAATCACTCCCACTCGTTTCGGCCCGTCACAGCAAAATCGCAAAGCCAGTCCCGCGCCTGATCTTCTTCCGTAATACGTTGTAGGATTGCGATTCTCAGGGAAGGAAAGATATTGCGCGCCGTGCTCAATCGTTCCGTGAACCAAACTGCGGTACGGAAGTTTAAGACCAGCTTTAAATTCTTGAATACGCAGCGCTCCATAAAAATTGCGCATCATCGCGACGGTGCTCTCGCGCATCGTCCGGACGTTAAAAAACAGTACGGCGCCCATGGAAACGGTCACGCACGCCCAAAAAATCCGCGCCGACCAGCCGTCGCGCCAAAGAACGACCGTTGCAAGAACCGCCGTGAGCAACAAGATGATCGGCAACTCGTAAATTCCAGAAAGAATGTGGGGGGCGAGTAAGCCGACGCAGACCGCGCCGAGCGCGCCTCCAAGCGCAATGGTTAGGTAGAAAGAGGTCAGGTAACGCACGGAAGGTTTTCGCTGAACAAGTTCGCCGTGACAGAAAAAACAAACCACAAAGAGCGCGGAGCAGAAAAGAGGCACGCTGATTTGAATCGCGTGTGTAATCGAAGAATCGTAAATCGCGTAGCCGGCCGCACCCAGCGCGACCGCCAGCAGCCGCGCCACAAACCAGCGCGAATAGAACTGGCGCTTGGCAAATACCATCGCAAACGAAAGCAAATAGAGAGCGAGAGGAACAACCCACAAGAGCGGTATCGGTGCCACGTTCTCCGAAAGATGATTCGTCGCCGCAAGCAGCATCATCGAGCTCCAAGCGGCCAAGCTCAGCCACAAGACTTTGGTGCTGAATGCGGGCGCAGCTTTTTCTTGCGATGTTTCGGCTGTCGTGGGTTCAATTAGGCTGTAGCCGCGGCTGATCCAAGCTGAGAGCGCGCAGCATAGCGCGAACAATGCATAGCCAATGGACCACAGCGCAGCTTGATGGCGAGAAGAAAGTCGCGGCTCAATCAGAAACGGAAAACTCAGAAGAGCAAGCAGGGAAGCGAGATTGGACAGCGCGAAGAGGTGATACGGCGAACGGTCTGGAGTGCGGCGCGCGTACCAAGTCTGTAGCAGCGGGCTGGTGGAACTGAGCAGCAGGAAAGGCAGCCCGATAGAAAACGTGAGTAGGCCCAAGATGCGCCACGCTGGATCGACTGTTACATGCGAACGCCAGAATATTTGCGGTGCGATCGGCAGCCACAGCAGGCTGACTAGAAGGAGGCCCAAGTGAAGGACGGATTGGCGTTTTGGCGAGAGACGGCGAATCGTCGCGTCCGCATACAGATAACCTAGAAGAAGCGCGGTTTGAAAAAACACAAGACATGTCGCCCAAACTGCCGCCGAGCCTCCAAACCATGGAAGAATTAATTTGGCGATGAGCGGTTCGATCAGGAAAAGAAGAAAAGCTCCGAGAAAAATTGTCGCGGCGAACAGCAGGCGGTGCGCCTTCGGCATCGAGGTTTGCATGCTCCTGGCAGAATCAGGAGCGAACCAGGAAGCGTAGATAGTACAGGATTCCAGCGACGGATTTCGCGTCGCGAATTTTGTTGCGGCGAATCATCTGTTCGATTTCGCCGTGTGTGAAGGCTTTCACGATGATTTTTTCGTCTTCTTCGGGCTCAGCTTCGCCCAGAGTCAGATCTTCGGCGAGAAGAATGTACATGCGCTCTTCGAGAAAACCAGGCGTGGGGAAAATATCGAGGAAAACGTGGAAACGTTTCGCGCGGTAACCAGTTTCTTCGATCAGTTCGCGAGCGGCAGCTCGGCGCGGATTTTCGCCTTTGTCGATACGGCCGGCGACGAGTTCCCACAGGAATTGTCGAGTGGCGTGGCGATACTGGCGAATCATCACAATGCGCCCATCGGGCAGCGCGGGGAGAACAACGACCGAGCCGGGGTGCGTGATGACTTCGCGCGTGACGCGCAAGCCGCTCGGCTCGATGATTTCATCCCGGCGAAGACCGAAGACCGGCCCCTGATAAATCATTTTGCTGCGAAGGATTTTGGCGGTAGTGCGGCTGGCGGCTTTGGGCGGCATAGAGCGTACGTTTTCTCCAGCGTTATCATACACTGTAGAGGTCAGGCTTTAGCCTGACAATGAACGTAGCGCCGGGCTTCAGCCCGGCATCTTGAATTTGCGGTCTATGCCGATCAATACCATCATCGTGGACGACGAAAAGCCTGCGCGAGACGAGCTAGCGTTCCTGCTGCGCGCGTTTCCAGAAATCAACGTCATCGGCCAAGGAAAAAATGGGGTCGAAGCCGTAGCCCTAATCAAAGAGCACTCGCCCTGACCTGGTTTTTCTGGATGTGCAAATGCCGGGCCTTGATGGCTTCGGCGTTTTGAAAAAACTGGTCGAACGAAAAATGAAAATGCCGCACGTAGTTTTTGCGACTGCGTTCGATCAATACGCGGTGCAAGCGTTCGACGTGAACGCCGTTGATTACGTGCTGAAACCGTTCGACAAAGCACGAATCGCGAAAGCCATCCAACGCGCGCGAAAAATGCTGGATACGCAAACCTCCACGACAGAGCGTCTCGAACAACTCGTGAGCCAACTCGGCGCAGCGAAAAGCGCTCCGCAAAAGGTGAAAGTGCTGGTGCAATCGCAACAGCGGCTTCTGCTCGTGAACGCGGAAGACGTAATTTTCGCGACGTTCGTCGGCGGTTCGATCTCCGTTGTGACGCGAGACGTAGAAGGCTCGTCGAACTACCGCACACTCGAAGAGTTGAACGAGACGCTTGACTCGGAAGCGTTTTGGCGGCCGCACCGCTCGTTCCTCGTAAACACGCAGCACATCAAGGAAGTCGTCCCCTGGTTCAACTCCACCTTCATCCTGAAAATGAACGACAAAAAATCCACCGAAGTCCCCGTAAGCCGCGTCCAAGCAAAACGTCTACGCGAATTATTTAAGCTGTGAATATCTTGCTGCTACGGCTTGGCCTCTAGAAATGTTGAAAACCTCTCGTCGGGACCATTCTCACGGGGCTTTGTCTCAATTGCAGATACCTGCTGGATGATAAACAGGTGGCAGCATCCCATGTGCCCGTAACCAGGGAAGTCCGGCATCCGTTTGGCTTTAGATTCTTCTTTGCTTCTACCGGCAAGAAACGTGCCGATGAGTGTTGCTGTAACCCTGTACACAGGCTTCTTAGCTTGCCGCGCCGATATAGTCTTTAGGAATTCTTTCTCTTTTGCGTCCTTCACCAATTCAAATTCAATTCCGTTTACTTTGATATTGTGGCCCGGCAGACGTTCGTTGTCGTTAACCGTCGATTTGGTCGGGGTAGAAACGTCTCCGCCGAACATCAGCCAGAGACCGGGCCACGTATTGCAACTTGGGTCATAAATAGTGAAATCCTCCATGTCCAGGCTGATTTTGCCGCGGATTTCGATTCGCTTGCCGTCGTAGGTCTTCGGATTCTTCAGTAAGTCGCACAGTGCGACTGATGCTGTGGCAGGCGGCGGCTGCGACTGTGCAGAGACGACTATGGGAAGCCCCACCGCGACTAATAGCCATAGAGTGAGAGAAGATGTTGGTCTCATCGTCAGCCTCAGGTCGAAGTTTAGCACCGCGCCGAAGACGGGCACAGCATGCTGTGCCCCTACGAGTGGTCGTGAAGGTGTGTTAGCATTCTGCGTACCGCGCGTACAGCCGAAACGATGGATTTTTCGCTTAACGACCACCAAAAACTGATACGGGATACGGTTCGCCAATTCATGGAGGCGGAAGTGCGGCCTTCGGTGAAGCAGCGCGACCGCGAAGAGCGTTTTCCTGCCGAAGAAATCAAAAAACTGGCGGAGTTCGGCTGCTGCGGGATGATGATTCCCGAGGAGTGGGGCGGGCCGGGGCTCGACACGCTTTCGTATGTGCTGATGCTCGAGGAAGTGGCGCGCGTTGACGCTGCGATGGCTACCTCGCTCAGTGTGACGAACTCGGCGGTGCAAGTGCCGCTGACGAAATTTGGCACCGAAGAGCAAAAGAAAAAATATTTGCGGCGGCTGGCGACGGGAGAAATTCTCGGCTCGTTTTGTTTGACGGAGCCGGCGGCTGGTTCGGACGCGGCGGGGATTCAGTCGCGAGCGGTGGCGGTGCAGCGAGTTGGGTCGGGGCTCGGTGCGAGGACGTCTCCGGTCCCCGCGTTCGCACCCGCGGCGGACGCGGCATGGAGCGGCGCGCCTCTGGGCACGCCAGGCGGCGATGTCTATCGCCTGAACGGGACTAAGACGTGGGTCTCCAACGGCCATGTCGCCGGTTTGTTCATTGTGTTTGCGAAGACCGATCCGGAGGCGGGAGGCAAGGGCATCACGGCGTTTCTGGTTGAGCCAAGCTTCCCCGGGTTCAAGGTCGGGCGTCACGAAGACAAGATGGGGCAGCGGAGTACACCAGCGGTCGAGATTTTGCTGAACGACTGCGAAGTGCCGCGCGAGAACCGGCTCGGCGAAGAGGGGCAGGGGTTGAAGATTGCGCTCAGCGCGCTCGACGGCGGACGAATTGGGATTGCGGCGCAGGCTCTTGGGTTGGCGCAGGGGGCGCTGGACGAGTCGGTGAAGCATGCCAAGGCGCGGCGGGCGTTTGGCAAGTCGATTGGCGAGTTTCAGGCGATTCAGTGGATGCTGGCGGACATGCAGACGGAGATCGAGGCGGCGCGCGGGCTGGTCTATCATGCGGCGTGGCTTAAGGATACGCACCCGGGGAAGCTGGGGGCGGCGGCGTCCAAAGCGAAGCTCTATGCCAGCGAGATGGTGAACCGCGTGGTGGCCAAGGCGGTGCAGATTCATGGGAGCTCGGGGTATTCGCGGGAGTCGGATGTCGAGCGGATGTATCGCGATGCGCGCGTGATTACGATTTACGAGGGGACTAGCGAGATCCAGCGGACGATCATTGCTCGCGAGCTGCTGGGGAGTTCGGGGAAGGCATCGTAATAACCCCCCCCCTGAAATTGTAAATCTATGATTTTAGTGGACTTGTTGTGAATGACGTTTGTAAGCGTAAGAAAACAAAGGGGCAAAAATGCTCTCAGTTTGCTCTGTGAGAGAGCAAGTTTGCTCGGTAAGTGCATGAAAGTTGGGACGATTCCAAAATGGGAAAATGGAAGCTTGCGCGGAAGAATACAGGTCGGATGTTATCGTAGAAGTTAGCTGTTTGTCAAGGAATAATGGGGTTTTGGCGCCGGAAAGACAAAACTTTTATACAGAGGTCACGGAGAAGAGGAGAGCGGGTTGACGACAGGGGATGAGGGGAAGAAGAGGAATCGGGTGGTTAGCGGGATGCGGCCGACGGGTAGGCTGCATATTGGGCATTACTTTGGGGCGCTGGAGAATTGGGTGCGGTTGCAGAATGAGACCGTGGCGGGCGGCGAAGATGCCGGTTCGAAGCCCGGCGCTACGGGTGCGCTGAGTACAGGGACGCAACGGCAGAAGGCTTACGAGTGTTTTTACTTTATTGCGGATTGGCACGCGCTCACTAGCGACTATGCGGATACGTCGGGGGTGGCGCAGAACACAATTGAGATTATGACGGATTATTTGGCGTCGGGGCTCGATCCGGCTAAGTCCGTGATTTTTCAGCAGTCTTTGGTACCGGAGCATGCGGAGTTGCATTTGTTGTTGTCGATGGTAACGCCCTTGAGTTGGTTAGAAAGAGTGCCGACGTATAAAGAGGCGTTGGAGCAGGTGAAGGATAAGGACCTGCATAATTATGGGTTTTTGGGGTATCCGTGTTTGCAGACAGCGGACATTGTGATCTACAGCTCACCCGCTGACGCGGGTAAAGAAGGAGCACAGCTTTACGTGCCGGTGGGGGAGGATCAGGTTTCGCACGTGGAGTTGAGCCGGGAGATTGTGCGGCGGTTCAACGCGTACTACGGTCTCACCTTCAAGGAGAAATTCTACAGCTTTGTGGACTATTTGCGTGATCACAAAACGGCTCATCCACGTGAAGTTGCCGTCTTCAATCTGTTTCTGCGAGATGCGATAGGCGAACGCAAAATCGCCTCGCCTGAGGACTTGACCGAAATAAGAAGCGCTGTTCGGCAATGGGTCAGTCAAATGGGAGCCGAAAACTTCCACGAAAAGTACGGCGATGAATTTGTAGCGTCTGAAAAGGTACTGACTGAGCCAGGGGTGATGCTGACGAAGACGCCGAGGATTCCTGGGCTTGACGGGCGGAAGATGTCGAAGAGTTATGGGAATGCGATTACTTTGAGCGAGACGGATGAGGAGATACGGAAGAAGACGAAGGTGATGGTGACGGACCCGGCGCGGAAGAGGCGGACGGATCCGGGAAATCCGGACGTGTGTCCGGTGTTCGACTGGCATAAACTGTTCTCGGCGCCGGAGACGCTGGCTTGGGCGGCGGAGGGTTGCCGGACGGCGGGGATTGGGTGCATTGAGTGTAAGGCGAAGATGGCGGATCATTTGATTGCGTGGATTGGGCCGAAGAGGGAAGCGCGGAATAAGTGGGAGAAGGACCCGAAGGGCGTGCTGGAAATTATTGACGACGGGTCGAAGCGGGCGCGGGTGGAGGCTCAGAAGACTATGGAGCGGGTGAGAGAGGCAGTGTTTGGGTGGGAGAAGAAGAGGAATGAAGTGTCAGGGGCGTAGGTACTTAAGCCAGAGGCTAGGCCTTGTTTTATGGTTTAGCAAAGAGCACAGACTGAAGTCTATGCCACTCAAGGCGAGTTTGTGGTGGCACAGACTTCAGTCTGTGGATTTTGAATGAGTTGAAAAAATTGAACGGCAACGAACGCTATTACGAACGGACTCTTCTGCACTGGCAGCCGGAGGGGCGGGATCTGTTCCTTACATGGAGACTCAGCGGAAGTTTACCGGTAAGGGTGATGGCAGCTTTGCGGGCGAGCAAGACTAAGGAGTTAGGGAAGCGATTCCGAGAGTACGACTTGGAATTGGATAAAGCTTCTTCTGGCCCACTGTGGCTGAAGGATCCGAGCATCGCTTCGGTTGTCGTTGCAGGGATAAAGGACATTGAAGAAAAAGCGCTGTGCCGGCTGCATGCGTGGGTGGTAATGCCCAATCATGTGCACCTTTTAATTGCGCCACTGGCGCCCATTGCGGCCATTACGAAAGCGATTAAGGGATCGACAGCGCGGGCGGCGAATCTCTTGCTGAACAGAACCGGCGAGTATTTCTGGCAAGATGAATCGTTCGATCATTGGATTCGGGACGAAGCGGAATTTCAGAAAGTGAAGAAATATATTGAGAGGAATCCTGTTGCTGCGGGGCTAGTCAAAGAAGAGTCGGAGTGGCCTTGGTCCAGTGCGGTTGCGGTTGATTGTGGCGAGAGGGTGGCACAGACTTCAGTCTGTGCTCTTGAAGGTAAGAAGGCTAAGGAGAAGAGCACAGACTGAAGTCTGTGCCACTTAGAATGGCGACGCCGGGGAATAAGTTGACGCGGGACGCGGCTTACAAGGTGAACATACCTTTGTACGAGGGGCCGCTGGATCTGCTTCTTGATTTGATCAAGAAGCATGAGATGAATATCCATGATATTCAGATTTCTTTGATCACGGCGCAGTACCTCGAATACCTGCACAAATTGGAAGAGTTGAATGTGGACGTGTCGGCGGATTTTATTTATATGGCTGCGACGCTTATCTACATCAAGTCGAAGATGCTTTTGCCGCCGGATCCTTTGGGTGCGGAGGAAGGCGTCGAGGGCGATCCGCGAGCGGAGTTGGTGCAGCGGCTGGTGGAGCACGAGAAATTTAAGAATGCGGCGCAGCTTTTGTATCAGAAGCAGCAGGTGGAAGAGAACGTTTGGTCGAAGCCGGATAAGTCGCTTTATAACGATGAAGGGACTGAGGGCGAGCTGGTTGTGTCGCTCGTGGATTTGGTGAAGGTGTTCCAGCAGGTTTTGGAGCGGCGCAAGGAAATCACGCGGATTGAATTGCACCACGAGCAGTTTACTGTGGCGCAGATGATTGCGGCTTTGCGGGCGCAGATTTTGGCTAGCGCGGAGAATAGCGTTAATTTGATTGCGTTTTTTGAGGCTTGTCCGTCAAGGCACGCGATGATTGTGGCGTTTCTGGCGGTTTTGGAGATGGTGAAATTGCAGGCGGTGGGATTGGCGCAGGAGAAGCAGTTTGGGGAGATTGTGGTGAAGAAGGGGAAGGCGTTTGATGTGATTTTTGATGAGGCGGGCGGGATTAAGCAGATCGATGAGGAATATAAATAGGGAAGCTGACAGCCTACAGCTAACAGCTGACAGCAAGAGCGGAAAAAGAAAAAGATAACGCAGAGACGCAGAGTTAACAGAGTCAGCGCAGAGAAGAAAAGAGAAAAGCAGATTCCTCGCTGCGCTCGGAATGACAATAGTCGGAGCTGGCGGCGAGTAAGTTCAGGCGGACAAGGTACGGTGAGGTGGGAATGACGAACGAAGAACGGAAAGCGGCACTGGAAGCGATTATTTATGCGGCAGATGAGCCGGCGACTATCGAGCAGTTGGCGAAGGCGCTGGGCGAGGAGAAGCTTGTGGTGCAGGCTTCGCTGGATGAGTTGGTGGCCAGCTACGCGGTGGAGGAGCGGGGGATTGAGATTCGGGCTGTGGCTGGCGGGTACAAGCTGTATACGAAGCCGCAGCAGCATGATGTGGTGCGGAGATTTATCAAGAGTTTGCGCCCGCCTTTGCGCTTGACGATGCCTGCGCTCGAAACGCTGGCCGTGATTGCTTATAAGCAGCCCGTGACTTCGCCGGAGATTTCTGAGATTCGCGGCGTGAATACTTCGGGAGTGATTAATACGCTTTTGGAGAAGCGGTTGATTACGACGGCTGGGCGGAAGGAAGTGATTGGGCGGCCGATCCTTTATAAGACTTCGAAGGAATTTTTGATGCGGTTTGGGTTGAGCGATTTGGAGGAGTTGCCGAGTTTGAAGGAGTTTGAGGCTTTGGCGAGAGAGGCTTTGGGGAGCGATGAAGGAGTTGCGCCATCGTCGGGCGAAGAGTATCGCGAGGAGCAAGGCGAAGGTGCGGTTGCGGAGAATGCGGCGGGGGAAAGTAATGAGAT
Organism: uncultured Acidobacteriota bacterium; assembly: GCA_963740015.1. Classification (GTDB taxonomy): domain Bacteria; phylum Acidobacteriota; class Terriglobia; order Acidiferrales; family UBA7541; genus Acidiferrum. The sequence goes on along the minus strand of CAVUCM010000033.1, from coordinate 967,735 downwards.
TAGCGAAGCGGTTGCGACGGAAGTTGCGGCGGCGAGGGAGCATTCGCACAGCACCACTGCTGAGGCGATCGAGCATGTGAAAGAGGAGTTGGCGGAGGCGGAAGAGTTTCGAGAGCATGAGGCGCTGGCGACATCCGAAGGGATGCCGGCGGGGGAGTTGGATGAGGATCCGTTGCCGCCGAGCGTGAAGTCGACCGCGGCGGGGGAATAGAAGAAAAGGATATTACACAGAGACCGCAGAGGGCGCAGAGTCCGCAGAGAAGAGACAGTAAAGCGCCGTATTGGAACGAGCGCGACGAACGGCTTGATGTTGCCATCCCACGGCAGGGCACGATGAATCGTGCCCCTACAAGAAAAGACGAAATGCGGTAATGATTGTGGTGCGCGCAACTCTTGGGAACCAAAGTGGGTCGGGCTCCGTACTGAATGAGGGCGGCAGGCCGCTTCAGGAAACAGACAAGAGTTCGATAGGGAGAGATCATGAACAAGATAAAGACTTTCGTGCGGGGCTGGATTCTGGGGGCGGCTTGTGTGGCGGTGATTTCGCTGTTGGCTGGCGTGCCGGCACGGGCGCAGGGCGAAAAGCGGACGGTCTTCGCGGAGGGCGATTTTCATTGGCAAGGGAATTTGAAGGCTGGGCAGACGCTGGAAGTGATCAACACGAACGGGGAAATCGGAGCGAGCAAGGCTTCCGGGGATGCGGGGCGTGTGGAAGGCATCAGGAGAGGAAGCGATGACGACCGGGAATTGTTTATCGAGGTCGTCGAGTACACGGACGGTGTTACGATTTGCGCCGTGTATGCGAAGGATAAAACGCCGGGACGTTGCCACCGCGGCGGCGTTTCGTCGGAGTCCAACAGCTGGAGTTGGCATGGGCATCACGCGAAGCTCAGCTTCGACGTTCAAGTGCCGCGCGGCGTGCGGTTTCATGCATTAACGACGAACGGTGCCGTGCATTGTGTCAGGTTGGAGAGCGTGGTGGAGGCGGCGACGACGAATGGAGACGTGGAAGTGTCGACGAGCGAGTGGGCTTCGGCGAAGACGACCAACGGCGGAGTGCGCGTATCCATGGGCAACGCGAAATGGAGCGGCGAGTTGGAGGAAACGACTACCAACGGCAGTGTGGATGTTACGCTTCCGTCTTCCGCGGAATTCAAAGTGGATGCGGCGACGACCAACGGCGGAATTAACACGGACTTTCCGATTAGCGTTCAAGGGCGTTTTAGCTCGAAGGAGCTTTCGGGGACGGTGGGCGGAGGCGGAAGAGATTTGAAAGTAGCTACGACGAACGGCGGGATTGAGTTGAAGAAAAGCTGAGAGGCTCTGCTGATCGCACTACGCGGCTGAAAGGCTGTTCGCTCGTGGGATCGGCCGCCAGTCTAGTTAATGCAAGAAAGAAGGGCACGGGGTGCCGTGCCCCTACGGGATAAAACTGAATGCAGGAACGATTGCAGAAGATTATTGGACGGGCGGGGATTGCTTCGCGTAGGCACGCGGAGCAACTCATTTTGAGCGGACAGGTGCGCGTGAACGGCGTTGTGGTGCGCGAGTTGGGGACGAAGGCGGATCCTGCAACCGACAAGATCGAGGCGGCGGGGCGGACGGTTGGAGTCGGAACGGCGGCGCAGAGGAATATTTATTTGGCTTTGCATAAGCCACCTGAGGTGGTTTCGGCGATGGCTGATCCTGAGGGGCGGAAGACTCTGCGGAATTGTTTGCGTGGATTGCCGGAGCGCGTATTTCCGGTCGGGAATTTGGAGTATGCGGCGTCAGGGCTGGTGTTTTTGACAAATGACGGCGATTTGGCGGCGGAGATGTTGAAAAATTGGGCGCAGATCGAGCAGGTGTATCACGTCAAAGTGAAGGGGATGCTGACGCTCGCGGATTTGGATCGCATTGGAAAAGAAGTTGGTTTGAGGATGAAGACGGTGCGGCAGCCGGATGCTACGCGCGGGCGGGCGGCGAATTTTTGGTATGAAGTGCGGATGAGGGACTCGAAGAAGGATGAGCTGCGGCGGCTGTTGATGAAGGAAATGCATCCGATGGAGAAGTTGATGCGGATTGGGCTGGGATCGCTGACGGTGGAAGGATTGCCGCGTGGGAGATATCGGCTGTTGAAAGAGAAGGAAGTGGCGGAGTTGCGGAAGAGCGCTAAGCCAGGGAATAAAGGCGATTTGCGTTTTGAGGATGACAAGCGAGTTTTCACACCGAGGCCCCCGAGGGCTCAATGGCCGCAGAAAACAGAAAGGCCGCGGAGAACGCATACGAAGCACGAAACGGAAAGGCCGCAAAGAAGTGGTATGCCGCCGAAACCCGAATGGCCGCGAAGAAGCCACGTGCCGCAGAAAAATGAAAGACCGCATGGAAGTCAGAATAGAAGTCAGAAGCCGCAGAGAACAAGGAGAGACAGAAAGTCACCGGGCGGAAGACCGGTCCCACCGAGAAGCTAGCTTACACTTGCAGGAAATTCGCGCTGATGGCTCTTGAACGATTGCAAAAAATAATGGCGGCTTGTGGAGTGGCGTCGCGGCGCAAGGCGGAAGAAATTATTCTGGCCGGGCGCGTGACGGTGAATGGCACCGTTGTGCGTGAATTGGGAACGAAGGCGGATTTGGAGACCGATGCGATTTGTGTGGATGGTGCGGCGATCGCGAAGCCGGAGAAGCTGGTTTATTTCATGTTGAACAAGCCGAAGGGTTATGTGACGACGGTGAGCGATCCGGAGGGGCGACCGACGGTGGTTCAGATTTTGGGGAAGAGTGTGGGGCGAGTATATCCCGTGGGGCGGCTGGACTACGCAAGCGAAGGATTGCTGTTGATGACGAACGATGGGGCGTTGGCAGCGCGAATGATGAAGGCTGGGTCGCACATGCCAAAGACGTACCTAGTAAAGGTGAGCGGAAAGCCGGACGAAAAAAGGATTGCGCGGTTGCGCGCTGGGATCGTGATTGAGTTGGAAGATGGGCGGAAGGTGAAAACTTCGCCCGCGAAGATTCGGTTATTCGAGGATGGGGAGAATCCTTGGTACGAAGTGGTCTTGATCGAGGGGCGGAATCGGCAGATACGGCGAATGTTTGAGAAGGTGGGACATCTGGTGGAAAAGATTCGGCGGGTGCGGATGGGGCCTTTGGTTTTGGATTTGGAGCCGGGAAGATTTCGGCCTTTGACGGGAAAAGAGATTGAGTTATTGAAGAAAGCGGCTAGCGGGGAATGAATAGACAAGAAAAAGAAAACTGAACACAGAGACACAGAGTTCACGGAGAAGAATGAGGGAAGGAGCTCGTAGGGGCACGGCACGCCGTGCCCGTTTTCCAGATGCACCTAGCTGTTCTGACTGGAGGCACCTCACGGAAACCTATCAAGAAGCGTAGTGAAATTGGATATTGGGGGCTACGACACGTTTAGGGGTGCCATCTTGCGCGGAGAATTTTTGAAGATGCGACAATGGACATGGACGATGTTTGGAGTGCGGGTCCTAGCGGCGGATAGGAATCGATGACACGGACTGTGGAAGAGTTGATACCGGATTACATTCGAGGGCTGCCGGTGTATGTGCCGGGGCGGCCGATTGAGGAAGTGGAGCGCGAGCTGAAGATTCAGGCGGTGAAGCTGGCGTCGAATGAGAATCCGTTGGGGCCATCGCCGCTGGCGATTGAAGCGGCTAAGAGAGCGCTTGCGGATGCGAACCGGTATCCGGATGGCGGGTCGCACTTGCTACGCGAGACGCTCGCGACACGGACGGGGCTTGCGGCGGCAGAGATTTTTGTGGGGTTGGGGTCGAGCGAGATTATTGATTTGGCTTCGCGAGTGCTTTTGCGACCCGGGTTGCAGGGACTGACTTCGCATGGGAGTTATGCGCCGTTTTCGGTCGCGATTCGGGCCAGCGGAGCGGAGTTGGTGCTGGTGGCGCAGAAACATTTTGCGTTTGATTTGGAGGCTATGGCGAAGGCGATCACGCCGAAGACGGGCGTGATTTATCTGGCGAATCCGAATAATCCGACGGGGACGGCATTTACTTTGGCGGAGCTGGAGGTGTTCCTTGGGCGCGTACCGGAGAGCGTACTGGTGGTGCTGGATGAGGCATACGTTCACTATGCGCCTAGCTTGAATCGGCGGAAATCGGAAGAGATTTTTCGACGGCACGCGAATTTGCTGATTTTACGGACGTTTTCGAAAGTGTATGGACTGGCGGGGATGCGGATTGGGTTTGCGATTGGACGGCCGGAATTGCATGCCGCGATGAACAAATTGAAGACACCGTTTAATACTTCGGGAGTTGCGCAGGCTGCGGCGTTGGCGGCGATTGACGACAGGCAACACGTTACGCGGTGCATCGAGACGAATGCGATGGAACGCGCAAGATTGAGCGAAGGTCTGAGCAAACTGGGATTGCGGCCGGTGCCGAGCGAGACGAATTTTATTTTTATGGAAGTTGGGCCGGAAGCGAAAGAGATTTGTGACGAGTTGCTGCATTTGGGAGTGATCGTGCGGCCGCTCGGTTGGATGGGCTTTCCGCAAGCGATTCGTATATCGGTGGGCACGACGGAAGAAAATCAGAACTGCCTGGCGGCGATGGGGCAGATATTGACGAAGCGCGCGGGAAAAGGCGAGTTGGCGGCGCGGTGAGAGTGTTGTGGCCGGATGGCGTGATGGCCACGGCTGATCCGATTCTAGAAATCCTGAAAAAATATAAAACGATTGCGGTGGTGGGATTGTCTTCGATGCCTGCGCGGCCGAGTTTTGGCGTGACGGAATACATGCAGAGCGCGGGGTACAAAATTATTCCGGTGAATCCTAACGAGACAGTGGTGCTGGGAGAGAAGAGTTACGCGCGGTTGGAAGATGTGACGGAGAAGGTTGAAATTGTGGATGTGTTTCGACGGTCGGAAAATGTGCCGCCCGTTGTGGAGAGCGCGATCCGTGTGGGAGCTAAGGTGGTTTGGATGCAGTTGGGCGTTGAGAATGCGGCTGCTGCGCAGCAGGCGAGGGCGGCGGGATTGATTGTGGTTGAGGACGCTTGCATTTTGGTAGAGCATAAGAGGCGCGTTCGGCTCTTGTAATTCGGATCTTGTAGGGGCGCGCTTCAGCGCGTCCCGTTTTTGCCTTTTCATGAAGATCGTTCCTCGTGAAAACATCCGCCTCGCTCGGCAGGACTATCTCGGCCGGAGAATCTATTTCGTCACGATTTGTACCGAAGACCGGCGCTCCATTTTCCGGGACGCAAACCGTGCCACGGCAGCAATTGCGGCGCTAAGAAAAGTTTCCGAGGCGATGAACTTCCATGTGCACGCGTTTTGTTTGATGCCGGACCACGCTCACATTCTGGTCGAAGGGAAGACTCCCGCCTCCGATCTCGTGAAGTTCGTGGCGCAGTGGAAACAGAATACGGGCTATCTATTCCGGCGCGAGATCCCTCGCCGATTTTGGCAACGAAGATTTTATGATCATGTCCTGCGTAGGCCCGAAGATTCGGACGCAGTCGCATGGTACATCTGGATGAATCCCGTGCGGAAGGGGATCATGGCCGAGGCGTCGATGTATCCGTTTTCTGGATCGTTCACGGTTGAATGGCCAAAGACCAAGCCAGAGATTAGCGCCTGGGTTCCTCCGTGGAAAAGCGAAGAGGGGGCGCGAGAGTATAGCGTCAGTTGGGAAGGGGGAAGATTGCGAGATTGCGTTTGCCGGGGAGGATGACGGCTAGGAAGCGGCTGTCGGGCGAGATGTTGAATTCGCGAATGGAGAGGCCGTGGAGGAGTGGTTGCGGAGTGGGTTGCAAGATGGGGACGGCGTTGCCGGGTTTTTGCGCGGGGAGCTCCGGAATGGTGATCCAGACCATGTCACCGGATTTTCTTTCGACGGCGCGCTTGAGCATGATGCGATTTTCGTCAGCCGACCAATGGAAAACGCCGAGGCCTACGCGCAAGCGGACGAAGTGGTCGGGGGCGGTGAGATCGCGAACTTCCAGCACTTCCTTATCGATGAAATATGCGACCTTTTTTCCGCTCGGTGAAACGGAAAGGCCACCGGCATAGCTATCGAGCGTAGCTACTTCCTTGTCGTCCTGCGCAAGAAGTTCGAGGCGCTGAAGACGCGGAGGGCCAGATTGCGTGCGGTCTTGCTCGACGGCGATCGCGGCATTGGTGCGAGGGATGCGGTCGGAGTCGATGAACGTGCGGCCTTCGAAGGCCAAGCCGGCGGGGCCGGTGGAGATATTGGTGTAGCGAAAAGAGAAGAGCATGTGCGGCTTGATGGCTTCTTCGAAGTAGATGATAGTGGCGTTGTCCAGGAGCCATGTTGCGTTGAAGCAGTCCTTGATTAGATTTTCGCCTTTGTTTCCGAAGTGGATTTCTTTGCCGCCGTCTTCAAATGCGAGAGTCATGGAGGAATCTTCGGTGCGGCCACCTTCGTCGACCACACTGGTGGTGAAGAGCTGCGCGAGGAACATGCGTCCGTTGGGAGACCAGCGGAAAGCGTCGACGGCATAAGAGAAAAGCGTGTCGCCGCGGTTGAATTTGTCGCCTTGGAACAGACGGCGGCGCTTGCCGTTAGCTTCCTGGATCCAGATGTCGTCGTGCTGCAGATCGTATTTTTTGGTTTTGATGTTGCGGCGCACGGAATAGACGATGCGGCCGTCGGGAGCAAAAGAGAATGCGGTGACTTCGTCGTCGATATTTTGGAGAGGTTTGTCGAGGTCCTGGGCGCGAGCTTGCGGAACGAAACACCAGCCGAATGCGAAAGGAAGCAGCGCGCAGAGACGCGCGAGCTTCAGGAGTCGGCCCGGTGATCGAAGAGAGGTCATGGTTTGGGGTGTTCCGAAGTATAGGGATGGCAGCAGGGTTTTTGAGTTGGCGCGAATTCCATTATTTCGACGCGCGTGCCATCGGGATCGTAAGCATCGAGACTGTTTTTTCCATCGCGGCCGATTTCGGGACCGTCGAATTGTTGCAATCCGTTCTTTCGGAGTTGAGTGGCGGCTGAGTTGGCATCTTTTACTCCGAGCGAAAAATGGTTTTGCACGCCGAGTTCTTTGTGGTCAGCGGTGGCGGGAATGTTGAGCATGTACTCGATCCAGCTGTGCCCGTCGGGCACCTGGATTTCATACCAATCGGTGTCCTTATCCTTGAAACCGCCATACCAGTAGAGACGAAAACCAAGAAGATCCATGTAGAAGCGATTTTCTGCAGCGAGGTCTTTCACGACGAAGCCGGAGTGAAGTATTCGCACGTACGACTGTGCGGCAGGTGGCGGGTCATCCTCAGGAATTGCGAATCGTTGGATGAAGGAAATGAGATTACCTTCCGGGTCTCGGACCTCAAAGTGGGCATCGTATGGCTGTTTGCCCTGCGGGTTTAAATCATTCGAGATTTTGCTCACAGTTACGCGGTGTGCGACAAGGTAGCTACGCATTCGTTCGACGTCGTCGGTGGCGAAAGAAACTTCCGCGAGCCAGTTTTTGGCGTCGAGGGAAGAAAACTTTTCTAACAAAATCGTCTGATTTTCTCTCCATCCGACGGTAAAGCATGGAACGGAAGTGTAGAAGCACCTACCTCCAGGGCGGACGCCAATTAGGTGCGAGTAGAACGCACGCGATTTCTCGATGTCGGTGACGTAAATGCGGACGTGGTCGATGCCTGTAATCTTCGGACGCGTGGGTTGGTCCTGCGCGGCGAGCGAGGAGCTGAAGCAGCAGGCGGCCACGACAAGGACGATTTGTTTCATCCGCATACTTCTGAATCTTGACATGACGCGGGTTGCATTGGGAAATGCATCACTGTTTTGGTCCTGGGTGCGGGCCGGTGAATTCGGAGCAGCACGGTTTTTGCTTAGGCGTGAACTCCATGAATTCGACGCGGGTGTCGTCGGCATCGTAGATGTTGAGCTGCCATTTGCCGTCGCGGCCGATTTTGGGTTGTTCGGAGAGTTTGATGCCGGCTTTCGTGACCTCGTCGGCGATGGCGTGAATGTCTGGGACGCCGATCGAGATGTGATTCATGACGCCGCGTGTGTGCTTATCGGCGGTGGGCGAAATGTTAAGCATGTACTCGACCCAGTCGGTGCCCTCGGGGACTTGCATGGCGACCCAGTCATCCCGTTCATCCGTCATGCCGCCGTGCCAATACGGACGGAAGCCAAGTTCATTTACAAAGTAACGATCGACAGCCGCGCGATTATTCACGATGAAGCCTGCGTGAATAATACGAATCGGATTTGAAAGACTTGTTGGAGGCAAACCAGCGTTCACGTCTTCTGCGTTGGCCAGGTGATAGGAGTCCGTAATCGAAATGTGATGCCCCTCAGCATCCGTGAGGACGAGACGGATGAGTTCTCCTCCCCGCTTCTTTTTGACCTCGTTAAAGTCAACTTTGTTGTAGTTGAAATATTTTTTGAATCCTTCGAGGTCGTCCGTGAGCAAAGAGACTTCGATGAGCAGACTTGCCGGAGGAGGAATTGGCGCTTTTTCGAACTTAATTCGCTGGCCGCTCGGGAGGAATAAGTATGGAGGAGGTGCTGCCTGGCAGTAATCGCAAGAGTGAGTCGGATCAATGAGCTTTAAATAGAACTTGCGCGCTTCGGTTAGGTCCGAAACAAGAATGGTGACGCCGGCGATACCGAGAATGCGCGGACGCTTAGGCACTTTGCGCTTCGCCACCACCGAAACACACAGGAGCAAACTTGCAAGCAGGAGTGCGAGCTTTTTCATTCGATGACCTCAGAGATTAGTTGCCGTGCGAGATTTTACCTTGCGAATCTCTTCCAAGCGAGCGCGAAGGCGCTGTTCGAAGCCCTGATCGGAGGGCTTGTAGTAGGTGCGTCTGGCGAGATTGTCGGGGAGGCAGGTCATGTCGGTGACTTTTTCATCGAAATTGTGAGCGTATTTGTAGCCTTCGCCATAGCCAACGTTCTTCATAAGGCCAGTGACGGCGTTGCGAAGATGCAACGGTACGGGATCGGCTTCGGTTTTGTGCACGTCGTCGAGGACTTCGCCGTAGGCAGTGTAAACGGCATTGGATTTTGGAGCGAGCGCTAGATAGACGGCGGCTTGGGCGAGCGCGAGATTGCCCTCGGGGGCACCAAGAAAATCAAAGGCGTCTTTGGCGGCAAGAGTGGCGGCTAGGGCGCCAGGTTCGGCGAGGCCGATGTCTTCGCTAGCCATGCGAACCAGTCGGCGAGCGAGATAGAGCGGGTCTTCGCCGGATTCGAGCATACGGGTGAGCCAGTACAAAGCGGCGTCGGGATCGGAGTTGCGCACGGATTTGTGTAGCGCGGAGATGAGATTGAAGTGTTCTTCGCCGGCTTTATCGTAGCGGAGGAGCTTGCGTTGGAGGACGTCTTCGAGGAGTTCACGCGTGATTTGTTTCGAAGCCCCGCCCTCAGCAATCGAAGGTGTGGCACCCGCACTGCGAACGGCGAGATCGAGCGTGTTGTAGGCGGAGCGGGCGTCTCCGTTCGCATAGGAAGCGATGCGAAAGAGAACGTCGTCGGTGGCTTCGACGTTTTCGTTGCCGAGGCCGCGCTCTTTGTCGGCGATGGCGCGCTTGAGGAGGTCGACGATTTGCGGCGTCGTGAGTGGATCGAGAACGTACACTTTCGTGCGCGAGAGAAGCGGAGAGATGACTTCGAACGAAGGATTTTCGGTGGTCGCGCCGATGAAAGTGATGTGGCCGGCTTCGACGTAGGGGAGAAAAGCGTCCTGCTGGGCCTTGTTGAAGCGATGGACCTCGTCAACGAAAACGATGGTTCGCTGTCCGCCGTGTGATTTACGTTCAGAGGCGGCCATGACTTCCTTGATTTCCTTGATGCCAGCGAGCACCGCGCTGAAGGCTACGAACTCGGAACGCGTGAGGCGGGCAATCATGCGCGCAAGCGTAGTTTTGCCGCAACCCGGAGGACCCCACAGGAGCATCGAGGTGATTTGATCGTTTTCAATTTGTTGGCGAAGCGGTTTGCCGGGGCCGAGAAGTTTTTCCTGGCCGATGAATTCATCAAGCGTGCGCGGGCGCATGCGTTCGGCGAGGGGTTGGTGAGCTGAGTCTTCGGCGGTGGGTTGGGGGAGTTTGGAGAAGAGGCTCACGATTTGGCCCCGATTTTTTCGGATAAGGAATTGCGCTGGCGGGCGGCTTCGTAGAACAAAACCGCGGCGGCGGCCGCTGCGTTGAGAGATTCGATGCCGCTGGACATGGGTATGCGGATGCGGGCGTCGGCGCTGCGCTCGACTTCTTCGGGGAGGCCTGCGCCTTCGTTGCCGACTAGGAGGGCGACCGGTTGGCACCAGTCGACTTCCCAGGGGGAGAGTGGCGGAGCGATCGTGCTCGAAGGGGACGCGCTGAAGCGCGCCCCTACAACGGAGGTGGACGCCGATGGGGAGACTTCGTGCACTGAGGTGGCTAGGGTGCGAACGTTGGCGATCTTTAGCTGCGCGAGAAGAATCGGTAGCGACATCCCCGAAAGGACTGGCAGGTGGAGAGCGGCACCGGCGGAGGCGCGCAAGGCTTTTGGCGAAAAGGGACTGGCGGTTCCGGATTGGCCAGACGCGGCTGTGATCGCGCCGGTGGCGCCAAAGGCGGCGGCGGTGCGCAGGATGGTGCCGACATTCCCGGGATCTTGAACCCCGGCAAGAACCACGAGAAGCGGTGAGCACGCGGAATTTGGCAATGGAGCTCTTAGCAATTCGTCGAGCGTGACGATGCGGGGACGGACGAGCGCGGCGACGCCTTGCGGGTGCTCGGTGTCGGCAAGACCTTCAAAGAGGCGATCGGTGGTGCGCAGGGTGGGGAAAGCAATTTCTGGCCGGCTAATGAACGGGGCGAGGCGATCACGGTGGCGTTCGCCGGATTCGCTGAAAAGGACCGCTTCGATGGGGCAGCCGGAGCGCAGGGCTTCTTCGACCAGGCGGACGCCTTCGATGCCGACCGCGCCGGACTCCGTGGGCAGGCCGCCGCGGAGCGCCATGCGGAATTGTTTGAGCCAGCGATTGTCGCGGCTGGTGAGGACGCCGGGTGCGGCTGTACTCGCGCTGGCAGCGTTGCGAGCGGATTTGCCAGGAGTGGCCATCAAGGGGAGCGTAACAAATTTCGGGCCTTTGAAGGTAATTGGTCGATCCGTGGAGGGTTGAAGCAAGGGTTTCAGTCAAATTGCAACAGGTAGATCGCTTCGAACACGAAGTACATCGAAACAGACCAGCCGATCAACAGGGCTCTCACTTTGCCTCTACCGAAAAAGCTCAAAGCGGTTGCAGCGAAGAACGTCCAAACAAGAACGGGGCCCAGTGGTCGCCACATTCCCGGCCCCGCGAGACCTCCGTGCGGACTCCCACCGTTGTATAGCCACGACGCATTCCACACGATGTGCAAAATCGTAGCTAAGCCCGAAGTGCCCAATGCTCCCATCACTAAGTATTTCCGCCATGTGGGAAGCGGCGCTCGGGCATTTGATTGGATCAGGCCTCTAAAGGCGAGGCAGAACAAGGAACAGGGTAAAAGGAAGAGGATCGCGGAGCCTACATAGATAAAGGCGTCTGGCGACGTGCGAAACTGCATGTGACCTCTTAATCTGCGGTGGCCGTCGCGTGAATTGTACGAGCAGTCGCCTGATTTTCAAAACCGGAGAGTTGTGAGAGGAGTTCGAACGAGCGGAGGCGCGCTGCGTGATCGTAGATGTGGGCGGTGGTGATGATTTCGTCGGGTTGCGTGACTTCGATGAATTTGAGGATGCCGCGCTCGACGGTCTCGGGCGAGCCTACGGCAGAGACCAGGAGCGTCATGCTGGCGGAGGCTTTCTCCGCGGGCGACCAGTAGGAGTCGATGTCGTCGATGGGCGGCGGAATTTGGCCGGGAGTGCCGCGGCGAAGATTTGTGAAGGATTGCTGCACGGAAGTGAAGAGGTAGCGCGCCTGGGCGTCGGTGTCGGCGACGATGACGTTCAGGCCAAGCATTGCGTAAGGGCGATCGAGTTGCCGAGACGGCTTGAACTGCGCGCGATAGAGCGCGAGCGCCTGCATCATATCGGCGGGCGCGAAGTGAGAGGCAAACGCAAAGGGCAGGCCGAGTTGGGCAGCAAGTTGTGCGCTGAAGAGGCTTGAGCCGAGCAGCCAGATCGGCACACGCAGGCCCGCTCCTGGAACGGCGCGAATTTTTTGACCGGGCTCGGCCGGCTCGAAATAGGATTGCAGCTCTTCGACGTCTTGCGGGAAATTGTCGGAGGCGGCGGCTGCCTGGCGGCGTAGGGCGCGCATGGTCGGCTGGTCGGTGCCGGGAGCGCGGCCGAGACCAAGATCGATGCGGTCCGGATAGAGCGAGGCGAGCGTGCCGAATTGTTCGGCGATCACGAGCGGCGAATGATTCGGCAGCATGATGCCGCCGGAGCCGACGCGAATAGTCTTTGTGCCTCCAGCGACGTGGCCAATGACGACCGACGTGGCGGCGCTGGCGATGCCGGGCATGTTGTGGTGCTCCGCCAGCCAAAAACGGTTGTAGCTCCAGGCTTCCGCGTGTTGCGCGAGATCGAGAGAGTTGCGAAGCGCGGTGGACGCGGTTGCGCCTTGGGGAATCGGCGAGAGATCGAGAATGGAGAAGGGAATCACGCTTCATTGGATGCCCTGGTCAGTGCTCAAGTTACGGATGACAATCTTGACGGCTTGCGAAGGAGTGCGACGGTCTGGAAGGGCGTTTGACTGGCCAAAATGAGCCTTTCGGCAGGCTCTTATTGCAAGCGATAGAGGGGTGTGTTAGCGTCGCCGGACTGATTGAAATTGCGGGCGAAGAGACGGTTGGTGTGAATTGCATCTTCGCCAAAGGCCAAAAAATTGCCGGCAGAACTGCTGCGCGTTAATTCGCAAGACCCGGAATCGGAAGTGCTGCGCTACGCGGCGGATTTTCTTGGCCGCGGAAGTGTGGTCGGTATCCCCACGGATACGTTTTACGGATTAGCTGCCGACCCGTTTAATCTCGCTGCGGTGGATGAAATATATCGAGTGAAAGGCCGCCCGGAGACGCGTGCGCTGCCGATTTTGGTGCGTTCGCTCGAGCAGGCCATGCAGCTGGCTCGTGAAGTGCCGCAGATTTTTTTGCGATTGGCGCAGGAATTCTGGCCGGGAGCATTGACGCTGGTCGTGGACGCCGCCAACCGCTTGCCGTTGAAAGTGACGGCGAACACGGGAAAAGTGGCGTTGCGCTGGCCCAAGAGCGATATCGCGAGAAGGTTGATTGAAGAGTTTGATGGGCCCATCACAGGAACGAGCGCGAACATTTCCGGATTTCCGTCGTGTTCGAATGCCGAGCAGTTGGTGAAGCAGCTGGGCGGGCGCCTGCCGCTAATCTTGGACGGCGGAGAAACTGGTGCGACGCTGGGATCGACGATTGTTCATGTGCATGGCGGAGCGTGGAAGATTATTCGCGAAGGCGCGATTCCCGTGGCGGAGATTGAGAAGGCGCTGAAGTAGTAGATAAGGGCGCTTATTCCTGCCGCGGAACCGCAACTCGATAGTCCGGCGTGAACGCAAGTCCGTTTCTCCACCCGGCGGGAAACATTAACTGAATTCCCGTAGGAAGGTAGACGGGAGAAACTGGTCCCGGTTTTTCGATATGGCTTATCACCAGATCGTGTTGAAACGTCCACCAGTCGTTCCACGATTGATCTAGGTTCTTCCGGCTCAGATTCACTTCCTCGTACAACGCTCCAAGCTTTTGCTGCTCCTGAGGTGTAAGTTCGGCGAAATCTATCAGAGCAGCGCGCTTAGCTGAATTCCATGGCGCGGGCGAAAATGCCATTCGAAAATCCGATGTGAACTCCAAACCTGTCAGCTTTGGGTGCGCAGTCTTGAATGTTTCGTAGAAAGCCCGCCTTGCAGAATCTGCCTTGGACACTCGCTCTTGTGCGTTGTCGAGCTCCTGCGAAAGTCGCTGAGCCCTCTCGGTCTCAGCGGTGGAGAGGTGGATGACAGGGACCAGGTCTTGTGCAGCGGACGGGGACGACAAATACAGAATCAGGATTGCGGAGAATAACGCTGAAGCTCTTACCATGTCATGGCCATCCTAGCGCTAGAGTCACACAATGGTAAGTGAAGAATCACTACAATGGCCTGACGAGTGGCAGCTACATTAACCTCGCCACTATTTTTGCTATTGAAGTACAACTGGCCGCTGAAGGACCGCGAGAAAGTCGAAATCGCCGGTTGGCGAGAGCCCGAGGTTGCCGAGCGAGCGGCGATGGACGGAGACGACGTCGGTGAACCAGAGCGACAGGTAGGGCAGATCGTCCGCAAGGATTTTTTGAACTTCGCTGCAGAGTTCGCGGGCAAGACTGCGCACTATTGCGGCGGAGCATAGGAGATTTTACCGAGTATGGCTGGCGCTAGCGCGCCGGTAGCGCTTGGTAGATTGCTGGCGCGGCGGTGGAATGTTTCGTAAGCGAGGAGCGCAAAGGCGAAAGCTTCTTTGGCGTCTTCGGGAATGCCGAAGCTCGAGGAAGAAAGAATTTCTAGGCCGTTTAAGGCAGCGGAGAGTTGCACCAGGAGAAGAGGGTTCTTTGCGCCGCCGCCGGAAACAATGAGTTGGCGGATTTTTGTTTTGGGTAAGACGAAGCGATTCAGCGCGTCGACGACGGAAAGCGCAGTGAAAATCGTTGCGGCGCGGATGAGATCGGCGGGTTTGGCGCGATGTTTTTTGCCGAGCGCGAGAACTTTTTTCAGGTAAGCGTGACCGTAGTATTCGCGGCCGGTGGATTTGGGAGGTGCGAGCTTTAGATATGGATCCCGCATCAGCTCGTCGAGAAGCGCTGGAATAGAGCGGCCAGTTTGAGCGATGCGAGCGTCTTTGTCGAAGCGCTGGCGGCCGTGGGTGAAATGAGCGACAAGCGCGTCGATGAGCATGTTGGCTGGGCCGGTATCAAAGGCGAGGATTTGTTCTGGCTTTGCCGCGGCGGGAATCACGGTGATGTTGGCGATGCCGCCGAGATTCAGCGAGACACGGCCGAGTTTTGCGTGACGATAAAGAAGATAGTCCGCGTACGGGACGAGCGGCGCGCCCTGGCCGCCCAGAGCGATATCGGCGGGACGGAAATCGCCGACCGTAGTGATGCCGGTACGCGCGGCGATGACGGACGGTTCGCCGATTTGCAGCGTCGAGGCTGTGGAACGGCCAAAATAAGGCACGGGCTTGCCCTGATGGAAAATGGTTTGGCCGTGGCTGCCGATCAGTGCGATGCGTTTTGGTGAAACGCGAAATTTCCTGCACGCAGTGAGGGCGGCTACCGCAAAAACTTCTCCCAGGCGAAAATTGAGCTGGCTGAGTTCGCCAGCGGCGATGGGATGTTGCTCGGCGACGCGCAAAATTTCCTTGCGTAGCGGGGCCGGAAATTTGCTTGAAGTGTGGCCGAGAAGCTTTGCGTGCAGACGTGGTGGCGCGCCGGAGATGCGGGCTAGTGCGACGTCGATGCCATCGGCGGAGGTGCCGGACATAAGGCCGAGCACGAGCATTGGTTTGGGTGCCATCGTCTGTGATTGGATTTAAACACAGAGGACACAGAGAACACAGAGTGGACACAGAACGACGGGGATAAAGAGTGAACTCGGGCAAACGCGAGCGAAGAACTGCTGGGAGCACAGCCAGGATTGGCTGTGCCACAAGGCTCAGGAGATTTGCTTTTTTAGTTCTGCGAGGAGGTTGAGGGCGTCGAGGGGTTTGAGTTGGTCGAGGTCGGCGCCGCGAAGCTTTTCCAAGACGGCGCGGTCTAGTGCGGTGAAGAGAACTTCCTGATGGCCGTTGCGGCGGTGCGATGCCGCGGAACCCACCGGAGCATTAGCCAAGATTGCTGATGGATCGTCTAGGGCGCCAGGAGAGAGAGTCTCACTAAGCGCGTGCTCGCTCTGCTCGTGTTTCTTCAAAACTTCGCGGGCACGCTCGATGACGCTGCGAGGAAGTCCTGCGAGGCGGGCGACTTCAATGCCGTAACTTTTATCGGCGCTACCGGGTTCGACGCGGCGCAAGAAAATAATCTCGTTGGGCGTCTCTTTGACGGAGACGTGAACGTTTTGCACGCCGGTCAGGAGATCGGCGAGCTCAGTGAGCTCGTGATAATGCGTGGCGAACAGTGTGCGCGCGCGCGTGTGCTTCTGCAAATGCTCGACGACGGCCCAGGCGATAGAGAGGCCGTCAAACGTCGCTGTCCCGCGGCCAACTTCATCGAGAAGCACGAGGCTCGAAGGCGTGGCGTGATGCAAGATGGCGGCAACTTCGCTCATCTCGACTAAAAAGGTCGAACGGCCGCGCGCGAGATTATCGCTGGCGCCGATGCGTGTAAAGATGCGGTCGGTGACGGGCAGCTTGGCTTGGCGAGCTGGAACGAACGAGCCCATCTGCGCCATCAGCACAATCAGCGCCGCTTGCCGAAGGTATGTCGATTTGCCGCCCATGTTCGGACCAGTGATCAGCAAGAGCTGCTGGCGGCCAGGGTCGAAGCACAGATCATTGGGAACGAAGCGCTCGCCGCGCTGCCGGAGCAGTTCTTCGATAACCGGATGCCGGCCTGCCACAATGAGCAACTCGCCGGTGGCGTTAAACTCCGGCCGCGCGTAACCGCGATCAGCGGCCAGCTTCGCGAACGAGCTGAGCACATCGAGCTGTGCGACGGCCGCCGCCGTACGGCGAAGACGCGTAGCCTGGGAAGCGATGCTGGAGCGAATCTCGACGAAAAGTGCGCGCTCGATCTCCAGAATGCGTTCATCCGCAGCGAGAATCTTGCGTTCATACTCTTTCAGCTCGGGAGAAGTGAACCGTTCGGCATTCACAAGCGTCTGCTTGCGTTCGTAGTCGGCCGGCGCGAGATGGAGGTTGGGTTTCGAAATCTCCATGTAGTAGCCAAAAATGGAATTGAAGCGAATCTTCAAAGACGCGATGCCGGTGCGCTTGCGTTCGCGCTCTTCCATAGCGGCGATAATTTGTTTGCTGTGCTGACTGAGGTTGCGGAGTTCGTCGAGCTCGCCATCATAGCCGCTGCGAATCATGCCCGCATCGGTGGCGAGGGCTGGTGGTTCATCGGCGATGGCGCGTTCGAGACGTTCGCGAACGTCGGTGAGCTCGTCAATCTCGCTATGAAGATGACGAAGCAGCGCGCTGCCGCCCACCGGAGGCGGCGTCAAGAAATTCTTCAGCACGGGAAGCTGCACAAGTGATTTGCGAAGCGCGACGAGTTCGCGGGGTGTGACTAATCCCAGCGTGATGCGGCTTGTGAGCCGCTCCAGGTCCTGTATGCCGCGCAGCTCCTTACGAATTTCGCCGCGAACCACGGTCTGCTGCACGAGATGCGCAACGGATTCGAGCCGCGCTTCGATCGCGTCGCGATCGATAAGTGGCCGCAATATCCACGAACGCAAAAGCCGCGCGCCCATGCCCGTAACGGTCGTGTCTAGGGCAGCAACGAGAGTCACAGGTCCACTTCGAGAAGATTCCTCGGTGAAAATCGGAGTGATCAGCTCGAGGTTGCGCACCGTGACAGGATCGAGAACAAGCGTTTCGTGTTGCTCGTAGTAGCGGACGCGGTCCAGATGTTGCAGTGCCTCGATGCTCGGAGGCTGCGTGCTCGTCGAGCCAGTACCCGTATCCGGACCGCGAGCGGCGTTTTCCCGTAAGTAATGAACGATGGCTCCGGCGGCCGAGAGAGCTTGCGGATGGTCGTCGAGCCCCAATCCCGTCAGCTCAGCGACGCCAAACTGTTCGCGCAAAATCCTCTCGGCGTAGTCGCGCTGAAAAATCCAATCCTCAAGACAACTCTCAACGCCGCCGGCACCTTCGAGCAGCGAAGTTTTTGCGGTTTC
The DNA here is from genome assembly GCA_963740015.1 of uncultured Acidobacteriota bacterium. Classification (GTDB taxonomy): domain Bacteria; phylum Acidobacteriota; class Terriglobia; order Acidiferrales; family UBA7541; genus Acidiferrum. The sequence continues at coordinate 949,926 of CAVUCM010000033.1, read as the reverse complement.
AAAGAGCTGCTGCGGGCGCGGGAGAAGCGTTTCGCGCGGGTGGAGAAGCTGCAGTTCGTCGCGAAGAGACTCATCTGCATCGGCACCGCAAAATTCCGTGGACTGAAATTCGCCAGTCGAAAGGTCCACGAACGCCAGGCCGACAGGCGACCCCGAAGAATGTTTTGCAACGGCAGCCAAATAATTATTTTCGCGCGCATCAAGAACCGAGCCGTCGGTGGCAGTGCCTGGAGTGATGACACGCACAACTTCGCGGCGCACCAGCTTTTTGCCGGGCCCGGGCAGTTCCATTTGATCGCATATGGCGATTTTGAAGCCGCCGCGGATCAGCCGCGCAATGTAACCATCCGCGGCGTGATAAGGCACGCCGCACATGGGAATGGGCTGACCTTTTTCGCGGTTGCGGGAAGTCAGAGTGATTTGCAGCTCGCGCGAAGCCAGAATGGCATCTTCGTAAAAAAGTTCGTAAAAATCGCCGAGGCGAAACAGTAGCAGCGCGTGAGGGTAGCGCGTCTTGATCGCGTGATACTGCTGCATCAAAGGTGAGGTGGGTTCGCTCATCGATTAATCAATATTTGTCTGCAGAGTCCAAAACACAAACTCGCGCGCGAGAACGGTCTTGCCAGTAGGGGCGCAGCACGCTGCGCCCCTACAACCTCGGACCCAGCCAATTTCGAATGGTGTGCCGCGCTCATTCACGAATTCCCAGTTCGCTCAGAAGAAAAGCGTAATCCAGCGCGATCTCCCGCAAATAATCGTAACGACCGGAAGCTCCGCCGTGTCCCGCGCCCATGTTCGTTTTAAAAAGCAGTGCATTAGTATCCGTTTTCAACGTGCGCAACTTCGCCACATACTTCGCAGGCTCCCAATACATGACCTGGCTATCGTTCAGTCCAGTCTTCACGAGCATCGTCGGATAAGCCTTGGCCGCCAGATTCGTATACGGGCAATAGCTCTTCATATAGAAATAATCTTCCGCAATACGCGGATCGCCCCACTCTTCATATTCTCCAACGGTAAGAGGCAGGGAAGCATCGAGCATCGTATTTAACACATCCACGAACGGTACGTGGTTGATCACCATGCGAAAAAGCTCAGGCCGCATATTCGCAACCGCGCCCATCAACAGCCCGCCGGCGCTGCCCCCTTCGATAATCAGCTTTTGCGAAGTCGAGTAGCGCTCCACGATGAGGTGTTCCGCCGCAGCAATAAAATCCGTGAATGTGTTGCGCTTATGCCGCAGCCGTCCCGCGTCGTGCCAGGGCTTGCCAAGTTCACCACCGCCGCGGATATGCGCAACCGCAAAAATCACGCCGCGATCGAGCAGACTTACACGGTTCGAGCTGAAATTCACGGGTATGGAGTGGCCGTAGCTTCCGTAGCCGTAGAGCAGCAACGGCGCGGAGCCGTCCAGCCGTGTGTCCCGTCGACGGACGAGCGAAATGGGAACGCGCGCCCCGTCTTCCGCCGTAGCGTGAAGCCGTTCGCTGACATATTGCGAAGCGTCGTAGCCACCAAGCACTGGCTGCTCTTTGCGAAGCAGGCGTTCGCGCGTTCGAACGTCGTAGTCAAACACGGAGCGTGGCGTGACGAAGGATTCATATTGATAACGGACAAACGATGCATCGAATTCAGGATTGCTACCCAGAGACGCGTTGTATGCAGGCTCAGCGAATTCAATGCGGTGCGAGGCAGAGAGCACATCGGAGCTTTCCACTCCAAGGTCCACGATGCGCAGATAAGGCAGGCCGCCTTCACGCTCAGTCAAAATAATATGCGATCGAAACACGTCGAGACCCGCGAGCATCACGTTGGGACGATTCGGAATGATCTGCCGCCATTTAGCTCGTTGCGGGTCCGCGACAGGAGCGCAAACGAGTCGAAATGTGCGCCCTCTCGAATTGGTGCGGATGAAGAAGTAACCGCCCGTATCATTTGGATTCGCACCGCGCGCTTCTCGCGTGAGCGGATTCGGATGATGGTCCACGTAATACTCATGGTCCGTCTCGCGCGAAGCGATGAGGCGAAACTCGCCGTTTAGCTGCGCTGCAGGCAGAAAGCGCACCTCGCTTGTCGTGTGGCTCGCAATCACCAGCAGAAGGAACGCGCCGCTTCGGGTGCGCTCGATCTCAATGCGGAAGCGCTCGTCCGCCTCTTCGTAAATCAGCGCATCCGGCTCCCCGGAGCCGGCCACGTGGCGATAGAGCCGGTGAGCGCGCTTTGTCGTTGCGTCTTCAACAGTATAAAAAAGCGTGCGATTGTCCGCCGCCCAAGCCGCGCTGGTCACGCGCTCCATCGCTTCGGGGAACTCCCCGCCGTTCCACAAATTCTTAATGTGCAGCGTATATTGCCGGAAACCAGTGGTGTCCAGCGCGTAGGCAAGAAGTTGGTTGTCGCTGCTGACGTCGAATGCGCCGAGCCCGAGAAACGAGTGGCCCTCCGCCATGCGATTCAGATCCAAAAGCATCTCGTCCAGCGAACCGCCCCTGTCCGCGCGGCGGCAATACACCGGATACTGTTTACCTTCTTCGGTGCACGTAAAATAAAGAAAACCGCGCAAGAGGTAAGGAACGCTCAAGTCTGTCTGCAGTATCCGACCGAGCATTTCCTGATAGAGCTCCTCCTGAAAAGGCTCAGTAGGCTGCAAGACAGCATCGGTGTAAGCGTTTTCCGCTTCCAAGTAAGCGATGACCTCGGGGTTCTCTTTTCGGCGCAGCCAAGCGTAATGGTCGACGCGGCGGTCGTCATGCACTACGGTTTCGACCGGCTCGCGGTGTGCGAGTGGCGGAGAAAGCGGCGTGCCGGCTGTCGTCTCGTTCGAAAAAGCTGGCCCTGCTGCTTTGGCGTCTGGATTCATGAGTCTCTTGATCTGGTTCGCTCGGCGGGGCGATCGCCGGGCAATGCGCCGGATTTAGCCGGGGTCACACGGAACAAAGGTGAAATACGTTCGTCCGTTATACTAACGGAAGTCCGCGGCGGGACAAAGCCGGCCTCTAAGGGCAACGACAGGCGGCAAGGATCGTGATGGCGCAGGAAATCGAAATCAAGCTGAAAATCAGTGATCCAAAGGCTTTGAAACGTGAGCTGAAGAGGCTCGGTGCGCGTCCCGCGGACGGCGGCTCGGGCCGTGTCCACGAATGGAACGTGATTTTCGACACGCCCGAAGGCGGCCTAGCCAAACACGGGCAGGTACTCCGCATTCGAATTGAAACACCGGAAACCAAATCGAAAAAAGGCAAAACAGCTCCCGCAAAGCGCACTGTGTTGACCTTCAAGAGGCCTATCGTGGTGGGAGGGACGCCTTCCGCGAGCGCGCAAGAGAATCATCGGCATAAAGTGCGCGAAGAAATCGAGGTCGAGGTAGCCGATGCCGGCGTCCTCGCAAAAATATTCGAAGGACTCGGAATGCGCGGGTGGTTCCGCTACGAAAAGTACCGCACGACCCTTTGTTTGCCTGCGCGTACTAGCTGGGCGAAAGGCTTGCTCATCGAATTGGATGAAACGCCCATAGGAACGTTTGTCGAGCTCGAAGGACCATCATTGGCAATCGACCGCGCCGCGCAAGAGCTCGGCTATTCCCGAAGGGACTACGTTTTGAAGAGCTACCTTGCACTTTACGTCGAAGAATGCCGCCGACTCGGCCAGGAACCTCGAGACATGCTCTTTCCCGCCAAGAAATAGCCACCGCGAAAGAAAAAATCAAAAAAATCAGTCGCAAGGCCATTCTTTTCTTGACATTGAAACGCTCCCGGCTTATCACTGCACTTGCAACTGCGAAACGGCACTGCAATTGCTCCGTCTTGCGATTGAGTGCGGTGCGACTGAGGCAAGGCTGTGATGTTTAAGGTGAATTCTCTTCAATGAGTGCGTCCAACGAACTGGAACCTGGCCCTAGTCGCTTCGACACGAAGCGGACTTTCAGGGCAAGGCTTGGGGCGGGCGATTGGGCAACGTCGCGCGAGGCGCAATGCCTCCCGCAGGCGGTTGGGTGGGGAGGGTTCACGTCTGGCTAACGGTAAGTCCATTTTTATTAGGTACTTGCCCGCAGCCGAGGTCATTTCGGTATGCGGGCTTTTTTGTTAATCGTCGATTGCTAGCGAGATTTCTCTGTACGCCTTTCAGCGAATTTGGAATGGCTGGGCGACAGGGAAGGAGGTTAGACGATGGAACTTTACGCTACAGAACTGATGGGCGCGCAAGCTTACGACGCGCAGGGCAACTTTGTGGGGCGAGTTCGCGAATTCTTCATTGAGCCCTCGCAGGCCACAAACCGTCTATCTCATTTCCTCATTTCGCGCGGCCGCTTCCAGCCCCTGCTGGCCAGCCACGATCAGGTGGCTACGTTTGCTCCTGGCACGATGAGATTGAACGTCAGCGAGCGCGCTCTTCAACTTTATGAACCGAACGAGTCCTTACTAGCGGTGCGCAAGGATTTGATGGACCAACAGATTATCGACACGCGAGGACGCAAGGTCGTTCGCGTAAACGACGTGGACCTGACGGAATTTAAGAGCAATGGAAATGTGGAGCTGCGAGTCACGCAAGTCGATGTGGGGCTGCCGGGCGCGGTGCGCCGGCTCCTGCAAGGTGTGTTTTCACCGGGAGTGATCCGTAGGCTGCAGCGCAAGCTACCGCAAAGCGCGATTCGCTGGGAATTCGTGAACTTGATCGAGTCCGACCCCTTGCGGCGCGTAAAGCTGCGTATCACGCACGAAAAGTTGGAAGACCTGCACCCGGCGGACCTGGCCGAAATTATGGAAGACCTTTCGGCGGCCGAGCGGCAGGGAATTATCGCTTCGCTCGATGAAGAGACCGCCGCTGCGGTTCTGGCCGAGCTCGATGAACGGCTCACGACGCAGATTGTCGAAAAGTTGGACCCCGAGAAAGCTGCCGACATTCTGGAAGAGATGGCGCCCGACGCTGCAGCCGACCTGCTCGCAGACCTTCCGAAGGAAACGTCGGACGAACTGCTGGAAGAAATGCCCGGACAGGAAGCCGACGAAGTGCGCGAGCTGCTGTCATTTGACCCTTCCACTGCCGGAGGGATGATGAACACGGAGTTCATCTTCGTGGGAGAACGTTCGCTGCGTGAGGAAGTACTCGAGTGGATTCGCAGCCAGGAATTGAATCTCGACCAGCTCGATACCATCGTGTTGCTTGATAGCAAGGCGGAGTATTCCGGCACGGTGTCCATCGCGCGCTTGCTGCTCGCCGCTCCGGAACAGAGGATGTTTGAACTGCGAAGCGAGCCGCTCCTCAGCATCGCCGGTGACGCGGATGAGAAAGACGTTTTTGAGTTGTTCGATAAATACAATCTGCGGATGCTTACGGTGATCGATGAGGAGAATCGGCCTATCGGCACGGTCACCGTGGACGACGTTGTTTCGCGGCTTGTAAAGAAATAAAGAGGGAATGGGAAGCGGCGGATGAATTGGGACATTCTCAAATCGAGCCTGGAGGGCCTGCAGACGCGCGGCACGAATCTGCAACAGAAGATTCGCGGCCTGCGGCGGCGTCTCACCTTGCTACTCGCCGTTGTCGGGCCTGGACTGATTACCTCCAACGTCGACAACGATGCGGGCGGAATTGCGACGTATTCGCAGGCAGGCGCGCAGTATGGCTATGCGCTGTTGTGGTCGTTGATTCCCATGACCATCGCACTTTACGTCACCGAAGAGATGTGCGCGCGCATGGGCGTGATCACCGGCAAAGGGTTATCGGATCTCATTCGCGAAGAGTTCGGCTTCCGCCCGACGTTTTTTGTGATGGTCACGGGGTTCTTTGTGGACCTGGCCAACGTCGTTGCTGAGTTTGCCGGCGTGGCTGCGTCGATGGAAATGTTTCACGTCAGCAGGTACATCGCTGTTCCTATCGCGGCGATATTGGTTTGGATTCTGGTGCTTCGAGGTACATATCGCCAAGTCGAAGTCATCTTCCTGATTGCGTGCGGGTTTTACGTCACGTATATCATTTCCGCTATCCTGGCCAAGCCAGATTGGCTGGAGGCTGCCAAGCACGTCGTCATTCCCAACCTTCAATTCAATTCTGGCTATTTACTGACGCTCACGGCGCTGGTGGGGACGACCATCGCGCCGTGGCAATTCTTTTACCTGCAAGCGGGTTTCGTGGAGAAAAAGGTCGGACCGAGGCAGTATCCGCAAGCGCGTGCTGACGTTTTGGTGGGCAGCATCAGCTGCATGGTCATCGTGTTTTTCATTATCGTGGCCACGGCAGCGACTTTGTACGTTTCCGGCCAGCGCGATATTACTGATGCGGTGCAGGCTGCCAAGGCCTTGATACCACTGGCCGGCAAATGGGCGGGATTTACTTTCGCATTCGGTTTATTGAACGCCTCGCTCTTTGCGGCTACGATCTTGCCGCTCTCCACCGCTCATGTGATCTGCGAAGGCCTGGGATTTGAAGCCGGAATCGACCACAAGTTTAAGGACGCGAAAATCTTTTATGGGCTGTACACGGTTTTGATTGCCGTGGGCGCGGGCATCATTCTCATCCCGCATGTTCCGATCTGGAAGATTTTTATTTTTTCGCAGGTGGGGAATGGGATTTGGCTGCCCATCGTGGTCATCTTCATCCTGCTTCTCGTTAACCGCCGCGACCTGATGGGCGAGCACGTGAATACGCTCACGTTCAATATCGTCGCGTGGGTCACGGCGATTGCTATGATTATCCTGACGCTCGTGCTGGTCTACACCTCGCTCTTCCAATCGCCACCGCCCGGGGGTTGACGCGACGGATGCTCTGTTTGAAATGGGGATGTTCGAAACAGCACCCCGCCATTGCGCCGTTGCCAAATCGTATGTTAACTTTGCGGCGTAAAGAAGAAACCTCAGAAACCCGTGCCGCAGACTAAATCGCACACGACGCTGCAAGTTTCCGCCTCTGGCGCGCTGGGGCCGTTGACACCGGAAGAGGCGCTGCTCTTCGAAAAGCTTGATCTGGCGCGGCTGCCGCGGCATGTGGCTGTCATCATGGACGGTAACGGGCGCTGGGCGCAGCAGCGGCATCTGCCGCGCGCGGCGGGCCACCGCTCCGGCACAAAAACGGCGCGCTCGACGATTGAAACCTGCGCGCGCCTGAATATTGAAGCGCTTACGCTCTACGCGTTCTCGGTGGAGAACTGGCGGCGCCCCAAAACGGAAACCGACTTCCTGATGCAATTGCTGCGCGAATATTTGCGCAGAGAAATGCCTTTGATTCAGAGAAATGATATCCGCATGCGTTTTTTGGGCCGCACGAATGAACTTCCCAAAGGCGTACAGGACGACGTGCGCGACGCCACGGAACGGACCTCTGGTAACAAGGGCATGTTTCTCTGTGTGGCGCTGAACTACGGCGGCCGCGCGGAGATCGTGGATGCCATGAACGCCATTGTGGCCGAGCAGAACGGCCATGCAGGCCAAGCCGAAATTACGGAAGAGAACGTGGCCCGGCACATGTACACAAGCGGACTGCCAGACCCGGATTTGCTGATCCGCACAAGCGGGGAAATGCGTGTTAGCAATTTTTTGCTTTGGCAGATTGCCTATGCGGAGATTTTCGTGACGGAGACTCTTTGGCCCGATTTTAATCGCGCGCGATTGTTCGAATCGCTTGTCGAGTTTCAAAAGCGCGAGCGCCGTTATGGCGGAATCCGCGAAGGCCAGCCCCACCCAGAAGTGTCAGCGCGAGTAGTTGGAAAGTGAATCTTTGAACGCGGCGAGCCGTGGCAACATTGGAAGCACGATATATCCCGTCCCCGCAATTGCAATGCAGGCATTTCGCGTTCTTCGGAACCGGTTCCTGGGAATTGAAACTCAGGACTCAGCTAATTTGTGATTCTCCCTCGTGATTTATTTCCCTTGATGTGATGAGATGGAACGAGTGATTCGTCAGGGGATCCCTTTTCTATGACCTGGAAGCGCGTCGCGACAGCCGTCGTCCTAATCCCGTGTGTGGTCGGACTGGTGTTGTGGGGCTCGACGGCAGTAGTTGCCATTGCCTTGGCTCTCGTCATTTTGCTTGCGCTGTTTGAGTTTTTCACTCTCGGCGATGCAATCGGCCACCGCGCCTATCGCTTCTGGACGGCGACCTGCGCCCTTGCACTCGTGTATGTGCAGTGGCTCGCGGCCATCGCACCAGCCTATGAACTTGCGGGCGGATTGACGATACATCGCATGGTTGGGCGAGTTTTAGGCGTGATACCTACAGTCTCCGACGTTTTCTTTATCTTTTTACTCGGTGTCTGCGCCATAACGCTTTTTACCAAGCGGCCCATGGTGGAGGCCTTGCCTGCCGCAGGAATCAGTTCCAGCGGTTTGATCTTGATAGCGTTGCCGCTGACGTCTGCGGTTCGGCTTTATGGGGCCGGCACGGAAGGCCCAAAGCTATTGATGTTCGCGCTCGTCATTACATGGATCGGAGACACTGCGGCGTATTTTGTAGGCCGCGCGATTGGAACGCACCCACTGGCCCCGGTGTTAAGTCCTAAAAAATCCTGGGAAGGTTCGATCGCCAGCATTCTCGGAGCGCTACTTGTTGCGATTGTGTTTGCAAGATGGCTCATCGTGCCGCTCCCGCATCTTCTGGCAATGGCTGTTGTTGGCAACGTCGCAGGCCAAGCTGGCGATTTGCTCGAATCGGCTTACAAGCGCAGCGCCGGAGTAAAGGACTCCGGTTCGTTGCTACCCGGGCACGGCGGCGTGCTCGACCGTATCGATGCGCTGATTCTGGCAATCCCGGTTGTCTGGTACTATTGGATTTGGATTTATTTGCCCAACCGGTAGGACAGACATTCCTGTCTGTCGCCGTTCCGTAAGTGGAAGAGTCAGAGGAGCAGTTCGGAAGACAGACTGAAAGTCTGTCCCACCAAGTCAGTTTTAAGCGGAGAAAAGATTCGTCCTTGAAGCAGCTATCCATTTTGGGTTCAACAGGTTCGATTGGACGGCAATGCCTTTCCGTTGTGGAATCGCTGCCTGAGAGATTCGGTGTCGTCGCGCTGGCTGCTGGCGGCAATCTGGAAGAGTTGACAGGCCAGATTGAGCGGTACCGGCCTGAATTGGTCTCCGTCGGCGACGCGAAAAAGGCCGACGAACTTGCTTCTTCGCTGCGAGAGAAGGGAATCTCTCCGCTTCCCGCTATACATAATGGCCGCGAAGGAATGTTGGCGGTTGGCACCCACTCTAAAGCGGATATTGTAGTTTCCGCAGCGGTTGGCGTTGTCGGCCTCGAAGCTACTTACGAGGCGGTCAAGCTAGGAAAAACAGTCGCGCTCTCGAACAAGGAAGTTTTGGTTGCCGCTGGCGAACTGGTGATGGCCGCGGCAAAAAAGGCCGGACGTGAATTGCTGCCCGTGGACAGCGAGCACAATGCGGTTCACCAATGCCTGCGCGGCGGAACGCATGGCGAAGTGCGCCGGCTAGTGCTTACAGCGAGCGGCGGTCCATTTCGCAAAACGCCGCTGACCGAGCTCGAGCATGTCTCTCCAGAGCAAGCGCTCGCGCATCCAAACTGGAAGATGGGCAATCGCATCACCATCGACTCGGCAACAATGATGAACAAGGGTTTCGAAGTGATCGAGGCCCGCTGGCTCTTTGGTGTGCGACCCGACCAAATTGACGTTGTGATTCATCCACAATCCACCATTCATTCCATGGTCGAGTTCGTGGATGGCTCAATTCTGGCGCAACTCGGTCCAACGGACATGCGAATGCCTATCCAATATGCGTTAACCTATCCAGAGAGAGCAGCGTCTAACCAGGTAGCCCTGGATTGGCGCAAGTTGCGGCGGTTGGATTTCGCGAAAGTTTCCACTCGGCGTTTTCCCTGCCTTCGTCTGGCTCGCGAAGCGATGAAGAAGGGCGGCGCGTTGCCATGTGCCCTGAATGCGGCGGATGAAGTTGCCGTGGCAGCGTTTCTCGAGCGGCGCTTGCCATTTCTCCGGATTGCGGAAGTGATCGAGCGTGTGCTGGCACGCACACCGCGTGTTCGGTTTGAAAAGATGGACGACGTGCTGGAAGCCGACGCGGAAGCGCGACGCACGGCGAAAGAAGAAGTAGAGCGTTTGTCGGTAAAGGCAGTCGCGGTATCATAAGGTTCAGAAGAGGGGAAAGACGGAGATATGGGAGCGCTTTACGTTATTGTCGGCGTTGTCCTCGTGCTCGGGGTAATGGTTTTGGTCCACGAGTGGGGACACTTCATCGTCGCGCGGCTCTGCGGCGTTCGCGTGGACGTCTTTTCCATCGGGTTCGGTCCGCGGCTCTTCGGATGGAAGAAGGGGCCAACGGACTATCGAGTAAGCGCGCTGCCGCTTGGCGGCTACGTGCGCATGGCCGGGCAAGATCTCAGCGAAGTGGACTCGGGAGATAAGCCGCCGACAGGCGCGCCCGACGAGTTGATGAGCAAGCCGCGCTGGCAGCGTGCATTGATCTCTTTCGCGGGGCCGGCCGTAAACCTGATTTTGCCGATATTTCTTCTGGCCGGACTCTTTGCATTTACCGGCGTGCCATATCCAGCCTATCTGGATGCGCCGGTGCATGTGACGGGATTACCCGCGAATTCTGACTTCGCGGATAGCCCGTTGAAACCAGGCGATACGGTGCTTTCCATCAACGGAACAGCAACGCCGACTTGGGAGCAGGCCTTCGGAGCGCTCAAGCAGGCCGTTCCCGGAGCAACTCTTAAACTGGAAGTAGAAGATGGCGGAACGCGCCGATCGGTCGATCTTCCCATCAAGGATAAAACCGACCCGAGCCGAATCTTTGGATACATGCCGATTCGTCCCATTATTGACCAAGTCGCGCAAGGCGCTCCTGCGGATCGTGCCGGTTTGCAAGAAGGGGATCTGATCACGGCGGTCAATGGAAACCACATCGAGTTCTGGGAGCAATTCCAGCAGCTGACCAGGTCTTCGAATGGCCAGCCCATGACGCTGGACCTCACACGCAAAGGGCAGCCTGTCCATTTGGTGGTGACGCCGGAGAAAGGCGCTGCAGGCACCGGCGAAAACGTTTATCAGATTGGCATCGGTCCTCGCGAAGAAACTGCGTACAAGCGTGTCTCGTTCACTGAGAGCGTAAAGATTGCCGGGCTCGAAACGAAAGACACCATCGCGCAAACCGTGGACGTCGTTGGAAAGCTATTCAGCGGCCGCGTTTCGATAAAACAGCTTCAAGGACCGGTTGGTATTTCCCACATGGCAGGGCAAGCCGTGCGGAAAGGGCCGCCGTACGTCATCACGCTGATGGTGGTGATCAGCATCAACCTGGGCATCTTGAATCTCTTGCCGATTCCTATCCTCGACGGCGGAAATATTTTGCTGTTGGCGATTGAAGGAATCATGCGGCGCGATTTGAGCCTGAGCTTCAAAGAGCGCTTCGTACAGGTTGGCTTGTTGTTCCTCTTGGTCATCTTCGCCATCGTTATGTACAATGACATTTTGCGGCGGATTTCGAGTCACTCTTAGCCCGGAGTGCGCCGTACCCCAGGAGGGCGACACATGTCTGTATCGCCGGGCCACCGGGCTTCGACGGGCGAGCGCCTCAATACTTCAGAGACAACAGGGAAGCTGCAGCAAGCCATACGGGAGCGCGGGATTCGGCTCACGCGGCAGCGACGCGTCATCCTGGAGGTGATGGACGCCGCCGAGCAGCATCTGGACGTGGACCAGATTTTGGAACGCGCGCGGAAAATCGAATCCGACGTGCATCTTGTCACCGTCTACCGCACGATCGATCTTCTAAAAAAACAAGGGCTCATCGACGAACTCGACCTGCTGCATCTGCGCGGCGACCGTCACTATTACGAGAGCCACGGTCCGCGCGACCACATTCACGTAGCGTGCCTAAGCTGCGGCAAAGTACGCGAATTTGAGAGCCGGCTTTACGAGCAGCTCAAACATCAGATCGCGCGGGACTTCAAGATGAAGGTTACAGTTTCGCGGACCGAAGTCGGCGGATACTGCGAAGAGTGCCAGCAAAAGATGTAAGCATCCAGATAGGAAATGTTGTTCATGTCTGATTTGTTCTTGGATTCGCCGTATGTTTTGTTGATTCTTGGATTCGCGTTAATTTTCGCGGCTGTGGTTTCCGCGTGTATCGGAAAGACGTTGGCACGCCCTCGTGGTTTGGTCTATCGCGCCAAAGACCCGAGTGACTTTTGGTGGGTAGTCACAATTTATTTCCTCGGTGGTGTTCTTTTGATTGGACTGTTCTTACGTGAGGTCCATGCGTTCTCAAACTGACGGCCGTTGCCCCGGAGTAGAATAGGGTCGTCGGTGCCCCGTCGAGTTCTGTGACATAAACAGTCTACCGAGAGGACCAATGCCAGAGACGTTCGAAGCCTACCGAAACCGAGTCCTGAGCTATCTTGGCGATCAGGAGCCCATCGCTGTCCAACAAGCCACTCCATCCCAGCTCGAGCGCCGACTGCGCGATGTCGCGCCCGAGGAGTTGATCCGGCGTCCTTCACCTGAAATGTGGTCCATCGCCGAGATCGTAGCGCACTTGGCGGACGCGGAGCTTGCGATGGGCTGGCGATTGCGAAACATGCTGGCGAATCCGGGCGTGGCCTTGACGTGGTGGGATCAGGCCGTATGGGCGGAGCGCTTGGGTTACGCGCAGCAAGAGGCGAGCCGCGCGGCGGAGGTCTTTCGCGTGCTGCGCGAGGGCAACCTGCGACTGTTGGAGTCCGTCCCGCGCGCACGGTGGGTGGAGTGCTATGGGGTCCACGAGGTTCGCGGACGGCAAACGGTCGAGGACTTCGTCCGCTTGGAAGCGGCACACGACTTGAACCATCTTCAGCAGATCGACCGCATCTTGGGTCGGTCTATGACCGGCCAGTCGTGAAGCATAGGGAAACATGGGGACAGACGGGAAGTTTTCTCATGTTTCTCTTCGCACGAATCAAAAATTACAGGAAACGTTCCGTCTGTCCCCGATTTTCCCTCGCCTCTGAAAAGTTTCTGAGCGGCTTGTACTTGAGCGCAAGGGCATGCTTGAACGCCGCCAGTTCAGCACGGATCGGGCGGGTAGTGCAGCAGTATCGCGAGCAAAAGATCGAGCATCGGAGCCTCCTTGTCGATTGCCGGCCTTGAACGTCGCCGGCGTCGTCACGAAGCACTCTGACGCGATTCCGTTTCCTCGACAATGCACCGAAGGTGGCTTCTAAGTGAACTTCGGGTGAACCCATCTCGGGCTCAGTTGTCATATCGTCTCAACGAAGACGGACGAGAAGGGAAGGCCTTCTGCAAGAGCGATTCTAGGACTTCAACGTCTACAGTTCGGGAAAAGTCAAAGAGAAACGGAACTACAAGCACGCCAATCCGGTCATTCGCGGCAAAGTCGAAACTGCTGAGCGTAGTGGCCGACCTTCAGGTCGGTCATCTAAGGATCGGTGGTTACGAGTAGGGATTTCAGGACGGAAAACATTGCTTCCGATGGATTTGGTAATCTACTAGAGAGAATCCAAACGCAAGACCCACCCCTCAAAAACCGAGGACGGGGCACCCTCCGCATAACTAAGAGTCCGGGCCACCGCCAGGGAGTATTGGACGGGAGGCGCCCAGGTCTTTGTACGCCTCCCACTTTACCCCCTTTTTGGGGGGCGAATCGTATATGGATGGGACTCGCGGAACATCGCTATGGTTACATAAAAGTTTTTTCAAATTCCGTTCATAGGAACCGGACCCAACTAAAGGATTGCTTCCGATTTCTCGGAAAGTGGTATCGAGAGTTCCATAGAAAGTGGGTATCCACAAATACCACGAGCTGAGTCAATCTAAAAGGGTGGCATTAGTTCAGTCTGATTCCGGAGGGGACGATGAACGCGTATCGGCGAAATGGAGTTCCAGCATTGTTGAGGATTGGCTACCGCCGCAATTCAAAAGGGGGCATCGTGAGTATTCATCGCCGTTCCGTCAGGATCGCGCTGCTAAGTCTGTGTCTGGCAGCGCTTGGACCGCTGGCCGCACAATCGCACCAGGATTCGGGCCCCGCGATGAATCAGACAGACAGTGCAGTCCCCGGTCTTCACGACTTCGACTTCCTGGTTGGTCAATGGCAGGCCCATCATCGAAAGCTGAAGCAGCGACTCGCCAATAATCACGAGTGGACTGAATTCGAAGGCACGTTGTCGAATCAGCAGCTTATGGGGAGTTACAGCAATGTGGACGATACAGTGCTCAGCGTTCCCGGTGCTACCTATCGCGGTGTCGCTCTGCGGTCCTTCGACCCGAAGACCCAGCAGTGGTCAATCTGGTGGCTCGACAGCAGGACACCATCTGCACCAATGGATCTGCCCATGATTGGAGGCTTCCACAATGGCGTGGGCACTTTCTATGGGGATGATACGGTCAGGGGAAAGCGAGTTCGGGCGCGCTTCATCTGGTCCAACATCACTCCGACATCGTGCCACTGGGAGCAAGCGGCCTCGCCAGACGAGGGCAAGACCTGGGAGACAAACTGGGTCCAGGACATCACACGAATTCGCTGATCGTGAGCGCATTGGCCTGAAGGCAACAGTTAAGCCAAAGATCACTTAGCCGGACCCGACTAAAGGCAAGCGGCGAGAAGCTTGTCCTAACCAAGCCTCCGCCGCCAGCCTTCGCTGTCTTTCGCGCATGACGATCATCAAAACTTCAACGTCTTATTTCGCCTGCGCTAGCCCTGCAACAACTTCGGCAAGTTTATCGAGTATCTCAACCCAGCCCTCGAGTTGCCCGCTCTTTTTCGCGTGCTCCATGGTTTCATTTCCAATCAAGGTGACTTTCGTCTGGCCGTTTCCAAAATCCTCAAAAATAACCACGTCGTTCGCATTGTCTATGGCCTCATGTTCGATTCCAAGCTCCGCAGGATCAATCTTGTTTCCCTTCGAGTCGGAAAAGTACATGGAGTAAACGATCTTCTCGTGCAGAACAATCTCGTGGTAGTCCGCACCATTCCAGAACTCCTGCCCATCCGGCGATCTCATGCAGCAGAGGAATTTTCCTCCTACGCGAAAATCCATCTTGCAAGAAGGTGCAGTAAAACCCTTCGGCCCCCACCATTGCATCACATATTTCGGGTCTGTCCACGCCTTCCAAACCAATGCGCGTGGGGCATCAAACACTCTAGTGACAACCATCCGCTCCGTCTCGTTAACCGTGTTTTTTGTCATGTCTGACCTCTTCTTTTTTCATTTGATTTACAACCACATCCAACTTGTCGAATCTCTCTTCCCAGAATCGGCGATAGCTAATCGCCCAGTCGCTGACTCTCTTTATCGCCTCTGGCCTAAGCGTGCACACGCTCTCTCTTCCGCGCTTCGTCTTGATCACAATCCGCGCCCGCACTAAGTAGGCAATATGTTTTGAAATCATCTGCTGCGAGAGGGCAAACGGTTCCGTCAATCCATGCACAGAGGCAGGCCCATGCGAGAGTCGTTCAATCATCGCCCGGCGCGTTGGATCTGACAGAGCCGTAAATGTTGTGTCTAACCTATCCACAACCATATGGTAGTGAATTATCCGTCGATGTCAAGTGTGAATTTTGGAGTTCCCGATTTCAAAACCCGGGGACGGGCACCCTCCGCATACCTAAGAGTCCAGCCACACGTCCAAAGGTTGCGAGCGAGCGGAATGGGTTCATAATGCCTCAGGGGCACCAGCATGGTTGACGTATCCATTTCCAATGGCAATCTCGTGTTGCACGTGCAGGGGATCGACAAGTTGTGGACACTCAAGAGTTCACTCGAAATCCCACTGGCGCACCTAGTGGAAATTAAAGCCGATCCAACCGTGGCGCACGGATGGTGGCACGGGCTAAAAATGCCAGGGACTAACATCCCCGGAGTCCTCACCGCCGGCACTTTCTACCAACACGGCCAAAGGGTTTTCTGGGATGTTCACAATCCGGATAACACGGTAGTGATTCAGTTGAAGGACGAGCGATACAGTGAGCTAATCGTCGAGGTCGCTGATCCGAAAGCTACTGTGGAACTCGTCAAAACTGGATTGCAGGGCTAAGGGGCCGTCTTGCCAACGATATGCAGTTCTGTCTTTGCCTGAGTCGTCGAGAATATAGTCTTTGGGAGGGCACGACGGGAGGGCACGACTTCAGTTCACCCTGAGCGACGAGGGTCGTGCCAAAAAACGCCCAAACAAAAGAGGGTTTTGCCGTCTCATAAAAAGTCTTAGGGAGGGCACGACTTCAGTCGTGCCAAAAAAATGCCCAAACAAAAGGGGTTTTAACCCCTGCAGCTGGAGTTTCTACTTTCAGGACCGGCGGGTGGCAGCGCTTTTATTCCAGGGTGCGTCACTCTTCTCCGGTTCTGTCCTGTCTACTCACTGCCACTATTCACTACTCACTTGCTTCCTATGGATTTGTTGATCGACTAGCCAGAACCCGAACCCAAGGCCCGCCATCAAAAACCTAGAACGAGGCACCCTCCGCCTAACTGAGAGTCCGAGCCAACCTCCCCAAGCCTCCCAAGTAACTCATCCCCTACGTCATAGTCATATAACGCCGTAACTCCATTAGTAACGATGTTACAGTGCACTTTTGGAGGACACCGGCATTCGTTCGCGGTGCCAGAAATGAGGAAAACATGCCAGCCAATCGACCGGAGTTACCCGACCCGCACAAGTATTTCATGGGCATCGCTATGGCTGTTCGCCAGCGTGCCAACTGTTTAGGAAGTAGCATTGGCGCAGTCGTTGTTCAAAAGGGCCGCATCATTTCTACTGGCTACAATGGGACACCCGAGAATATGCCCAATTGTCTTGAGGGAGGCTGCTATCGGTGCGCAAATAGAGAAAAGACATTCCCTTCAGGAACCGGCTACGACCTCTGTATTTGTGTACATGCTGAACAGAATGCAATCCTCTCCGCCGCACGCTTCGGCATTCCGGTTGAGGGAAGCACGGTTTATTCGACCATGAGGCCTTGTTTCGGTTGTACAAAGGAAATGTTACAAGCGAAGGTGGCCTCCGTGTACTACCTTCACGATTGGAGCCATCCCGACCCTAAACATAAAGCAGAATATGAGAGGCTCCAGACTGCGTTTCCAGGCGGGATACGCCGCCTCGACATGGGTGACCCGGATACTGAATGGGCGGTACCGAAGAAACCAGGTAGCACCCCACCTAGTAGCGACCCTCATGGGAGACAAGATATTTAGACTTGCCATATGTTTTGAAGCGCCGGGAAAATATGGGGACAGGAAACGTTCCGTCTGTCCCCAAGTATCCCATGACAGAGTATCGTTATTGCCTTAATTCTAGAGCGAGTGGGAGAAAAAGCTATGTGGACTGGACAAGGATGGGATTGGGTCGAGTTCCTAAAGTACGCTTTCGGCGCGGTCCTTGTCGTTGCAAGCTCTGCAATCGGAGGATACTGGGGCGCCTATGCAAGGAAAAAGGGCGAGAATACCGCAACGCATGAAGATATAAGTGCTCTCGTGGATCAGGTGGAGGCCGTCACGAAAGCCACAGAAGAAATCAAGACCGAGATTTCCGGCGGTCTGTGGGACCGGCAGAAACGGTGGGAAATCAAGCGCGAAGTGCTGTTCGAACTCGTCCGACGAGTATCAAGGTCCTATGCAGTGCTAAACAAGCTCGAAGTCGGTTTACGAACCGGACTTGCAAGCGCTTCGGCGAATAATCCGTTTCACATGAAAACGAAAATAGAAGAAAACGACAAATGGTTTGAATCATTGAGGGCGATTGAGGAGTCAGGACTCTTTATTGATGCTACGTGTGACAAGATCGTAGGCACCGCTTTATCGGAATACCGTAAGCTCGCAGTGGAGGTGGCTGCGGGAATCTTCAAAGACGATGCCAATATTTTCAAAGCGAAGGGCGCTGATTTGCAGAAGGTCCGCAATGACGTTCTTGCGGCGGTTCGGAAGGACCTCGGTATTGACCTAACGCCTCAACCCAGCGGATCCTCGGCAGTTCCAAACTCTGTTCCATAAATCCTTGGGAAATATGGGGAGAGACGGAAAGTTTCCTCATGTTTCTCTCCGCACGAATCAAAATTACAGGAGCCGTTCCGTCTGTCCCCAAGTTTCCGCTTGCCTTTAACAGTGGAATTATTTCGTCAGCTTGCCTTTTTCATTCTGAGCTGCAAGCCCATATCGTATTGCCGCTTCAAGCGTATCGATGTTTATATCCTTTAGAGCTTTAAACCGAATGCAATATCCGGTCACGCTCGCTTTGCCCAGTTTTTTTTCATACGTTTTGGCTAAGTACTTCTTATCTTTGAGACCAAGAATATAGACAGAGATTCCGGTTTTGTTTCCGCTCACACCAATTTGAAAAAACTCTCTACTTTTTCCATTGGCATATTCTATTGTGTGAAATCCATATCCGATCGTAGGGTTGGAAACAGTATGATTTTTGCTGTCTTTACCATCGAAGAACCATAATTTGCATTCTGGCGACGCTTGAAGTGTGAGCCGATGCACCTCTCGCATGTCACTGCGTTTTGGCTCCGGTTGGCTGGTAATATACTTCTTGATTTGTTCTTGTACGTTCATCTGTTTTGTTCCCCAGTTGCGCGCACTGTGTTGGTTCGAAATATGGGGACGGACGGAAAGTTTCCTCTCGTTTCTCTTCGCACGAATCAAAAATTATAGGAAACGTTCCGTCTGCCCCCAAGTATCGTCCCCAAGTATCGCCCCCAAGTATCAGTCCCCAAGTATCAAGTATTGTGGGCCGGATTCCCGCGAAGGTAGGCTCACTTTGGTCGCTCCGGGTGTGGCGGCTTCGACTCGAAATCAGTGGACACGCTGAGTTCTTTCCAGGACCTTGCTTCTTCTAGGCGTGCGAGGTCGTTCTTCTCCGCCCCGTTGTACGCATCGCTGCCGAGCAACAGTCGCAATGGAGGTTTCTGTTCCTGCGTCAGTCGCACGATCGCTTGAGCCGCCCTTTTCGGATCACCGGGCTGCTTACCGTTGTAGTCGCGTTGAAACCTGGCGGTCGCTCCAACAGTCGAGTCGTAGTCGGGATTTCCTTCGCTCAGTTTGGTGGAACTGCCGGCGAAGTCCGTGCGGAAGCCACCCGGCTCAACGATGGTGACCGCAATGCCTAGCGGCGCCACTTCGCGCGACAACACTTCTGAGAAACCCTCGACACCCCATTTCGCAGCCGAATAGGGCCCACGCCCTGGAGGCCCGATCCTTCCGCCCATCGACGAAAACTGAACAAAATGACCGGCTTTCCTTTGGCGAAAGTACGGAAGAGCGGCCTTCGTCACGATGATCGTCCCGAAGAGATTCGTTTCGATTTGTGCGCGAAAATCCGACATCGGCGTGTCTTCGACGGACGAGAGATTGCCGTATCCTGCGTTGTTGATAACCACCTCCAGCGAGCCAAAGGCACCGATCGCCGCCTTCACCGCGCTCGCTGCCGCGGACTCGTCGGTCACGTCCAGCGCGAAGAGCTTGATCTGGTCACCGTGGCGCTCCGATAAGTCATGTAGAGACTCGATGTCCCTGGCCGTCGCCAACACTTTATTACCCGCCGCAAGGCCCGCTTCGACGATCGCGCGACCGAGACCGCGAGAACTGCCCGTCACTAACCAAACTTGCGCCATTCATCCTCCTATTATTCGCAATCGGTTCCTCAGGATATAGAAACATGGGGACAAGAAACATGGGAATATGACGAGTGGCCCGGACCCTTAGCTATGCGGAGGGTGCCCCCGTCCTCGGTTTTTGAGGGCGGGTCTTGGGGAATATGGGGACGGAATATAGGGACGGACGAAACGTTTCCCCTTTCTGAGGGCAGATATCGGGTCTAGACCTTCTCTCTCGAAAACGAAAAATCCAGAGTTACCTCGGTTATCTCCCAGCAATCCAGCAGCTTACGCGGATTCTGTTTTTCGTCTGCGGATTTTCCTTGACAATGGATTGCCATTGTAGTACTCTTTTCTGGTAGAATTCTACGCCCCGACTCTGGTCGGGGCGTTTTTGTTTTGGGGCCGTCCGGCTCGCTTGCTCAAGCTTTTGTAGGGGCCGGGCTTCAGTTTACCCTGAGGATCGAAGGGCCCGGCGTTTTTCGGACTTCCTCATAGATTCGCCATGCGTTAAATCCTGCTTCTCTCTTTCTGTTGTCCATGGACTCTCGCACTTTTCTGTTTATCGACACGTAAAAACTCGGGCTTACAGGCCGGCCCGAACGCCGGCGCCTACACGCGCCCCTACCTCTCTCTCAGGACACAAACCATGCCAAACAAAAAACTCAACCCAAAACTCCTCTGGATCCAGTTTGAAGACATTCTCGTCCCGCGTCTCGGCCTAACCGTTTGGGACCGCGCGGTCTACCACTATCTCCTGCGCCATTCTCTTCTCATCGGCAAGCGTCGTCTGCACTTCGCGGTGATGTCCGTGGCCCACAATCTGCGCCTCTCCAATGGCCCGGTCCGCCAAGCCGTACGCCGCCTCGATGAGTTGGGCGCTTTGCGCTTGCTCGAACGAAGCAAAACCGGCCATCTCGTCGAGATGCACCTGCCCGAACACATCCGCGCGCTTCGCGAAGACGATGGCCCTCCCGCCGACTTGACCGCTGAACAAGCTCGCCTCTCCTCCAAACTCGAGGCCACCGATTTCATGAGCACCTGGGCGCTCCGCAAGACCATTCACGATCGCGATCGCGGCGCCTGCTTTCACTGCCTTCGCCGCACTCCGGCCCACGTCCGCTGCCTGGACCATGTCGTCCCTCGCGCCCACTTCGGACGCAATTCCTACCGCAACCTGGTTTCCTGCTGCATCGAATGCAACACCCTCAAAGGCGACATGCCCGCCCCGGATTTTCTCCGCCTCCTCTACCGCAAAGGCCGCCTAACCGCCAACGAACTAGACGCCCGCCTCCAAGCCCTGAAAGACCTAGCCGCCGGCAAACTCCGCCCCGCCGCCTTCTGACGCCCCAATTGCCCTCCGATCTTGTCGTTAGTCTTTAGTAGCGCCGGGCTTCAGTTTACCCTGAGGAACGAAGGGCCCGGCACGAACTGGTAGCTGTTTTGTAGGGGCCGGGCTTTACAGACTGTTACGAAACTCTGTTGATCGGCGGAAAATAAATGAGAAGATGCCCTCGTGAAAGCGAGGGCATTTTTTTATGGGTTTTGTGCAGGGAGAAGGCCGGACTCAAGGAACGCTGTTTCCCGTCTGTCTGGAAGAGTTGATTCCGGACGATCATGTGTGCCGGGTCATTGATGCATTTGTCGGCCGACTGGACATGGCGGGTTTGGGATTTGAGCGTGCCGAGGCGGCCGAGACGGGGCGGCCTGGTTATGATCCGCGCGACCTTCTGAAGCTCTATCTGTATGGCTACCTGCAGCAGATCCGTTCCTCGCGGCGGTTGGAGTCGGAGTGCCGACGGAACATCGAGTTGATGTGGTTGCTGGGACGGCTAGCGCCGGACCACAAGACGATTGCTGAGTTCCGACGCATGCACCGAGAAGGCGTCACCGCTGCGGGAGCCGAGTTGGTGCGACTAGCGCGCTCGGTGGGATTGGTGAAGGGCGAGTGGATCGCCATCGATGGCTCGAAGTTCCAAGCGGTCAGCAGCGCGAAAAGTGTGCGCGAGCGCGAGGCACTGGAACGCTACCTGGAACAGTTGGAGCAGGGCGATGAGCAAGACGAGGTGGTCATCGACTCTAGTGCTGTGGCTAGTGCGCTGGAAAAGTTGCGCCAGCACCGGGAGCCGGAAGTTGGCTTCATGCGCACCACGCAAGGATTCATTCCTGCCTACAACGTGCAAGCGGCTGTCGATGCCGAACACGCACTCATCGTGGCGCAACAAGTGACCGACCACGCCGCTGACAACCGATGCCTGCAACCGATGGCGGAAGCCGCACAGGCAGCGACGGGCGGCCCTGAGCAGCCGATCAACGTGGTCGCCGATGCGGGCTACTCGAATGGAGAGCAGGCCGAAGCCTGCGAGGCTAAGGGCATCTTGCCGCATGTGCCTGCCAACCGCAGCGTGAACAATCACGGAGATGGCACACTGTTCGATCGCACGCAATTTATCTACCAGCCGGAGAGTGACACGTTACTGTGCCCGGCGGGTCAAACTCTCACTCGTAAACAACTCTCGCGGAAAGATCGCGCGGTGCTCTACGCGGCAAAGCCAGAAGTCTGCGGAGCTTGCCCTCTCAAGCCGCAATGCACCGTATCGTCACGACGGATGATTACCCGTCACCTGCACGAAGAAGCGCTACAGCGCATGCAACAGCGGGCCACGCCAGAAGCGATGCGACTGCGACGATCAACTGCTGAACATCCATTCGCAAATCTGAAATACCGCATCTTCGGACATCCGCGCTTCCTGCTGCGTGGTCTCCGCGGGGCACAAACGGAAGTAAGCCTGGCGGTGGCTGCCTACAATCTGAAAAGAATGCGGAACATCCTCGGAGGACACCGACTGACTTCCATACTACGAACCGCTTGAAACAAGCGGAATCACGACCAGTATTCACCAAAAGCAAAAGAGACGCTCCGGAACCCGGAACGTCTCTTTTGCTTCAATCTTGCCGTCCGTTTCGTAACAGTCTGTTTAGCCCGGCGTTTTCTGAAGCTAAGCCCAGGAACTGGACTGAAGTCCAGCCTCTACAAAGTCACCGGACAGAGGCTGGGCTGAAGCCCAGCCCCTACAAATTCGTGTTTGCTTTCCAGGGAGGGGTCCAGTTTGTCCCGGAAGTGTGCTTCATCCAATCGATGGTTTGCGAGCCGGACAAAGGATAAAGACGAGGGTCGCCGCAAAGCCCCTTCCGTACGGGATTCCACCAAATGTAGCAGGCAACATCTTCCGGCGCCTCCTTCGGCCGCAGTATGTGATCGTAATAGCGCATTTGCCAGAGCCGCTCGCCATGGGTTTTTTTGAACTCGTAGGCCGTGCGCTGTTTGAAGGCATCGACGAACTGCACGAGATCGGAGGTGTCCGAGAGACCTTCACAAAGGAAATGAATATGGTCGGGCATGACGCAATAGGCATGCAGGGAAAAATTCCTTTGAGCGGCAGTTTCCACGAGATGACGGAGCAGCCATTCCCCCCGCAACGTATCCGCAAAAAAAGTCGCGCGCCTCTCTGTCCCAACGGTCACGAAATAATGCCGGCGACCGCGGTAGTGTTCCGCGGGACGTCGCAGGCGTTTTTTAAAAAAGGGCACGTCAAAAGGCTAACACTGAACATGTAGGCGCCGGGCTTCAGCCCGGCACTTTTTCTGTGCCGTCCCAAAACAACAGTGGAGGGCAGGCTGCGGTTAGCTGTTGCGGGTGGGGATGGCTTCATCGTTCGAGCGTACACGCCCGCAGGCGAATGAAGAAGCAATTGTTCGCTGATCTTGTCGTTAGGCATTTGTAGGCGCCGGGCTTTAGCCCGGCCTCAACTGGTAGCCGTTTTATAGGGCGGGCTTCAGTCTACCCTGAGGAACGAAGGGCCCGTCCCCAGGGTACAAGAAAACTACCGGAAAACAGCTACACGGGTTGCGACTAGCTGTTGCGGCTAGGGACGGCTTGATTGTTCGAACGCAGATGGCGGAGACGAGTGAAGAACTTGTCGGCGCTGGCAATGTCTTGCGCGATTTGGGCGCGCAATTCTTCGGGGCCGTTGAATTTTTTTTCTTCGCGAAGACGCTTCCAGAATTCCACTTCAATGCGTGCGGGTGGCGTTTCATCGAGTGGTTCGAGGACGTGGGTCTCGACGCTAAGCGAGGAACCGTTGAAGGTTGGGCGCACGCCGACGTTTGTTACCGAGCGGCGGCTGCGCGATTCGCCTTCGATGAGAGTACGCGTCACGTAGACGCCGCGGGCGGGGAGTAATTCCTGTTCCGCTGCGAGATTCAAAGTAGGAAATGTGAAGCGGCGGCCCGTACCGGTTCCTGGAACGACTTTCCCGCTAAGCACGAAGGGGCGGCCGAGGAGGCGCGCAGCGTGCGAGACGTCGCCGCAAGCGATTTCGCGACGGATGATAGTACTGGAGACGACTTCTCCCTTGTGAATGACTGGCGGAAGAATGACGACTTCGAAGCCGCGCTCAGCGCCGAGGAGAAGCAGCATGCGCGCGTTGCCGGCTTGTTTGTGGCCGAAGCGAAAATTTTCTCCGACAAAAACGACGCGTACTTGAAGATGTTGGACGAGGATTTGATCGACAAACTCTTGAGGGGTGAGCTTCGCAAGGTCGAGGGTAAAGGGTAGAACGACGGCGGCGTCCATGCCAAGCGCTGCGAAACAGTTCAGGCGCTGCTCGGTGGTGGAAACGCGCAACGGAGCGGTCTCCGGACGCAGAACTTTTTGGGGAAGGGGATCAAACGTCAGAGCCGTAGCTACGGCTTCGATTTCGCGGGCACGCTCAACGGCGGCGCGCAAGATGGCTTGGTGGCCCAAATGAATGCCGTCAAAATTGCCGATGGCGAGGGTGCTGCCGCAGCGCGAAACGCCATAGCGCTCGGCCCAACCACGCGAAGATGAAAATACGTTGAACGCTGGCGATTGGGCGGCGGCGCTGCTTGAAATTTCATGAATCGCGTCGGATTCGTCAACGTTCACTTCAATTTCGAGGCCGTCATAGGCTAGTCGCACGTTCGAATAGCCGAGGTTGCGCAGGCGCTCGTTAGTTTCGGCGTGGGGCAAATCGTGAGCGATGTGGGTGAACCAGGCGCGGCGTGGATTTAGTTTTTTGATAAGCGCCAGGGCTTGATCCACGGTCTGATGCATGGGATGAGGAAGATCGCGCAAGGCGTCGATGATCAGCTCATCGAGATCGTGCAAAAGATCGAGCGAGGAATCTGGCAGCGAGCTGAAGTCGGTTAAGTAAGCGGCGCGGCCGAATCGGAATCCCAAAACTTCCATGTCGCCATGAAGAAGTGGAATAGGAGTGAACGTAATGCCCAGCAGTTCGAACGGCTCCTTGGCTTCACGAAGCGTGACGCTTGGAATGGAACTGAGCTTCGGCTTTCCGTCAAAGACATAAGCAAACGCGCGGCGGATGACATGGAAAGTTTCCTCGTTCGAATAAACCGGAAGCGCGATTTGCTGCCGAAGATTGTATGGCCGAATGTCATCGAATCCCATAATGTGATCAGCGTGACCGTGAGTGAGGAGGACTGCGTCGAGGCGATCGACTCTGGCGCGCAAGCCTTGCTGGCGGAAATCGGGAGTGGTGTCGATTACGACGTTTTGGCCGTTGCGCGAGAGGAGAAGGGAAGGGCGCAGGCGGTTGTCGTGCGGATCTTTGGAGCTGCAAACGCGACAGTGGCATCCGAGCGAGGGAACGCCCATGGACGTGCCGGAACCGAGTACGGTGATTTTTAGCGGAGCCTGGGGCATGCTGATAATGCTGAAACTCTTTCGAACGCAACGTCGAACTTAAAGTTACGCGATGGCTGCGTGTTAAGGTCGCACTTTGGCTTTTGGCATTGCCCCTGCGGCTTGGGCAGCAACCGCCTGATTGACCTCTAGATAGGTCATCTTCAATTTGCCGAGAAGGTCGAGCAAGAGGGCATCTTCCTCGGGCGCGAGGTTTCCCTTTGTTTTCACGTGCAGGGAGTCGAGCATGTCGATCAATTCATGCGCGGCTTCCGGATCGATCACCGGCTGGCCAGTGCGCGGGTCGGCGTAAGCGCCCAGGACCATGGCCGCGTTGCTACCGATCATGCGGACAAGATTTTCAAATGGTTCGGAGCGCTTGGGCACTTCGACAGGCGGTTGGGCTGCGACAGGTTTTGGAACTTCAGCGACCGGATGCAGTTTTTCCTCGCGCTTGGCCTCGCGCTCCCTTTCTTCTATGGCTTCTTTGCGAGGCTCGCCATCGGAAGTGAAGGGGCGTTTATCGATAACGCGGAATGAGTCTTCGTTCTTATGATCGGTCACGGGGACAATCCTCTATAGTATTTGACTGGATAAGTTTAGCACGGGTTAGAGAATTGGGGACCGTCGCAGTTGGGCCAGGCCGAACCGACGACAGTCCGTGGGCATGCCTTGTCAAAGTGTGTGGCGCGCCGTAGAGTGGAACGTTTGTTGCGGCGTGGATTTACCTGGTTGAGCGATGGCAAAAAAGAAAACGAGAAAAACGAGGAAGCCGAGGACGGTGCGTCGAGCGGCGCAGAAATCGGCGCGCTTATCGGCAGGGGAGTGGTTCGAAAAGCTTGCGGCGGTGCAGGCGCGGCTGCGGGCGCCGGACGGGTGTCCTTGGGATCGCGAACAGACACACGCGTCTTTGCGGACCTACTTGATTGAAGAGGCATACGAAGTTTTGGAGGCGCTAGAGAGTGGCGACGACGGCAAGTTTGCGGAAGAGATGGGAGACTTGCTGCTGCAGATCGTGTTTCATTCGCAGATCGCGAAAGAAGAGGGACGGTTTACGGTTTCCGACGTGATTCGCGAAGTGCACGACAAGATGGTGCGACGGCATCCGCATGTGTTTGGAGAGAAGCGCGCGAAGGATTCAGCGGAAGTTTTGAAGAATTGGGAACAGATTAAGAAAGAGGAACGCATCGCAGCAGGGAAGAAGAATGGCGATGGCGCGGAGAAAAAAGAGGATAAGCCGGCGTCTTTGCTGGATGGTGTGTCGAAGGCTTTGCCTGCGGCGCTGGAAGGGCTAAGTCTGACGCGGCGAGCGGCGCGGATAGGATTTGATTGGGACAATTTGGCCGGCGTGTTGGACAAATTGAGGGAAGAGGGCGGCGAGCTTCGCGAGGCTGTGGGTGCGAAAGATGCCAAGCGGACCGAAGAGGAAATGGGGGATTTGCTATTTGCGGCAGTGAATGTGGCGCGTTTTCTGCATGTTGATCCGGAGATTGCGCTGAAGAAAGCAAATGCGAAGTTTTCTTCGCGGTTTCGGCGGATGGAAGATCTGGCGGCGAAGAGCGGAAAGGTGCTGGCGGATGTCCCGCGCGAGCAGATGGAAGAGTTTTGGGAAACGGCGAAACGCGCTGAAAAGGGCGATGCGGCGAAATCGGCGGGGGCTCGTAAAGTCTGATGAGCGAGGGGATCGTCGTTCGTAAATGCATCGGCATCGAGGAGTTTCAACGTTGCGTTGCGTTGCAGAGGGAGATTTGGGGCGAGGACGATTTGGAGGTCGAGCCGGCGACTTTGTTTGTGGTGGCGGAGGAAACGGGCGGGCAGGTCTTGGGCGCGTTCGATGGAGAACGCTTGGTTGGTTACACGCTGGCGCTCGTTGGACTTCGGGACGGGGCGGTGTTTCTGCATTCGCACATGACGGGCGTGCTTGCGGAATATCGCGACCGAGGAGTCGGGCGGGCGTTAAAACTCTTTCAGCGCGAAGAAGCGTTGGAGCGGGGGATTCGGCTGATCGTTTGGACGTTTGACCCGCTTGAAAATAGAAACGCGCATTTTAATTTGAACCGGCTCGGCGCGATTGCACGGAAATATCTGCCAAATCTGTATGGAACGACGACGAGTCCCTTGCATCTGGGACTTCCGACCGACCGTCTTTTGGCGGAGTGGCCGCTGGATTCGGCGCGGGTGGTGGCGGCTGTCGAGGATTTGGCGAAGGAACCGGAGGATGCGCCCACGACGATTGCGTTGCCTGCGGAACTCGATCGGTGGAAGCGGAATGATACGGCTTCAGTGGCTCGCGTGCAGGCAAGGATACGCGAGGAGTTCACTACTTGGTTTGCGCGGGGATATGCGGCGGTGGGTGTGAGGAAGACGCAGGCGGGGGCGGCTTATTTGTTGGCGCCTTGGAATGATTTTTAGCTGGGGCGAACTGGAAGACGGGCACGGCCCTTCGAGGCTCAGGGTAAACATGCCGTGCCCCTACGGAAGAAAGGGACGATGAGGATACGGGAAGTTATTTTGCGAGAAGTGCGAATGAAGTTGATTGCTCCGTTCAAAACGAGCGTGGATCATACGGACGAGCGGCGCATCATTCTGACGGAGGTCGTCACGGACGGCGCGGTTGGCTGGGGCGAGTGCGTGGCTGGAGAGAATCCTTTTTACAGTCCGGAGACTACCGATACGGCTTGGATGGTGATGCAGGAATTTCTTTGGCCGATGATCAAAGGGAAAGAGATCGCTGCGGCGGCGGATGTGTGGGGTTTGCTGGAGCAAGTGCGCGGGCACAACATGGCTAAAGCCGCGCTGGAAGCGGCGATTTGGGACGCGGAGGCGAAGGAGAAGGGCGTGCCGCTGGCGAAACTGCTTGGGGGAACGCGCGAAGAAATTTCGAGCGGGGTTTCGATTGGAATTAAAGAGACGCTTGATGAATTGGCGGCGGCGGTTAAGAAGGAGCTGGCGGCGGGTTATCAGAGAATCAAAATAAAAATTAAGCCGGGGAAAGAATTGCCGCAGGTTAAGAGGCTGCGTGAGGAATTTCCGGCGATCAAGTTGATGGTGGACGCGAACTCGGCGTACCGGATGGAAGACTGGCCGCTGTTGAAGCAGCTGGAAAGCTTTTATTTGATGATGATTGAGCAGCCGCTGGGTTGGGACGATTTGTACGGGCATGTGGAGCTGCAGAAGAAGCTTGATACGCCGATATGTCTTGATGAGTGCATCCACACAGAAGAGGACGCGCGGGCTGCGATTCTCCTGGGCGCGTGCAAGATCATCAACATCAAAATGGGGCGCGTCGGTGGTCATACTGTCGCGAAGCGGATACACGATTTGTGCCAGCAGCATGGAATGCCCGTGTGGTGCGGCGGGATGCTGGAGGCCGGTATCGGCCGCGCGCATAACATTGCTCTTTCGACGCTGCCGAATTTTACTTTGCCTGGCGATGTCACTGCGAGCCGGCGCTATTGGGACGAGGACATCATCGAGCCGGAAGTGACTGTGTCGGCACAGGGGACGATTCGCGTGCCGACGGGGCCGGGCATCGGGTTTGAGCCGCGGCGAGAGCGGATTGAAAAACTGACCGTGCGGAAAGAACGGCTGGTCTGAACGCGTGCTTGTTGAGTCTTCCAAGGGTCGCGCGCCCAGTCGCCCTGTCATTGCGTCCCTGATCGGCCTGATTGTGGTGATTTGGGCGATCAATTTTATAACTGCGAAGATCGGGTTGCGGTCTTTCCCTCCTTTGACGATGGCTTCTTTCCGCGTGTGCGCCGCGGGACTCGTGATGATTCCTTTTTATTTGGGTGTGAGGCGGCTGCGGTTGGCGGCATTTGCCAAAACCGAGAGCGCGGTGGGCCGCGGATTTACTGGGCGCGATGCGTGGACGTTTCTTTATTTGGGGTTTTTCGGAGTGAGCGTGAACCAGTTTTGCTTCACGCTGGGCTTGCATTACACGTCGGTGAGCCATTCGGCGATTATTGTGGGGATGGGGCCGATTTACGTGTTGGTCCTCGCGGTGATACTGAGGCTGGAACGGGTTATATGGCACAAGGCCGTGGGAATGGCGATCTCGTTTGCGGGGATTGCAGTGCTCGCTTCAGAGCATGGGATATCGGCCCACTCGGCTTCACTGCTCGGGGATGCGATCACCATGACGGGTTCGGTGGGATTTGCGACGTATGTGGTGCTGGGGAAGCGCGTGGCAGGGGAGTATGACGCGTTGACAATGACCGCTTACAACCACTTTGCAGGGGCGTTGATATTGCTGCCACTGGGAATTCGGCAAGCGTGGTTGTTACGGGCGGCAGGGAATTGGCGGGCAGTGCCTTGGGAGGCTTGGGCGGCGATTTTGTATATGGGAGTGTTTGGGTCGGCGGTGGCGTATTTGTTGTACTACTGGCTGCTGCGGTATTTGGAAGCGTCGCAGTTGAGCGCGTTTACGTACTTGCTGCCAGTGCTGGCGACGATTCTGGGGATTTTGACGCTGGGGGAAAAGGGATCGTGGATGCAGTTGGTAGGCGGGGCTCTGGCACTGGGCGGGGTCTATTGGACGGAATCCAGCAGGGCGTCGAGATTAGCGACGAACGGGAGCGTCCGGTAACGGGTCAGTTTCCGATTAGACGACAAACCAGGAGTTGACGCTGGCGAATCTCCAACCTCACGCCATGCAATGCGGTATAGAATTCCGTTGCCCATGATTTCGACTAGAAATCTGACTGAACTGCCGACGATAGAGACACTCAGAAAACTAGCGCAGTCGCTGGCCATGCTTGACGCCATCCTCATGCGTGAGTGGGACTCTCGCTACTACTCGTTCAACAGCAAGTGGGCCGAGAACGAGCAGATGGCGTCAATGCGAAATGGTCAGGGCGATGGTTGGTATTTCGGCTTTGGTCTCCCCGGTGCGTTTCTGAAAGGGTTCGACCATGAGTCTGAGATGTCACCGTGGAACATGGAAATTCCTAAGGTCTGGCCCGGCGTGCTCGATGCGGTTCCGGAAGTCTTCAAATCCTTCGCCACTGAACCTGCCTTCTCGATGGAAGATACAACCTTCTGCATTTGGCGCGGCATCCAGGACCCTCAATGGCACACTGGAAAAATCTCTTTTCCCGCATCAGACGACCCGGACGGCTCTGAATGGATGCTTTCGATTCTCGATAGAAACCCAAGCTCTTATAAAGCATGGGCGGAGGATTATTACGAATTCCCCGTTGGATTGTCAGCGGTCCAACACATTTACGAACACGCCCCGCTAACACCAGAGTTGGTTCATGAATTGAATGCAACCGTAGAGTTTGAAAGTTTACGGGGAGACGCCGCAGAGATTGATTATCCCGTGGCCATCTGATAAACGCAGATTGAAACCGGACAAGTGCCGAATCCGCAATTCCACTTGTACGATAAGACGACTAATCAGGCCCTGGAATCTTTTCCTGCCCATTCTGCTATAAGATTGCTTTTAGAAACGAGCAGAGATGCGCTTATGGTCAACTCAAATTCGTACAGATGAATCCCTTCAGGTGCTGGTATTCGTCGTCCTGCCGCTTTTGTTGCTGCTAATTACCGCTATCTTTCTCTGGGTCCGATACACGCCACCTTCAACTGCGAAATTTCCCACTTTTTCGTTGAGCCTATCCAGTGTGTGTAGAGAGGACGCTTATATCTTCTACCGTGACAGTGACATTCGTCTGTAATTTTACGTGGATCCGGCGAGAGAACACATCTCTTGAGCCTACAGGAGCCATCTGTACTGTCAGATCAAGATATTCGCAATTTTATTCTGAAACTACCTGTGTATGTCTGGCAGAAAATGGCCTATCTGACATATAAGATTATCAAAACAGGTGACAACACGGTCATCGCCAGAGGGCCGCGGAACAAAGACGGTGATAATCCTGGTTAACGCATATAAAAGGGCGCCCCTTTGAAGTAGGTTTTGATAGTTCTCATCAGCACCTACAGAACAACCTCATAAGACGTATGTTTATTGCGCTACATCAGCAACGATCTCTGCACGGTATTGGATCCGGCGGTAAATTGGTGATAGAGTCCATATTATAAACGAAGACAGAAACATTCTGTTTCTGTGTTTTGGCGGATTGCTCTCAATCTCTTTGAGCCTCGCAGGGGCCGACGGGCTAGACTTCATGATTTTTGGTCTGGATCCACGGAAGAATGCGCTGCTCAAGGTGGAATAAGAACGATCGCATCGATTCTCTGAAGCTCGCCGAACTGCTGCGCTACTTATCTTCTCCGGTCCATTTTTCACGTAGACACGGGCGTGCGAATGCTGAAGAACTCGCGCGCAGTTATATGACCATCACCAACGATCTCACTCGCGTGATGTTTCGTCTGAAAGCTCTCTACCGAAGCTGGGCCATCCCTGTGCCCTTCAGCAAGTGTACGCGCCTCGCCATCGCGCCGCGTGGCTCGAGAAATCACCGAAGCCGGCGTGCGCCGCCCGACGAGGTAGTGCAAAACTCGTTGCGATGATAAGTTTCACCAGCGAGCGCGTCGAGAGCTGCTAGTCGAGAGCAGAAAGTACTCTGCCACGAAGCTGTTGCGTCAGATCCCCTCTATCGGTCCTATTCGTGCAGCTCTCTTGCTCGCTCTCCTACAAACACCGCACCGCTTTCGCACCAAGCGGCAACTCTGAGCCTATAGCGGCTTGGCGTTGAAGAGCAGCGTCAGTGGCGAGTACCGCTTTGTGGAAGGCCAGATCAAGCGTTCCAAGAAACTCCTCGCCATCCGCGGACTCAATCAAAACCATAATCACGATCTGAAAAATATATTTAAGGGTGCGGCCATACGAGCCGCTGGGGTCACAGGGCCTTTCCAGGATTTCTACGCTGCGCTCGTTGCCAAAGGGCTGAAGCCTCCGATGGCTCGTCTCACTCTGGCACGAAAGATCGCTGCGATCACTTTGCTGGTTTGGAAGAAAGGAGTGCGCTTCGACGCTGAACATCTGAAACAACAAGCAGCTTGAGCGACTGTCGAGAACCCTTCCATCTCTGGATTACATCTCTAGCGGTGGTCCGTCAGTTCTTCAGACGCTCTGGTTCGAGGGTGAGTATCCATAACGGCGTTAGGCCATCGTGCTTCGGCACTGAGTCTCTCGATTAACCATATGCCCCCTCGGACAACCAGAAAAAGCTATAGGCCTCGAGTCTCAGATAGAACCATGGTTGGCAACTTACACCACTCTGCTTGTTTGCGTCAGAAGCCGAAGGACGTCGTCACGCTAACGAGATGAATCCGCGGAAAAGGGAAACTTCCGGAGTCTCGCTCCAACACAAGGGCTGGATGGTAAGAAAATTTTCTTCGCTCCTTCCAGTCGAGGGTGAACTATTTCTCTTGACATCCCCTTTTATAGAACGCCGTTACCGTAGAAATTCTTCCCATCCTCTATGTCCAGTTATGCGACTTTCCAGTAGTTAGCTGCTCACTGAGCTACCAGATTCTCTTTTACTCACAATGAACATGTTAAAAAATGACCTTTGTCTATCTATTCTTCTATCTATAATCTTTAATTATATCCCTAAATAAAGTATCTTTCATACTAAGCCTCTTTATTTATATTCTCTGTTTTTTCCTGGTGCTACTGGAGACGCGAGGCACTGACTGATCTAATGAGAGGCTACGAATTCGCTTACTTGTCCCTATAGTACCTCGTAACATGTACGCCATTTCATCGACTAGTGCTAACTACACTCCTCCTTTTCTGTACCTGTCGATTCTGATAAGCGTACTCATCAACCCTGTTTTTCTCTGCTATACGACCCTCACATTCCTGAAACGGAAGCCTCGACAGCTATAGTGCTGAAATTTACCCTGCTCTCAATGATTCCTTTTTGCTGGTTGTCTTCTACTTCTTCAATATTTATCCGCCTGACGTTCTCGCTCTTTGGATATCGTATTCTTGGTTCTGGCGTTATATTTTGGCCAATCGAGCACTGGCTTGGGGAAGATACTTACCAATCATCGCATGGGGTCACTGCCTGATTAACGCCGTAATCGTACAAGTGGATTTAGGTCAAAACCACTTTTCCGGTAAGCGACTAATCAGGCGCTTGCGTGCTTGAACTCGTTCGGAAGCAAAATGTTGCAGTGATCACCGAACCGATAGAGAAACAAACGAAACCTACGCTGAGCCACACACCTTCGTGATAAGCGAGAAAAGCTGAGACCAAGAAGAAAAACGCGCCAAGATACAAAAAGGCCTGCCAAACGAGGGCGGGGTTCCATTCGATGGTGCCTTGCTCAACTCCGCGATTGCGGTAAACGTCCGCCGCTACTGATGTAAGGAGCGCCAGAAGAAAGAAGCCGCCACCGAAAGTCATGCTCAAACCCAAACCAGCTCGGCTGACCACCAGATGGTGCGTTGTGACTCCAATCCAGATCGTGCCAATCAAGACCACTGCCAACGGTACAACCCAGAATATTAACGAGAAACGGAGCGAAACTTGCAGGTAATAAGGCAAGGCCTTCCACCAATGGTTTGCCGCGCTCATGTACTTCTTCTACTGCAATTAGCGAAATCAGTCTAGTTCATACGGTGCAAGTCCCTGGTAAACGCCGCAATCGTACAAGTGAAATCGGCCCCGATCTCATTGTCCGGTAAGGCGACTAATCAGATGGGATGAGAAGGCCGGTCTCCATCGGGATGCGATAAGCTCCCAATAATCGACGTGCTCGAAGCACAAGAGAAAGGAGACCGGCTGTGAAGAAGATTAGCACTGTGGCGACAAACAGAAACGAGATTTTCAAAGAACACAAACTGACCATCGGTTTGGATTTGGGAGACCGCTCCAGCTACTACTGCATTTTGGATGAGGCGGGCGAAGTGATTTTGGAGCACAACTTCTCGACGACACCGAAAGGAATCCATCAAGTTTTCAATAAAATCCCGCGCAGCCGAGTCGCCCTAGAAACTGGGACTCATTCTCCGTGGGTGAGCCGGCAGCTCAGCCAGCTGGGCCATGAAGTGATCGTGGCTCATGCGCGCAACGTGCGGCTCATCGGGGAGAGCAGCCGAAAAGATGATCAACTCGATGCGCGAACGCTGGCACGGCTAGCAAGAATTGATCCCAGCTTGCTGGGTCCGGTGCGACATCGTAGCGCAAAAGCGCAAATTCACCTGACGGTGATTCGCGCTCGGGCGGTGCTGGTCAGTGCTCGCACGGCGCTAGTGAATGCCGCACGAGGGCTGACGAAGTCCTATGGCGAGCGGCTGCAGAAATGTGGCACCCAACAAATGAATCGGGAGATCGCCAAAGGGTTGAGTCAGGAGCTGCGGGAGGCTTTGGATCCGCTGTTGGAAGAAATCGAATCGCTGAACGAGCGCATCCGGGAATATGACCGGCGGATCGAGCAGATCGCCACGGAAGTCTATCCCCAGGTCGCTCTGCTCAAACAGGTGAAGGGAGTAGGAACACTGATTGCGTTGACCTTCGTTCTGACTCTGGATGACCCACACCGATTTCGCCGAAGCCGGGATGCGGGATGCTTTGTTGGACTGCGT
Organism: uncultured Acidobacteriota bacterium; assembly: GCA_963740015.1. GTDB lineage: Bacteria > Acidobacteriota > Terriglobia > Acidiferrales > UBA7541 > Acidiferrum. Next base: position 915,140 of record CAVUCM010000033.1, on the reverse strand, counting down.
CCTGGGCGCAGAAACTCGGGTATGAGCCAGCCGCAGCTGCACATCAGCAAGGAAGGAGACCGTTACCTGAGAACGATGCTGGTGCAAGGCGCGCAGTACATTCTGGGTCCGTTTGGACAGGACAGTGATCTGCGGCGCTGGGGGCTACGGCTAGCCGAGCGCGGAGGAAAGAATGCCAAGAAACGAGCCATCGTTGCGGTGGCACGGAAGTTGGCAGTACTGCTTCACAAGTTGTGGGTAAGCGGAGAGGTCTATGAACCACTGCGGAACAACCACAAAGTGGTGGACCAAGTGGCATAGAGAAGGAATTTAACAGCCGAGCTCAACCGCCGAGTTCAGGTGACTGCGACTAAGTCCTGGCCCAACTCCCATCCAAGAGAGGGGAGCCGAGGTCGATAATCAGGTAGCAGCACCTGCTGAAATGAGTACGCCCAACTTGCACCGAGCGAAAATCGCTCAAAAAGAGTGCGGATGGAAGGATGGCGACAGAGGCGGCTTGGCTCGGATGCAAAGTAAGCACAGGAAAAAAGGAGAAAACAAAAAGAGAAAAACCTCCTTACAGGAGGGAAAAAGAAAATCACTCTTGACACTCACCGGCCTTCTCATGGAAGGACTTGGCTAACTTTCAGGAAGCGTCTCGAAAGTACGTGAACTGACGTGATGATATTTCCCTCTTCTTCCCCTTCGCTGCCATCGATAAACACACCAAGCAATCAAGAGTGCGGACAGGCCTGAAATCAATGGCGAGGGAGGCCATTTATAGGCGATTACCATTTGCTTCAGTGTGGCGAGCACAAAAAAAGTCAACGCAATCCTGTCGATAAATGTGGTCGGTTCCGGGCGATTTCCAACGAACCTCCAAGTCAGCGCAATGACCACAACACAGACAGCGAGGAGTTCCGCCGCTTCTGTTCGAGTCATTCTGTAAGCAGCATTTGGAGAAGATGGGTTTGGACCGACTAGAAACATGGCAAGAGTTTTGAAGAGAGCAGGGAAACAAAAGAACCCTGGCACAAACGCCCATCGGTTTGCGGTCCAGAACATAATGATTGAGGCAAAGCAAAGCATGCCCCAAGACACTAAGAGACCATAGCGGCCGTAAGCGTGAGCGCCTACGGGTAGGGTCGAAAGTCCTCCAAACGCCAGCACTACCACAAGAAATCCGGCGACCAGCCCGACGCCTAGTCGTACTCCGCTTAAAACTTTCTCCCCCGTAGTGCGATTGTCATGCCGCCATCTGTATGGGTCGAGGGGAAAAGTCGGCGCGGGCTGTAATAAACGACGAAAGAATCGAAGCATTAACGTCGAAGATAACACCTAGTCAGAGTTGTGGGCAAGGATGGCACTCGACTTTGCCAAGTGCCTGAGTAACGCGGTTACCGGAAAAGTGGGACCGGCGGGGCCAAAGATGGAACTTTAAGAACTACCAGAAGTGCCACCAGGACTTTTTTGACTTGGGCTGCGATTCTGGAAAACCAGTGCCAGACGCGTGATGCTGGAAAACACCAGGCATCGGCTCTCGCAAGCCCGAAGGCAAAGGGAAGGATTTTGACTGTCCGAGCAGGAGATTGGCGACCAAAAAATCCAAGAGTTGTACCTGATAATCGGGGCCGTCTTTAGAGGCAACCGCGAGCTCTTTCGACCACCGGGCCTCGCTCACCGTGGCACCACCATCAGGCAGGGTGATTAGCGTGAGCCAGTAGACTGGTTGACCTGTCCAGCTACGGTGAAAAAACAGTTCTGGCTCCTCATAGTAGACGAACCACTTGTCCTCCATCGTTTGAGGAATCAGACCAGCCTTCAGTCGGACAAACTGCTCCGCATCGAAAGCAGCGTGATATGGAATCGGAACGCACTCTTTGAACGGGGTCCGTTCCCAAGACGTACTAGTTGCTGACATACAGTGACAGGGTAACCCACCAAATCGAATGAGACTAGTGCCTCAAGTCATGCACAAACAGGAAGAAAGCGGCAAAGGTCCTGATAAACGCGGTAACCGGAAACTGACCCACTGCCGGGCGTCCTGTCGCGTTGACCTGATTTGTGGGGCGTGTTAGTTTGCCGAGTCTCGCCCAGTCTTGCTCGCGATGGGTGCGCTTGGAGCAGAAGCATGCTCAGCGCTGAGAGGCCATGTTCTTCGCATGACGACGAAACCGACTAATCCGAGTGGCAAAATGCCTTTGCGGTGGGGCGGGGAAGCCGCGCGTATTGCCGTGATTCCTGGGGACGGGATTGGGAAGGAAGTGACGCCGGAGGCGGTGAAGGTGATTCGGGCGGCGACGGCTGCGGCTAAGAGGCCCTTGGAGTTTGTTGAGTTTGATTGGGGGGCGGATCGGTTCCTGAAGGATGGCGTGACATTGCCTGCGGGGGCAGTGGAGATGCTGCGGGACGAGTTCGACGCGATACTCTTTGGGGCTTTGGGTGACCCGCGAGTGCCTTCCAACCAGCACGCGGCGGACATTTTGCTGGGCCTTCGCTTCAAGCTGGACCTATATGTGAATGCGCGGCCTGTTGAGCTGCTGCATGACCGATTGACGCCCCTGCGCGATCGCACCGTAAAGGACATCCAGTTGATGGTCTTCCGGGAGAACACGGAAGGGCTGTATGTGGGCGTGGGCGGGTTCTTTAAGAAGGGGACTACGGACGAGATTGCCGTGCAGGAAGACGTTAACTCGCGAAAGGGCGTCGAGCGGATTATCCGGTATGCCTACGACTATGCCCGGCAGAATGGGTTGAAGCGCGTTTGCATGAGCGACAAGTCGAACGCGATGACGTTCGCCCATGACCTTTGGCAGCGGGTGTTCAAGGAGGTCCGGCAAGAGTATCCGAAGATTGAGTCGCGGCACCTTTACATCGACACGCTGTGCATGGAGATTGTGCGCGACCCGTCGCAGTTCGACGTGATTGTGACTTGCAACCTGTTCGGGGATATCGTGAGTGACCTGGGGGCTCAGTTGGCGGGCGGGCTTGGACTGGCACCTTCGGGGAATATTCATCCCGGGCACACTTCGCTATTTGAGCCGGTCCACGGTTCTGCGCCGAATATAGCCGGGAAAGGGATCGCGAACCCGTTTGGATCTGTGCTGGCTTCGGCGATGATGCTCGATTTTCTGGACTGGAAGAAGGAAGCTCAAGTACTACGTGAGAGCGTGAAGGCGGCGCTGAAAGAAAATTTTGTTACACCCGATCTTGGTGGAGTTAAACAAACGGTTGAAGTCGGAAATTGGTTGGCGAATTTTGCGAAGAAGGCGAATTAGTTGCGACTCAGCACTACTAAAGTAAAACTTCACACTAAACAAGGATCTTAGTTGTCGGCGCGCATACTGGGGTTGTACTTGGGTGGGAGTATAGAGAATTGCGCGAAGCCTCAGGGGCTGAAGCCCGCGTTTCAGAGGCGTTTTCGGCATGGCTAAAGCCATGCCCTCCCAAAACAATTCATTCCCAAAACAATTCACTCCCTAAAACAATTCACTCCCTAAACTATCACTGCCAAAACCATTCACTGCCAAAACCCTCCCCCTCAAGACCGTTTCTGCGATCGCTTCTAGGAATAGCTCACGCTGTGCTTTCGGTCTCCCAGAGTCAATCCTGTAATGAGCATTCCCATTAGGAATCCGCCTATGTGTGCCCACCAGGCGACGCCTCCTGTGGCTGACGCGCCGACGGTGCTTACACCTGCGAAGAATTGAAGCAGGAACCAGTAACCCAAAATGATGAAGGCCGGGATCGGGATGAAGAAAATAAAGACAAGCGTCAGGACCTGCGCTCGCGGGTAAAGAACGATGTAGGCGCCCATGACGCCGGAGATAGCGCCGCTGGCTCCGAGGGCGGGCAAGGAAGAATGGTAGTTGAAGACAATATGGGCGAGGCCGGAGCCGATGCCGCAAACGAGATAGAAGAGAAGGTAGGGAAGGTGGCCGAAGTAATCTTCCACATTGTCGCCGAAGATCCAGAGGAAGAGCATGTTTCCGGCGATGTGAAGTAAGCCGCTGTGCATGAACATGCTGGTGAGAATGGGCAGGAAGGCAGCTTCGAGACTGCCGTGGCCGTTGAGGGCGAGGCGGATGTGGTTGGGGATGGTGGCATTGGCCAGTTCGAAGGCTTGGTATTGACGTGGCGTCATTGTGAGCTGGTAGAGAAAGACGATGACGTTCGACAAAATGAGAAGCGTGTTGATGACCGGGTAGGTCCGGCGAGGATTTAGGTCTTTGAGAGGGATGAACATTCGCTAGCGTGTAGTGAGCAAGACTTCATCTTTAAGATTAGCAGGTCGCATTCTGTACGCTAACCGCGCTTCTTGTGCAGGGCGTCGACCGCGGCGCGATCTAGCTGCGCTTTGGAGAATAGCGCGCGATTGTGGATTCCTTTGCGAAGCAGTTCCTTCACTTTGGGAAGGGCTCCGATGCCGCCGCGGGCTCCCAGTGTTTCGCAATTCAGGCCGGCGGCAGCGCAGGCAAAATCAAGAATCCGTTGCAGGTCCCATGCGTGAAGAATCCCGTAAGAAAAGGCGGCGTGGAAAAGATCGCCGGCTCCTGTGGTGTCCACCACGCGGATCTTAAAAGAGGGAGCATACCAGAAGCGGCTGCCATCCCAAGCGAGCGCGCCATTTATGCCGAGCGTTGCGCAGATGGTGCGAAAACCGTACTTTCGCTGAAGTTGAGGTAACGCTTTAAGTAGGTTCTTCTCACCAGTAGCGTCGACCGGGAATTCTTTCGAGGTGACGGGGAAATCGACAAACGGCAGGAGGCGCAGCATTCCTGGGGTTACATGATCCAGATCAGCCACTACCGGGATGCCGGACGCGCGAGCCCAGGAGGCGGCAACGCTGGTTGTTGCAGGATCGTGTCCGTCGACGTGCAGCAAGCGGGCCGAAGTGATCCAGGCTCTTTGCAGGAAAGCGGGCGAGACGGTGAGGCGGGGATCGCGCCTCCATACGATGGTGCGCTCGCCTGAACTGGTATCAATAAGGATGAAGGACATTTGGCTGAGCGTTCGGGGGATTTGGGCGAGGTCGCTGTGGACGCCGGCACGTTTTAGTTCGCGTCGGTGGAGGTCAGCGGCGTGGTCGTCGCCGACGGCGCCGACGTAGTGGGTGCGGAGTCCCCAGCGTTGGCAGGCGATGAGTGCGGTGGCGACTTGGCCGCCGGGCATGATTTGCGCGCCGAGCATTTCTACTTTGGAGCCGAGGGCGGGGAATTGGGGGAGTTGGAGGACGGTGTCGGTGGCGTTTTCGCCGATCCCGAGAATGTCGAAACGTTGAGCGCGCATAAGGTAGTGGTGCAGGGTATCGGAAGAGCGGAGAAATGCAAAGGGCGATGAGCGTAATTTGTGCGTCCGATAATTTTGGGGGCGATTTGGGGGTGGTTAACAGAATCTGGTGGGCTGATTTGTAGGGTGTTGGGAGTGCTTGTCTCCGGGAGGATTAAGTCTTGCAAGTTGTGGAGATGAAGTCGTGGCGTCATCGGGAAAAGCGGCAGCTGGGCTGCCGCACTCCATGCGCGCGTTGCGCTTTCGTTTTAGCGAGAAGGCGGTGTGCAATTTTTCCGAGAGTTGCTACACAAGCATTGCGCGATGGGAGCGTGTGTGGTAATTAAATTAGTTCTGCGTGTGCCTGCGAATCGGTCGTGACTCTGCATGTAACTCTGCAATGTGTCCGGCGCAGCGTCGGCGCGCCGACAGCTCATGCCTGCCAGGGAAACGGAAGCCATCATCTTGAAGACCTTCTCGCTGGGAGAGGCGGATCGCCTGGTGAGTTTTTTCGGGCGGACGTCGGGACGGATGCGCGGGGTGGCTGCAGGAGCGCGACGGATAAAGAATCGCTATGGATCGACGCTGGAGATTCTGTCCCACGTGCAGCTCTGGTATATCGAGAAGGAGACACGCGACCTGGTGCGCATTCAGCAGTGCGAGCTGCTCGAATCCTTTAATAAGTCGCAGAGCGATTACGAGCTGAGCACGGGATTGGCGGTCGTCAGCGAAGTTTCTGAGCAAGTTCTTCCGGAGCATGAAACGGCGGAGTCCATGTTCCGGCTTCTTCTGCTGACGGTTCGGGAAATCGAACGGACTGGCGCGTGGCAGTTGCCCTTGAGTTACTTTGCGTTTTGGAGTGTGCGCCTGGGCGGCTGGCTTCCACAGTTTGATCGATGCGCTGCTTGCGGCACAACATTTGGAACGCAGGCGGCTTTTCACGCACCGTGGGAAGCGGGACTTCTTTGCGAGAACTGCCGACGAGGCGGGATGCGTCCCGTGCATTTGGAAGCGCGGCAACTCGCGGAGCGATTTGCGGGGGAGAAACTCGACAAGATAGAATTCCTTCCGGCGATGGTGCAACCTGCTGCGGAATTGCGAGAAGCTTCGCTGAACTGGATCGAGAATCACACGGAGAAGCCGCTGGCTACACGAAGGCTTTTGGAGACCACTTGATTGCTAAAGTAAAACTTGAGAAAAAACCAGTTGGGCTAAACTTCCAGGATTTGGTTTTGAAGCTTTCGCATTTTTGGGTGAAGCAGGGATGTGTGCTGCAGCAGCCGTATGATGTGGAAGTCGGCGCGGGCACGATGCATCCGGAAACTTTTCTTCGCGTGTTGGGGCCCGCGGGGTATCGCGTTGCGTATGCGCAGCCCAGCCGTCGGCCCGCTGACGGAAGATACGGGGAGAATCCCAACCGGCTTTACAAGCACACGCAGTTTCAAGTCATCCTGAAACCGTCGCCGGCTGACGTGCAGGATCTTTATTTAGAGAGTCTCGGAGCCATCGGAATCACTTTGAAGGAGCATGACATTCGTTTCGAGGAAGACAACTGGGAGTCGCCGACGCTGGGGGCGTGGGGCATTGGATGGCAAGTGCTGCTGGATGGTTTGGAGATTACGCAGTTCACTTATTTCCAGCAGAGCGGGGGCATTGATCTCGACCCTATCTCCGTGGAACTGACCTACGGGCTGGAGCGCATTTGCGCGTTTCTGCAGGGTGTGTCGAGCGTTTACGATCTGCGCTGGTCGGACGATAAGAAGTACGGGGATATTCGATTGGCGGAGGAGCAGCAGTTTTCGGAGTACAGCTTCAATCGCAGCGATGCCAAAGCGATCCGCGCGGAATTCGAGTTGCACGAGAAGCAAGCCAAGGATTTGCTGGACGGATTCCCCGCGACGGCGGGGAAGGAACAAGCGACGTATCCTCTGCTTCCGGCATACGACCATTGCCTGAAGTGCTCCAACCTTTTTAACTTGCTGGATGCGCGCGGTGTGATTTCGACGACGGAACGCGCGGCGCTCATGGCGCGCGTACGCACACTGGCGTGCCGCGCTGCGGCGGCGTATCTCGAACAGGTTGGCGGGCCTGCTGTGCGCCGCGAGGTGCGCGGATGAAGCGGGCCAAGGAAAAAATGATCGATAAAAGAGTTGAAGTATTGCTTGAAGTCGGAAGCGAAGAAATTCCGGCGGGGATGTTACCCAAAGCAGAAGAAGATCTGCGTGCCAATTTGGAGAAGCTGCTAGCTGCGGAGAATATGTCGGAGGGCGTTAGCGTGAAGACTTTCAGCGCGCCTCGCCGGCTCGTCGCGCATGTTCGCGGCCTGCGCGAAAAACAGGCGGACGTTGAAAACGAGGTGACCGGTCCACCGAAGTCGGTGGCATACGATGCCGTTGGCGAGCCGACGCGTGCGGCGCATAGCTTCGCGGAGAAGCAGGGGCTTTCGCTGAAGGACCTTTATATAGTGAAGACTGCCAAGGGCGAATACCTTGCCGCCAAGCAAGTGAAGCGCGGACGAACCGCCGAACAGATACTGAACGAAATCCTTCCTCGAGTGATTCATGATTTGTCCTGGCCGCGGTCGATGACGTGGACCGGGATTGATGGGGCCCGGTTCATTCGCCCCATTCGTTGGATCGTTGCCGTCGTGAACGGCAAGCCGCTCAAGTTTTCGTTTGCGGGAGTTACGGCAGGAGATACGACACTGGGGCACCGGTTTCTTGGCAAGGGGCCGCTGCGCGTCAAAGACTTCGCGGACTTCGAGAAGAAGTTGAAAGCGAACGGTGTGATTGTCCGTCCGTCGGAGCGTGGAGAGAAGATTTCAAAAGAGCTGGCGGCCCATGCAAAGAGGGCAGGGTACCGGATTCACGAAGACGCTGAACTGCTGCGGCTGGTGACGTACCTGAACGAATGTCCGAGCGTGCTGGAAGGGGATTTCGATCCGGCGTACCTGGCGCTTCCCGACGAAATTTTGATCACGGTGATGCGGGGGCACCAAAAGTATTTCGCGGCAGAGAAGCGCGGCGGGGAAGTGGCACCGCACTTTCTGGCGGTCATCAATCTGCCGAAAGATCCGAAGGGGTTGGTGCGCGCCGGTCATGAACGCGTGCTGCGGGCCCGGTTGGCGGATGCACAATTTTTTTGGGAGTCGGATCAGAAATGTCGGCTCGCCGACTATTTGCCGAAACTCGAACGCGTCACTTACGAATCACGGCTGGGAAGTTATCGCGACAAGGTGGAAAGGGTACGCACAATTGCGCGCTGGCTTTCCGAGCAGTGGTTCAGTCGCGGCATGGTGCAAGCGCACGTGGCGGGAGCCGATCGCGCAGCGGAGCTTTCCAAGTGCGACCTGGCGACAGAGATGGTCCGAGAATTTACCGAGCTGCAGGGAATTGTGGGCGGGCTTTATGCGCGCGCGCAGGGCGAACCGGACGACGTCGCCGATGCAATTTACGATCACTACCGCCCGGTCGGTCTTGAGGATCCCATTCCGAGAAACCTGACCGGCTGCGCCGTCGCTTTGGGCGACAAGCTCGACTCGATTGTCGGATGCTTCGCTGTAGGATTGGTACCCACCGGATCGAGCGATCCGTATGCTTTGCGGCGCGCGGCTTTGGGGATTGTGAAGATTATCCTGGAACGGAAAGTTCCGGTTTCGATGTCGCTGGCAGTCGGTGCGGCCGCCAAAGCTTTGCTGACGAATCCTCCGAAGCGGGGAGTCACGCCTGAGCAGGAGACGCAGGTCCTTGATTTTCTGCTGGATCGAGCAAAGTTCGTGTTGCGTGAGCGGGAGAAGTTCAGCTACGACGAGGTCAATGCTGTGTTCCGCGCGGGAGTCGATGATCTGGTGGATGCGCACAAACGGCTCATCGCACTCAAGGCCATTCGCAAGTCCAAGAACTTCGAACCGCTGGCCGTGTCTTTCAAACGCATTCGCAATATTCTCGAGAAATCGAATTTCAAGAAGGAAAATGCTCCAGGAATCCAGACCGACTTGTTCGAGAGTGGAGTGGAACGTGAACTCTTCTCCGCCGTGCGTTCGGCTGCGGCAAAAGTACAGGCAGAGAAGCGCGCAGGGAAATATCAAGAAGCACTTGAAGTCATCGCGGGGCTTCGCAAAGCGGTGGACGACTTCTTTGAAGGCGTTATGGTGATGGCGGAGAATGAAGCTGTGCGGAAAAACCGGCTGGCATTGCTCTCGGAAATACTGAGGGAGTTCACGACGATCGCGGATTTTTCGGAGTTGGGTGGCGAGGAGCGCAGATAGAGAAGATAAACTTTTTCTTTAAGTTTCGAATTAGCTAGTTGAGTCGGCGTGCCGACAAATTTTTCCGGCCGCCATGAAAATTGGTAATCGCTACAGAATTTTCAAAATCCAAAAAAACGACAAGCGAGGAACACAGTGGCTAAATGGGTCTATTTTTTCGGAGCAGGCAAAGCGGAAGGTGACGGAACACAGCGCGCTCTTTTGGGCGGGAAGGGCGCAGGTCTTGCGGAGATGAGCCGGATTGGCTTGCCCGTGCCTCCTGGCATCACCATCACCACAGAAGTCTGCACTTACTTTTACGCAAACAAGAAGACCTACCCGAAGTCGCTCGACGCGGAAGTTCGGAAGGCGGTCGCGCGCGTTGAAAAGATCATGGGCACGAAGTTTGGCGACAACAAGGCCATGCCGATGCTGGTCTCGGTCCGTTCTGGCGCGCGCGATTCAATGCCCGGAATGATGGACACGATTTTGAACCTGGGCCTGAACGATGAGACCGTGCTCACTCTGGGCAAAGCTACCAAAAATGAACGGTTCGCGTGGGACTGTTACCGCAGGTTTATTCAGATGTACGGCGATGTCGTCATGGGTGTGCAGAAGCGCCCCGATGAGGACCACGAGCCGTTCGAGGTGGTCATTCACGAGTTGAAGCACGAGAAGTATCACGCCGATGTCGATGACCCGAAGTTGACGGTGCAAGATCTTCAGGAGCTGGTTGTTCGCTTCAAGAAACTGATCAAGGAACGCAGCGGGAAAGAGTTCCCTCAGGACGCCTGGAAGCAGCTTTGGGGCGCAGTGGGGGCTGTGTTTGGTTCGTGGATGAATGATCGCGCGATCGTGTATCGCCGTAAGTACAACATCCCATCCGAGTGGGGCACGGCTGTAAACGTTCAGGCGATGGTTTACGGGAATACGGGCGACCAGTCGGGATCCGGCGTGGCGTTTACGCGCGATCCGGCGACCGGAGAGAAAGTTTTCTACGGCGAGTTCCTCATCAACGCGCAAGGTGAAGACGTGGTGGCAGGCGTGCGCACGCCTGAGCCAGTGGCGCAACTGAAGAATTATCTGCCGAAAGCGTTCAACGAACTGGAGAAGATTCGCCAGACGTTAGAGAAACACTTTAAGGACATGCAGGACTTCGAATTCACTATCCAAGAGGGCAAGGTCTTCATGCTCCAGACGCGCAATGGCAAGCGGACAGGACTTGCTGCCGTCCGTGTCGCCATTGAAATGGAGAAAGAAAAGCTCATCGATTGGAAGACCGCTATCCGAAGAGTCCCCGCTGACCAGCTCGAGCAAGTGCTGGCACCCATCTTTGATCGCAAGGCGGTTGCGGCTGCCAAGGTGATTGCCAAGGGATTGCCGGCCGGCCCCGGAGCGGCTGCGGGTCGGATGTATATGAATGCAGACCGTGCCGTTGCGGCTGCGGAAAAGGGCGAGAAGGTCCTGCTCGTTCGCAATGAGACTTCTCCCGAAGACTTGCGCGGAATGATTGCTGCCGAAGGCATCCTCACGGCGAAGGGCGGCGTCAGTTCGCACGCGGCGCTCGTTGCCCGCCAGATGGGGAAGGTTTGCGTTTGCGGAGCGGCGGCGCTTCAGATTGATTACGCGGCCAAGACCATGACCGTCGATGGCACAACATATAAGGAAGGGGATTTCCTTTCGATCAACGGCACCGCTGGCGAAGTCTACGCCGGCCAAATCCCAACCGCCGCGTCCGAAATCGTTCAAGTGCTGATTGAGAAGTCTCTCGACGCCAGCAAGAGCCAGACATTTCAAAATTTCAAGAAGCTGATGGATTGGTGCGCCAAGGTCACGCGCATGTCGGTCCGCACGAATGCCGACACGCCCGAGCAGACGGCTCATGCGGTAGCGTTCGGCGCCGTTGGTATCGGCCTGTGCCGTACCGAGCACATGTTCTTTGAAGGCAATCGCATCGACGCCATGCGCGAGATGATTTTGGCGGACACGAAAGAGCACAGGCAGGTCGCACTTAAGAAGATACTGCCGTACCAGAGGGAAGACTTCGTCGGGATATTTAAAGAGCTGAAGGGATATCCTGCGACCATCCGATTCCTTGACCCGCCGCTGCATGAGTTCTTGCCCCATGATGATTCGGCGCAGAGCGCTCTCGCAAAGAAGATGGGAGTGCCGGTTGAAAAAGTGAAACAGAGAGTTAAAGAATTACATGAATTTAACCCAATGCTTGGATTCCGAGGCTGTCGATTGGGAATTGTCTATTCGGAAATTTCCGAGATGCAGTCGCGCGCTATTTTTGAAGCGGCGGCAGAGGTTCAGAAGGCCGGCGTCAAGGTGAATCCCGAAGTCATGATTCCGCTCGTTGGCTTCAAAAAAGAGTTGGACTTGCAGGTTGAGGTCGTCCACCGGATGGCAAGCGAGGTAATGAAAGAAAAGGGTGTAAAGCTGAATTACCTCGTCGGGACAATGATCGAGGTTCCGCGTGGGGCACTCACCGCCGATGAGATTGCGCAGACGGCCGAGTTCTTCAGTTTTGGAACCAATGACTTGACCCAAACATGTCTAGGCATGAGCCGTGACGACTCCGGGTCCTTCCTTGGGCCTTACCAGGAATTGGAGATCGTAAAAAAGAATCCGTTCGCTACCATCGATCAGGCGGGTGTTGGGCAGCTGATCGAGATGGCAGTGACGAAGGGAAACAAGACACGGCCCGGGATCAAGTTGGGCATCTGCGGGGAACACGGCGGCGACCCGGACAGCGTGAAGTTCTGCCATCGCACGGGACTGACTTATGTGAGTTGTTCGCCATTCCGAGTGCCGGTTGCGCGGCTGGCCGCAGCTCAAGCAGTGGTTGAAGAAGAGCAATCGAAGAAAAAGAAGGGGAAGTGATCAAGTAAATTCAACAATCTGAAATTGAAGTAATGCTTGAAGTCGTCGGCGTGCAGACAACTGAAGTAAAGTCTGCGTTCCCGGCGGCTTCTTTTTTTAGGTGGGCATCTTAAAGAAAAAATAGAGGCCGAGAAAAAAGAAAGTAATGTCTGTCGACCAAGCAGCGAGAAACGGGGGAAGCTGTCCGACTCCGCCCATGGCTTCGAGCAGACGCGCGGCTGTCCAGTAAACGATCCCTATAGCAACTCCCAACGCCACACCGCCGATAGCACCGCGCGTGCCGACCAAGAGCGCGAAGGGTATCGCAAGCAACATGATGGTAGGAGCGATGAGCGGGAAGGCCAGCTTGACATGCCATTGCACGGTTAGGTTGGCGACGTCAAAACCAGCTTTACGCAACCCGTCGATATAGTGGCGCAGCGCTCCCCAACTCATTTGGGAAGCCTGGCGGACCTCACGATTGAAATAACTGGGCGGCTCGGATAGCTCGGGCAGCGAAGTGACCGGGAATCGCTGGTAACGAGTGATGGTGCCATCTGCGAAATCTCGTATCCAGCCGCCTTCAAGAACCCAGACCTTCTGCGAATCGGACCATCTCGCACGCGTAGCAAATACGCGCCGCCGCATTTGAAACGTCGCGGGGTCTAGTTCCACCACGCTGAGGCCGCCAAAAAGGTTCTGCGTGGGGTCAAACAGGTCGTAGTTGTAGATTTTTTCATCATTGCCAAAAATCCAGCGCTGTGGACGAGCGTATGTTTGCGCGGGGCGGCCTTTGATCTGGTTGCGCAGAGCGTCCTGGCGCTGGTTGGCGTAGGGGAGATAGGTTTCATCCAGGACGATCATGCTTGCGGCAAGCGCCAGACCGCCGAAAAGAAGAGGCACGGCCAGTCGGTATAGGCTGATGCCGCTCGCTTTGCAGGCTACGATTTCGTTGTTTTTGCTCATCACGCCGAGAGTTACGAGGACGGCGACAAGCGCGCCAAGCGGAGCCAGGTTATAAACCAGGAAGGGCGTCAGGTAACGGAAATAGTCGACAACGATGAGAAAGGGTACTTTGTGGCGCGCGATGTCGTCGAGAAGCTCGAAGAAAGTAAAGGCTTCGAACAAAAAGATGAAGGCCGCCATTAGCAGCGCAAAATGAAAAGAGAAGCGCCGCAGGAGATACATATCCATCAAGCGAGGGAAGCTGCCGCTTGTTTGGACGCCGTTTTCAAGGGGCTCTGCCAGGCCGTTGGGAATGCGAGCCACGAGTGCCGCCTGCGCGCGGGCTTTGCGGCGGCGAAGGAGCCGGGCCCAGCTTCGAAAGCGCACCATCGGAGTCATCCAGCGACTTTCGCCGCGGAATTGCTCCATGCGAGGAAGCAACGCCAGGCCAAGAATCGCCAGCAGAATATTTGCACCCCATATTCCCGCAAAGGGAGGCAGCGCGCCTTGGCGTGCGAGGCCAGCTCCAATTACCGTAAGCAGGTAATACGAGGCAATAATGATGACCGCAATCAGCGAACCAGCCGCCCGTCCGCCGCGCCGAGGCTGAGCGCCGAGCGGTACGGCAATCAGAGCGAAGGCCAGGCACGCCACGGGAAAGGCGAGGCGGCGGTGCAATTCCACGCGCGCCTCGCGCCAGTTGGCATCATGGGAGTCCAGCAGCTCTCGCAGAGAACGCTCGGAATTGCTAAGTTCGCGTGGCTGCGCTGGAACGAGACCATTCACTTCGAGAGGCCAGTCGCTTTGTCCAAAGGAAGTCACGGAGTAACGGTCAGGATCTTCTCGCGAAAATTCGTGCGTGCTGCCGCCCTTTAAGTGAAGCTCCAGCTTGCCCTCTTTCGGTTCGGCAATTACAATCGCATTCTCCGCCAGGGTGAGTTGCGAGCCGTTCTCTCCTCCGGCTTCAGCGAGAAATACGCCGTGCCATTGCGTGCCGCTGGCAGACACGTCGTTGACGTACAGAACCAGTTTGGGGAAGCGCTCGTCGAAGACGCGGGGCTGCACCGCGAAAGAGGCTTGGGAGGCGAGCAGATCGGTCTCGAGGCTGCGGTATTTGTGATACGCCATCGGCCCAAGCCAAAGCGTCATGCAGAGAGTGACGAGAGCCCCGGTGACGGCGAGAACGCCCACGGGTAGAAGGATGCGGCGGCGGCCGATGCCGAGCGCTGTTAAGGCGATGATTTCGCTGTCCGCGGACATGCGGCCAAGTCCGAGGAGTACGCCGATCAACACGGCCATGGGGAGCGTAAAGGTGAAGACAGCGGGGAAGATGCAAAGAAAAAGCTCGAGGATTTGGTCGCCCGAACCGCTATGACGGACAAACAGCTCCATCAGTTGGACAAGTTTGGGAACAAAGAAAACGAATGTGAATACGGCGAGTCCGAGGAATGCGTGACGAAAAACCTCACGAACAATGTAGCGGTCGAGGATGCGCATAACGCAAACCGTGAGTGTAACACGGCCTCGCCAGTAGAATCGGAAAGAGAGTCACGATGAATCGCGTGCATGTGGTGTTGTTGTGGCACATGCATCAGCCGCAATATCGGGACCCGGAAACTGGACGGTATGTCCTAGCGTGGACGCGGCTTCACGCGCTGAAGGATTATTGGGGCATGGTGGCGATGCTCAAGGAATTCCCGAAATTTCACGCCACCTTTAATGTTGTACCTTCGCTTGGGATGCAGCTCGAGGAATACGCCAGCGGAGAATTCAACGAGCCATGGTTCTCTTTGGCATTCAAGAGCGCTGACGACTTAACACGCGAAGACAAGGCCGAGATTCTGGCTCGGGCATTTCAAGTAAATCATGAACGTCTGATGTCGCGTTGGCCTCGCTTTGTGGAGTTGTATGAGTGGTCGCAGCCGGCTGGCGGAGCGCAGGCGCAGGTTTCTTTTACGCAGCGCGACTGGCGCGACCTGCAATTGCTCTCGCAATTGGCTTGGATGGAGGAGACCTGGTTCGAGAAGGATTCGGTGGTCAGCCGACTCGCGAGCAAAGGAAAAGAGTTTACGGAAAATGACAAATCCGCGCTAAAGGCGAAGCAATTGGAACTGCTCGGTTTAGTTTTGCCGGAGTACCGCGCGGTGGCACAGACGGGCCAGATTGAGCTCAGCACCACGCCTTTTTACCACCCCATCCTTCCGCTGATCTGCGATTCGGATATCGCTCGCGTAGCCAATCCCAGCACGCCTCTGCCGCGCCGTGCTTACCGCCATCCTGAGGATGCGCGCGAGCAGTTGCGGCGCGCCTGCGAATATCACGAGCGCGTGTTCGGCGCGAAACCCGCAGGACTCTGGCCGTCGGAAGGTTCTGTTTCCGATCAGGCTTTGACGATCGCCGCTGAGGAAGGTTTCCAGTGGTTTGGCACGGATGAGGGCGTACTCGGCAGGACGCTGAACGCGGGATTCTTTCGCGATGCGAAGGGCATTCCGGCCAATGCAGATCGACTCTACCAGCCGCTGCGCGTGCAGCTTGGCGGAAATCCGATGACGGGACTCTTCCGCGATCACCATCTTTCCGATCTCATCGGATTTGTTTATAGCCGCATGGACGGCAAAGCCGCCGCCGCGGATTTGCACGGCCGTCTTCGCGAACTTGGCGAACACGTGCAGACTTCGCAGCCCCTTACGGTTTGCCTATTTCTCGATGGCGAAAACGCGTGGGAATACTATCCGGGGAATGGACGCGAGTTCTTACGCGAGTTTTACGGCCGAATCCAGGGTGACCAGGATTTTCGGGCCCTTACAGCGACGGAAGCGATTGCCGCAGCAGGCCATATTCCGACGAATCCCGGAATTTTCCCCGCTTCCTGGATTAGCGCGAATTTCGATGTGTGGATCGGCCACAGCGAAGATGTGGCCGCGTGGGAACTGCTTTGGGACGCCCGCGAAGCCTACGGAAAGGCCGCCGACGCGCAGAAGCAGGGCCGCGACGGAGCGCCGACTGAGACTGCGTTGAAGGAAGCGATGGAATCGCTTCTTGCCGCGGAGGGAAGCGATTGGTGCTGGTGGTTCGGTCCGGAACACAGCACGGCCAACGATGCAGAGTTCGACGCGCTATATCGAAAGCATTTGACCGCGGTTTACCTGGCGCTCGGACAAGTCGCTCCGCAAGAGCTGGCAAAGCCCATCAAGCGTCAGCCGGAGCATGCATTGCAACTGGCGCCGACGAGCTTTCTGAAAATTGCGGTGGATGGGCGAGACACTTCCTACTTCGAATGGCTCGGCGCCGGATTGTATTCGCCGGAGCGCCGCGGCGGTGCCATGCATGGCCGGACATTCTATCTTCATGAATTACGTTATGGTTTCGAGGAGGACCGCTTTTGTGTGCGAGTGGACCCGTTCCTCGATCTTCTAGGAGAACTTGAAGATTGCGAATTTCGGATCACCATTGGCACAGCCGAAGAAATCAACGTTGTGGTCAAGCTCATGCGAGGCCATTTGCAGGAATTCGCTGTCGAGAAGGGACGCCTTTGCCTTCTCAATCCCAAGAGCGTCGCGGAAGCTTCCTTTGATCGGATACTTGAAGTGTCCATCCATCGCAGCGAGCTTAGCCTGAAAGGCCAAACGAAGCTCAGGCTTGGTGTCGCCCTGTGGCATTGCGGCTTGCCCGTGGATGTTCTGCCAGCAGAAGGCTACCTCGAAGTCCAACTTGGCGAAGACCACTCGGCGTGGCCCCCCGAAGACACCGCGTAATTCGCCGCTCTGCATTACTCCATTCAGGAACTTCATGTCGGCGCTCTTTGTTCCAATGAGCATTGGCGAACGTGGCTGCCAGCCTCGTCGTGGTCCCCTCGAAATTCTCTCCTTGACAGCCTAGGAGAGTAGGTTTACTTTCCTAGTTGATCTAGGAGAAGAGGGGAATAGGCTTCGGCCTGATTCCCCGCAGCGCATGGACAAACAACTCGACCTTCTGCAAGGCACTCTCGACATGCTCATACTCAAGGCCGTATCGCTCGGGCCGCTGCATGGCTACGGCATTCTTCTTCGCATCCAGCAAATATCGAAGGACCGCCTCGAAATCCAGCAAGGCTCGCTCTATCCCGCGCTCTATCGCCTCGAACACCAGGGCTGGATCGCCAGCGAATGGGGCGAGTCGGAGAACAAGCGAAAAGCGAAATATTACACGCTCACCGTGGCAGGGAAGCGCCGGCTGCAGGCAGAAACCGAGAATTGGAACAGCATGGCCGACGTCATTGCCGGAATCCTGGGAACCAAGCCGGAGGAAGTGTGAGGTTTTGGAACCAGCTTCGTTCGTGGATTCAGACAACTCTGCATCGCTCTCGCATGGAAAGCGAGATGGACGCAGAGCTCCGTTTCCACATGGAGGCATTTGCAGAGGATTTGGTGCGCAACGGCATGCCCCGCGCGGAAGCTATGCGTCGAGCGCGAATCGAGTTCGGCGGTGTCGAACGGGTCAAAGAAGAATGCCGCGACAAGGTCGGCGTCAGCTTCGTCGATAGCCTTCTCCAGGACCTACGCTTGGCGCTCCGCATGCTCCGAAAATCCCCAGGTTTTACTGCCGTCGCCATCCTCACCCTGGCCCTCGGGATTGGCGCAAACACCGCGATCTTCACCATGACGAATGGCCTGATGCTGCGTACTCTCCCGGTACGAGACCCAGGGCGGCTCGTAGAACTTCTGCATCAATACCCCGGTGAACCTGCGTTCAATGGTTTCTCGTGGGATGCTTTCCGGATCATGCGCGACGGCAATCGTGTCTTCTCGGACCTGATTGTCGACTCTCTGAACGTTATCGCTGTCCGGGCCGATAAGCTGCAGCCGGAGACCGTGTTCGTGGGACAAGTAGGAGGAACTTTCTTCCAAGCTCTCGGGGTGCGACCCGCAGCCGGCCGCCTGATCGGCCCCGAAGATGTTCACACGGGTGATCACTCTCCGGTAGCCGTCATCAGCTGGCCGTTCTGGAAGTCCCGATTCAATCTGGATCCCGGAATCATCGGCGAGAAAATCGTCGTTGGGGACACTCCGCTTACCATCGTCGGCGTGACGCAACGCGGATTTTATGGAATCAGCGAACATGCGAGACAGGACGTTTGGTGGCCCATATCACTTGGACCTTCTTCTGGAATGTGGTACGGACTATTAGGGCGGCTGAAGCCTGGCGTCTCCATGGAACAAGCGCGACCGGAAATGGCGGCGCTGTTCCAGAGGGCCATTGACCGGCCCGACGTCGATCCCTTCGTGCGTCGAATGAAACTCTGCATCGAGCCAGCGGGAAATGGCGTTACCACGCCTTTGAGCCAGATGCTCTCGACACCGCTGACGGTCTTGATGGCAACGGTGGGGCTTCTGATGCTCCTTGCGTGCGCGAATTTAGCAGGGCTGCTCTTGGCCCGCGGAGCATCGCGCCAGCACGAAATGGCTGTGCGTGCCTGCCTGGGAGCGCCTCGCGCTCGCTTGCTGCGCCAAACGCTCACCGAATCACTGTTGCTGTCACTGACGGGATGCGTCGTCGGCATCTTCGTAGCCTACGTTGCATCTCACGCACTGATCCGGGTCTTCGCATCAGGCAGGTTCGTCATGATAGCGCCGGTGCATTTTGAGGCTCTGACAAAACCGGATGCACACGTGCTGTTGTTCACCCTAGCAATCGCCCTGTTCACGGGACTCCTGTGCGGAGCGGCATCCGCTATGAGCGCGTCGAAGACGGAACCAGCGACCACACTGCAACAGGTATCGCGCATCGGAGAATCCAAGGCCCGCCGGCTGTTCGGCAAGGGCCTGGTCGCTTCGCAAGTGACGCTCTCCCTCGTGCTGATGAGCTCGGCGGCCCTGTTTGTGGAATATCTGTCGCATCTTCGGAACCTGAACCTGGGATTCGAGCGCAATCATCTGCTTCTGGTCACGCTCGATTTCGCGCGCAGTGGCTACAACGCCGCGCAATTCTCGCAGCTGTCTCAAGAGTTGGTGATGCGGCTGGACGCCATTCCCGGCGTAAGCTCAACTACCTTCAGTGACATGAGTCCAATGCAGGGCCCTGGGGCCGCGAGCTTCGCATCTGCGGAAGACCATCCTGAAAAGCAGACCCAGGTTTCCATCAATTCCGTTGCGTCAGACTATTTCGAGACGTATGCCACACCATTCCTCGCTGGTCGCGATTTTTCCGCACGCGATCAGGCCGGTTCCCCTGTTGTAATCATTAACGAGGCCGCTGCTCGCGACTGCTTAGGGAACGAAAACCCCATCGGAAGACACATCACCCTGAGCCATGTCACCTCTACGAAAGGCGAAAAGACCTATGAGGTGGTCGGACTCGTCCGCGACGCTAAATACAACGACCTCCAGCAACCCGCGCCGCCTACGATCTATCCGGACCTTCTTCAACAGGGCTATATCGGTTCTGAGCATTCTCAGCTGGCCATCCGCACGAGGATCGATCCCGACGGGGCTGCCAGCGCCGTTCGCCAAATCGAGGCCGACGTATTGAAGGATGTTCCCATCGTTAGGATTATGACGATGAACGAACAGATCGATTCGTCTATCGTTCCGCAGCGGTTGATTGCCATGCTTTCCGCAGGGTTCGGCGCGCTCGCCGCGCTGCTTGCAGCCATCGGCCTGTACGGCCTACTTGCGTACACGGTCGCGGGGCGCACGCATGAGATCGGCGTTCGCATGGCGCTCGGTGCAGCACGGACTCACGTTATGCGCGTTGTCCTTCGCGACGCCCTGTGGATGGTCTGCGCTGGTTTCACTATCGGAGCGCCCCTCGCGTTCTGGGGAAAACGCGTAGCTGCCAGCCTGATCCCCGACCTGCCAGTCGCGAGCCTTCTTCCGATTGTCGTTGCCGTTGCAATCATGATCGCGGTCGGTTTGCTTGCCGCTTACCTGCCCGCGCGCCGCGCCATGCGCGTCGATCCCATGGTGGCGCTGAGGTACGAATGAGGGCGCAAGTCATCACGAGAATCTCTTGAACGATGGTGGTGAGGATATGACGTTTTGGAGTCAGTTCCGTTCCTGGTTCAGCGCAACGCTGCGGCGTTCTCGGATGGAAAGCGAGATGGACGCGGAGCTGCGATTCCATATCGAAGCACGTGCGGACCACCTCATGCGCGGCGGCATGCCGAGGGAGGAAGCTATGCGACGAGCGCGCATCGAATTTGGCGGTATCGAGCGCGTTAAAGAAGAAGGCAGGAAAGCCCGCGGCGTCAGTTTTCTTGATGAACTTCTGCAAGATCTTCGTTATGGGCAGCGGGTCCTGAGGAAGAGTCCTGGCTTTGCGGTTGTTGCGGTGCTTACCTTGGCGTTAGGCATAGGCGCCACGACGGCCATCTTCAGCGTGGTCAACGCTGTTCTTCTGCGACCACTGGCTATTCAAGATTCCTCCCGCGTGGTGCTTCTGCAGGAGCAGTGGAGAGGTTCAGGTGTCGATGTCTCCGTTGGCAATTTCAACGACATCAAAACGCAGAGCAGTTCTTATACGGAGATCAGCTGCTCGCACGATGCGAGCTTTAATTTGCAAACTCAGGACGTTCCCGAACGCATCGACGGCGCCATTGTAACCTTCAATTACTTTGCGACATTTAGCGTGCCGCCGATCTCTGGACGCGTGTTCACACCCGAAGAAGATACGCCCGGGCATACGCCGGTCGTCGTCATCGGCGAGCGATTCTGGCGCACAAGTCTTCACGCTGACCCCGCCATCATTGGCAAGCCGATTCGCATCAACGGCCTGCCAACCGTAGTTGTCGGCGTGATGCCGAAGAGCTTCGATCCGTTATTGAGCAATAGCAACCTTTGGATTCCCGCTGCGTATACTCCGGCGCAGCTTGCGGAACACGACGACCATTTCTTGGACGTGATGGCCCGTCTCAAGCCCGGAGTCGCAATGGCACAGGCGCAATCCGAGCTCGAGATAATTGCTCAGCGCCTCCAGAAGCAGTATCCGCTCGATGACGCCGACCGCAGCTTCCGCATTCAGCCGTTGGCGAGCGCGCTTCTAGGCGACCAGCGATTGAGCCTCCGGCTCATGCTCGCTGCGGTTGGATTCTTACTTTTGATTGCCTGCGCGAATATTGCAAATTTACAGCTGGCGCGTTCTCGCACGCGCCAAAAAGAAATTGCGTTGCGCGCCGCGCTCGGCGCTTCGCCGAATCGCATTGTGAGGCAGCTTCTTGTGGAAAATATCGTGCTTGGGCTGGCTGGCGGTGGTGTAGGAGTATTGCTCGCCTATTGGGTTGTTTCCTGGATTGTTGCCCACGGTCCCGCTGAGATGCCGCGGCTGGATCAGTCCCGCATTGACGCCAGCACACTCGCATTCGCAAGTGGTGTTGCACTTCTTTCCAGCTTTCTGTTTGGGCTGGCTCCGGCGCTGCGCTCCGCATCGACACGCCTCAATGAAGTGTTCAAGTCGGCCTCCGGCGTTGTAGGTGGCAACCGCGATCGGGTTCGCAGTCTCCTGGTAGTCGCGGAAGTCGCCCTTGCGCTTGTGCTCATGGTTGGTGCGGGACTTTTGATTCGCAGTGCCTTGCTCGTGTCTCACGTAGATCCTGGCTTTGATACATCTAATGTCGTCGTTGGGCGCATTGGTCTGCCTGATGCCGGCTATCGCGAGCCAGCCGTTGCTCGAGAGACTTTTGAGCGCATGATCACCGCTGCCGGTGCCTTGCCGGGGGTTGTGTCTGCAGCCGTTGTCTCTCGCGCTCCGCTTGCCGGAGGTGGCAGCAGCAATGGCCTGCTCGCCGAAGGCAAAGCGCTCGATCTTGCAAATCTCGTAAACTCGCAATTGCAAATTGTCTCGCCCAGTTATCTCTCGACGGCTCGTGTCCCGTTGAAAGCTGGCCGCGATTTCACTCCGCAAGATACGCGCGAGCGCACTTTTGTTGCCATCATCAATGAAACTCTCGCTCATACGATGTGGCCTGGCGAAAACGCAATTGGCAAGCGCTTCGCGTGCTGCGAGTCCGGGCCAAAGGGTCGCCTTGATCCTGTTTGGCACGAAGTGGTCGGCGTGGTGGCAGACATCCGCGCACAAGGCCTTGACCGTGAGGCACAGCCCGCGTTTTACATTCCCATCGCTCAAATGCCGCCCGCCTCCTGGGATTGGATTGGCCGAACCATGGACCTGGTGGTACGGACTCGTGGAAGCGAAGTTCCTTTGCGTGAATTGCAAAGCACTGTGGCGTCAGTGGCGCCTGAAGTCCCGATTTACAGGCTCTCCAGCATGAAGCAGAAAATCTCCAGCACGCTCGAGCGTTCGCATTTCGACACATACCTTTTGGCGATCTTTGCCGGTACGGCGCTGGTGCTCTCGTCGGTCGGAATTTATGGAGTGCTCTCCTACATTGTTGCGCAGCGGACACGCGACATCGGCATTCGTATGGCGCTCGGCGCATCTCAGGGACAGATTGTCTGGGGCGTTCTCGGCTTCGCTGTGCGGCTGGCTGGGATCGGGCTCATTGTTGGCATTGCCGGCGCTTTGCTGGGGACGCGACTGCTTTCTTCTTTGCTCTATGGCGTGCGTTCCACCGACGCCATTACTTTTGCGGCCGCGTCGCTACTACTGTTGCTTGTTGCCCTGATTGCTGGTTATCTCCCTGCGCGCCGCGCCACGCGGGTCGATCCTATCGTCGCGTTGAGGTACGAATGAAGGCGTGCGTTGTTTTAGAAACTCCGAGCAGGAGGCTGGAGGAAATATGACTCCCTGGAGCCGGCTCAGTTCATGGTGCAAAGCAGCACTGCGGCGTGCTCGCATGGAAAGCGAAATGGATGCTGAGCTGCGTTTTCATATTGAGGCGTTCGCGGAAGATTTGGTGCGCGGCGGCGCTTCGCGTGAAGAAGCTATGCGCCAAGCGCGCATCCAGTTTGGCGGTATGGAGCGCGTTAAAGAGGAAGGCAGGGAAGCGCGAGGCGTTCGCCTTCTTGATGAAATGATTCAGGATTTGCGTTACGGCGCACGGATGTTTCGTAAAAGTCCGGGCTTTACTGCCATCGCCGTGCTCACTCTTGCCCTCGGCATTGGCGCGAACACCGCCATTTTTAGCGTGGTGAACGCGGTTCTTCTCAGCCCGCTGCCCTACGCGAATGCTCATCGTCTAATGCTGGTCAAAGAACTCTTGCCCAACATCACGGCCGAGCCATTCAACGTCTCGGGACCTGACATCGCCGAGATTCAAAAACTGAATCATGTCTTTGAGGGTGTTGACGGATTCCGCGTGTGGACCTATGAGTTTTCCGGAAGAGGCGTGCCGGCGCGAGTCACCGCTAACCGCATAAGCAGTGATCTGTTCGACGTACTCGGTGTTCAGCCAATCCTAGGGCGTACATTTGAGCCGCGGGAAGAGCAGTTCGGGAATCAAGTCGCCATCCTCAGTTACGGTTTCTGGCGGCGCCAATTTGGTGGACAACACAATATCCTGGGCCAGACGATCAATCTGGACCGCAAGCCCTACACGATCGTCGGTGTGATGCCGGAGAGCTTCATCTTTCCACTCCCAGGGATGATGCAGGGAGTCGCGGCCGATCTTTGGGTTCCACTGGGGTTGTCCAAGGAAGAGCTGGCCGACTTCGGCGACAATTTTTCTTACACCGTAGTTGGCAAGCTGAAACCAGGAATACAGCCAGGGCAGGCTGATGCGGACTTGCAACTTGTCGCTCAAGGAGTTCTGGAAACCTACAAAAAATGGTCGCGCGACGCGAACTCGCCGCTGGGCGACTTCCGGCTCGGCATGGTCTCCGTGCCTCTTCGCGATGAGGTGACTGGCCCGCTGAAGCCGATGCTGTTGATGTTGCTCGGCGCGGTGGGCTTTGTGCTGCTGATAGCGTGCGTGAACGTGGCAAACCTTCTGATGATGCGCTCCGTCGGGCGCCAGAAGGAGATAGCGGTTCGATTGGCGATTGGCGCTGGCAGGCTTCGATTGCTGCGTCAGTTTTTAGTGGAAGGCATGTTGCTTGCTTTCGCAGGAGGCGCGCTCGGTTTGGGGCTCGCCGTTTGGTTGAAGGATATTTTGGCGGCTCATATGCCGGCCAATATTCCGCAGTTTCATGCCATCGAACTCGATTGGACAGTACTGCTCTTTAGCTTCCTGCTCGTCACATTGGCGGGACTCGTCTTCAGCGTCTTGCCGACTCTCTGGGCATCGCGAAGTGATTTCAATTCTTCGCTGCAGGAAAGTGGCCGCGGCAATTCGCAAGGCCCTGATCATCAACGTTTGCGCGCCGCATTTGTGATCGTCGAAGTCGCGCTATCGGTGATGCTGCTCGTTGGCGCGGGTCTATTGGTGCGTAGCTTCCAGAGGGTCTTGAGCACTAATCCCGGCTTCCGCCCAGAGCATGTTTTAACCGCCTCGATCGATCTGCCGCCAACGGAGTCTTACTCGCAAAACGAAAAGGTGGCGTCTTTCTATAAACAGTTGATGGAAAAGCTGCGCCAGACACCTGGCATTGCCGCTGCGGGAGCTTCCACGGACTTGCCTCTTCTTGGAGGATGGACACATGCCTTCACGGTGGAAGGGTATCAGCCGCAACCGGGTCCACAACTGAACTTGGACAACCACTCCGTCATCTACGGAGACTATCTCCAGGCCATGGGCATTCCGCTTCTTCGCGGGAGGAATTTCACTGAGCAGGACGGACCAAAGTCCACGCTCGTGCTTATCGTCAGCGATGCGTTGGCCAAGAAGTATTGGCCTGGTCAAGACCCACTAGGCAAACGCCTGAAATGGGGGCCAGCAGAGTCGTCAGATCCTTGGCTGACCGTCGTCGGCGTGGTGGGCGATGTGAAACAGGGGCCGCTCGAGACGGCAGCCGATGCGCACACCTACGAACCATACGCCCAGCTCGGGGCACCGCTTTCACTTCGAGTTGCCGTGCGGGGGCAAGGCGATCCGGCAGGACTAGCGTCCGAGGTTCGCGACGCGGTGAGGGGATTGGATCCCCAACTCGCTTTAGGAAGCGTCCGCACCATGGATGAGGTGATCAGTCGATCGACGGCGAGCCGGCGCTTTAGCCTCGTATTGGTTGGCTCGTTTGCGGCGCTGGCGCTCGTGCTGGCGGCAATCGGAATCTACGGGGTGCTGGCGTATACGGTCGCGCGACGAACGCACGAGATTGGCGTGCGCATGGCGCTGGGCGCACGAAGTAGCGACGTGCTCCGCCAAGTGTTGGGTCAAGGCTTGCGCGTTACGGCGATCGGAATTGTTTTAGGCGCTGCGGGAGCGCTTGTCTTGATGCGGTTTCTTCAGAGTTTGCTTTATGAAGTGCGTCCCACAGATCCACTTACGTTCTTCGGAGTGCTGTTGCTGCTGGCCATCGTGTCGGTCGCAGCCTCGTATCTTCCGGCGCGGAGGGCGATGCGAGTGGACCCCATGGTGGCGCTAAGAAACGAATGATTACGCGAATCATCATCGGAATTGCGGACAGAAAACCGGAGGAAGTATGACGATTTGGAGCCGGCTTCGTTCGTGGTCGCGGACAACTTTCCGGCGTGCTCGTATGGAAAGCGAGATGGACGCGGAGCTCCGCTTTCATATCGAAACGTTCGCCGAAGATTTGATGCGCGGCGGAGTGCCGCGAGAGGAAGCGATGCGGCACGCACGCATTGAGTTCGGTGGTATTGAACGCGTCAAAGAAGAAGGACGCGAAGCTCGCGGCGTCAAAATCATGGAAACTCTGCTGCAGGATTTGCGCTTTGGCGCGCGGATGCTGCGCAAAAGCCCGGGATTTACGTTCGTCGCGGTTATGACGCTCGCTCTCGGCATCGGCGCGAACACGGCCATCTTTAGCCTCGTCGATGGCATTTTGCTTCGTCCACTTCCGTTCGCGGCGCCACAGAATCTCGTCAGCATTACTGGCACTAGCGGCACTTTTCCGAAGGGCGGGTTCGTCGCCATGCGCGAGCAAGTGCAATCGCTCGATGTCGCGGCGTACTTTGAAGGCCACGAATTCAATCTTACGGGCCGTGGTGATCCAGTCCGGCTGTCTGCCGTGCTCGTCTCCGCCGAGTTTTTCTCCGTCTTGGGCGCTCGTCCCGAGATTGGCCACGCTTTCTATCCCGGTGATGACACCGCCGGGCGGGACAACTTCGTCATCCTGAGTCACGCCCTTTGGCAGCAGCGCTTCGGCGGGGATCCCTCGATTCTCGGCCGCTCCATCGAGCTCGAAGGCGTCAATCGCGAAGTTGTAGGCGTGATGCCCGCGGAATTTGCCTTTCCCTCGGCGAGAACGCAGGTCTGGTTGCCTCTGCACAATGATCCTCGCGACACCGTCGCGTATTGGGCTGGCGATTTCATGCCGGTCATTGGCCGCCTTCGCCCCGTATCAACGATTGCCCAGGCACGCGCCGAAATTCGCATGTTTCAGTCGCGCGTACCCAAATTGTTTCCGTGGCCCATGCCTGCGGACTGGAACGCAGACATCAGTGTCGTGGAATTGCGCAACGGCATGGTCGCCGACGTGCGCGGCCGTCTGTTCCTGCTTCTGGGCGCAGTCGGTCTGATTCTTCTCATCGCTTGTGTGAACGTGGCCAATCTGGGGCTTTCCCGTGCCGCCACGCGCGAAAAAGAAATAGCGGTGCGCACCGCCATGGGCGCTGAACGGAGCCGCATCATCCGTCAACTCCTCACGGAAAGCGTTTTGCTCGCTCTGATGGGGGGTGTGCTCGGAATTATTCTTGCTACCCAAGGTCTGCATCTTCTGAAAGCCGCGCTTCCAGTGGACACGCCTCGTCTCGCCGATGCTCATATCGACTGGCGCGTTCTTGCGTTCACCGGCGGGCTTGCCATCCTCACTGGTCTTCTCTTCGGACTTGCACCTGCACTCCAATCTTCGCGCGCCGCTCTCGCCCAATCGCTGAACGCGGCCACGCGCGGCGCAAGTACTTCCATCTCGCATCGATTGCGCGGCACTCTGGCGATCGCCGAAGTCGCTTTCGCGGTGCTTCTGGTTATTGCCGCTGGTTTGCTCATCCGCAGTTTTGTGGCGCTCTCGCGCGTCGATCCCGGTTTCCGCGCCGAGCGTATTCTCACGGCGCGGGTCACTCCCAATCAAGCCTTCTGCAGCGATCCTTCACGTTGTATTTCTTTCTACCGCGAACTCCTGGATCGCATGAAGGCAGTTCCCGGCGTCAATTCTGTCGGCGTCGTCAATACGCTGCCTCTTGGCGGCCGCGTCGCGAAGCGCTCTCTCGAAATCGAAAATCAGCCTGTGCCTCCCGGTGAAGCTATGCCGCTTTTTTGGATGGACGTCGTGACGCCCGACTATCTTCAAGTGATGAAGATTCCCGTCGTCGCTGGCCGCGGTTTCACCGCTGCGGACGATTCTGGCAATCCTTCAGTGGCCCTTATCACTGCAACGACAGCCCGCCGCTTTTGGCCTAGCCGCAGCCCCATTGGCTCGCATGTTCGCTTAAGTGGCGAGAAAGACTGGCGCACAGTTGTGGGAATCGTCTCCGACGTCCGCGCGTATGATTTGCAAAAAAATGTTCCTGATTGGATCAACGGCACCATTTACTTCCCGTACGCCACAAACGCCACGCTCGAGGGCGGCCGCGTCCCGTCCGATATGACCCTTGTCATTCAATCTGGTTTGGAAGAATCGCAGCTGCAAAATGTTCTTCGGAGCACGATTGCCGGTCTCAATCCAGAGGTTCCTGCTAGCGAAGTGAAACCGATGCGTGCCGTTGTCTCAGAATCTGTCTCCACCCCCGCCTCCACAACGATTCTCTTCGTCGCGTTTGCCGCTCTGGCGCTCGTCCTCGGGCTAATCGGCATCTACGGTGTTCTTTCTTTTCTTGTCTCCAGGCGCACTCGCGAAATTGGCATCCGGCTCGCTCTTGGCGCGCAGCGCCGCGATGTCCTGTGGCTCGTCATGAAGGAAGGCGCGAAATTTTCGCTCATCGGGATCTCTCTCGGTCTAGCGTGCGCACTGGGAATCACCCGCCTGCTCGAGAGCGAACTCTATGGGGTTAGTCCAGCAGATCCCGCCACTTTCTTTGCCGCTGCTGTCCTGATGTCAGTGGTCACGCTTCTGGCCTGCTACATTCCCACGCGGCGCGCGATGCACGTCGACCCCCTCGTGGCTTTGCGCGATGAATGACTCTCTGGACCACCTTCTTTAGAACAATTTTACTGCCAGGTCCTGCGGTTTATCTCCAACAGGAATCATAGTGAGCAGGCTATTGGTGCGCACGCGGATAATGGCAACATCGCCGGAGCCTTCGTTTACCACGATCAGCAGATTTTCATTGGGTTCATCAGGATCAAAACGCAACACGCCGGGAGACTGGCCTGCAGGAATAGGGAACTCCTTGCCGGTGCCAGGATCGCGAATCACCCGGCGGTTGGCAATGTCCACAGGAATAATGTGACTCGCGGCGCTGTCTGAGATGTAGAGCGTGTTTCCGTCGGCGCTCAGAACGCCGCGCGTTGGGGCCGACCCGAGGACCATGTAGTCGCCGACCTCATGTGTCCAGGTGTTGATGACCTGCAAGCCGTGTGCTTCTGGCGAAATGACGTACAGCTCGCCGCCGTCCTGCTTGAGCAGCATGTCCGACGGATTACCATCCAGTTCGAGGTTCGTTACAAGCACGCTCCTGCGCAGGTCGACGACGGAAAGGCGGTGTTCCGTTCTACTCAGAACAAATGCCAGGCTGCTGTCGGGAAGAATTACAACCCTCTCAGGCTGTTTGACGATCCCAACCATGCTGCGCAGCGCCAGCGTGGCCGCGTCGTGAATCCCCAGCGTGGCATCGCGATGATTGAGTACCAGCACTGTTTTTCCGTCAGGCGTTACGTGCGCTAGTACGGGTTCGCCGCCTGTCCTGGCTTTCGCGAGCACGCTACGCGTTTGGCAATCGATCGCCAGGAGTGTGTCCGATCCGGAGGACGTCGTGTACAAGCGGCTGCCATCGGGCGAAAAATCAATCGCGTAGGGAAGCGGTCCCACGGGAATGCGCGCAGTCACCTGATTCACCCGCGCATTGAGCACCCACGCATACCCGCCCGCAGAACTCACGCCCCAAATTTCCGCGCGCGTTGGATGTTCACGCATCCCCGATAAACCTGGACCAACCGCAACGCGCGCCACAGCGGCTAGCTTCACCAGATCAATCACCGTCACGCTTC
Source organism: uncultured Acidobacteriota bacterium (assembly GCA_963740015.1). Classification (GTDB taxonomy): domain Bacteria; phylum Acidobacteriota; class Terriglobia; order Acidiferrales; family UBA7541; genus Acidiferrum. The sequence continues at coordinate 885,699 of CAVUCM010000033.1, read as the reverse complement.
CGTCGGACGCAGAAACATAGGCGCACAATCGCAAGCCCGGCCTCAAAAAGGACGGCCGGTGTTCGCGCACAAGTTCCGTCACTCCCACGATTAGCAGGATGACCAGCAAGATGTACACACGGAAGTTGCGAGGCCGGTTCATAAGTCGGATGGATTGTTACATGTAGTCCGTGGAATTAGCCATAAACGCGCTAATTGGCCTGAAACATAAGCTCACAAACTGAAACTGATTCCTTTTGAGAGCGACACGCCCATGCGACCTGCTGCTTAATTACACCAAGATGGGTAGCGCATTCTCAATTTACCTCGCGCCCCAAAACTGCGGCAATTTGGCGTACCTCTTCGACCAAGTGGTTGAACTCCTCTGGCAGAATCGACTGCATACCATCGGAAAGCGCTTTATCGGGCTCGTGGTGCACTTCGACGAGCAATCCGTCCGCGCCCACGGCGATCGCCGCGCGCGAAAGCGGCAAAACTTTGTGCCGTTTGCCCGTGCCATGCGACGGATCGACCAAAATCGGCAAATGACTGCGCTTCTTGACCGCGGGCACCACCGCCAGATCCAAAGTGTTGCGCGAAAAATCCGAAAACGTTCGAATACCACGTTCGCACAACATCACATTGTAATTTCCCTCGGACAAAATATATTCCGCGGCCATCAAAAAATCGTCCAGCGTTGCCGACATCCCGCGCTTCAAGAGTACCGGCTTCTTCGCGCGCCCCGCGCGCTTCAGCAGTGAGAAATTCTGCATGTTCCGCGCGCCGATTTGAATCACGTCGGCATATTCCTCGACAAGATCGAGGCTCTCGTTGTCGATAGCCTCGGTGATGATTCCAAACCCGTACGCTTCCCGTACCTTCGCTAAAATCTTCAGGCCCGGCAAACCCAACCCTTGAAAACTGTACGGCGACGTCCGAGGCTTGTAAGCCCCACCGCGAAAGAGGCGCGCCCCCGATTTCTTCACACGTTCCGCGATCGCCAGACACTGTTCTTCCGTCTCCACCGCGCAAGGCCCAGCCACCAGCGCGATCATTTTTCCGCCGACAAGCACATCACCCGACGGCGTAGGAATCCGCAGTACGCTATCTTCTTCCTTGGCGTCGCGGCTCACCAGCTTGTAGGGTTTGCTTACTGGAATGCACTCGGCCACTCCGGGCAAGGACTCCAGAACGCCGAGATCAATCGCGCCATTATTCCCTGTAATCCCAATCGCTGTTCGAATCGTACCCGGAATCGGGTGCGCCTTAAGCCCCAGCGACTCAATTTTTTCGCACACCGCGCGGACCTGCTCCTCCGTCGCGTGCGATCCCATTACAATCAGCATGGTGCATTCCTCAGATGCATTGTGAATTTCTCAGTGTACTGTACCGAAACAAGAGACGCAAAGAACGCCACCTCCGGGCGCTGTTGAGGATCGTACGCACTCGCCGGACCTCTACAGCAATTTCCACTCGTTTTTAAAGTCTTTCTGAGCTACTTCCAACGCCTCACTTCGCATCTAATCTTCACGACAGTGGTTCTGGCCGTTCCTCAGCCCTTAAATTTAAGCAGCACACAGAAACGATTCTTTGGACCGCGGAGGGCCTATGCAGTCAGATACAATTTCTTGGTTCGATTATCCATTCTCAAGTGGCGACCTCATTCTCGCCGCTGCGATTCTGCTAGTGCTTGCAGCATTTTTGCTCATCTTCAGCAGCCGCCGCAAAGTCGCCCTGCAACACTCCGATGTAACCGAAGAGCTGATGCTCTATCTCGCGCGCATTTCAGACGCCTTGGAAATTCAATCCTCGCGCACTCCTGAGCGCGTCCTCGCCGAAATGGCCGCTGCGATAAAACAGCAAAACAATCTTGCCCCTCCCCAGACTCCGCTCGACAGCGAGCCCAAATCCGTGCGTGTCCCGAGGTTTAACGTTGAGATGCCTCCAGAACGCTGACGCCCAACACACGCCCCCGCGTTTGGAGAATGTCTCTCCCTCGGCTACAATAGGGGATTAACAGTCATACAAAAATCGCACTGACAGCATGCCCGACCCTCAACCCACGCTCGACACTCAATTCGACGACGAAGACGAATACCGCCCGGAACCTGAGCCTGAACCGCTACCTCCTACCTGGATGGACGGCAGCCTGCGCATCGGCATCCACGCGTCCATCGCGGGAAGCTATCTCAACGCTCTTGAATCCGCGCGCAAACTCGGCTGCAACGCGCTGCAAATTTTTTCATCGAGCCCGCGCATGTGGGAAGGCGGACCCGCCCGCATTCCCGAAGTAGACGCCGCAGCTTTCCGTGCCCGTCGCGCGGAACTCGGCCTCGGCCCGCTCGTCATTCACGCGAACTATCTGATCAATCTTGCCGCCGTCCAGCCGATGCTGCGGGTTCGCTCCATCCAGGCATTCCATGATGAGCTTGTACGCGGCATAGCTCTTGGTGCCGATTTTCTGGTGGTTCATCCCGGCTCGCGCGGGGAAGCCACACCTGAGCGAGCCGTTTCCACCGTCATCGAATCCGTGAAGCAAGGCTCCAAGCGTGTTTCTCTTGGCAGCCTGCGTATCCTCATCGAAAACACGGCGGGGATGGGAGTCGCTGTTGGCTCGCGACTGGAAGAAGTTGCGCAAATACTTGCCGGACTTAAAGATGTGCCTGCCGCCGCTTGCCTCGACACCGCGCATCTTTTTGCGGCCGGCTATGACATCCGGAGCGAAACCGGACTGGCTTCCACGATTGACGTGATCGACAGCACCATTGGCCTCGGCCGCGTTCCCGTCTTTCACGCCAACGATTCGAAAATTCCGCTCGGCGGGCGCGTCGACCGCCACGAAAACATCGGCGAAGGCAAAATCGGCGCGGAAGCTTTTCAACGCATCTTGACGCACCCGAAACTCGGCGCATCGTCGCCCGCAGGCTTAACGGGCCGTGCCTTCCTTCTCGAAACGCCCATCGATCAACCGGGGGATGATCGCCGCAATGTGGCCAAGCTGTGGGAACTGGCAGGTTTGGCCGAACAAGCCCCGCCGGCCGAAAAAGGCTTTTCGATGCTGACGACCGCCATCAAAAAAGTGCAAATGAAAACGGCGGCAATCGCCAAAAACGTGGAGCGCCGAAAGAAAGCTTTGGAAGCCTCCATGCCATCGCGATCAGGCGAACCAAAAAAGAAATCGAAACCTGCAGTGAAGAGAGCAAGAGCGGCAAGCAAGTCTAAGAAATCACGCAAGACCAAGAGGGGATAGCGAGGCGTGGCGGACTATAACCCACAAGAGATCGAAGCCAAGTGGCAAAAGCGCTGGGCGGAAGCGCACGTGTTCGAGACGGAAGCCGATTCCACAAAGCCAAAGTACTACGTCCTCGAAATGCTTCCGTATCCCTCCGGCACGATGCACATGGGCCACATGCGCAATTATGCGATCGGCGACGTCGTCGCCCGCGTCAAGCGCATGCGCGGCTTCAACGTCCTCCATCCCATGGGCTGGGACGCCTTCGGCCTGCCCGCTGAAAACGCGGCCATCAAAAACAGCACGCATCCGCGTGTCTGGACCAACAACAACATCGCCGAGTTTCAAAAAACGCTTCGCCGCTTCGGTTTCAGTTACGACTGGCGCCGCGAAATCTCCACCTGCGAGCCCGAATACTATCGTTGGAACCAGTGGTTTTTCCTGCGCATGCTGGAAAAGAGTCTCGCCTATCGCAAAAAGAGCCGCGTGAACTGGTGTCCGAAATGCTGCACTGTGCTTGCAAATGAGCAGGTCATCAACGGCGGTTATTGTTGGCGGCACGAAGATACTCTTGTCGAGTCTCGCGAACTCGAACAGTGGTTCCTCAAAACGACCGCCTACGCCGACCAGCTTGTCGACGATCTAAAAGAACTCGAAGGCAGTTGGCCCGAGCGCGTCATCACCATGCAGCGCAATTGGATCGGCCGCTCGCAAGGCGCAAAGCTGAAATTCGCCGTCGCCGACGTGAAAGGCGCGCCGCCGATTGAAATCTTCACCACGCGCATCGATACCATCTACGGCGCGACCGCTATCATCCTTGCGCCCACGCATCCGCTCGTAGCAAAACTCCTCGAAGGTTCGCCAAATCGCGCTGAAGCCGAACCGCATCTCGCGCAAATGCGTCAGACCTCGGTTAAGACCGCGGACCTTGCCACCGCCGAAAAAGTTGGCTTCTTCACCGGACGCCACGCCACGAATCCTTTTAGTGGCGAAAAAATCCCTATCTGGGTCGGCAACTTCGTGCTCATGGAATACGGCACCGGCGCCATCATGGCTGTCCCTGCGCACGACGAGCGCGACTTCGAATTTTGCAAAAAGTATTCATTGCCGATCCGCTCGGTAGTCCTCCCATCCTCCACGGCCGTGAATCCCACGTCCACGGAGGGTGCCCCACCCTCGGTTTTCGAGGGTGGGTCTTCGAACGATCGAACGTCGATCTCCAACACCGTCGAAAAACCATTCACCGAATACGGCATCTCCACCAACTCCGGCGAGTTCTCCGGACTACCGAGTGCAACCGCAATAGAAAAAATGACCGCCTACGCCGAGAAAAAAGGCTTCGGCAAAGGCGAAATTGTCTTCCGCCTCCGCGATTGGGGCATCTCCCGCCAGCGCTATTGGGGCACACCGATTCCAGTCGTTTATTGCCCCGACCACGGCCTGCAACCGGTTCCCGACAAAGATCTCCCCGTGCTGCTGCCGCCGAATCCCAAACTTACTGGCGAAGGCGAATCGCCGCTCGCTTCCACTCCTGAATTCGTCAACACCACTTGTCCCAAGTGCGGCGGCCCGGCCAAACGCGAAACCGACACGATGGACACGTTCGTCGACTCCTCGTGGTATTTCTATCGCTACTGCGACCCGCACAACGACCAAGCCCCATTCGATCCCGCAAAAGTTGCCTACTGGTTTCCCATTGACCAGTACATCGGCGGCATCACTCACGCCATTTTGCATCTGCTGTACTCGCGCTTCTGGTGCAAAGTCATGCGAGATCTGGGCCTTGTCAAACACAACGAGCCCATATCCAGGCTCTTCACCCAGGGCATGATCCAAAAGGGCGGCGTCACCATGTCCAAGTCACGCGGCAACGTAGTCGGCGCGATCGATATGGCGGAAAAATACGGTGCGGATACCGGCCGGCTCTATACGCTTTTCGCTGCGCCGCCTGAGAAAGACCTCGAGTGGAGTGAAGAGAGCATTGAAGGTTCGTGGCGCTTCCTGAACCGCGTCTTCCGGTTGATCGACAAACACGGGCCTGCCATTCGCGAAACCAAGAACTGGAATTTCGACTCAAAGGGAATGACGGACAAAGAACGCGACCTGATCCGCGTCACCTATCAAACCATGCAAAGAGTTACGCAAGACTTCGAGACGCGCTGGCATTTCAATTCGGCGATCGCCCAGATCATGGAATTGACGAATGATATTTATTTGGCGGAGCCGCTCGAAAACGGAGTGCGCCCCGAGATACGCAAGGAAGTGTTGCAGATTCTTACCTTGCTGCTCGCTCCGATGACGCCGCATATTGCTGAGGAAATGTGGGAAATGCTCGGCAACACAGACGGCCTTTGGAACGCACCCTGGCCGATCCTGGCAAATGAGCAACTGGAGTTAGCGAAAGACAACGAAGTCGAAATCCCAGTCCAGGTCAACGGCCGCGTCCGCGCCACTCTAAGGGTTCCGGCGGACATAAGCGAAGCTGACATTGTTCCGAAAGCCCTAGCCATCCCGGCAGTGGCCCGGCACCTCGATGGCAAGCGCATCGTAAAAGTCATCTTCGTCCCTAACAGACTTCTAAACTTGGTGGTCCAATGACAGAGTGCAAGTGGCACAGCCAAACGCTTCTCCATCGCGCGCGGTTTGTGCGCGATGAATCCTGGCTGTGCTCTTCTCTTTTCCCCTGTAGTGGAGGGGCTTGCCCCTCCCGTTTTTGCACTGCCTAGATCTCTGCGAGGTGCACAATGGCAACAGGAGCCGCGATGAAGGAACCGCAGCACAAACCGCAATCCGAACTCGGCGGTGTAGTCGTCCTCGACTTCGGCGGACAGTACACGCAACTGATCGCGCGCCGCATCCGCGAACAACAAGTCTTCTCCGCTATCCTCCCTTGCACCACCACCATCGAAGAAATCCGCGACTACGCTCCGGCGGGCCTGGTCCTAAGCGGCGGTCCCAGCTCGGTCTATGACACCGAGGCTCCCAAATGCGATCCCGCCATTCTTGCGATGGGCGTGCCCGTCCTTGGAATTTGCTACGGCATGCAATGGATCACTTACGCCCTCGGCGGCAAAGTGGAAAAAGCCGAACGCCGCGAGTACGGCCGCGCTCAGCTGAAAGTAAAGTGCGAAAACGGCCCCTCAGAATCGGCGCTCTTTGCCGGAGTTCCCGAATCCCTTCGCATCTGGAACAGCCACGGCGATCACGTTCGCGAAGTGCCGACAGGCTTCCATGCCACAGGCCACACGGATAACGCCATTGCCGCGCTCGAAGACCCCCAACGAAAGATCTACGCAGTACAGTTCCACGTGGAAGTGAACCACACCGAAAGCGGCACCGAACTTCTCCGTAATTTCCTCTTCCGCGTCTGCAAAGCGGAGCGCAAATGGAGCGGCTCGGCCTTCATTGAAGAAACTGTCGCGGCCATTCGAACAAAGGTCGGCCAGCGGCATGCTATCTGCGCTCTAAGCGGGGGAGTGGATTCGACAGTAGCAGCCGTGCTGGTTCACCGCGCCATGGGCGACCGTCTCACGAATATCTTCGTAAACACCGGAATGCTCCGGAAGAACGAGTTTGCAGACACTCTCGAAATGCTCCGAGACCGCCTCGGTCTGCGCGTCATTGGGGTGGATGCCTCAGACCGCTTTCTGGCTAAGCTTGTAGGGATCACGGACCCCGAGCAAAAGCGCAAAATCATCGGCAGGGAATTCATCGCCGTGTTTGCCGAGGAAGCTCAGAAGCTCCAAAGCGGGGAAGCCCAAGGCGGAATCGGCTGGCTGGTCCAGGGAACCCTCTACCCAGACGTCATAGAATCGGTCTCCGTGAAGGGCCCCTCGGCCACCATCAAGACCCACCATAACGTCGGCGGCTTGCCCGAAAACATGCCTTTTGCCCTTATCGAGCCCCTGCGCGACCTCTTTAAGGATGAGGTCCGCCGCATTGGCAAAGATCTCGGGTTGCCAGACGAGATCCTTTTGAAACATCCGTTTCCCGGTCCTGGGCTGGCTGTAAGGCTGCTCGGCGAGATTACTCGGGAACACCTCTTCACCTTGCAGGAGGCCGATGCCATAGTAGTTGAGGAGATACGTCGCGCCGGGCTCTATAGTAAAGTTTGGCAAGCCTTTGCAGTTCTGCTGCCCGTTCGTAGCGTGGGAGTTATGGGCGACTATCGCACGTACGGCCTCACAGTCGCCGTTCGCGTCGTCGAATCGGAGGATGCAATGACTGCCGACTGGGTGCGTCTGCCAGGCGAAGTCCTTGAGAGTATTTCCACTCGCATTGTGAATGAAGTGCGTGGTGTGACTCGCGTGGTTTATGACATTAGCTCGAAGCCGCCCAGCACGATCGAATGGGAGTAAGTTCCAATTTGGAACTAATGCAACTAGAAGAGGGAATAGCACTTAGACGCCAAACGAGGAATAATTTCGGCGAACTACTGCCGCTAGTAGTGTAAAGGCCGCGCAGGGACGAGACGCGGCCTATCCAGGAGTCATGAACATTTCAACAGCGAGCTCAAAACAAAACGTCGCAGATCTAGCGGTTAGCCATTTTCTGCGCCATGTACAGAATGAGCTTGCGGTCCCCTTCCTCCACTTTGCCCAGCAAGCGGCGAAGCTTGTTGAGAAAGCGTGCGTCCTTGCCGAGGCTGCCCCACGCGATGTCATCCGACGACTTCCGTTTGGGGAGGTTGGGCAACTGCGGCGGTTCTTCACCGTCATAAAAGAGTTGATAGAGTGGGCACTCGAGAGCGCGCGCAAGTTTTTCCAGCGTTTCGATGGCCGGTACTGTATGGCCATTCTCTACGCGGGAAATATAACAACGCAGCAACCCTGTTCGCTTCTCGATGTCGCCCTGGGAGAGTTTCTTTTCTTCGCGGAGTGCGCGAAGACGGTCACCTATAATCATGGCGGCATTATTCCATGTAGGTACCGGTCAAGCAAGTAGAAACTTGGCACGCGCCAATTGAAACAATTGATGCAGGCAAGGGAAACGGCCTCGCATAGCCAGGGGAAACCAAGCTACATTAGACGTAACCGGAATGACATGCCACGCGTCCCTAAAGTAGAGCCATTGGAGCCTCCCGCCGGACCGGCGGGCGCCAAACCGTCTGGTGCGAAAGCACCCGGCGCTGTGGACGACCGGGAACTTGTCCGGCGGGCGCAGGGCGAAGACCAGGAGGCTTTTGAGGAACTCCTGCGGCGGCATCAGCACCGCGTCTTTGCTGTAGCTGGCGGAATTTTGCGGCGGCGCGAAGATGTGGAAGACATTGCGCAGCAGGTTTTTGTTAAGGCATATTTCTCGCTGAAGCGGTTCGATCAGCGGGCGGCTTTCAGCACTTGGTTGTATAAGATTACCGTGAACGAGTGCTGGGATCTGCTGCGAAAGAAAAAAGTCCGGCCTCTGGTTTACGAGTCGGATTTGAGCGAAGAGCAAGCCAAGCAGGTGATCGCTGCCGAAGGGAAAAATAGCAGCGGCCCGGACATCAGCCAACGGCTGGAAGCGCGCCAGCGAGTCGAGAATCTGCTGGAAGGACTTGATGAGCGCGACCGCTTGATGCTGATTCTGAAAGAAGTCGAAGGCTTTGCGGTGGAAGAGATTGCGCAAGTTTTGGATTTGAATGCGAACACGGTGAAAGTGCGTCTTTTCCGCGCGCGCCGAAGAATTGTGAACAAGGTTCGCAAACGCGGAGAATAGACTCGGTCAGTGCGCGTAGAAGGCGCGGAGAACGAATGGTTGAAGAGAGTCAAAATTTGCAGTGAGTTGGAACAGTTTAGATTTATTGCAGTAAAGTTTCGGATTGGTTGTAGGGCATAGAAGGAGTCTTGAATGATAAATTTCCTGAGCAAGCGCCGAGCGGAATGTCGCCAGTTTCAATCGCAGCTTGAGGACGCAGCCGGAGCCGCGCCGAACGCGAAAGAGCTGTCCGAATTGCTAGCAGCCGCGCCCGTCCCACTGAAAGAGCACGCAACTGCTTGTGCGGATTGCCGCGCCGCCGCCGAAAATATTCTTGCTGCGCGTGCGTTGCTTGCGGAACTGCCTTCGTACGCCGCCACGGCTGGGCCGTGGTTTGCTCCGCGCGTGATGGCTGCAATCGCGGCGCGCAAAGCGGAACTCGGCCGCGCTGCGGACGCTTGGACTTTTCTGCCGAAGCTCGCCGCGCGTCTGACGTGGGCTTCCGCGGTGGCGCTGCTTTTGGCAAGCGGTTGGCTTTATCAGAAGCCGGTATCCACTTCCGCAAAGCCGGTGGCCACCGACATTACCGGTGAACCTGTAGCGGATACTGCGACGCCGGCGACAAATGACGAGGTTCTTGTCAGCCTGGCAGAGAGGCACCGATGAGCGAGAGTTCCGCTAAGCAGAAAGCTGTGTTGTGGGTAGCGGTTGTATTTGTGCTTGGCGCGGCGCTTGGCGGCGTGTTTGGATATTTTTTCGGCCATCGGAGCAGTGTGTCGGCTGCAAATCCTCCGCTAAGTGAAGCTGTGAAGCGCGCGCAAAGAGTCCAGGAATTGACGCAGGAACTGAGCCTGACGGACGATCAGCGGCAGCAACTCGACAAAGCTCTTTCGCAGTTACATGGCGAGTACAAATCGATTCACGACCAGTCCGACGCGCAGATGGAGCAAGCTCGGCAAAAAGGCCGCGACCAGATCCGTTCGTTTCTAACCCCAGAACAGAAGCCGAAATTTGAGGAGTTCCTAAAGCGCATGGACGAAGAAAGAAAGCGAAATCAACCGCCGCCTCCACCGCGCTAGTCTTGCACACCTAAATCTTGGAGTCCTCTAATTCTGCCGGCGTCAAGGCGGCGTCGCAGCCGCACCAATAGAAACTCTTCGTCCTTCAACGCAAATCCTGAAGATTATTCAGTCACACTTTTACGATGAGTTTGCCGGTATTGCCGCCGGTGAAGAGCATGTTGATGGCGTCGGGCGCATTTTCGAGGCCTTCGACGATGGTTTGGCGGTCTTTTAGCTTGCCCATCATTTTCCATTTGCCTAGTTCCATGGCCGCTTCGGTGAAGCGCGCTCCATAGTCCAGCACTAGAAAGCCCTCTACCTTTAATCTCTTCACGATCAGTATTCCGAGGTTGCCAGGTCCAGAACTCTCCTTCGTGTAACCGGATATGAGGCCGCAGAGAGCTACGCGGCCGTGCAGATTCATGCGGTTGAGGACGGCTTCCATAATTTCGCCGCCGACATTTTCGAAGTCGATGTCGACGCCGTTGGGGGTGGCGGCGGTCAGCTTTTCCTTCCAATCGGGATGCTTGTAGTTGATGGCGGCGTCGAAGCCGAGTTCGTCGGTGAGCCACGCGCACTTCTCGTCTGTTCCGGCGATTCCTACCACGCGGCAGCCGTGAATCTTCCCGATTTGTCCCGCGACGCTTCCTGTGGCTCCAGCTGCCGCCGAGACCACAAGCGTCTCGCCTTTTTGAGGCTTGGCGATTTCGGTCATTCCGAAATACGCGGTTAGGCCGGTCATGCCGAGGACTCCGAGGAAGAGCGTGTCGGAGACGAAGGGAATCGAGGGAACTTTTTGGAAGGGAAGTTTCGACTGCCCTTCGATAACTACGTATTCCTGAAGACCCGTGAGGCCAACGATTTTGTCTCCCTTTTTGAATAGGGCGTTGCGCGATTCGACGATTTCGGCGAGGCCGCCAGAGCGCATGACGTCGCCGATGCCGACAGCGGGGAGATAGCTGTCAACGGCCATCCAGACTCGCATCGTCGGATCGATCGAGAGATATTTGACTTTGGCTAGGGCTTGGCCGTCTTGCAGCTCGGGCACTGGGGTTTCGGCTAGTTGAAGATCGCCGGGGGCGAGTAAACCCTTGGGTCGCGTTTGCAGGCGAAGTTGGCGATTTGTAGGCATTCAGACCTTACTTTCAGATTTCATCTCTGCCTATTCGGAAAAAGCAGATTCCTCGCTTCGCTCGGAATGACAGAGGGGAGACGTCATCGGCGATTCCCTAGAAGGGGATGTCCTCGTCGGAGATTTCTGGGCCGCTGGGGGCTTGGCTGCCGCCGTAGGAATCGTCGGCGGGTGCGGCGTGCGATTCCATGTCATCGCCGCCAGAGCGGGTGCTTCCGCCGCCTGCGCCTGCTGCTGCGCCGTCGCTGCGGCCGCCAAGCATACGGAAATTGCTGGCGACGATTTCAAAGCTGGTGCGCTTTTGGCCTTCTTTGTCTTGCCATTCGCGAGACTGGATGCGGCCTTCGATGAAGACAAGCGAGCCCTTCTTTAGATATTGCTGCGCGATCTCGGCTTGTTTGCCCCAGACGACGATTTTGTGCCACTCGGTGCGCTTTTGTTTTTCACCGTTACGATCTTTGTAGGTTTCGTCTGTAGCTACGGAAAAATTGGCTACGGCTTGGCCTCCACCGGTGTAACGGGTTTCTGGATCGCGGCCTAAACGGCCTACGAGCATGACTTTATTTACTGACATAAGCGTTCTCCCTGTTCGGGGCTGACGATAACAGAAAGATGAGTCGGAGGCAAAAAATTGGAGAAGTGAGTAGGGAATAGCGTGTGGTGAGTGGGGGAGAAAGAAAGAGAACGGATAACGCAGAGACACAGAGTGCGCGGAGGCGCGCGGAGAATTCGCGGCACGGATGGGGGCCCTCCCCCCTCCCTGTTTTTTTGTAACTGCGCATTCTAAAGGACTTTAAGTCTTGTGTTTTGAAACTGCGCATTCTACAGGGGTTACGGGTGGTTTTTGCGGAACTGCGGATTCTATAGGGGTTATCTCGAAGTGGCGAATGACGCCTCAGGGCTCGGAAACGGAAAAAGAGATGCGGTGCAGCGATCACAGGATATAGTAGCAGGATGATACATGTATTGTCAACTACTTTAGTGGTACCGTTCGAAAGGGTTGTGGAAAAGTAGATTGGAGTGAGTAGAGAGTAGCGGGTATTGGGTGAGTCGGAAGGTTTGAAAGTTGAAGGTTTGGGATTAGAGTTGGTGAGATTTGATCGGCGGGGACTATGAGTCAGGTGCCAGCTTGGTTTGAACGGAAGTTCGAGTTTTCGTTTCCGGTGGAGCTGTGGCCGAATGTGTGCGCGCGGCTGCGGGGGACTCCGGCGAGGTTGGAGGAGGCGCTTCGGGGGCGCTCACGGGAAATCTTGATCAGGAAAGCGGACGAGAAGTGGTCGGCGCAGGAGCATGCGGGGCATTTGCTGGATCTGGAGGCGTTGTGGCTGGCGCGCGCGGAGAATTACGTGGCGGGCAGCGAGCAACTTGCAGTGGCGGATTTGCGGAATCGGAAGACTGACGAAGCGGACTATAACGCGCGGTGGTTGGAAGAGATTTTGGAGGAGTTTCGCGCTGCTCGAGGAAGATTGTTGAGGCGTGTGGAAGAATTGGATTTGGCGCTATTTGGCAGGGAGATTCCGCACCCGCGTTTGAAGACGCCGATGCGGCTGGTGGATCATTTGTACTTTGTGGCGGAGCACGATGATCATCATTTGGCGCGGATGTGGGAATTGGTCAATGGCGTCGGCTAGAATGGGCTCAGTGTGACCTCCAAAATATGTGAAGACGTCAAAGCACCCACGTGTAAAAACGACACGTCGGGCACCCGGCGTGAAGCAAAACCGCAAAGAAGGGGGTAATCGATGTTCAAGGCGAGGCTACCCGCCTTGCACATCGGACGCTACGCTTTGCAGTGGCGATGTATAATCGGGTTATGGCTAAGATCGTCATCCATATCTCGGAGTCGGAAGCAGCGAGGGACTTCGCGTCTCTGATGGCTCGCGTGCGCGCGGGTGCTGAAGTGGTTATTGAAAAGGATGCGCGCCCTGTTGCTGTCGTGAGTCCCGCCGAGCCCGGGGTCCGCTTGCTCTCGGAATCGCTTCGACTGGCCCACGAGCGTGCTTCCACGGCAACGCTCGATGGCGGGTTCGGTAAGGACGTCGAAGCCGCCATCGAGAGCCATCGCGAACCATTGAACCCGCCTGCATGGGACTGATTCTTGATTCCAGCGTGGTTATTGCTGTGGAACGACGCGGAGAAACCGTCGAACGGCTGATCGAGCGTATTGTAGCTGCGGCCGGGGACCAGGAGGCAGCACTCTCTGCGGTGGGCTTGACGGAACTCGTCCACGGCCTTTATCGAGCAAACACTTCGGCGGTCCGGCTTCGTCGTCAGTCCTTCCTCGACGAATTGCTTGCCGACTTGACCGTTTATCCGTAAACGAAAGAGATCGCGCTTCTGGCTGGCAAGATTGATGGGGAGCAACAGACCCAAGGTGTGGTGATTCCGTTTGCAGATTTGCTCATTGGCGCGACGGCGCTGTCTCTTGGGTTTTCCGTACTGACCATCAATGTCCGCCACTTCCGGCAGATCCCCGATCTCTCAGTCGTGCTGTTCCGATAGTATCTAAGAGTCCGCTTTTGCCAGCATTCGTTTTCTGCCGCCGCCTTGAGGACGGGCCACAGCTCTCCATGTGCTGTAGCTTCGCAGGATTTAACAACGGATTTTGATGATTTCCTTAGAAGAGTTAATTTTGTGGGGAGTTTAGAAGAGGATTCCGGCTACTTGTTCGGCGAGGAGATTTGTTTTTTCGCGGCGCTCTTTTGGGGTCATGGACAGATCGTCCTGGACCGTGGAGCTGATGCTTGCTGCGAAGGCTTGGTTGCGGACTCGGCCGACCACGAGTTCGGCGTAGTGGTTTTCTTTGGTGTGGGTGGTGCAAGTGACGGCTTCGTTGCCGGTGGCGGGTAGGGCGGGGCTTTTGGGCGGGCATTGCGCCAGGTGCGTGGGGAATTGTTTGGGGATGTCGGTCATTAGGTCGACGGAGATGCGAAGTTCGTGGGTGGCTGCGCCCTGTTGGCGGGTGAATTTGCAAACTCCGGCGCCTTGATCGTTGAGTTTGACAAAGATAGTCACGTCGCCGCCCAGGATGCCGCGTGCCGTGGCTTCGTTGAGCCAGGGACATTTCGTTAGCGCACTTGGCGTTTGTGCATGGCAGAAGGCGGGCGCGAAGAACGCGGTGGCGAGGAGAAGTATGGGGGGAATTCTCATCGCATTTAGTTTGGGAGCTTCTCGGCGCGACTTTGTCTTTGCGGATTCATCGTTTCGTTTCTTGATACTCGTTTCTCGATAATGGTCCGTCGATGCAGTTTGTCATTGCGATGGCGTTACGATTTCGTTGCAGGTTTAAGTGCTTCCGCTTTCAGGATTTTGCCGCCTTCTTGAATGACGTAGAGGCGGTTTACCTCGAGATCTTTCAATTGATCAACTTGGCCGCTTAGCCAGCGAATTTCTACCATGTCTACCTTTGTGGCTTGTTCTAAGCCGTAGTGCATGCGCATGTCGTTTTGGGAGAAGTAGCTGCCACCGCTGCGGAGTTCGTCCATTTGGACTAGAGGCTTTTCGGCGGTGGGAATGGTTTTCGCCGTGACCAGGACGCGGCTGCCGATGCCGGTGCGATTGGATTTTGTGCCGACTAGCTTGATTTTGATCCAGTTGCGATTGAGCGTGGAATCGCAGCGCAGGAGTTGCGGAATGGCGTTCACGCAGTTGACGGCGATGTCGAGGTCGCCGTCGTTGTCGTAATCGCCGAAGGCGCAGCCGCGAGCGGGAGCATTTTCCATGATTCCCGGACCGCCTTGGTTGGTGACTTCTTCGAAGCGGCCGTTGTGGAGATTGCGGTAGAGGTATTTGTGCTCGGCGTATTTGAGGTCGGTTTTGGATTTGTCGACTTCGGGATAGACGTGGCCGTTGGACATAAGGATGTCGAGCCAGCCGTCGTTGTCCATATCGAAGAAGCCGACGCCCCAGCCGAGGAGGCGAGTATTGACGCCTAGGCCGCTGGGATAAGTGCGGTCTTCGAAGACGGCGTCGCCGAGATTGGTGTAGAGAGAGTCGGTGTCGCCGGCAAAATTCGTTTTTACGATATCGAGATTGCCGTCGCGGTTGTAATCGCCTATGGAGACGCCCATGCCTGCTTGAGGCTTGGCTTCGGCGGAGAGAGCGGCGCCGTTCTCGATGGCGACGTCCTTGAAAGTGCCATCGTGCTGGTTGAGGTAGAGCGTTGCGGGGGCGGAATCATTGGCGACGTAGATGTCGGGCCAGCCATCGTTATCGAGATCGGAGGCGGCGACGCTGAGGCCGTAGGTGCCGACGGCGTTCCACATACCGGCTTTTTGGCTGACGTCAGAGAACGTGCCGTTGCCATTGTTGTGATAGAGGAGATTTTTTCCGCCAGCGAGGCCGGGAGGACCGCAGGCCACGACGATGCCTTTGTAGGTGCAGGGGCCTTCTTCTGGGAGGGGCGCGGTTTTCAGGTCGAAGTCGACGTAGTTGGCGACGAAGAGATCGAGATGGCCATCTTTGTCATAGTCGACCCAGGTGCAGCCGGTGTTCCAGCGGGTTTTGGGGCCGGGTTGGAGGAGGCCGGTGCGTTCGGTGACGTCGGTGAAGGTACCGTTGCCATTGTTGTGATAGAGGACGTTTTGGCCGTAGTAGGTGACGAAGAGATCATCGAAGCCGTCGTTGTCGTAGTCGCCCACACAGCAGGCTTGTCCCCAGCCGGTGCGGACATCGAGGCCGGAACCTTTGGTGACATCGGTGAAGGTGCCGTCGCGATTATTTTTGAAGAGGCGGCAATGCGGTTCCTTGCCTTTGGCGAATCCTTCGAGGCGCCAGCCGTTGACGAAGAAGAGATCGAGCCAGCCATCGTTGTCGTAGTCGTAGAAGGCAAGGCCGCAGCCGGTGGTTTCGAGGAGATATTTGTTTTTGCCAACGCCGCCGAAGATGGTTTCGACATCGAGGCCTGAGCCTTTGACGACATCAACGAAGCTGACGCCGAGCGGTGTGCCTTCGATGGGAGACTTTGGGCCGGGGGGAGGAGGAGCGGGCTTGGCGTCGTAGCTGCGCTCTGTGGGGCCGATTTTTGGTTTCGGCGGGGCTTGCTGCTGAGAAGCGGCGAGAGCGAGAAGATCGGAAAAGGGAAGAACGAGGGCGGTGCGGCTGAGCGAGCGAAGAAATTTTCGGCGATCCTGATCGGACAAGAATCCTCCTTGGTTAACGCTGGCCTGGGCCGTTGCCTGCGGCGCCAGCATTGATGGTGGCGGCGGGCTTGAGGTCTGTGTGCATGTGCCAGGGCACGCTCTCGGTCGATATTTCGGGGTGCTTGCGCAGAAAATCTAAAGAATACGTTGGAGCTTCGGGATCGATTCGTTTGGTGGCGTATAGAGCGGCTTGGGCAGCGGCTTCCGCTTTCATACCTTTGCGACGATAGAGGATGGCGAGATTGTAATGGGCGGCGAGATCGTCGGGATCGATGGCTTGCAAGGCTTGAAACTGCGCCACAGCGTCATCGGTGCGATGCTGCTGGTAATAGGCTATGCCGAGTTCGCGGCGGGCGTCGCGCGATTGCGGAAACTGTTCGACGACTCTTTGGAGATCGGCGACTTCAGATTCGGGATGGCCTTCACGGCGCTCGACCAGCGCGAGATAGTAGAGTGCTCGGGCATAATCCGGGTGGAGCTGCAGAGCTTTTTCGAGGGGCGGTCGGGCTGACGAATACTTTTCCCACTCGATGTAGGTCAGGCCAAGATTTACGTAGCCGTCTTCGTAGTCGGGGCGGAGCTTTGTGACTTGTTCGAAGGCCGCAATGGAGTCGGAGTATTGCTGCTGGTCGAGATAGCCGATACCGACGTTATTCCAGCGCATCCAATCTTGGTTGTCGTTGGGTCCCGGTGGAGTTGGATCGTTCGCGCCGATATTTAGCGCGCGTGTGCGAGAAGCGAGTTCGACTATCGGGTAGAGCGGATGATCGGGGCCAAAGACATTGTTTAGATAACTTTGGCGCAAGTGACGATAGTTTACGCGGGCGGTGATACTGAGCGGGCCTTTAGCATCGGGCGGAATTCTAAATTCGTAGCGGACAAGAGCGGAGCGGCCGGATTGAATGGAGTTGTCGTACGCCATGGAATGGATGGTCCAGACTTTGTGATTGTCGACAAACTCGCCGGAGAGATTGACGGGGCGATTGGTGAAGCTGTGGGCACGGGTATCAAGCATGCCGTTGGGTTTTAGGAAACCGCTGTGATAGATGTCATTTCCTAAGGCGTCTTTGACGGTGACTTCGACCCATGCTTCGTAGAGATCGCGAACTTCGGGAACGAGCGAGTGGCCAATGTTTTTGTTTTGGATAACGACGTAAGCGGTGACGACGTTGTTTGGCTCAAGCTGAAAAGGAACGGTCCCGAGGGGCGCGATCATGTTGTCATCGCTGGCTTTTTTCAGGGCGAAAATGTCGACGTTGAGGAAGTTGCCGGATTTAAGGAACTCGATCGTTTTCTGCAGCTGCTCGTCGAAGCCGTAGTAGTAGGGAACCGCGGTATTTCCGGCGAGCCAGCGATGAGAGGCAAAGGTGCCGCCCTTCGCGCCGTAATCGTGGAGCACAGCTGGCGCGCGACGCATGTGGCAGCCCTGGCAGGTAGTGAAGTCAGCGGAATAAAAAGTGAGCGGGTTGCGCTTGGAGAATTTGGAGTTCTGCCATTCGTCAAAAACGGTGAAGGCGCGGATGAATTTGTATTCGTTGAGGGGATTGGGAAGATTTGCTTTGTGGCAGGAGGCGCAGAATTCCGGCGTGCGATAAAAGGGTTGCATGACGGCTTTGGAGTGACGCTCGGGATGCTCGAGGATTTCGCCGAATTGAACTTGGCCGGGAATGCGATTGCCATTTTCATCGGTCGTTACCGCGGGAACGCCCATCACGTAGCCGCCATTGCCTGACGTGGACTGGAGGCGTTGGATGGAATGACAGGTGGTGCATGTGAGGCCGTCTTTGTCAAAGGCGCGATCGACATGGGAGTCCTTAGTGAGAGCGCCGGTCAGGACGGCGATGGGATTATGGCAACTGTCGCAATGGCGCGAGAACTCGATCCCTTTGGTGCGGATGAGGATGTTGACGCTGGCGCGGTAGAACGGCGTGCGGAAGGAGTTGGAATGAAGGGATTGGCGCCACTGGCTGTAGGCTTCGTCATGGCAGTGAGCGCAGTACTCGGCATTCGGGAAAGCGCCCGGCTCAATGAACTGGTTGCCTTCGGAGGCAGCATTGCCGGGGAGAGAAAAGTTGTCCTTGCCGAAAAGAAAATTGTAGGTCTTGCGTATCTCTTCCGAGTAATTCTTACGTTCGGGGTCTTCGCTGGATTGGGCGTGAGTGACGAACGGCGCGATTACTACGAGCAACAAAAGGCTAATCAGGAAACCGACAGCATTGACGAGGATGCGGTCCCTTCGGGAGTTCATCATGACCAACCTGAATGAACGAGCCTGCCAGTTGGGTGCATGGGCCGCAGGAATAATACGGTCAGCCAGAATTCTGCGGACTCATGCATCGGAATTATTCCGCTGCCCACAAACTTGTGACCCCTTGGGCTGGCATGGCGTACACACTGGTATAACGCATCCGTAGTTCGGTGTAAATGATGGCATTCGCGCGGCGGAGCCTGCAAGGAATAGCGACCACGGGCGGTGGGGCAATTCCCGATAACCGCGGCGGGCTTAATGGGTACGATACCCGGGCCACTTTCGGAAGTCCTCGGTAAGCACAAAAGGACATTGAAGGACCAATCTCAATCTCGCGACGCGATTGTGCTCCTTTCTGCCAGGCGCGCTCAACTGCTTCCTCTTCACGTGCTGGGACTTTGCATCGATGAGAATGGAAGATCAAGCGAAGCTAGCTCCAAGCCGCTCTTTCCGGGATCATTTCAAGGCGGACGCTGAGTCGCGGAGGAGGATAACGTCGGACTCGGTGTGATGCCGGAGAACGGCGAGCCTTTTGCCGTCGTGAGAGAAACGAAACTCGGGAATCAGCTCGGACTTGAAATTGGTTATTTGATGGCCACTGGAGCCATCGAGAGGCAGAAGCCAGATGTTGTCTATGCCTTTATTTTCGGAGACGAGGGCGAAAGACTTACCATCAGGCGTGAAATGAAAGGCAGAATTCGATGGAGGATTCGAAAGATGGAAGACGAAGTTGGGACCGGCGGCCGGGCTGAGAATGCGAATGGATGGTTTTGGGGCGTCTTGCAGATCCACGAGTGCAATCTTGTTGGAATAGATACGCGTTTCCGGCGAGAAGCTATCGAAGAAGAGCGCTAAGGTGCGGCCATCGGGTGAAAGAGCCATCGCGTGGACGACAGAATTGTCGATTGAGGTTCCAGGGATCAATTCGGGATTGCCGCCCGCCAGCGGCATTCGATAGACGCCGCGAGTAACCCAGTCAATGTAATAAAGCCACTTGCCATCGGGAGAGCAACTCCAAATAACGGCGCTTTTCCCGGAGGTGAGCATGGCAGGATCAGAACCATCCGCGTGGACGCGCCAAATTCCAATCGTGTTCTTGCCATCGCGATAGAACCAAGTCAGAACAACAGAACGACCGCCATCGCATTCGGCTATGGCGTTAATATAAGCGCTTTGGTCCGAAAGAAAGGTAACGAGGCTGCTGCCATCAGGAGGAGTGCGCACGATCCGGTAGCCCTGAGAAAGCAACAGATCGCCATCGGAGGTCCAGTCCAGACTATTGAGAGCCTGCTGGCGCGGGATGCCGGGAAGGACGGAAGGGAAATCGCCACCGGAGGCGGGAAGCAAGTCAATTTCATTCTCTTCACGGCTCTGAATGGTGGCGAGAATTTTTCCGTCCGCGGATGCAGTCAGCACGGAATAGGAGTTGGCGTCGTTGCTGACGGGTCGAAACTTGCCATCCGGATAAGAAAATGCGCCAATCTGTGGATTATTGGAAGAGGCATGCTCGCCCTCTGGGATATACACGGCATAAATCCATCGTCCGTCCGGAATCCATGCAATCCCGAAAACCAGCTTGTCGGAGAAGCTGACGAAAGGATTCCAGTTACCGGTGGTGACATTGAAGAGGTTTATCTCGCCTCTGGAATTTCCAGATTGGTTGACGAAGGAAACGGCGATGGTTTTACCATCCGGCGACCAGGCAAGGGTCTCCGGAACTTGATTCAGAGGGCGAATGAGCAGGACTTTTTCCTGGCTGCCGTCAGCATTTGCCTGTAGCAGGCGCCACTTCCCCACATCCGGGTCATTATCTCGAATATAAGCGATGTACTGGCCATCGGGGGAAGGAGTGGCGTTCGTGTCGACGTCCCTGGCAATTAGTTGAGGTTTGCCGCCAAGGACCGGAGCGCGGAAGAGATCAAGACTTTGTCCTGCGTCGGGAGAAGTCTCGCGGAAGTATAAATAGTCGCCGTCAGGAGAAAACGAGGGAGTGCCAAACGACTGGCCGGAGGGCGAAACTACTTGGGTTTCGCTGCCGGTGGCGATATTGCGTAGCCAAAGGCCTTGCTCACCGTTGCTTTTTTGTACGCTAAGGATAAATTTGCCGTCGGGGGAGATCGCGGTGGCGCCCGCTCTGCCGGTGTCCGTTATTTTGCTGACAGTGAAGTTGGCGAATGGCAGGGGGCGAGAGCGATTGAGAAAAGAATAGAGACCATAAACTGTGGCGGAAGCAAAAAAGAGCGCAACGAAGCCTATGGCGGCAACGCCGGCCTTGTGCTGGCGAGCAACCTCAACGACGGCGGAGGAGCCGGAGGAGTGAGCTGGATTTATGACGGAAGCACTGGGGTATTCTGACCTGACCGGTCCGCAGCCATCTGGACCGAGAGCTGGCTGAAGGGAGCCACTGGGTGGGTCGGCCGGAGACGAACGGTGGGTGGGCTCGTTGTCGCGTTTCAGACGCTTAAGATCGGTGCGCAATTCTGCAGCGCTCTGGTAACGGAGGTCGCGGTCTTTTTCAAGGGCTTTAACGATGATACGTTCGAGTTCGGCGGGAAGATCGGGGTTGAGCCGGACGGCCGGAGTCGGGGTACGATTGAGGATGGATTCAAAGATGATGCCGGAGGTGTCGCCGCGAAAGGGAAGGGTTCCGGTAGACATTTCGTAGAGGACGGCGCCGAAAGAGAAGAGGTCCGTGCGCGCGTCGAGTTCTTTGCCGCTGACTTGCTCGGGGGACATATAGGCTACCGTGCCAAGGGCGGAACCTGGGCTGGTGAGATGTTCGGGGAGATCAAGAGTGGCGGCCGTGGCATCTTTGGGTCCTTCGGGATTGCCAGAGATTTTGGCTAGGCCGAAGTCGAGGACTTTGGCGATGCCACGATTGGTGACGAAGATGTTGGCGGGCTTGATGTCGCGATGGACGATGCCTTTGGCGTGGGCGGCGTCGAGGGCGTCGGCAATTTCGATGGCGAGAGACAAGAGAATATCCACCGGCATGGGACGGCTGTCGATGCGGTGCTTAAGAGTGACACCGTCTAGAAACTCCATGGCGATGAACGACTGATCGTTCTGCTCGCCGATGTCGTGGATGGTGCAGATGTTGGGATGATTCAGGGCAGAGGCGGCTTGGGCTTCGCGCTGAAAGCGCGCGAGCGCGTGAGGGTCGTGGGCAACATCGGGCGGCAGGAATTTTAGGGCGACAAAACGGTGGAGGCGGATGTCCTCTGCTTTGTAGACAACACCCATGCCACCGCCGCCGAGCCTTTCGACAACGCGGTAGTGCGAGATGGTTTGCCCAATCATGATAACGGAGTGGTGCAATCTTAGGTTTCACCGTCAATCAAGTCAATGCGTGCAATTGAGTGAATTTTCGGTTTTTCTCGTCATCTTGAGCTGTAACGATAAGAAAAAGCGTTTGGCTGAACCAGGACACGCCCCGACGACGGGCACAGGGGTAGCTGTGAGACTTGAATTTTACTTGAAGTTATAAAGAGACTGGTGCTATATGGCTTTCACTATGGGCCCGGAAAAAGCACAAACAGCGATTACCGATGATCAGGTTTTCTATGATGCTTTCACTGCCAGTCCTATCGGGATTGCCGTGGAGGACATGGAGGGGCGGCCTTTGTTCGCAAATCCGGCGCTTTGCTCGATGCTAGGGTTTAGCGAAGAGGAAATGCGAAGCAGACTCTGTGTCGAGTTTTCCCCTCCCGAAGATGCAGCGAAGGATCAGGCCCTTTTTGAGCAGTTGCGAGAAGGATTGATAGACTGGTATCAACTTGACAAGCGCTTTTACCGGAAGGATGGCGCAATCATCTGGGGACGCTTGAGTCTTTCCCTGATGAAGAGTCCCACGCGCTTGACTCCGCTGGTAGTCGTCATGGTGGAGGATATCAGCGACAAAAGAGCGGCAGAGGAGAAGCTACAGCGCTCTGAAGCGAGTCTACAGATGCTCGCTGGGCGCCTGATCCAGGCGCAAGAAGAGGAACGGACCTGGATTGCCCGCGAACTTCATGACGACATCAATCAGCGGCTCGCATTGCTGGCAGTGAATCTGGATCGCTTGATGCAGGAGCTTCCGGCCTCCGCAGCTGAATTCAAGCAGCAGGTTTCGGGAGCAAGGAACGAAGTGGAGGAACTGGGGAAAGATATCCAGGCCCTTTCGCACCGGTTGCACTCCTCGAAGCTGGAAATTACGGGGCTCGCCAGGGCAGCTGCAAGCTTTTGCAAAGAGCTCGCTGATCACCAGAAAGTGGAGATTGACTTTCACTCCGAGAACATTCCAAAAGACCTATCCCGAGAGGTCTCCCTTTGCATGTTCCGAGTTTTGCAGGAAGCCCTGCAAAATGCGACTAAGCATAGTGGTGCAAAACACTTCCAAGTATCGCTCAGTGCGGCATCGAATGAGATTTACCTGACTGTGCATGATTCCGGAAATGGCTTCGATCCCGCGGAGGCTATCAAGGGGCGTGGGCTAGGTCTCACAGGAATGAAGGAACGGTTGAAACTGGTGAATGGAGATCTTTCCATCGACTCGAAACGGCAGGCTGGAGCCACTATCCACGCCCGCGTACCTCTCGTTCCTTCAGTTATTTCCGCGAGGAAATCCGGATAGAAGATCATTGTGGAGTCTGGTTAGCTTAGGCTAGTCCCGCGCAGTCTCCTATTTCACTTCGCTGATATCCCTATTCGCACCTCTGGAAACTCATCCACTCCACTGGCCGGCAAAGGCACAATTATGACTGCGGCTTAGAAAGGTCTTCAGCTTTTTGGCGTTCGGCTGCAGCTTCGGCCTTTTTGCCTTGGCGTTCCAGGGCATTGGCCAGGCCGCGATGCGCTTCGGCGTAGTTGGGGTCCTCGCTGAGAGCCTCCTGAAATCGTTCGATGGCGTCGGCGACTTGACCCTTTTGGAGGAGAGCGTTGCCTGAATTTGTGGAGACTGTGGCGCGCTGGCGATGCATCACTTCGCGCTCGAGGTCGGCGCCTATTTTGCGCTCGGCGGCAGCCTCGGTGGCGTTTCCTTGTTGGGCGAGGACGGCTGCGAGAGTGAGGTGAGACTCAGGCTGGCCCGGGAGTTGGCGGATCGCCTCCCTGAGAGCGTCCGCAGCTTCGGGTAATTTATTCATTTTGCGATAGAGGCTGCCTAGTGTGGCCCATCCATCCGGGTTGTCGGTATGGAGCTTCATGGCTAAAGAAAGTTCGCGGGCAGCGTCGTCGTAGCGGCCGTCCTGCATGTACAGGATGCCAAGCGTGTAATGCGGCTCGTGGGCCGATGGATTCAGCTTGGAGGCAGCCTCGAGTTCGGGAATGGCAGCGGCATTGTCGTCCTTTAGTTTAAGCGCGAGACCGAGATTGTAGTGGAGTTGGAAGCTCTGGGGATCGGTCTTGAGGCCCAAGGTAAGGACATGGATCGCCTCATCGACTTCGTTCATTTGTAAGTAGGCGGCGGCGAGATTCTCATGGGCCGTTGGGTCGGCGGGTTTTTGTTGGAGTGTGCGCTGCAGAAAGGGAATGGCATCTTTTGCGTTGCCGGCGAGTAGAAGGGCCAAGCCGAGACTTGCGGCGGCCTCCGAATTTTTGGGATCGGCTTGTACGACCTGGCGTAGCAGAGAAATAGCTTCAGGACCGTGGCCAGTGCGCTGCAGGGCGCGAGCCAGTTGATACTTGGCTTCCGTGGAGCCTGGATCGAGACCGATCGCGCGTTGGAATTCCGCGACGGCCTTTTCGTCTTCATTATTCGCGGCGTACGCTTTGCCGAGCTCTGTGGCCGCGAGCGCGTTTTCCGGGACCATCTGGGTGGCCAAAGTCAGCTCTTGGATTGCAGATGTAATTTGTTGCTGGGCGAGGAGCGCTGCACCAAGATGCAAATGAGCGGCGGCGGCTTTTGGATTCAACTGAATCACTCTTTGGAATTCGCTGACAGCTGAAGGCCAATTGCTCTGCTGTGCGTAGAGCGAGCCCAACGCGTCATGGAGATCGGGGCTTTGCGGGGATTCGGCGACGGCTGACTTCATTTTTACGGTTGCGGCCGCGAGCTGGCCTGTGGCTGCCAACGAGCGCGCATAAGCTGCCAGAACATACGAAGGGAGCGCGGAAGCTGAATCCGAGGCAGAGCCGTGCTGCACCGCATCTTCAACACTTTTGAATAGGACAATCGCTTTCTTGTTGGCACCTGTTTGTTCATAAGCCAGGGCGAGATAGGTCCGAACGGAAGAATCGGCTGGCTTCAACTCGTGAGCTTTTTCGAGTTCTCTGACAGCTTCGGGAAGTTTCCCGAGACGCATGAGAACCGCGCCTAAGGCGCTGTGACCTTCCTCGATCTGAGGCACCAGATGAACGACCTTCTCAAACTGCACTTCCGCTGTGGGTAAGTCGTTGTTCGCGGCCGCGGTAGTGCCTGCGCGATAGGCTGCCTGGGCTTGCTCGTTGATGCCGACTTGGGATGCTGACGACGATCCGGTTTGCGCTGCGCAGGCTGATGGCGTTGTTAAGGCGGAGACGGCAAGGGTCAAAGACAGCGCGATAAGGAAAGGAACCGATCTTGATGGCGCTGCCTCACGTGCGGGAGCCAGAGTGTTGCAAGAGCGCATAGAAAGGATCCCCGCAGGAGACACGAGGTCAAAGAGGCTCAGATGAGCCAACGGAACCACGCATTCTTAGGAAGTATAACAGCCTAATTGCGGTGATTGCTGGCGTCACAGGTCAAGCTTCAGGACTTTCCTGGAAAGCAGGAGAGGCACTGATGACGTGCATGAGAAGAGTGTAAAAACTGAAGATTGTGAAGAGGAGCGAAGGTTCGAGCGGGAACGACGCGTTACCCAGCTTCCGGTGCAGGCGCCAAGTCAGCCAGGCCAGCACTTCAGTAAATTTAAGCGTCGGCTGGGCAACTCATCGAGGAAGGAATCCACGGATCACGGGACTAAGGTCCCGTGATCTGTTTTTTTATGCCGCGGGGTATTTCGCGCAGAGGGATGGAAAAAGGCGCCCGGCTCTCCTGAACGGGGAGGGACCATAGTGGAAGGGCAGCCGAACGAATGATGGGCTGTGCTGAGTAAAAGCCGAACTCAGGCGGTTCTGGGACTGCCGCGCAAGAAATGGAAAACGAGCATGATTAGGCCAATGACCAACAGAATGTGGATAAGGCCCGAACTAACGTGAAATGCGAGAAAGCCGAGTAGCCAGAGAACAATTAAAACCAGAGCGATAAGTCCAAGCATGTTTTTGTCTCCTCAAGTTTGGGCGAGGAATTCAGAGAGATTTGTGCCTCGCGAAGTGCGGATGGCCGCTAGTGAAAAGTCATCACGCAGTGAAATGTTATTGAGAGTGGATGGGGAAATCTGTCCAGTTCGATACAGTCCTCAGGGTTCAGAGGGAAGCAGTGCAGTTTAGAAGTAGGTGCTATGGCGCTCAAGCGCAGTGAGCGATATTGAACAGACAGCTGGTGTGGATAGTCCTATGTTGAACGCGCGGGGATTTCGGACAGGAACTGTTCGGTAAACCAGCCTGGCACCGAGTGTCCCTAAGCGGAAAAATTGGCCGAAGGAGAGACAAATGACAGCTGAGAATGCGAAGAAGTGCGCTCATCCAAACTGTTCGTGCATGACGACGTCAGGAAAATATTGCAGCGTGCAGTGCGAAGCGATGGAAAAAACGCCGGACATTGAGTGCAAATGCGGGCATCCCGGTTGCAAAGGTAAGATCGACTAAGACCACGGATTGGCAAGCAATCTGTGATTGCAACGGAAGAATTTTAAGACATGCGCGATGAGGAGAGCCGATGAAGCCAGGACTACAGGATGAGGTCGAGGGCAAGCTGCACAACTTGAAGGGAAAAGTGAAAGAAAAAGTTGGAGAGCTGACAAACGATCCCGACCTCAAGGACGAAGGTGAAGCGGAAGAGATCGCCGGCAAGGTACAAGAGAAAGTCGGGCAGGTCAAGAAAGTTCTCGGGAAGTAGAGAAGCCTTTGCGGTGTCATGGGAAAGTGTGGAGCGCCGTGAACGCCGGGGAAAAAATCAGGAGGCAAAGTCATGAGAAACATCACGCCACTGGATCATCGCGCAACATGGAACGAAGTGTGCGAGGCATTGGCGTTCTCATCGATCGATGACTATGAACGAGTGCCGGGCCGCGGGGTTTACTGCGAAGTGGCCCCGAATTTAGACGGCAGCGCAAAAGTTGCAACCGAAGAACTTGCATGGCTGGCATTGGCTAAGGAAGCGTTCGACACGAATTGTAACTAACTGCCCGGTCTAAGAGTTATGACCGTAGAACCAAGCGCTGCAAAAAGGAGAAACATGCGTTCGAAAATGCAGTCCGGTGCGTTGTTCGCGATCATTGCGCTTGGAACGATTTCGGGATGCTCTAGTGCACCGACGAAATCGGCGGATGTAGAAGCACCCATTCGTCACGCGTTAGATCAAGCAGGGCTAAAAGATGTGAATGTCAGCCAGGACCGGGACAAAGGAGTTGTAACGCTGACGGGCACGACCACATCGGACGTGGATAAGTCACAAGCCGAATCGATTGCCACTTCTATTGCTACGGGCCAGGTAATTTCTGACCAGATTGCCGTGCGTCCACCGGGCGGCGAGAGTCTGGCGAAAAAAGTGGATTCCGACCTCGACGGTGGCATTGAGAAGAACTTCGATGCGGTGCTGATACAACATAAACTGGACAGCGATGTAAAATATGCCGTGAAGAACGGCGTAATCACACTGACGGGCAAAGTTAATTCGCAGGCGAGACGTGATTCAGTGGAGCACCTGGCGGCTGGTGTCCCGAATGTGAAGCAAGTGGTGAATGAATTGGAAGTGAAGGACCAAAAGGCAAGTTCCACACTTTAGGGAGCGGCGTCAGAGTTGTAGCGAAGAAGTTGCTTGACTGACGCTCTAAGCCGAGCGCAGGGTTTAGTGCGACCAATCGCGCGGTCTGAGCGATGAGGCCCGCAAATTCACATGTTTTGAAAGGGAAGGTTATGCCACAGAGTTTCCATCAGAGAGCAGCGGAGCTTCACGACTTGGCGGCGCATGCGCACCGTTCGGCTGCCGTGCATCACGGTAAAGAGGATCACCTGACTGGGCACGAACTCTCTAAACAGGCGATGGAATATTCAGCCAAGGCGTTTAAGTCCTCACAAGAGGCACACGAGAAATCCGAAAATGCTAGCGGTAAGAAGTAGCGCGGAATTCCGAAATTAGGGGTATTCGGGCGTAAGTAAGTCGCATCTGACGATTTAGGGGAGAAGCGTTTCTTTCGCCCCGATTGAGCCATAGCCCGTTCGGATCAGACTAGATGCTGCCATCGAGAGGTGCGTTGGTTGGGACATGCGGGACGCGAACGCGGATGCGCGTGCCTTGGGAAGGTGCTGATTCAATGGAAAGATGCCCCCCGACCAGCCGCAGGCGCTCTCGCATGCTGACTAACCCCAGGCCAGCTGCTCGCTTTGCCGACTCGACATCGAAGCCGCGGCCCAAATCCGAAATGCAAAGTTCAATTTCTGCAGAGTGACCTGAAAGTTCCACCTCCGCTTCCATCGATTGGCTATGTTTCACAACGTTTTGCAAAGCTTCTTGTGTGATGCGGTAGAGGCAAAGAGTCACATCTTTTGGGATCTGTCCTGAAATGTCGTCGTGGAGGAACTGGACGTTTATATTGTGCTGCGAAGAAAATTCTCTGCAGAACCCCTTAAGAGATGCGATCAGGCCGAGAAGTTCCAGCCTCGACGGGTGTAGCTGATAGGAAAGGCTATGGATGTCGGAGGACACTTCTCTGGCCGTTTCCGCAAGCGCATGCAGTTGTTCAAGGGCATTGCATGAAATGTCAGGCATGCCCTGCTTAAATTGCTCAAGGCCGATTTGTAGTATCGCCATTCGCTGGCTCAGATCGTCGTGCAATTCCCGTGCAATACGGGTTCTCTCCTCTTCCTGCGCGGTGATAAGGCGGCCACTCATTGCCATGAGGGCATCTTCTGCCAACTTCCTATCGGTGATGTCTTGAGTCGTCCCCCGCAGGTAAATGGGATGACCACCCGCATCAACGACGGCTTCACCGCGGGAAGTAAGCCACAGCCTCGAGCCGTCTAAACGCTTGGCTTCCAAGTCCAATTCGTAGGGAACTTTTGCACGCAGCGCCTTTTCCACACCCTCTTTCAATCGTTCCCAGCTCTCCGGAGTGAAAAACTTTTCGTGTTGCTTAAAGGAAGGAGGAGGAAGTTTCGGATTGCAGCCAGATAAGCGATAAAGCTCTGCTGACCAAGTGATGGCGTCGGTGCGGGGATCCCAACGCCAGCTGCCGGTCCGAGCCATGCGCTGGGCTTCGTTCAACTCCATGTCTCTTTGCCGTAAGGCCTGCTCCACATCATTGGTTTCCTCAACAAGAGCCGCCAGAGCCATGAAAGGAGCGGCAGTAAAAAATAAGAACAGTTGGAGCGACGAGATGTCGATAAACGGTCCCGGTCCGGTGAAAGGGCCCCGGTCATGTATAGCCCCCCAGATCGATACAAACGCAATGGCAATCATCGACGTGCTGACGCCCGTCGACCCGAAACGCAAAGTGCACCAGATCAGGAGCGGCACGAGAGAATAGAGCAGTGTGGGAAGAGTGCTCCCCAGAGGAGAGGCGAAAGCAAGTTGCCCGAGGATAATCAGTGCAAGGAGCAGAGCAATTGCTTCGACGTAATGCGCGAGGGGTTTTTTTGCCCATAGCGGAATTTCTCTTGCCCAGCCCAAAATGGCGGGCATCAAAGTAAGAAACCCGAGCGCCTCCGAAAAGAAAGCCACCTTCCAAGTTGCCCAATAGTTGCCGCTGTTGGAAAGGGCCCCGAAGAACGCGCCAACAAAGGGAGCCAGGAAAACCGCATAGAAGGAATATTTAGCGAAGGCTTTTACACTGTTCAGCCGAGGTACGCCATCGAACGCAACGCGAAGACACCAAGCCGCAGTGAGAACTTCGACAGCGTTAGACAGAACGAGCCAGAGAATGGCACGAGTTGGCGCGCCCCCTTGCAGATCATACAGGACAAATCCAGCCAGCCCCGCCGGCAGAATCACCGGCCAAATCCTGCGCCTAACCAACACCAACACGGAGGCCAGAAGGACGTTCCCCATCCAAAGTGGCGAAACCATTTGCGGCCGGACAATCAGAGCGCCGCCCAGCCTGCCAGCGATATAGCAGAGGGCGGCCACCAGGCAAGCCTGGACAGCTATGCGGAGATAGGAGTTCTGATTGCGAATGTTCTGGGACAGCTGGTCATGCTCGGTTTCGATGGCCTACCTCCGTTGCAGCAGGGTCGCTCAGCAGCTCCGTTGAATCACGAATATACAACTACTCCAAGTGCAGTGCAGACGATGCTGGTATGTTACGCGGTTACGTGGGTCTTGTTGAGGGGGTTTTCTTTTTGCAGGGAGATGGACTGTTCGTTGATCCTCGCATCAAGGACGTCCTTAGCCGAGTAGACGGGTCGCGGCGATTGGCAAACCGCGCCACTCAAGACGTCGCAAAAACTGCAGGCTCATCTGGAAAGGAATAACATACAGGGAAGTCTTCAAGCATGTTAGATTGGCGCCAACCAACGGTGTCGGAGTTTTGACGAAGGACGACTTTCTGCCTCGCGATGATCGAATGCCTAAGGCCGCGCTCTGCGGGCAGCGTCCGTTTGGGTTTTGGCTGGAACGATTGAGGAGGTAAGGATGGACTCGATGGGTGGCGTGCTCACGGTTTTTGGAGTGTTATTTGTACTGTTTGTCTTGGGCTTGGTGTTTGGCTCGTTCTTTACTGTCGAGACAGCGCAGGTAGCCATCGTGCAGCGTCTGGGTAAGTTCGCGCGCGTCGCAGGCCCGGGACTTAATTGGAAAACTCCATTTATCGAGACGGTCGTCCGGCGAATGAGCATGAAGGTCCAGCAGTTTGACGTGAAAGTGGAGACGAAAACGCAGGACAACGTGTTCGTACAAATCCCCGTCTCGATTCAATACAAAGTGATACCGGACTCCGTGGAAGCAGCTTTTTACAAACTGACTGATCCCGTCAAGCAGATCGAGTCCATGGTCTACAACGTAGTGCTGGGACACGTTCCAAAAATGAAATTGGACGATACGTTTTTGAATCAGGCGGCGATCGCCAACGATTTGCGCGACAGTTTGGACGGCTCGATGAAGGAGTACGGCTACTCGATTGTAAAAGTGTTGATCTCCGATATCGTGCCGGACCAAAAAGTGAAAGCCGCGATGAACGATATCAACGCAGCGCAGCGCGAACGCGAAGCAACGGTATCGCGAGCGGAAACTAACAAATTGCTTCTGGTAAAGCAGGCGGAAGCGGAGGCTGAATCCAAGCGTCTGCAAGGCGAAGGCATTGCTAATCAACGCAAGGCCATCATCTCCGGGTTAAAGGACTCCGTAGAGGACTTTGCAAAAACTGTGCCGGGCTCAACGCCTCAGGACGTGATGCAGCTCGTACTCATGACCCAGTACTTCGACACGCTAAAAGATATCGCCGCAAACGATCGCACCAACACGGTATTACTTCCTCATACTCCAAACACCGTGACTGATCTATTTAGCCAGATCAGGAACGCTGTAATCACTGGGACAGAAATGACAAAGCATGACGTACCCGGGTCATTGTCTCCGGGCGGTTCGCAAAAATAAGCTGAATCCTGAATGTCCATTCGGCAGCAGTCAATAACCTTCCATGATTATACGGGCGCAATAAAGTACTTGTGCGGTGAACGCAAACAGGTATGATGCTTCCCGTCTCTCGCCGCTTGGGGTCAAATTCCTTTAGTATCATAGAAGAAAACAGTCTATGAACCGTGCGTCGCCGCGTCCTCCCTACTGCAGTTCTGTCTTTTACGTGGTTTATGGCGCGGCTGCGGCGGCAGGATCGACCGGGTACTATCAATCCGCCGCCCCCACCTCCGCCTGCAAATCCCATTCCGGCTATCACGACGGTCACGCCGTCGTTCGTCCTTGCCTGGTTCAGCTGTCACTCCCATCACGATCACCGGCACAGGATTCATTTCCAGTTCGACGGCTCAATGGAATGGCGCGGCGCTGTCGACGACCTATAATTCAGCAACAAGTCTGAGCGTCACACTTCCAGCGGCGGACCTGACCGGCAGTTCTGCGAGTCTGATCACTGTGCAGAACCCCTCGCCGGGAGGAGGAATATCCGCGAGTACGACATTTGACGTGAATAGCCCTGTAGCCGTCATCACTGCGATTTCGCCTCGGTACGTGCCGCCCGGCAGTCCTGCAACAATCACGGTTACCTGGAACCGGGTTTGAGTCGAACTCTATAGTGATGTGGAACACAGTCCCCTCGGCCCAACAACTTTCGTGAACGCTACCTCTTTGCAGGTTGCTCTGAGCGCAGTAGATCTGCAAAACCAAGGCACAGGTTCCTTGATGGTAAGCAATCCGGCACCGGCCGCATCCCACTAGTCCTGCAGCACCGCTGGTGGTCACTTCTCAGCCCGTTCCTGTAATCCAGAGCGTCAGCATCGCAAGCTCAACCTTCGGACCCGCCATTATTTATGGGAGGTTGTGCTCAGTTGCAGGTCACAATCGCGGGCCAAAATTTTGCCAATGATTCGACGATCCAGGCAAATGGAGTTACGCTCCCAACCAACGTCTTCCTTACGGACCGAATCCTACCAACTGCACTTATCAACGATTTGCCGCTTGTGTTTTGTTAGCGCGCCCGGCGCTCTCTTTTTCACGGTGACGAATCCGGACCAGGGGCCGATCGTCTCCAATACGTTTGCGTATCCTGCGACAAGTCCGGCGGCGCTGGCGGTGTGCGCCACTCCGTCGACCCCCACGCATCTATGCCCCGAGCAGCTTTTCGTTTACGGTGCAAGCATCCGAAGTAAATATCAGCGGCAATGGAACACTAACTCTGGGAGCCTTGCCCGCAGGCATAACCTGGACAAATACAAGCGTTTCCCTGCCGCCGAGTGGCACTAGCTTGCACCTTCAGGCTGCCAGCACGACAGCCGCCGCTACTTACGCCATCCCACTGAACGCCGCGGTAGGAGGCACGAATGCACAAGGAACGTTTAATTTCACCGTGAGCACTGGGACTCCGCCTAGTTTCTCTCTCACTCACCAAGGACCGAAGTAGGAGTACCCATCGGCGGGTCCGGCAGCATTCAGTTTCAGACAAGCGCAAGCCAGGGTGGAGCGTGGATTACGACGTTACCCCCTCGGTGAGCGGGTTGCCTTCTGGAACTACTGCGACTTTCTCGCCTCAGCGTGTTTTCGGTGGGGCAAAATGTGACCGTTACACTAAGTGCGGCAAGCACCGCTCCCGTGACGCAGAACGCAACGGTAACGCTCATTGGAACGCCTTCGGCTCAAGCAGCGAACGCAACTGCCAACTTCTTTGCGGATATCACGCAGCCTCCTGGTTCGCTGCCAGGAAACCGCAGCGGACTTCGTGTCTACCGCCGGCATGCCCTACGCAGCGGCCTATGATTCGCATGCACAATCTGATCTTCTCGAGCAATCCTTCACTGGAATCGCGTCGACGTCATCTCTAATGCGACTCACAAAATCATCAAAAGTATTCCGATACGTTCACCTCGTGGGTTACACATCACCCAGCATAATTCAACCGTATGGGTGCAAACCGCGTCGCGAGACATCTACGGAATCAACACCTCTTCACTCCGAAACGCGCCAATATTCATTGCCTAATCATTTGATCGCCGGTTCCGGCTTGCCTGTAACTCTGCGCTGGACGTCTAATTTCATATCACAGGCTGTTCGCGCTCTCCGACGGAACTGTTTTCGTGTTTTTCGCCGACGCAGAAGCTGAAGGAGATCGCCAGTTCTGGCATTTGGAGCCCTGTCGCAAATCAACTGAAAGTACTGTCAGACGGAACGCCATCAGCTTGGGGTATCCCGGTTCGCAGCGGCGACGGCACGCATGTTTACGCTGCCTACAGCACTTATGCCCACGGGATGGAGGTGTATAGCACAGCCACACAAGCACTGAGCACTATCAACTCAGGTACGATCATATAGCCCTGTAATAGCTGTGAACCAGGACTTTCATTAGCTCGTGCTTGATACAGGCAACTCGACAGCAGGGGTGGCTATTGAGCTCTATACGATCAGCAATCTCAACTCGTTTAGGGACAATCCCAGGTGCTCTGTCAGGCATATCTGGCCCTATCTGGGCGGCGCTTACTGTTGTTTAGCGCCAGACAACAAAACTATTTCAAATCGCGCAGTACGAACTTACTCGCTAGTTCTGACCATCGATGCCTCCAAGTACTCGATCCTATCCTTCTGGGCAGTGGCTCCAAATTCGACAGTTGCAGCAGGTGCATCCCTCTACGCCGACACCTTTCGCAGTAGATCCATCGGCAATGGTTCTCAGCACACAGAACTTATGGCGTAGCCTTTGACGATCTTACTTTTTACCAGAATTACGCAGACCAACCAGCCTGCCGTTCAACGTCGATTGGACCGTATACGCAATCGTATGCCGGTCCCCTCGCCGGCGGCACCGTTTCAAGCTCTCTACGACGTTTCCGCCTGCTAACGTTCCGATCTATGGTTCGGCCAAACGCGTGGTTACTGCGAGTATCTATCTGGCAGGAGCACTGCTCCGAGAAGATCACTTTCACGTCTCCTGCCAGCTAACGTCTCCCAGGGCCCGTAAACGTCAAGTTCATCTATCCGGATTAGCGCAACAAGGTTTCTATGCCTCAGCTTTTCTCGTATTCAACGTTTCCTGGAATACCGCTCGATGTCAGGCTCCTCACCTAGCGGCGGAGCTCCTGCCGGCAGTAATCTGATACGGACTTCCCGTGGATGCTAGCAGGAGGACGATAACCGTCGGGTCTAACACCGCTACCATTACTTGCGACCGCCGGTCTGTACCCACCATTCAGCGCAGGCCCTTTCCTTCCGCGATCTTGAACTACACTTTTCCGTCTCGGCACTCCCGTCTTTGCCCATCTCACTGTCACCACTCCCATTGGAACCGGCACTGCTGCCCAAATCTATTTTCTATGCCAAGAGCGTTACGACTACTCTTCCACAGATACATTCACGGCTGTCCTTTTCGATGCCAAACGAAATCAGCTCTATCTTTCGCAGGTGATCACATCGACGTATTCTCACGGCTTCCAATCAGTTCGTCACCCCCCTTCCAGCCAGCCGCTGTTTGACCAGATGGGTTCGCTGGTCTCGCGCTTACTCCCGATGGCAGTCAGTTGATCGCCGCCGATTGGCTGGATAGTTCGATCGGGGTAA
The DNA here is from genome assembly GCA_963740015.1 of uncultured Acidobacteriota bacterium. Lineage (GTDB taxonomy): Bacteria > Acidobacteriota > Terriglobia > Acidiferrales > UBA7541 > Acidiferrum. The sequence continues at coordinate 850,966 of CAVUCM010000033.1, read as the reverse complement.
AAAATCCGGACACGTTGAGCACCTTCGCCATCCCTCTTCCCCTGAGCACTCCGATAACTGTTTGTCCCAGCGGCCCGCTTTATGTTGCCGCGACGTCTGCCAACCAAGCGTTTGTTGACATGGGCGGTCTGCCGCCCGGCTGTAGTGGTCTTACCTACATCGCGAACCTGCAGACGCACGCCGTCGCCGTATCTCAATGCACAGGTCCCGGTTTGGACTCCAGTGCCGATGGAAATTTTGTCGTCATCGACAATGGACCCTGCATCTATTCCGTGCAGAATGCATCCTTCATTCAAGCGTCCTTCCCATTTGCTCAGTTAGGATTCGGCGTTGGCATATCGGGCGACGCCAATGTGATTGCTTCCAACCAGATCCTCGGCGACATCAATGGAAATATCCTAGGTTCCATCGCGGAGCCGGTCGCTTTATATGGCTCACCCACTAACTCCAACCCACCTGAACTTTTGTTGCGCCCCAGACTGAATGCCTCTGGCAGTTTGTACTATCTCCCCTATCCTAACTTTTTCGAGATCATCGACGTTGCACACGCCGATCTTGCGGATGCGCTTCTCGCTGACGGAAACGGTTCAGAGTACCGCCTCTTCCCTAGCGATTGATTCGGGGGGCCGGTATATCTATCTGCATAACGAATCAAGGACTCACTGTCGTTGACCTTGGCGCAGCGCCGCTTTCGATTGGGCACCTCAGCTCGCAAAACGCTGCGCCGGGAACTCAGGTTACGGTGCGCGGAAGCGGCTTTGATTCCACCGTTACTGCTACTGTCGGCGGCGTTGCGGCTTCCGTCAGTTTCACCGATCAAAATACGCTTGACATTAACCGTCCCAACAGCGACTTCGGGACCTCAAGACATTGTTCTTACACGGGGCGACGGAGAAATTTACACTCTGGAAAACGGCCTCGTACTCCCTTAATCGCCTTCGCCTTGTCGATAATAAAAGCAAATAATGCTTAACCCGCTGGGCCGCGTAATTTGAAGCTGACGCGCCATAATGTTACGCCGGTCAAATAATCCTCCTCGGACTCAATTCCAGCTCTAACGCAAACTCTAGATTGTTTTCATTGACGGCTTACGGGCTCGTGTGGGATATACATGGGCCGTGACAACCGACTCATCGTCTTACTCAACGAAAAAACGCATCGGTGAAATCTGTTTTGGCGAGCACGTGCGAGCTTTTTAAGCAAGCGAAGATGTAAGGAAAAAATAAAAATCGGGAAACGATTTTATGCAGAGGGCCCAGAGACGCAGAGTTCACAGAGAAAAAGGGGAAAGCGAAGAGATGCGGACACAGGATCGGCGGGGATTTTTGCGGGGGACGGCGGCTACGGCCGTGATTGTTTTCGGTGCGCGCGGGGCGGGAGGGGCAAGCCCCTCCCCTACAGTGGGCTTGGGGAGTTCGGCGGGCTCGGTTGAGGGACAGACAGTCGCATGGAAAGCGTTTGGGAATGAGGGGAAGAAGCCTCTGCGGCTGGGCTTGATTATTGGGATCGGGAATGATCCGGATGCGGCGATGGCCAAAGTGCATGAGCTTGGTTTGCCGACGTGTCAGGTGTATGTGACTGAGTTTTTGCCGGGACTTGTGGGGAGTTTGGAGAAGGCGCTTGGGAAGTATGGGATTGAGGCGACGTCGATTGTGGTTGGCGGGCCGGGTAAAGAGGTTTGGGATTTTTATGAGGGGCCGCTGACGATTGGGCTGGTGCCGCGTGATACGCGAGCGGCGCGAATTGCGCATATCAAGAAGGCGTCGGATTTTGCGAAGGAGTGTGGCGTGGCGGCGGTTCAAACGCATTGCGGATTTATTCCGGAGAATCCGAACGACGTGTTGTACAAAGAGACGGTAGCCGCGATGCGCGAGGTGGCGGAGCACTGCAAGAAGAACGGGCAGAATTTTCGGTATGAGACGGGGCAAGAGACGCCGATTACTTTGGTGCGAGCGATGAAGGATGTGGGGCTCGACAATCAGGGAGTTAATTTTGATTTGGCGAATTTGATTTTGTATGGGAAGGCGAATCCCGTGGATGCGATCGAGATTCTTGCGCCGTATGTGCAGGGGATTCATGCGAAGGACGGGCTCTGGCCGACGAATCCGAAAGAGTTGGGTGAGGAAGTGGCGATCGGAAAAGGGAAGGTGGACTTTGCGCGGATTATTGCGCGGTTGAAGGAGATCAAGTACCCGGGTGCGGTGACGATTGAGCGGGAGACTTCGGGGCCGCAGCAGATGGAAGATGTGCGGGAGGCGAAGGAGTATTTGGAGAAGTTGATTGGGTGACGGGAAACGGCGAAGAAAAAGATTTTACGCAGAGGGGCACAGAGACACAGAGGTCACAGAGAAGAGCGCAAAAATCGGTGCGCGAAGAGTCAGCCGAACAGCTGGCGGGTCAATTCTTCTCGCGTCAGGTCGAGATAGTTGGCGACGTCGCCGAGAATCTCAGCGAGTGTGCCGACCCTGAGCTGTTTGTGATTTGGGATAGTGACGTGGTGCTGTGTGCCTTTCATTCGGGAACTGACGCGGATGTGGCTGCCGGTCTGACGGGTAGTTTCGTAACCGAAGCGACGCAGGGATCGAACAAGATCATCACCGCTGACATCGCGGGGAAGCTTCAAGCTGGAATGACCTCGTCTTTAACCGTGTGAAGGCGGATGACGCTGGGTTTGTCGGCGGCGTCGAAATGACAGGAGACGGCGTCGCGAATCATGGTTTTTAGTTCTTCGAGGGAGTCGGCTTGCGTGAAGATGGAGAAGCCCAGAGCGCGGGCCTCATAGCCGCCCTCGGGGGATTCTTGAACGGAGAAGATGATTTCGCTTTGGGACATAAGCTTTGGCCTTTGAGGATTATACGCCGGTAGGGCAAGCTGCGGTTGTAAAACACGAAAGAATCTCGGGGAAAACGCGAAGGAAAAGATTTTACACAGAGGCGCACGAAGACACAGAGGTCACAGAGAAGCGAGCGTAGATCAGTACAGCAGGGGTGGTTGTCACAGCTAGAGTCAACTGCAAGACCCAGGTTCCGAAAACGAACCTGGGGCACCCGCCAAGTCTTGCGTTAGCCGGGACTACGCGAATAATTGGCGCTGGTGGAGTTGGCCTGGGTCTGGGCGGCGGCGTTTCCTTCGGGGTGGCAACGTGGCGCGGCGTGCTTTGGGGTTGGCGGGCGGCTGGCCCAAAGCGTCGGCTGCATGGGCGGCGACGTTCAGCAGGACAAGGTCGGCCATTCGCAGTACGTCGTATCCTCTTGCGCGGGTGCGCATATCGGTTTCCGCAGCGCACTCCCATTCCATGGCATTAAGTAAAGCCGTTACGCTGCTTGACCGGTCACGCCGCAAGCTCAGAATTTCGGTGGTGATGCTCATGGTGCCCCCAACGCTGGAATGTTTTGTTCCTTTGGGGCAGAACCACCAATGGAACTTTCGTACTATGCTGGCGGTACTACGTTGTGAATTTCTGAGGGAAAGGGCAGATCGGCTACCCGCCCGACGCTTGTATATTGAAATAATCAGTCATATCGTTACGCTGTGCCTCGATCAATCACCACGTCGGCAGAATTCTTTCTTGCTGACTACGACAGCACGTTGTTCCCACTAAAGCTAAATCGTTTGATGGTCGAGAAGTTTTCCGCCGAGACGCTCGAATTCATACAGTCGGAGTGCCTCGCACCAGGCAAAGGTTTTATGAGTCAACATCGTGTTTACGCGACCAAGCGAGGATGGTTCCTTAGGCCGACGGTAAAGCTGGACCCTGCCGCGGAATTTTTCATGTATGACTTTGTTTATCGCAATCGGTCTTTGTTTTCGCCGTCGCTTCTGCAAAATAGAAATGTCTTCGGGTATCGCATTTCGGGTGGCGTTCCAATCGCTGGGATGCATTCTTACCGGGATTATAAGAGTGCGCTCGCTCGATGTAAGGGAAAATACCGACATCTTGCGTATCTGGACGTAGCCTCTTACTTCAATCGAATCTATCATCACGATCTAACGACATGGTGGGAAGAGGCGGGTGGCCACCGCACAGATGCTGAAATACTAGGCAGATTTCTTCGCGAAGCGGCAAGTGGCCGGAGCATTGACTGCCTCCCCCAGGGTATTTACCCCTCGAAGATGATCGGTTCTGCGTTCTTGAACTTCCTCGAGAATTCAAGCAGAATTCGCTGCGCTGAGTCGGTTCGATTGATGGACGATTTCTGGATGTTCGACGATGACGCGGCAATATTGATATCGGATTTCTTGGTGGCACAATCTCTCTTAAGCGACCGAGGGCTTTCCGTCAACGATCACAAATCCGGAATCATCGAAAAACCTGAGTTGCAGCTGGACTTGCCTCTCAATCTCGATGAGATGAAAATTCGATTGCTACAGCGGCGAAGCGAGGAACTTATCCAAGGTCATGGGTATGCCGACCCGGATGGCTCGGAGGACGAGGAGGAATTTGAGCTGACTATTGAGGAGCATGAATATCTCTTGTCTCTGCTCAAAGGAGGCGATATTTCAGAGGAAGATGCCGAGTTGGTTCTTAGACTCATGGAGGATCATTCGTCGGATGTCTTGGAGTACCTTCCAGCTCTGATTCGAAGTTTTCCAGGGCTGGCAAAAAGAATGTACTATTTCTGCGAAAAACTTCACGATAAGGGCGAAGTCGTGACCGTCCTTCTAGATCTCGTAAAAAGCGGAGTACAAGTCACGGAATACCAGCTCTTTTGGTTTGGGATGATGGCGGAGGGCTATCTCCTGAAGACTTCGAAGGTCGGTTCTCTATTGATGGCTCTTTATGACCATCCGAACGCGACTGATATCAGCAAAGCAAAGATACTCGAGATCCCGGAGAAGCGCTTTGGGCTGCCCGACCTGCGCGACGAAAAGCTACGGTCGGGACACTCCGATTGGCCTGCTTGGGCGGCGGCAGTCGGTTCGCGCGCTCACCCCAAGGGCCAGCGGAACCATTTGCTCAAGTATTTCCGAAAATGCTCTCCGATGAATCGTCTCATTGGGGAGTTCGTTGAGAGGGTTTTCTGAACATTGGGTAATCTTTCCACGGCTAAGTTGCGGGAACCCAGAGAATGTAGTACAGCATGGCGTCAACCGATCGTTCGAAAAGCTTTGAGAGTTAATCCGACTGAATGTTAGAGGGCCGTGCCGCGAGGCGGTTCCAAATGGGGGAGAGATGAAAGAAACAGTTGGGCGGAGGGAGTTTATTGGGACGGCGGCGGCGGTGGGAGGGGTGATGTTTATACCGGCGGCGCGGGTTTGGGGGTCGGCAGCGAATTCGGCTGTGCGTGTGGGATTACTGGGTTGCGGCGGGCGGGGGACGGAGGACGCTACTAACCTTTTCGAGACGGGCGGGGCGCGCGTGGTGGCGCTGGGCGATATGTTCCAGGACCAGCTGGATGCGGCGCGGGCGGCGTTTGACAAGATGCAGACGGCGAAGGGATTTGCCGCGATTGATGCTTCGCAGCTTTTTGTGGGGCCAATGGCTTACGAGAAGATCGCTGCTTCAAAGGAAGTGGACGCGATTGTGATTGCTACGCCGCCTTACTACCACCCTTCCCATTTGGAGGCGGTGGTGGGGGCGGGGAAGCACGTTTACTGCGAGAAGCCGGTGGCGGTGGATGTGCCGGGGGCGAAGAAGGTGATTGAGATTGGGAAGCGGACGGAAGGCAAGTTGAGCCTGGATGTGGGATTCCAGATTCGCGATTGTCCCCCGTTTGTGGAGTTGGTGAAGAGGATTCATGGCGGGGCGCTGGGGAAGATTGTTTGTGGCGAGGCGCACTACCTTTCGGGATATTTGGACCGGCCGGCGTGGCCAAACGCATCGCCCACGGAACGGCGATTGCGGAACTGGGTGTATGACCGGGTTTTGTCCGGCGACATCATCGTGGAGCAGAACATTCACGTGATTGATATTTGCAACTGGATCTTGCAGGGGCATCCGGTGAAATGTTCGGGGGCTGGCGGGCGGTTGGGGCGGCCCGCAGATGGAGATGTCTACGGGAATTACAACGTGGTGTTTACGTATCCGGGGGAAATCGATGTAACGTTCAGCTCGACGCAATTTGCGAAGGGGTGGTGGGACGTTACGGAGAGATTCTTTGGAACGAAGGGAACTTCGCAGTCGCCGTACTCGGGGCCCTTGGGGATTTGGGGTGATGAGCCGTGGCAGACGCCCCAGACTCCGGAGAAAGATGCGCAGGGGTTTTCGGCTACGGGGAAGTTCACTTCGAATCTGGAGTTTGCGGATGCGGAGAAGAAGAAGCTGTTCGTGGAGAGTATTACGTCGGGGAAGTTTCATAATCAGGCGGCGACAGGAGTGGAGTCGGCGGTGTCGTGCATGATGGCCCGGACGGCGGCTTACACGGGAAGGGAAGTTACTTGGGATGAGCAGATGAAGGCGAAGGAGGTTTGGGAGTCGAAGATTGATTTGAATAAGTTGAGCTGACAGTCGACAGGCAAAGGCAAAAGCAGATTCCTCGCTTCGCTCGGAATGACAATGTTATTTTTTGCAGCGGAGAAGAGAAGAAGAGACACAAAGATAACGCAGAGGCGCAGAGTTAACAGAGGATTCGCAGAGAAGAGGGAGCGAGATGGGGCGAATAGCGCGGCGTGAGTTTGTTAGGGCGGGAGTTGTGGCGGGTTGCGTTGCCGGGTTTGGAGGCGCGCTAGCTCGAGATTTGGTTGCGGCCGGCGGACTCGAAGATGCTGTTGGCACTGCGCCCGTGCCCCAGCCAACTGCACCGCTGCCGGTCAAGAAGGGGCTTGTGATGGACATGCTGCCTTCGAAGTTGAGTTATGCGGAGCGGTTTAAGATGGCGCGGGACGTGGGATTTGATGTGGTGCAGGCGCCGACGACGCCAGACATGCATGAGGCGGAGGAGATTAAGAAGGCGGCGGAGGCGGCGGGTATTCGCATCGATTCTGTGATGAACATGGACCATTGGAAATATCCGCTGTCTTCGAGCGACGCTGCGGTGGTGGCGAAGAGTATGGAGGGGATGCGGACATCCTTGCACAATGCGAAATTGTGGGGATCGGACGCGGTGCTTTTGGTTCCGGCGGTGGTCAATGCGCAGACTTCTTACCGGGACGCTTGGACGCGCTCACAGACGGAGATTCGCAAACTGATTCCTTTGGCTGCTGAGTTGAAAGTTGTGATTGCGCTCGAGGAAGTTTGGAACAAATTTCTTTTGAGTCCGTTGGAGATGGCGAAGTACGTCAGTGAGTTTGAGAGCTCTTGGATCAAGGCGTGGTTTGATGTGGGGAATGTGGTGCTTTACGGGTATCCGCAGGATTGGATTCGGACTTTGGGAAAGAGTATTTACAAGGTGCACTTGAAAGACTTCAAGCGCAAAGAGGATGGATACGCTTGGGTGAACCTGGGCGATGGAGATGTGGACTGGGCGGCTGTGCGGCAGGCGTTTTCGGAGGTTGGTTATTCGGGGAGTGTGATTGCGGAATTGGATGGTGGGGATGAGGCGTATTTGCGGGATGTGAGCAAGAGGATTGATCGGTTGGTGGTTGGAGTGGCGTAGCTATTGGGACGAGAAAAGAGAAGGGCAAAACAAAGAGAAGAGCAACGGATAACGCAGAGGCGCAGAGTACGCAGAGGGTTCGCAGAGAAGAGGGGGAATCGGACAAAGGCTGGAGAGGAGTTGCTGGATTTGGCGCGGGGCTGGGCGCTTGGGAGGGTTGAGACGAGGGCCGGAACGGCGGTTCGGGCTTAGCCTGCTGCGGTTACGCCTACGCCGAGTTCTTTGAGTTTGGCGCGGGCGGCGCGTTCTTCTTCAGTGCCTGGATAGCGGCGTACGACTTCGCGCAGTTCGCGGACCCCAGCAGTTTTCTGACCTAGATCGATTAGCGCCATACCTTTCCTCAGGCGGGCTGGAGCGAGCTTGAAACTCTTTGGGTAGACGGTCAGGACCTTATCGTACTCGGCGACGGCGTCCTGATACTGCTTCTGGTGGTAGGCAATTTCGCCAAGATAGAACTGCGCGTTCGAGGCGAGATCGGTGTCGCTGTAATACTTCAGGTAGTCGAGAAATTCCTGCCGAGCTAGATCGTACTTCCCGCTGGTGATATCCCGCAGACCGTTGGAATAGAGCATGTCCGCAGAAGGAGCAGCAGCGTTGCTAGCGGTAGGAGGAGCTGCGTTTCCGTCATTCGATGGCCTGGGGCTTGTGCCAGGAGCGGATATGGCGGGCGACGAGCCGGATATTTTGGAATCGATGCTTTGGACGGCGCTTTGAACATCGACGAGTTGCTGATTTAGTTTGCCGAGACGAGATTTAATCTCTTCGAGATTGTCGGAAAGACCCTGGACCTGGGTGGACATAGTGTCCAGGCGAGCTCCGGAGTTGGCCTGCACGTCCTGCACAGACTTTTGAACGGTGCCCATGGTGGCGTTGAGTTTGCCGACGTTTTCGCTGGCCTGCTCGACGAGCGTTTTGAGGACGGTGTGATCCGTCGTGATCTGAGTGGACATATCCTTTTGACCTTGCAAAAGCGTGGTGACATCGCGCTGCAGGTCGATAATTTCGCGGGCGACGGCTTCAGCCGGGCGAGGCCCGATCAGACTGCCGCCGAGCGCACCGGCAAAAATGGCGGCGGCAAAAAGAACGATGGTGCGGATTTTCATGAAAAAAACCTCCTCAGATGCGTCTGCTTCTCAGACGAATGTACGGGCCAGGGAAGAGCGCTCCAACTCTTAACGGCTGAGCAGCCGGCATAGCTGGAACCGGGCGGCTCTTTATTCACTTTAACGGCAGAGCCGCGCGCGAGCAAGAGGTTGCTCGGCCACGCGGCTCTGTCGGTCATCGAACAGTTACGAGGTTGCCCTCGGATTAGTTGGCCTTGACGAAGTGGCCAACGCGGTTGCGCTGCCAGCACTCTTCGGTGCTCTCCGAGCAGAACGGTTTCTCTTTGCCCAAGCTGGTGGTATTCAGTCGGTCGGCGGAGATGCCGAGAGAGACCAGATAGGCTTTGACGGCCGCTGCGCGGCGATCGCCGAGGACGAGGTTGTATTCGGTAGAGCCGCGTTCGTCGCAATGACCCTCGATGGTGGCCTTGATTTGCGGATACTTGCGGAGGAAATCCGCAGTCTTTGCAAGGGCGTCGCGGGCATCGGCACGGATGTCGGCTTTGTTGAAGTCGAAGTAGGCGTCCTTTACTTCCTGGAGGAAGAGGGCGTTATAGTCGATGGCCGGTGGTGGCGGTGGCGGCGGTGGTGGCTGTGCCACGGTGACGCGGACGCTGGAATCAGCCGAACCGCCTGGACCGCTGGCAGTGATCGTGTAGGTGGTGGAATCAGACGGGGTGACTTTCGTCGAACCTTGAGCCGTCACGGCACCTACTCCCGGCGCGATCGTGAGCTGGGTAGCATCGGTGGAAGTCCAGCTCAGAGTCGTCGAATCTCCAGTGTTTATGGACGTTGGGTTCGCCTGCAACGAGACCGTCGGGCGCGCGGCCGGAGGCGGTGGAGGTGGCGGTGGTGGCGGCGCCGCGGCTGGCTTTTTGGCGCAACCCGCGGCAAAAGCAACAGCGAGAACTGCAGTAAGAATGGCCCCGCGATACAAAGAGCTAGAAACCCGATTCATTCGAATCCTCCTCAGCGTAAGAATCCCTTGTTTGTCCCACCAGAGCCATCATCCTATCACTAGCGGGCTGGGTTAAGAAATACATCGTATCACGATATATTACAGATGGTACACAGACAAATGCCACAGAAAATCCTAAGAAGCAACAGCAAAAACAATAGTTCAGGGAGAATATTCCAACCTGTGCGTCTGATGCCCGCCGCGCACGGAAGGTTTCGATAAATTTATGCAGGAGCCTGTTTTACTTAGGCGACCAGTTGGGCGACTCGTTGTGGCCTTCGGTGGTTAGCTCGTGCGGCTGCGAGCCGTCGGCCAGCATGGTCCAGATCTGGCGCGGTCCGGTGCGAGTGGATTCGAAGACGATGTGGCGGCCGTCGGGAGCCCAGCTGGGGCGCTCGTTGCGGCTGCCGGAGTCCGGCGTGAGATTGAGAATTTTCTGTGAAGCTGGCTCCATGACGTAGATATCGTAGTTGCCATCGGGGCGGCGCCAGCTGAAAGCGAGGAGCTGGCCGTTGGGCGACCATGCGGGATCGATCACATAGCCTTTGTCTGGAAGATCGAGAAGGTTCACGTTGGTGCCATCGGAGTTCATCATGTAGAGCTTAGGGATACCGCCGCGATCGCTGACGAAGACGACACTTTGGCCGGTCTTGGGATTCCAGGCGGGGGAAGTACTGCCTCCGTTAGAGAACGTTAGGCGCTTGGGCTTGCCGCCGCTAGTGTCAGTGACGTAGAGCTCGGGATTGCCGGCCATAGATGAGGAAAAGATGAGTTGCGTTCCGTCGGGGGACCACGCGGCGGCGCTGTTGGTGCCGCGGAAGCGAGGGAAGGAGATGACTTTACCGGCGTCCGCAGAATACATGCAGATTTGGGCGTTCACCACGCCGTTGTAGGGCTGGTAGCAGGTGAAGGCGATGCGCGAGGCGTCTGGGGACCATCGTGGCATGAGCGAGATGGTGCGGAGAGTCGTGAGTGGATGCTGGTTGGCGCCATCGTAATCCATTAGCCATACCTCTTTGGAACCGGTGCGCGAGCTGATGAAGGCGATTTGCGTGGATGCAATGCCAGGGAGGCCGCCGGAGAGTTTGAAGATTATTTCGTCAGCGAATTGGTGGGCAAATTTGCGGACTTGCTCATCTGTAGGCGCGCCTCGATAGATTTTGCCGACGACGGACTCGGCGGAAGGACTGGTGACGTCGTAGAGCCAAGCCTGGATGGCAACTTCGGAAGTGGATTCCGTGAGATTGCCGAAAGCGACGTAGTGAGCGTTGACCTGGGGATCTGTCCAGGCGGTGCGTTGCAGTTCGCCGGGTTGCGTGGGAGCTTGGGTGGGATAGAAGCTAGGGCTGACGAGATCGAGGATTCCGCTGAAGGCGAGGTCGTCGCGGACGATTTGGGTGAATTGCTGGGAATGAACTTTTGCGTTGTCGGCGCGGGGCCCGAAATCGGCTACTGCCAGGCGAATCTTATCGACGCCGAGGCCGGTGCCAATGCGGAACCACGCATTCTGGCCCTGCTGTGCTCGTACGGGAGTGACTACATACGCGAGAACGGCCAGGACGACCAGCAAGCTGATTTGTTTGAACTTCACTAGCACCCTTACCTCCGATTTTCCTTGCCGCACAATGCACGAACGAAGGAACTACTTTAGTGTGTTAAAGACAAATCAAAGTCGAATGTGACGTCCACGCTAGTTCCCTGGAAATCATTGGGAAGCGGTCCGAAGTGAATGCCGTCCAACGCGCGTTTTGCCGAATTGTCCATCGAGAGATTGCCGCTGGATTGCTCCATCTGGACATTCTGAATGGACCCGTCGCGATTGATTCGAAAAGTCATTACGCAATGGGCCTGGCGTGCAGCGCGAACCGCCGGATCAATCGTGGTTTGGAGCCAATTCTGACCAACACTGCGGCGGACTGCTTCGATGTACCAAGCATAACGTGAAGCAAAGTTGCCGCCACCTTGCCCTTGCACGGTAACGGGACCGGAACCGCCACCAGGTGTTGCAGCGTAACTAGTAGGAAGATTGGGAGAACCGCCTTTGCCGTAATCCACAGCATTGGGCGGAGGGGGAATTTTCGGCGGATCGACCTTGGAGGGATGCGAGATTGGTTTTGGTTTTTCGTTCTTGAAATCGGGAATTTTTTCCGCCGGAGTTTTGGGCTCTGGCGGCTTGGGTTCTTCTTTATAGAGGCCTTTTGTCGGATCGACCGTATTGCTTTCGGTGACCGAGGGCTTCGAGGGCATGGGGATTCCCGCGGCCGGACCGACGAGCTTTACGTTGACGCTTCCTTCGGTGCCACCAATACCGCTCCATTCGGGGCCACGCATCTGTAGATAAATGGAGACAGCGATCCAGAGCGCGAGAAATATGTGAAGAATTACGGAATAGACGAGGAATTTTCGGAGATCGAGATCTTCGGCCGAATTGGCTCCGAAGCGGTCAACCGAATTGACGATCGCGGTGTTCATTTTCCGCTCATAAGGGCTCAGCGCGTGCGGGCGCGTTCCGACAGTGGCTCCGTAACGATACTAATATTACTGACGCCGGATTGGCGCAGAGTGTCGATCACTTTGGCGAAAGTGCCGAAGGGAATCGTTTCGTCGGCGCGAAGGAACACTGAGTCTTGCGGCTTCTTAAGCTGGGCTGCTACCTGAGCACCAAGCTGGTGAATGTTGATAGGGCTGTCGCCGAGATACACGCGCTGGTTTTTGTCGATGGTGATGACCAGGCGCTGCTCGTTGATTTCTTTAACGGTGGTCGTTTTGGGGACGTCGACTTCGATGCCGGATTGCAGGATCGGAGCGGTGATCATGAAAATGATGAGCAGCACGAGAACAACGTCGATGAACGGGACCATGTTGATCTCGGAGAGAGTGCTCTGCGTGTTTTTGGAAAGTTGCGGCATAGTCTTGTAAGGCGGCCGGGGGCTGGCGGCCACAAAAGTCTACGTAAAAGTTTTTTCGATTTGGGCTCCAACTTCAAGCGCAAAAGTATCAAGGCGCTGCGCAAGATCCCGGATGTTCTGCAAAAAGTGGTTGTAAAAGATGACCGCCGGGATCGCGACGAAGAGGCCTGCGGCTGTGGTAATAAGGGCTTCAGCGATGCCTGGGGCGACAGCGCGCAAGCTGGCGGCGCCGGCGTTTCCGAGGCCGGAAAAGGCGTCGATGATCCCCCAGACCGTGCCGAAGAGACCAATGAATGGGGTCACGGAGCCGGTAGTGGCCAGCCAGGACATTCCTTTTTCTACGCGGCGGACTTCTTCCGCGGAAGCGAGTTGCATACTGACGGTGACGGCTTGGAGGCTTTTCAATTTTCCAGTGGGTTGCGGATTGCCAGTGCCGACTTGGCTCAAAAGCTCGCGATAGCCCGCGGCGTAGACCGAAGCGAACGGCGAACCGGCGGAAGCAAGCGCTTGAGGATTGGCCACGCCTTTGGTGGCGCGAAAGATCCGAAGGAATTGGTCGCTTTGGCGGCGAACGCGGCCAAAGAGGCCGAGCTTCTGAAAGATCATGGCCCAGGAGACGATGGAAAATATTCCGAGCAGGAGCAAAATGCCGCGGGCGACCCAGCCCGTCTGTCCAAGAATGTTACCGAGATCAGCGACAAAGACCGTGGCGAACAGAAGAATGGTGCGACCCCTCAGTTAGAAATAAATTTTCCTTACTTCAGGAACGTAGCACACGCCCACAGGGTGGTCAAACAAATGAGATGCGTGAGCTAAAGATGGTGCTGCCTCTTTGGATACAGAGAAGGATGAATTTTCGGGGTTGGATTGGTTTGACTTAGGGGCGGACGTCGAGTTCGCCGGTGAAGAGTGTGTGTTAGACTGCGAATTGGGCGCGATCGCGCAGCATGCTGCGCCACTACAAAGGCGAGATGAGCAAAACGTTTGACATCGGGTTAGAGAGACTGACTAGCGGGTCGAGACTTCCCATGGGCACTAGCGTCGGCATGCAGAATGTTAGCGCCGAACTCCAGCCGGGTCTCCTTGGCACATCGCGCGGCACGTTTTTTCTGGAGACGTTTGGCTGCCAGATGAACGACCACGACTCAGAGAAAGTGGCAGGCGTGCTGCTTTCGCGGGGTTACCGGCAGGTGGAGTCGCCGGAATCGGCGTCGCTGGTCCTCTATAACACCTGCAGCATCCGGGAGAAGGCGGCGCAGAAGGTTTTTTCGAGGCTTGGGGAATTTGGCCTGCAGCAGAATGCGGGCCGGATTATCGGCGTGCTGGGTTGCGTGGCGCAGCAGGAAGGCGAAGAGATTTTTAAGCGCGCACCGTGGGTGAGTCTGGTGTGCGGCTCCGCGAGCTACAGCAAACTGCCTGAGCTGCTGGCACAGGTCGAGGCAGGGAACCAGCGCGTCACCGGCCTTGATAACGATACCGATGAAACGTTTGAAACGCCCGTGACGCGGCGCGACAATCCGTGGCGCGCGTATTTGACGATTATCGAGGGTTGCGACAAGGCTTGCTCTTATTGCGTCGTTCCTTACACGCGGGGGCCGGAGCGCAGTCGCGCAAGCGATTCAATTTTGCGCGAAGTGCGGCAGCTTGCGGAGCTTGGATACTCCGAAGTGCAGCTCCTGGGGCAGACGGTCAATTCCTACAACGACCCGACAGCGCGTCATATGAGTTTTTCGGATTTGCTACTCGCGGTAGCGGACGCGCCGGGCATTCGACGCGTGCGTTTTACGACTTCTCACCCACGCGACTTCACTCAGGACATTGTGGATGCCATTGATGCGCAGTCGAAGTTGTGCAATCACGTGCATCTGCCCGTGCAATCGGGTTCGACGCGAGTATTGCAGGCGATGCAGAGGACGTACAGTCGCGAAGAGTACTTGGAGAAGATCGCGATGATTCGCCGCGCGAAGCGGTCTATCAGCATTACGACGGACATTATCGTGGGTTTTCCTGGCGAGGTGGAAGAGGATCTTGGGGAAACGCTCAGCCTGCTGGACGTGGTGCGGTACGACGGAGTGTTTGCGTTCAAATATTCGCCGAGACCGCATACACCATCGCTGAAGATGCCCGACGCGATCCCTGAAGAGGAGAAAAGCCGGCGGCTGGCTCTCTTGCAAGAGAAACAGAGAGAAATACAGACGGTGAAGCACGCTTCGCTTGTTGGGGAGACGTTCGAATTGCTCGTTGGCGGAAAATCGCGGCGCGAAAATCAGTGGTCAGGGCATACTTCCTGTCATCGAGTTATAAATTTCGCTTCCCAAGAGCAGGCGCTTCTGGGAAAGTACGTGCAGATTAGCGTGACGGGAGGGACTCCAACTGGTTTGGTTGGAGAGCAAACCCGTTAGGGCAGAGATTTCCGCCTCCTGGTTTGAGGCGTGCTGATATTTTGAAGGCACGGACTGAAGTCTGTGCTACTCGGGAGGTCACATGGAAGTGGAGATGAAAATCCGCGGCCTGATGATGGATCCCGTGACAAACATGCCCATCGTTGTGCTCAAGGATGTGCAAGGCCAGGCAATATTGCCGATTTGGGTCGGCGTGTATGAAGCCAACGCGATTGCGCTGGAAATCGAAAAGGTGCAAACGCCGCGGCCGATGACTCACGATCTTCTGAAAAATGTTCTGCTCGGGCTCGATGTGCTGGTTCACAAGATTGTAGTGAACGATCTGAAGGACGATACGTTCTACGCCCTGATTTGGGTTGAGCGTGATGGGCAAATGATGACCATCGATTCTCGGCCGAGTGATGCTCTGGCGCTGGCGCTCCGTGTGGATTGCCCGATATTTGTGGATGAAGAAGTCCTGAAGAACTCCAAAGTCTCCAGCGCGATTACGGAACGCAGTACCAACGAACAACTGCGCAACTGGCTCGAAGGTCTATCCGACGACGACCTCGGCCGATATAAGATGTAGCTCGGCAGAACGAATTTTCATCCCACCGTAGTTTGTGCCGCTCTCCGGACAATTGGGGACGTTTTTTGCTATAGATTTGAGCGTTAGTGCGTAAACACCTTGACGTTTTCGACGTTGCGCGGTTGTGATGGCCCGCTGAGCGCCGCGCTGATCTGCTGGGTTTGTGGGTGCGAAGGCGCGAGCGTGACTACGGCCTGATCCTTGTAGCGGAGGGTCGGGATTATGGCGAGGAAGCGCACGATCAGAACCACACTCACGACATACCACCCCGAGCCTGGGCCGTGAAGGGGAGCGACTTTGGCAACCGCCGGGATCATCCCCGAAAAGAAAAAGCCCAGTAAATGAAATGGCAGACCGCAGAGGGTGGCTCCGATAATCGCAAAGGAAGTCGTCACGAAAAGCTCGTTGAAGACTTTGCTGGCGCGCCATCTCGGAACTGCTCCAGTGACTGCGCCGAGCTGAGGAGCACGCAAAGCCGCAAGCGGCCCGGGGAGAGGGCGCACGGCAGGCGTCGATTTCCACCATACGTTGAGGCGTTCGGCTAGCTTTGAGGACAGCACTCGAAGTCGAAGCGTAGAAGTGCCATTGATGCAACCGATGTTGAAGACACCGCTGGTGCCGAGCTCATCGTCCTTCCATGCCATATAAATCCGGCAGGGAGGAAGTAGGCCGGGCATTCCTAGCGCCACCTTGATAGCGATAATCTGGTCGGGACGTAGGGAAAATTTCGTTTCCTCGCCCCAATAGCAGAGGCGATCGGAGCGGACAAAGAGGCAACCCAGATCCCAGTTGGTATTATGCTCGTAGCTGCGGGGTGCGGCGGCAGGCGAGAAGCCCACGAAAATACCGTCCCAGGCGTCGGCCTGGATTCCTTCTTTAGCAAGCTTGGTCTTCAGCGAAGCAACCAGTTTCGGCAATCTCATCGGTGGCAAGAAATTTGCGCACGCATAGTACACCGCGATAGAGACCGCAAACCCAGCGAGAAATAAAACGCCTCGAAATGGCGAGTGAAGGAGGAAGCGATTCGCGAGGAGAGCGAATGCCGCCGGCGTGAAAATGAGCAGGGCAAGCATCGTAAAAGCAACGCGCAAACTGCCGCCTTGCTTGGTGTGCGTAGAGTGGACTTTGACGCCGGGCGCGACCGTGTCCGGAAGCACATAGTGATCGTCCGCCGCCGCCGCCGTTTGGGCAACGTCCGAAATACGCTCCATTGGAATCCCGGCTTTGCGAGCGATGGCTTGCGCACGGCGCAGCGAAGAGGGGTGGGTGAGCCATTTTTCGCTCCAGTTGCTCCAGTGAATCGGTAGCATGTTTAGCTGGGAGAGCTTGAAGAGCGCGGAGATGGCAGCTTCCGGGTCGCCGGTGACTTCGACGGCGCCTGCGTCTGCGGCGTATTCGAAGCGGCGCGACCAGAAATAGGGAACGAGCGTCACAGTGGCGACGATCAACGCATACCGCGGAGCGACAGAGAGATGCAAGAAAGCATTAAGGAACCCGAATCCAGTGATCGCCATGAAATAGCTGAGCAGAGCGACCATTCCCAGCTTGCCGGGGTGGCCGAGTTTCAGGTGCGATAGCTCGTGTCCGAGAACATAGTTCACTTCGCGGCGGGTCATCCGTTGCAAGAGAAAGTCCGTGAAGGAGATCACATTTCCTTTACGGGCAAAGGCGTTAGCCATTTGCCCTTTCCCGGAAGGGATGATGTAGACCTGTTGAAGTTTGACGCCTAACTTCCGCGCCATGGCGAAAGCGCGATCGCGCAAGTCACCGGTGGTGAGGGCATGGGGTTGCATGCCGAGAAACGTCTGGCGGGCGCGACTGGCGATGATGAAGACCGCGTAGGCGGCCACCATCCAGACCATGCCAACGCGGGCCGATCCCTTCAGCAGGGTGGTAAGACCCGTGAGGAACAAGGCCAGCGGCAATAAGGAAGCGCAGAAAGTATGGATGCCCTGCATAGCTAGTTCGCGACGCGTCCACGTGAGCCCGCGCAGCTTTTCTTGCACGGGGTGCGATAACACTAGGCAAACGATCCATATAATCGCTGGCGGAAACCACCTGACGATCGTCGGTGTCACTGTGTAGGCCCACAGAGGAGAGAAACGAGTGCCTGCGGAGAAGAATTGCAAAAGCTTCAAGATATGTAGCGAATCGGCGGCGATCCACCAGCCAAGCAGCGATAAGTTAAGCGTCCAATTCAGATAGCGCATGTAGGCGAACCACACGACTGCTTTGTCCTGTGCTTCGCTGCTGAGTGCCTTCCGGCCCATCCAAAAAACTAGAAGCGCGGGGAACAAAAGAACGCCCAGCAGAACGTATTCCGCGCGCCTAACAGAGCTGGCGGAGAACCCGAAACGGACGGTCACTTCTTCGGGGATGGCGGAACCGATTTGCCAGAAGTACTGGTGTGTCAATTCAGAGAAGTGTTGCGAGCTCGCGGGCATTCTTCCAACGAGGAGTGATTGCGTGCTGCTAACAGGTTGCGTTTCTGTAATTTCCAGATCGGGCAAGCGCAAGCTGAGACTGAGCCTCTCTATCCCGTGCTCCAGCGCGAATTGGCGCAGAGGGGCGGTGGAAATCTTTAAGTCCCGAATTGTCGAAGCGCGGTGGAAAGACGATTGGCAAGAACCGGTGTAGACCTGGGCGATGGAGTGAAGGAAGGGATCTTTGGTTTGAAGGGTACAGCCAAGCGAAGATTCGAGCATGGATTTGATCTCGGGTTCGCTGCTCGCTTGCCCGTTTGCGAAGAAACTCACCTGAGCGGTGCCGTCTTCGGCAAAAACTACACTTAGGCTAGCAGCAGGAATCGGTTTCGCATCTTCGTCGACGTCGTCCGAATCGTCAGAGGGCGATTGCGCATGCGCGGAAACCGCGCCACACAGGAGCGCGAGAATTAGCAGGACGGGATAGAGCGACCATTTCCACCACGAGCTTGGACGCATGACTTGCACCCTTTCGCCGGCGAGATGCGCAAGGATCACCGGGACTGTCTGAGGAATTGAATTACTCTCAGTGTAGAGTCGCGGAATGGCAGGGAAGTATTTCTCTCTTGCCGATTGATGTACCAGATAAGGGGAGTACGGAAACGGCAAAACTGTCCATCCGGACTATTGACCGGATAAGAGATTCACGGGATGGAAAATATTAAATCGCGTACCCGCTTGCGCCAAACGACGAGGAGGACAATTCCGATTAGAATGAGCGCAAGACTCAGCCCGGCCCAAAGACCGAAAGCTCCCCAGCCGCGGCGGAAACAGAGCCATGCGCCGAGCGGCAAACCGATGACCCAATAAGCCGTGAAATGACAGAGCATTGGTGTGCGCGTGTCTCCCAGGCCGCGCAGGGCGCCAGTGGCAACCGTTTGAATGCCATCAAAGAGCTGAAAAGCTGCGCCGGCCGCGAGCAGAAATATGGTGCTTCGTATGATGGCTTTGTCCGGCGTGTAGGCGCGCGCAAGCCAGCGAGGAAAGACAAGCAAAATGATGCTCGCGACGGTCATGAACGCGGCGCCGAGAAAGATGGCTGTTCCTCCGGCATCGCTAGCGCCTTGCGGGTCTTTACGGCCGATGGCTTGGCCGACGCGCACCGCAGCAGCAGAAGAGATACCTAGTGGAACCATGTAGGTGAAAGAGACGGTGTTCAGAGCGATCTGATGGCTGGCAAGCGCAACGGCTCCGAGCCGGCCGATGAGCGCTGTCACGAACGCGAAAACTCCAACCTCCAAGGTAATCTGCATAGCCGCGGGAAACCCCAGCGCGATCAGGCGCCGGATGCGCTGCAGGTCGGGCTGGATGGGCGTGTGAAGCAGCCGCGTGCGATGACGCCGGTCGTACCAGAGGAGATACCCAACGAGGAGCCCGGAAAGATAAATGCGCGCCCAGGCAGTGGACCAGCCGGAACCGACCGTGCCCATGGCGGGAAACCCAAGCTTGCCGTAGATAAGGAGAATATTTCCGCCCGCGTTGATGAGGTTCGCGGTGATCAGAGCGAAGGCGATGGGCCGCACCAGATTCATAGCCTGCATGCAGCGACGGACAGCAAAATAGAGGAGGAGCGGCATTGTCCCCCAGGCCAGTGCTTTTGAATAGGGAACTGCGAGCGCGATCACGTCGGGAGCGATGTGCATGCTGCGAAGCAAAGGATCGAAAAACCAAACGGGGGTCATCAATAACGGCGCAAGCGCCAAACTGAGATAAATGCCATGCAGTAGCGAGCGATGGCAGTCCTCGCGCTGACCGGCGCCAAAGGCTTGAGAGACTAGAGTGTCCAGCCCAATCAACAGTCCAGCTCCAAACATGGCGAGGACGTTGACTAGAATTCCGCCAAGACTCACGGCAGCGATGGCTACCGCGCTGTTCGGAAGACGCCCCACCATCATAGTGTCTACGATGGCCATGCTCATCCAGCCAACTTCGGCGAGGACGAGCGGCAGGGCCAGTCGCAGCGTAGGAGCAAGTTCGGCGCGGAATGTTTTGTAGCGAGTCATTGGCGGAAGAGAAGTGGAAAGAGTTTAAGCGGGCTAATAGAAAGGCGCAAACGGACTTGGCCCCAGATGGTGTGAAAACAGAGCCGACGAAGAGAGCAGAATCCTGGTCGAGCGGGATGGGTAACTTCGGCGGCGTCATAGACCTTAAGTCCCATTGACCGAAGCGGCGGGCACTCGTAGCCTGCGAAAAGTGCCGATTTTGTGTGTTTCGTGACAGGTCTATAGGTTCAAGAGGTCTGATCCAAGGATATTCTCTCGAAGCAATCTGGAATGGCTAGTTCGGCTTGCGATTGGCAAGTCCAGGAGACAACCGTGGGCATTGGGAACATATCCAGCTTTGAAGCGCGAACCCAGAATATCCGGGCTGGAGTGCGTGTAAATTCACGAGTGCCAGTGGCTGTGGAATGGGCGGAGTCAGGACGCGCGATGCGCGCAGAGGGTTACACCGCGGACGCTAGCACGACGGGGTGCCTCGCCATTATCCCTCAAGCTTTTTCAGTGGGGCAGCGCCTCGTTTTGATCAACCTGGTTAATAAGAATGCCTGTGAAGCGGTCCTGATTTGGCGAGGCCACGAGGGACGAACTGGTTGGGAACTCGGGCTGCAACTTCAAGATGCCTCAATGGATTTTTGGGGCTTGGATTTATAGTCCAGGCGAAGAACGGATCTTCCAGCGCTTCCTCTTAGCTGTCTCGTTCTTACATTTCTCTAAGATCTCTCCCCCGGAAGTCTTGACCCACTCCGCATTGGTTTTCCCAGAGTAGAACTTCGGAGATTTCCACCGATCCGGCTGTGAATTTCCACTTTTCTCTTGCGCTAGAATGGGTTGCGAACGTAGAGTGGGCCTAGAGCTAGGGGGCTTACTGCACACAGCACCCACATATAGGGACCTGGTTGCTGGATCGCGTCGGCGCGATTTACCATGCGCATAGGCGGAGGCAGAAAAGCATGACTGCCATCATCACGGTTGCAAATCAAAAAGGCGGGGTTGGGAAAACGACCACGGCGATTAATTTGTCCGCCGCTTTGGCGCATCGCGGCAAACGCACGCTCTTGATTGATCTGGATCCTCAAGCAAACTCCACGATCGCATTTTACTCGACTGGCGAGATCGCGACTTCCATGTTCGACGTGCTGAGCGAGAGTCGCGCGACGATGGCGTCGGTTATCAAACCCAGCAAAGATCCTCTTCTTTTCCTTGGGCCAGGACGTCTAGCGCTGGCCAAGTTGGAGCAAGTGCTAGCGGGGCAATTCGATGCGCCGTACCGATTGAAGGATTCGCTGGCGCCAATTTTGAAGGAATACGATTACATCGTACTGGATACGCCGCCCTCGCTGGGAATTCTAACCGTGAACGCGCTGGTGGCTTCCACGCATTTGCTGGTGCCAATCCAAGCGGCCTATTTTGCGATCGAAGGCACGGACGATCTGCTCGAAACTTACGAGAGAATTCGCGCGCGCCCCAATCCGGGGCTGAAGGTTCTGGGCGTGGTCATCACCTTGTTCGACAAGCGGACGAATATTTCGCGCGATACGCACGGGCAGATTCGCACGGTATTTGGCGAAGTTCTGTTCAAGACAAAAATTAGCAAGAACGTGCGGCTGGAAGAGAGCCCGGCTTACAAAGAGACGATTTTAACGTTTGCGCCGAAATCACCAGGCGCGATCGAGTATAAGAAATTGGCAGGGGAGGTTATCCAACGTGTCGAAGAGGAT
Source organism: uncultured Acidobacteriota bacterium (assembly GCA_963740015.1). GTDB lineage: Bacteria > Acidobacteriota > Terriglobia > Acidiferrales > UBA7541 > Acidiferrum. Next base: position 829,290 of record CAVUCM010000033.1, on the reverse strand, counting down.
CGGGTTACCCGTCACGCTGAAGATGCGGCATGACGCACACTACGTAGAATCACTGACGAGCTATAGCGGGGCGGCAGTGGGCAGGATGATCCCCGTGGATCAGATCCGCCCCAATCCGGATCAGCCGCGCAAAGCTCTGGGAGACTTGCGCGATCTTTCGGATTCTATCCGCGAAAAGGGCGTGCTCGAACCGCTGCTGGTGCGGTTTGTGCCGCGCGAAGACTGCTACTACATTATATCCGGCGAACGACGTTACCACGCTTCGCGTGCGGCAGGCCTGCGCGAGGTTCCGTGCATCGAGAAAATGGCGGACGACGCGGAAACGCTGGAAATCGCCCTTATTGAAAATATCCAGCGCAAAGATTTGACGCCGTTTGAAGAAGCGGACGGGTTGCACCGTTTGGCGACGCAATTTGAATACACGCACGAAGATGTCGCCAAGAAAATCGGGCGGGCGCGTTCTTCCGTTACGGAAACGCTCTCGCTCAGGAATATTCCGGAGTCGTTGCGAAAGAAATGCGTCGAGCATGGGATCATCTCGAAGTCGCTGCTGCTGCAGATTGCGCGCCAGCCAACCGAAAAGAAAATGATCGAGATGATGCATCGCATTATGCAAGGTGGGTTGACGCGGGATGAGGCAAGGCGTGAAAGGCGGGATGAGCAGGGCGGTCCCCAGCGGCCGCAGCCGTTCATCTTTCAGTTTGAACCGGAGAATGAGAGCTTCCGGTTCCGCATTCAGTTTAAGAAGAGCCATGTCTCGCGCGATGAGTTGATCGTGACGCTGCGGGAGATTCTTGGGCAGCTCGAAGGAACAAACTCAGAAGCGGCGGATTCTACGGCGGCTTAGGCGATTCAACTCTAAATCGAAGACGGGCACGGCGATGCCGCGACCTTACGAACTTCTCAGATGGTCGAATTCACTCCTCAGCAGATGCAAATTCTGGAGAAATTGTTCGCGGCGGGATTTCGGCCGATTGCGATTCCTCCGTATGAAAGCGCATTGTGTGTGCGACGTGGCGATTGCGCCGCTGTGCTGTCGCCGATCCCCAACGGGGGATTGAAGCTTCTCGCACCGCCCTCTTACCTCGTTGAGGGAAATCTGAGCGTGAGGCTCAAGCGGGGCGCGGGAGAAGTCTTTTTGTGGAAAAAGACAGAATTGCCGGCGACGCCAGAGCGGTTGCGAGAGGTTGCGGCGTTTCGTCAGGAACTCACTGACATTTTGGAGCTTCCGCCAACTCAATAATTCACGATGAATTTGCAATTCGTGCGGCCTCCCGGCAAACTAAAAACGTTATGACAACTTACGACATTATTTGCATTGGTGCCGGTCCCACCGGACTGGCCTGCGCCATCGAGGCGAAGCGCGTGGGCATGAAGCCATTGGTCATCGACAAGGGCTGCTTGTGCAACTCGATTTTCCACTACCCGGTCAATATGGTGTTTTTCACCACGCCCGAGCTTCTTGAGATCGGCGACCTCCCTCTGATCAGTGCGGCAGAAAAGCCTGTGCGCGTTGAGGCGCTGAAGTATTACCGCAAGGCGGCAGAGCACTACGAATTGGAGTTGCGGCTTTTTGAGCGCGTCCTACGAGTGGACGGCCATGACGGCGACTTTACCGTGGTGACGCAGACGGAGAAGGGAATTCAAGAGCGATACACATCGAGAAAAATCGCTGTCGCGACAGGTTACTACGATCTTCCCAACGTGATGGGGATTCCCGGAGAGGACTTGCCGCACGTCTCGCACTACTACACGGAACCATTCGAGTTTTGGAATCAGGACGTGGTTGTCATTGGCGGGAAGAACTCTGCTGCGGAAACCGCTCTGGACCTGTACCGCAATGGCGTGCGCGTGACGTTGGTGCACAGGCACGCGGAGCTTGGCGCTTCGATCAAGTATTGGGTGCGCCCTGACATCGAAAACCGGATTAAGGCGGGGCAGGTGAAGGCGCTCTTCGAAACGCGGGTGAAAGAGATTACCCGAGATGAAGTCGTCGTGCAGAATGGCTCGGGCGAAAAAAGGTTGCCGGCGAAACAAGTCTTCGCTCTGACTGGCTATCATCCTGATTATGCGTTTATCGAAAGCCTTGGCGTGAGGCTCGATCCCGACACGAGAAAACCGGCGCTTGCTCCGAATACGCTCGAAAGCAATGTGCCTGGAATTCATTTGGCGGGCGTGGTGATCGGCGGCCGCCACACCGGCGATATATTCATCGAAAACGGACGGTTTCACGGGAAGCAGATTATTGACGCGCTGAAGGGGTGATTTACCTGGGGATGCGGACGATGTTGAGGACAAAAATTTGCCCGTGCAAAGGACGTTTGTTAGACTCCTAGCCTATGGCATCCATCTTTAGGGAAGTCGGCGAAACTTTCAGCACGCTGGTGCAGGGCTTCAGCGTGACCTTCCGGAATATGTTCCGTAAAACGGTCACAGAAAACTACCCGTTTGAGCCAGTGCATTTTCAGCCGCGCTATCGAGGGATTCACGTGTTGCACCGTGACGAATCCGGCCTCGAGAAGTGCGTTGGATGCTTTCTATGTGCGGCGGCCTGCCCCGCAAATTGTATTTACATCGAAGCCGCGGAAAATACGGATGCCAGCCGCATCTCCGCAGGGGAACGTTACGCCAGCGTTTACAATATCGATTATTCGCGTTGTATTTTCTGCGGTTACTGCGTAGAAGCCTGCCCCACGGATGCGATTACGCATGGACACGGTTTTGAACTCGCCACGTACGACATCAATTCCTTAATCTACCGCAAAGAACAGCTTCTCGAAAAACAGCCAGTCGCTCCAGCCACCGGTCGTTAAAACCACTCGTTCCTGTAATCATCAAAAGTGTCTCCGTTTAGGCGGATTTGCTATTTTTGTGTGCGCGTAAGCTGTGCTCGCCTGCCCCAATTGCGCCCCATAACTCATATAAAGCAGCCATGACGTAACGCTGTGATGGCGTTCGGTCACGGGAGGATGCGATGGAGTATGGCTGCGGCGGAGAGGTGCAGTTCTGGGATGCTCTGACGATGGAGAAGGCAGCGAGAGCGGGAAGTGCGTTTGGGCGTGCTCCGCTGGACGCACCTTTAGGTTGCGTTGGAGTGCGGAGCGTCGTCGCCATTTTTGGTGCAGGAGCAATCCAGAAGCTCCCCGTAGCATGCAAAAACTCAGGATTGGCCGGTGTTTTCGTTCTGCGGGGCAGTTCGATCCGCAAGAAAATTATCGGACACAGGATGCGTGACGGAGTTGCGGGTTTTGCCAGTGGAAAGCAAGTCCGCCTCACGCGCGGAGCGTTCGCGTTCCTCCAAAAGGAGACGCGCAAGAGTTGCGTTCGCGTTGTCGTCCATCCATTGATCAAGCAAGGCTGCAATCTCCTTGCGGATATTGGCGGCATGGGAAAGACGCGACAGTTCAAAGCTTTGCAACGAATTCTTGGAAGCCGAGAGAAGGAACTCCCAAGGGGGCTGGGTCGAACGAGTGGTCACATGACCTCCGTTACGGGGACAGGCAAATATTATCGTATCGGTAACACGTGTCAAGGATACTTAGAGGTAATGGCCTTGTGGAAATCTGTGGAAAACTTTGTGGCCCTCGGAATGGATCGCGCAGTGCACCGAAAGCTGCTTGAGCCAGGAATACGCAGAAATTCTGGTGATGTGGTGCAGCCCGTGCGGGCGTGCAGCGCTTGCCCCGGGGACTATGAAGATCCAGACCGCACGGCACGGATGCCGGACGAAGACGAAGAGGATTTCGTGTCGGAGAAAGCGCAAGACAAGGGCCAAGGAAAAGTCGAGGACGAGACTGAACTCGATGATGAAGATCTAGAACGCTAATGGACAGAACTCGGACGATGAGTTTCCTGCAAGAAAAGGATGACCAGCAGGGAAGGAGGAGATGCGATGCGGAGGACGAAGCAAATTGAGGCAAGTCCGGTAGTTTCGCGAAGGCAGCGAGAGGTAATTCGGGACGTAATGCTGAGCGCGGGGCAGTGCGCCACCTGGCTGACGCTGGATGAGCTGGCGAAATTGACGCTCTATCCGCCGGCCAGTATTTCGGCGCAGTTGCGGCACATGCGAAAGCCGCGGAACGGGGCGTACGCCGTGGTGAAGCGGTGCAGAACGACGAACAAGGCGATGCGCGCGGAAGGCTTCGGCGCCGTATGGGAATACTCGGTGATGCAAGAGCGGCGCGTGCCAGTTCGGAAAACCGTGCGTCACAGGCGCAAAGCGCGAGTGGCGCTCCAAGCAGTGAGCTGCTGAACAGGACGGCGGCAGAAATTTCGGTAATGAAAAGCTGATGGAGAAGCGAAGCGCACCACTGGTGCGCTGTGGCGGAGGAGCCATGAGCGTAAAGCCGGAGCTGGCGTTTGATGTGTGCTGGGAAGTGTATCGAGGCGCGCGCGAGGTTATGGAGTCGAAGCGCGGGATCTCGGCGCTGAATTGGAAGGACACCGGCAAATTTCTGTGGCGGCCGGATATTCGTCCGAGGCTCAATGAGTGGGTCGCGGACTTCGCCTTGGCAGGGCAGAAGGCACTCGAGGGTCCCGACTGGGCTTCGCGCATGGTGCTCTTCCGTCTCTACTACCTCGGCCTCGCGCCTTACGAGAATGCACGGCATTTTCTCGGCTTGAGCGAGCGAAGCTGGGTGAATTGGACGGAGGAAGTGCGGCAGCGTGTTGGCAAAGAGCTTCTACGCCGCGGCATGTTCCCTCCGAGGAAATATTTTAGTGAGGCCGCCTAGATAGCTGCATCAGGCATAGGATTTCAATTATTGCCCTCGCGTTGTGAGTTGGGTTATGATATCAATATGCGACATCACAATGTGAAGCGTTCGGCGACTCACCGAGGCACAGAGAAAACAGCCCATAACCTGCAGACGACCTTACGGCTACCGAAACAACTTTACGAGCGCATCAAAAGCCACGTTCAGCAAGACCAAACGGTCAGCGTGAACGAGTTCATCGTGAATGCGTTGGCGGCGTATGTGCGAGCTGTTGAGCGTAAAGCGATTGATGACGCGTTTCTTGGAATGGCGGACGACAAGCAATATCAACGAGAGGCGGTCGCGATCGCGGAACAATTCGCTGCGAGCGATGCCGAAGCGCTCGAACTATCCGAGCGGGATTTGATCGGCTCATAAATGATCCGCGGAGAAGTGTACCAAGCGAATTTAGATCCTGTTACCGGCTCTGAGCAGGGAGGAACGCGGCCTGTACTCATCGTGAGCCGCGACGCACTTAACGCGAATGCTCCCATTGTAATCGTGGTTCCTCTAACGAGCCGCGAGAACAAGAAGCGCCTTTATCCGACGCACGTCGAGCTTGCTGCTGGCGAAGGATCTCTATCGAAGAACTCTGTCGCTCTGTGCGAGCAAGTGCGCGCAGTTTCGAAAAATCGTCTGACAAAACGCATTGGCCAGGTGAGCTCACAGAAAATGTCTGCGATCGACGCTACGCTCATAATCGCGCTCGACCTGCCGGATCGCCTCAAAGTATAAGTGGATCGCCGAGGCGGAGGTGTTTGCCGCATTCTGTGCTGGGGACGCGAGTGTTGGTGGCGAGGCGGTAGAAGTGGTCGAAGCGCTCGGCGGGCGCCCATGGCGGCAACTGCGCGCGGCGCAGCTCGGTGAAGCGCTTCTGAAACCCCATTGTGTCAACGCCTGTTTGAGGCTCGCGGGCGGGAACGGGGCAACGCGCGCAGGGGTTACTGCCCTCGAAGGCGACATCGCCGATGCGAAAACGGACGACACTGGTTTCCGAATCGGCGAACAGTTGGTCTTCCCAGAATGGCGGCAACGGTTCAGAAGAGACAGCAGAGTCTCCCAGCTCACCTGCGCCCGGAGACAACTCGACTCGATTGGTTCCAAGTTGGCCAGCAGCATCGATTTCGAGCGTCGTGCGAAAACGCCTGCGAGCTTCGTCCAGCGTCATACTTGGGAACCACTCGCAAACAGTCCCGAGCGATGCGGTGGAAACGATCGTTGGACCGGGCGCCAGCCCGTCATCCGGGAAGCCTTCGCGCGTGTAGCGCACCTGAATCGATTGCTCGAAGTACATGCTGAACCATTTCGCGGCGCCATCGGCATCGCCAGGAAACGCAAACATCATCGCGGGAATATCGCGTCTGTCGCCGGGTACCGTGAGCGTCACAGAACTGATGTCTGGGGCGTATGCCGCGCGGATAAGGTGCATAGCGGCAGTGCGCTTGGCATTCACCCAGCGGCCGTCGGCGGAGTAAAGAGCCCAGACGCGATCCAACTCCAGGCCGCCATTGGGCCCGATGCGCGCCTCATTTACCGAAACAGGATCGAGCGCTTTGATGGGATGCAGCCGGATATTTGCAAGACGTGGCGTTGTTTTCCAGGAGTCCACACGTAAAGTCTAACAGAGCGACGTGCCCAGCTTAATCTGCTGAAGCCGCCGCGGCGGCTGGTGATTTCTTCTTCTTGGCCATCTGTTGCACCGTGAAGAGCAACAGAGAGCGATCTTGCGCGTCCATCTTGCTCAGCAGGTGTCTGAGCTTGCGCATGAAGCGTAAGTCTTTTCCTGAACTGCCCCAGGCATTGCTCGCCGATTCGGTCCAGGCAGCCGGGATATCCTGTTTGGGAGGTTGATCTCCATCGTAAAGAAGCTGATAAAGCGGCATCTCCAGGGCTCGAGCCAGCTTTTCCAGGGTCTCGATGGCGGGGACAGTGTGGCCGTTTTCCACTCGCGAAAGATAGCAGCGCAGCAGGCCGGTGCGTTTCTCGATATCACCTTGGGAGAGTTTTTTTTCTTCGCGCAGGACGCGCAGACGTTCGCCGATGATCATGCTTAGCTCCTCAGTAAAACGCTCCGGCCCACAGGCTGGGGTGCGAGTGGGAGTGACTGGACTATAATCTATCGAATAGTTGTTAGTCTAGGAGATTACATCTAAATTCATTGTGGAAATCCATTAGTGCAGCTCTCGCAGCAATCAAGCGGTTATTCAGTGGCGGGCTGGAGCTGTCACATCGTGAGGATACCAGACGCACCATACCCTCCTGCGCCAATGGCAAGAAAGGCTAGACGCCCTGAATCCGTTGGGTTTATCTCCTGAAGCTTCTTGGGCAATCAGGCGCTTGCGGCGGATCCGTGCCCCGCAACGATGGACTTATAGCCACAGCTTCCAGCCTTCTTCATAGCTTCGATGGCCTGCGCGGCGGTCATGAGCGGGGTTGTTTGAACGTGAGCAACGGCACCGCCAGCGGCGAATGCAATGGCGATGGCCGCGGCGGACATGTTGTCGGGCATCTCCGTGATGGCGATGACGTCGAACGGGCCAAATGCGAAAAACGCGGAATGCAGTTTGCCGTCGAGTTTTTCGATAGGCAAGCGAACGATATCCAGCCGGTCTTGCGGATCAGCCATCAGACGGGCCCAGGCTTCCTTGGTATAGCTGACTTGGTGGCAGTAATAAGGCATGGATGGTCTCCTTTCGTTACGGGGGGAATCTTCCGAGGAATAGGTCCGGGGTACGAGACGACTATGTTCTTGAAAATAAAGGGTGTCAAGAAGAAGTAAAAAATTATAAATATTTCTCTTGACAAATATTAGATATGTGGTACACTTTCCCTCGTAGAAAAGTGCGCTCCGACTCAGTCGGAGCGTTTTGCATTTCAGGGTCGCTTTTCGGCGCTCCTTGGGTCGTCCGATCCTCTCAAGCACCAAATCTTTACCCAACTCTAGCTCGAAATGTCTCGCGCCCAACGGTCTGGTAGGGCCTGGCAGCGCCTCTGCGCTGTAGTGGCGCAGCATGCTGCGCCACTACAAAGGTCTGCCATGCGAGCGCAGTCGCCGAAGTGTTTCTGTACGAATGAGTTATGCACGAATTCGCGCGTCAGCAAGCCGCGCACATTAGGAGCCAAGATGCCAAATTATCAAAACGCGGTTCCACCGAGTTCGCTTTCTCCCGGTGATGTCGGATTTAGCTTTAACAATGAAACCTTCCCCGGCAGCGCCCAGGCTGGCAGCCAGTTCGCGCTTCCGAGCTATGGCGGCCAGCCGGATGCCGGTACGGCGGTGCGCTGGCAAACGATTTTCGGGACGGCGCCAACAGCCGTGAGCCTGATTCTGCAGGGCGCCATGGCTGATGTCGATACGGAATATCAGACCATAGACACCACGTCGAACACCGCGGGCGAAGCACGCACCGTGACCGGAGTGCAGGCGAAATTTTTGCGGATTAAGTTTGCTTCATCGACTGGTGGCGCCGGGCTTACGGCGAAGCTCCTCGTTTAATCCGCGTGGATCTGTTGGAAGCCGAGTATTGGTAGCGCCAGCATCTTGCCGGCAGCTTTTGCGATCTCAGCGGCTTATAGACCTGCCGGCTGGAAGCCGGCGCTACACGGAACGGCACTTTCGGTATTGGAATCGGATTATGCGTTGCAGTGCTTATCGCGCGTCCAGAAAATGCAGTCACGCCTGGACGCCGTGCAAAAACCGCGCCGAAAAGAATTCGTTGTTTTGCCGAAGTCACCTCCGGGCGATCTGCGGCGTTTATCTCGGGCTTTGCGTTTCGGGCTTCCCCGAGCGTATGAGCGCCCGCAAAGCCGCGGCGAGGTCCGGTCCATTCGGATCCAAGCAGCCGTGAACTCGGCATTGAGTATTGAGAAGTCGCTGGAGCGCGCAAAGCGCTCTCGGTCGACGCACGACCCCGGCTTGCCGGGACAGATTCGCCGGACGCGCGGCGTCACCCCGGCACAATGGAGCGAAACTCCAAATATGAAAAGCAATGGCCATGACACGAGCACGTCGAGAGTGAACGGTCACGGTCCCGTTTCACCTTCCCGCGCCGCGCAATATACAGAGGTGCCGCGCGAACAGGGCAGGGCTGCGTCTGACGATGCACGCGATTTTCCCGCTGCGGCCGGCGCGTCCTCCGCCCCGTCCGGTAAGGAACGCGATGCGTGCGCTGAGGTGGCTCCGCCTCCGGAAGGTGAATCGAAGCACCAGCCCAAACCCAAGAAAAGCGGGAAAAAGGCTGACGGGGATACGCCGCGCGGCCCAAGCGACGATAAAAACAAAAAGAAACGTTCGGTGAACATTCCGCCTGGCTCGAAACCTCTTCCGGCAGACGGCGTGGGATTTGTGGATGCCATGCACGCACACGTCGATCTCTATCTCGCTTGCGCAAGGCTCGTGAAATCGGGTGACGAGAAAATCGCCCAGCGCATGGTGGAACGTTTGTTGGAGATGTCCTACGGAAAGAGCCCAGCTCCGGCTGGCGATGAAATGCCGCAGATCATCTTCGATGCTCCGCGGCCGATCGAGGATTAGGCAATCCGCACCGAAAAGCGCGTTGAACAAAACTTTTCAAGAGGAAGAAAAATGGCGACGACAAACACGACGAGCACAACGTCAAACGCACATCTCGAATTCATTGGAATGATCGTGGAAATCGCGGGAGTTGCATCCGCGGTGGCCGGAGTGGTGCTGAGTCTGCATCACTGGCCGGCGGCTGCAGCGCTGATCGGCGGCGGCGTGGCGTACGTGATCGGCAAGAAACTGCGCGCGTCGTAAGGACGACCTCAACACTCCGGCTTCCTTCCTTTGCACGTGCGGAGAACCAAGACTGTGGCCAAGGACAAAAACTCTGCGATTCTCGGCGCTGGCTCTGCCAACCAGCAGGCGCTGCAGCAACGGATGGAGGATTTCCGTCGGCCGCGAAACTCTGTTGGGACGCGAACGCTGAGCGTCGACGATTTCTACACACCGTTCCAGCAACAAAAGCTATTCCACAAGTCCAAGGCCAAGTACCGGCTCTTCGGCGGCGCAGCAGGTCCAGGCAAAACCAAAGCGCTCCTCATGGAAGCGATTTACCGGGCGCAGCAAGTACCCGGCTCTGACAGTTTGCTTCTGCGGCGTACGTACCCCGAGCTCGAATCATCGCTGCTCGCGTACTTTCGACGCGACGTACCTCGGGAGTTTTACAAGAAGTACAACGAATCGAAGCACGTCGTAACTTGGCGGAACGGTTCGACCACGCGCTTCGGCTACTGCCGCAACGAGAACGACGTCTACCGGTATCAAGGTGCGGAGTTTCTGTTCATCGGGCTCGATGAGCTGACGCACTTCACGCTGAAGCAATGGCAATTTCTCACTTCGCGCAACCGCTGTCCCGTGCCAGGCAGCCGCTGCAGCATGGCGGGCGCGACCAACCCTGGAAATGTCGGACACGCGTGGGTAAAAGCGCTGTGGGTCGATCGAGTGGCACCGCCGGGCTTCGAGCAGTCCGGCCAATACCATCGCAACGATTACGAATTTATTCCTGCGCGGCTAGCTGACAACCCGATTTACGCGAACGATGCGGAATACCGACGCACACTCGCGGTACTGCCAGAGCATCTGCGCAAAGCATTTCTCGATGGCGACTGGAATGTCTTCGCCGGACAGTATTTCGACATTTTTGATTACGGACGGCATACCGCGAGGCCGGAAGAGATCCGGCTAGAGGCCTGGTGGCCGCGGTGGATTTCGATCGATTGGGGATTTCAGCATCCCAGCGCGGTGTATTGGCACTGTGCGGTTCCTGGTAGCGCCGGCTTCCAGCCGGCCGGGTTTGGCGGCAGTGGAGAGCGTGAAAATAGCTGGCAGGATGCCGGCGCTACCCAACGCATCGTTACCTACCGCGAATTTGTACAGAACGGCCTTTCGCCGCGCATGCTTGCGCAGGGAATTGCCGAGCGTAGCGGCCGCGAAAACATCAGCGACGTGTTTCTCTCCCCGGACGCTTTCGCGCATCGCACGGCCGAGGCCTCTATCGCCGAGCAACTTGGCGACGTGCTCACTTTGAACGGACTGCCGCGGCCCGCGATCGCTGACGACGACCGCATCGGCGGCTGGCAGTTTATGTACCAAATGCTGGAATCGGACGCGTGGGTCATCACGGAAAACTGCGAGAAGTTGATTGCGTGTATGCCGACGCTGGTGCGCGACACGGGCCGCGTCGAAGACATTCGCAAAATGGACGGCGATGATCCCGCCGATTCCGCGCGCTATGGTTTGGTCTCCGGCGGAAGAATCGCTGGTGTTGCGGCGGCCTTTGCGCCGTCCAGGGCGGGGCAACCCCCGCCCCTAAAACCGCCAGGTAGCGGCGCGCATTTCGTCACCGGCATGCCGCTGGGCGAACAGATTAACCGGCAAATCAGCGCGACAGATCCGACTTCCCGGGCCATTCATTCTCAGCGCCTTGAGGCCGAAGCGCGCAAACAGTTCCGGCCCAAGCCGCTGCCGCGCCGGCGTGGGTAGCGTATGCGCGGGTGGCACAGACTTCAGTCTGTGCAAACTGTGACTGTTGGCAAATCGAAAGCGCACAGGCTGAAGCCTGTGCCACTGGTGCTCGATGTTAGATTGGCTCCGCGAAATGCTTCAGCTGAAATATGTTGGCCTGCTTGAGGCCGACGTGGCGCGCCTACGCTCGGAGAATCGCGCGTTGACGAATTCGCTGCTGGGAACGGCAGGATTTCCGCCTGTAGATTTCCCTGAAGCGCCGAAGCCCCAAATGTTGCCGCGAGTACGCAAACGAAGCTGGCACCAGATTCAGGCGTGGCGTGCAAACGGCGCGGCTCGCGAGGCAAGCGCGGATTTTGACGGCAAGGATCATGCGAGGACGAATGGACCAGTACCCCACAGCTGAAATTTTTGCCGGCGCACCCGGCGTGATCGCACCGGCGGATGGTAACTACGCACCGAATGGAGCGCAGGGCGCAATCCCTGCGATTCTTTCTAATGCCCACGACGACGCCGATGAGAGCGATCTTTGGCCCGACGACGCGGCCGTAGGGGCACGGCACGCCGTGCCCGTCCCAGCTGCCATGGTCGACCTCGGCCCGAACAACGAGCGCCTAGAGGACGCCAAGCCGGAGTTGGTCAACGCGCTGCGCGAATTGGTGCGTCAATACCGCCAGGAAGGCATCGTCGCCCGCCGCAACGAAATCCGCCGCATCCGCCAGGCGCGACTCTTCTGGCAAGGCCTGCAATACGCGTGGTGGAACCCGGCCGACATGAACTGGCACATGCCGTACGAGAACCGGTCCAACGACGACCGCGAACTCGAGGACATGCCGCGCTACCAGTTCGTCACGAATTTCTACCAAGGATTTGGGCTGTCGTTTATTGCTGTGCTTTCGCAGGACGTCCCAAGCGTGCAGTTTTATCCGCAATCCGCGCAGTCGCTGCAGGATATCGGCGCGGCGCGTGCGGCCAGCGATGTAGCGGATCTGATAGAGCGAAATAACGAAGTCGAACAACTTCTAACCACAATAGGGTATTTCTTGTGGACCGACGGAAAACTTGGCGCGTACGTGCGCTATGTTGCCGATGGGCAGCGCTTCGGTTTTCACGAAGAGCAGTTGCTTGCCGCGCTGGAAATTCCGCTCGGCGAAGACAAATATGTTTGCCCGAAATGCGGGAAAGAAACTCCGGCTCCTTTGGGGCCTGTAGGGGCGACCCTTGGGTCGCCCGGTGAAGATGGTGGCGAAGCATCAGCGGGCGGGGCGATCCCCGCCCCTACACAGGATTTGGAGTGTCCTGACTGCGGCGCGGAAATGACGGAGAAGCATCTGCGCAAGGCCGAGCGCGTGACCGTGCCGCGCGTCATTGGCACCCGGCGCGTTCCTAACGGGCAGGAAGTCATCTCCATCGCCGGCGGCCTCGAACTGAACACACCCGTCTGGGCCAACGAGATGCACGAGTTCCCGTACCTGCAATGGCAGGCGGAAGTGCATCGCGCGAAGCTGAAAGCCGCCTATCCTCTCGCGGCCAACAAAATCGAAGCCGCGCCTTCGCAAGGGCCGGATGACGTTTATGCGCGCGTTTCGCGAATCAGCGTTGAGCAGGGATTGCCGTCGATTCATCCCGGCGACGCGCTGATGAACTTGATCACGTTCGACCGCACCTGGCTGCGACCCTGGGCGTTTTATTCCATCGAAGACGAAGCAGTGCGCAACAAGCTGTTGCTCATGTTCCCGGACGGCTGCTACTGCGCGTTTGCCGGCGACGTGTACTGCGAATCGCGCAGCGAGTCGATGGACGACCACTGGCGCGTGCTCCACGCGCTTCCGGGCGATGGGCAAAACCGCCCAAGCGTGGGCGATTCGCTCGTGCAAGTGCAAGAGCGCTACAACGTGCTCTCAAATATGCAGGCGGAGACATACGAGTACGGCATTCCCCCGATCTACGCCGACCCGCAAGTTCTCGATTTCGATGCGCTGGCGAATCAGACCGCCGAACCCGCTGCGCATTTTCCCGCGCGCGCACGACCGGGACAGCCGCTAGCCGCCGGATTTTTTCAGCCGGCGCCTGCGCAGGTTCCGCCAGACCTCGTGCGTCATCAGCAGGATTTGATCGGCCCGGTGGCACAATTTCTGACCGGGATGTTTCCCGCGATTTTCGGCGGCAACATGGAAGACGTGAAGACCGCGTCGGGCTACGCAATGGCGCGCGACCAAGCCATGGGCCGCCTGGGAATGGTGTGGCGGCGCACAAAACAATTTTATGCTGACGTGCTGCTGCTCTCTGTCGATTGCTTCCGCAAGAACCGCCCGGAAGGCGCTGAGATTCCGTTGCTCGGTCCGGACGGCGTGCTCGACGCGCGTATGATTCGCACTGCCGATTTGAAAGGCAACATCTGCGTGCATCCGGAGGCGGACGAAACGTTTCCACGGCTGAAGTCGCAACAGCGCGCCGTGTTGCAGCAATTATTCTCGCTAAACGATCCGCTCATCCAGGAAGCGCTGGCTGAACCGGCGAACATCGGTTACATCAAAAACGTTTTAGGGCTAACAGAGTTGGTCATCCCCGGCGAAGATTCGCGCAACAAACAGTTGCGCGAAATTCAGCAGTTACTGGCGAGCGCCCCCATCGTTATCTCGATGCATCCGTCAGGCGCGGCACATGTAGCGCCGGGCTTCAGCCCGGCATCCGGGGACGCCAATGTCTCGAATGAATCGGACGCGGCGAATGCGTCTAACGCCGTGCCCGAAGATGCCGCCCTGAAGGGCGGTCCTACGCAAAACGCCGAAAGCTCGCATCAGCCGCAGGTTTTGGTACTTCCTTCCGTGCCCGTGGATCAGCTTCTCGACGACCACGCTGTCGAATTCGAGGAATGCAAACGCTGGGCGAATTCCGAAGCCGGCCAAGCCGCGAAGATGACGAATCCAGCAGGTTTCGCCAACGTCCGCGCGCACACCGAAGCGCACCTGCGCGCAATGAGTATTGCCGCGAACGCTGGCGCAGGCACATCTACCAGCGGTAATACCGCTGCCAAAGCGCCGTCCGCGGCGGCGAAATCGACGCAAACAGCGGCAAAGGAAACGTAATGCAAGGTGCAAACCAAACTGCGGCATCGATCGAAACCTCTCGTGCCAACGGGCACAGCCATCCACACGAGCTTTTTGTGCTGACGGACGAGCAAATTCTCGAGATCGAGCCGGAAGCGCAAGACGTTACGGTGCGCGAGGATGTCGCGCAGGGCGATAGCCGTGCGAGCGCTGCCGCCGCCGCAAATGAAGGCGAATCTCGTGGGGCGCGGCAGGTTGAGGAGCAAAGGCAAGGCACACAGGCAGGAGTGCCTGTGCTACTCGATCCACCCGCATGGCTTGCTGAGACGATGAACGATCCGCAGCGCGGTGCGGAAGCTCGCGCGCTTTGGGAAGGCGCCCAGCGTGCGGAGAAAGAAGCGGCGTCGTATCGCGAAGTGTTTGCGAGGCCGGAAGAGGCGCGTGCCGCAGCGGAGCGGGCGCGCGTACTTGACGATATCGACCGCGCGTACTTCGCAGGCGACGCCTCCCAGCGAGCGCAGCTTGCCGCAATGATGATGCGCGAAGATCCCGGAGCATTTCGCGAGATGGTGTTCGAGGGACTGCGCACGCTGGAAGCAACAGGCCAACCGGGAAGGGCTCGCAGCGTCGCGGATGCTGTGGGGGCGACCCTTGGGTCGCCCTCGGCGCATGGCAACGCAGCACAACCGGGCGGGGCCCTTCGAGAAAACTCAGGGCAAGCAAGCCCTGGCGCTACAGCGCAAACAACGCATGGAGCGCAGCAATCCAACAATTTGCAGCAACGGCACAACCAGGCGGAGCAGCATGCGCAACTCGCTGCGTACGCCGCTTTTGAACGCGCGGCGAACGAGGATTTGGAACGCAGTGTAGGCAGCGCAATTGAACAAACATTGACGCATGCCTTGCCAAATCTCAGCAGCGGCGCAGGTGGCGCCTCGGGTATAGGGGCGCAGCATGTTGCGCCCCTACAAGCAAGATTGGCCGCCGCGATCCGGCAAGACGTTGAGAAAGCGCTGCAAGGCGATCGGCAGCTCGGCGGGCAAATCGCGCAAATTTTGTCGGCGAAGCGACTCGACAACGAAACGCGGGCGCAAGTCGTGCGTCTGATCGGCGAACGCGCGCGGCAGCTTGTGCCCAGCGCTGCGAAACGTGCTCTGAGCGATTGGACGCAGACGACCTTAGCCGCGCATCGCGGCAAGAGTCCCCAGGCTGACGCGGCTTCCGCGAGAAGGGAAGTAGCGTCCACGTCGCCTGGCCCGCGCGATTTGAACACCAGCAAACAAAAAGGGACACCTCGCTCAACGCGAACCGACGAAAGACCGGCGTCTAAGGGACGCGTCGATTACCGCAGATTCAGCGACGACCAGATCCTCGATCTCTAAGAAAAAAGCGAAAATCGAAACGCGAAAATCGAAATTGCCCGGGTCCCAGCGAGTTCCGCCCCGCCGATTTTCGAGTTTCGATTTTCGAGTTTCATTCTGCAAGTTTCGGCGCCTTCTCAAGAGACGCCTGCGCGATTCTCTGCCGCGAAGCTGTGGCTATCGGGAACGCCGCAAATATGTTGGTCGCTTCGCGGCCACATGACAATTAAGGAGAACAACAGATGACAGCACAAGCAAACGCGAACGTCGTCGCGTTGCAACTCGAGAAGGTGCGCGACAAAGTGCCACTGCTCTACGAGCGCGACGATATTTTACTCACCATGATCCAGCAGCGCGGGGACGTGGAGAAAGTTTCCAGCCGCAATATGCGCTTGCCCTTGCAGGTAAATCCTGGCGGCAAAGCCGGCTCGTACAACGCCGACGGCGGCGACCTGGGCCGCGGCTCCGGCACGGCTTACGACGTTGCGCAGGTTTCGCCGATTTTCTTCCGCTTCGCGATTGAAATCACGAAGCTGGTGGAATATGCGACGACCGGGCGTGACCGCGCCATCGAGAACGCCACCAAACGCGAAGTCGCCAACGGAATGAAACAGTTCCGTTCCTTCCTGGATAAGCTGATGCAGACGGCCGGCAACGGCGTGCTCGGCACCATCAACACCGTTGCCAGCACGACGTTCACGATGACCGTCCCTTACGGTGCGGCTCTCGTCTATCCCGGCCAAACCATCCAGATTTACGACACCACGCTCACCACCAATCGCAACGTGGCCGCCGGCGTGACGACTACTGTGCTCACCGCCGATCCCGTCACCACGCAGAACATCACCGTGGACAACGTGCCGACCGGCACCGTGGCCACCGACGTCATCGTGCACGACGGTCTCACTGGTGCGCAGCCCGTCTCGCTCTTCGGCATCAAATATCACCAGAACAACGCGACCACTGGCACCTGGCTCAACCTCAACCGCGCCACGTATCCCATCCAGCTGCAGACGCCGCGCGTCAACGCCGGCAACGCCGCGCTCACTCCGTCCAACGTTCGCTTGGCCATCAACAAGGTGCGCAAATCGTTGGGCATCAACCACATTTCCAAATTGATTGCCTACATGGCGGTCGAACAAGAACATGCCTGGGAAAATCTCGGCATCACCGTCAGCCAGATCATCAAGGAAGGTGGCGAAGGCAGTGGCAACGATCTCGATCTGCTCTTCAGCGGCCGCAAAACGATGAGCGGCGTTCCCATCAAGTCCAGCGTGAACGCCGACCAGACGCGCGTCGATTTTCTCGACCTCTCGCACTGGGGACGCGCCGTGCTGAAAGACATCGACTTCTACGAAGTCAATGGCAACACGGTGTTTCCGATCTACGGCGCCAGCGGCGGCATCGCGGCCAGTTACATCTTTTACTTCGACACCGCGTTTCAAGTGTGGGACGACTCGCCGCGTACCGGCGCGTTCATCGACACACTCGCGCGGCCCAGCGGTTACTAAACAGCCGCGGCTTGTAACTGGTGAATGGATGCACGAATCACGCAACCGTAGGGGCACGATATATCGTGCCCCTACAATTTCCGCTGAATCGCCGCGCGCGCACCATCGCAGCGAGCACGCGCTCGCAAAAATTCTTGTACTTCGAGAGACGCATGAGACGCCGGAAAATGTAGCGCGGCGCCTCGAACGCGCCGGCGGTGTCAACCGCTTCGGAGAACCGAATTATCGCGCGGTCTGGGGATGGAACCGGCTCGCGTGGATTGGCGGCAAATTCGAGGAGCACGATCCCTCTACCGGGGCGTTTCTCCGCGAAGTCGTAGAGTTGCGGCAGGAACCGAAGTATCCAGCGGTCAATCGCTGGCACATCGAGCGGTGGGTCGCGCCGGAAGCGTACGGCTCGCCACGCTTGTGGTATTCACAAACGATCGAACGCGAGAACGGCATCAGCATTCCGGCGCTGGGACCGTATCCGTCGAACGGAGAGTACGAGCATTGCTTCACGCTCGAAGGACCGTGTGGCGAGTTCGTGCAACTAACTCCGGCAGCAGCGGAGCATATCGCGCGTGCGATCGAGTTTTCGCGGCACGCTCCCCGTTCCAGCAAGCGGCGGTCCGTGGATGACCGGGAGCGGCGTGAAGATCGTTCCTACGATGCCTGGGCATTCGACCACCTCGACAATGCCGTCCCAGCGTTTCACAAGCAGCCCTTCGTCACGGTTGGCTAATTCTACGTTTCGTTTCTCGAAGCAGGCTTGGGGCGAAATGCACGGAAAAAATAGAAAACGACGGCGAGGATATTTAAGAGGCCAGTTACAAAGTAAAACGTACTGGAACGCTCACCCATGTGAGCCTCTGAGGCGACATGGAAATTGAGAACCGCTGTAAGAGTCCAAGCCATCCCCAACCCCAGTGAATGTTTGTTCGGGATTTGCACGGCCGATTGATTACCATTTTTCGTGGACTTTCACAATCTGTCTTATGGTCGGTATCAGCGAGAACCTATGAAAAGATTTGAGCTCTGGCTAAAGGGCGTTGCCGCTGCGGCCATCAGCGGCGGTTCCGGGGGCGTGCTCACCGGTCTTGCAGCAGTCGGGATTGATCCGCAGCATTTTAATTTGCAAACGGGAATGGGCGCGACCTTACACATTGGCGTGGCGGCAGCGCTGATTAACGCGGTCATCGGCGTCGCCGCGTATTTGCAGAAGTCGCCTCTACCTGACAGTAATTGGACTAACAAATCGCAACCAAACGGGTAGCACGGGCACTCTTGCCTGTATCGCAATGTCGTCAGCTCGCAACGCAAATCCGCACAGGCATGAGTGCCTGTGCTACGGGAACTCACTATGCCAGTCGTAGGATCAAGCGCGTACAACTCGGCGGGACAGATTACGTCGCTCGTGCGTTCGCTGTTGAACGATGCGCAAGGGAATTTGTTTACGGACACGGTGCTGCTGCCGTACGCAAATTCCGCGTACCGCAAGCTGCAGCGTGCGCTCGGCAACGCGGGCGGCGGCGGATTCATCCAGGATGATGTCCTGCTTGTCGTGACCGCTGTGACGGAGACGGATACATCACTGCAAGTCTCGATCACC
The DNA here is from genome assembly GCA_963740015.1 of uncultured Acidobacteriota bacterium. Taxonomy (GTDB): domain Bacteria; phylum Acidobacteriota; class Terriglobia; order Acidiferrales; family UBA7541; genus Acidiferrum. The sequence continues at coordinate 810,536 of CAVUCM010000033.1, read as the reverse complement.
GACGCCACCGCTCCGCCAAACCAGTTGCCTACCAATCTTCTCGTCCCAGTGAAAATTTGGGAGCGGCCCAACTGCTCGACCGACGATTTTCTGGAGATGGTGGATCTTACGCAGCACGGCGGCTTGCCTTCGCGCGAGCAGGATACAACCCTCAGCGTCTGGGAGTGGCGCGCCGACGGAATCTACTTCCTCGGCGCAACGCAGGACACGCAGATTCGTTTGCGCTACTCGAAAGCCTATCCCGACTTTACGGATTCCACTTCGCCAGTCCTGGTTCGCAATTCGCAGGAAGCGATCGCGTATGCCACGGCAGCGCTGGCAGGATGGGCGCGCGGCAGTCCCCTCGCGGAGAAGTGGGACGATGCTGCCGCCGACGCGATCGAAGACCTGGTCAGTGCCGCGGTGCGCCGTGAACAACAATCCGCACGCCGCCGCCGCCCATTTTCTTCGCGCAGCAGTTACACGCCATTTTGAAGGACTCCGTAGCGCCGGGCTTCAGCCCGGCATCTTTGTTTTCGCACGCTCTGAGTTTCGCACGACGTGCCGCCCTGAAGGGCGGCGCTACAAATTCTCGATAGAGGTCACAATGCCAATCACGATTACGCTCTTGCCGAGCAATGAAGACGGCTCGGGAAGCAACTTGTTTTACGCCATCGGAACGCTCACCTTTTCTGGCAGCTATCCCACAGGTGGCGACACTATGGACTTCACGACAGTCGCCGACAAACTGCCGAGCGACCAGATTATTCAAGTCTTCGCCGACAGCCAAAACGGCAACTCGGGTTACTACGTACCGGTGCAGGGAACCGCGCTCAACAATTGGAAGCTCAAAGCATTCTCGGGCGGCGGCACGGAGCTCAGCGCCGGCGCCTATCCAGGCAGCGTCACCGGCGACATCGTGCAAGTCACCGTCACCGCACGCAAGCTGCAGTAGCATCGAATTTCACGGATCACTTGCCCGGCGGTGGTCTGGGGGGCAAAGTGGATCAACTCAAACATCACTGGTTGCTTAAGTCCGCCAAGAAGATACTGTCTCTATTTTCCGCAAAAGAGGTAAAGACCCCCTTGTCGTTCTTTGTTCGCTTGTTAGGAGCCATTGTTACGCTGGCGACGCTGGGTGTTTTTCTGCTGCCACCTCAGGAAAGACCTGAGCTGCTCATTGGAGCTGGAGCTCTTCTGTTTAGCCTGGCGATGATTGTAGGTGTGATTACTTGGTCCAGACCGAAAAACTTGGTCTATGGACAAACGGGGTATCGGGCATCTCCGAGGCAACCGATGCTTTCCTCGTCTCGCGTAGTTCGTAGCAAGGGTAAGTCCGCTGCGTGAGGCTTCATAATTGCTTTTGCAATTTTAAGAGTCATTCTCAGAATGCTCCGCGCGAGCGGAATCCCAAACTTATCGTAAGGGCAATGGAATGATACGATTAAAAATCGCGCTGTACCCATCCACATGGCTAGGCCGCAAGCGCGCTACAACGATGACGTTTCTGTGGGCATTGCTGACGATCGTGCTCCATGTCGTCCCAGGAGCAGTCGCGCCAGTGCATGCGCAAGGCACGCGCAAGGACGACATCGTTTTCAACTCGCGCGGCATTCCGCTTGCCGGTGCCACCGTTCGCGTCTGCACCATGCCTGCATCCGGCCAGCCTTGTACGCCGCTAGCTCTGATCTACTCCGACTCGGGCCTGACCCAAGCGCTCGCCAATCCCACGACCACCGATGGCATGGGCAACTATTTCTTCTACGCCGCGCCAGGCCAATACGAGATCGAAATCTCCGGCCCGAGTATCACCACTAAACAGCTACCCAATGTCATTCTGCCGAACGATCCTTCTTCGCCGACGTTTAGCGGGGCCGTCAGCGCCTTCTCACTAAGCCTCGGCGGAAATCTCACGGTCTCTGGCAATACCACGGTGGTTGGTTCGCTCGCCAGCGGCACGCTGACTCTGAACAACCAGAGTACGCCACCAGGCGCAGCCGGCACCGGCACAGTAAATCTCTACACCAAGACCGCTGACATGCGGCTCTACTACAAAGATCAAACCGGCACAGAGATCGGTCCACTTGGCCCCGGCACCGGCGCGCAAACCAATGTCCAGAACACTTTCACGGCTCCGCAGAACATCGCCGCGGATTTCCACACCAAGGGGCCGAACCCTTGGTTCGATATTGCGCTCTTTGGCGCGTATACAAGCGGCACCACGCCGCCGACGATCACCTGTAATACCGCAGCCAGCAGCAATCAGCTGACTTGTTCCGGCGGCGTCAGCGATTTTCTCATTGGCCACGGTGTCGCCATTCCGACAGCGGGCGTGGCGCCGACCATGCTGGCTCCCGGCGCACCCTTTCCCATCTCTAGCATCACTGTAGCGAGCAACGTGGCGAGCGTGACGCTGGCGAACAACGCCAGCTATGCACCCGGCTCCAATGTGGTCATCGCAGGCTCCAGCGACGCCTCCTTCAACGGCACATTCCCTGTAGTGAACCTTGTGAACTCGCTCAACTTCACCTTTAACGTCACGCACGCCAACTGTTCCCCTTGCACGATTGGCGGAAGCGCCACAACCATCGCGCCAACACCCAGCGCCGTCACACCTCAGGGAGTCTTGAACGGCACAACGACGTGGAACTACAAGGTGGTGACGATCGGCTTCCACGGAGAGCTGAGCCCCGCAAGCTCCGCGTTTACTACCACCGTCGGTGCGGCCACGCTCGGCTTGAATAGCGCCACCATTGCGACGAACGGCTGTGTCGAGAGCAACGGCGTCGTCACCTTCACGACCACCGCTGCCCACAATTTCCAGAGCGGAGTGCCAGTCAACATCCCACGAGGTAGCACCGGCACTGCCAACGTCGAGGGATCCTGGACCATTGCGTCGACGCCTACATCCACAACATTTACCGTGGATATTGTCACGCTTGCAAACGGAACTTATTGCCCGGCAGGAGGCACCGCCCAAGTTATTGCAAAGAATCTGGTGCAATGGACGATGCAGCCTTACACCGTGATGGGCTACTACATTTATCGCGCGCAAGGTGCGGGCGCATATTCGCTCGTCGGCGTCAGCCAGGGTATGGACAGCGCGTTCATCGACTGGGGGCTTCCAGCGCCCGCGAAACCCGCTTACGTTCCAGCTACTCCGCCGAGCAGCCCCACCAATGGCATCCTGGCCACAACCATAACGAATATCGCCGGAAACACAATCACCCTGGCGAGCAACGCGGTGGCGTCAGTTTCTTCCGCGACAGTATTTCACGACAACACTCCCAACTTTCTGGCCGTGTGCGCTTCGACGCCGATGGGGACCACTGGTGGCACCATCTTTGTGCCCTCTTCCAATCCACAGGGCGCTCTGTACGTGCTGAACTCGCCGCTAAACCTGGCGCAGGGCTGCCCGCAAAACATCAATATCCTGCTAGGCGCGCAGCTAGAGATCAACTATCCGATCATTCCCGGCTCAGGAAACATGATTCAGGGCACCAGCCAGGGCGCCGGTGGCAATGGTGCGGATCCGTCGTTTGGCAAATACGTGACGACTCGCCTCCTGGGATCTGCATATCCCTTTTTCTTAATGGAGCCGGGGTCGAGCATTGATGTGACTTATCAAAATCTGAATGCCGAGTGCAGCTGGCCCTACCAAAGTTGCTTCGTCCAGGACCAGGACAACACTGGAAACAACGTCGTGACGATTACCTACGATAACGTTTTCATGGATGGTGGAAATTACGCCCAGCCATTCAAAATGGGCGGCGGATTCGGATTCATCTTCCGCTATGGGGGAATCGGCACTGCGGCGCTTGGTTGGGGTATCCCGCCATCGCTCTGGGATGTTGTGGATATGGGCTTTGGCGTCTACAACCAGCAACTCGCAGGCATTCTGGAGTTCGACTATACAGTGATGGGCGGCGGCGAATGGCTCTTTGACACTGCTGGCGAAACCGGGCTTCTCGGCGGCGTTGGTAATGCTACGTTCTACCAAATTTTGAATGAAAGCAGCTATTACCCTTCGCTCCGCTTCAATACCAGCCTCAACACCATCAACGCGATTCGTATCGAGCGCATGAGCTATGCCGATCCGGTGGGCGGCCTCTCGACTCCCATGGTGGATTTGACGAATGCGCCGTCACTCAGCAACTTGAGAGTGATCGAGCCGTTCTGCGCCACAGGTACCCAAGCCTTTTTCTCCGGAGCGCCCCCAGGCGGCATTCAGTTCGTCTCCGGTTCTTCTGGTTGTGCGACGGGCTTGCCTTCCACTTCCGCGGTGATCAATACCGGGTTACTTGGAGCCAGCACGGTGCAAACCTTTTCAAACGTACCGGTGGCCGTCCTCGGTACTGGGCAGTTTTACTTTCCGATGGCAGCGCCGTCTCCGCCCGCTTCCGCGGTAGTAAGCAGCGGCGGCTCAGTCCCGGTTGGGGTGCACACTTACGCGATCACGGCTCTTGATGTAAATGGAAAAGAGTCAACCCTGGGAACCTCGATCTCCGCGACGACGACCACTGGAAATCAAACGGTAACTCTAACGCCCCCTGCCTTGCCCGCTGGAGCGATCGGCTACAAACCATATCGTGACGGCTTGTTGGATAACGTGACTCCATGCAGCACTGCTTACATCTCGGGAGCGGTTCCTTATGTGGACACTTTCGTATCCGAGTGCAACAACCCTCCGCCCTCCGTCAACTCCGCTGTCTCCTCTTCGTTGAACTCCAGCGGCATCAGCACCTATCAGCTCAAAATGGCGAATAATTTTTCAGACGTCATTGCGCCCGCTCCTCTAACTGCAAGCCGCACCCAGACGCTTCCCGATGTCACGGGCATCGTGCCGGTCTCGAGTTATCTGAACAGCGCTTATGACAACGCCACGCGAGCGAATGGCGCGATCGGCTCCAACTGGAGCGTCGAGCAAAACGGTCTCAACGTCGCCTCGAATCAAATTCAGGGAACAACGACATCCGTCAACGCCGCTTTCTGGAATGCCGGTTCCTTCTCCGCTTCGCAATTCGCTCAAGCCACCATCACTGCGCTAAATGGCACGACGGACTTTCCTGGCGTTAGCGTGCTGGCGAGTGGAACAGGCGCTAGTTCGACTTACTATGACTGCCTGGAGAACTCCACCAACATCTACATCCAGCGCGTGGTGAATACCACGGCCACAAACCTGACCAGCACAGCTTCTACCGGAGCAGTAGGAGATCTTCTCCGGCTGGAAGTGGCTCCCGGCGGCGCGCTTACATGCTACAAAAACGGTGCGGTGGCATTGACGTTCACCGATACGCAAATTACTTCCGGCGCACCGGGACTGAGTATCTCCGGCAACGTGTCCACGGTGAAAAATTGGTCTGGCGGCAATTTGCATCCACTGGCACATCTCGACGTCGAACAGGATTGGACGAAGACGCAGCATCTGCTGGCGAATGGCGGCGCGTGCACTATGAGCGCGGGCACAAGCTGCACGGTAACTTTAAGCGAGCAGCCGGCCGCGCCGGGTCTCACGCACTGTCTCGCGCAGGTGCAAGGCTCGACGCCGATCGCGGCCGCCTGTAGCATCTCTGGAACCACGGCTACGATAACCGCCGCGAGCTCCAACTCGGCGACCTGGGCAGTCTTCATCTTCTAGTGAAATAAATTTTTCAAGCACATCTCAATCTCTCGAAAGGCAATTCCATGGCTACGGCAACGGAAAACAGTACGGCTTCGCTCGTCAATATCTCGATGGAAAAATGGCCACCGCGGCATCGCACGTACTTCGGCTCGCTGCAGATTATCTCGCCTGGAGAAGGCGAAGCGTTCGCGATTACTCCGATTCACGGCTGCAATGGCTCAATGGACATGGGCGACAGACGCATGGTGGACTACCGCGTCACGGCCCGCGAAGTGGCGGAAGACATCGCGCGCGAAATCAACGGCGATTCTGGGGAGGGTAGTTTTTACGGCGTATTCGTGGCCGCGGGAGAGACGCCCACAGAGAGCGAACTCGCCGACGCTCGCCGGCGTCTCGAAGAATTTCATCTCCGCCTGGTTGCCGCGGCTGATCTCGAGTGGGAGCGCACCCGCAATCCCATGTTCATCACCGACCTCGAACGCCGGGCCGCGCGCCAGCTCAACTTGGAAAAGCCGTGGCTCTACAATTCCAAGCCCCAGGCGGAGTGTCCCGTCTGCGCGGAGAAGATCAAGCATGGCGTAGCTGTCTGCCGCTCTTGCGGTGCCATCCTCGATCGCGAAAAAGCCGCGCAGTACGGCCTAGGTTTCTCAGAAAAATCGCGCCGCGGTGGTTCTCCGAATCAAAATCAAAGCAAAGCAGAGGATCAGCTTTACAATGCAGGGAAGTAAGTCGTGGTAGCACAGGCACTCCTGCCCATTCGGGTATCGTCGAAGCGATAGCAAGCGCAGTACAAAATGAAAAGGGAGACGAGAAATCGCCGCCCTGAAATTGAACGTGCGCTGGGTACCCTTCCCAAGCGCAGCGCGAGCGGATCACGTCCGATGGTCTCACGTACAAAAAGTAAGGGCGGCTCCGAAGAGCCGCCCTTTGTGATCCCAGTTTCTGGACACGCATGAGAAACGCAAAAACAGTGTAGCACGAATTGCGGAGCGCCGACGAAGCACGTTGAGGGAGAGAGCGGAGAGTGGGAGACTCGAACTCCCGGGGCTGCAGAGCAACCCTCAACGTTTCTCATTCGTGTCCAGTACCCCCACTGGAAGCACTCTCCGAAACACGCCTGAGCGGCGAATGTATACCACGGATGTAAGTACAACTACAAGAATATGACCACAGCCGGCTCACTCGACGCACCCATAGAAATCTTCGGCGGCCTGGTGACAGATATGTCTCCCGCCGATCTGCCTCACGGAGTCTCGCCCGATTGCCAGGACGTCGTCTTCGGCAACGGCGGCGTGCTCACGCGGCCCGGCTTGCAGGCTCTCTTTGGCCCGCTCGCCGGCAACCCGACCATCAACTACATCAAGACCTACGAAACGCTAAACGCCACGATCCGCACGATGGTGCTGGACTCGAACGGCGTGCTCTACAAAGAGACCACCCCCGGCACGCTCGCCAGCATCGCCACTGGCCTCGCCGCAAGCTCCTACGGAAACTCCACCACCATCTTTGGCCGGGAGTATCTCGCCATCAGCGACGGCAAAACCGGCAACGATCTTCCGCGCCAGTATGACGACACGAATTTCGATCGCGTCAGTCAAAGCGGCCCAGGCGCGGGCCCGTCGGTCGTCGACGAAAATGTTCTCGTCACCATCGCATCCAGCCCCAGCGGCGCAACGCAGCCCGCTGCTGTAACAATTGGCGCCAGCCCCACCGGAGCCATCGAAAATGGATTTCTTGTAACAATCACAACGACTTCGCCGCACGGACTCTCCACCGGGCAATCCGTAACTATCGCGGGCGTACCCGTAGTCGGATACAACGGCACGTTCCCGGTCGTGGCCTCGCCGAGCAATACGCAATTCACCTACATCGCCGGCGCTTCCGGACTCGCGGCTTCCGGCGGCGGCACATCCTCCTCGGCGACGGCCACGATTCAAACAACGGCCGCGCATGGATTTGTTGTCGGCCAGCTCGTAACCACCACTGGAATCGGCGTGGCAGCGTACAACGGCACATTCCCCGTTGCCACGGTACCGGACTCCACGCACTTCACGTTCACCGCCGACAACGGCGGCCTCGTCGTATCCGGCGGCGGCACAGCCTCCGCCGCGGGCAGCGTCGACACCGGCGTGCATCAGGTCTGCGTGATTTTCCAAACGCGCCAGGGTTACCTCACTGCGCCTGGTCCTGCCACGACATGGACCGCGAGCGGTGGCTTGCGCGCCGTCGTCACCAACATTCCCACCGGTCCATCGAATATCGTCGCGCGCATTCTGTGCTTTACCGGTGCGGGCGGCGCAAGTTTCTTCTACGTCGGCAGCGGCGCATCGCTCTTCAGCGGAAACATGGTGATCAACGACAACACTACGACCTCGATCGCCGTCGATTTCTCCGACGCGATTCTTCTCGCCGGCTCCAACGTCGACAATCTCTTCAATCTCATCGAACTCGGCGATTGCGCCGGCGTCACCGATTACTCCGAGCGCCTCTTCTGGTGGGGCGAGCGCAACAAAATGAACAATTGGCTGAACCTCGGCTTCGATGGCGGGTTCACCGGTCCCTTGCTTCCGCACTATCCGCTGGGCTGGACGCCCGATGCCGTTTTTGCACCCGGCGGTACGGACGAAGAAAACTTCGTCGTTTGGGGCGCGGCATATTCCATCGCCGGAAATGGTTCTACGCCCACGCGCGGCCTGATGACGCAAAGCGCCGTGCAGGATTCGCTCGGTGCTCAGCGCATCGTGGCGAATACGGACTACACCGTTCGCGCGCACTGCGCCGTGAATTCCACTCTTTCGCAAGGCACGTTGCACGTTCATCTCTTCAGCCAAAGCGCCGGTATCAACACCACGGGCCTGGAATTGACCGTCGCGCAGCTCAGCACAAACTACGTCGAATATTCCGCAGAGCTAACCGCGCCGCTAGCCACGATTCCGAGCGATCTCGTACTGCGCGTTTATGCTGACGGCACTCCCAACGTCGGAGGTCAGTTCTACATCGACAGCATCGAGATTTTTCCCACCTCGACTCCGACGAACTCTTCCATCGTCCGCGCCAGTCGCGTCGAGGATCCCGAAAGCTACGATGGCATCGAAGGCTTCATGAGCGTTGCGGAAAACAATGGTCAAGCCATCCGCGCCGCCTTCAAACTCCGCGAGCGCCTCTACTTTGTGAAAGAACATTCGCTCCACGTCACGCAGGATGATGGCACGAACGAACCGTCGCTCTGGTCCATTTCAGAAGTCTCGCGTCGTTTGGGCACGCCGTCCGTTCGCGGTGTAGGCGTCGGCGAAGACTGGGTGGTCATCGCGCATCGCACCGGCCTCTACATATTCAGCGGCGGCGAACCCATCAAGATCTCTCAAGAAATCCAGCCCACGTGGAACGAAATCAACTGGCAGTACGGCCACCTGCTCTGGGTCACCGTGGACATAACGCAGCGCCGCATTCTTGTCGGCGCGCCCATGGGTACGGCCACCACTCCCAACACAATTCTGATGCTCGACTACCACGACCTCGACGATGCCGACGACATCTCTACGCGTCCGCCCGTCAACGTTACCTACACAGGCCGCAAAGCCGCCACCGACATGGCCCGCAAATGGTCGCCGTGGAGCATCGCCGCGAACTCTTGTGCGCAGATCGAGCGTATCAACGGCACATCGATCGTCGCCATCGGCGGCGGATTGCCGGGAGTGGGCGGAGGCGGCGCCACCGGAAAAATCTATCAGCTCAGCGACACCCAGTTTTCCGACGACGGCAGCGCCATCTCCAGCTACTACACCACACACTTTTTCCCCGAGCGCGCCGTCGAGCAATCGCTTCAGCTCGGCGCGCACCGCAAACTTTTCAGCTATCTCACGATGTTTGTCGAGGGGGCAGGGAACTTGTCGCTCACCACTTTTGTCGATTCGCAAAGCGCACCGCAAGCCCAGCAACCGCTACCGCTAAGCTCACCGTCGCTCGAAGATCTCGAACTGCCCATCAACGTCCTCGGCGAGCGCGTCGCGTTCCAGGTAAGCACCAACCAGCCCGGCGCCTGGTTCAAACTCCAAAAATTTACGCCCTCAGTCCGCGTCGATCCGTGGGCCCCCGTCCGCGGCGTGAACTAAATCTTGCCCGTGTAGGGGCACGACACGTCGTGCCCGGACGGTGTAAACATTACTGTGAACTGAAAATCGAATGCTGACCGTTGCCCAACTAGCACCAATCAAGGACCGCGATCCGTACCTCTACGAGACGCTCACGAAAATCGTCGCGTCCGTGAATGCCACGAGCCAGGCCGCCGGCGTCGATCCCAGTACGCCTGCTCCCGCGCCAACGGCCGTCGCCTCGATCAACGTGCAGGCCTCCAACGGCTGGTTCGATCTCTCCGTCACCGATCCGTCAAACGCTCGCCCCGGCCTTTTTTATTTTGCGGAGTCAGACACCACGCCAGCTTTCAATTCGCCGCGTGTCTATTTCATGGGCGCGTCGCGAAATTTGTACTTGCAGCTCGGCAATCAAACACTCTACTGGCGCGCCTACTCGCAGTACGTCGGCTCGATGCCATCCGCGCCCGTCACGTTCGGTTCGCCTCCGACGGCAGTAGCAGGCGGCGGCACAACGGGCCCCGCGCCGTTGCCCTCCAGCGGTAGCGGCGTCCTCCCGAACGGTCAAGTTCGCGGCGGCAACGGTTTCGGCATCAATCCCGGCTCGCGTATCACGCGTCAAACGACTTTGTAATAAGCCTTCGTAGGGGCACGACACGTCGTGCCCTCCATGTAGGGGCGCAGCATGCTGCGCCTACAACCAACCAACGATGATGATTCGCGAATACATGGAAGGCGACCTCGCCGCGTTACGCGCGATTCACGCATTGCAAGGCTTCGAATACGCGCTCCCGGACCTGAGCAACCCACTCTTCGTAACAAAATTAATTCTGTCCGAGCGCGAGCCGTCGCATTCCGCAGAACGAGATGCCGGCGAAGGAGCTGCCACCAGCTTCGCCCCGGCGCAAGAGAAAATCATTGGCGCTGCGTTGCTACGCCTGACCGCGGAAGCATATCTGCTCCTCGATCCAAACACCGGCACGCCTCGCGAGCGTTGGCACTGGCTTCTCCAGCTCCACGCTGCCACCGAGCGTGACGCCTGGCAACGCGGCCTCGAGGACGTCCATGCGTGGCTACCGCCGCCCATCGCCCAGAAGTTCGGCAAGCGCATCACCAATCTCGGTTGGAACCGAGATGACGCCTGGACGCCATACTGCAAAAGATTGACTGCAAGCTTGTGAACCCAAGTGAAACAGGCTTCAGCCTGTTTGTTTTTCCCGTGATCACAATCAATTCCGTGCACAGGCTGAAGCCTGTGCCACTAGAAGATTCGGAGGACCCATGAGTCGCGCCCAAACGCAAACGCTGAACATGACTAACCAGCAACTCGCCAGCATCAACGCGCAGAACCAGCAATTCCTGAATCAGCAGCAGCAACTCGGCAGCAACATCAGCTCACAGTACCAGAGCATCCTGAACAATCCCGGCCTCAGTCCCGCCCAGCAAGCTGCCGTCACTTCGCAATCGCAAGGCTCGATCGCCAGCGCCTTCGATTCGCTCCAACAATCGGCGGCCAACCGCGTCGCCGCCACCAATAACTCTGCCGGCTTCAGCGAACTAACCGACAGCCTGGCCCGCCAGAAAGCCGTCGCGGAAGGGAATCAGGCTCAACAAAACCAGCTCTCCTTCGCCAATACAGCCTATCAACAGCAAATGTCCGCGCTGCAAGGCCTCTCCGGCCTTTACGGCGTGGACTCCAATCTCCTGGGCAAAACGCTAGGCATTCCTTCTCAGCTTTTAAACGTGCGAGCCAACGCCGGCCGCAGCGGCCAAGGCTTCTTCACCTCGCTGGGTTCCGGGCTCGGCTCCACTCTTGGCGCTCTGCCCAGCACGCTCTTCTAGGTATGAAGTGCGGCAGCTCTGCTGCCGCTTTTTGCACCGAGCCACAATTCGACCAAACACAGAAAGGAGGACACCAATGCCGAACACCTACACCGTGTCACTGAGCGATGGAACGCACAACGTGAGCCAGAGCGGAATCCCCGCCAGCTCCCATGAAGAAGCGGTGCGCAACGTGCTGCAAACCGCGCCCGCAGATTGGGCGATCGTCAACGACGCAGTTACGCTGACCATCACTTGCACGCAACCTTGATGAGTCGCTGAAGTAAAGGAAGTGAAGGACGCAATGGAAGTGGAGGAGTCGGAGTCGCCTCCGCGAATCCGCAAGTTCTCTTTGTCCTCAAGAGATCGCTTTTCTTCCTTACCTCCTTTACTTCCTGAATCTTCTTTTCTTCACACTCCGAGAGATCTTACATGCCCATCCATTGGTCCATGATCGTTGCCGCCATCGTTCCCGTAGGAGTGCAGTTCGTCCTCTTTCTGCGCTGGCTGCACCGCCGCATGCGCAACGATGAAATCGTGCGCGCTTTCGTGCGCGACATCGCCACAAATCATCTACCGCACATTTATGCGGCGCTGCACGCCATCGCACGCAAGCAGGGAATTGTGCCGTCGGAGACACCGTTGGTACGTTTCGTCGAGCTCAATGGACGCCGCCATCGCGACTGAGTTCCCTGCGCATCCTCGACACTAGGGCCACTTCAATATGAGGAAGGAAAACAACAGAAGGCCGATCAAGACTAGGGCAATCCCCACGCCACGAATCACCCAGATCGGAGCGTGCGCCAGAGGCCGCTCCAGCCGTGCGGCAAAGGCTTGGTATTGCCGCGGCGCAAAGCCAAGAGATAGACCGAAGTAAGAAAACGCAAGGCTCATTATGAGCAGAATGGTCTCGTCGAAGACTTTCTTTTCCATCTCGCAGGCAAATTAACAGGATCGCCAACTGAAACACAACCGATTCGTGGTTCACCGAACACGAATCACGGAAAATGTCCGTCCCATCCCAACTCGTCGCGCTGGCCCGCGAAGCCGCCGCCGCGCAATCGCTTGACCCAGCGCTGGTCTGCGCGGTTGTCGAGCAAGAATCGGCGTGGAACCCCTGGGCCATGCGCTATGAGCCCGCGTTCTTTGCCAAATACGTCGCGCATCTCTACACCAACAACAAGATCACCGCCTCCGAAGCCTACGCGCGCGGCTTCTCCTGGGGATTGATGCAAGTAATGGGTCAAGTCGCCCGAGAAATGGGATTCGACGGAACGTTTCTCTCTGCCACCTGCGACCCCGAACAGGGCCTGGCCATCGGTTGCAAGCTTCTGCGCAAAAAAATCGACGCCATGGACGGCGACACCACGCGAGGCCTGCTCGCCTGGAACGGCGGCGGCAATTCCGCCTACCCGGCACAAGTCCTAGCCCGCCGCGCCCACTATCTATGAGTAGGGGCGCGGTACGTTTACCCTGAGCCTCGAAGGGCCGTGCCCGTCTTTCTGTCCGTTATCTTGTTCGTAGTAGCTGCCGCTAGAGCGACTTTTCCGCATCGCAGAACGGTATTTCCCCATGCTCACCCGCATCTGGCTAAGACTCGCAGAGATCCTCGTCCCAATCATCCTGGCCGTCACCATCTTCGTGACCTGGCAAGCCGATCGCCGCGACCGCGCACAACTCGCCACCCAACTTGCCGCCGCGCAGCAAACCATCGTCCAAGCCGCCGCGAGTCAGCACGATCGCGACACGCTCCTTAATCAAACGTTGGCGCAAATAACAGCCCAGAAACAATCAGCCGTGAGCCCGACGCAAATCCTGAAGGATCTCCCCAGCGCAATTACGCTACCGCAGCCCATCACATTACAACCCAGCAACACCGAAAATGTAGGGGCGCGATTCATCGCGCCCCCAGCTGCAGCCACATCGGCCAACCCGCAGCAAAGCACTAACACCCAGCCCGGCGCCGAACAAACTCATCTCCCAAACAATCCAACCCCAAAACCGAGCCAGGCTTCAGACGCCGTCCTTCCCGCAGCCGATCTAAAGCCCCTCTATGACTTCGCCCTGGACTGCCAAGCCTGCCAAGCCAAACTGGCCGCCTCTCAAGCCGACCTAACAGACGAGAAAACCAAGACCGCCGCACTCACCAAAGAACGAGACGCGGCAGTGACCGCCGCCAAAGGGGGAAGTGCCCTGCGCCGAATTGCCCGAGCCGCAAAGTGGTTCGCCATAGGCGCCGCGGCCGGAGCCATAGCCGCCAAAGCCGCTCGCTGAATCCCAGACGACGCAAGGCGCAAAGCGCCAATCATGCCGAGCTCGAATTCTCGTGGTGCCTCCGACGGAGAGCACGCCACTCAAAAAAATCTACCAAGTCCCACGCTTTCAATCCGCTACGCCAACCGCAGCACCACCGCAGCGAATCCGGCTGGCGCACCCCCCGCGCCAGCCGGATTCCTCGTAAGAAGGAGCCTATGGACAGAAGAGTAGCCATTGCTCGAAAACAGTGGAAAACCTCGAAATAGCCAAAGATTTCTCTTGACACTGCGTCTGATAAGTAATATTATGTTAACTACGAAATCGATCTAACTTCTACCTCTGCCCGCCCCGGCAAAACTGCTCTTCCAAGCGGGCGTCTCCCTTCCCGTTAATCGCAGTAGTTAATTCTTGCCAGCGGATTGCTGCGCCTTGCGTTGGTCTAGTTCGTACTTGATGTACTGTTCGAGAGTGTGCGGATCCGCGCCGACAATACGCCGGCCGTTTACAAACATCGTCGGCGTGCTACCGACTTCCAGCAAGATACCGTTCGCGCGGCTGGCATCGACCGCAGCTCCAGCTTCCGGGCTGGCCATGCAAGCCTTGAACGCGTCAGCGTTCAAGCCGGACTGGCTGGCGAAGTCCGTCATCTTACCCCAGGCATTTTCCGCCGAAATGAGATCCTGGCCGTCGTAAATAAAGTCATACATTTTCCAGAAAGCCTTGGGGTCTTGCTGGTAAGCGCAGCGACCAGCAAGGGCCGCCGTCCGAGCCCAAGGATGAATCTGCTCCAATGGGAAGTCCTTGAAGACGACGCGCAGCTGGGGGTAGTTCGCAAGCATCCCGCGTAGGGCGTCATGTAGAGCCCGACAGACAGGGCACTCGAAGTCAGAGAACTCCACTAGTGTGACCGGAGCATTGGCAGGTCCCAGCGAGGGGCTATCCTTCGTCTCTAGCTTAGCCCGCGTTTCCACCATGGGGTTTTTGGAGAGATCCGACAACTCTCCCCGGAACATATATTTCCCGTCTTTCGTCACGTAGACTTGGCCGGTTTGCGTGTTCTCTCCGACCTTGACTTCGACATCGACCTCCAACAGTCCTTCGATTCCGATATCTTTTGGAGGACTAACCTTGACAATAATGTCGGGCCCAAACGCATAGAGATTTCGCAGGTAAGCTTCGACAGTCTTCTGCGTAGGCGATTGCATGGCGGATGCGGGTGCAACGGCTGCCTTGGTCTGAGGCTGTTGCGCTCTGGCAGCTGGGAGAGCAAGACTCAAGGCAAGAATTGGCATTATCGACAGTAATTTCTTCACGTGGGGCCTCAATTCTCTAAGGAATGAACCGCTGGGCAATCGGAAACGGTCTGCCAAATCCAAAGGCTCGCGATGTAATTTTAAGCCCCGGAGCCGCCTGCTTGCGTTTGTACTCGGTACGGTCGACGTGCAAGGCAATGTCGCGCACGAGCTGAAGGTCGAACCCGTAGTGGTCCGCTATTTCCTGGGGGCTGTGCAGGTCCTCGATATAAGCCTTCAGGATGCGGTCCAGGACATCATAAGGCGGCAGGCTGTCCTCGTCCTTCTGATTGGGCCGCAACTCCGCGGAAGGCACCTTGTCGATCGACGAGCGGGGAATTAATTCCCTTTCGCGATTGATCCAATTTGCCAGCTCGTAGACCATAAGTTTCGGTACGTCGGAAATCACTGCCAGACCTCCGGCCATATCGCCGTAAAGCGTGCAATACCCTACTGCCAGTTCGGATTTATTGCCAGTGCTCAGAACCATCGAACCGAATTTGTTGGAAATCGCCATCAGATAGTTGCCACGAATTCGCGCTTGAATATTTTCTTCGGTAACATCGGCTGGCCTCGATGCAAATGCGGGTGCCAGCGCCTTCTCATAAGCGTCGAACACATCGCCAATCGGGAGCGTGATGAGTTCGATGCCCAGGTTGCGAGCCAGTGCTAGAGCGTCGGACTTGCTGCCCTCCGAAGAGTACGGCCCTGGCATGGACACGCCCAAAACATTGGACGCGCCGAGAGCGTCGACCGCGATGCTCGCCACTACGGACGAATCAATGCCCCCACTGAGGCCGACCAGCACTTTTTTAAATCCACACTTGCGGACGTAATCTTGAGTGCCGGTGATCAGCGCACGATAGGCATACGCAATTTCTTCGTGCGGCTGTTTGTGAATCTCGCCCTCACCTGTCACCGTATCGAAGAGAACCAGATCTTCTTCAAACGCCAGAGCTTGCGCCGCGACTTTCCCTTCCGCTGTCAACGCCATGCTCGCGCCATCGAAAATCAAGCTATCGTCTCCGCCCACCTGATTGACGTAGACGATGGGGCGGTGCTGGTTTACGGCGATGGACTGAAGCATTTCCAATCGCAGAGCGCGCTTATCGATGGTGTAGGGGGAAGCCGAAATATTGAGCAACACGGTAATTCCCTGCCCAATGAGTTCCGTTACTGGATCGCGGTCATACCGGCACTCAGCCCAGAAGTTTTTGTCATTCCAGACGTCTTCGCAAATCGTAATGCCAAGCTGCTCTTTGCCGAATCCGTAAGCGAATTGTTTGCCAGCTGGCTGAAAATACCGGGATTCGTCGAAGACATCGTACGTGGGCAGAAGCATTTTGCTCTGCTCAAACACCACGCGCCCGCTGCAAATCAGCGCGGCCTTATTGGCAATGGTCTTCCCTTTGCCGTTTTGCACCCGCCCCGCATAACCAACAACGGCTGGCAGAGGCAGCTTGGCTGCCAGTTGCTTCAATTCTTGGTGGTTACGATCGATAAAGGCGGGCCGCTCTAGAAGGTCTTGCGGAAGGTAGCCGCACAAACAAAGTTCAGAAAAAACGGCAAGGTCGGCCCCTCGCTGTCTGGCTTTTTCCGCCAGACTCAGGATGCGAGCCGAATTTCCTGCAAAATCGCCTACCGTGGGATTGAACTGCGCGAGCGCTATCTTCATGCCGGCACTTTAGAATACGGAGGCCAAAGCGAGATTGCAAACACCAGCGAAAAGGCTTGTGTCTGGTTTATTGGCATGGCGCGCTACCCATTTTTCAGCGGCTTCTGGGCAACTAAACTGGCAATTCCCTGCCCGGCGTTCAACTCCCGATAGAACAATGTGTGCAACCCGGGAAACGCGGTTCGCAGTTCTCCCGATTCGAGTAGATGGGCAGGATTGCGTGGACCGCCCGAGTAGCTGAGCTGTGCCCGTGTGAATGTTTCAAATACGAGCACTCCGCCGGGCCGGAGCGCAGCAGCCATTTGCTGAAAAAGAGATCTTTGCAAGTACTGAAGGCAAAGAATCAAAGAAAACAAAGCCTCTGGAATCTGTATGTCATCTAGATTCGCTTGAATGAGCCGGATGCCGTGCGCACGCGATCCTGTGCCGGAAGTGTCGTCCGCCCTGCTAACGTGTATTTTGGCTTTGCGTGCCCGGCTTTCAAGAATATCGAGGGCCGCCCCCGACCAATCGACGGCATTCACAAATTGTCCGCGCCCTGCCAACAGCAAAGCGTGCCGGCCGGTCCCACAGGCAAGGTCCAGTGCAGCCCCATGCGGGAGCAACGGCAGCCATTCCGAGACAATGCTAGCCGGTTCCGCAGGCGAGTTTTGTGCGGCCTCGCGGTGTCGTGCGTCCCATTCGGTTACGTTAGCGGGCATAAAAATAGGCCCTTGAACGTTACGTTCAAGAGCCTCGAATTCTGGACAGAAGTCGCACGAAACTACCGGTCTGCTTCATTCACTCTGTCATTTTACGAATGACAGAACAGAATAATTAAACGCTAAAGGAGCTGCCGCAGCCGCACGTGCTCTTCACGTTCGGGTTATTGAACTTGAAGCCGGCACCCTCGATGGTCTCGATGTAATCGATTTCGACGCCTTCCAGGTACATCGAACTCATCTGATCGACCGCGACCTTGAGCCCGTTAAAATCAACTACTTCATCGGTCTCATTGGTCTGGTTTTCAAAAGCCATGTGGTACTGGAAACCGGAGCAGCCTCCGCCGACGACGGCAACGCGCAACGCCACCGGTACAGGATTCTGCATGCCCATGATTTCCTTGACCTTGGTGCTGGCAGTGGGAGTCAGACTAATCATAAATTGCTTTGGCCTCCGCATCGCAGATAAGCCCGCGATGCAACTCGCAAGTCAAGTATAGCAAACCTTTTCCACAACTGCACACGCCACTTGGACGGGGGATTTCTTGTTTGGAAACTCCTCGATCGGGCCTATTTCTGCAACCCTATAACCTTCGCATACAATAAGATCCAGCCATGAGACACAGAGTCACGTTGATCCCCGGAGAAGGCATTGGTCCCGAAGTCGCGTCCGCCGCGCGGCGCATTCTGGAAGCCGCTGGCGTGCAAATCGATTGGGAAGAGGTCGAGGCGCGCTCGGAAAAGGCATCAGCGACAGGACAATTCGTTACGGAAGGCGCCGTCGAATCCGTCCGGCGCAACCGCGTTGCGCTCAAAGGACCGATGGGCACGGCCGTTGCCGGCGGGGCGCCCAGCATCAACGTAGCTTTAAGGAAAACGCTCGATCTTTACGCCAATGTCCGGCCTGTCAAGAATCTGCCCGGAGTGAAATCCCGATTTGAGAACGTGGATGTAGTTCTGATTCGCGAAAACACAGAAGATCTCTATTCCGGCTTGGAACATGAAGTTGTCCCGGGCGTCGTCGAGAGCTTGAAGATCATCACGGAAAAAGCATCCACACAAATCGCGCAGTTCGCTTTCAAATACGCCCAGCGCGAAGGCCGAAAGAAAATTCACGCTATCCATAAAGCCAATATTATGAAGCTCTCGGACGGACTTTTCCTGAAATCCATCCGCATCGTCGCGCCGCGGTATCCCGACATCGAGTACAAGGAGATGATCGTCGACAATGCTTGCATGCAGATGGTGCTGAACCCTCAGCAATTCGACATGTTGCTGTTGCCAAATCTCTATGGCGACGTGATGAGCGATCTCGCGGCAGGCCTCGTTGGCGGACTTGGCGTGGTCGGCAGCGCCAACATTGGCAACGAGGCAGCCATGTTCGAGGCCGTCCACGGTACCGCGCCCGACATCGCCGGAAAGGGTTTGGCGAACCCGACAGCCATCCTTCTGAGCAGTATCATGATGCTGGACCATCTTGGCGAAAGGTCCGCCGCGCGGCGCATCGAAAGCGCCCTCGAACGAGTGCACCGCGAAGGCAAGCACATCACCCAGGACGTGGGTGGCAAAGCTGGAACCGAGGAATTCACCGACGCCCTGATCGCCTCGCTTCGCCCAAGCTAGTTCCCTGCTTGACACATTTTCGGCTCGTCAAGCGCTCAAGTGGCCGTAAACCCTTGTTATTCTTCTTTAAACGTGGCATTCTCTGACCGTTAGGTCCCTCCAAGGCGGGTGAATGCATCGGTCCAGGTACCCCGAAAGACGTCGCACAGTTCGGATGACGCTTCAAATTCCCCTAAAAGTACGCTGCCAGATGCCTGAAGGCGAAGCCATTGATTTTAAAGCGTCTACGCAGTTCGTAAGCGCGCACGGCGCGCTGATCGTAATGGATGCGCCCCTTTTGCCGGGCCAAACGGTCCGTCTTTTCAATGAAATGACATCTGAGTCCGTCGAGTGCTTTGTGACCTCCGTGCGTGAAAAGCAGGAAGGGCGATTAGTAGGGCTCGGCTTTGCTACGCCCAAGCATGATTTTTGGCACGTGGTCTTCCCCAAGGCGGGTACGCGCCAAGCGGTGCGTTCTTCGCAGACGGGGTCACTCGTCGAACCGGGAAAGACCCCGAACATCCTCCCGCAATCCTAAAAAGTTAATCGTCGCCCAGATTTCGATGGGTCGCGAGCTTTCGCTTTTGTTATCAGGCGATTAGGCCGGTGCGTCCCGAGATCCGACACTATCCCAAATGCGGCGCGTAAACCTGGTACAGCAGAATGTAGACAATCACCCCTGTGACCGAGACATAGAACCACAGCGGCAAAGTCCAGCGGGCAATCACTCGATGCTTATCAAATTTCTCGAGCCACGCTCGCCGCAAGGTAATCAAAATCAACGGTACGATGACGATGGCCAGCACGGTATGCGAAAGTAGCAACGCAAAATAGACTGGACGAATCCAGCCCTGGCCTTGGAAAACAACATGGCCAACGCGAACGTGATAGATCACATACGAAATCAGGAACACGGTCGAGACGGAGAATGCGGCAATCATGAAAGCTTTGTGAGCTTTCATTTTGCCGTTTCGGATGGCTGCGTAACCGCAGGCAAGCAGGATGGCGCTGGTGCCATTTAGAGAAGCGTTGAGCGCGGCCTGCGAAAACATAAATAGGTTGAAAGCCCTTCCTGTCAGAAGTGCTCAGCGCGGAATTTTGTCGTAGATCATCAAACCCAGAAGAATCGGGATGTGCAGTACGGTGGCATGCATGAGCCACTTGGCGCGCACGTTAGTCCTTGATGCGGCAGCCCACAAACAAACCTGAACGAGCGCCGTGCTGACCACCAACGCCCCGAAGAAGTAACGTACTCCTGCCAGTCCCATAACGGCTGGCAACAGGCTGACTCCCACGAGCGCTATGGCGGTAAGAATAATCTGGCGAAACGTACGCGTGCCTTCGCGGTCCACGACGGGCAGCATCAGGATGCCGGCGCGAGCGTAATCTTCGCGATACATCCAGGCAATGGCGTAAAAATGCGGGAATTGCCAGAAAAATAGAATAGCGAAGAGCAGCCAAGCACCGCGATCCAAAGTCCCGGTAGCGGCAACCCATCCGATCATCGGAGGAATTGCTCCGGGAAACGCTCCGATAGCGGTGGCCCAAACAGTACGCTTCTTGAGCGGAGTATAAGCAAGCAGATAGCTTACGGACGTAAGGACTCCAAGAGCGGAAGCAAGAAAACCGGCAGTAAAATACAGATCCAGTGCGCCCGCAACGCAGAGAACCAGGCCAAACAGCAACGCTTCGCGCGGCTGCAATTGTCCGCTGGGGAGCGGACGCGACGCCGTGCGGCGCATGAAGCGGTCGGAGTCTCGTTCAATGTAATGGTTTAGAGTTGCGGTACCTGCCGCAATCAAGAGCGTGGCGAAAACGGTTTGAATGAGGCGAAGCCAATCCACTGCTCCGCGCGCGCCCATGTAATAACCTGCGGCGGTGGTCATCAAAACGAGAAAAGACACATCTGGCTTGGTGAGCGCGACATACGCATTGGCGCGGGAAGCGAGAGTAATTTCCGTTGTGCGAACCGTGCTCATCAGACAGTCACCCGCCCTTGCGACGATACGGCAACCTCACCGGCGCGCGGGACTAAGCGATAGCATACGAGAATCGTCACAATAGAGACGGCAAACAAGAGAGCGCCGACCACGGTGTGCGTTACAGTCAGCACAACCATTACGCTCATGGGTTGCGGCGCGTCCGCAGTTGCAATGCGCGACCAGTACGCGCCGATGCCAAGCAGAAACTGCACTCCAAAGAAAGCGTGTAGAAGAATCCGCATTTTCGTGAGTTCACGCGAATGCCCAAAGCGTTTGCGAAGAACAACGGCGGTCCAAATGATTGTGGCAAGCACCACTAGGGACCCTGCGGCGTGAGGCCAGATCGGAATTTCGCTATGACGGAAGCCAGCGCCCAGAAAAACCTGCAGAAAGATCACCACGGCGTTCAGAACTGCAAGCGAGTGAATGGAAGGCGAGCCTCGGTCTTCGAGTTGAGGACGATCAGTGACCCACCACTTGCTGGTGAAAACGGCAATGCTCAAAATCGCTCCGAACATGATTTGCGCGAAGCAGGCGTGCAGCACCGGCAACCAGTAGTGCAGGAGCTGAATCACCACTTGGCCTCCGAGAATCGCCTGAACAACAATGCCGCCCACCGCGATCACTGCGAACCACCTCAGCCAGCGCCGCTCTTCCTTGATCCAAATTAGAATGGCGAGAATGAGAGTCCAAACTCCCAAGACCCCAGCAATGACGCGGTGGGAGTGCTCGTAAAGAACTCCGCCTACCATGGGAGGAGTCCACGTTCCAAAAGATTTTGGCCAATCCGGTACGGAAAGCGCGGCGTCGTTGGAGGTAACTAGCGCGCCTGCGACCAAGAGCAAAACCGTCCAGCAGACGGTAAACACGGCGAAGCGATGTACGCCCGCATGGTAGGAAGCCTTCATAGCCGATGTCCCAGAGCGGGATTATAACGCACTGATGGAATTCCTGCTCTCCGTTCTACCCAATTTAGCGCTGGGCCGATGGGCGTCCACAGTTGTCCCGAGATGCCCTGCCCCGCCTGCGTCTTCCTCACAAAGCCGTCGACGATGCCTGTGCGGCCAGCGGATGTCCCGCAAGACCTACCGCTCGAAGCACGAGGTCTTTCAGCGCGGCGATAAAAAGCGGCGAATCGCCGACGGCCGGCATCATCCGGAAAACCTCGACACCAAACTTCTTAGCATCTTCGCGCGCTTCGATGTTGATTTCGTGCAGCGTTTCGATGTGCTCGGTCACAAAGGAAATCGGCACAACTAGCATTTCCTTGGCGCCTTCTGAACCAAGCCGCTCGATTGTGCCGGTTAGAGGCGGTTGGAGCCACTTGGATGGGCCAACCCTGCTCTGATAGCACAACAGGTGCGTTTGCGGCCAGCCGGGATACTGTTTTCTTCCCTCTTCGCAGACGAGCCGAACAGTAGCTTCGATCTGGTTTGGATACGGATCCCCTTTTTCGACGAGACTCATCGGCAATCCATGCGCGCTGAAAACCAGATGAATGCGCGAGCTGTCCACGAATTGCCGCAAGACAGAACCGATACGTTGCACGAGAGCCTGTATGTAGAGCGGATGGTCGTAGAACTGGCTGACAGTGCGCTCCGGGGGACCACCTTTTGGCTGTCCATAGACGCGCCGCCATTCCTTGAAGCTGCTAAGAGTTGTGGCGTAAGAGAACTGCGGGTAGAGCGGAAGCAGCACGATCTCATCCAGCGGCGCGGCTTTGCGAAGCGTCGCGACGGCTTCTTCGGTCATTGGATGCCAATAGCGCATGGCAACGACGGCGACAGGATCAATCTCGCCAGATAGTGCTTCGACGAGTGCGAGCCGTTGCCGCTCAGTAAGGGTTCCGATTGGCGAGCGGCCACCAATCTCCGCATACTTGCCTCGCACAGGAATGGAACGCCGTGAAGAAATCCTCTTTGCCAGCGGCCGTCGCAAAAAACCGAGCGGTCCCATGGGGATGATGTCCGGGTCGAGAAATAAATTAAGAAGAAATGGCTCGACGGCCTCCAGCGAATCCGGCCCGCCGAGCTGGAACATCACAATGCCGACTTTTTTCTTCTTCGCCAACTACTTTCCCCGGTTCAAGGAATTCTTCAAGCGATCGAGCTCTTCTCGCAAAGAGGAAGTGCGTTTTGCAATGGTGAGGTAGAAAAAGAAAAAAACGGCCCACCCGATGATGTACGCCGCGAAAACGCTGTTCAAATTGCTCATATTGCCTCCGCCTCGCGGCGCAAAAGTTCGATATCCGTGCGCAACTTTTCTAGCCGATAGCGTTCCGCGATCAGGAACACCATCAGGACGTGCATCGCCAGCACGCTGAAGAAGAATACTTTGAGCATGGTTGGTTCAAGACCGGAGCCAGGCCCACCCATGATGACCGGCGCCGGATGCTGCGTCCGCCACCAGCGGATCGCCCCGAAGACGATCGGTACATCGATGAAAGAAAATATTCCAAAGAGAGCGCTCAAGAGAGCGCGGCGATCCGGCTCCTCGATCAAAGTCCGCAAAAGCAGATAGGAGATATAGAGAAGCCAGAGCACAAAAGTGGAAGTCAAGCGCGCGTCCCACGTCCAATAAATACCCCACGCAGGCTTGGCCCAGATCGGCCCAGTAATGAGAACAACCGTGATGAAGGCAAGACCGACCTCAGCAGAAGAAACGCCTAACGCGTCCCACTTCTCGTCACGCTGCCAAACGTATAAAAGGTTGGCCACGAAGCAAACGAAAAAAGCGGTCATTCCTGCCCATGCGGCGGCGGCATGAAAATAAAAAATTCGCTGGAGCACATGCATCGTGTTCTCTTCCGGTGCGATAAAAAAAGATGCATAGGCAGCAGCACCGACCAGGAAGAGAACGAAGGCGCCGATCATCGCGCGTTTCAACATAGTGCTTCATTCCTCCAGAAGATATTCGCCGAAAAGCCATAGCGCCGTCAAAAAAACCATGTCGAAAACAGCCAGGAATCCGATTCCCTTCCATTGCACGTAAGGCGTGCGGTCAAGAAGAGATTTCGTGACTTCTGTGCTGGCAACGAGAATCGGCGTCAGCAGCGGCAGCATCAGCAACGGCAAAAGCAGTTCGCGCATGCGGGCTTGTGCGGAGATGGCAGAAAGAGCCGTACCCGCAATGGAGATCCCGAGGCTCGCGAGAAAAAACACCAGCAGCAGCCAATGCAGCACAGGCATGACGGGCACGTTGTACATCACGGCAAAAATCGGCAGCAGCAGCAGTTCGGTCAGAAGAAGAAAAAGCGTGTTCGCTGCGAGCTTCGCGAGAAATATGGCGAACGGATCGCTTACCGACAAGCGAAGAGCGCTCAGCGTGTCGTTCTGCTGTTCGCGCAGAAAACAGGGTTGCAGCATAAGGGAAGAAGCGAAGAGAAACGCGAGCCAGAGCAGCCCGGGAGCAAAACGCCGCGATTCGTCCGATGTCGGGTCAAACGTAAAGCTGAAGAGAACGATCACGATCAGGATGAAGACAATCGTGGTGGTCAGCAATTCGCGCGAGCGGAACTCCGTGCGAAGCTCTTTGCCGAGCAAAACAGCCGCATTGGAAAACAGGCTCATTCAGGCGTCGCCAAACGTGAGAATCGAGCGAAACGTCGCGCCCGTGCGCGTATCGGCGGCGATCGAACCCCCGTCCAGGCGAATCGCGCGTGTGCCCAGCGAAGAGATTTCCGATTCCCCATGAAGGCTCATCAAAATGGTGCGGCCCGAATCGCGAAACCTGCGAATCGCTTCCGCAAGCCAAGTAACGCCCTGCGGATCGAGGCCGGTTGCCGGTTCGTCGAGCAACAGGACGGCAGGCTCATGCAGCAATGCACGAGCGATTGCGACACGTTGGCGCATTCCGCGAGAGAAGGTGCGTACTCTAGACGCACGGCGATTAGATAAACCGACCTCTTGCAGAAGTGCTTCGACGCGATTCTCAGGTTGGACAGTTCCCAGGAGTCGTGCAAACAGCAGAAGATTCTCTTCGGCGGTCAGTTCGTCGTAGACCATTGTGGCGTGAGCGACGAATCCCGGACGCATCGCGCTGTCCTCTCCGCCGGAAGGCGCACCGGTAAAACTCAACTCACCTCGAGACGGCCGCACCAATCGCGCCGCGATCCGCAGAAGCGTGGTCTTACCGGAACCGTTTCGTCCTGCAAAAACCACGCATTCTCCTGCACCGATGGTGAGTGACACGCCGCGCAATGCCAGGAGACCGCCATAGCGCTTATCGATATTTTCAAAACGAAGGCCTACAGGAGAAAATGACGGGGCCGTCACCGGGAAACCTCGATTGAGGGCAGCTCGGGAAACAGAAGAAGACTGACAGGAATGTCTGTCTTACAAAGGGGCGAAATGAAGGCGGCGTCGAGCGGCGTCAACCTCTAGCCTCGCACAAGATCGCGCAAGACTTTTTCCGCGCGAGCGCGTTCCTGGTTGTACTCTTCTTCCGAAATGGTTCCCGCCTGACGGCGAAGTTCGAGCCGGAAAAGCGTGTCTTTCAATGCGTCGAGACTGCTGCCTACTGCCGCGTCTACTTCCGCGAGATTTGCGTTGGGAGTAACCGGAGCCATAGGCGTTGAGGGCGGCGTTCTCTTTGAAGGTTTAGCTGACGGATCTGCAAAGCCCTCGGATGGACCACCCTCAACGGCCACCACTGGCTTACGCGCTAGAAGAATTGCAAGCAGCGCGAACATGCAAAGGAAGCCGCCCACGAGCGGCCATTTCAATACGTCCAAACGGCCCGGAACCACCGCAATGGTCGCGCCGGAAGAGGGAGCGCTTCCCTGCTGCGCTTCGCGATTCTGCGGACCTGCATCCGGATCCCCGGACGCGGATTCATTGCCGCTCGGTGGCGGCGCCGTCCCGGAAACACTGACTGACAAGATCGAATTGGCAGCGAGAGCGTCGCGGCTATAAAGGCTCATTCCCTGCTCTTGCCCATTCGATTGCAACCCATCGCCCGTAATTTGTACGGTGGGCGGCGCAACAAGCACGAGCCGAGCGCCTGGATAGACAGTCGGCAATTTTATGGTCGCAGCGTTTCCGGAGTACGGAAGTTCGTATGAGAAGCGAACTCCGTTTTCTCCGGGACGAAAGGCGTACGCAACGCTGTACTTATTTTTGCCGCGATCGATGGGCGCTTGTACAACCGGCATGCCTGATGGGCCCTGCGCGGCGATCTGTTTCAGGCTCGCGCCCTCTGGAATCGCAAATTCAAAGTTGCCGTCAGCGCGGAAATAGGCCAGCGCTGGTTGAGAATCGTTTTTGATGGCATATTCTTCGCCAACTTCCAAAGTCGCGCCATTCGGCTGAAAAATTACGAAGTGAGTTCCCACGGAGATCGTCTTTGGATCCTTAGACGGCTCAAAGACCTCGACTTGCACTTGATTCTGGCCCGGCGGCAATGGTTGATGAAAATTAATCCCGTGATAGACCGCGCGGACCAGCATCGGTTGTGTGCCGATTGACGGATAATCGAACGTGAACTGGCCCTGCGCGTCGGTCTTGGAATTGAGCACCGGCTGCATTCCGCCCTGCAATTGAATCAGAATCACCTCGACGTCACCAGCAGGCTTGCCGGTGGTGCCATTTTTTACGGTTCCATGAACGGTGGCGCCATAAACGAAAGAGAACGGTGCCAGGAGGAAGATACCCAGCGCTAATCGCGGAATCCAAGCAGACCTCATTGTGCACCTCGATCCGAGGCCGCCGGCTTGACCCCACGAGGACGCCGCACCTGCGATTCCGTAACCTGATCGATTTCCGCGAGCACCTGCGCCGCTTCGTTCTCGAGAGAAATCTTCATCGCTTCGAAATCATTTTCGGCATATTTCCCCGAGCGAAACTCGAACCGCAGGTCGCGCAAATTATCGTAGAGAGTGTCGCGACGCTCAAGAAGTTGATCGAGCTTCGAGCGGTGCGGAGCGAGGTCCGACGCATCGGGCTGAATATAGAAAATAAAGAGTCCCGTAGCTATAGCCAGCGCCAAGCACGCCCCGATAACGGCCCAGTCCGCGGAGGCAATCAGAAAAACAGTTGTGGCTGTGACGAACGTCAAGATCAATCCTCAGTGTCGCGGGCAGCTTGCGCACGCGCTCTCTCCAACATCTCGCTCGAAACGGGAGGTGCGTTGCCCGCGGTGGCCAAAGCAGGCCCGGTCGGTGGACGATTCCGCCAGCGTGAAATGACGCTAAGGACCAGCGCGAATCCACCAATCAGAGCGACCGCGGGAATCCACCAGGCCACCCGTCCAAATCCGCTGTGAGGCGGTTCCGTGAGCACGGCCTGCCCATATTCCTGAACGAATGACTGCACGATCAGATCATCGGAATTGCCCTGAGCGATGCGCTCATCGATTTTCTTCAACATTCCGAGAGCGGTATCGCAAGGACCGGAGAACGCGCCCCCGACATGGTAGCAACCGCCAGCGGAATCGTTGCAGCCGCCGCACATGCATTTCACCTTCATGCCTAGTTGGTGCGCGTGATCGAGCGGCTGCGCGTCTCCAAAAGCGGATAAAAGGGGCAGCGTGCCGGCAAAACACAGGAGGAGCGGCAAAACAAGCGCAGCAGGCCGTTGTATTTTTCGAGATTTAGTCATGGCCTTCTTTGTAGGTGGCCGCCGGCTTCATTCCATGGACTAATGGTTCTGCCGCGGGCTGTTTCACCGCGGACAAAACCAATACGGCGCGGCGATTGGGCATCAATGCGACGAGCGTGCCAAACACAACAATCACGCCGCCGAACCAGATCCACTTCACGAGCGGATTCAAGTATGCGTGGATCACCGGCAATTTCGTGTCGGGACTCTGTCCGGCGTAAACCACGTACAGGTCTTCGCGAAGAGTAGAGTAAATCGCGACCATCGTGCCGGTTTCGCCATTTGTCTCGAAAATGCGGCGCTCGGGATACAGCATCATCAGCGGCTTATTGTTGACAAAGACTTCCACATTCAACCGCAGCCCAGTGTAATTCGCTTCCGGCTTGCTATCGAAGCTCTGCAGAACGAGCTTGTACTTCCCTAACTCCATAGACGAACCGGGTTGCATTTCCTTCTGGACGTTTTGATTGAACGCTGCTCCGGCCAATCCGACAAAAATCAGAACCATGCCCATGTGAACGATATACCCGCCATAGCGGCGCGTGTTGCGCATGGTTAGTTCGATGGCGGAGGTCAGATATGAAGCGCCAGAACGTATGCGGATCACTCGTGCGCCGCGGAAAAATTCCATAACGATCGTGGCCGTGACGAAGAAGCACAACGCAAAACAAATGAGCGAGTAGACTTCCCGGTATCCCAACGCAAAGATGACCGCGCCACCTATGACGCCGACGATCAATGGCCAGGCAAAATTCCGTTTCAAACTTTCCACGGAAGTCTTGCGCCACGCAAGGAGGGGCCCCACTCCAGTCAGGAAAAGAAGGAGCAGCCCGATCGGGATGTTCACTTTATTGAAGAAGGGCGCACCCACGCTAATTTTGGAGCCCGAGAGCGCTTCTGATAAAACCGGGAAAAGCGTGCCAGAGAGAACTGCGATGCAGGAGACCAGAAGAATCAAATTGTTAAACAAAAAGCTGGATTCGCGAGAGACAAGGGCATCCAGCTGGTTTTCACTCTTCAGATAGTCGCGATTTTTGAAATACGCAATAAGACAAACCGCGAATATGATCACCAGAAATCCGACAAACCAAGTGCCGATACTGGACTGCGCAAACGCATGAACGGAGCTTACGACACCACTGCGCGTCAGGAACGTGCCGGTAATGCACAAAAGGAACGTCGTGAATACGAGCCAGACGTTCCACACCTTCATCATGCCGCGCTTCTCTTGCATCATCACCGAATGCAGAAACGCCGTTCCAGTCAGCCACGGAAGCAGCGAGGCATTTTCCACGGGGTCCCAGCCCCAGTAACCGCCCCAGCCAAGGACTGCATAGGCCCAATGCGCGCCAAGAAGAATGCCAGCGGTCTGAAAGCCCCAAGCGATCATCGTCCACTTCCGCGTGAGGTGGATCCACTTCTCGCCCGGATAACGCGCCAGTAGCGCGGCCAACGCAAACGCGAACGGAATCGTGAACCCCGTGTAACCCGAATAAAGATTCGGCGGATGGATCACCATTTCCGGATATTGCAGCAGCGGAGTCAGGCCGTTGCCATCCGCGCGGGAGACGAGATCCATTGCGCCATGAGCGCCCGGGACGGCCAGTGCCTTGAAAGGGCTGGCGACGAAGTTATTGAGCGTCAAAAAGAAAATCTGCACGCCAGCGAGAATCACACCTACGTACGGCATCAATTCGCCATTTTTATTTCGGTAGGCGATCAATACAGAAAAAACGTAAATCGAAAGCAAAAAGCTCCAGAAAAGCAACGAGCCTTCCTGGCCAGCCCATAAAGCGGCGATTTTATAAAATGTGGCGAGGGCGCGATTGCTATGAGAGACGACGTAAGCAGCGGAGAAATTGTCAGTGAAAAAGAGATATTCGAGGCTGAAGGTGGCAACAAAAATCAGGCAACAGGTGGCGATCCCTGCCTGCCTCGTGCTTTTAACGAGTAGCGGATGTCGCGTGATGATCGCGGCAATCCCGCCTGCAAACGCAAATACCGCGCAAATGAACGCAAGGAGTAGAGCGAATGAACCGAATACATCCACGTGGCCTCCGCCTATCCCCCGGCTAAACCGGGGCTGCTACGTTTCGCCTTACCGTGTTGCAGTGGAAGGATTAGCGACCGTTCCCCCGGGAGCTGCCTCGTACTTGGATGCGCACTTCGCCTGGACTACTTCAGCGACAAAGCGCCCATCCGTTTCCCGGCCCTCCACCAATGCTTGGGATTTATCCACGAACGTATCCGGCAGAGGATCGCTGCCGATATAGCTTACCGGGAGTGACTTCCCTTCCCCGTCCAGAACGAAATCCACGCGGCCTGGGAAATGCCGAATGCTGCCCGGCGCGACGGTTCCCCCGACGCGAATCCGATGCGAAAGTTCAGATCCATGGAGAGTCTGCAGCTCCGCAATGGTGTGATAGTAAGTCTTGCTCTCCCCGTACCCGAGCCACGCAAGGAAGGCCATTGAAACGACGATGACAGTGACTCCGATGCCGAATTTTGCCTGTTTCTTCACGCCGAGACTCCTACTCCGACCGCAACCTATCTAAGTTTCGGATTCTATCACAGCCAGAAGATTGCCAAGCTGGTCGAAGTTCAATTCTTGGCCAGTCCAGTGGGGCTAGGGGATTATCGAGGGTAGTTTACTTCGCGGCGACTGGCGCGGCAAGGGCAGCGCGCAGCCGCTTAGCCACCTCCGAAAAGTCAGAAGAGTCCAATCCGAAAGGCTGCCCGCCATCAAGGATCACGGGGCAACCCAGTTCGGCGCTCGACAGTCCTGCCGTCAACGGCCCCAACGATTCTGAAATCAAAAAAACGCGCTTGGGCTTCAGCGACCTGCGAATACGCGTCATCACCGACGAAACGCGTTTCATAAGCAGCGACTCGCACACCAACGGTCCAGCCTGGCCACTTTCGAGCGGACATTCGAGGATATGTGTCAGAAAAAAGCCGCCGCGTTGGAACTCGCTTAATACAGCGTCTGAAGCTTTCCCGGCAGCAGCGATCCCGACGGCATTCAGCAATCGGCCCGCTTCACCCTCAAACTTTCCGGAATATAAGAAGTCGGCGTCAGCTAAAGGAGAAAACCCGCCAAGCATAAGCGCGGACATGTGAACGGGCCGGTATCGGCTGGTCCATTCGAGGCGTTGCAGCCTACGCGCAATATGTTCGGGAGATGCGCTTTGTCCGCAGCCGTCGCAGGCCATGTGGTCTATTGGCATGGGATGTATGCATGAATCGTAGTCCAGTGAAGAAAGGAGTGCAATCGCTAGAAGAATCTTTAAAGGCTGCCACATGAACGCAAATGGCGAGCTGAAACACTGCAAGATTCGACGACGGCGATTGTGCGCCGGGGATGGTTAATTGGGTTTTGGCGTCGCACAAACGCCGTCGCTCGCTGATACGTGTAGCTTCACCTACAAACCCTCAGCGGGGGCAATAGTTGCCCCGCGATCAAGCTTTTTTGTGCTATGGAATGAGGAATCTACGAGGACACTGTTGCATCAGCTGGGAGTTTGGATCGCAGGCACCACTTCAGCTCCTGGCTCAATTCGGTGATTTCCATCCCCGGCATCACAATGAATTTACAACTCAACATTTCTCGCGGCTCGTCGTCATCCGGCAATTGGCAGGAAACACGGCAATATTGGCAATCCTGATTCCAGCAGAAACGGCCATACGGAATCGTTTCTGGGCTGATGAACTGAAAGCATCGTAAAAGCGAGTTGCGCTCCGGCACCTGAAACTTCTTGCCCATCACGGTGATGTCCACGAGCTTTTCATAGGGGCGAAAGGGTTCCGACATATTGAGTCCTGTTCTCCGTAGACGGGTGGCCGTGAAAGTGCGGAAGGTGCCCGATCCGGATCGCTCTGATGGTTGCCTATTCAGATTAGCCCGGGCTCCGGTAAGCAACAACGATTGCTCTAGGATGAGTTGCGAAAGTGCTAAGGGGTAGGCCTAGGACTCAAATGTCTCGCAGAAGCGTAAATTTAACCGCCGAAATCGAAGAATTGGCCCATTTTTCGGAACTTATCGTAGCGCATATCCAGTAAATCTTTTGTCGACTGCTGCGTCAGAGCCACCAGCTGTCGGTCCAACACTTCCCCGAGCAACTGCCCAGCGCCTTCTGGGTCGATGTGCGCTCCGCCTTCGGGCTCGGCCACGATTTCGTCGACGATGCCAAGTTCCTTGAGGTCCTTCGCCGTAATTTTCAGCGCGGCCGCGGCTGTCTCTGCCTTTGTGGCGTCGCGCCACATAATCGCTGCACAGCCCTCCGGCGATATCACGGAATAAAAGCTGTTTTCGAGAATGTTTACGAGATCCCCGACGGCGATGGCCAATGCTCCACCTGAGCCGCCTTCGCCAGTGACAGTGACAATGATAGGAACGGGGAGACGTGCCATTTCGCGCAGGTTGCGCGCAATGGCCTCGGCTTGGCCGCGTTCCTCGGCGTCGATCCCTGGGTACGCGCCAGGAGTGTCGATAAAGGTGAATATGGGCCGGCCGAACTTCGCCGCAAGTTGCATGATGCGCAGGGCTTTCCGGTAGCCCTCCGGTTTGGGCTGGCCGAAATTGCGTATGAGCCGTTGTTTTGTGTCGCGGCCTTTTTGATGGCCGATAACGGCGATGGGTCGGCCACGAAACTTCGCGAGACCGGTAATCAAGGCTTTGTCATCGCCATAGCCACGGTCGCCGTGAAGCTCGATGAAGTCGGTGAAAAGCATGGCGATATAGTCCAGCGGGTAAGGGCGCTGCGTGTGCCGTGCGATTTGGGCGCGCTGCCAAGGTCCGAGATGGCTGTAGAACTCCTTGCGAAGCTCAGCCACCTGCTGGCGGATGCGTTCAAGCTCTGCGTCGGCTTCTTGGTCGCCTGCGAGCTGGCGCAGTTCCTCGACATCTTTTTCCAGACGTTCGATCTCGGTCTGTCGATTTGCCTGTGCCGCCGGGCTTTTGGCCTTGTCCTTGGACTTCATCACATCACCCGCTCAATCGATTCGTTACCCATGCATTCCCGGATTGCGGCGGCTAGTTCGGGGCACGTCCGCACCCGCTGCTCCACTTGAAGCGTGGCCGTCGCACCCTTTGCGTCACAGAGATCAAGTGAAACCATGCTCGAACCTCGATAGGAAGACAAAATTTCTTCCAGACGGTCTAGCAATTCCTCGTTTAGATCTTCGAGCTTCATGCGGATGCGGAGGCCGGACGCCGGCCGTTCTGCGAGGTCGCCGAGGCGCGCCGCTTCCTGAAGGGATAGCCTTGTTCCGGCTTCTTCCACCTGAACTCGCACCTTCAGCAAAAGCGGCGTTCCGGCTTTGAGGATCTGCTCCAGCCGCGCAAAGCTTTCCGGAAAGGCAAGCAGTTCCTGAACTCCGGTCATATCTTGAATCGTGTAGATCGCCCAGCGGGCGCCTTTCTTGGACCGCATCGGGCGCGTGCCCACAACCAGCACCGCGACCGTGATCTCTTTGCCGTTGCGCTGGCCTTCGATTTGATCGAGCGAAACGCATTTCAATTCCTGCAACCGCGATGCGTACTTGGCGAGTGGGTGCCCAGAAACATAAAAGCCGAGCATGGCGTATTCGCTCGCGAGTCGTTCGGCCTCGCTCCATGGTTCGGCGTCGTGCAATTCAAAAGCAATGCGCGCGGGCGCCGCCGCTGTGCCGAACAAGCCGTGTTGTCCAGATTCTCTCATACGCGTTGCGCGCTGCACGGCCGCCAACGCATCGTCAACGGAAGCCAGCATGGATTCCCGCGGACCGAGCGAATCTACTGCCCCGGACTTGATCAAGCTTTCAAACACTCGCTTGTTTAGAAACTTAGCCTCGATGCGTTCGCACAAATCGTACAGAGTAGTGAACTCGCCAGCACTCAAGCGCGAATCGCGGACAGCTTTCGCGGTGTTCTCGCCAACGTTCTTGATCGCCGCGAGCCCGAATCGTATCGATTCACCGACCGGAGTGAAATAAAGATCGCTCTCGTTCACATCCGGGGGGAGAATCGAGATGCTCATCCCTCGCGCTTCATTGATGTACTTCACGGCCTTTTCCGCGTTACCCGTTTCGGAGGTCAGCAGCGCAGCCATGAATTCCACCGGATAGTGAGTCTTTAGATAGGCCGTCTGGTACGCCAGCAGCGCATACGCGCAGGAGTGAGATTTGTTGAATCCGTAGCCGGCAAACTCCTCCATCAAATCGAAAATGCCCGCAGCTTTCTTTTCCGAAACTTTGTTGCTCAAACAGCCCCCGATGAATTTCGCTCGTTGCGCCGCCATCTCTTCTTTTTTCTTCTTGCCCATGGCGCGGCGGAGAATATCGGCCTCGCCGAGCGAAAAGCTTGCGAGCAGGTTGGCGATCTGCATCACCTGTTCTTGATACAGGATGACGCCATAGGTTTCATCGAGAATTCCCTTGAGCTGCGGAAGTTCGTAGCTGACTTTGGTCTTTCCCTGCTTGCGGCTGATGAAGTCATCGATCATGCCGCCTTGAATCGGCCCGGGACGGTACAGCGCGTTCAAAGCGGTGAGGTCTTCAATGCGCGAGGGCTGATAACGGCGCAAGATGTCGCGCATGCCGTGCGATTCAAACTGAAAAATGGCCGTGGTGTCCCCGCGTGCGAAAAGCTTGTAGGTCTGCTCGTCATCCAGAGTCAGATTGTCGACGTCAACTTTGACACCGCGATTTTTTTCGATCATGCGCGCTGTATCTTGCAGGACCGTGAGCGTCGTCAAGCCAAGGAAATCCATCTTCAGCAAGCCGATGCGCTCGAGCGCATTCATGTCATATTGCGTCGTGATTTCATCCCGGTTCGTTTTGTAAACCGGGACCACATCCGTCAGCGGACGCGGTGAAATAACCACGCCAGCGGCGTGAGTGGAAGCATGCCTGGCTAATCCCTCCAGGCGCAGCGCGACGGCCATCAAATCCTTTAGCTTCTCGTCGCTATTAATAGCAGACTTAAGCTGCGGCGCCTCCGAGAGAGCAGTTTCCAAGTCGATTCCGAGAGTAGTAGGAATCAGTTTCGCAAGCCGGTCCACTTCGCCATACGGGATGTCCATCGCACGGCCAACATCTTTAACCGCCGCTTTTGCCGCCATGGTTCCGAAAGTAATAATTTGAGCGACGTTTTCGCGCCCGTATTTTTGCGTAACGTACTCGATCACCTCGCCGCGCCGCCGCATGCAAAAATCGATGTCGATATCAGGCAATGAGACGCGCTCCGGATTCAAAAAGCGCTCGAACAGCAGGTTGTACTGCAGTGGGTCCACATCCGTGATGCGCAGCGCATAGCTAACCAGGCTACCCGCGGCCGATCCGCGACCTGGCCCAACTGGCACATCCTGCGCGCGAGCGTAATGAATGAAATCCCACACGATCAGGAAGTAGCCCTCGTAGCGCATCTTCTTGATCATTTCGATTTCAGACGTCAGCCGTCGTTCATACTCGACCAGCGGGTTGTGCAACACGCCTTGCTGCAACAGCCGCTCCAAATAAGGCACGCGCGTCGCAAACCCTTCGCGCACCACCTTCTCAAAATAACTTCCGGCGGTGTGGCCATCCGGAACCTTAAACTCCGGAAATGGATTCGGGATGCGCTCGATCTTGACGTTGCAGCGCGCCGCGATGTCCACCGTCCGGCTCAGTGCGGCCGGCAGTTCACCAAACACTTGGGCCATCTCCGCGGCCGTCTTAAAGTAAAACTGGTCGGTCGCGAACTTCATTCGATGAGTGTCGCTCATCGTCTTTCCCGTTTGGATGCAAAGCAGGACTTCCTGTGCATGCGCATCGGTGTGATGCAGATAATGGCAGTCGTTCGTGGCGACCAGTGGGATCCCGGTCTCTTTCGACAGCCGAACGAGTTCGCGATTTACGCCCTGCTCGATCTCCAGGCCCTGGTCCTGGATCTCTAGAAAAAAGTTGCCCTTGCCGAACACGTCCTGCAACCGGTACGCGTTTTCGCGAGCCTGGTCGTATTTTTCATCGACCACAGCTTCCGTCACCGCTCCCCGCAAACAGGCAGAGAGAGCGATCAATCCCTTGTTATGCTTCGCAAGAAGATCGTAATCAATGCGCGGCCTGTAATAGAAACCCTCAAGAAAACCCGACGAGACCAGCTTGATTAAGTTGTGATAGCCCTCGAGCGATTCGCAGAGGAGCACCAGGTGGTTGCTCCCGCGCATCCCCGAGGGCTCGGCCTCGCCGCGATCTTGTCCATTTGATCCGTTTGTTTTTTCACCGCGGTCGTGGCGGCTGCCCTTCGCCACATAGACTTCGCATCCAATGATGGGCTTAACGTCACGCTTGCTGGCTTCATTGAAAAAGTTGGCGGCGGCAAATAGATTCCCGTGATCCGTAATGGCCACGGCCGGCATTTTCAGCTGGGATGCCTTGTCGAGCAGCTCGGACGTTTCGCACGCCCCATCGAGCAGACTAAAGTCCGTATGAACGTGAAGATGAACAAACTGCGGCTGGCCCATGGATCTCGATTCTAGAACGCCCGCGCGAGAATTGCGAATCGCTTTCTCAGGATTTGCACAGGCATTGGCTTCCCTGCCCGTTCGTTATTTCCGGCCGCCGCTTTTCTTGCCGCTTGAGGCGTGCTTCGCCTGTTCTTTGGCTGCTTTGTGCTTTGCGGCTTGTTTCAACAGCACCGGATGGTTCTTATGCGATGCACCGTGTGCGGTTTTCGCAGGCGCGCCCTTTTCAGGGACGATAGCGGCGGTTGATGCTGCGGGCTGCTTGTCCCCGCTCTTTGCGGGTTTCTTTTCCTTTTCTTTCTTCTTCGGCTGCTCTTTGATCCCAGACAATTTGCGGAGGATCTTCACCCGCTCCTCAGGCGTCTTGCCGCGTCCCGTCAGTTGCATTCCGAAAACCTGTTCGACGATGGCGTCAAACTTCTGCCCACGCGCATAGCCCAAGACTTCCAGTTCATTCGCCACCATGGGCAGCGCTGCCCGGATGGGCCGCCACTTGTGAAGATACGCGCGAATTTTCGAGAGCGCCGCCGAGTTGCTCGATTCCGCTAGAAGATACCCGAGACGTTCGACTGGCAGTTTTTCCAGAAACTTGTAAGCGTCGATGGGCGCATTCTGCTTGCGTCCGATCAATTCCTTCTGGTCGGCAAGCACTTCTTTCTCAAAATTCAATATGGCATCCGCTTCCGCCGAGCGGAACCCTGCCTTGGAAAGAACGCTGCTTTGTTCCCGATCCTTAAGACGCCCGAGAATGGCAAGCATCATCGGCGTCGCAAGCTTCGGACGAACGCCTGCCGTAAACAAATCCTCGCGAACCTTCATCAACCGAGCAATGGCTTCGTAATTCGGTCGCCGTTTTGCAAGCACTGGATGGATCGCTTCGAGCAAGTCGTGCTCTTCCCACTCCTTCAAGACGACGGCAGGGCGCTCTTCGCGAGCCACAGCCCGCAGCTCTCCTCCGGCGTCTTCCGGCACGATGGTGTGATGCAAATCGCGTTCGATAGCTAGGTCAAACCACTCCTGCGTTCGCGCCTCGATTTTGAAGCCCATACGCGCCGCGAAACGCAGAACCCGCAGCAGACGCACCGGCTGATTCGTGAAGCTGTGAATAGTAAGTGCTCGGACTTCGGCGCGCTCGACATCGGAGAGTCCATTCGTTGGATCCAGAAGCAAACCGCGCGAAGCCGGATTGAGCGAAATGGCAATGGCGTTCAACGAGAAATCACGCCGCCGCAAATCCTCCATGATTGTGGACCACCGAACTTCCGGCTTCGTACCCGGACGCACGTAGTGGTCGTCGCGCGCCGCCGAAATGCTGCCGTCGACGTCTCCGGCGAATAGAACTTCCACTTGCCGAAGCTTTTCATCCTCGGAGAGGATTTTTGCGCCGCCCTTTTCCAGTTCGCGGGCGATCTTCGATGGGTTTCCTTCCACCGAGAAATCCAGATCGCGCAGCGAGGCCCCGGTAACCAGATCGCGCACCGTTCCGCCGGTCAGGTACACGTTGAATCCCATGGCGGCCGAGAGCTCCTGCACGCGCATCATGACCGCTCGCTGCTCGGGGGACAGCCTGCTTTCCAACAAAAACATATAATCTGGCATCGCACTCCTTCACGTTCTGGATGCCCGCGCTGACTGCCGCGGAGGCAACCGCAATTTTGGCCCAGGACTCCCGCGCATCAAGCTCGCGGGTGATGCGCTTTGTAAATCTGCTTCAACCGCTCTTCCACTACATGGGTATAGATTTGAGTCGTGGAGATGTCTGCATGGCCCAGCATTAGCTGTACCGAGCGCAGATCCGCGCCGCGTTCCAGCAAGTGCGTCGCAAAGCTGTGGCGCAACATGTGCGGAG
Source organism: uncultured Acidobacteriota bacterium (assembly GCA_963740015.1). GTDB lineage: Bacteria > Acidobacteriota > Terriglobia > Acidiferrales > UBA7541 > Acidiferrum. The sequence continues at coordinate 772,589 of CAVUCM010000033.1, read as the reverse complement.
TCAACGCAACGCGCAAACCCGCGCGCCTGCCGTACGCCGAAAGAATCTTCCACACGCCTACCCTGCTGAGCGAATTGCCTCTCCGGTTCACGAACAACGCCTGACTAGCAACACCTTTTCCCAAAAGTTTCGGCCGGGCTTCCCGAAGATATTTTTCCACCATGCCCAGCGCTTTCTTACCGGCAGGAACAATGCGTTCCTTATCCCCTTTGCCTATGCAGCGAATGCAGCCAACCTTCGCGTCCAGATCGGTGACCCTTAGCCCAATTAGTTCAGAAACCCGCAGCCCTGTGGAATACAGCACTTCTAGCATGGCGCGGTCCCGCAAACCGGATGGTGTTTTGCCATCGGGTTCGGCCAGCAAACGCTCGACTTCCTCTAAACGCAGATAGCCCGGCAAAGTGCGCCGGATTTTGGGCGATTCCAGATTCAGCGATGGATCTACGGTGATGAACTCCTGAACCTGAGCGAACCGGAAGAAGTTCCGCAACGTGACCAAGTGGCGCGCCACTGTCCTGCTTTCCAGCTTTTCTCGGTATAGCCCCGCCAGAAAGTCCACCAGGTCGTCGCGGCTCACGCCCACAAGCGTGAGCTTCCGCTTTTGTGCGAACACGTTGAACTTCACCAAGTCGCGCTGATAGGCCGAAACGGTATTCACCGAAAGTCCCTTTTCGACCTTCACGTGCGTCAAAAATTGCGATATGGCTGGCGCGATTTCCATTAAGGCTCCGTATAACCGTTTCCGGCGCCCGCTCGCCGCCGCGTCGCAATGCCATAAACCTCTTGGATCTCGCGACAGCGGAAAAGCCAAGCGAGTGCCAAATAGAGCGCCGTCGCCCCGACAATGAGTCCCGAAAACACGAGAAGCTGCACGAGGAAGCGCGAGTGCACGGTAAATGCCGTGTAGTGATTCCCAAACCAGCACGCCACTCCCATAATGCTCGCGCACAACGAAGTCTTTGCGAAGGATTGCAGGATCTCCATCGTTCCCATCTGCCCGTAGCGCAGCCTGAAAATAATGAAAAGCGCAAAGAAATCAAAAAAACAGGCGATCGCTGTCGCCAAGGCTGGCCCGCCATTCTGCACTCGCTTGAAGAAAAATTGCATAAACACGATATTTAGAACTACGTTGATCACCAGTGATATTGAAGCGACAATGACCGGCGTTTTGGTATCGGAGGTGGAGTAGAACGCGGGCACAACCAATTTCACGCTAGCCAAAGCGGGCAAGCCAATGGCGTAGTAAAGCAGCGCCCTGGCTGTCAATCTAGTGGAATTAGCGTCGAACTGCCCGTGTTGGAACAGCACTCGAACAATCGGCTCGCGCAGGATCATTAGCCCCAACGCCGCCGGCACGGTGATGAAAGCCACGATCCGCACGGCAAAAGCCAGAGTCTTCTTCAGCGATTCATAATCTTTGGCCGCGGCCTGATGCGACATCATCGGAAGTATCGCGGTCGCCACGGCGATGGCATATCCCCCAAGCACCAGTTCCATGGTGCGGTCCGCAATGGTCAAGGCCGCCAAGCTTCCTATGGGCATAATGAGTGCCGTCGCGAACCGCGTATCTACAAAAAGATTGATCTGCCCGATACCTATTCCGAACAGCCGGGGAATCATCAGTCGAGCGACGTTCCTGATCCCCGGATCCGAAAAGGAAACTCCGAAACTAAACTTCATGCCCTTTTGCACCAGCAGCGGCACCTGAATCAGAAACTGCAGTACTCCTCCAACGAGTACTCCCACGACGATCGCCGTCGCCGCGTTCTTAAAATGGCTCCGAACCGCGGCGAAGGTAAACAGGATTGTCGCCAGATTCAAAAAGACTGGAGTCGCCGCAGGCAGCCCAAAAACATGGAAACAATTCAAAATACCCATCGCGAGTGCCGCCAACGCTATAAAGAAGAGGTAGGGAAACACGATCCGGTTCAGCTCAACCGCCTGACCTCCCTCAATATTTTTCCCGGCAAATAAGTGGACGACTTGTGGCGAAAAAACCATCCCAAGGACGGTGATTACAGCCACAACCAGGGCCAGCGTCCAGAAAAGCTTGTTCGCGAAGTCCCAGACTTCTTCTTTGGACTTATCTCGCATGTAAGTCGTGAAGACCGGAATAAATGATGCTGTCATCGAGCCCTCAGCGACCAAGCGCCGGAATAGGTTAGGGATGCGGTAGGCTAGATAGTAGGCGTCGGCAACCGGAGTCGTTCCTAGAAGAAGAGCTATGCGCTGCTCACGCACGTAGCCGAGAATTCGACTAACGATAGTAACCAGGGAGATGATCGAGGCCGATTTGAGGATATGCTTTTTATCGGTCAACGGCCGGCGCTCCGGGACCTAACCCTAATGAAAACAATAGGTTGACAGGCAAAACGCGCTTAACATAACATACATCTTGATTATTCGCAAATTTTCGCCATTCCGGACTTTTGCAAACTGATTTCTTTGAAAAACAGAGCCCCAGCCTCTACTCACAAGAAAGTCGTCCTTGTCCTTGCGGACAAGAAGCCGGTGCGCGGCTATTTGAATCCCACGCGGCTCGGCAATTCTGATCCTATCGACCTGCTTACTCCAGATGGCGAACACCAGGAGATTTCTCTCGCCAGGGTACGCTCGATTTATTTTGTGCGCGAGTTCTCTGACGACTTTGAACCGGAGCGCAAAGCCTTTCTAAGCCGTCCCAAGCTGGATGGGCTTTGGGTACGCCTCCGCTACAGTGACGGCGAGACCATTGAAGGCGTGGTCCCAAATGATCTCCTCACGATGCTCGATAATGGTATCCAAATCACACCGCCTGATCTGAACTCAACTACCGATCGCATTTTCATCCCGCGCGCTGCCCTCACCGAACTGACCGTTCTCGGCGTGGTTGGAATCTCCCGCCGCAAACCAGCGGCCGCCGCTGCGGCAGCAAATCAGCCTCGGCTTTTCAACGAATAATCCCGGCTCGGCTGTACTTCCCTCTTCGCGCTATGCGAGACTCGCACCCAGCGGTAAGGAGCTGTTTCCATGTCCATGAACCTCTCTGAAATTGCCCAAAAACTTGGCTGCCGTCTTGACGGTCCCGGCGAAACTCCCATCCATGGAATCGCGGGAATCGAAAGCGCCGAGCCGGGCCACATCACCTTTCTCGCCAACCGGCGTTACTTCCCTCTTCTCAAGACCACGCGCGCCTCGGCCGTGCTTGTTGAGGAAGGGATCAGCATCGAACGCGACGCCACTTTGCCTCGCCTTGCGGCGCTGCGTACCTCAAATCCCTACCTCGCCTTTGCCCACGCGATCGAACTCTTCTACCAAGCTCCCAAATACGCGCCCGGATTTCACCCCACGGCGCTCATCGCGAAATCCGCCAAAATAGGCGCTGGCGCGCATATCGGTCCGTATTGCGTAGTGGAAGAGGATGCCCACATCGGCCGAAACGCCGTTCTGCACAGCTTCGTCACCATCTACCAGGGCGCTCGTATTGGAGATAATTTCTTCGCCCACTCCCACGCCGTGGTGCGTGAGTTTTGCCGCCTTGGAGACCGCGTCATCCTCCAAAACGGAGCGATCATCGGTGCCGACGGGCTCGGCTTCGCCAAGCAGAAAGACGGCACCTGGTACAAGATGCAGCAGTCGGGCCCGGCCGTTCTCGAAGATGACGTCGAGGTCCAAGCAAACGCGTGCGTCGACCGTGCCACCGTCGGAGAAACCCGCATAGGCCATGGCACCAAGCTCGACGATCTCGTCATCGTCGGCCATGCCTCGCGCGTTGGGGCCAATACCATGCTTTGCGGACAGGTAGGCCTCGCAGGTTCCACCAAGGTCGGCGATGGCTGCATTCTCGCCGGGCAGGTGGGCACCGCCGGGCATCTGACCATCGGCGATGGCTCCGTGGTCACCGCAAAGAGCGGCGTCCCCAGCGACATACCGCCTCGTTCGATGTACTCAGGCTATCCAGCTGTCGACAATCGTCAATGGCTCAAAACCGTGGCCGCTCTCAATCGCTTGCCAGAGTTGCAGAAGCGCGTACGGGAATTGGAGGCGGAAGTGGAACGTCTAGGCGGCCGACCGCGCTCCACTAGCCCTCGATAGGCTTTAAGAAGCTCCAGGGAAACCCACGGGGCGTTGATCTGGCGGTAAACCTGCGGCCATTGCATCGTGAACGCGCTGGTTCAGATTATCGCGTTCCTCCCAACTATATTTTGAAGCGTCGATCGGCTCCAGAAACTCAACCAGAATTTCTCCTGGGTGAATCACCATCGAACGCTTGGCCATCACCCGCTGTGCTCCAGAACAAAGCACCGGAACGATCGGCACACCCGCTTTTATAGCCAGCACAACCGCGCCTTTCTTAAATTGCTGCAGGCGTCCGTAGGGGCTGCGTGTCCCTTCCGGATAAATGAGAAACGACTGGCCCGCACGCATCGCCGCCGCCGCTTTTTCCACGCTGGAGATCGCCGAATCTCGAAGTTTTCGATCAACCGGAATGAAATGCGCCAGCCTAAAAGCTTGTCCCACAATCGGCCATTTAAAGAGCGATTGTTTCAATAACACGGCGATGCGCCGGGGAATGGCCCCAACCACGGCGGGGGCGTCCGCTGAACTCGTGTGATTCGCCACAAAAAGGCAAACTCCGGTAGGAATATTCTGCAGCCCATCGATGCGCACCCTCACGCCGACTGCGCGCACAAAAAACATCACGCTCCGAACACCCGCCCAATACAGCGGATCGACGTGCCGCGTAATCACCGTGTAAAGCAGCAGAAGTGGCCCAAGTATCAGGATGTAAAGCGAAAGAAAAACCGCGATGAAAATCGTTCGGAGCATGCAATACGCAGAACTTTCTCGAATCCCGCCCCGCAGGTCAAGCGCTACCTAAAAACATGCCAAATCCAAAGCCCTCCCTAATTTGAAATGCTCTGGCGGCACCCGTCGTAGAACGGCGTGTCGGGGGCTAATGAATTCGCACCCTTTTCCGCTCTAATTTCTGCTTGCTTTGACCTGAAGATATTGATTGACAGAGTTATGTCGTTAGTGGTACTATTTCTCTCGGAGAATTAAACCCAATCAACCACTGCTGCCGCCTTCCCAGGCGGCTATTTTGTTGCCGGTTACGTTGCTCATTGCCACGAAATAGTAAAGACAACAAGTGATGAAACGTATCGAAACTCGCCCTTTCCAGTATTCGTCTAACCATCAAAGTAAATTGGCAACAGCTTCGCCGTCGCGGCCTGCCGCCCTGTCGGTTGCGACTATTTGCGTCTGATATCCCAGGAGGGTACATGAAATCTCCCGCCTCGCTCTATTGTGCCGGACCCAATTCCCGTCCTACCAAGTCCTTACTAGCCATCAGTGTGATATTGTTGGGCTCGTTCGCAACAGGTTGTGGCTCGAACATGTCGAGCATTCCTCCGACACCGCAAAACACCTCGGTTACGCTTATGGTTTCCAGCACGGCCAATGCTCAGATCTCGCAAATGAATGTCACCTTCAACAGCCTCACATTGACCACCCAGTCTGGAAAGACCGTCGATTTGTTCACGACGCCGCAACAGGCCGAATTCATCCACCTGAACGGTACCGCCGAGCCTCTACTAACCGTGAGCGTTCCGCAGGACACGTACACCGCAGCGTCGGCCACGGTTCCGTTCGCTCAAGTTACATGCGTCACATTGCAACCAAGCGGCGGGGTGCTTACCGATGAATTTCAGTCGAATGTAGCGCCAGAGGTAACGCTGTCTTTGCCTGCGTCCATCCGAGTAACGGGAAGCGCGATGGGCCTACTCTTGAACCTCCAGGTCCCGCAATCCGTGATGCCGGCAAATTGTCCTCTCACGTCTGGGAATCCGACAGTAAATGCGGCCTTTACCGTTACACCCGTTACGCTGGCTTCCCCGCCGACAAGTGTGCAAAACGGCAAAATGAGCAGTCTCGTCGGACAGATTTCTGCTGTGAACGCCATGGCCAACAGCTTTACGGTTGCTGCCCCCGATGGCCCTACGTGGGCTGTCGCGTCCGATCCCAACACCCTCTACCAGGGTGCCGCAGCGTTCTCTACGCTCGCCGCCGGTATGCCCGTAGATATGGACCTTGCCATCCAACCCGATGGCTCTCTATTGGCCACCCGGGTTTTTGTGTCGGATGCGAGCCCCACGAATTTGACGGACGTGAACGGTCAGGTCACGCAAATTGCCGCTTCTCAGCCGAGCCTGTTTAGCTTCGGACGGGAGGTGCAGGGCTTTTTGTTTCCTGGGTCTCGTTCTGTCAGCATCGTCCCTTTCAGCTTCACTAACAGCGTTGTTCAAATCTCGCCCCGCTTGACGAACCTACAGAGTCTTCCATTCGCCCCCGTTTTCACAACTGCCAACACGGTCCCCGGACAGAATGTTTTCTTTACCTCTCACGCGCTCACCCAGCAAGGCGGTCCCACCTATATTCCAGCCACAACGATCACCCTCATGCCGCAAACCATCAACGGCATCATCACTGCGAGTGGCAGCGAAGGCAACTTTACGACTTACATGATCTCGCTCGCCCCGTACGACCTGATCCCCAATCTAGCGGTGCAGGCCGGTCAGACCACCCTCCTCACGAACCCCAGCACTGTCGTCGTCTACGTCGATTCCAGCACCCAACTGCTAAGCACCAAGCAGCTGGCGGTGGGCTCCGTCGTCCGTTTCAACGGCCTGCTATTCAACGATAACGGCACGCTGCGCATGGATGCTGCCCAGGTCAACGACGGTGTACCCCAATAGGCTGGCAGGGTGCTGCTCAAGTCACGGTTTACGTGCGAGGCCTTTGACGGCGATTTGTTCGCTCTGTTTTGTTTGCCAATTCGCTAACTCCTTTGGAATGCGCACTTCCAGAAAAACGCCTGCAAACTCTTTGGAATGAGCAGTTTCAAAAGATTGGACTTAAAACCCTTTAAAATGAGCATTTACAGAAAAACAGGGAGGGGTAGCGACCCCCTTGCCCGCACCGCCAATCAGGTCGCGCGAGCCCGGTGAGAGGCACAGATCAAGCACGTAAACCTGTGCTCTTAACTCTATCCCAATAGTCTATGGATTTTCAGTAAGCCCAGTACGGGCCAGTCCCGGCCGGCGTATTCTGCCCCTCAATGGCTGTGTACACGGTGCGGCCAAAAAAGAATGGTAGTCCCCAATCAAATGTTCCGGCGTCAGGCCCTCCCAATCCATTGGCAACACCGATAGTCTCGCTGGCTAAAAGAGTATCGGCGTTGGCCACGCTGAAAGTGATGGGACCGCTCGCTCCATTTGTTCCCTGGTTGGTTGCCGAAAAATTCTGTGTCGTCGTTGGGCAATACCAGAAAGTCGCGTCGCTACAGGTGGGCATTCCCGTGGTGTTTGAATCCAGGAAATAAATGGCATTTGAGCCTGTGTCAAGAAAGGCCGCGTCCTGGTAAGTGACGTTATCGAAGACTGTTGTGAAATTCCCGCTCGATGGGTCGATGGTATAAACCGTCGCGTTTCCTAGCCCATTATTCGTTTGTGTCCCGATGCCAAAGATCATCGAACCGCTGATGCTCGTCTCCGCCCCTGTAACCGACGGCAATTCGATGATCACGCCGTTATTATCCGTCGGGAATAAAACGATTGGATTCACTACTTGGTTTGAAAGGCTCTCTACTGTGACCTCGCAACCCGCAGCCGGGCATGCGTAATACAACCCCGGATTGGCTGGACCGCTCACAGTGCAAGCAGGACCGCAGTCCTGCACAAGGTTCCCGACTCCAAGTATTCCGTTGGCGCCCAAATCGGAAATATCATCTTCCGGCGAGCCAAGACTTGTGCAACTGCTCGGTATGTTCGAGAAAGTCGAACTGCCAATCACTTGAATCGGCAGAGACTTCGCCTGTTCACCCGCAATGGTCATATCCGCCGTTTGGACTGGTCCCCACGTGATTCCATCCACAAAGGGAAGACACTCGACAACGGGGCCGCCATTGGATGCGGTTTGTTGCGGGAGCGAAATCGTAAGGGCCGAAGACAATATCCTCAATCCCGGCGAGCCAGTATCAACAAGTATGCCGCCAATGGTCTGACAGTTCGTGGTACTGCCCGGAGCGCAGAGCGTTACGCTCGTAAATGCGCCATCAACGTACGGGGAGTTGAGCGGAGGGCCAGCGGTCGGTCCAGTATTAACGGATATCGCTGCCACGTTCGATCCCGAAGAAGTCGATCCGCCTCCACTACTGCTACCGCCAGTGCTTGTGCTGCTCCCGGCTCCGCTACATCCGGTTATGGCGGCCAAGGTTGCCGCCAAACTCAAACAGAGGAATTTTTGCAATCGTGCAATTTTCATCGGATATCCTCGGCGTGAAATCCTGCGGGCAACATCTGAGGAACGTATGCTTTCCCCACGAATGCCCTCATGTGTCCTGATATTTGAACCACCAAGCCAGCCTGCTGGATCAGCACGGGTCCGTGGCCGCGGCGCTGGGTGCGCTGAGCTTGTTCCGCCTGTTCAAACTGGTCGAAGTATGTTCCTAGAAGCTGCCGCAGATCTGGATGGAAGGGCCCTTGCCACGTAACCGCAAACACTTTTCCAGACGTTGATACATATTCCCTCACAGCCACACCCGTGGACGACTGGATTTCATGCAGCGTGTACGAATTGTTGCTGGACGTTCGCAGGCTACCTTGCATTTTCGCCTGATCTGCCTGTACCGTCGTTACGTCCCCACCCAGTGACGCCAGCACCGGGAACGGTAGCAAGAGCAACGCAAATAGTCCGCGCAGAATTCTTGAATTCATAGTGTGTCCGCTACCAGGATAATTCCCTCTTTCAGAGCAGAACGTTCCTTCCTGAACTCTGTTTATACGGAATTACCTCGATGGATTTCGCGAGCCGCTAGTCTGTCTTTTTTAGTTTAGGGGAACTGGGAGTCCCGTCTTCTTTTCTAGCACCTATTCAGACGGCGGAGTTGGAGGTGTCCTCAGCTGGTTAAGACCCTACTACTAAAAGATGAGCAGTAACCGCCGAAGGTTGCTTAAAGCAGATTGCTTGGTGCAGCACATCACGGCAATCGGTGACGGATCAGTTTCCGGTTGCAGAGTAAGGAAGAATCGCAGCTGGCGTGAGTGTGTCGAGCATTAGGTTGCAACGATGTTTTCACGATATATGCGGTAAACCAGAATCTGACCGACGAAGAGTCCAAGAGCTAAGCAGGCGTAGGTTCCGGCCATCCAGAATCCAACCGAACCGACTATGGGACGCCGCAGGGCGGCGCCGATCGCCATGGATACCATGACGCAAGTAGAAATAAACAACGGCTGTAAAGGGTCGTGCCACCAATTCAGAGGGTTTCTGCTCAATGATGGACGGCCAAGCCTTCTTTGATTCCAGCGCCGAATCGAGTAGTTAACGCTCAATAAGGCGAACAACGGCGCCACCAAAAGGATTAAGCCGCACAAAATCAGGTCTGGATTCTTGTTCCGCAGCTTCTCAGGCGATAGAGAGTTATAGCCGCCCGGTAGAGCAAGTGTGACCAATGCAATGTTTATGACATACCAGACTTTTCTCATGTCTTTCGATCATTAGGCAGATTACTTGCAATTTCGTTCAGTTCCAGTCTAGAGCTGCGTGAGAATGGGGCGCAGGGATTCGGTCGCTAGGGACCGCGAGAGAGTCAACACTTGAAAGTCGGATTATTGGAATCTGGCCCAATACCCGGAAATCTAGAGCGGTAACTCTTGATGCTCAATGAGTTGAGACTGGTTGCGTGACTCCGTGAAGCAACCCCTCCCGGATATGCTTGGCTTTTTCCCCGGCGTGCGAGTCTTCAGAGACTTGATAGAGCACTTCTTTTTCTTCACCAAGCTTGAACTGGAGAGTCTGCTCTTTTTCGTCGCGGCGAATGCGCACTTTCACAATCTCTCCCGGCTGCCGTTCGCGAACCCAGCGGCCCAGCGAGCGCGGGACGTCGCCCCCGTTCCAATTCAAAATGACGTCTCCGGGCCGCAACCCGGCTTCCGCCGCGGGACTGGCGTCATCAACCGCGCGCACTGTCACCGTGCCGCCCGATTCGCGATCCGGCGTAAATCCCAGCACAGCTCGCTTTTGCTCCACCGTGCGAAGTTCGAGACCCGCAAGCGCAAGCGTTTGCTGATAAGGAAGTGGCTGCGCCGCTGCGACATAATCGCGGAAAAAATCTTCAAACGAGCCGCCGGCAACTTTTTCCGCTTCCAGGCGAATGTCCAGGCTGTCCCGGTACGTTTTTCCCTGTTTCGCGAAATCCGTATTCAAGCCGCGCAGCACGTCATCAAGACTCTTTTCGTTGTTGGTGCGATAACGAATCAGAATGTCCAGCAGATCCCCCAGCACCTGCCCTTTTGTGTAGTAGGAAACGCTATAGTCCGGCCCGTTGTAGAGTGAATATTTTTCGAGCCAAGCGTCCAGACTGGACTCCTCCGCGCTCTGCCAATGATCCGCCGGCCGTGACTCCAGCTCGCTGATCTGTTCGCCGAGGTCCTCGTAAAATCTCTCTTTGTTCCAAATACCGGTTCGTACCAGCGTGTACGCGCCATACGTGCTCGTCACGCCTTCCGCGAACCACAGTGCCCGCGTGTACTGCTCCTTGCTGTAGTCCACCGGTTCCAGCGTCGCCGGGCGAATCCGCTTCACGTTCCACAAATGAAAAAATTCATGTGCAGCCACGCCCGAAAGATATTCATCCGACGGAATCCCTATCGCCGTCGAATTCGCGTGCTCCATTCCGCCGCCGCCCGCTCCTTTTCCGATATGCAAAATAAAAAGGTAATGATCAAACGGAGCACCGCCCATCAACTGCAGCTCGTAATTGCAGATTCGACTCAGGTCGTTGTCGATCTTTTTCTGGCTCCAATTGTCGCCGTGAACCACCGCACGAATATCCACCGGCAGTCCCGGTATGCTGAACTCCTTGAAATTACTGATCTCAATCGGCGCATCCGCAAGTGCATCGTAGCTCTTAGCTTCAATACTAAAAATCCGCACTCCTCCAAACGTCGACGTGGCAACATGCGCCGCACTGGCTATATTCCACGCGCTCGGAACGTCCGACAGTTCAACCTGCACGTCCTCGCCACGTCGTTCCTGCACGTACAAAAGAATCATTGCCGGATTGATGAAAGCATGCTCACCGTTAAGTTGCGTCGCAAACGGGCCAGTCTCATCCCAATATGTAGCGTATCGAACCGTAATCGCTCCTCGGCCTGTGACGCGCCAGGTTTGTTTGTCTACTTTTTCAACCAATGCCTTCGCTGACCCGACAGAAGCTTCCACATGCTGAATATGGCTGCTGAAATCACGGATTTGATAGAGCGCATTCCACGCAGGAATTTCCACTTCAACTTCGCCGTTCACGTCGGGGATCGTCATGGTTACGTGAAAGAGGTGTTGCTCCGGATGGCTGAGCGAAACCTCGTAACGAATCGTCGCCTCGCTGGGATCTGCAAGGCACAACGCGCACATGAAGAAAATTACCGCCGGGACGATAGTCCCGCCGCGCCACAATCTAGATATCACCTGAGATTTGCCTCGGACGAAACCTGAACAGGCTGGGCAAGCTTGATTAGCAATTTTTCGCAGAGCCCGTCGAAGCTGCCGTTGGACATTACAAGTAGCACGTCGCCTGGCTCCGCTTCTGAAGAAAGTTGATCCGCGATGGCATTTGCACTGGGAAACACTCGTGCGCTTTTTCCCAACTCGCGCACACTTTCCGCCACTGCCTCGGGCTCAAGACGATTCTCGTCGCCGAGTTGTTGTGCACGGAAAACTCCACCCAAAACAACGCGATCTGCCAGCGCCAATGCTACCGGCAGCGTTTCCTCAAACACTTTTCGCCTCATCGAATTGGAACGCGGCTCGAGGATCGCCCAAAGCCGGCGCCCAGGCCAGCGCGCCCGCGCGGCTTCAATCGTCGCGCGAACGGCTGTTGGATGATGCGCAAAATCATCGACGACAAGCACGCCGCGCACTTCGCCTTTCAAGTCCATACGCCGCTTCACGCTGCGAAAGGTCGCGAGTGCCTTCGCCAAATCTTCCGCGCCAATGCCGCGCCCGTTTGCCACCGCGATTGCCGCCAATGCATTCAAAACGTTATGCCGTCCGCTTGCGGCTAACACAAAGTCGCTAAAGGGCTTGCCTTTGTGGGTGACGCGAAACTTCATGCCGGCGCCGTCGACCGCCAAATCGCTCGCCACCCAATCATTTTCCGCAGAAAATCCGTACGTTTCAACCGGACAAAATGCCTTTTCCGCAGCCCGCCTCAATGCTGGACCGGATTCTTCTGTATCTCCCCAAATCACGACTCGCCCGCGTCGCGGTACCAAGTTCACTAAGCGCCGAAACGCTAGCTCGTAAGTCTCAAAGTCCCGGTAAATGTCTGCGTGGTCGAATTCCAGCGAAGTGATGATCAAATCATCCGGATGGTAGTGAAAAAACTTAGGCCCGCGGTCCCAAAACGCTGTCTCGTACTCATCGCCTTCCAGAATGAATTCTTTGCCGCCGCCCAGGCCATAACTCTTGCCAAAATTCTCTGCAACGCCGCCCACCAGAAAATTCGGCCGCTTCCCTGCGGTATGAAAAATCCAGGCCAGCATCGCAGTCGTCGTCGTTTTTCCATGCGTACCACTTACTACAATCGAATGCCGCCCCGGCAAAAAAACTTCTTCCAGAATTTCCGGCATCGAGCGGTACGGAATCTTCCTGTCCAGCACTTCTTCGAGCTCGGGGTTCCCGCGCGCAATAATATTTCCAACCACAACTAGATCCGGCGCGGGCGTTAAGTTCGCCGCATCAAATGTATGAAAAAACGAAATCCCCAACTTTTCCAGGAGCGTAGAAGCCGGCGGATAGACCCCCGAATCCGATCCGGTCACGCGATAGCCATGCTCGCGCAACATCCCCGCAAGCGGCGCCATCGCTGAGCCTCCAATTCCAATCACGTGGACATGCTTCGCATCACTCATAGGACGACCGCCGGTTCAAGAATCTCCAACTGCCCTTCTCCCTGCGCTCTGAGATGCGCCTTCACTCCTAACGGTACCGTCAACATCGGACGAGGCGTATGCCCGACCGCGGCGCCATAAACAATCGGCACTCCGAGCCCGCCCAAAATTCTTGCGCAGACGTCGCGCACCGATGCACTGCCGGACATCAGCGGACCACCATCCGGAAATTCGCCGAGTACGAATCCTCGAACCCCTTCAAACTTTCCGGCTTGCTTCAAATGCATCAGTGCCCGATCCACTTGCCACGGCTTCATGCCGCGGTCCTCGAGCAACAAGATCGAACCACGCGTATCCAATTCCCACGGCGTCCCCACCGTCGTTTCCACCAGAGTCATACATCCGCCAAGAACGCGGCCTTCCGCTTCGCCGCCGGCCATCGTTTCGCCGCGCAACTTTAACGTCCACCCGCCGTCCGTCTTTCCGACCGTTGCAAGCAGCGACTCCCTGTCGTAACCATTCGGCATGCTGTCGCCCGCATCCAAACCAGCAGCCAGCATGGGCCCGTAAAAACCAACCCACGCGTAACGCATCCACAGAAATGCGTGCAGCGACGTCAAATCGCTGTATCCCAAAATCACTTTCGGCGTGTCCGCGCGTTCTAACGCAAGATCGTCGAGAAGGTAGTTTGACCCATACCCGCCGCGAATGGCTACGAGCGCGTCCACATCGTCGCGCTCCAACTCGCTCAAAAGCTCATTTAGCCTGCCCGCAAGCGATCCCGCGAAGTATCCATCTGGCGTGAGCGGCGTCGAGTCGCCAATATGAAATCCCAAATTACGCAATTCCTCAGCGCCAGCCAACACTTTGGAAAACTCTGCCGGAGATGCCGGCGCAAATGGCATGAAGACGCTTTGCGAATTCAACGCCCGGGGTCTTCGCAGTTCGACGTCCATAGTTGTTGCCTCAAGACGTCCGCTTCGAACGCTCATCCGTTTTGCCGCTCTACAGGCACCATCTCGCAACTCATGCCAGGTTTGCACAGCGCTTGGAGGATTTTATCCTGCTGGTGCGTACTGACCTCCGCATCAAACTGGATCAAATTCTTCTCGCCCGAGAGTGACACTTGAAAATTATCAATCGGCACTTTAAGTTCTGAAAAAATCCGATGTACGTCCGTTACCATGTTTTCGGCCCGATCCACAAAAATGCGGAACAACATATACCGGGGCTTCAAGTTGAGCCAATCTTCGACGTAGAAAAGAAGAACCAAGGCGGACAACACCAGCGCGCAGGCGATCCCCGAGACCGAGTACAAGCCACCGCCAGCCGCCATCCCCATCGCCGCTACGGCGAAAATAGTTGCGGCCGTCGTCAGCCCAATTACGCTGCCGCGTTCACGCAAAATCACGCCAGCGCCCAAAAAACCTATGCCTTGCACTATGTTTGAGGCAATTCGCGTCGTACTCGTGTCGCCGGTTCGCCGCGCGATTTCCACGGAAACGACCGTGAAGAGCGCAGCCCCTAACGAGACGCAAAAACATGTTCGCATCCCCGCGGGACGCCTGCGAACGTTGCGTTCGACGCCGATGATGGAGCCGAGCAAAGCAGCCCAGGCCAGTCGCGCGATGATAGTGCTTAGAGGCAGAACGTTCTCCTGCAATTCTTAGGCTATGGCAGGATTCTACACACTACAATTTGAATTGGGTCAATTTCGCGAAGTGCCGTGCCCTGGCGTGTATCTCGCTGCGTTTCAGCACCCGCAGCCGATCCAGACCGAATTTCTCCACAGTAAAGCTGCCCAGCACGGAGCCGTACACCATCGCACGGCGAAGCGTGGCGTCGCTCAAATCCTTGGCGCCCGCCAAATAGCCCATGAAGCCGCCTGCGAAGCTGTCGCCCGCGCCGGTCGGATCATGCGGCTCCTCCAGCGGAAACGCAGGCACGCAAAATACGCCGCGTTTGTCGACCATCATGGCCCCGTATTCGCCACGCTTAACTACAAGCGTCGAAGGCCCCATCTTGAAAATGTGTTTTGCTGCGCGTAGCAGATTGTGTTCGCTGGAAAGCTGGCGCGTCTCCGAATCGTTTATCATTAAAATATCGACGTGCTTTAGAGTCTCGCGCAATTCCGCGGGCGTCCGCTCAATCCAGTAATTCATCGTATCGAGCGCGGCGAGCTTCGGCCTGCCCTTAACTTGCTTCAGAACGTCGCGCTGCAAATCAGGAGCGATATTCGCCAGAAAAACGTATTTCGATGACTTGTATTTTTCCGGGAGCTTTGGCTTAAAGCCTGCAAAAACGTTAAGGTCCGTGGCCAGCGTCACACGTTCATTCAGATTTTCCGAGTAGCGCCCTGCCCAAAAGAAGGTTTTTCCGGCCGCGCGCTCCAAACCTTCCGTGTCGATATGCCGGCCGCGAAAGACAGCTTCATCCTTGGCCGTAAAATCCTCGCCCACGATTGCGACGAGGCTCACTGGCGCGAAGAAACTCGCGGAAACCGCGAAGTAGGTCGCCGCACCGCCAAGAGTCCAGTCAACTTTTCCGTACGGGCTCTCTAGCGCATCAAATGCCACCGAACCGACTACAAGTAAGGACACAGGCTTCTCCTAGGAAATATATTTGCCGATAATTGCTTCGAGTTTCTTCTTTGTGGCTTTCGGGACCAGCTTCATATCCGTCACCAGAGCGTGCTTCAGGGCGGCTCCGCACTTGCAGCTTCGCGCCTCCGGCAATGCCCGCACAGCTTCGCGCAATACCTTCTGTGCATTCTCCGCATTCTGTACTAGCGTCGCAATGATCTGCGAGGCCGTCACGGACTCGTGCTCCGGATGCCAGCAATCAAAATCCGTGATCATGGCAATCGTCGCGTAGCAAATCTCAGCCTCGCGGGCTAGCTTGGCTTCCGTCACGTTGGTCATGCCAATCACTTCGAATCGCAACTGCCGGTGCATGTTTGCTTCCGCCAAAGTCGAAAACTGCGGCCCCTCGATGCAGACATACGTACCGCGGCGGTGCACCATCACTCCGCAATGCACGCTTGCATCTGCCAAGGCGGCTGATACCTGCCCGCAGGTCGGCTTGTCGAATCCAACGTGCGCTACCAGGCCTTCGCCAAAAAATGTCGAAACGCGATTTTTCGTGCGGTCCACGAACTGGTCAGGCACCAAAAACTCTCCGGGACGTAAATCCTCCATCAATGATCCCACCGCGCTAACGGAAATAATCCTCTCTACTCCCAACAGCTTCATCGCGTATACATTCGCTCGAAAATTGATTTCGCCCGGCAAAATCCGGTGTCCGCGTCCGTGGCGCGCAAGAAACGCCACGCGCTTTCCCTCAAGCATCCCAAGCACGATCGCGTCCGATGGCTCGCCGAACGGCGTTTTCACTGTTACTTCTCGGGTCTTCGTGAGCCCGCTCATTGAATAAAGCCCGCTGCCGCCGATAATTCCAATCTCTGCCTGCGTGTTTGCGCGCTTCGACTTCTCTGTTTTAGCAGCCGCCATTCGCTGGTCTCCGTGTAATTAACTGTTGAGGTCCACCGGCTCGAACGTCACTTTGCCATCGCGCTCGTGCAAAATCCCCGCCGGAAAATCAGGGTCGTGCCCAAGTCCTACGATCCATCCGTCACGGACAAACTCGCCAATCCACTTTCGCTTTGTCTCCAGAGTAGTCAGCGGATATAGATCGTACGCAATGATCCATGGCAACGGCAAATGATGCCGCGTGGGAAGCAAGTCCGAAACATACATCAACTTTTTTCCTCCGCCTCTGATCTGGACGCCCTGAATGTTCAGGTTATGTCCAGGAATCTTCACCACTGAAATCCCAGGTAAGATTTCTGTGTCTCCCTCCACGAACTGCCACTGTCCCGCGTCCGTCACCGGCACAAAATCGTGCGCATAGTAGCTTGCCCGGTCGCGTTCCGTTGGCCTCATCGCGTGCTCTAGCTCCGCTTTCTGCACGATATACTTCGCGTTGGGAAACGCCGGCACCGCGCGACCGTCCACCAACCACGTGTTTCCTCCCGCGTGATCAAAATGCAAGTGCGTATTAATGACCAAATCGATCTCTTCCGGCTTCACGCCCGCCTTCGCAAGAGATTCCATTAAAGGATCGTTATCCGGGAAGCGATAAATATTCCGCAGTTTCGCGTCCCATTTCGTGCCGTTTCCCGTTTCCACCAAAATGGTCTTGCTGTCCGCACGAACCAGCAGCGAATTCACAGCAAACGCCAACCGGTTCTTCTCATCGGGAACCATTTTCTTTTCCCAAATCGTTTTCGGCACGACGCCAAACATCGACCCGCCATCCAACCAAAACGTGCCGGCATAAATATTTCGAACTTCAATTTCGCCGAAGTGCATTCTCACTCGCCCTCAGGCTACGATTCCGCTTTTCGCTAGCAACTCATTCACGGCCGTGAACGGATCCTTCTTGCGCTCCGCCACTTCCTTCGCCATTTCCGCGACCCGTGCCTCTCCGTTGGCGCCGCCCAAAACGCGTTCTACCAGTCGCGATTCGATCAATCCCAAGAGCCGCCGCTTCCAATGCTCGATATGTTTTCGCTCTCGTTCCCCGCTCGATTCAAAATGTTTGCGAAATTTTCCAATTGTCTCCGCCAACGCGCCAATCCCCTTGCTCTCGCTAGCGACCGTGCGAACTACAGGTAGGTGCCAACCGTCACGTGGCATCACCAGCGACAGCATCGCGTGCAGTTGTTGCTCCAACCGGTCCGCACCTTCGCGGTCCGCTTTATTCAAAACAAAAATATCGCCAATCTCCATCAGGCCGGCCTTCATATTTTGAATATCGTCGCCCATCCCCGGCACGAGTACTACCAACACGCAATCGGCCAGTCGTACGATGTCGATTTCATCCTGCCCCACGCCGACAGTCTCGATCAGCACTTCTTGCTTTCCTGCCGCATCGAGTAGCAGCGCGACTTCCGCCGTTGCCCGCGCCAAGCCACCCATAAATCCTCTCGTCGCCATCGACCGAATGAACATCCCGTGATCGCTGGCATGGCTCTGCATACGGATGCGGTCTCCCAAAATCGCCCCGCCTGTGTATGGGCTCGTTGGGTCTACTGCAATCACGCCCACTTGCTGATCATGTTTCCTGTAAAACGCCGCAAGCCGATCCACGAGAGTGCTCTTCCCCGTCCCAGGCGCGCCGGTCACTCCGGTCAGATAAGCTCGCCCCGTCGACGCAAACAGCCGCCGCAATAGTTCCTCCGCTTCCGGCTGATGATTTTCAATCGCCGTGATCGCTCGCGAAATCGCTCGCATATCTCCTGCGCGCACCAATTCCGCCCACGTCTCAACAGGCAACATCATTTTGTCCTTGAATTGTCCACAGATACAAAGAAGGCTGGATGCACTCGCCTATTATCCCAATTTTTCTGTGTTTAACAATTCACTTGGTGAGATTCAGTGCACTCTGGCTCTAAATTTCGAGCTCGGGCGGTTTGAGTCCGGGGTGCTTAATGTAGATCGGGTCTAGAATTTGCTCGAAGACCGAATATATAAGGGTCCCGACCCGACGCCGGTATTCTAGGAAGTCCTCCGCTGAGCACGTGTCTTGCACCCGCTCAATGGACTCGTTCAATCGTCCGTTGATATCGAGAAGCAATTCACTGACATATTTTGCAGTCTCTACGTTATCCAACACAAACTCACCCCTGTGCTTTGATCACACTTTCACTAACTATTCACCGCCCACTACTCACTTTTTCCCTAACAGTTGCCGCGCGATAACCAATTTCTGAATCTCGCTGGTTCCTTCCCCGATCGTGCACAGCTTCACATCGCGATAAAACTTCTCCGCCGGATAATCCTTAATGAATCCATACCCGCCATGAACCTGCACGCACTCATTCGCCACCCGCACCGCCACCTCGCTGGCAAACAATTTCGCCATGCTCGATTCGCGAGTAAACCGCACATCTTTTCGATCCGCCAGCCACGCCGCCTGGTACACCAGCAGCCGCGCCGCTTCGACTTCTGTCGCCATGTCCACCAACTTAAACTGAATCGCCTGAAACTCACTAATCGCCTGGCCAAACTGCTTCCGCTGCTTCGCATAACTCACCGCCGCGTCCAACGCTCCCTGCGCCATCCCCAGCGCCAAAGCCGCAATCGAAATTCGACCGCCATCCAGAATCTTCAAACTCCCGGTAAATCCCTCGCCCTCCGGCCCCAGCAAATTCTCCGCCGGAACGCGGCAGTCCGAAAAAATCACTTCAGACGTATCGCTCGCTCGCATGCCCAGCTTGTTTTCTTTCTTCCCCGGCTTAAATCCCGCCATTCCTTTTTCCAGGATGAATGCACTGATTCCGTGCGAGCCCTTCGACTTGTCCGTCACCGCCATCGCCACGCAAAAATCCGCGTAGTGCCCGTTCGTCGTAAACGTCTTCGCGCCGTTCAACAGCCAAAATTCCCCATCCCGCCTCGCGGTTGTCTTCGTACCGCCCGCATCTGATCCCGCTTCGGGTTCCGTCAACGACCAGGCGCCAATCTTCTTGCCTGAAGCCAACGGCGTCAGATATTTTTTCTTCTGCGCCTCCGTTCCAAACTTAAAAATGTGGTTGCTACATAGCGAGTTGTGCGCCGCAACGATCAAACCAATCGATCCGTCCACCCGCGCCAATTCCTCAATCGCAATGACGTACTCGATGTACCCGAGCCCCGCGCCGCCGTATTCCTCCGGAAAAATCACGCCGAGCAAGCCCATCTCGCCCAACTTCGGCATGATCTCGATTGGAAAATGCGAAGCCTCGTCCCACTCCATCACATGCGGCAATATCTCGCCCTGCGCAAACTCCCGCACACTCCTCCGCAACTGCTGCTGTTCCTCAGTAAAAGTGAAGTCCACGTTGTCTCCCGCGCGGCTATATGCCTCGGCTATACGCCACCAAAGTTCCGCTTATAGCCTATTTTACACAAGCACGTGCATGCTTGGTCCATCTCTCTCCACATTTGGTTTCTTGAAATTACGGTCACCGATCTCAATTTGGCGTGTCACTTTCCAAAACTAATACCCAAATCTGCCGAGCCCGCTTGAAACGCCCGAATTCCGGCGTCGATAATCAGCTAACAATTTACTGAGGCTCTGGTGCATTCTGGAGTGACTATGTTACTGGTCAAAATCGACGAAGCCGACGTCAGCCTTGTGCTTTGGAAGTGGTCAGAATCAGATTTTAAGATTCCCCTGCGAATCAAGCTTTCAGAAACAGTTGCTTCTATATTCCTCGAAGATCCAAACAAAAAATTCGGAAACGGCTCCCTCAATAGGACGGATCCACGTCAGTGGGTTTACCGGGCCACCATTTTGCTCCACTTTGAAAGTCCCGATTCTGAATTTAGCCAAGGACTCGCCAGGCCTAACTCAGAAAAGGGTTCAAATGCCGCACAGAAAATCTACGAGGCCTATCTGAAGTGTTTGGAAACAATCGTGACTTATAGCCGACTTGTGCTCAACGTTCACAGCGTTCATGACCGGCATAAGAGCTCTTTTTCAGAGCTTTTCGAGCCAAGATTTTCCAACCAAACGAAGGTGTCTTGGAGCTCAGATGGAAAGTCCTTTACACCTATAGTTTGCAGAGTTAAGAAAACCAAGAAGATCAATCCCCTATTTAAGAGTGAATCTCTCATTTGGCCGAATGATTGGAGCAGACTTCAGAGAGCAATCACCAATGGAGTTATTCTCTCTCCCGAAGTAGAAGAATTGCTTAAGCTTCGATCAAAGATACTTTGGGGTGAAAAACGAGTCTCAGTCGTCGAATCGACTGCGCTGATGGAGATGACGCTCAAGAATGTGGTGAACGGTGCTCTGCTAAAACGGGGACTCAGTAAGAATCGATTGGCGTCACTGAACGAGGAGGCAGGCCTCTCCATATTTCTGAATTTCATGCTGCCGCTTTGCCTCAGCAAGTCTTTATACGCTCGCACTTTGCCCTTGATTCAGAACATCGACCGGCTTCGGAAAATCAGAAATGAGATTATGCACGACAATTTGCCGGAAAGCGCAATTGATAAGGAACAAGCTTACAGAGGCGTCGACTCCTGTATCGCACTCATCACTCTTTTGATCAAGACTAAGAAGTGGTTTCCTTCTTAAACCCACAGCCACTAGCCTGACCGAAACGGATACTTAAGTACGCCCCATCTTCACGCCCGAGCTGTCTGCGGCCGTCCTACAATCACTCCCAACGCCACCAGCGCCCGCTCGCATCCCGCCCGATCCACATCGCAGTGCGTCACGAACCGCACCGAATATGTCGCCGTATCCAGCGCCCAAATCTCTTTCTCGCGCAGCAGATCGCACAACTCCACTGCGTTCTTGCCTGTCCCTTCGCAATCAAAAATCACGATATTCGTCTTCACCTTCGCTGGATCGATCTTCAGTCCCGGCATCGCCGCAATCCCCTTCGCCAAGACCTGCGCATTCTCATGATCTACATGCAAGCGTGCTGGTGACTCCTCCAGAGCAATCAGCCCCGCTGCCGCAATTACTCCAGCCTGCCGCATCCCTCCGCCAAACATCTTCCTGTAAATCCGCGCCTTCTCAATAAATGCCGCGCTCCCAACAATCATCGACCCTACCGGCGCCGCCAGCCCCTTCGACAAACAGAACATTACCGAGTCCACGTTCCTCGTCATGACGGCAACGCTCTCGCCCAGGGCCACCGACGCATTAAAAATCCTCGCTCCATCCAAATGCACTTTCAATTTCGCGTCGTGTGCATGCCCGCAAATTTCATCGACCGAAGCCGTAGCGTGCAGAGTCCCGCCCGCCATATTGTGAGTATTCTCAATGCAGATGAGCGCCGTTTGCGAGTCGTAATAAATCTTCGGCCGAATCACCGCCTCAATCATCTTCCACGTAAGAATCCCATCTACGCCTCGAGCAATCCGCGGCATACACCCCGCAATTGCCGACATCGACGCCAACTCATACAAATTCACATGGCTCTTCTCATCGCAAATCACTTCATCGCCGTGATGAGTCCAAGTCTTAATCGCAATCAAATTCCCCATGCAACCGGTGGGGACAAAGAGCGCCCCCTCTTTCCCGAAAATCTCCGCAGCCCTCTTCTCCAGCCGATTCACCGTCGGGTCTTCGCCATAAACATCATCCCCGACGACCGCCTCGGCCATAGCCCGCCGCATCTCTAAAGTCGGCCGCGTAACCGTATCGCTCCGCAAATCCACGACGTTGTCCACGCCAGTCACGTCCTCCGTTTCACTCCGCATCCCACTCTTAGCAATCGTTCCACTCACCTTGTGTGCTCCTCGCCTACTCTGCGTCCTCTGTGATCTCTGTGTTAAGAAAACCCTTAAGCGTCTGCTAGCTCAATCCGCGTGAATCACCTCATCAGTTCCACAAACACCTCATTCGATACACTCAATCGTGCTGGAGCAAGCCGCACCACGTCCCCGCATCGTTCCACTAGCCCCGACGCCTGCAATCCTTTGAATCTATCTCCCAGTCCGACCCCGTACTCTCGCTCAATCCGCCCAACATCAATTCCATCCAATTGTCGCAACCCCAAAAACAACTCTTCCTCCAACGCACTCTCTGGCGTCACCGGCTCCAACTGTTCGATCGGCAACCGCCCAGTCTCAATCGCGCCCACATAGGCCGCCGCATCATGCGCATTCGCCCAACGCTGCGTCCCAGAAAACGAATGCGCCCCCGCCCCAAACCCTAAATATTCCTCGCGCCGCCAATACTTCAGATTGTGACGCGATTCAAATCCCGGCTGCGCCCAATTCGAAATCTCATAATGGTGATAGCCCCGCTCCCCCAAAAACGTGCAAGCCTCCTCATAAAATTCCGCCATCGAGTCGTCGCTAGGAACCGCCCTTGCCGAGTATCGCGCCCCACTCTGTAAAATCTCCAACCCCAACCGGCTACCCTCATCCACCTCCAACAAATAAACCGAAACATGCTCCGGAGCCAACTTCCCCAACTCCTCGAGTGATTCTCCCCAACTCTCTTTCGTCTGAAATGGCAAGCCAGCAATCAAATCAAAACTAATATTCCGAATCCCTGCGTCACGCAAAGTCGCGGCCGCCCGATAAATATCCGCCTGGCGATGCATCCGCCCCGCCGCCACTAGTTCCCGATCCGAAAACGACTGCACTCCAAAACTCACTCGATTAATCGCAGCCGATACCCAAGCCTCAGCCTTCTCCGAGGTCACCGTCTCCGGATCCGCCTCCAACGTAACTTCCAAAAGCTCGCCTGTAGGGGAGGGGCTTGCCCCTCCCTCTGCAGACGTCTCCCGAATTGCCCCAATCATCCGTTCCAATAACTCCGGCTCCAACAGACTCGGCGTGCCCCCGCCGAAATAAACCGTATCCACGATCGCCTTCTCAAATCCTGCCGGCAAATTCACACCAGCCGCCCTATAAAACTCCCTATGCCCACGAATTTCCTGACACACGGCTTCAACGTACGGGGCAAACCGCCCTGTCGACACCACTCCCGTATGAAAATTGCAGTATGTGCATTTGGTCTGACAAAACGGGACCTGCACATAAATCCCCAGCGTGTTCGCCGCTAGCTTCATCGCAAAAACTCTATCACACCCGACACCCAGCACTCGTGCCGCACGCAGTCTTCTCCGCGTTCCCTCTGCGTACTCTGCCTCTCTGCGTTATCTTTTCTCCTGCTTTCGCTTCTACCCTTTCAACCACAACCGTCACCGTCGATCCTCCACTACCTTCACCCAAATTTTCCTTTCCCGCGGCCCATCAAATTCACAAAGGAAAATTCCTTGCCACTGCCCTAACACCAATTTCCCGTTCTCCACGAAAATCACCTGCGAGGCTCCCATCAAAACCGCCTTAGCGTGCGAATCGGAATTTCCCTCGGCATGTCGGTACGGCCCTGACCGCGGGACCAACCTCTCAAACACACCTTCCAAATCCGTCGCCACATCTGGATCGAAGTGCTCGTTGATGATTACTCCTGCCGTGGTGTGCGGCACGAACACGTGGCACAATCCCGACGCCACCCCTGCTTTCGCCACTGCCTTCTCTACCAAGTCAGTGACATCCACCAACTGCGTTCGCCTTACCGTTTTCACTCGCAAGACTTCCATCACAAGTCTCCTAAACTCTGGCAAATACTATCACCAGCGTTCCTCCCGAGGCCGTGCCTCCTGGTTCACCCACAGTCCACCCACTGTTCAGCTCCAGTGCATTGTTCCTTTTCCCTAGCTAAGCGAAAGTGCACATCGTCATCCAAGACCACCTTACTTGGCCCACCACCGAGTAAGCAGGACGGGGGCCTTGGCAATCTTCAAGCCAGGGCCCCCGTTAGAAAAATCAGGAGGCTTCGTGCAAGTGCAAGCGATCAGCAAGGACAGCGGTCGGATGTGGTTGTTGGCATTTCTAGCTGTAATAGTACTGGCACAGTTCTACGTCTTTCGTGAATTGCTGGCTGTGTTTGCCTTCTTCGCATTAGGCTTCGCCGTCCTACTTGCAGTAGTCGCAGGCCTCTTCATGCTCCAAAAGACCTGGGAACTGGCCGTTGTGCGTCTGGCCACCCTTCGCCATCCCGTCATCAACTTGGCCAAAGTCACCAATATGGCCCCTATTCCCAGCATGGCCTCGGTTGGCACTGACAATCGCAAAGCCGCTTAACCCGGGTTTCCCGAAATGAAACGTTTTCGAGCTTTTTGTCTCTACTGAGTAAGCACTACTGTTTTTAGCTAGAACGCAGCTGACAGATGAGCACCTTTACCAAATTTCGTGACCGATTGAACCGCGAGCGTACCAGCACCTTAGGTGAGCCGGCCTCCCCCAGCCCTCTCCGCTTAGCAACGTGCCTGCGCTCCAGGGAGTCTCCCATGGTACAGAAACCGTCTTATTCGCGCCGTGCGCTATCTCGCCTCCCGGCCTCAGAAGACATCTGGGTCTGCTGGCGCTGTAACGAGCGCGATGATGTTTCTCGCGTCCTGGACATCAGCATCGATGGCCTTTTTATTGAGACGCCTCACCTGAGCGTGAAAGAAGGCATGCCCGCCAAGCTCGATTTTTTGGTTCAGGAAGGCCGTATCACAGCCGATGCTTTGGTCCGTCACGTAGAGCGCGGCAATGGGCTCGGCTTGAGATTTACGGCCGTGGCTGACAGCGATCGCCAGCGCCTTAGAGCTTTGCTGGCAAGGCTCCGCGCCCGCAGCGCCCACCCCAGCACCCATCCCTTTCCTCAACTTGAACAAATATGAGGGGCTCCACGGGTTGCGAGCATTGGGCATGGGCAAATTCGGCTTTCGCCCTATAGACGCATTGCCTAATTGTTCCGCAAACGACGCAAGCCCGATTTCCATTCCCTCTTTGCTTACAGGGCGACAGCGGGTTATGCCTTCACCAGTCGCACGTTGTAGCTAAAGGGACGCTCCAATACCTCCTGAACGACCCAACCACCCTGTTCCGCCAGGGCTCGGAATGCCTCGATCGTTCGCGGCCGTGTCGGCACACGGTTTCCAATCAACGAAGCACGCACAGGTTTGCCCTCCCGCGTGACGGATCCCACAACGATAGAGTCAGCGGCTGTTCCGGCATGGAGAGCTTGAAGATTCGAGACAATCTCCTCGTCTGAACCATATTCAAACAAGGCGCCCTCTGACGAAATTCCGCACAACAAGTCGCCAGCTCTCAATTCGCGAAGCGCTTCGCGCAGCCGGCTGGCGCACGACCATTCGTACCCCAAATGCTCGAATTTGGTCTTGAGCCCGCTCAAAGGTCCCGTAGATGCACAGAGAGCATCGAGAGCTCGTCCGCCAAACGCCGGGCCACGCTGGTCGAGGTCCAAGATCGCGAGTACGATTTCGCGGTCATCTAGCAGTCCAGCATTCCCACGAATGAGGAGAATCAAGGCGTTCCAACTGTCCGCTCCCGGTCCGCCACCGATATTAACGAGGCATAGAGGCCGACGAGGCTCAGCCATGGCCGCATCTGCTTGGCCGCCCGCCATCAATCGCGCCATGTCCTGCAAACGAAGTCGGGCGGCAAACGCTGTAAACGAGGCGGCGATCCTTTGATCTATCGGGCTGAAACTCTCCCCCAAATTCTCCGGACCTATCTTCAATTGGTAAGTGGTCATCCCGTCCACAAACGTCCCCGAGGCCGCCATAAGCCCACGGCCGAGCTTCGAATTTCGAAGCGCCTCTCGAAGCGTCGCGGGAATCTCGTTATGTCGCCCGGCCTCGAGAATATACTTCTCAGCCATGGCCGCAAGCTCCTCGTCGGTCGCGCTCACGGAAAACGCAGGATTCGTGACATCTATAACGGCCAGCTTCTCACCCTCGTCCGTCATGGCGTAAACAACATCTGTCCTCATCTGACCTTCCATAAGTAAGTCTCCCCACACAGCGTGAATTTTGACGATATCTAACAAACTCCCTCTACTAATTATATCACATTTTGGCCCACTTTTCAAGCAAAAGCGAGCTTTCGATTAACTGTACACACGTGCTCGTATTGCCGAAGGACTAGGGCGTCAGAATTTTTAATTTTCATCGACCAGACTCCCCTTCCCGATTCGGACTGGTCCGGCATATGAACCATCGCCTCTCTTTTCGCATCTTAACTATTGAAGGCGTTTCCGAGGCCCAAGCGTGGACAACAACAAAGTCGAAGTACCGGACCAATCCAATCAACTCGAAAAGGACAAGTCGAAGTTCAACTGGGTGTCGGAGCGCTCGTCGTGTTCGCTCCCTAAAGCCTTCCAGGCACTTCGTGCACAAGTCGAGGAGGACGTTAAGACGCGCAACGGCCTTCGTCCAAAGAATTCCCCCTATGAATTTTCTGTCGAGGAAGCCGGAAGCGACTTTAGCGTTGTCTTCGTGTCCGGGGATGTGCGCAAGTCAGTGACCTTCAGCCTTGCAGAGCACGGCATTCTAGTTCGCGGCGACAAAGGCGAGCACATGTTTGAGGTGGGACTAACATTCACTGACGATGGTCGGTGCCAGCTGATTGTGAATGAGAAGCACCTCGAATCTTGGCAGGTGCGTCGAATGGCACTCGAAGAGCTGTTGTTCGTAGGCCACTAATCCAGTCAAACGGGGGCAGATACTGCCGAGTCAACAAGACAAAGCACGCGACCTTGATCGCGTGCTCGCTTGATCCCTTCGCGTAGTGTTTCCCAGCAAGATTCTAAACTTACTGCAGCGGAGGGCTCGCTACTGTGACGCCCGCGCCTGTTGTGCTGTAACGGATCACCCCAGACTGGTCAGAGAAGAACTGACGCTGACCGGAGCTGCCAACAACGACCGGAGTGCCCGTGACCGTGTAATTGACGGAAGGCGTATTGCCATCGCCGGTCCAAGCGAATTTATACCCGCTCTTCGTGCCAGCAGCGAGAACTGGATCAAGCAAACAAGCGTTTGCCGGAGTGGCTGTGCAAGGATTTGCACCGCCCATGGCTGCCAGAGAGACTGGAAAGCCGTTTGACGGATACGTGGACGAATACGTCACAGCGGACGTGTTGATCGTACGGATCGAACCGACCGAAGAAGCTTCGTTGGCCGCCATACGCGACCTGAGAAGGTTAGGAATTGCGATGGCTGCGATGATCAAAATAATCGCTACTACGATCAACAACTCGATAAGCGAAAATCCCTTTTGTTTTGCCGTTCCATTTTCATCAAACATAGTTTTACCTGGTTGCATGCCTATACTGAAGCAGGTCGATGACCGATTCCGGTCGATTAGATTATTTTAATTGTACTTATTGTTTACTGATTACAGGAACGTTATGGGAGAATCCGTGCGGATCTCCTTACATTTCCGGCTGCACGGCAGCATCGAGTGACCCATAGTGTCCGCACGGACAGCCGCAAACCGTCGTTTCAGTGAATCGCTGTGGCGCTAGCACAGCCAGTTCGCAATTCTTTGAGTGTTCTAATACTGAGCGTTTGGACGGCCTTCCGGTACAGCCTCGGTTCACAATCACAGCACGAAAAAAGACGTAGGCACACGCGGCGGCGTCCTGCAACTTCCACGACCACTCAAAAAATCAGCATTGAAAAACATGCACTCGTCGTAAGCCTTTGGTCATACTGGTTATAGAAGTGTCCGTTCAAGTGGTCATTGTGCAATACCACTTTCTGCGCGACACTCGTCCACATGCCCGCGCTTGCACTTACGCTCTTAGTGTTTTCAATCCCCGCAACCGTTTTCTGGCCATACTTCAACGGATTGGCTATCCTCGCCATCGGCCTCCCCTTCATCCTCAAGAACGAAGTGCCACAAGCGCGCGGCCTCGATAAGCTTATGCCTTTTGGCCGCCTCTTCTACGCCATCCCCTTGGCCGTTTTCGCAGGGGAACACTTCACCCTCGCCAAGTTGATGGCCGGAGGCATGCCCTCCTGGATACCAGCGCATGTTTTTTTGGTCTATTTCGTTGGCGTGGCTTTGGTCGCCGCAGCCCTTAGCATCGTGGTCAAGAAATACTCGCAGTTGGCCGAAACGCTCTTGGGCACTATGATCCTTCTCTTCGTTGTGCTGCTCCACATTCCGCGGGTGGCGGCCAACCCCCACGATAGAATTTCCTGGGCAGTCGCGCTACGGGATCTCTCGTTCAGCGGCGGCGCTTTCGCTTTCGCGGGCGCTCAGCGAAAGCTGCAATCCAAAAACACAACGTCGCTCCTGGTGACTCTCGCTCGCTACGTTATCTCCGTCACAGCCATCTTTTTCGGCGTTGAACACTTTCTCCATCCTGAGTACGCCCCCGGCGTCCCCCTCGCAAAAATCACGCCCGATTGGATTCCGCTCCGCCTTTTCTGGGCCTATCTTGCGGGCGTTGTCCTCCTCGCCGCCGGCGCATGCCTCCTCCTCAACAAAAAATCCCGCCTCGCGGCGACTTATCTGGGCCTCACAATTCTTCTTATAGTCCTCGTTATTTACCTCCCGATCCTGATCTCCATTCCTTCTGACATCGGCAATGGCCTGAACTACTTCGCCGATACTCTGATGTTTGCCGGAACGATCTTGCTTCTGGCCGACGCTCTGCCAAAAGAAAATCTCCTTCTGTCGTAGGGGCACGGCACGCCGTGCCCGCTCTGCGCCTCAGCGCAACACCCCTCCTATTTCGCATCAACATCCAGCAAGAACGTTAACGACTTGCTGTTTGACCTTGTGTAAGATAATTCTCCGGGAGATGACCGATGCGGGATGAGAGCACAAGGCAAGCTGCGCAGGAGTTTCTAGCTGCGAAGCTCACGGAAGAAGCGCAGAGACTTGAGGACAAGCTCAATCTGGAAACGGCTGTCGCCCGCTCACTCCAGGTTTGGAAGCATTTTCGCGACTCTATTTTCTCCCAGTGCGATGAGTGGAATTCTGTGACGCAAGAACAGACCCTCACCTGCAAGGAAACTCCACTTGGGGATCTCAGGGTTTGGTGCGCGGCCACATCAAAACACCTGACCGTGCATTACGATTCCAGGAAACTGCTAGTCACGTTAAAAAACGGTGGCCGTCGCGAGAATGAAACCGACGTGATCTTGCACATTGAAGGATATTCAACAGGTTCCGAGCGCTCAGCTCATCTCGTGCGCAACGACGAAGCGATAAACGTTCCTGTCTTGATCCTCGGCGAACTCCGCATCCTATCGGGAATGGGCCGTCAGAGAACTTCGTAGCTATCTTAATTCCCACTAATTGCCCGACCTCTTAAGCCAGCTGTACCTGACAACCTCAGCCAGATAAGAAGATTCTAATTTTACGTCCCTCGGGAGTGCTAAGAGCCCTCAAACGAAAGCTTTGTAACGATTATTGAAAATGTGTCCAAAACCGGATAGTACCATTTGCTTTTGCGTGGTTGGCCCGTACACTGCCGGAGTCGCTGAGGTCGCCGAGATGTTAAGCAAAGAAGATCTTCTCAAGTGTGAGTATTTGTTGAATCAGAAATGGGCAGTGACAAGAATGATCCAGAGCTACGAATCGGATGAGAAGTTGGCATACATCCATGGGTTCGATGCCGGCATAGATTTGCTTTGCGCCAAAGCGAAGTTGTCCCATCCTGCCATCGCGGACAATGTAAAAGAGCTTGCGGGGAAGATGGCCGAGGAAACCGCGGCCACTCTACGTTCATTGACAGAAAAGAGAAGGCTGATTAGCAGCTGGAGGACATTTTAAGGTAAGTAAGAATTGTGCTTCTGGCGGACGTAAAGAATCGCTATCGCACCAACCTTTAAATCTCTCGACAGCTAATCGTCTCAAGGAATCCGCAGAATCTTGTGCTCATTCTGTTTGGCGCTGCTTGCCAGCGATTGGAGTTCCTTTAACCCGCCCATACCCCAGCTCGCCAGCAACGGCAAAAAGCACAGCTCGCGCGATTGTAAGACCTTGTGTGGGTAAAGCAGCGACTCGAGAAACTCCTGATGCGTGGCGATCAATCCGTCCTTAAAAGCCTGCGCTCTGCCCGTTTTGCGTTTTAATTTATCGAGCTGAAAAGCGATCTTTTTTTGCGCGGTCTCCACTGCTCCGCCCAGCGTAGGATCGAGCCGGACGATCTGTTTTTTCAGTACCGCTAGCATCTTTGCGCTTTCTTTCACAGTCTTGTCGAAATTCTTCCCCAGTGTTGCCGGCACACTGAATGTTTCCATCTTGCGGCGGAGTTCTTGAGAACCGCGCCATACGTCCTCGACTTTCAATCCGTAGCGTCGCAACAGCTTCTCCGCCTTCGCATCTAGTATCGTGAACGCTGCGCGCGGCAGTATCACCGGCATGCGCTCCAGCAACTTCTTGTAAATCACTTCCGCTTGGGCGAAGTATGCAATCTCCGCTGGCCCAGCGATGTACGCCGCCGTCGGCAATAGAAAATCTTGCAGCACAGGACGGAGCAGCGC
Source organism: uncultured Acidobacteriota bacterium (assembly GCA_963740015.1). Lineage (GTDB taxonomy): Bacteria > Acidobacteriota > Terriglobia > Acidiferrales > UBA7541 > Acidiferrum. The sequence goes on along the minus strand of CAVUCM010000033.1, from coordinate 741,788 downwards.
ATTGGGACTAAACTTCTCCGGTGCGGATTGCACCTCTCGGACCAATTCCTCCTTCGTCCAACTCTGCTCGCCGCAAACAAATTTAGCTCCACTCACGGTAATGGGCAGTCGTTTGCCTTTTTCCATGCTGAAAATCAAAGAGCTCCGGGCCGTCACTTTCACTTGAGCGGAATATCCCGCCTTCTCTAGCTCCTTGCCACGAGCAAGCAGCGCTTCGTTCAATCCCTCGCGCTCCTCCACGGCTCTTCGCAGCACTTCCCCGCCCACGCGGTGCAACCGCGCATCCAGCGGATCCAGCAGGATCAACCCCTGCTCCGCAAACAATCGGGCAAACAATTTCCCAAACGCGCTTCCGTAACTTTCCTGAGTTCCATAACTCTCGCGGAATATTCCCGCCACGAATTCTCCACCCGCAGCTGTCAGAATTCCCGCGGCCTCGTCCACCATCTGCACAACCTGCGATCCAAGCCCGATTCGACCTACCGGCTGGCCTGCATCGCCGTTTCCCGGAAGCTCAAATCGCTTCAGCTTGCCTTGATAAAACCACGTCGACGTGCGCACTTCATCCAGATCGTGATCTTCCGTCGCCATCCAAAAGACCGGGACAGCATCCACTCCCGCTTTGCTCAGTTCCTGCGCGATCTGAATCGCACTAACAGCTTTGTAAATGGCGTACGCCGGACCGCCGAACAATCCGACTTGCTGCCCACTCACAACGGCGACAGCTCCCTTTTCTAGCCTGTCAAGATTTGCGCGCGTCGCCTCACCCGTGCCCAGCGTAGCGTTCTGCTCACGTAGAATTTGTGCGACTTCTAACCGCCTATCCTGCGGATAGTCAAGCGACCCGGCTGTTTTCTTTACCGCCGCGATTGTTGGTGGATGCCCGTAGAACTGTTTGACAGAGGAGAAATTATCAAGGAATTGAAGAAAGAGCTTGGACTGATGCGGGAGCTGGCGAAACGGCAGGCTTCTACATTCCATCGGGGATTAGATGATAGCGACAGTTTTTCGTCACACCGAATTTGAGCGCTTCCCTTTCGCTAGATTTCAGAGTTCAGGACTGATGTCGCGATGCCTAGTCGGGTCCCTGATTTAGACGGAGACCGCGCCAGAAAGGTGCGCGGGGGCATGGGCGCCCACCTTTGCCATTAATTCCCGAATAGCAACCCTCTGCTCTTCGTGCAATGGCAATAGGGGTTGGCGAGGTATGCCGCCTCGATAACCGGCTTGGTCCATGGCGTACTTCACACCGGGAATGCCATTCTGCGAAACGATCAGCTTCGAGGCGGGCAGAATCGTCGCCTGCAGTGCCCGCGCTGTTTCCAGATCGCCCTTTCGGGCGGCTTCAAAAAGCGCGACGCATAGTTCCGGCAACGCGCTAGCCAAAGCGAGGATGGAGCCAACTGCGCCGAGCACCATCGAGGGAAACATCATGCTCGCTGACCCAACTAATAGTTGAAAAGAAGAAGGAGCCGCGGCCAGCATTTCCGCTGCACGCTGCACATTTCCAGAGCTCTCCTTGATCCCGATAATATTGGGATGCTGCGCAAGGACGCCGACTTCCGGAGCTTCCAGAGCGACGCCCGTAAATTGCGGCACCGAATAAAGCAACACAGGGATTGGCGAAGCATCCGCAACGCGCCGGTAATGAGCGATGAACATTTCCGGTTTGTACATCGGCTTGTAGTAATACGGCGTCTTTACCAGGGCGACATGGTAGCCAAGTTCCGCCGCACGTTTTGTGCGATCGATAGTTTCGGCGGTAGATTCGGCACCCGTTCCGGCGATCAGCCGCATTCCGGGCGCAGCCGATTCCTTCACAGCGACGAGGACAGTGTCGACCTCCTTGCGGGAGAGCAGCACGGATTCGCCGGTCGAGCCAATCGCTACAAAGCCGGCGAGGCCCGTCGAGTTGTACTTGGTGATGTTGTGCTTGATGTCTTCAACGGAAACGGAACCGTCAGCCGAAAATGGCGTAGTGAGCGCGGGAAATACACCGGAAAGATTCATGATCTAGTCTCCTGAGCCGGTGCTGCCAGAGGCAACGACTCGGCCGCGATGCAAATCCTGTAGGGCAGCAACTTCGGTACCTTGATCGAGCAGCGCGCGAATACCGCGTGCCGCGGCATGCGCCGCCGCAAGAGTTGTGATGCACGGAATGTTATAGCGAATCGCCGCGCGGCGAATGGATTTTTCGTCGTAGAACGATTCGCGCCCGAGCGGTGTGTTGATCACCAGATCAATTTTACCCGTCTTGACGAGGTCGACGATGTTGGGCCGGCCTTCGTTTACTTTGAAAACGGATTCCGCCGGGATGCCTGCCGCTTCCAGAGCCGCCGCTGTGCCGCGCGTCGCGAGCAAACGGAAGCCAAGCTCATGCAGTTCTTTTCCGAGCGAGCCAAGATGCTTTTTGTCGCGATCGTTGACGCTAAGAAAAACCGTGCCTTTGCGCGGCAGCCGCTGTCCCGCGGCGAGCTGGGCTTTCGCGAAAGCGAGGCCATAGGAAGTGGAAATACCCATGACTTCGCCTGTGGACCGCATCTCCGGGCCTAGTATTGTGTCCACGCCGCGAAACTTATTGAACGGAAAGACTGGCGATTTCACGGAATAGAATTCGTGGACCGCAACCTCAGCAATCCCGTTGTGCAGCACTACAGGCAGATTCATGTCCGCCAGCTTTTTGCCAGCCATTAATCGCGCGGCCACTTTTGCTAGGGGAACGCCGGTCGCCTTGCTGACGTATGGAACAGTGCGCGAGGCGCGCGGATTTACTTCGAGGACGTAAACCGTGTCTCGCTGAATGGCGTACTGTACGTTCATGAGGCCAATCACCTTAAGAGCGAGCGCGAGGCGTTTCGTGTACTCGCGGATATGCTCGAGGACAGCAGGAGACAGACTAACTGGCGGAAGTACGCAAGAAGAATCGCCAGAGTGCACGCCGGCTTCCTCGATATGCTCCATAATGCCGCCGATGACGACGTCCGTGCCGTCGGCAAGCGCGTCGACATCAACTTCCGTGGCTTCCTCCAGAAATTGATCGATCAGAACAGGACGCGCGGGTCCCATCATCGCGGCTTGCGCGACGTATTCCTGCACGGTGTTCACGTCGTACGCGATCACCATGGCTCGCCCGCCAAGAACATAGCTCGGCCGCACAAGAACAGGCATTCCGATTTCGGCGGCAACACGCGCCGCTTCTTCCGGCACGAGCGCGGTGCCATTGCGTGGTTGGGGAATCTTTAATTTGTCGAGCAAACCGCCGAAACGGCGCCGATCTTCCGCTAGGTCAATAGATTCCGGAGCGGTGCCGATGATAGGCACGCCATTGCGCTTCAGTTCCTGCGCAAGATTCAAAGGCGTTTGGCCGCCAAACTGCACGATCACACCTTGTGGTTTTTCGCGTTCGACGATTGCGAGAACGTCTTCCAGCGTCAGGGGTTCGAAATAGAGGCGGTCGGAAGTGTCGTAGTCAGTCGAAACTGTCTCGGGATTGCAATTCACCATGATGGTTTCGAAACCATCTTCGCGAAGCGCGTAAGCCGCATGGCAGCAGCAGTAATCGAACTCAATTCCCTGGCCAATTCGGTTCGGACCGCTGCCGAGAATCATTATCTTGGGACGTTGCTGAACGTCAGACTCGTCTTCGTCTTCGTATGTGGAATACAGATATGGGGTGAACGATTCAAATTCGGCGGCGCAAGTATCGACGCGTTTGAAAACCGGGGATACGCCATAACGCGCGCGCTGAAGGCGCACGGACGCCGGAGTACTCTTCCAGATTTGCGCTAGCTGTTCATCGCTCGTCCCGTGGCGCTTGACCTCACGAAGGAGCTCCTTCGAGGCAGTCTCAACCGTAACGGTAGCGGCGCGGCGATTCATGGCTACAATTTCTTCAATTTGATGAATGAACCAGGGATCGATTTTGGTGAGTTCGCAAATTTCTTCCGCCGGCAAACCTTTGTCCACTGCAGTAAGCAGCCAGTGAATACGGTCGGGGCGCGGGGTGGCCAGCTTCTCGCGTAGCAAAGAATCCGGCGTTTCCGCAGGGGCGCGCCATGGTGTGTGCGGCTCGAGGGAACGAATTCCCTTCTGCAGTGCTTCTTTAAACGTGCGGCCGATGGCCATGACTTCACCGACCGACTTCATCTGCGTTCCGAGGGTGCTGTCCGCGCCTGGAAATTTTTCAAACTGCCACTTGGGAATCTTCACGACCACGTAATCGATAGTCGGTTCGAAGCAGGCAGGCGTTTTCTTTGTGATGTCGTTCGGAATTTCATCGAGCGTCATGCCAACAGCCAGCCGCGCGGCAATTTTAGCGATTGGGAAGCCGGTCGCCTTGCTAGCGAGCGCCGAACTGCGCGAAACGCGCGGATTCATTTCAATGACGGTCATGCGGCCGTTCTCAGGATTAATGGCGAACTGGACGTTTGAACCGCCCGTCTCAACACCAACCTCGCGAACGATGGCGGCCGCAGCGTCCCGCATGCGCTGATATTCCTTGTCCGTCAAAGTCTGCGCCGGCGCCACGGTAATGGAATCGCCCGTGTGCACGCCCATGGGATCGAAATTTTCGATGGTGCAGATGACCACGAAGTTGTCGCGGTGATCGCGCATAACTTCGAGTTCATATTCCTTCCAGCCGAGCACCGATTCTTCAACGAGCGCTTCGTGAACGGGGCTCATGTCGAGGGCGTGGGCGATGGCTTCGCCAAATTCTTCTTTGTTGTACGCGATCGAGCCGCCCGTCCCGCCTAGAGTGAAAGAGGGGCGAATGACGAGTGGAAAGCCCAGTTGATCGCACAATCGCAAGGCGTCTTGCGCATTATTGACGAGTGCTGATGCCGGCACTTCCAGCCCAATTTTGCGGCATGCATCCTTAAACCACAGACGGTCTTCGGCGACTTTGATGGCGCGAAGCGAAGCGCCAATCATCTCAACTTTGTATTTTTCAAGAATCCCGCTCTCGGCAAGCTCCACGGCAAGATTCAGAGCGGTCTGGCCTCCAACAGTCGGCAAGAGCGCGTCAGGTCTTTCCCGCGAAAGAATCTCTTCCAAATATTCTTTAGTGAGCGGCTCAATGTAGGTGCGATGAGCCAATTCCGGATCGGTCATGATCGTGGCGGGATTGGAATTGACCAGGACAACTTCATAACCTTCGGCGCGCAGGGCTTTGCACGCTTGTGCCCCGGAATAATCAAACTCGCAAGCCTGGCCAATCACGATGGGGCCAGACCCGATAATTAGAATTTTCTTGATGTCAGTGCGTTTTGGCATCCGGCCTCAGTCGTTTTGGCTTGCATCATCTTACAGGAAATCAAAAGCAGATTCCTCGCTACGCTCGGAATGACAGATGGTGGGTCAGGAGTGGGCATTCTCAGCTGACGGTTACGGTTTCAGTCCTTGCAATTGAAGCTGACCTTTCTCGAATGCGTACAAAAACGTGGAACAGTGAGTGCTCCCTTTCTTACCTGGCACAAACCGAACCAATACCTTGTATTCCTTGTTGTCGATCGCAGCGGACACCCAATAATCGCCGGCCTCAAGCTTCTTGAATTGGAAGCTGCCGTCGCGTCCGGTGGTGAGCTCTGCCAGAGGTGTAACCAGCTCGCAGCAATCGGTGCTCGGAGAAAACAACCGAATACGGATATGCTCAAGTGGTTTGACTTCCTGCTTGGGCGAATTCGTTGTTCCCGGCTGCGCTGCTCCTTCAATAGAAACCAGCTTGCCGCAAAGCCCGTCGACGGCAACCGGCTCCGGAGTATCGGCTGGATTGGCTGAACGGAAAAGTCCGAGCAGCAAAACCAGAGCAAGCAACTGCCACTTCACGCTGCGTTCTCCTTCATCATGTCCGTGAATTTGGTGAAGAGATAGTGGGAATCATGCGGACCCGGCGAAGCTTCGGGGTGATACTGCACGCTGAAGAGCGGCAGATTCTTGTGGCGCATGCCTTCGTTGGTGTGGTCGTTTAAATTAATGTGGGTGACTTCCACGTCGCTAGAAGGAAGGGATTCGGGATCGACGCAGAAGCCATGATTTTGCGCGGTGATTTCCACCTTTTGATTGAGTAAGTTTTGAACAGGATGATTCGAGCCATGATGCCCAAATTTCAGCTTAAACGTTTTGCCCCCAAGAGCTAGCCCGCAGAGCTGATGACCGAGGCATATTCCAAACACCGGGACGCGACCGAGAAGCTTCTGAATATTCTCCACGGCGTATCCGACAGGCTCCGGATCGCCTGGGCCATTCGAAAGAAAAACGCCGTCCGGCTTGAGATCGAGAACATCTTGCGCCGAAGTCTGCGAAGGAACAACCCACACGTCGCAATGGTGATCGACGAGCAGACGCAAAATATTTTGCTTAATGCCAAAGTCGTAGGCCGCAACCCTGAATTTCCGAGTATCAGAAACTCTGCCGGACTCGCCCATGGCTTCCGACCAGGGAGGAATGGTGAGTTCGATCGAGCTCTTTTCCCATCCGTATGCCTTTTTGCAAGTCACGCGGCTGGCGAGTTCTTGACCAGCCATCGCTGGCAATTGCTTGGCTTCGAAGATCAATTGCTCTGCCGGTGTGCCGTCGGTGGCTACAACGCCTCGCAGGGCTCCAACGTTTCGAATATGGCGAACAAGCGCTCGTGTATCGATATCCCAGATAGCGGGAATCTTGTGGCGGTTCAAATAAAGCTGCGCCGTTTCCGCCGAGCGCCAGTTCGAAGAGATCTGTGAAAACTCTCGCACAATGAGCGCTTCGATGTACGGCCGCGAAGATTCCTCGTCGTCAAGATTGGCGCCAACGTTTCCAATATGCGGATATGTCAGGCAAACGATTTGCCCGGCGTAGCTGGGGTCGGTGAAAACTTCTTGATAACCGGTGAGGCTGGTATTGAAAACGACCTCGCCGCCGCGGCGCGTGATAGCGCCCGCAGCACGGCCGTTAAATATGCGCCCGTCTTCCAGAGCGAGAGTGGCAGGTCGGTGCTGAACTTCGGTCAGTGTGTCCTCCGCGAATGGTCATAGAGTATGCCAGTCACTTTGAGTTCGTGGAACTGGCTTCCGTTGTGGAAAGCGATCCGAAATGGTCCACCGGCCAGTATGCAAAAACCGCGCGCCCATAAATAAATTGGCTGGCGACGGGACCGAAAACGCGCGAATCATTCGAGCTGATACGGTGATCGCCCATCACGAAGTAACTGTCTTTCGGGACTCGGACGGGGCCAAAGTCGCTCATATCCTCGTATTGCGGAGGCACGTAAGGTTCGTCAATGGCGCGGCCATTGACGTACACAATGCCCTGCCGAATCTGAACATCTTCGCCAGGTAAGCCGATGACGCGCTTGATGAACGATTTCGAATGGTCGAGAGGATACCAGAAAACAACGACATCGCGCCGCTGAATGGGTTCGAAACGGTAGACAAATTTGTTGATAAAAATGCGTTCCTGATCGGATAGAAGCGGCGCCATGCTGGTGCCTTCGACTTTTACCGGCTGATACAGGAACACGATGATGACGAGGGCCAAACCGATGGCGATCAGAAGATCGCGCGTCCAAACACGGATTTCATTTCGAAGGGAATGGACTGTCGAAGTCGCCGGAGCAGTAGTTTCCGGAACCGATGAAGCGAGAGGTTGGTTCTGGTCCGCGCTTTGCATTTTTAATTGCCTTCTATTTATAACACGGCGGTTGCAGGCCGCGCCAGATTGGATTTGTGCCGCGCAATGACGGATTGCCCCTTTACGCTCTTCTCTTGCCAGGCGTTACATAAGATTCCAGCATGGTGGGCATGCGTTGCCCGCGTCGACGCGAAGTTTGACTGTCGCGTGACGGCCTAGTCGGGAGACAAAGCGAAGTTCAGCATGGCCACGGCGGCAATTACCGCGGTTTCGGTGCGAAGAATAAGCTGGCCCAGGGAAGCTTCTTGGAAACCCGCGCTGCGGGCGGCGATCAATTCATCATCGGTCCACCCCCCTTCAGGCCCAATCGCAAGAGCTGCGGCAGATGACTTCACGTTACCGAGAGACATGCGAATCGCCTGGGCGTCGCTGCGCTCGGAAAGCAACAGGCAAAATCTGGATGCTTGGCTTGCAAAGGCTTGTGCTGGCTTGGCCGGTTCATCAAGTTGCGGGATGCGAAGACGTCGAGACTGTTGAGAAGCTTCCAAAAGAATTTTATTCCAGCGTTGGGAACGCTTTGCGGCCGCGGCTAGCAATCCCTTTTCCGATCGAGCCGCAGCCAGCGGGATAATTCTTGCGACGCCTAGCTCGGTGGCTTTCTCAATGGCCCATTCGAACGCGTCAAATTTAACGATGGAAAGAAGAAGAGTGACGTCAGCGACTGGTTTCGGCGCAGGTAGTTGCTCGACAAGAGCGAATTCGACGCGGTTTCGAGCAACGGTTTCGATCCTGGCAAGCCACGCTGTAGAACCATCGCTGAGTTCGTAGAACTGGCCTGTCTGTGCCCGGAGGACGTTTCCTAAATGATGCGCAGCATCGCCTTCCATGACGGCGGTGGTTCCAGCGAACTGTTCGACAAAGAATCGGCGACGCATTCGGGGATTCTAGCGCAGGAACGCCTCGCTAGCCGAAGATGTCTTTCACTTTGTCGAAGATGGTCGAATTGCGGTCGGCAGGCTTGTTCTCCACTTTCAGAGACGCCCCGAGTTGCTCAAGCAGTTTCCGCTGCTCGCGTGTGAGCTTTGCCGGCGTGAGAACGCGAACGTGATAGTAAAGATCGCCTTTGCCGCCTCCGCGTGGATCGGCAAGTCCTTTTCCCTTGATGCGAAAGACGGCCCCGCTCTGCGTAGCTTCCGGAATTTTTAGCTTCTCCTCGCCAATCAATCCAGGAACTTGCAGCTCCGTGCCAAGCGCGGCTTGCGTGATGCTGAGCGGAATCGTGCAGTAGAGGTCCGCGCCACGTCGCTCAAAAAACGGATGTTCCTTGACGTCGAGAACCACATAGAGATCACCCGGCGCTCCACCGTTTGGTGCGGGCTCTCCTTCGCCGGTAACGCGCAACCGCGTCCCTGAATCGACTCCCGGAGGGATTCGCAGCTCGATCGTCTTTTCGCGCTCGATGCGACCCTGGCCGCGACACTCCATGCAGCGCTCGCGCACGATTTGCCCCGCGCCCTGGCATGCGGGACACGTGCGGGTAATGGTGAAGAAACCCTGTTGGTAGGCAAGCTGGCCGCGCCCAGCACATGTTTGGCAAGCAACTATGCCGGTACCTTTTTTCGCGCCAGTGCCATTGCATGCCTCGCAATACTCCTGGCGCGGCAGTTTAATTTTTGTGGTGACGCCGATGGAAGCTTCTTCAAACGTAAGCGTCATGTCATAACGGAGATCGGCGCCTCGCTGTTGACGACGACGGCTGCGGCCCCCTCCGGCGCCAAAGAGATCCTCGAAGCCAAAGAAGTCCCCTAGGATGTCGTGGAAGTCGCGGAAGACGGTACTGTTGAAATCCACACCGCCGGCAGAGCCGGAAAGCCCCGCGTGTCCATACGTGTCGTAGACTTCGCGTTTTTGCGGGTCGCTCAAAACACTGTAGGCTTCCGTGCACTCCCGGAATTTCACTTCGGATTCTTCTTTATTTTCCGGATTGCGGTCCGGGTGCCACTGCAATGCGGCCTTGCGATAGGAAGTCTTGATCTCTTCGACAGAAGCAGTTCGCGAGACGCTTAGCACCTCATAAAAATCTCGTTGATTCCCCTTTGGCATGCAATCCCTTTCGTTCGAATTAGTTCGCAGCTTCTTTCGATGCGCCGCCGGGATGAACGGCTACGCGCACCATGGCCGGCCGAAGGACGCGTCCATGAAAAATGTAGCCAGGCTGAAACACTTGCAGAATCGTGCCGTCCTCTTGCTGGAGGGTTTCAGTCCTGTCCATCGCCTGATGCAAATGCGGATCAAATTGCTTGCCTAGTGGATCCGTGCGCTCGACCCCAAGTCGGCTCACGTTATCGACAAGCTGCTTGTAAATGAGCTCGAAGCCTTTGCGATAATTTTCGTACTCCGCTTCCCGATGAGCCGCGAGAGCTTGCTCGAACCCGTCAATAATCGGAATCAAGCTTTCGACGACGCGAGCGATGGAGCGCCTGGAATCGTCGGCGCGTTCCTTTTCTATTCGCTTGCGGTAGTTGTCGAAGTCTGCCTGGCGGCGTACGAGCGTTTGGCGCAGGTCGTTCAGATCGTTGGCAAGCTTTGCCACCTCCCCATCGGCTGCGGATGAATCCGCGGCGAACTTGTCCTCTTCGGCTTGCTCCGCTGTATCTTGCGTGCTGCTGTCCTTGTTAAAAGGCGAGTCTTTGTCGGGCACTTTGCTGCCTCTCTTGTGGAATAAGTTCTTCAAATTTTGCTCAATGCTTCGCTGAATAGCTGCGCGACGTACGCGACAGCAGTCATAGCCCGTTCGTAATGCATGCGAGTTGGGCCAAGTACGCCAAGCGAACCCTGCACAAGATCGTTCCGCGTGTATGGCGCGCTGATGATTGCGAGATTGTCTCCGGCTTCCGCTATTTCCTTCACTCCGATTTGCACATGTACGGGCTCGGGCGTTTCGATGCACGCGTTCAGTACTGTCACTAACCGGTGCTTTTCTTCGATGGCCGCGAGCAGCTCACGCAGTTGCGCCTGGTTTGTAAACTCAGGCGTGCCCACGATCTGGGCTGTGCCCTCTACGTGAACTTGGCTCGTTTGACTCTCTCCGAGCATCGCCGGGTCCCACAAAGTGAGGGCGTTGCCAATGATTCCCTCATATTGCTCGCGGTCTGTGGCGAGCTTCAAGAGCAGGTCACCCCGAATGGCTTCGAGAGTCCAGCCGGAATAGAGGCGATTCAAAAAGTCCGCGGTCGCGTCGAGCTCGGCCTGGGCAAACGGACGGTTCGGCCTGACAATTTTGTCGCGCGTATTTCCGCCGGGCGAAATCAGCACCACGACGACTCGCCCGTCTGGAAGCAGCCACATACGCGCATGTTCAAGAACGGTTCGGCCAAGCGGCGGCGAAACGATGATGCCAAGTCCATTCGACACTTCCGCAAGAACGTGCCCGGCGCGCTCGGTGATCTCCGAAGCGGTTTTCGCGCCGCCCATTTCGCGCTGAATCCAGTCGCGATCGCCAATAGTCAGCGTCGCCTGCGAAGCAATCTCCTGGGCGAAGAACCGGTAGGCCGAAGAAGTGGGCACACGCCCTGCCGAAGTGTGCGGCTGGTAGAGAAACCCGCCGTCTTCCAGATCAGCCATTACGTTGCGAATAGTCGCCGTGCTCAACGTCTCTTCATACCTCTTGGAAATCGCGCGCGACGATACCGGCTCACCGGTCTCGATGTAGGTGCGCACCAGATCCGCGAGAATCTGACGGTTGCGCCGTTCCTGTAGGGCTGGATTCCTCATAGCAGCACTCTACGCTAAGTGCTAAAGAGCGCTACCCCTATTGTAGAAAGCGTGTCAAGCACCGTCAATCCGGGTTAGCCGCGCGTTTCGCTAACGTACGGGTACGCAATTAGTTGTTGTCGATTTGGGCGCGCTGGAGCTTGTCGGAATAGTCGATGTAGATCGTTTTCCACTCGGTAAAGAAATCGATGGCGGCAATCGCGGCCTCGCGGTGCCCGTTACCGGTTTGCTTGGTGCCACCAAAGGGCAGGTGCGTTTCGGCGCCGATGGTCGGCGCGTTTACGTAAACTATTCCCGTGTAGAGATCGCGCGTGGCTTGAAAAGCCTGATTCACGTTGCGTGTATAAATCGATGCCGACAAACCGTATGGCACGCCGTTGGCCACTTCAATTCCCTGTTCGAAACTGTCAATCGGAATGACCGACACGACCGGGCCGAAGATCTCCTCTTGAGAGATACGCATTTGCGGTGAGCAATCCCCGAACACCGTCGGAGCATGGAACCAGCCTTTTGCATGGATGCCCGAGTCCAGACGATTCCCGCCGGTTAGAAGTTTGGCGCCTTCGTTCTTACCGATTTCAACGTAGCTCATTACCGTCTGCAGTTGCTGTTCATTGATGCACGGCCCCATATCCACGCCAGAATCTAGGCCGTTGCCAACGCGGAGCGCTTTCACGCGATCCACGAAGCGCGTGATGAATTCGTGATAGATGCTCTTGTGTACCGCAACGCGGCTGGCCGCCGTGCAGCGCTGACCGGTCGTCCCGAACCCGCCCCACACCGCGCCATCCACGGCGAGATCCAGATTCGCATCGTCCATGACTACGATAATGTTTTTGCCGCCCATCTCGAGGCTGCAATGTTTGAAGGTAGGCGCGCAAGCCTGGGCGATGAGCCGGCCTACTGCGGTTGAACCCGTGAAGCTAACCACAGGAACGTCTTCGCTTGCCGCCAGCGGCGCGCCGGCTCCCGGACCATCACCGCTCACGATGTTTACAACCCCGGGCGGGATTCCTGCTTCAGTCAAAACTTGCACGAGATGATAGGACGATAGCGGCGTATCTTCCGCCGGCTTCAACACGACGGTGTTGCCACTAATGAGCGCCGGCGTCATCTTCCAGGACGGGATCGCCATCGGAAAATTCCACGGCGTGATCATCCCGCATACGCCAATCGACTGGCGAACGCTCATCGCAAACTTATTCGGCAATTCCGAGGGAGTGGTCTGTCCAAATAGACGGCGGCCCTCGCCTGCCATGTAATACGTCATATCGATGGCTTCCTGGACGTCGCCGCGTGTCTCGGCGAGGACTTTGCCCATCTCACGCGTCATATCCTTGGAAAACTCTTCTTTGCGCTGCACGAGCAACTCGGCAGCACGGTAGAGAATCTCAGCGCGCTTGGGCGCCGGAACAAGACGCCATTTCTTATACGCTTCTTTGGCCGCATCCACAGCCGCATCCACATCCTCCGACGTCGAAGACACAAACATTCCGACTAATTCATCCGTATTTGCCGGATTGCGGTTCTCGTAGGCTTTTCCGCTGCGCGATTCCACCCACTCGCCATTAATAAAGTTTTTGAACACTCGGGGAGCCACTGACGTAGCCATACGCTTTCCTCCGTTACCGCAAAGTCCGTTCTGAAAGTCTAGTCATGCCAGCGGGATCGTTTACAGGACACCACCGCGCGGAAACTAAAGTTTACAGTCGGTTTCAAACACCGTCAAATCGAGCTTAGGAGTTTTGAGAGTTGTTCCATTTCGCACAGATTCGCCGGCGCGGTTCTGGTCGAATCAAAATGAAGTCACAGAGTCCATGAAACTTCACTGCATGGATGCACGGCACTTCGGTGCCATTCAGGATTGATATGAGCGGGAAAAACCTTAGAGCCGAATCGGCAGGCCAACGGACCAATGCCGAGGGAAAACAAGTACTAAACAAAGTGCTGCTGGCAACGCCAGACAATGAATTTGAGCTGATGCGCGCTGACTTGACATATATCGACCTGCCAAGCCATCTCAGCCTTCACGAACCGACGCAAAAAATCGAGTTCGTCTATTTCCCAAACCGGGGAATGGTTTCTCAAGTGGTTGTGACCAAAGACGGTCGAACCGTGGAAGTCGGCGTAGTGGGCAAAGAGGGCTATGTGGGGGCCGGGTTGGCAGTTGGCATTAGCAGGAGTCCCGTGCGTGAAATAATCCAGATCGCCGGTGATGGCTTTCGAATGAAAGGGAGTGCGCTACAACGCATTTTGCGGTCGGCACCGCAACTGCAAGTGATCCTAAACAGGCACACTGGGCTCCAAGGCATGCAAGTCTCACAGACCGCGGCGTGCAATCGCCTTCACGACATACAACAGCGGCTCTCAAGGTGGCTGCTTATGACCCAGGACAGGGTAAATGCCGGCCTGCTCCAAATCACCCATGATTTCATTGCGACTATGATGGGTACGGACCGTTCCACGGTGAGCGTGGCCGCGTCAGTAATGCAAAAAGACGGAATCCTCGATTACGTGCGAGGCGCAGTGAAAATTGTAAATCGCAGGAAACTAGAGAAATCGGCCTGTGAGTGCTACGGCGTCATACAGAATCTCGAGGATGAACTCGGCTTAAGATAGCCATTCTTGTCAGTGTTGGATTCCCCACAGACAGCAACCCCTTTCTATCGTTAGTGTGCTGGCCTTGCACCTTCACTTCGATCTTTGACGTGTGTTCAAAGGGCGGCGATTGGGCAGAACCTCATCCAGGGCTCTGAAAGACCTGCTTTTGTCGTCGCTGTGTCGTTGAAGGACGGTGCTAGGCCATTTTTCTAAGCTGCATGATCGCTACAAGTCTCGAGGGAGGCAAATAAAGCGATGCGTCGCAAACTGGTATGGGTCGAAAGCCAGATCTTTCAGGGCTGGGTTTGCTCCGAATGTGCATGGGCATTCAACCCCCTAGGGCCGCTCGTTGACGAATCCATTGAAGAAATGAAGGAGCACTACGAAAGTCAGCGCGACAAGGAGTTCGCTTCCCACGTCTGCGCTCAGCATCCGAGACCCACAAAACCCCCCCGTTAGCCAAATCGCTTGAGGCACCGGCCCCCGAGTAATTTGAGTTGTCGAGGGACTTGCTCCCTGCGCGATTTCAACTGAGCGCCCGCCGACTCGAGTTGAAAAGAATTTCTCCGCGAAGTGAAGTTGCGCAGGTACACTCTTGCGGGTCTCTAGCGGCCACAAATCAGGATTCCCTATTTGCATCCGCCAAAGTTGATAGGCAGAGGACCCTTCTACGGTGTGGAGGCAGCATGAAAAGATTCGTGATTGCCATACTCTTGGCAACGATTTGCAGCGCACCGCTTTACGCGGCGCCGGTCCCCGCCAAGGTTGATCCGATACCGGTTCTTCTCGTGGATGGGCAAAGCGGCGGTCCCTATCACGACTGGCAACTAACCACCGCTGTCTTGAAAAAAGAGCTGGAGGACGCGGGAATATTCAGCGTGACTGTCGCAACTTCTCCCAAGTTTGGCGAGGACTTCAGCAACTTCAAGCCTGAGTTCAGCAAGTATCGAGTGATCGTCCTTAATTATGACGCTCCCGATTGGCCAGCGGACTTGCGTGAGCAGCTTGAGAACTATGTCAAGAACGGCGGCGGACTTGTCATCGTCCACGCGGCGGATAATTCCTTCCCCGATTGGGCCGGCTATAACGAAATGATTGGCATCGGCGGTTGGCGCAACCGCACCGAGAAAGCCGGCCCGATGTGGTATTTCAAGGACGGCAAGCTCGTCTCGGATGATTCGCCGGGTTCTGCTGGCGCGCATGGAAATCGCCTTCCCTTTCAGGTAGAGACTCGCGCTCCTGAGCACCCCATCATGAAAGGCTTGCCGCATGTTTGGATGCATGGCGCGGACGAACTCTACGGAACACTTCGCGGGCCCGGTCAGAATATGACAGTGCTTGCCACCGCGCATTCCGATCCGGCAAATCATGGCTCCGGGCATGACGAACCGATGCTTATGGTGTTGAGCTATGGCAAAGGCAGAATCTTTCACACCACGATGGGTCACGACGTAGCGGCGTTGAGTTGTGCGGGCTTCATCACCACTTACCAGCGCGGAGCAGAATGGGCCGCCACGGGGCGCGTGACGCAAAAAGTTCCCGCTGACTTTCCGACGGCCGGTTCCGAAAGCCTGCGCGTTGAAATTGCAAAAATGGATCCAGCTTTTGTGAATGGGCCGCCCCAATTCAATCCGTTCGATGGGTTAGCAAATTCGGCTCTCATGACGATGAAGAAACGCGCTGACGAACTCGGTATTGGCGGCGTCGCCGTGGTCGCTTACTTCCCAGGCGACAAGATTCAATACTGGAGCTCGAAAATGCTCGTGATTGGCCGCATGCGAGACGAACCGTCCGACACAAACAAAGGTGCCAACCTCATCGGCATTGCGTACGCAAAAGCCGTCGAGATGGCCGATACGCTGAAAAATAGCGGTAGCCAAGTACGCCCTCCCATGACCGGCGAATTAGGATGGCAGGGCGGCGTCATCGTCCGCGGCAAAAACGGATACTTGATCGCTGCATTCAGCGGCGGCAAATCCGAGGATGACGTTAAGATCTCTACGGCTGGAGTCGAGGAACTGAAAACCGGTCTATAGGATAAAGCGCGTCCTTTCAATGAGTTGCATATACATACATTTGACTTGACAAAGCGATAATTGCCCTGGTATAATCTTTTCTGTAGAAAAGTACGCCCCGACTGCGGTCGGGGCGTTTTGTTTTTGGGCGTGATTCCTCGTCTTACTGCCGGGGTTGTTCGAGCCGGGCCTCATCGAAAAGCAGATTCCTCACCCTGCAAAAAACGCAGGGATTCGGAATGACATGGTTCGATGATGGGCAGCCGAGGATAAGGCAACGGATGTGGTGTGATCCGCAGCTGTTGGCTGTAAGCTGTTAGCTGTAAGCTGTTAGCTATAGGCTGTTAGCTCTTACCCCTCGATTCCTCGATTCCCACTCGGGACTACAAACATGAAAAACAAAAAACCTAATGCGGCACTGGTGTGGAAACAATATGAAGATTTGCTCGCGCCGCGGCTCCATTTTTCCAGGACCGACCGCGCCGTCTACTCGCATCTTTTCAGGCACAGCCGGCTCGAAGGCAAGGCCAAGTTCCGGTTCTCGATTGCGTGGCTGGCACGTGGTGTAGGCCTCTCGATGAAGGCCACGCGTGGCTCGGTGCGGTGGCTTGTGGCGCGCGGCGTCCTCGACTTGATCGAGCGGAACTGCCGGACCCAGCATGTGATCCGATTGCGGCTTCCGCTGGAAGTAAACGCGGTTCACGCAAGGAAAGCGAGGCCTCCCGAGTCAACAAAAGCGGCGATCAACATCGAGGAGGAGGATTTCCTGCTGAAGCAAATGTTGCGCCGGTCGCTCCACGACCGTGAAGGTGGCAACTGCTTTTACTGTATGCGGCGTACCGGGGAACGGAACTGGTGCCTCGATCACGTCGTGCCGCAGGCGCGAGGCGGCGGCAATTCCTACCGCAATGTGGTGTCGTGCTGCGCGGAGTGCAACTCGAGTAAGGGGGAGCGGCCGGCCGAGGAGTATTTGCGCGAGTTGTACCGCGGGCGGCGCTTGGACGCCACGGAATTGAGTGGGCGGCTCCGGGCCTTGGATGATTTGGCTGGTGGGAAACTGAAGCCGGTGCTTCCGGGTCAGGCATAAGGTAGCTGGGCGACAGGTGCAGCCACTCTCGGTTCGGACCTGGGAAAAAACAAAAGCCCCAGGTGCAAAATCGGCACATGGGGCACCCGCCTTTTTTTGCACTGCCGCAACATTGCATCACACTCCGACATTTGCTCGCGGTCTCCGGTCACGAACATCGGAGAAAGAAATTGAATTTAGAACTGGTGCGGAGCGGAAGGCGTGTTATACTCAATCTGCGCTTAATACCTCGGTTGTGTTGTGCGGTCCCTCTGGTGAGTTGTTGATCTGAGATTACCCGCCTGCAGTTTTCTCCGTAAGTCTTCAGCGTAATCTAAAACAAGACTGGCAATGCGAATTGCCGCGCTTGCACCGAACGTGTGTGTGCGCAGGGACCGCTCCCGCCAGCAAGAAAGCAATACGAATGCAAAGTTTCACAGAATTACCAATCTCCGCCTACATGAAGGAGAGATTGGCACACGCGCGATTTACGACGCCGACCCCCGTGCAAGCTGCGGCTATACCGCAAGCGCTCGAGGGCAAGGACGTGCTCGCAACCGCGCAAACCGGAACCGGCAAGACGCTGGCGTTCCTGATCCCGGTCATCGAACAACTGCTCAAGAGCAAGACACCCGGAATCGCCGCGCTGGCCCTAGTGCCGACGCGCGAACTGGCCATGCAGGTCGTGGCAGTGTTCAACACGCTCCGCGGCTCTCAGCTAGTGCCTGCGGCGCTTGTCGTTGGCGGCCTCTCCGAGGGCGCTCAACTTCAAGCCATTCGCAAGGGAGCGCGTTTCGTTGTAGCCACCCCTGGCCGCCTGGAAGACTATCTTGATCGCAAGCTCTTCAATTTCAACTCGTTGCGCATCTTGGTCCTTGACGAAGCCGACCGCATGCTGGATATGGGTTTTCTCCCAGCCATCAAGCGCATAGCTTCGATTCTGCCCAAAGAGCGCCAAACCATGTGCTTTTCTGCGACGATGGAGGCATCCGTCGCCCACCTCGTAAAGGATTACTTGAAGAACCCAGCGCGCGTCGCGTTCGGTTCCACACTCAAACCTGCCGAAAATGTGCGCATGCAGGCCTTTGAAGTTGCCGTGGACCGCAAACAGGAGATGCTCCAACGTTTGCTTGCCAAGGAAACCGGGCGCTGCCTGGTGTTCTCTCGCACCAAGCGCGGGACGGAACGCATTACCAAGAGCCTCAACCGGGACGGCTTTTCCGCGGCGATGATTCACGGCGACCGCTCGCAATCGCAACGTAACTCAGCGCTTGCCGGCTTCCAGCAAGGCCGCTTCCGCGTCTTGGTTGCCACCGATCTCGCTTCCCGCGGCATCCATGTTCAAGACATCGTCCACGTCATCAACTATGACCTGCCAGACATGGCCGAAAACTTCATCCACCGCGTCGGTCGTACCGGCCGAGCTGGCGGACATGGCGTTGCCACCACCCTTTTCTCACGCGAACAGCGCTCGGAGCTCTTCCAGCTTGAGCGAACGCTTGGAATTCGCATCGAGCGTCTCAACGCCGATTCGAGCCCGGCAAAACCAAACAACGGTGTACATATCCGCACCCAATCGTCGCAAATGCCGTCAAACGGCGCTGCAAAGGTAGCTGCGGTTCGCTCGACAATGACCGCTCTTCCTGGAGAGATACTGCAGGCACAGATCGAGACCTAAAGCGCATTCGACTCTTGGGTTGAATGTCGCAACAATAGTTATAGACAGGTCGTATTTAACCGAACGGTTAAATACGACGTTTCAAGGGCGGAGCGCCATTCTCCGCCCTTTTCCATTTATATCTTTCTTTTTGTGCGAATTAGCGGATCAGGGAATATTATTGGAAGGTTGCCAGTCTTCGGGGATAACGGATGTTTCTCCTTGATGGCGCGAGCCGGTTCGCTACACCCTGGTGGGCTGGTTCGCGCTCCTTTCAACTGTACTTCTGGAGAGTTTGCTTCGGTCTTGAGCTAAAATTGCATGTTCTTCAGGCTACGAGGCATTCGAGAGTCGGCTCTCATTCCTTTATTGTTCAATAACTTACACTCAGTTTTTATCCGAGCCCCTCATTAACCATGGCATAACGCTAGCGCACGCAAACGGCTCAATCTGCGCCTTAACCCACATGAAATATGTCAAAAACTCAGAGGGCCTTCATTGCTGTCGACGACTAGCTGGCGATGGGCTCGCAGCGGCCGACGAGGAAGAGCTAACCGGCGGCATAGGCGGAGCCAAACCGGCGGTTTGGGAACCGAGACCTAGTTTCTGAAGCGTCTTTGCGTCGAGCTTGCCTGACGGATTCAGGCCATGAGTCTCTTGAAACTTCTTCATCGCGTCCACGGTCGACGCATCCCACTTGCCATTCGGCTTTCCATCGAAGGAGCCGTCCTTGGCAAGCGCGGTTTGAATTTCGGAGATTCGCTCCGGAGCTGGGGCTTTCTGCCCTCGCTCCGGGCGGGTTGTCTTTTTTGTGGATTTTGCGTGGTGCGTTTTGGAACCAGGCTTTGCTGAGGGCGACTTTGAGGCGTTGCTGCTCTGCCCCCTAGCGGCGGCGCAAGTTACACCCATACTGGCTGTAACGAGCAGCGTCAGGGCTAGGTGAGTCGCTTTTCGCACTCGCATCGGTTTTCCCTTAAGTGCTCCAGGAGACGCAAGCGTCTCCCCGTGTCTATTGCTTATCGTTCTCCGCCGGAACTACACCCGACAGAAAGACGGTCAGAATGCGGTCGTCCGCGCGGCGTAGCACCTTGAAGACGACGTTTGCGCCTGGCTTCAGCTTGGAAACCGCTGCGCGGTAGTCTTCCAAAGAAGTAATCGGGTCATGGTTGATTTCGGTAATCACATCGCCTCGGCCGAAATTTAGATCATCCTGGGCAAAGCTGGCAGGATCGACATCGGTTACGATGACGCCCTTTTTGCCTTCCACGCCGAAGCGCTGTGCGCGATCTCTGGTCAGATCATCAACATGGAGACCGAATTCGATCGGTGCTGACTCGCCAGGCTGATCACCCAAACGGCCGGCGGTGGTCGGGAACACATGCGTTCGGTCCTCAACGGTCACGGTCGCTTCTTTCTGAGTACGATCCCGGACAAAGGTCAGCTTCATCTTGGTGCCTATGGGAGCTTGCGCAATGGGGTTCACGAGGTCATTGCCGGTCTTGATGGTCTGGCCGTTCACGCTGGTGATAACGTCGCCACCCTTGAGGCCAGCCTTTTCAGCAGGGCTGCCGGGTTCGATGTCTTCAATAACCACACCGTTCGGCGCGCCAAGGGACTTGAGAGTGATCGGATTTGTGCCGAGCTCTTCCTCGAACTTGACTCCAATAGAGCCTCGCGTCACACGGCCATTTGAGATGAGTTGATTGTAGACGCTAATGGCGGTGTTTGAAGGAAGCGCGAAACCTACGCCTTCATAGCCGCGGCTACCGGTAATGATAGCGGTATTGATGCCAATCACTTGACCCGCCAAATCAACCAACGGGCCGCCAGAGTTGCCGGGGTTGATAGCCGCATCGGTTTGAAGGAAACGCTGGAATTGTTTGGCTAGTCCCAGGCCACCGCGGTCTTTGGCGCTGATGATGCCAGCGGTGACGGTGGCTTGGAGGCCGAAAGGACTGCCAATAGCAAGAACCCAATCGCCAACTTGCACGCCCTCCGAATTGCCGAGCTTGGCGACGGGGAGTTCCTTGTTGACTTCAATCTTGATTACTGCCAAATCGGTGTCGTCATCGGCGCCAACGACTTTAGCGGTATAGCGGGCCGTGTCGTTGTTGAGTTGGACCTGAATCTTTGTGGCGTTTTCGATGACGTGGTTGTTGGTGAGAATGTAGCCACGCTTGTCAACAATGACGCCGGAACCGAGGCTGCGCTCAGCCTGTGGAGGACCATCCTGACGGCCGTCGAAGAAACGGTCGAAAAAATCCTGCATCGGATCGTTGTCCTCGTCGGGATTGGTATTGGGGTTAGAGGGCTTCTGGCGCCGCATTTTGGCGTTGGGCTTTTTCTCGAGAACCTGGGTGGTGGCAATATTGACGACGGCTGGTTCGACACGATTCACAATTCCGGAAAAGGAGCTTGCCGAGGGAATGGGATCTGGCACCGAAAGGTGTGCCGCATCAGTGCCGCTGAAAGACTTCATGGCGGAAACGCGGCCCGAAATCACCGAGCCGATCATGATTCCGACAACGAGCGTGAATCCTACAAAAAACGACGCCATGATCTTGCGGCGCCGCGCCCAATTGAAAAGCTCTTTGACTTGCTCACCCATGTCGCTGCTCCTATCTATCTAGGCCGCACAAACCCACGATCCCAAACCAGCCGTTTCGCGGAAGCGTTCAAACCGACCGCCCGGCGATCCCCATGAAAAGTATAACACCGTAGATAAAGGACAGTTGCCTCGGAAAATCTTTGCTCCGGGGTCGTCACTGTCCTGGAGGACGGGCCAAAAGGACGAGTCGTGTCGGCTTTACGTCATAGTCTCAAAGGTTAGACGCAGGAACCCCGGGTTATGTTGTCAGGGGATTTGGCGCAAGCGGCGGCCCGCTACCATATCGCTCGTGGCGGGCTAGTGAAAAATTCTTCGATTGAAGATTCTGTTGCGTGGCCAATCACTGTGCTCAGACTCGCCATGCGCTGTCGTACTTGTTAGCGACACAATCAGACAGCGTTTTGCTGATTGCTGACCGACTCCATTGGCGGAGCGCCTGGCGTCCGCAGAGTCCGGATATCCCGCATCGGCGGTTGGCCGAAGAAGCGGCTGTATTCGCGATTGAATTGGCTGGCGCTTTCATAGCCAACTTCAAAGGCCGCACTGGCGGCGTCCAGACCATCGACCAGCATTCGACCTCGTGCTGCCTGTAAGCGAAGCTGCTTCTGATACTGAAGAGGACTCATGGCGGTTAGCGCCCGGAAGTGATGGTGCAGCGTGGACAGGCCCATGCCGGCGATTTGTGCGAGATCTTCCACACGTAGCGGCTTCGCAAAGTTTACCTTGATCCAGGCAATGGCTTTTGCGGTTCTGTGGCTCTGATCTCCAAGCGTCGCAATCGACCGAAGGCGTGCTCCCTCTGGTCCCTGAAGGATTCTGTAAACGATCTCCCTTTGAATCAGGCCACCCAGGAAAGGAATGTCCTGCGGGGTGTCCAGCAACTCCATGAGCCGGCAGCATGCGCTGAGAAATTCCGCTGTAGCGTCACCGGTCGTCATCGCCGGACTGTCAGCGCGCGGTTCACCCACCAGTAGCTCTTCTCGGCTGAGAAGCTCCCGAATCACGGGCATATCGAGTTTCAGCGACATCGCGAGACAGGGTACTTCTTCACTGGCCTCAATGATCTGGCTGACGATCGGTAAATCAAGCGACGTCAGCAGGTATTGCCCCTCGCCATACATGAAGGCGGTTCGTCCAAGTTCTACCCGTTTTCGCCCTTGGACCATCAAAGTAACGCAAGGCTCGTAGGTCATGGAGCAGGGAGCGGTTTGGGCGATCCGACGGTGGAGCGTCAGGCCGTGAATGTCCGTTGCCCGATTCTCTTCGGAGCCCATAAACGAGGCAATCTTGCGAGCCAGCTCGGCGCGCAACTCGCGCGCTCGATTTGTTAGTGGAGAGGCTTCTTTGCTGCTTTTTCTCATTCTTTCGGTTTCCTTGTTTCCGCCCTAGGATAGGCGCTCGGCCCCGGATACACCAACAACATTTCACTTAACGAGAGGAATAGGCAATCAATCGGAAGGATCGGGCTACCGCTCTCCCTGCGTTTAATTCTAGTCTTGGGGTGGCAGAAATGCTTCGCGAGGAGAAACAATGCAAAAGCGCAAACTTGGAAAAAGCAATTTGGAAGTTTCGGCTCTAGGACTCGGCTGCATGGGACTGAGCTTCGGCTTCGGGCCTGCCGTGGACAAAAAGGACGGGATCGCGCTGATTAGAGCGGCAGTTGAACGCGGCGTCACATTTTTCGACACTGCCGAAGTCTACGGTGCGTTCACGAACGAAGAACTCGTCGGTGAAGCCCTCGCTCCCTTTCGCGAGCAAGTGGCGATCGCCACCAAGTTCGGATTCAAAATTGATCCCGCTACCGGCAAACAGGCCGGGCTGGATAGTCGGCCTGCGCACATCAAGGAAGTCGCTGAAGCCTCGCTGAAGCGCCTCAAGACCGATTTCATCGACTTATTTTATCAACATCGTGTTGACCCCGACGTGCCCATCGAAGACGTTGCCGGAGCGGTGAAAGAGCTCATTCAGCAAGGCAAGGTAAAACACTTTGGACTTTCAGAAGCGGGAGTCAAAACCATCCGTCGCGCGCACGCGGTTCAGCCGGTGACTGCACTCCAAAGCGAATATTCGCTGTGGTGGAGAGAACCTGAAGCCGAAGTCATACCGATGCTGGAAGAGCTCGGAATTGGGTTCGTGCCTTTTAGTCCGCTGGGAAAAGGCTTCCTTACCGGGAAGATCGACGAGAAGACCACGTTCGACAGTTCCGATTTCCGCAACATCGTGCCGCGTTTTTCGCCCGAGGCACGGAAAGCGAATCAGGCGGTAGTGGATCTCCTGGGCAGAATTGCGGAACAGAAGAAGGCGACACCGGCGCAGATCGCATTGGCATGGCTGCTTGCGCAGAAGTCATGGATGGTTCCGATTCCCGGCACAACCAAAGTATCGCGCCTGGAGGAAAACCTTGGGGGAGCAAACATCAAGCTCACAGCGGACGATTTGACCGAAATCAACAGTGCCGCATCCAAAATCAAGGTTGAGGGTGCGCGGTATCCGGAGCACTTGCAGAAAATGGTTGGCCGCTAAGCGGCTAATCTTCAGACTAAATCTCGAATCGAACAAAGGGTTAAAAAACTAGGAGAATTTATGTACAAAGCAAAAGCGTATGCGGCTGCAAGTGCAACATCACCTGTTGCATCGGCCACGATCACAAGGCGCGATCCTACCGAAAACGACGTACAGATCGAAATTCTGTTTTGCGGCATATGCCACTCCGATCTGCATCAAGTCCGCAACGAGTGGAGCGGCGTGATGCCGACTGTCTACCCCTGCGTCCCCGGCCATGAAATCGTCGGCCGAGTCACGAAAGTGGGCACCGCAGTCAAGAAGTTCAAGAAAGGTGATCTTGCCGCGGTGGGCTGCATGGTGGACTCGGACGGCACCTGTCCCGAATGCCAAGCAGGCCTCGAGCAGTTCTGCCAGAATTTCACGTTAACTTACAACTTTCCCGACAAGCATCTGGGAGGCGTTACCTATGGCGGATACTCCGAGGGTATCGTCGTCGATCAAAGGTTCGTCCTGCACGTTCCAGAAAATCTAAATCTCGCGGGCGCCGCTCCTCTGCTGTGCGCGGGAATCACAACGTATTCGCCGATGCATCATTGGGGCGTCACGAAAGGCAAGAAAGTTGGCATCGTCGGGCTAGGCGGGCTAGGCCACATGGGCGTGAAGTTTGCGCACGCGCTCGGAGCGCATGTTGCTGTGTTTACGACGTCGCTAAACAAAAAGGAGGATGCGCTACGTTTGGGAGCAGATGAGGTCATCCTTTCAAAAAATGCGGACGAGATGCAGAAACATGTTGGCAGCTTCGACTTCATTCTCGACGCGGTCTCCGCCGATCACGACATAAACGCTTACCTCAATCTGCTGCGGCGTGATGGCCATATCGTTATGGTTGGCGCGCCCGAGAAACCACTTGCAGTTTCGGTCTTCAATCTGATCATGGGTCGCCGCAGCATTTCAGGTTCCCCTATCGGCGGCATCGCCGAAACTCAGGAGATGCTGGATTTCTGCGGGAAGCACAACATCACTTCGGATGTTGAGGTGATCCCCATCCAGAAGGTCAATGAAGCCTACGAGCGTCTTCTGAAGTCCGATGTCAAGTACCGCTTCTCCATCGACATGGCTTCTCTGAAATCTGAGTAAACCGAGAACAACACTGGGGAGCTGACTGAATAAGGCGCTCGCTATCCCAAGCACATGGAGCGCATGAGCAATCTCTGAAAAGGAGGCACATGCCAAATCCGAATGATGCACTGAAAGACCGCCTCTCCCGATACAGTGAAATTGATCTGAGTGTGACGGGAAGAAAATCTGGGCGGACTATCTCACAACCAGTCTGGTTCGTATTGGACGAAGACGTGCTTTGCCTTCTGCCGGTGCGAGGATCGGACACTCAGTGGTATAAGAACCTGCTCCAACACCCGTCCATTCGGATCGATGCGCATGGCGCAGGAGCTGATTTTCAGGGTGTTCCTGTCACGGATCAAGGCCAGGTTTCGTCTGTGGTTGAGAAATTCCGTGCCAAATATGGAGCGGGTGATGTGAAGAAATACTATTTCAAGTTGGACGTTGCCGTCCTAGCCCACATGTAATGCGCGAAATCGTGACCGCAACGGAGGTGGCGTACCTGTTGCAACGCTTTGGAGCGTAGAATCAAATCCAGAGTATGCCTTTGGAAGGAGTTGGCTATGGTCAAGATTATCGTGAATGGAGTTCAACGCGAAGTTCAGGCGCCTGACGACACGCCACTCCTCTACGTTTTGCGCAACGATCTTCAACTCAGCGGTCCGCAGTTTGGCTGCGGGCTCGCACAATGCGGAGCCTGCTCCGTCCTCATCGACGGCAAAGAAACTCGCTCCTGCGTCACGCCGATCTCGACCCTGAAGGCCAATCAGGAGATCACCACCCTCGAGGGTCTCCCCGCGAGATGGGCAAAGCAAAAAGGCCTTTCAGCAGACGAAGCGAAAAACACGCTTCACCCGGTCCAGCAAGCATGGATCGCAGAGCAAACTCCTCTCTGCGGTTTCTGCCAAAGTGGAATGATGATCGTCGCAACCGAACTCCTCGAGAGCAACCCAAACCCAACCACAGCGCAAATCAAGGGAGCCTTCACCACATCCGGGCCATCGCCCCATCTCTGCCGCTGCGGAAGCTACAACGCCATCATCGACGCTGTGAAACACGCCGCATCGCTAATGGGAAAGGGGAAATAAGCCATGACTACCGCCGCTGAAAACACCGTCAAGGTTCATGAAGCTACTCTCTCCCGCCGCCAATTCGTCAAGACCGGCGGCGCACTCGTTGTCGGCATCGCATTCGTCGGTCCTTCTCTCCTCAAAGCTCGGGGCTTCCAGGGTCCGAAAGTCACCGGGGCTCCCTTCAAGAACTCTCTCGATCCGACGCAACTTAGTTCCTGGATTGAAATACATCCGGACAACACTGTCCTCATTCGCACCGGCAAGAGTGACTTCGGCCAGGGCTCCACATTCACGGCTTATCGCCAGATTGTTGCCGAGGAATTAAGTGTCCCGTTCGAAGCCATCACCACCGTTGTCGCAGGCCACACCGATCAGACGCCCGATGGCAGCGGCGCCTTCGATTTCCTCGGTCGCGGCACTCCCAACATCCGAAAAGCCGCTGCGTACACCTATCAAGCGCTTCTCGACCTTGCCTCTGAACGCCTCGGAGTCCCGAAAGATCAACTCACTGCCAAAAACGGTATCGTCTCCGGCGGCAGCAAAACAATTTCTTACGGCGACCTCGTCAAAGATCAGCAACTAAAACTCACTATTCCCGTCAGCGGAGATCTGACCGGCATTATGGGTTTGACAGTCGAAGGCGATCCGCCGATGAAGCCAGTCAGCGCCTACACCGTCATCGGCAAATCGCACCCAAACTCCATCATCACCTCCAAAGTCACCGCAAAAGAAACCTGGGCCACCGACATCCGCCTTCCCGGGATGTTGCACGGACGCATGGTTCATCCGAAAACGCTTGGCTCCACGCTCGTTTCTGTCGGCCAGCTCGACAAATCCAAATTCCCCAATTCGCAAGTCGTTGTGAAAGGGAATCTTGTTGGAGTCGTCGCTCCAACCGAGTGGGAAGCCATCCAGGCTTCGCAGCAAGTCGCCGCCACAACAAAATGGACCGAATGGAAGGGCCTGCCCGGTAACGAAAAGCTCTACGATACTCTTCGCAAAGAAGGCGATTGGACCACTGCGCCAGTTACAAAAAGCGATGCCACGAAGGGTGATGTGCCTGCGGCGCTTGCCTCCGCAAACAAGAAACTCTCCGCCACGTATCACTTTCCCTTCATGAAGCACGCTCCCATAGGTCCTACTCTGGCCGTTGCAAACGTCCAGTCCGACGGCACAGTCCACATCCACACTCACAATCAAAATCCTCAGGCCCTTCGCGGTGAAATCGCCACGATGCTTGGCACCACACCCGATCACATTATCGTTCACACGCACCCCGGAGCGGGGCACTACGGCCGCTCGAACGGCGGCAACTCTGGCGCGGAAGACGACGCCGTACTCCTGTCCCAGGCTGTTGGAAAGCCCGTTCGCGTTCAGTGGATGCGTGCCGAAGATTTGCAGTGGTCCACACAATCCCCTGCTGCTTTCGCCGATGTCGAATTCGCTCTCGACGAAAAGGGCAAAGTCGCTGGCTACCAGATAGATCACTACATGCCGGCCTTTCAAGATGATCGCCCCATCGGCGCTATCCTTGCTGGACTTCCCACCATGCCCGCGCCGGGAAACGGCTCAGGATTCACCGGTTCTACGGCCAACTTCTGGTCCGATCCTTGGTCTTACGATCTCATTCCCAATGTAGCCGAGCGCGGCCACGGCACATTTCAGGTGGGACAAAAGGCTTCGCCGCTCGCCGTCGGCCTTCGCGATCACAGCATGCGCACGCCCGGACAGTACCAGCAAAACTATCCGCGCGAACTCGCCTTCAGCGAAGCCGCAGCGCTTGCCGGCGCCGATGCGATTCAATTTCGAATTGACCACGCCAAAGAAGAGCGTCTCATCAATGTTCTCAAGGAAGTCCGCGACGCCAGCGGCTGGCAAACGCGCCCTTCCCCTAGCCTTAGCGCGAAATCCACTGGCTCAACTCTAGTTCGCGGCCGCGGGGTCTCTGCCATGTTTCGCTCCGGCACCTACTGGGCCTGCGTCTGCGAAATCGCCGTCACGCCCAGCACTGGTGCCATCGCCGTCGAAAAATACACCATCGCAGTGGATCCCGGCATCGTCGTCAATCCTGCTCAACTAGAACGCCAAGTCGAAGGCGGCGCCATGATGGGGATTAGCCATGCGCTCTATGAAGAAGCTATGTTCGATGAAAGCGGCGTTACTTCGCGCGACTGGAACACGTATCCCATTGCCAAAATGACGGACACTCCCGAAATCAAAGTCGTCCTCATTCACAATCCCAAAGTCGGCGCTTACGGCGGAGGCTCCGAAGCCGCCAACGCCCTCGCTGCTCCAGCGGTGGCAGCCGCGCTCCACGACGCCACAGGAAAAGTCTTACGGCGCCTCCCGCTGAAGCGCGCTTATGTTCAGGCGCTTTTGAAAACTTAATCGAGTTTCAGGAGAGGACGCTCTATTTGGAAATCAAAAGGGTTGGGTCGCAAGCTTCCGCAAAAGGCCCGTCGGAATGGTTCAGTGGCGCGGTTCGGATCGATCCACTATTTCAGGCGCCAGATCCGGCTTTTGTTCAGGGTGCCAGTGTAACGTTCGAGCCGGGCGCGCGAACGGCATGGCATACGCATCCGCTCGGTCAGACTCTCATCGTCACAGCTGGCTGCGGCCGGGCTCAGCGCTGGGGAGGCCCGGTTGAGGAAATTCATCCCGGCGATGTGGTTTGGTTCTCACCCGGTGAGAAACATTGGCATGGAGCCGCGCCGACTACGGGCATGACGCACATCGCCATTCAAGAAAAGAAGGACGGCAAATTGGTCGACTGGATGGAACAAGTCAGCGACGAACAGTATTGAGGTGCGGCGTGAGAAGTGTGGTGGTTGCACTTGACAAATGCATTCGTATCTAGGATAAATGTATTAGCTGCGGTTGCGGCGACACGTGGCGATTTAGGGCAACTTGCTCCACGTAAAAAACTGCTAAAGAGCTGTAGAGTATCCCAGAAGATTTTCTGAGACCCTCCGAGCACTTTGGCACGGAGGGTTTTTCGTTTCACCTCCCTGCTGCCCTAATCGAATCCCACGTGATTTATTGATGCCGAGGCTTGTGCGCCTGCGACGGAAATGGTCCTCGCGCGATGAGCTGAAAGGTGAAGCGATGTCCGATCTATATGAACTGCGATGTCGGGAGTGCGGCAAGACCTGGGGAAATGCCCCGAAGTCCTTCTGCGAAGATTGTTTCTCTCCTCTGGAAGTCTCCTACGATTACGATTCTCTGAAGAAAAAAGTCCGCCGCGAGAATCTGGCCGGCCGCACCTTTAATATGTGGCGTTATGCGGAATTGCTGCCGCTGCCCGAAGATTTCACCCCTGCGAGCGCGGTCGGAGGGACGCCTTTAGTTGCCTCGCGAAAACTCGCGTCGCACTGGGGAATCGGCGAGCTCTATTTCAAGAACGATGCGGTGTGCTTCCCTTCTCTGTCGTTCAAAGACCGCGTGGTGGGCACGGCGCTTGTGGCCGCGCGCCGATTTGGATTTCAAACTGTGGGGTGCTCCTCCACCGGGAATTTAGCCAATGCGGTTGCGGCGCAGTCGGCACAGCAAGGATTTGACGCCTGCGTATTTATCCCATCCGATCTCGAGCCTGCTAAGGTCCTTAATACCGCTGTTTATGGTGCGCGCATTGTGCGCATCAACGGCAACTACGACCACGTGAATCGTCTCTGCGCGCAAATTGCCGACCGGTTTAAGTGGGGCTTGGTGAACGTCAATCTGCGTCCCTACTATTCGGAAGGCTCGAAGACACACGGTTACGAAATCGCCGAGCAGCTTGGCTGGCGCTTGCCGGACAACGTCGTAGTGCCGATGGCGGGCGGCTCTCTGATCACGAAAATTGCCAAGGCGTTTAAGGAACTTGTGACGCTGGGGTGGGTGGAAGCG
This sequence comes from uncultured Acidobacteriota bacterium, assembly GCA_963740015.1. Lineage (GTDB taxonomy): Bacteria > Acidobacteriota > Terriglobia > Acidiferrales > UBA7541 > Acidiferrum. Next base: position 711,877 of record CAVUCM010000033.1, on the reverse strand, counting down.
AAGCCTGTAAAGTTTTTTGGAGCGCAGGCTACTGGATGCTCACCGATTTCGGATGGCGTAAAGCGCAATCTCGCGCGCTTTGAACCGCAAAAGCCGAACACGATCGCGCGATCACTTGCGATTGGCAATCCGGCTGACGGACCTTTTGCGATCAAGCTCATGCGCGAGAGCGGCGGTTGGGCGGAAGACGTCTCTGATCCGGAAATTGTTACAGCCATCAAACTGCTCGCTGAAACCGAAGGCATCTTCACGGAAACAGCAGGCGGCGTGACGGCTGGCGTGACGCAAAAACTTATTCAGCAGGGTCGCATTCGAGCCGACGAGGCGACCGTCGTCTGCATTACCGGAAATGGTTTGAAGACGCTTGATGCTATATCCGCGGAATTCCCAGTCAGCGAAGCCATTGCGCCGCGCCTCGATGCATTCGAGGCGTACCTCGATAATCAATTTAACGCCGCTCCGGCTACTGCCGGCGTGAAGTAAGGAGATACATTCGAAATGCCAGTTACCATTGAAATCCCCACAGCGTTCCGCCGCTTCACGGCCGGCACGCCAAAGATCGACTGTAGTGCTACCACCATTGCCGAGGCGCTAAATGACTTGACCACGCGCTTTCCGGATCTGTCGCGCCATGTTCGCGATGAACAGGGGCAAATCCGCCAGTTCCTCAACGTTTATCTCAATGAAGAAGACATTCGCTTTCTTGGCGGCGAAGGATGCACGCTGAAGGAAGGCGACCGCGTTCTGCTCGTCCCCTCTATCGCGGGAGGATGAGCGTTCTCGTTTCTATTTTGATTGAGTGCGTTTCTACGAACGAGTCTCCGCTTTCGCATCGGCTGCCGAGTTCAGAACGATTTCGTTTTCAGTTATCATGAACGTGGAGACGCCCATGGCTTACTACGCCCTTTTTTATCGCGAAGTGGTGCCGGATTTCATTACCCAGCGGGGCACTTACCGCGAGGAGCATTTAGGTCTCGCTCGCGAAGCCCATTCTCGCGGCGAACTGGTTCTAGCCGGTGCACTGGCTGACCCGCCGGATGGAGCCCTGTTGATTTTCCGCGGTGGCGACGAAACGCCTGCACGAGATTTTGTCCGCAATGACCCGTACGTCCGCAACGGTCTTGTAAAGCGATGGGAAATTCGGTCGTGGAACGTGGTTGTCGGAAACCAATAGGAGTATCCCCGGGGATGATTGCTCGTCTGTGGTCCGCTCGAACTACCAGTCTTCAATCCACCAAGTACCTCGAACACTTTTGGCAGAGTGTGGTGCCGTCACTCCAGACATTTAATGGATACGTAGGTTCCAGCGTCCTCGTGCGGTCACAGGGAGATTCGGTCGAAATTCTCGTTAGCACGGTCTGGCAATCTCTGCAGGCTATCGAGGCATTCGCTGGATCAGATCGCGAGACGGCCATTGTGGCTAGCGAAGCGGCCGCGCTCTTGACGGATTACGACACGCGTGTGCGGCACTATGAAGTCGCGCAACTGGATGGTCTGACGTTTCGCCAATCCTAATCACGGGCCATTCTCACCCGTGGAAATCATCAAGGCAGATCCGCTGGGAGCTACTGATTGCCGGGAGCCGAATGAAAAGGGTCGGCTTCAGCCGGATTGAGCCCGTCCTCGGGACTCGCGATATCCAAATTGATCACGACAGGTTCCTGGCCGCTTCGGACGATGACCGCTTCCACAGGTTCGTCTTTACGTGCATTAAGTTCCTGGTGAGGAACATAGGGCGGAACGTACACAAAATCGCCGGGGCCGGCTTCGTCAACGAATTCGAGATTATTTCCCCAGCGAAAACGTGCGCGCCCGCGAACCACGTAAATAACGGTTTCCAATTCGCCGTGGTGGTGCGGCCCGGTCTTGGCGTTGGGATGCACGATAACAGTTCCGGCCCAAAGTTTCTGCGCGCCTACTTTGGCGTGGGAGATGGCTTCGGCACGAGTCATGCCAGGTGTTTGAGGCGTATTGGTGTCCAGTTGGCCGCCGCGAACGATGCGCAAGCCATGATTTTTCCAGTCGGGCTCTTCGGCTGGGACAAGGTCGCCCATGCTCTGCGCCTCCTGAGTCGCGCAGCAGCATCTTCGCACGGGCATAGCGCATTTATCCACCGCACTAGTGGGGGACTGCGAATCGCCGGGAGCTAACCCGAATAGCCAAATTGAGGAATTGTTTCGTCCGAAAGGAAACTTTTACGACGGCTGCTTCGTTACTTACTCCATGAGCTTCGGAGGTATGTCTATGCGTGCTCCTTTCTTGGTGACAGCTTTACTGGCAGTGTCTGTTGCGTCGGGCACGCCGCAGACCAAACTCGATGTTAAGGACATTGAGAATCATCCATTTACGGCGGATTTCAACGCGGGCGGAAAGCTCAAGATGTATCTGCAGTCTGGGAGCTTTCGCATTGTTGGCAGCGCGGAAAACAAGATTACCGTGCGGGTTACCGGTCGAAACGCGTACAACGCCGGGGACATGCGAGTCCAGCTGGAAGGCTCGAAGGACTATGCAAGTTTGACCGTCAGCGACGGCCCAAAGAATGATCTTGAGGTAACCATTGAAGTGCCGAAGAAGACTGGCCTTTACATCCGCATGCCTGCAGGGAACCTGGAGCTTCGCCATATCACCGGCGACAAGGACGCGGAACTGCACGCGGGCGAGCTGATCATTGAGGTGGGCGATGCCAGCGATTATTCGCGCGTGGACGCGTCAGTTTACTCAGGGGGGCTGGAAGCAAGCCCGTTTGGCGAGTCTCATGGCGGTCTGTTCCGCTCCTTTCATAAAGAAGGTAACGGAAAATATCACCTGCACGCGCACGTCGGGGCCGGTGATCTGACTCTGCAATAACATAGCCAAGTGAATTTGTCAGGGCCGGAGTACCGCAACATTGGACGATGCTTTGTGTTCTATACACATGAGGCTTCGGCTTACGATTTACGGTGCCGCTTCCCTGCTGCTACTGGCCTTCTACGCCCCAGCGCAAGCTGTCGCTTCTCTGTTTACCGCCCATCGCCAGCGGTAAGTTGAATCCCGCCTGTTTCTCCCGTTCCGCTTTCATTGCTTCCACTCGCAATTCAGGGCAGACTGTCGCCTGAATTGTTGGTCTTGCTTGTGCCGCGTTTAAACAAGCCTAGCTTTGCAGGAGTTCCGAAACGATGGCGGTTTCGTCGCGTGCGTCGCAACCACCCAATGGAGCCGAGCTCTCGAAAGCGCTAGTTCCCGTAGCCGCGCTGCTGGCGATCTCTACATTCATCAACTATATCGATCGGGGCAGTCTTTCCCTCGCCGCACCCTTGCTCAAAGTGGAGCTTCAGTTGTCACCATGGCAACTAGGCATTCTGCTTTCGTCCTTCTTCTGGACGTACACCAGCTTTCAAATCATTTCGGGCTGGCTGGTCGACCGTTTTAACGTTAACTGGGTGCTCGCTGGCGGGTTTTTTGTTTGGACTATCGCCACGGCTACGACGGGCGTGGTCCACGGTTTTCAAATGCTGCTTATTATGCGGCTTATCTTGGGCGCCGGCGAATCCGTGGCTTTCCCTTCGTATAGCAAAATACTCGCCAAACATTTCCCCGAGGCCCTGCGCGGTCGCGCCAATTCATTCATCTCCGCCGGTATCGCCGGAGGGCCGGCATTTGGGATTTTTTTCGGGGCGATGCTCATCGGGAGATATGGATGGAGGCCGTTCTTCGTCGTTCTCGGAGTATTCAGCTTGCTCTGGCTGACGCCGTGGAAGAAATGGATGCCAACGGGACCGGGACTGATGGTCTCGTCCGCAGCGCAGATGCCCAGTATCTTTGAAATTCTCAAGCAACGCTCGGCGTGGGGCACGTTTTTGGGACTCTTTGCCTTCAATTACCTTTCCTATTTTCTGTTGACCTGGTTGCCGTCTTTTCTGGTCAGCGAGCGGCATTTTTCGATGCAGAAGATGGGCGGTGTCGGGGGAGCGGCGTATCTAATTTTGGCGCTTTCGGCGCTCGCGTCCGGTTGGACTTCGGATTTGTGGATCTTGCGTGGCGGCACGCCTACGCGCGTGCGAAAGACATTTACTTCGATGGGCCTCGGGTTTGCTTCCATTTTCTGTCTTGCAGTCGTCGTATTTGCCTTTGACGAGAGACTCGCCACGCTCTTTCTCTTTTTGACGTGCGCTAGTGCAGGATTGTGCACTTCGAATCTCTGGGCGATTACGCAGACTATTGCGGGACCGCTGGCGGCCGGCAAATGGAGCGGCCTGCAAAATTGCGCCGGAAATTTCGCCGGGATCATCGCTCCCGCGCTGACCGGATTCGTGGTGCAACGAACCGGACATTTCTTCTGGGCGTTTGCGGTGACTGCCGGGGTTTTGCTGGCAGGTGCGCTTTCGTGGGCTCTTGTTGTTGGCCGTGTTGAACCATTGAGCTGGCGCGGCAAAGACTTCGTAGCCGTTCCGGATGTTTCTGCGGGTTGATGGCGCGAAGTCGCGCTACGGTCTCTCCCACCTTCCCGATTCCGCAGAGCGGAAGATTGCCTCTATGACCGCCATGTTCCGAATGGCGTCTTCGATCGAAACAGGGACTTCGCCGTCCCCGCGAATGGCTCGCGAAAAAACGTCTCCTTGAATGGTGTATTGATCGCACGTAGGGAATGTTTCTGTAGTTAAGCCGCCGCCGTGGACGTCTCGGCCATCATCTATGAAGATTCGGCAGGGGCGATCGTTCGGAGCGTTAAACGGGATTTCGATTTCGATGCGTCCTTTGGTGCCGAGGAATTGCATGCGCTGATAAGGAACGAGTTGCATGCTACACGTGAAAATGGATTGCCCTGTCGGGAAGTCTAAAATCACAGAGGCCAAACGGTCGGTAGTAAACTCAGGGTCCCTTTCTACCAGGCCAATAACGCGGGACGGTTCCTCGCCGAAGATAAACCGCGAAGTGGTGATGGGATAGCAGCCAATATCGTAGATTCCGCCACCGCCCCAATCTAAGACATTACGAATGTTCGCAGGGTCGCGATTGAAATAGCTGAACGCGCCGATGATGGAGCGCAACTCGCCGATTCGTCCGGAGCGAATCAGTTCGCGCGTGCGCAGCCACTGAGGGTGCGTGCGCACCATGAATGCTTCGCCTATCTTTACGCCGGTACGGTCTCGCGCACTGAGCAACGCCTTCGCCTCAGCCACGTTCAGGCCGATCGGCTTTTCGCACAACACGTGCTTCCCTGCTTCCGCGGCTTTGATCGACCACGGCACGTGCAGGTGATTCGGAAGCGGATTGTAGATGGCTTCGATCTCCGGGTCGGCGAGTAGTTCTTCGTACGACCAATAGGCTTTGGGAATACGCAGCTTTCGTGCGATGTCCTCGGCCTTCTTTCCATCACGAGATGCGATAGCGACGATCTCGCTCCACTGCCCCAACTGCATTCCAGGAAGAACCTTGCGAACACCAATCGACGCCGTGCTCAGCACGCCCCACTTTACCTTTTTATTGCCCACCGCTTCCCTCCCCTCCCTAGGCTTCTCTTCTATCACGCATCTCGTTACAAGCAAAATCCACACCTCGGCACTCATTTGTCATAGCGTCGCTGACCGAGTATAAGAATTGCCATGTTCCAAGGCTTTACTCACCCCAGTTTGGCAGTTGCGATCCCGGTATCCATCGCAGATTGGCGCTGGGCGGTTTTTTCCGTCGCCATCGGAACCATCCTTCTGACCATCGGCTTCCTAGCCGTTGGTATTTTTCTTTTTCGCAATAAAAGCACGGATCGCACTCTTCTTTATTTCGGTGTATTCGTAATCCTTTACGCCGTTCGCATATTCATGCGCGAGCACCCGCTGCTCTCCGTGTTTGCGTTTCCTTCGGTCGTGGCAGGTCACATCGAGCGCATCATCACAGCCACGATTGCCCTACCGACCATGTTCCTATTTCTAGAGGTCGTTCAAGCTCGCTGGCGTCGCATAATACTGTGGACACTGGCCGTGCAGTCGGTTTTCGCATTCTTCGCTATTCTGTCTGACTTCTTGGGCGTTGCCCGCCGACAGGTAGACATCACCAATGGCCTTCTGCTTCTGGTCACGTGGATTCTCTTGACCCTCTTCCTGTTTTTCCTTCGCCCTGCCGGACGTCTTCCTCACGAACTCCGTGCTGTTGCTGCAGGCTTCCTTGTCCTTACTCTCTTCGTTCTTCATGCCAATCTTGTTGGCCTTGCCGTGATTCCCGGGCGCAACCTCGAGCCCATTGGCTTTCTTTTCTTTGTTTGCACCCTGGGCTATCTCGTTGTCAACCGCATTTTCGCCAGGGAGGAGAGCCTTTTCGCAATTCAGAAAGAGCTTGAGATTGCCGAGCGAATTCAAACGTCCATCCTTCCGCGCGGTGTCCCTCGCCTCTCCGGAATCGAAATTGCCGCTCGCTACCTTCCTATGAGCGCCGTCGCCGGAGATTTCTACGACTTTCTCGTGCTCGAAGGCAATCAGCTGGGCATCCTCATTGCCGACGTTACTGGCCATGGTGTTCCCGCTGCGCTTATAGCGTCGATGCTCAAGGTCGCTTTTGCAGGTCAGATTTCTCACGCTCGAGTGCCTGCTCGTGTTATTGCTGGCCTGAACCAGGCCCTCTGCGGAAAGTTTGAAGATCATTTCGTCACCGCCGCGTACCTGTACGTTGATCTAGACACAAAAATCCTCCGGTACGCCGGCGCAGGGCATCCTCCGTTGTTGTTTAGAAGCCATTCGAACGGTGGGGCGCAGGCTATTGAACAAAATGGCCTGTTCTTGGGAATGTTTCCCGAAGCGGAATACTCATCGATCGAAATCCCCGTGCGAGCCGGGGACCGCTGCTTGCTCTACACAGACGGCTTGCCTGAATCCAAGAGCGCAACGGGAGAAGAATTTGGAATTGTCCGCTGCACGAAGTTTCTCGAATCGAATCCTCGCCTGAACGCAACTGCGCTCGCGGATGAACTTCTCATCGAAATCGCACGTTGGTCCGCACGCGCTACCGGTGCATCTCAAGATGATGACATGACCCTCGTGGTCCTCGACTTTCCTGCTACGGCTTAGAGCCTCCCAGTAAAATCTTCTGTCTTTCGCCAGCTCAAGAAGCTATTCTCTTGCGCGCATCCCACACCACAGAGGCATACGAATGAATATTTTTACAGGCTGCAGGCTCTATTTTGCATTCGCGTTCCTCGCAAGTTTCGTAGCTGCATCTCCACTGCTCGCGCATCCAGCACCGGCGGATGGGCCACAATTCTCCGTCTCGTTTACCAAAGAGCGTAGCGCGCAGCCGCTCGACGGCCGGGTCTTCGTTTTACTCTCTACGGACCCGTCACAGGAACCTCGCATGCAGATTGATCTCTCGGTCAAGACGCAGATTCTATTCGGCGTCGACGTTGATGCACTCGCTCCCGGACAGCCAGTCTTCGTAACGAACGATAATGCGTTCGGCTATCCCATTCGCCACCTTCGCGATGTTCCTGCCGGCGAATACTATGTCCAGGCAGTGCTCCACCGCTACGAAACCTTCCATCGTTCCGACGGCCACACCGTCAAGCTCCCAATGGACCGCGGTGAGGGACAGCATTGGAATATCGCTCCCGGGAACCTGTATAGCAAGCCACAGAAAATTACTATAGGTGCGGATTCGACTCCGATATCAATTCTTCTCGATCAAGAAATCCCTCCCATCGAAGCGCCAAAAGACACCAAGTTTATCCGGCACATCAGAATTCAATCCACGCTGCTAACGAAATTCTGGGGTCGGCCCATGTTTATCGGCGCAGCAATCCTTGTCCCCGATGGCTTCGACGAGCATCCCCAGGCGCATTTTCCCGTGATGGTGTTCGAAGACCATTTTGTGAATGACTTCGACGGCTTTCGCACCGAACCTCCTGATCCAAATCTGAAACCGGACTACAGCGAACGGTTTCACATCTCCGGTTACAACCGGATACAGCAGGAGGAGGCATATAAGTTTTACAAGCAGTGGACCGCGCCGAATTTTCCCCGCTACATGGTGGTGAAGCTTCAGCACGCCAATCCCTACTATGACGATTCGTATGCCGTGAACTCCGCCAATCTGGGACCTTACGGAGACGCAATCGAGACAGAACTTATTCCCGCGATTGAAAAACAGTTTCGGGGCATCGGCCAAGGCTGGGCGCGCTTTTTGTACGGAGGATCCACTGGCGGCTGGGAATCGATCGCCGTGCAGATGTTTTATCCCGACCATTACAATGGCGCATTTATTGCTTGTCCTGATCCGGTCGATTTTCGCGCGTATACGCACGTCAATATCTATGACGAGAAGAACGCGTTCTACCACGAAGGCCCACACACGCGCGTCGCGCAACCCGGCATGCGAAATTATCTCGGGCAGACTCTGGTCTCCATCGAAGGTATCAATCAATACGAACTAGCCCTCGGCTCACACTCCCGTTCCGGCGAGCAGTTCGACATCTGGCAGGCCGTTTACTCTCCCGCTGGCGCCGACGGCTATCCCGTACCGATCTTCAACAAGGAAACAGGGGAGATCGATCACGCCGTCGCAGCCTATTGGAAGGAACACTACGATCTTGGCGCCATTCTTCGCCGCGATTGGCCCACTCTCGGCCCCAAGCTGCAGGGCAAATTGCACATTTACTGCGGCAGCGCCGACAACTATTTCCTAAACGACGCTGTATATCTTGTGGAGGATTTTCTGAAAACGACTGCCAACCCTCCATATGACGGCGAAGTGAAATACGGTGAACGCGCGGAACACTGCTGGAACGGCGATCCCACTCTGCCCAACTATCTTTCGCGCTTGCATTACAACACCCAATATCTGCCAAAGATTTTAGAACGCATCGAGAAAACAGCACCTGCGGGAGCAGACGTGAGAAGCTGGCGGTACTGATCGCATAGTCAGCGAAAATGATGAGGGCCGCGCAGGGCAACAAAAAAACGCAAGCGCCATGCCTCTAAAGAAAACTCAACTGCCTGCTTTCCAAGGCCAAAAGCTTCTTCTTGATCGGCAGTCCGCCGCCAAACCCGGTCAAATCCCCGTTGCTTCCGATAACGCGATGGCACGGAATTATGATCGGTATGCGATTGGAGCCGTTCGCCAATCCCACTGCGCGCGCAGCATTGGGACTGCCAATACGCTTGGCAATCTCTCCGTAGCTGACAGTCTCTCCGTATGGGATTTTCTGCAGGTTACACCAGACGAGAAGTTGAAATTCAGTGCCATCAAGGACGAGTGGCAGATCGAAGTCGGTTAACTTCCCCTCAAAATAACTCTTCAGTTGGCGAACGACTTCCTTGAATGGCTTTTTGTCCTCGACCCAGGCGCGCGGCGGCGACATGGGCCGACGGCCATTGACGAAGTAAACCAATCGAAGGCCGCGCTCATCCCCAGCCAATAATAGGGGACCGATCGGACTCTCCATCGAGGTGTACGCCAAAACGCTCGTCTTCAAATCTTTCATTTTTGAATCCTAAAGGCCGCTACCCGGCCGTCTTGCTCTCTCCGATTGTCTCGTAGGGACTCCCGCTGCGATGCCTTTTCTCGAATTCTTCGCGTGTACACAAAGTGCGAATGTCCGCGATGCGATCAACGGCGAGTATCCCATCGAGATGATCAATCTCATGCTGCAATAGTTCAGACAGATTTCGCTCTTCCCCCGCTTCAATTTCGTGCCACTCGCCGCGCAAATCTTGGTACTTCACTGTGATTTTACGATGTCGCGCCACTTGCATAAAAATGGAAAGGAAACTCAAGCAGGCGTCCCAAACCACGATTTTTTCTTCGCTTCGCTCAGTAATTTGAGGATTCACAAACGGCCACGGCTCGGCTCCGGGCAGTTGGAGAAAAATCACACGCAGGGATGAGCCAATTTGCGCCGCAGCAATTGCACGTCCATATCCGGTCGTCCTCTTCCAATAGGCAAGAGTATCTGCAAGATCCTCGACCAGCGATCGAATGTCCGCGCTGCTAGAATCGACCACGCTCTTCGCAACTTCGCGCAGTCGTGGGTCGCCAAGTTGCAATATCGTTTGGATCGGCATGGGTTTCTGAATCCTCCTGCCGGGATGCCTCTATCATATCGCGTCAATCCGGATTCTCATCTCCCGCGACTTCACGGCCCCTTAATTTACTTGAAAGCAAACGAACCATGGTGGTAGAGTTTGCGGGTTTGGGGAGTTCGGCTCCACTGTTTCAGCGTGCCGCCGGACTGGGTACCACCTAGGGGAATTCATGAAGAACCAGAAGGGTTTCTCGCTGATCGAGTTGCTCATTGTGGTCGCCATTATCCTCATCATTTCGGCCATAGCCATCCCCAGTTATTTGCACTCGCGGATGCAGGCCAATGAAGCCTCAGCTGTCAGCTCTCTTCGCATCATCAACACCGCCGCCATCACCTATTCCTCTACCTATGGGAGTGTAGGATTTCCGGTGAACTTGGCGGACATGGGCGGCGCGAACCCATGCAACGCAACTCCAACATCGGCTTGCTTGATCGATGACGGCATCGCCCAGGGGACGAAGAGCGGTTACTCACTCGTCTGGACCGGCGACGGAGCTACACCATCGGTCGCATACACGATCACCGGAACACCACTCGTTGTCGGAAGCTCTGGTCAACGCATGTTTTGCACCGATCAAGCAGGTGTGATCCACTATGACCCGTCAGGCGCGGGCTGCACCGAGGCAAGCGCCGCTGTCCAGTAAGATTCACTGAGTGCTGCACGGACTGAGCAGGCTCCCCCGCTGTGGAAACGACTCCGATCCGGTGCAAAATCAGTAGCCTTATCTCCATTTATCACTCGTCCTAAAACAGACCCTTACGCTCTACTTGTTCCAAACCGGCACTTCGCGACGGCGATGACGCAGGGGTTTTAAGCGGTGATTCACTTCCCTTCTTTAGATGAAGACAGCCCCTTACGTTTCAATGCCTTAGGCGGAGTCTGAATCTCGAAACCAAGTAGCCACATGGATGGCTTCGTGCAAGTAGAGTCTGGAAGGTTCTGCGGCCCACAACCAACCTCAGACTCAGCCACCAAAACACTTGACCTGAGAGAGGAGTGGACTCCGCTCGGTGATTCTTGAAACCGCATCAACCAAAAACTGTACGCCATCGCGCAGGCACGCAGTCCAACGACATCCGCGCGAATTTCCGCCGGATCGAGCGGCGCGAATGGTGGCTATGGGCAGCCGCCGCCATCATCACCCTCCTGCTAACGGCCGGCCTCGCTTCTTTTCTTCTTCCTAACGCTCACGTCCATCAAGATTTCTATTCGCAAAACGTTTTTCCCCAAGCCATACGAGGGCTTGTGGGTCTGGTTTTCCTCTTCGATCTCTACACCATCTATCAGTACTTATTGATTCATCGAATCCGCCGTCAGCTCGTTGATCGGGAAGAGTTGTTTCACCTGATCAGCGAAAACGCCGCCGACATGATCGCCGTCGTCGATATGGACGGGAAGCGAATTTTCAACAGCGTCTCTTATCAAAAGGTGCTTGGATATTCGCAAGAAGAATTGCAAGCCTCTTCTGGTTTCGAACAGATTCACCCCGATGATCGTGAACGCGTTAAGAATGCCGCTGCGGAGGCCCGCCGCACGGGTGTCGGAAAAACTCTGGAATATCGACTTCGCCACAAGAATGGCGCCTGGCTTGTATTGGAATCGACTTCCAGCGTGATCCAGGATGCCGATGGTAAGCCAGAAAAGTTGATTATCGTGAATCGCGACGTCACCGAGCGCAAAAGAGCTGAGGAGACTCTCCGCCGGCTGGAAACTGGTTTTCGGTCGGTTGTCGAAGACGCACCTTATGGAATTTATCGCGCAAACACCGCTGGCCGGTTCCTCCAAGTAAATCCGGCGCTCCAGAAAATGCTCGGGTACGATTCGACCGAAGAATTGCTCAGCAAAGATCTGCCAAGTGAAATCTTCGGACACTCCGAGGAATATCAGCGCCTAACAGAACTCCTGACCCGCACGGAAGAAATCAAGGATCTAGAAATGGAGTGGAAGCGAAAGGATGCTACGCCGATCACCGTCCGCTGCTCCGGTCGCCGAGTAAACGATGAAAACGGAGCGCTGGCCTACTTTGAAGCGTTTGCCGAAGACGTTACGGAAAAACGAATCCTCGAAAGACAACTGCGCATGGCACAAAAAATGGAAGCCATTGGCCGCCTCTCGGGAGGCATCGCCCACGACTTTAACAATCTCCTCGGTGTAATCATCGGATACAGCAGAGTGCTCAAGCGGGAGTTAGGAGCAAACAATCCCCAGGCTGAGCATGCCTTGGAAATCGAAAAGGCCGGCCAGCGAGCCGCCTCACTCACCAAACAATTGCTGGCCTTCAGCCGCCAGCAAGTCCTATCCCCTGCCGTCCTCAACCTCAACACACTGGCCTCTGACATGGAAAAAATGCTTCCCCAACTCTTGGGCGAAGACATCGAAGTGTCCCTACTGCTGGACGCAGATCTAGGCAATGTGAAAGCCGACCAGAGCCAGATCGAGCAAGTCATCATGAACCTGGCAGTCAACGCCCGCGACGCCATGCCCATGGGCGGAAAACTCAAAATCGAAACCTCAAACGTGGAGTTAGACCAAACCTATGTCCGGAGTCACCCGGGCTCCAAACTCGGCAGTTTCGTGCTCCTCGCTGTAACCGACACGGGTACAGGCATGGATCCCGCCACTCTCACCCATATTTTTGAGCCGTTTTTCACAACCAAGGAGCTAGGAAAAGGCACGGGGCTGGGACTCGCCACCGTTTACGGCATCGTCAAACAAAGCAACGGCTATATCGGCCTGGAAAGCATCGTCGGCAAAGGCACATCTTTTCAAATTTACCTCCCTCTTCATGCTGGTCGACCCGTCGTCGACGATCTAAAGACCGAGTCTCCAGAAAATCTGCGTGGCACCGAAACGATTCTTCTCGTCGAAGACTCCGAACCCTTGCGCAAGCTCGCAAAAACTTTTCTTGAATCCAGAGGATTCCGCGTCCTTTCCGCCGAAAGCGGCGAAGACGCCCTGCAAGTCGCCGCTCGATTCGGAGGAGCTTTTGACCTCTTGCTCACCGATGTCGTTATGCCAGGCATCAACGGCCGCATCTTGGCCGAAAATTTGTTACTGCGCCAACCGGGGATGAAAGTCCTCTATATGTCGGGCTATACCGACAGTTTCATCGCGGGCCATGGAGTTCTTGATCCTGGAATCCATCTCTTGCACAAACCTTTTATTGAAGAGGTCCTTATCCGCAAGGTCCGCGAAGTAATTGACGGTGGAAAGAGTCCCGCGCTCGCCCCAGAGTCATTGACCGAATTGGTCGGAACCAGCATTCAACCAGGGAGATAGGAGAAATTTCGCGATGGATAAGCTGTTGGTTGTGGACGATGACGAGGCAATTAGGCGCCTCATCCGCCTTGAATTGAGCGACCTCTTTGAAGTCATTGACACCGGCGTGCCGCAAGAAGGGTTGGCTCTCGCCCTCGAACACAAGCCCCACGCCATTTTGTTGGATCTTCGCATGCCGAATTATTCCGGCTACGAACTCCTTCAGACCTTCACGGCCTTCAGCCATACGCAAAAGATTCCCGTGATTATCGTCAGCGGCGAGGCGGGCGGACAAACCAAAGACCACTGCAAGCAACTTGGCGCTTGCGCCTATTTCGAGAAGCCCATCGACTTTGACGCTCTGCGCGCTTGCCTCACCCAGCTCACCAAGGTCCGCCGCTTCATCCCTCGTTCCGAGGTCCGCGTGCGTTTGCGCGTTCCGCTCAAGCTGCGAGGCACGGACAAGCTCGGAAACAAAGTTGAACAGGACACAAACACGGAAGATGTGAGCCTCAGCGGATTCCTGTGTACCTGCACGACAGAATTGCCCGTCGACTCAATCGTCGAAGTCTACCTCACGACTTCCGGAATAAACTACGTAGGCAAAGCGAAAGTCGTTCATTCGGATACAAAGGCTGCCCCGCTTCGCCACTTCGGATTCCGTTTTATCGAAAAGACTGGCCCCTGGGTGCTGAGTTAGCGCTTAGGCGCCCAATATCCATGCCCACAGCTGACAACCCTTTTCCCATCGTTGACGAAACAATTGTGACCGAAACAGCGTCTGACCACCCCACTGTTGTCCGCATCCTCACCGTCGACGACGAACCCCCGGCCTGCAAGCTCCTCGCCTTAATCCTCGCTCCCCCAGCGTTCCACTGCACTTCAGCATGCAATGCCGAAGAAGCACTTCTCGCTCTGCGGCGCGAGACATTTGATGCGGTCATTTCGGACCTCCAAATGCCTGGCATCAGTGGTCTGGAGCTGCTCGCACGCGTTCGCCAGTCGCATCCCCATATCGCCTTTTTACTCACCACGGGTGTGGACGACCTCGAAGTCGGTGTTCAGGCCATGCGTTCTGGAGCCGACGACTACTTGGTTAAACCGCTTAGAGAAAGTGCCGTCATTGCAAGCCTGGAACGAGCTCTTCATAAGCGCCATTTAGAAAAACAAATAGAAAACTACAGCAAGCGCCTCGAAGAAATGGTTGTCGAACGTACCGGACAGCTTCATCAGGCGCTACGGCAGATCGAGCGCAACTATGAAGATACTCTGCAGGCACTCGGTGCAGCGATTGATCTCCGGGACAATGAAACGGCTGGCCACTCTCAACGCGTCTGCAATTACTCCATCGAGATTGCGCGCGCCATGGGTTGGTCCGAAATACAGTTGAGAAGTTTGGCCAGAGGGGCGCACCTGCACGATATTGGGAAGCTGGGAATTCCCGACGGCATTCTTCTCAAGCCCGGTCCTCTTTCCCCCGACGAATGGAAGCTCATGCAGCGCCACGTACAAATCGGTTTCGATCTGGTGAAGGACATTCCTTTTCTTGCGGACGCCGCGGAAATTGTTTTAACGCATCACGAGCGCTACGACGGGGGCGGCTATCCCCGAGGACTCAAGGGCGCTGAAATTCTGATAAGCTCACGAGTCTTTACCGTGGCGGACTCCTTCGATGCCATCACTTCCGACCGGCCCTATCGCAAGGCGTCGTCGTTCAAATCCGGAATAGAGATCATCCGTCAGTGCTCGGGCACCCAATTCGACCCGCAAGCAGTGAGCGCCTTCCTGAGCATCCCCGAAGAGACCTGGCCTGCCATCGCAAAAGATCTGAGTCGACTTGCTCCCCGATCCTCAACGCTTAGCGAAAACAAAGCTGAAGTACGCCTGGAACTGGAATCTCTTCCCTGACAGCCCTCGCACGAGGAGACCAACTCCTCATCACGGAGTATTGAAATCTATCGTTAGGACAGTGATGTCATCTTGTTGCCCCTGCCCCTGGGGCTGCTCTGACCAGCGTGACAGCTCTTCGAGAAGTCCTTCTGCAAAATGATCAACCGGGAGGCGGTGGCTTTTCTCAATAAACTGTTTAATACGTGCAGTCCCAAATTCTTCCTGCGCTGGGTTCTTTGTTTCAGCGATTCCGTCGGTGTAAAGGATGCCGCGGTCACCGGCCTCGATCGGCAACCGCAAACAAGTAAAGGTCGCTTCCGGGAACATCCCTAAGAACAAGCCGTTTTCCAAAACTTCGCTGACCTTCCCGCTGGATTTGCTCCTGAACAAAAGTGGAGGATGTCCGGCACCGGCGTAGGTTATCTCTCTTTTCTCCATGTCTACGAACACATAGGCCGCCGTCACAAAGTTTTGCTCGAACTTTCCGCACAACGCTTGATTCAAGCCTGACAACACTCGTGCGGGGTCGGAAGCATGGGCAACTTGAGCCGTCAGGGCCACCTGCAACATCGAGGCGATCAATGCGGATGGAAGACCATGTCCCGAAACATCAGCGATTAAAATTCCCACGTGCTTTTCGTCGACGGTGATGAAATCGTAGAAGTCGCCGGCCACCGACGTCATGGGAATGTAACGGGCGACGATATCGAGACCGGCGAGCTTTGGAGTACTGCGCGGCAGGATGGACAATTGAATTTGGCGGGCCATCTCCAGCTCAATATTGATTGCCTGCAGTTGCTGCGCTATCTGTTCGTGCGCTGCACGAAGCATGAGATGGGTATGCACGCGAGCTTTCACAACGGCTTCAGAGAACGGCTTATGAATATAGTCCACAGCTCCGACTTCGAATCCTTTCGTCTCATCGTCAGTTCCTGTCTGCCCTGTAAGAAAGATTACGGGGATATCTCTCGTTTCCGGATTCGCTTTTAAACGGCGACAAACTTCATAGCCATCCATGCCAGGCATCATGACGTCGAGCAAGATCAAGTCCGGCTTATCGTCGCCCGAAGCAATAGCCAAAGCCTTCTCGCCGTTAGTGGCAACTTTAGTCCTGTATGAATCTTTTAGCGCCCCGGAAATTACGCCGATATTGATAGGCGTGTCATCCACAATCAAGATCGACTTTTGCGCCGGTGTTTCTGACATATCTTCACTCCAGTCTAAGAGACAGGCGATCGGCTATAGTAGAAAGAGAAACCAGTGCAGCCTCGAAATTGAAATTGCCAACCAGTCCGGTGAGCGTATTGATCTCCGCCGCGGTCAACACCTTCGACAAGCTCGGGCTAACCTCAAGTATGTAATCGGCAGCATCGCCATCGTCGTTCTTCAGCAATACCTTCAGCCGAGTCAGGGGTTCGACCACGGTGGCGAGATCCGCGGGGTCTGGAGCGGGACCTGCCGCTGCTGTGACGGATTGTTCGACAGGCAGTGCCGAGTTGATGGCTCCGGCTACGCTCTTAAATGAAATGGCAAGCGCATGTAACGCCTCCTCGACACCCTGTCCCGAAGTGACCGCCGTTTCTGCCTTCGCAGCAATCTCTGCCAATCCGGCTGCACCGAGATTGGCCGCCGCGCCTTTCATGGAATGTGCTGCGCGCGCTGCTGTTGAAGTGTCGCCTGCCGCTAGAGCGGCGCGAATTTCCTCGGCTGCTCCCGCGGACGGCTCTGCGAATTTGCGCAAGAGCGACTCGTAGCGTCGGAGATTTCCGCCGGTGCGCCTCAGCGCTGATTTAGTGTCGATCCCCTTAATTTCCAACACTTCTGAATCAGAAACCGTGGGCGGCGCGGACTGGATCGCGATCGGAGGCGCAGGAGCATTGGAAGGGCTCTCCGCATTGCGCGGCTTGATCCAGCGAAGCAGTGCTGCGAACAATGCGTCGGGATCGATGGGCTTGGCGACATGATCGTTCATGCCAGCCGCAGTACACTGCTCGATATCGTGGGCCATCACGTTGGCAGTCATGGCAATGATTGGCAACGTGCGGAGTTGCGGGTTCGAACGGATCGCGCGCGTCGCCGCGATCCCATCCATGACTGGCATTTGCATATCCATGAGGACGACATCGTATTTGCCGGCAGCGGTCATCTGGACGGCAACTTGTCCGTTCTCTGCTACATCAATAGCGAGATTGGCGTCCGACAGGAGTCCTAGCGCCACTTCCCGATTGAGTTCATTGTCTTCCACGAGCAACACTCGCGCGCCGCGCAAACGAGAAAGTTCAAGAGCGGAACCTGCCTCAGCCTTGGAGACCGTCTCGGGATCGGCACCCAGCACCGCAATAGCTGACTCGAACAACATGGATGGAGTAACCGGCTTAATTAAAATGTTGGCAAAAGCATTTTCCTCTGCTTGCTTGAGGACTTCCTCGCGGCCATAGGCAGTGACCATGACCAATTGCGGCCGAACTGTGAGATTGGGCAATGCACGAATGCGTTTGCCTGTCTCGATGCCATCAAGGCCCGGCATCTGCCAGTCGACAAAAGCAATCTCGTACGGCTCGCCGATTGCCGCGGCTTGCCGGACCATTTCGATGCCTTCCAAGCCTGAGGGAGCCTCGTGCACCAGAAAGGTCAGACTGGTGAGCATGCTGGACAACACCGCGCGGGCCTGCGGATTATCATCAATGATCAGTACGCGACGGCCTCGTAGTTCGGGCCGGGAGGTTGGGCGCGATGACAATGTCCCGTTGCCGAGTCGAGCGGTGAACCAGAAAGTGCTGCCCTTGCCCACTTCGCTGTTGACTCCGACATCGCCGCCCATCAAGTGCGCCAACCGCTTCGATATGGCCAGCCCCAGTCCGGTGCCGCCGTGCTGACGCGTTGTCGAAGCATCGGCCTGCTCAAATGCCTGAAACAAACGGCCCATTTGCTCCTCTGTGAGGCCCATCCCGGTATCGCTGACCGAAAAGCAAACCAGCTGGCCGTCCTCATTTTTCTCCTGAACTCGCGCTTTCACGACGATCTCGCCGGTCTCCGTGAATTTAACCGCGTTGTTGCAGAAGTTGATTAGAATCTGCCCCAACCGAAGTGGATCGCCCTTGAGCTGGGTGGAAACCGAAGGTTCAATATCGAAGATAAGTTCCAAGCCCTTGGCCGAGGATTTCTCCGAGATCAGGTTGCTGACGTTCTCTAAAACCTTTTCCAGATCGAAGTCGATGTTTTCGACTGACAACTTACCCGCCTCGATCTTCGAGAAATCCAGGATGTCGTTGATGATGCCCAGCAGGTGCTGGCCGGACATTTGAATCTTTCGGACGTAATCTCTTTGCCTGGTATTAAGTTCGGTCCTCAACGTCAAATGCGACATCCCAATGATGGCGTTCATAGGGGTACGGATTTCGTGGCTCATATTGGCAAGGAAATCCGCTTTGATTTTTGTCGCTTCCTCGGCTACATCCTTGGCGCGTCTAAGTTCCACCTCGGACGCTTCGAGCGCCTGGTTAATGCTCTCCAATTCCTCTTTGCGCGCGGTGATCTGCTGTTCCGAGGCCGCCAGCGCCTCCGCCTGAGCACGAGTCTGTTTCAGCAGCTCTCTGGTCTCGATATTGCCGGACAGGATTTCAGCGCTCAGACCTATCGACGGCAAAATCGCCTCGAGCAGAACGTGCTGGCGATCGGCCAAAGGTGAAACCGGTGCCAACTCCACAACCGCAGTGACGGCGTCGTGGTTAATCACCGGCAGAAATAGCAAACTTCCGGGCTTCAGCATGGACATCCCGGCGGCAATTTGGAGATGCTCGCCAGCGGTGACGGTCAGTGCGCGGCGCTCAACCGCCGCTTGTCCGACAAGCCCTTCCCCGAGAGCGAACTCGCGATGGCTAGCCGAATCATCGATCGCAAAAGCGCCAACTCGCCTGAAATGAGCGTTGTTTTTATCGGCCAGATAGAGGCTTCCATAAACCAGTGGAATGCATTCTGAAATGCTCGACAGCAAAGCTTGCGCGAAAGGCTCAAAATCTTCAGCCGCTTGAATCCGCGTCAACGTTGCGGCCACCTCACTCTTCACCCAGCCTTGAATCTCGCGTTCGCGCGCAGCACCCTGCAGTGTTCGCACGGCGCGACTGATCTCGCCGATTTCGTTCCTGCGATCGAGATACAGGATAGGTTGGTCCAGTTTCCCATCGGCGAGGTCCCGGATGCTGCCCTGCAAGGACGACAACTCCTCCACCACTTCCGTTTGCACAATATAAAAAGCGGCGGCCAAAGATGCCAGCAAGCCAAACCCAATCACTAACCATGTCACCACGATCGCATGATGCGTGTTTCTGGTTAACTCGTCGGAACGCCTGTCAATGTCTCTTTGCAGCTCCTCCACAATTCCAATGGCGGCCTGTCGCGCCTGTTGCAATTCGTCGCTTACCCCTGCGTGTAGTAGACTGAGCGCCTTTTCATTGTTGCCGGCCATAGCCGCCGCGCGTACGGGGCGTGCGTCAGCCACCGTTTTGTCGAAGAGTGCCGCCGCCGCATTGATTTTATCGGCGCGCTCGGGAATCTCCCGGAGTGCTGCCGAACTCACCGCCTCGTAATCCGAGCGGGTTTTTTCCATCTCCGCGTCGATCACTTGCTTTCGATCGGGGTCCGTCTCAGCGACCAGCAGGTACAAAAACATGCCGTACCGATTCGTGTGGCTTCGCGCTTCGGTCAGGCTCCGCAGTCCTTTGACGTCCGTGTCTATTAAATTGCTGTACCAAGTGTCGATCGTTTTGCTCTCAAACGATGAATAAACGCCGGCTACAACCACCATCAGCGCCAAGGGAGCCATGGCCAGCAGTAGTTTTCTGCGGAGTTTCAGATTTGCTAGAAGCTTGATCATTAATATGCGGCCATGCGCGTGGCTATGGAACTCAACAACTAGCGCCGGACAAGCCTCACCGCCAGATGCCCGGCCCGGGACTTTCAAATCCAGTTGGTTACGGGAATGGGCAGCTACGCGGTTCCAAGCCACTCTGACCGTCGTACCACTCGCCGAATACTGTCAAAAATGACAGGTAGAATTTGCAGTCGTCGCGTCTTCGTCGGTCAAGTCTGAGAACTGCGGTCCCCCTGAAACCCATTCCCGAAGTGCGGTTTCTTCTGAACTGCTTCAATAGTCTTGATCGAGGCAGGCTCCGAACAAATACGGCTCCCCCTGTTCATTTTGACAATACCCCTCGATTATTCGATTGCTCAAGAATGCAGGCTCTAGATGAGTTCGGTTTCCGGTAGTTGCGCTAAGGAGAAAAAAAACGGTATGCCGCAGACTAACAAGACGAGCAATAAGTCATACAAGTGGGCCCTGGCTGGATTGATGGTATCTGGACTGCTCCTCGCGGCCGCTTTTCCGGCCCTCTCAGCGAGGGGTGTCAAGGACGAGACCATCGAAGCAACGGCCATGGGCACCAGCACCCAAATGGGTGCGATGGTTGGCATTTCGGTCGAAATCTACGACTACTCGACGCCAGCGGACAAGCAGACCCTCGTTCAGGCATTTGCAACTGGACAGAACCAGGGCCTCGTCAACGCTCTGGGCAAAATGAAAGCTGTTGGCCATATCTCAATCACCGGCACCTTGGGATATGACCTTGCTTATATTCGGATGATGCCAACGCCGACAGGCCGCAAAATTCGATTCGTCACCAACCGTCTATTGAGATTCGGAGAGGTCTGGGCAGACACGCAGTCAACAGCCTTCAATCTCACCGGCGGTGAATTCGATTTGAACGATACGGATAAGAGCAAGAGTACTGGCGTATTGTATCCAGCCTGCCAACTCGCTATCGACAAGCAGGGTCAGCTTCAAATCGAACTCAATCAAAACGCTTGGAACCTGGTAGATGTGCTCGATTGGAAGGGCACCCCGGGCGTCAATTAACACCCTCACAGGCTGGCAGTGCGTCCGACGGAAGATGGGAATGACCCCTCTGGCATTTTTCGAAGCGTGGATAGGTTTTTACAAAGACAGAACGGTAAGTTAGGGAGAGGTGACGCATGAAAAGCAAGCCACTGTTGGCGATTGGAAGTAGTTTGGTTCTGGCATTAATTGGACTGTTGCTGATAAACGGCACCATCACCGCGGGCGACAAGAAACCCAAGCCGTCGATATGCGCAAATCCACATCCGGAACAGCTTTGTACCGCGGCAAACACCTGTGGCTCGAGCAGCTCTCCCTGCGAACTAGAAATTAGGCGCACAGGCGGCGGCACCGATGCCTCCGTCACTCCCAATATTCCGAACTTCCCGAAAGGGTCGACACCGATTTGCATCGCGCCCGGCACCAGTGTGACGTGGAAAGGCGATGGTAAAAACACCGGCATTATGGTCGACTTTGGCGCAACGTCTCCCTTCGACCCTGCAGGGACAATTATGGGCGGCTCTGACCGTCCAGTCACCGTCCAGACGAAAAACCCCGGCTGCTATAAATACTCGGTCGGCGCCTGCAACCCGGGCTCTGTCTATGGCATGTGCGGAAATTCAAACTTCGATCTGATCGTGACAGGCGGCAAGTAAAAGTTGGTCACTCGTCGCCTTCTTGAAGGCTAACGAGTCGCCTGAAGTCTCTTTCCGCCTCCACAGGGTTTTCGTACTCGCCGTTCTCATAGCCCGTCTTGGTGATGTCTAGAATCCTCTCGATCGCGCGCCGGGACGCAGGCCCCTTGCCAATTTTCAACTGGCTGGCTAAACGGTCAAGGAATTCTGTGCTCACTTAGACCCCGCCCTAAGTTGCCATCACGCAGTGGCGGATCTGCCTCGGAGCAAGTGAAGAACGAACATGATTATCGCGAGCACCAGCAAGATATGAATGGCCCCAGCGGTAACATGAAACGCCAAAAACCCAAGCAACCACATGACCACGAGAACCGCAGCAATGATTCCAAGCATCTCAGTCTCCTTTTGCGTTTGTTTAACGACGCTGCCCCGCCGTTGCACGCCCGACATCGTCGTCAGAATAGCAGCGCAGTACAGGCGCACTATCAGGTTAGTTCGGTAGGAATACTGAATTTACCGGGTACGATAAAAAGTGGCACAGGCTTCAGCCTGTGCGGTTTTGCGGATTCGGCTAAGTGCACAGTTTCAACCGAACTCAAGGTGACGGGAGCGATATTTTGTTCGCCCACCAGTTCAAATTGCGTGTGTCATCTTCCGAAACTGCCATTCCAACCATGGAGTGCGGCAGCTCTGCTGCCGCTTTCCTCCGCAGCCAACACAACTCCACATTTTGCGCACTGGGCAATAGGCTGAGCGGAACTAGGTAGTACACCGCCCTTCGCAACCTTTTGACCATCTCGAGCGTCGAACCAGTACGAAACCTCTTTTCGCCAGGGCGAGGTGGATATGACATCGAAAATGTTAATCGCAGACGACTCGGCAATAGTTCGCCGGGGAATTCGCGAGATTCTGGCAACGCAAAGTGAATTCGAAGTTGTCGGCGAGGCCACGAATTTTAATGAAACGGATCGCCTAATAAAAGACCTGAATCCTGACGTAGTCATCATGGACATTCACATGCCCGGCGAACACACCGCTATTTCTAACGAATTTATTTCGCGTCTCCGCTGTTCAAAGCTTCTGGCGATCAGTATTTGGGGTGATGAACCCACCCGCATGCTAGCTGAAGTTTTAGGCGCGTCCATCCTTCTCGATAAGGCAAATCTCCGCGCAACTCTGATTCCCACCGTCACCGAATTATGTCAAAAGCCAGTCTAAATAAGCTGGCGGAAGCATGCGGTGATCGAATTTTGCAAAATTGGGCACGTTTCGAATGGGGTATGACCAAGGCATCAGCAGGATTTCATTCTGGCTCGTAGTCGAACAACTGCCGATCAGCAATTCCATACGTCCGGTAAGGCGACAAACCAGGACTTAGCAAGCCAGAATGTCCCAGCGAGCCTCTTGACTCGGAATAACTTCCGTTTAATCCGTGATTCGCTCAGAATCGCCTGAAATAAGCTAATTTGACTGTAGGAATCACCGAGCAGTCATTGTAAACGTTTCGCTGTCCAGCTCCGGGCGGCACAATGAGCAAAAACGACAAAGATCGGGGGAACGCTCAGCGTCGGGCGGCTTGGTCTAGGAGCGTTCGACCTTGGGCGTCGACTGAGCTCCTAGCGGTTCGCGGAAAGGATCCATCGGAATCGGTGCGTACTCGACGTCGATGATCTCGAGATGCTCCGACTTTGCTGGCGCAATCAGGCGCACGCGGTCGCCTGGGGACGCCTTCATCAACGCATTGCCGAGAGGCGAGCGCCAGCTGATGTAGCCGCGGCCGAGGTCCACCTCGTCGATGCCTACGATCGAGACGACGTGTTCGAGGCCGGCGGCATCCTTGTAGGTCACGGTTGCGCCGAAGAAGGCGCGCGTGGCGGCTGAGCCTGGCCGCGGAGCGACGGGATCGACAACCACGGCCGCGTCAATGCGTTTCGTGAGAAAGCGAATTCGCGAATCAATCTGGCCCAACCGTCGTTTGCCGTAGAGGTAGTCGGCGTTTTCACTGCGGTCCCCGTTACTAGCGGCCCACGCTACGACCTCCACCACCGCGGGCCGCTCGCGCCTCAGTAGGAACACATGCTCGTCTTTCAACCTCTGCAATCCGGCGGGCGTGATGTAGTTCTTGAGCGTCGGCCCCGCTGGCTCCGGCCGAGGTCCTCGGAGTGGCCGCTTTTCTCTCATTTGCCAATCTGCCATGGGATTTCGTGTACTTGCGGAAGTCCCAATCTCGGAAGTTCCGCGCCTCGGTCCCGATAATTCCTCGCGCGGTGAACGTGGGGTGCGCGGGCTAGCTGTCGAATGATACATCGGTCTTTCCTGTGGCACTCTTAGAAAATGCGGTGACCCGATGAGGTGCCCATTTCCAATGAATTGTTTGTGTTCGACCTGAAGGCTCGCAATGAATTCGGCCGGATGGTCGGCGACCTGGAAGTTATTGCAGAGGTTGCGCTAAGTCCTTCCATGAGAAGGCCGGTGAGTGTCAAGAGTGATTTTCTTTTTCCCTCCTGTAAGGAGGTTTTTCTCTTTTTGTTTTCTCCTTTTTTCCTGTGCTTACTTTGCATCCGAGCCAAGCCGCCTCTGTCGCCATCCTTCCATCCGCACTCTTTTTGAGCGATTTTCGCTCGGTGCAAGTTGGGCGTACTCATTTCAGCAGGTGCTGCTACCTGATTATCGACCTCGGCTCCCCTCTCTTGGATGGGAGTTGGGCCAGGACTTAGTCGCAGTCACCTGAACTCGGCGGTTGAGCTCGGCTGTTAAATTCCTTCTCTATGCCACTTGGTCCACCACTTTGTGGTTGTTCCGCAGTGGTTCATAGACCTCTCCGCTTACCCACAACTTGTGAAGCAGTACTGCCAACTTCCGTGCCACCGCAACGATGGCTCGTTTCTTGGCATTCTTTCCTCCGCGCTCGGCTAGCCGTAGCCCCCAGCGCCGCAGATCACTGTCCTGTCCAAACGGACCCAGAATGTACTGCGCGCCTTGCACCAGCATCGTTCTCAGGTAACGGTCTCCTTCCTTGCTGATGTGCAGCTGCGGCTGGCTCATACCCGAGTTTCTGCGCCCAGGACGCAGTCCAACAAAGCATCCCGCATCCCGGCTTCGGCGAAATCGGTGTGGGTCATCCAGAGTCAGAACGAAGGTCAACGCAATCAGTGTTCCTACTCCCTTCACCTGTTTGAGCAGAGCGACCTGGGGATAGACTTCCGTGGCGATCTGCTCGATCCGCCGGTCATATTCCCGGATGCGCTCGTTCAGCGATTCGATTTCTTCCAACAGCGGATCCAAAGCCTCCCGCAGCTCCTGACTCAACCCTTTGGCGATCTCCCGATTCATTTGTTGGGTGCCACATTTCTGCAGCCGCTCGCCATAGGACTTCGTCAGCCCTCGTGCGGCATTCACTAGCGCCGTGCGAGCACTGACCAGCACCGCCCGAGCGCGAATCACCGTCAGGTGAATTTGCGCTTTTGCGCTACGATGTCGCACCGGACCCAGCAAGCTGGGATCAATTCTTGCTAGCCGTGCCAGCGTTCGCGCATCGAGTTGATCATCTTTTCGGCTGCTCTCCCCGATGAGCCGCACGTTGCGCGCATGAGCCACGATCACTTCATGGCCCAGCTGGCTGAGCTGCCGGCTCACCCACGGAGAATGAGTCCCAGTTTCTAGGGCGACTCGGCTGCGCGGGATTTTATTGAAAACTTGATGGATTCCTTTCGGTGTCGTCGAGAAGTTGTGCTCCAAAATCACTTCGCCCGCCTCATCCAAAATGCAGTAGTAGCTGGAGCGGTCTCCCAAATCCAAACCGATGGTCAGTTTGTGTTCTTTGAAAATCTCGTTTCTGTTTGTCGCCACAGTGCTAATCTTCTTCACAGCCGGTCTCCTTTCTCTTGTGCTTCGAGCACGTCGATTATTGGGAGCTTATCGCATCCCGATGGAGACCGGCCTTCTCATCCCATCCGAGTAACGCCGTAACCGTCCAAGTCAAGTCTCTCTTTACATCTCCGGTAAGACGACAAATCAGGAGCGGGGTTTTTCCAAACTGTGAGGAATCCTGAGAACTAGCTTTCTGAGAATATTCTCTAGTAGTACTCATAGATAAATGAAATAGAGCTTGACACGGAGTTTGCGTTCGCCTATCGTCCGCGACGCGTTGCCAGGCCCACCAGCAGTCCGATAAGCAGGAACGACCATTCTCTACCTGCAAATACAGACGTAGAAGTGTGCCCCGTGGCAGCGCTCTCGGGATCAACGACGAGGGCAACCTCGTCAGAGACTTAGCAAGCGGAGAACATCCATGAACAGAGAAGGAGAAAACCCCAACGTTGTCCCGGTGAACCACGAACCAACTAAAGATAGGAAAGCAAAGGGCCCGAGTCGCCGGCAATTCCTCGGCGGGGTCAGCGGCGTAGCAGCCGCGGCCGCAACTTTAGGAGCGATCGGCTTGGAGCCCCTAGTCGGAGGAAAAGACTCGGTCGCGAAGGCGTCGGTTGTTCGCTATCCGGTGGATGGGCGGGCAGATGCAAGCCTCCGTTACCGAATGGAAACAGCAAAAGCCGAGGACGTCAACGTTCCCGAACAAGCGGACAATGGCGACGCCAAGAGGTTTAAGGATTTCAGCGGAAATTACAGCAAGGCCTTGGCTCACGACGCCCTTGGCGTGCCCAACCTGGCTTCCTACCAGAGTTTAATATTTGCGTTGACGACCAGAGAATTTTCAGATTTTCAAAACATTATCGTAGGCACGCCCGGTGGCGGTCCCAACTCGAAACTGGTTACTCCGCCAGCGGCTTTGGCGTTTGATCTGGAAGGGTTAGATTCCCATGCCACGGTTATTCCACCCGGCGGGTGGCTGGGCCTTGGGATTGGTTTTTGACTTAGGGTGCCGCACCCCTTCGTTTCTAAGGGTGCGGGTTTTCTCCTATTTTGTCAGCCCGTACAAGAGTCGACGAGGAAAATCCCGCTCTAATTCCTTTGCTTTCAACGCGTGGATTATATACTTGACTCTGGAAGTGAACCTCTGGTACACTTTCTTCTGTCAATTCCCTTCTTATCCCGCCCATTTGCGCCAAGAATCTTATCCCTCCAGCTAAACTTTCAGAATCAACACTTCTGTAAGCATTGATTCTAAACAATTTGATCCCCTTTAGAATCCGTGTTTACAAGAAAACAGGGGGAGGCGGTCGTTATTGTTAACCAAATCCGTCTCCCCACGCGGCTCGGACAAGAGTTGGCGGAAGCGCGTGGTAGTCGACCCCAAACTTTAACGTTCTCGACCACTGCATTTATCGGGCGCTTGGCTTGGAGTGTAAATGCACGCGAAAAGGCCCCGAGTGACGCCTGTCAGAACTGACAGTAGCGCATCACCCGGATTCTCGCTAACTTCCAAGCGACGCGACCCTGGATCTAAGGTGTTTTCTCCGGAATTACGATTTCCATTTGAGTCCAATACCCAACCGGTGATGAGGAGGAATCCATGCAGAGAAAACGCACAACGCTTTTATTCGGTTCGGCGGCGATTTACCTGCTCGCAATTGTTTCGGCATTTGGTGCCGATGGCGAAAAGACCCAAGTCAAAGGGATTATCGCTTCGCGGACCGGGGAAACTCTGATTGTGAACAGATCGGGTGGCAAGGTTATTGTGATTCTCACGGAAGATACAAGGACGAAAGATAACAAGGGCCTTTTTGGATTAAGGAAAGAGTACATGGCAAACACCGTGCTTATACCGGGACTCAAGGTTCAGGTTGACGGCACGTCTGACGCAGAGGGGCGCGTGATAGCGAAAACGATCACCGTCGATGGCGATGACCTGGAAACAGCGGAAATGATTCAATCGGGGATAGAGCCCACGAATGCGCAAGTAGCCGCGAACTCCAAGGACATCCAGGAAAACACCGATCGTTTTACCAAGCTGAGCGACTATGACGTAAAGGGAGAGGCCACTGTGAAGTTCAACTCTGGCAGCGTCACGATCTCCCCGGAAGACCAGAAACAACTCAAACGGTTGGCGCAAACCGCGATCGGTCTTACCGGTTACATCATCGAGGTCAAGGGGTTCGCCGACGCGAGCGGTGACGCGGTCATGAACCAGGAACTGAGCGAAAATCGCGCCGATGCGGTTGTCGCCTTCTTCATCCAGCAGTGTAACGTGCCCGTACGACACATTGTTGCTCCGGGCGCGATGGGCGAATATCACCCAACGGCATCAAACGAGTCCCCGCAAGGGCGCGCGCAAAATCGTAGGGTTGAGGTTAAAGTGCTCGTAAACAAGGGCATCGCCGGCACCTAAAAGGCCCCTCGAAAACAGGCACGAGTGCCTGCTAACTCGGGTGGTCTCAACAGGTCGATGCAACACCGAGCTCAAAGTCCAATTGCCGGAGTCTTAAGGGTTAAAATCGCCTACAAGTTTTGACTGAAACGGAACTCAGCACTGGCTAGGTTTTGATGGAGTTCAGCCGACGTGTTCAATTCTTCGGAGGCTGCTCCTGTTCCGCTCACTTCGCTTAGCGAAAGTAGAAGTCCAACGTCACTCCGCCCACGTTCCAATCTGTGGGAATGCAGGTCTCGCAGTGTTCTGGTTTGTAATCGGGTGAGAAGTTACGGTTTGGCAACAGGAGCCAATTCACTCAAAGCCGGGATTCGCACGTGCGCTCTTACTTGATTCCGTCCGGATTCCTTCGCGAGGTACAAAGCATGGTCGGCGCGAGTAAGGACTTCCCGAAACGTCACTTTTTCCGTCCCATCATATCCAGCGATGCCGAAACTTGCCGTATAGGAAACCTGCTGACCATTCGAGCTGAAGCGCTCATCGGCGAAGTCCGCTCGCAGGCGCTCAATCGTCTGAATAATCGCCTTCTTGTTGCCGTGCGACATCACGATTAAGAATTCATCGCCGCCAAGCCGGCCACAAATGTCGGCAGCACGGGTGTGAGCCTTGAGGATCGTCGCGAAGCGCTTGATCGCTTCATCCCCAGCAAAATGACCGTAGGTATCGTTTACTAATTTAAATTTATCCAAATCTGTTACGACCACCCACAGGTTGAATTTGTGCCGGATTGCCGCGCTAAGTTGCTTCGCAGCGAATTCTTCAACCGCCAGCCTGTTCGGCAAACCTGTCAGGTGGTCCGTTCTGGCAGCCTTCTCAAGCAGGGCGTTCTTGGCTTCGATTTCTCGGCCCATTTGAACGGTTCTGCAACCTACTCGAATTCGCGCTAACAGCTCACCGGCATCAAATGGCTTCGTGAGGTAGTCGTCCGCTCCAGCGTCCAAGGCTTCGATGAGGTCCTCTTTCTCGGACTTCTGGGTGACCAAAATTATATACGTGGAAATATCCTGTGCCTGGCGAACCTGCCGGCAAAGCTCAACGCCGGTCACGTCGGGCATCACCCAGTCTGTGATGATAATGTCGGGGTGAAATTGTGCGAACGCATCCAGAGCTTCGCGCCCGTTCGTCACGTAACAGAGTTCGTAGGGCTTTTCCGCAAGAATGGTTTCTAAAAGCTTTCGACACACCGCCGAGTCTTCGGCAATGAGTATGCGCGGAACGAATTGTTGTCCAGCAATCATCGAGTTTGTGCTGCAGTAAATTGCACCGCGTTCAAAACAGAACTGTTAGTTGACCGGCGGGCGTTAATTTCAGTATATGGACAGGTATCCCCACTAGAATAGGACCTCAGTTTTCGTGTGCCTAATGCGCTAGTTACAAGTTGCAGTGAGGATTAGCTAGGGTGAAGTGAATAAGTGCTTAACAACAAAGCTCGACCATCCGAGGAGCGCCGGGCCGCGCGACTAGGCTGTGGGATTCGTTTTTGACTTGGGGGGCACCGCACGCTGAGTAATGATCTCGAAGCGCAAGCCTCTTACCTCTGGGAATACTGCTTTCGCGTTTCCAGCCGCAACTCTGACGGCGTACATAGCAAGAACCAAAAAAATCGGGAATCCGGAGATGGGTATCCGGATTCCCGGGGGCGTTGCGGGGGTTAGAGTGGGATGGCTAGCGGTTTGTACGGGCGAGTTCGGCAACCAGGGTGACTTGACCCTCGGTCTCAACCTTCGCGGTCATCGCGATTTCCTTCTCGCGGGCGGTCTTCACGAGTTGGCGTCCCTGCGTGTTGCCTTCCGACCAGACCTGGGATAGGAAATAACTGTCGCCGTAGCGATTGAAAACCATTTTTGATTCGGTTTGCGGTTCAATCGAGACGGCGGCGTTTGTGTTGATGAAAGCCGACACTGTGGCGTCCTTGCGGGAAATGAGGATCATCGAGTGCGTGGGGGCCGAGATCTTGACGGTATACTCGCCGGCGGGAAGCGTCTTGCTGCCGGCCACGAAGTCGAAGGGAACATTGACTGCCATACCGTCTTGGGCCTGCGCCACTCGCGTCGTTGCCATTGCGGTCAGCGCCATCACAGCTGCCATAACCAAAGCTCTCGTTTTCATGGGACAACTCCTTTTTTTAGTTCGCTGCCGGTGTCCAAGCTTTACTTCGTTTCGCTTGGTTCGCTTACCGTGTCAGCGCCTCAACATGCTGCGCATTTTGATGCATTCCTCCGGAGAGCACAATGCACTGACGATGAACCGGAAAGCGTCTGTGGGTGAACTGGTAAGTGGCCGAAATAAAAGCGTTAAGAGGCCTCGGAGGAGGTGTCTCTGCCGGAAAGCATGTCAGTGGATGCGAATTATTTTTCCTTCGCCCCAGAGGACGTGAAGTGCTCTGCGCAGACGTGCGCAAAGAATTCCTTATCACGTCGAACTCGATAATCTCGTGTCATTTTATCAAGCGATTCGCCCACAAAGGCACCAGAAGGCTGAAATACCCAAGCACACTGGGAGCAGCCGTAACCTTGAAAATCTGTAGTTTTAACCCAGACAAGTCTCCGTGGGTTTGGCACAGCTTTCTCCGGAGTTCCACCAACCAGGCCTGCGTTCGCTTTCTTGCTTATGTTGCCGGAGAAAGCGTTTGCAGTCGTATCGGGCAAATAATGTAGGCAACGAAATGAAACGCGGGAGTTACGGATTCGTGGAACCAACAGAGCCAGTGTGCACAAATGAACAGTCTGATCCATCGCCGTATCAGATTACTCCATGGTGAAGAACAAAGACCTGCTCCCACAGCAACTCATCTCGGTCCCTTGTCCGATATGCGGCGCGTACGCTGGGCCGAGATGCATACTCCATTCAAGCGACTTGCGCTCAGTGCCACAGGTAAACCGAAAGCTAGATGCGGCTGAGGAGATTGATGCAAATACAATTCCTCTTTCTTGACCTCAACCATTCCAGAAACATCCAACGCTAGGATTTTGCGCCCACGGGTGCTAATGTCTCTGTACACCCGACAATTCTTAAATCAGAAGAACGCGGAAGCGTGGCACTTGAGAGTTATCCATGCTAGAAGAAACAAACGCTCCGGTCGCCCTCGAATCCATCCTGTGCACTGAGGAACTGACCAGTCGTCCGTCTCGCCCACCTGAATATCAAAAAGAGAATCGTGCTCTGAATACTCTAATCCAGGCGTTGGTCGATTCACCGCAAGATATTCTTCAAACTCTTGTCGATGTTATCCGTGAAATGCTCGGCTGCGGGTCGGCGGGAATCAGCCTTCTGACCAGCGATGGCGGGACTCGCTTCTACTGGCCAGCAATCTCCGGAATCTGGAAGCCGCATATTGGCGGCGGCACACCGAGAAACTTCGGTCCATGCGGCGATGTGCTGGATTGCAACCGTCCGCTGCTATTCAAACATGTCGAACGTCGCTACACCTATTTTCAGCCCGTGCAACCAGCAGTTGAAGAAGCGCTTCTGGTTCCTTTCTACGTGGGCGGAATAGCGGTGGGCACGGTGTGGGCGGTTGCTCATGACGACACTCGCCAATTCGATGCGGAAGACAAGCGACAACTCGAAACACTCGCGAGCTTCGCCTCAGCGGCTTATCAGACGGTTCTTTCGCTAGACGCTTCCAAGCAAATGGCGGCCATCGTCTCTTCGTCGGACGATGCCATTATCAGCAAGAATTTGGACGGCGTCATTCTTAGCTGGAACGCGGGAGCCGAGCGATTATTTGGATATACACCGCAAGAGGCCGTCGGTAAATCTATAACCCTTATCATCCCTCCTGACCATTTGGACGAGGAGCCGAGAATCCTTGAGCGACTGCGGAAGGGCGAGCGTATCGACCATTTTGAGACCGTTCGTAAACGAAAAGACGGAAAGCTGATAAATATTTCCCTCACTATCTCTCCAGTGAAAGACGACCACGGTCGTGTGACTGGAGCGTCCAAAGTCGCCCGCGATATCACCGACCGGAAGGAAGCCGAACAGGCTCGACAGAGTGCGGAGATTGCTTCCAAGCTGGTGCAAGTACAAGACGCCGAGAGACGCCGTATCGCACGAGAATTGCACGATGGAGTAGGGCAGTTGATGGCAGCGATTGCGATGAATGTCTCGCGCGTATTCAGGGAAAAAGACCGACTCAGTGATGAGGCGTCTCGCGGCGTTGCAGAAAACATGAAAATGATTGAACAAGTCAATTCGGACATTCGGACGGTGTCTTACCTTCTCCACCCTCCAATGTTGGATGAAATTGGCCTATCGTCCGCACTGTCATGGCTCGTTGAGGGTTTCTCGCAACGAAGTAAGGTCAGCGTGACGCTCGTGATAGCACCTGACTTTGGCCGCCTTCCGCAGGACTACGAATTGGCTCTGTTTCGTGTGGTTCAAGAATGCCTCACAAACATACATCGGCACTCCGGCAGTTCGACTGCTACGGTAAGGCTCTCACGTGTGGGAGAGGAAGTCGCGTTGGAAGTAAGCGACAACGGCAAGGGGATTGGAGAAGAATCAAAGAAAAGGATTGCCTCTGGCGTCAGCGCGGGCGTTGGCATGCGGGGAATGCAGGAACGAGTAAAGCTGATGCGCGGGCGAATGGCCGTTAACTCCAGTCCGGATGGCACCTCAATCTTAGTGACTTTGCCAACCCCACCCATAGAGGCCGCCACCTAAGTAGGATTGAGGTGGGCCTTAGGATCGACGATTGACTTGGGAGTGCCGCACCTGTTTGGTTCCTAAGAGCGCGGGTTTTCTCCCATTTTTTCAGCCCGCCCAAGAATCGACGATCAAAATGCCCATCTAATTCCTTTGCTTTCAATGCACAGATTATTTTCTTGACTCTGAAAGTAACTCTCTGGTACACTAATCTCTGTCGATTTCTCTTCTAACCCAGCTCTCTTGCGCCAAGTAACCAGGCCCTCCTCCTAAGTCTTCCAGAATCAACACTTCTGTAAACACTGATTCTAAACAGTTTGATCCCCTTTAGAATCCGTGTTTACGAGAAAACAGGGGTGGGGCTCGTTATTGTTAACCAAATCTGTCTCCCCAGAGCGCATCCGATAGGCCTTGGTTAGGTGACTGCAGGCTAGCTCATAAATGCTCTTTAGGAGGGCACGGCTTCAGCCGTGCCGAAAACGACTCGGATACGGGGGCTTCAGCCCCTGAAGAATCGTGGTATTTCCGAAGCTCTAATTCATGAGATGGCTTGTAGAAGAGTTGGCGGAAGCGAGTGGGAGTCGAAAACATTACCGGTAGGAATCTAAAGGACTTAGAAGAAATGCTGGGGAACACTAAGTCATTGAAAAGAAACAATAGGAAACACAAAGAAATTCTTATTGTTCCCTCAATGTTCCCTCGTTTTCTGCTTCGACGGTCAAGATTCCGATTTTGTATATTCCACCCACACTCCAAATCGTACGGTCGGCTTTATGAGCTAATTTCGCGGCGCGGATGGCAAGCCGACCACCGAACCATTCCCAAGTAATGGGAGTGAATCTGAATGGCTGGGATCTGTACAGAGAAAGCAATTGAACCCAGAACCGCTTGCCAAAGGAGAAGTTATGGCGACATATACGACGTTGCCACCTACCTTAGCTAGTATGTTTCCCTGGTGAAGTCCAGAGCGCCTGATGCGACTGACGCCAACCCGTATGCTTCGAGCGCAAATCGTTTCTGCGGCCGCTCTCACCCCGTATTCAATTCTTCGGCGTTTGCCCCTGTTCCAGCTGCTTCAGTTTCTTCTCCATTAGCATCTCCTGCTCTTCCTTGCTTAGCTTGGGAAAGAGCAACACAAACTGTAATCGCATGGTCCAAGACGAAGCTCCCGGGGGATGAACAGCGTTTCCATAAAACTGTCCGGTAATAGACACAGGTTGGGCTCCCAGTTTCATGATTCTTCCCAACCCACCGCCAAACGGCACTACCCATCGGCCGCCATTCGTAGCTTCCCAGTTCGCTGTCAGGGTGGGCTGCCAAGTGATGTATCACCCCTTCTTCAAGTTGTAGTTGATGAAATATTGAAACAGAAACTGATTAACGGACGGCCGGCTGCCGGAACCAGCTACCGACCACACATTGTTGAGCAGCACACCCAATGTCCAGTGGCCAGGTTGCATCAGCGCAACGGCAGACGGCCCAATTCCAAACTTGCCCTGTCCCAGAAACGTGCTTGTGGCTGTGGGTAACTGGAAAACGGGGCCTATTCCCCAGATCAACTTTCCCGGCTTCTTCGGTGATAAGAAGAACGTTGGCACCATATCCCCGAAGCCGTAGACGCCCGTTTGAGGATCTGCAGGCGGGATGGGCAGCGGTTGGTAGACAATGGGCATAATCCAGCGAGCGATTAGGCTCCAGTTCTTCGAAATCCCGACTGGTATCACAGGCTGAATATTTAAAACGTCCTGCGTACGGTCGCCGGGACTGATTCCAAAATTATTGTTGTTCTGGATAGGGACGCTGATGAGACTAGCGACTGGATTCTGCGTCGCTTTTTGAAGAGCTTCCGCCCCAGCGTTGGTATTGGCTTCGGGTTCTTCTGCTCCCGGTTTTGCTTTTCCCGAGTTCTTGTCGGCTGGCTTTGCCGCGGGTTTTTCCTGCGGAGTGGCAGTGGTGTCCGCCATGGACGACGCGGCATCGTCCGATTGTGCCTGCGCTTGAGCAGCGCGCGCTGACGGAGCAACAACTGCGACAGAGAGTAGCAATGCAACGGCCGTGAAGCTTCTTGTCCATGTGACATTCATTTTTTGGCCTTTCTATTCTCGATCCGCCTCGCGCTCTCATTCTGCCGTTAGTATCAATCCCCGCGCAGCCTCGAGTTTTGAGCAAAAATAAAACGATAATTGACCCTTAGGATTCAGGTTCCTTTAGCCACAGAATCTGGCCGAGTGGAATAGTGTTCCAGTCATAGAGATAGGCGGTGACTGGACCGGCTAGCGCGCCGCCCCGGCGTAAATACGCTTCGCCCCGACCTCAAGGTAAGCCGGGTGTTGCACGATCAAGCTAAGCAGCTAGTCGGCTGCGCCTATGACTTGCACGAGTTTTTTGATATCCATCAAAGGCAACGGGTTATTCGGATGCTGCAGATCCGGACTCATATCGTTCGATGCTCCGCCGGGGAAGCGCTTAATGTTCGGAAAATTAACGATGGATTTGTCAAACTCCATGATCGGGACATCAATCAGCGAAACAGCCCAGCCATTGTCATAGCCGGCATAGCGGCCAGGCGAGGTAGTCGGCGTGCGCGTGCTCACCGCACCGTTGAACGTCATGTCGTATTTCTCAAACGGGTCCATCGTGAGGTTGTAGAGCGAGCCAATGGCACCGAGATTCTGCTGTGGACCGAGCCAGGTGTCCTTGGAGGTAAACAGGTATTTCCAGGCGATTTTGAGATCGGGGTTCGTGGGATCGCCGCCGATGTCGGCGCGAGCGCCGGCGAATGTCTCGCCGTCGATATAGATCCATCCGTCGCGTGCAGAATGCTTTGCCTTGCCGGTAATGTACGCGCTGTTGTCGATGCTGTCGAAATAGATCGGCTTGCCATCATTGTCCTTCCACTCGCCGTGAGGCGGCGGGGTGAGACCGACCATGGTTGCCAGCGTTGCCCAGCAGTCAATGTGCGACATCAATTCACCATAGCGCGCGCCGGCCGGAATCTTGCCGGGCGCCCACATAATGCCGGGCACGCGGAAACCGCCCTCAAACGGCGAGCCCTTTTCTCCGCGGAATGGCACTACGCCGGCATCCGGCCAGGCGTCCTGCCACGCGCCGTTGTCAGCAGTGATGATGACGATGGTGTTGGGAGCATCTGCGCGGATCTCGTCCATAATCTGACCGATGTTGGAGTCGAGTTCCATCATGGCATCTGAATAATTGCCGAGGTGCGATTTGCCAATGAACGCCCTGGCGGGAATGTTCGGGTTGTGCATCTTCATGAAATTAACATCCATGAAGAACGGCTTGCCGCTTTTGGCGTGCAATTTAATGTATTCGACGGCCGAGTTAGCCTGACGGACATCGAATTCATGCAGGTAGTCGTAGTCGATACGCGCGACCTTGGTGGCGGGTTTACCGGCAGTGCCTTCCCATTCGAATAGGTTGACGATCTTTTGATATTCATCCCAGTAAGCAGCGTTATATTTCGGGAACCATGGATGTGCGAAGCTGTCCGTGTCGTCATAGGTATAGACGCCGGGATAGTAGGCGGCGAACTCTTTCATTTCATCAAAGCCATGTTCGATCGGGTAAAATTTTGGTTGATCTCCCAGATGCCATTTGCCCGAGAAGTAGGTCGAATAGCCGTTCTTGTTGAAGAACTCGGCGATTGTCGGAGTGCTCTTCGTGAGACCGTTCTCGTCGCCAGGAACAACCACGACCGAAAGCGCCGAGCGGATAGGGATGCGCCCAGTCATGAACGAAGCTCGGCCCGCGGTGCAACTCGCCTGGCCGTACCAACTGGTGAAGACGGCGCCTTCTTGAGCGACCCTATCGATATTCGGCGTTGGATGGCCCAGGTTCGCGCCACCACCATAAGCCCCGAAGTCGTTCCAACCCGTGTCATCGGTCATTAGCATGACGATGTTTGGCTTTTGTTGTGCCGGTGCTGGCGGTGATGCTGCTAACCCCAGAACTGCGAGAAAAACTGCACCTGCGACGGCTGTTTGTCTGCGGAATTGCATGACCATCCTCTTTCTCTTACTTAGCGGTAAAATATCCTTCGGACTTTTTTTGCTTAGCGGATCTCTGAGCGCAAAGCCAGTTGATGGTGTGCTCCGCGCCGCGAAGTTGTAAGTGTCAAAAATTACATGTCGCGGATGCTGAAACGAGAGATTGCACCTAGAGGGATTTATTACCTGATGATCTCTAGCTCACGGGACATGCAACCGATGTTGAATTAGCGTGAGACGCAGCTGGAGAATCGATGAGCGACGAATCAGGTTGAGCGGAAAACTTTCTCGCGACCAATCGCCAAATGCCCGATAAACGCGGTATCGTCCTCAATTCTTGGCCAATTTGTAGGGGGGATTTTGAATGGCGTTTAGTTGGCGCTTATTTAGCGAAGAAGAGTTCTGCTGAAGATAGCAATTTGGAGTAAACACCAGAAATATTTTCTCATCAACTTTGCACCTTGAGAATCCGAAATCCGAGCAGACCTTGATAGCAGGGCTCCGGCGATCATGGGGAACAGCAGAACAGACAATAAGCCGGCCCCTACAACGGCGGCCGCTACATTAGAAGGCATGCGCCCGGTGCGAACTCCTAAAGCGGCGATCGCGACCACCATCGAGAGTCCGGTTGCGGAGTAAAGTGCGAAGGGCAATCGTTCGTTTTTCGCAAGGTCTTTGCGGTACAAGATCACGGGTGCGCCCCGGACGAGCAAAAACAAACCAAGGAACATTGGTACTAGAAGCATCGTCTTCCAGCTATGCAGCAGGGCCTGCAGATCAAGGTTCATTCCGCTTACTACAAAGAAGAATGGCACGAAGAAACCAAAACAGATAGCTGCCATCTTCCCGCGAAAGACCTTGCCGGCATCGTCCCGGCTAGCGAGACTAACAACCATACCGGCAGCGAACGCTCCGAGCACAGCTTCAAGTCCAATTCTCTCCGAAAGAACGTCAAAGACTGCAAGCAAGAGAAGGGAGAAGCACACCGGCAGCGGCGTACTTGAGTTCATGGTGCGCTCTAGCAAGGCTAGAATCTTGGGCGGTCTTGTTCTGAGGGCGACAATCGCCGCAGCAAGGGCAACCGCCACGAAAGCTAGCATGAGAGCGGCTTCCTGCCATGCCCCAAACTTGTGTGTCAACACCAAGGAGACAAGTATGATGGGACCGAATTCGCCGAGTGTGCCCGCAGCAAGTACCAGATTTCCAAAATTCGAATCGAGCTTGCCAGAATCTCGCAGGATGGGCATCAGCGTTCCCAATGAGGTGGTGGTTAGCGCGAGTGCGGCCATGATTGGAGCGTTAACAAATGGCAACACGTGGAGGAGACCGGCAACAGCAAACGCCAAAGTCAACGATACGGCCCAGCCGCGAAGAGCAAGTGACAAAGGCCGCCCCTTAACTTTTTGCAGCTCGAGGTCCATCCCTGTCATGAAAAATAGAGCAGCCAACCCTAGGCCGCCAAGCCAGTCCAGCAAGCCCTCGCTGCGCACAAGCGCAAGCACATGGGGGCCGATGAGGATTCCGAATAGCAACTCCCAGACAACTACTGGCACTCGAATGCCGACGTGAATTTCAGCCAACAGCGACGAGACAACGGCAATTGCCATAATGACGAGCACTGGATGCCCACTCAGGTCCATTATCGTTTCTCACTTCTTCGACGGAAGATTCACTGCCAACGCCCGGTGAACGTGGAAACTGTAAGTGTGAACTCCTGGTACAGCGTTTGCCCGAATTTGCTACTCACAGGGTAATAGCGGATAAAATTGCAGCGTTAATTGCCAGGCCTGATAGATTTTGGCTTCGGCACACTGGTAGAAGGCACACTTACAATGCTGACGAACCTAGGTTCAGTAGATCGCGCGCGCGAAAAAACACGCTAACCTGTTTTCGTTGAAAACTCGCTGCGGCTCGGTGAGGCCTGAAAAGGGACGACGAACGCCGTTGTTATCGCCGATGCTAAACTTGCTTTCCTTCTACAGCTAATTTGCATTCTCCTCTTACCCTCTCATTTCTACTTTTTCTTGTACTTTTATAGAAAGCCAATAAAACACGTCTACATATGCGCACAAGAGATCCGACATGAGCGAGCTCCCCGCGTCGGAGCCGCACGCCATCACAGCGCGTGCATATTCTTCTTTCTGGCCCTAGATATGTAAGCGTCAAAAATACCGATAAGCCGCTTTTACTCTGGAAGTTGAGCCCGCAGTAGCTCTCGGGAACACGCGACTCGTCATTGCTAAACCAGACCAAGTGCTCACAGCATTTATCAGACGCGTGCCGATTAAGGATTCTAGGTGTCCGGTAACGACTTATCAGGATTTAACCCGCTTCTTCGATGGAAGAGCGCTGCAAGTGAGGGTACGCAGGCGCATCGCTCACTTCGCTTTACTAAAGTAGAAGTGCAGCGTCACTCCGCCTACGTTCCAGTTTGTGGGACTGCAGGTATCGCAGTGTTCGCGTTTGTAATATGTCTCGACCATTAGAAGACTTTTGTATGGCCATTGAATCCCTGCGGTATACCACTCTTCGTTCCAGGAATGCTTCGGACTATCGTAGAAAACCTCGGCAGAAGCGAAGGGACTAAAACGAAAACTGTGAACAAGAAAGCCGCGTTCGATCGTGACCATGTTCCGATAAGTTGTCGAGTACGTGCCATCTATCCAGCGAAATTCGATCCAGTTCCTATCGCGCACCAAGATCTTGGCGGGGAGGAGAAAGCCGGGCGTCACGTCGATAGTCATCCGGTTCTCGTTTTTCACTACTCCCAACTGAGTCGTTCGAAGGAACTCATAGCCGCCGCCGAAGACAAGGTAGTGCTCTTTGTCCGGGTCAATATTTAATACATGCTCTCTCAAGATGGGTTTGAACTGATAGCCCAGTGCCCCTGCCGCATACCACTGTTGGTAGGAATAATTTATGCCTTGCTCCAGCCCACTAAACGCGAGGATGCGCAGATGCGACGGCAGTTGCAAATGGAGATCTACTTCAGGCCACACTTGGGTCTCTGTATCGGCCGTCTGTGACTGCCCAGCAGCACGCGAACAGAAAAGCGCAACCATTGACAATCCAAGCAAAACCGTGAGCAGGCAACGTTTTTTCATCAGCCCTCAAGGGTCTCCCAGTCGTCGATGAGGAGAGTGCGTGCCTTTTGTTGACGCGAACCCGACGAAGGCGAAGACGTTTTCGTTTTCAGGTCTGAGGGCGTGATTCGCGTACAACCGCTCAGGTCATCGCCAGGCGGTACGCCAAGATTGATTGATGCTAATGAAAATCTCATCGCCCATCGTGCTGCTTGCCACAAGACCGACCGATGATGTCCTCAAACAGTCCCCTGCAACCTCCGCGCATAGATCCCATCCGGCAATTTTGAAAACGACTCCTTCTACATCTTCGATAACCGCAGGCAAATGAGATGGCGTTGCGCCAAGCAAATACGGCGGGAGGCTCGCGAGTGCCGACGTCGCCGCAACAAATGGCGCACTAACGCTGATGAAAGTTCTGCGATCAACTATCACGTGGTTTCTCCCCCTGACTCTCCGCATGATTCCCCGCTGCCAGTCGCGATAGTCCGAAGCCATCGGTTCCACCCCAGCGCTTCCGGGCAGAAATAAGCAGTTCAGATGCCGCTTGTATTTCGCCAGCCCCGATTGCGGTCTCGTATGCTTGTTCGAATGCACGCAAGGTTGGACGGTTCGCGAGATTGACCATCGCCAATTCAAATGCCCTTTGCGAATCATTGCCACTGCCGGAGTAGAACTCCGCGCCGTGATCCGCAAACGCCAGCAAGTACTTATCTAGCAGAGTCTCGAAGCCGGACCGCGCGGCCTGCATCTGCGCTTCCGATTCCGTAGGTCTTCCCATCGCTGCCAGCACATCGGCAAGACGCCAATTCACTTCCGGATCGCCACTTGAAACCGCTGGAATCAGTAGGGCTTCTGCGTCTGGAACATTTCCAGATTCCAAATAAATTTCTGACAAGTGCACGCGAGCTTTCACGTAGCAAGGCAAATATTCGATCGCTTTTTCATACCATCGCGCAGCCCTATCAGGTTGTGGTTCGGGTACAAGCTCACCCCACAGCGCGCCAAGCTGAAAGCAAACCCATGCCACGGCGAACGGAGAAACATCTTGATAGGCACTCAATGCGCGCCGATAGACGGTGTCAGCCTCTTCGAATTCGCGCAGATCGGCCAGCAGTCCGCCGAGCGGCACCAGGTCTTCCAATCGTTCGGACTCTGCCGCCATCTTGCGCCGGGCTTCCAGCACCGACTCCAGGTTTGTGCCGCAGGCTTGATCAATGCTCAACACGACGCGATCGACATCTGCTTGCGGCGCTCCGCAGGCTTCAGCTTGAACGAGATAGTCTCTCGCCTCCGCGAAACGGTGTCCCATCGACGCAACCTGCGCGCGGATGAGGGCCGTTCGCATTTCATCTGCACCCACGCGATCAAGCTGATCCACCAACCCGTCTAACCGCTCCAGTGCGCCCAAGTCGCCGACATACTGCGCCATAAATTGTTCTTGTTCCACGATGTACTCAGCAATTCCAGGCCGTTGCGGATCCTGCCAGAACCGGCTCCAGGATTGCCGTCGCGCACTTTCAAGATTATTCACTGCAATGTCGCCAGCCGTAACCACGGGACAGTCGAGATCGAGAGCTCGCGCGGCAATCATTGCGAAGCACCAAATCGTGGTTTGAGGCTCGCGAGGCCCGTTTTCAACAGGGTAGTAACGACGGTCTTTACGGCAACAGTGGGTTGGTTATCCGCGCGGTACTGCACGCGCCATTCAACCGAGCTACCGCTCCCCTTCGGCTTTACGTCCAACGTTCCCGTGTAATCAGAGGCAGGAACGCCGCTAATCATCGTGTAACGATAGAGTCTTTGCGAATTGTCCATGGCGTCGAGCCGTTCGATGATCTGCTTACCGTCGATTGTTTCGATTGTGCGCAACTGGCCGATACCCGTTCCGGTCAACTGAATCTTGGCGATCAATGGATGCCACATGCCGCCAAATGTTCCGATAAGCGCCCAGACCTTATCAGGCGTCGCCGACAGATCGACGCTGTCAACAACCGTCTGCAACTGCGTGTTGGGAGAAGCCAGATAAGGAAAGGTGTTGACGCCCGGCTTGGTCGCGCCCATGGCCCCGCCTTGAAGGAATTCCCTGTCATTGTTTACCATCCACGTAACCATGATATCGATGACGTTTGCGTTGACCGTGCGACCTCCGCCTGTCTGATACGCATGCCCGTGGAGCGTGCTTTTCTCGATCTCAAGAAAGCTGGTGTCGCTCATCGACTTCGATACATCGAACAACAAGAAGTCATCGAGATAAACATTGGCCGCGGCGGCCAGCGCCGTCGGCGTCCAGTCCGCTTTGCCATCGCGCATATCCCAATTGGTCAGGCTGTCTATCAGGCGCTGGCGGAATAGGGGCTGGACCTTTTCGGGAATGGCAAACGGAGTCTGCTGATTCCACAAGTCGCGCAAGTCGTCCGTGCCTGCCATTGCAGGATTGTTAAGACGCATGTTCGTCTGTTCCGGGCGGCCGACCCAATCGAATCGCGGGGGATCATGTCCGATGAAGCCAGCTGGCTGTGGCACCGGAGCCGTCTCGGCAATGGCCCCAAATAGCGAGCCTTTGTCGGGGTCCAGCACGCGGCGAGTATCAAATTCGATGACGATGCAAAGTACGTTGTCGTGCAGCAGCAGGTTAGGAACCTTTTTCAACGTCTCAGGCAGCCACGCAAGAAAGAACGGGTCGGACCGCAAACCCGCAAATACGCGGAATACGCCGTCGGGAGTCGAGGCCCCCTTTTCGTCGTTCACAAGTAAACCCAGTTTTTGGCCATCCGGGAGAATACAAGTTCCGTGCTGGATGGGCTTTGCTGGGTCGGGTCCTCGCTCAAGGACGTCAAATCGGCAGCTGAAGCGATACTCCGGATCGCTTGTTTGGAACCTCGCAGCATCCCCTAGGCCGGCCACGGTAACTCGCCGAACTACGAGCGAGTGATTGACCACGTTGGAGAACATCGCGCTTGCCCCTGCAAACGGAAACACATTCAGTACAATCACCGTTCGGGCAGCATTTTCTGGGCTGGTGAACGCAAACAGATCGGAGACGTCTGCGGCTGGATCCCCGATCGACCTCGGTCCATCAACATGGTCTGACATTACTATCCCCCTATTACCGTGACGCGGTC
The DNA here is from genome assembly GCA_963740015.1 of uncultured Acidobacteriota bacterium. Classification (GTDB taxonomy): domain Bacteria; phylum Acidobacteriota; class Terriglobia; order Acidiferrales; family UBA7541; genus Acidiferrum. The sequence continues at coordinate 668,971 of CAVUCM010000033.1, read as the reverse complement.
AGTTTTACGGCTCTTTCGGCTGTTCTGCCCATTTAGCATGGCCAGTGGTCGCGTTTGAGGGACCGCCGAATGGTGTGACCTGGCCTGCGTTCTCTGGAATCGATTTCAGATACTCGATGATCGCCCAGCGTTCCTGGTCAGTTAGCAGTGGTCCGATGATGCCGTTCCCCAGGGGGCCATTTTCGAATGAGTGGCCGGCGTTCGAACTTCCGACCAGCGATGTGTCTATCTGATAGGTTCCTGATTTCCCCGAGGTATCCACGCCGACCTTGACCGGATCGAACTCTCGTCCCAGATAGAACTTCTTCGTGCGCTGGGCTGCCGGAATGAGCATTTCGTAGAGATTGGGCACTGATCCGTTGTGCATGAAAGGAGGCGTTGCCCACACACCTTCGCGTGGCGCTGCCTTGTAGTGCGGCACCGGCGAGGGATTTGGGACGGGAAGTTCCCTATAGCCGTGCATCTGCGCGGCTTCCTCTGGCGTCTGTTTAACGTCTAACAGTGCTGCACGCAGAATGCTTTGCGCTAGCCCGTAATAGAGTTCGCCCTGCGGCAAGAGACTCTTGTCCTTAAGGGGTCCCGGCAGGTACGGAGCCAAGTGAGCCGTCGCCACGAACGGCCGCAGCTCTTCGAACTGCATCGGATCGGTGCCCACATAGCTCTCCGGCACCAGTCCAACTTCAAGGAAGCGCTTGCCGTACTTGTTGGGTGCGGTCCACGAATAGGGATAGGAATTGTGGCACTCCGCACAGTGGCTCTGGAATAGCTCTTTGCCCTGGGCTGCCTTCGCGCGGTCGATTTTTCCAAACGCCTCTTCTGGCCATTTGGGAGGTGCCAGGTGATTCAGCCAGCCCTCAATCTCCTCAAGAGTCTTCAGGCGGGCGTTCGATTGGAAGAGGCCTTCCTCGGGGGACTTGGCGGTCAGATTCATTGACATGAAAACGCCCATAGTTTCCGTTAGGTTGCGATCAATTGGATCTTGTTGCACGCCGCGCCATTGTGTCCAGGATCCTTGGGGAGAATTCCAGAGAAAGGGAGGCTTGCTGGGCGCGAGGGAAGCAAACCAGTTCTGGGGAATTTCGGGTGCTACGGAGGTTACGCGGTTGACGATCATGCCGATGGCGTCCATTCGCGACGGTCCCCAGGAGTAGGGGGTGAGCAGAACGGTGGTCCGGAAACTATGGATACGATTGGCATTCGTTTCGAAGCGTTTGCGCAGGTCGCTCTTTGCGTCCGCACTCGAAGCTCCCATTCGCGCCGCCAGACGATCGAACTTCGCTGAATCCTTCACCGTTTCTTGCACGGCGTCATCCAGAGCATATACATACGCTTCGAGGTCGAAGTGATTTCCGACTCCTCCATCAATGCGGACGCGTTTGCCCTGATAAAACAGCTCAGTATTGTGGCAAGTCGCGCAGTTTATCCCGACGTCTTCACCCTTCCATGGACCCTCAGCCGTCACGGTCTTACCCAGGCCGATCGGCAAGCCATCGGGATTCCACTGTGGATCTGCCGGGTCGGGCGTCAGTCCATAGCGTTCACTGTTCGCGTCCGAGCGAAAGAGTTCCTGGCTGCCGGCGGCCTCCAGCTTGAGAAAAATGTCGTACGGCATCACCGTTGTGCCCTGTGATATGTGGTAGTAGCCCTCTCGAACCTCCTTCGACCACCCTTGATCGAGAAAGATAACCTTGTCGTTGGAAGTTTGTGGCGTGCCGGAATCATGACGGAAAACTCCGAAGGCCAAAATCCCGGTAATCAAGACCACTAATCCAACAACTGGCCAAAGAACACTCTTCGAAATTGGCACGACAATCCTCCAGGACAGCTGCTCGAACCAAAAATCCTGACTAGCGCGATTGCAAATGAGGCTTGGAGCCTGATTCACGGCATTACAGTTCAACCGACCGCGAACATAATGGTGACGAAGGTAATCGGGCAACTGGCAGAAATAACAGAGAACCCCGAATCGGATCTTATAGAGCGCAAGCAACTCATGGCTTCGCCCACGGCCCGTGCCCCGTCTGAGCGTTCGGCGGGCCGCCAAAGGGCGTGGCTCGGCCTGCTTCCTCAGGAATGGATTTCAGGTACTCGATGATTGCCCAGCGCTGCTCTTCGGTGAGGAGTGGGCCGACAATGCCATTCCCGAGAGGGCCGTCCTCGAAGGAGTGGCCGACATTCGAATTTCCTGGCAGTGATGTGTCCAGCAGGAACCTGCCGGGCTTTGCGCTCATGTCCAGCCCCACTTTGACCGGATCGAACTCCCGCCCGATGTAGAACTTCTTGGTGCGCTCCTTTGCTGGGATCAGCATCTCGTAAAGATTAGGTACCGATCCGTTATGCATGAAGGGCGGCGTCGCCCACACTCCGTCGCGCGGCGCTGCCTTGTAGTAGCCCTGCTTTGGAGCTGGAAGCGGGAACTCCCGATAGCCGTGTAGGGCGATGGATTGCTCCTCGGTCAGCTTGAGAGACGCCAAAGACCTGTCGAGGACTTCCTGCTGCGCAAAAAGGTAGAGAGCACCTGTTTGAATGAACTTCTGATCCGTGTAAGGCGGAGGCAAGTGACTGGCAAGTGGACCGGTGATGACGTAGGGCCTAAGGACTGTGAACTGCCCCGGATCGGTGCCCACATACGTTTCTGGTACCAGTCCGACTTCGACGAAGCGCTTACCGTATTTGTTTGGCTCTGTCCACGTGTAGGGATATGAGTTATGGCAGCTCGCGCAGTTGCTTGCGAAAAGCTTTTTACCCTCTGCCGCTTTTTGCCGGTCGATTTTCCCGAATATTTCTTCCGGCCATTTGGGGGGCGCTAGGCGATCCAGGGCGTCTTCGATCTTGGCCAGATTCAGCGGCATCTCGGTCGAATCGAAGAGGCCATCTTTCGGGGTCTTGGAATGCAGGTCAAGGCCAATAAATATTCCCATTGCCTCGGCCTCGTTGCGCTTGATGGGGTCCTGCTGTACGCCGCGCCACTGGTTCCACGACCCCTGCGCAGAATTCCAGAGGAAGGGCATTTTGGTCGGTGCGAGCGGCGTGGAAAAGTTCTGTAGAATTCCGGTTTCGTCGGCAGTGATCCGATTGACGATCGCAGCGATGGCGTCAATCCTGCCTGGCCCCCACTCTGAAGGCGTGATGAGATTGCGGGTGTGATAATTATGTATGGGTGCGGCTTCGCTCTCCAAGCGTTTGCGCAATGCGCTCTTGGCGTCCGCACTCGACGCGCCGAGCCGCGCGGCCAGTCGATCGAACTTCGTCGCATCAGCCAAGGTTGCTTGCATTGCATCGTCAAGCACGAAGATGTAGGTCATGAAGTCGAATGCGTTGCCGTTACCGCCGTCTATGCGAATCCGCTTCCCTTTGTAGTTCAGCTGCGAGTCATGACAGGCGGCGCAGGCTATCCCGACGTACTCCCCCTTCCAGCGGCCATCGGCAACCACGGTCTTGGTCAGACCGATCGGCAAGGCATCTGGATTTGTGCGCGGATTCGGACCTTGGGTGATCAAGCCATAGCGTTCGGAATTGGTATCCGAGCGGAAGAGTTCCTGGCTGCCCGCTAACTCCAGGTTCAAGAAGATGTCATACGAAAAGGCTGTTGAGCCTTGCGATATCTGGTAGTACATTTCGCGATCTGCCTGCGACCAGCCCTGATCGAGATAAATGACCTTGTCGTCGGAAGATTGTGGTGCGCCGGAATCATGCCGGAAGATTCCGAAGGCCAAGACACCGGAGATCAACACCACAAGCCCAGCCACAGGCCACAGAACGCTCTTTGAGATTGGCACGATTATCCTCCAAGACAGCCACACGAACAAAAACTCGGATTTACGTCCTCGCGATAAATGTGTGTTGCCATCTACTCGCGAGATCACAAAACTGCAAATTGCGACAATAGAAAGTCCTGCACCGCTGGGCAATTGGCAGAAGTAACAGAGAACCACGAATCAGATCTTATAGAGGGCAAGCGGCTCATTGCTTCGACGACCGCCCGGGGCCGGTTTGGGCGTTCGCAGGGCCACCGAACGGCGTGACGCGGCCAGCTTCTTCGGGAATGGATTTTAGATACTCGATGATCGCCCAGCGCTGTTCTTCGGTCAGCAGCGGGCCGATGACGCCATTCCCGAGAGTGCCATTTTCAAAGGAGTGGCCGACATTCGAATTTCCTGGCAGTGATGTGTCCAGAAGGAAGGTCCCGGACTTTCCGCTGGTATCCAGCCCCACTTTGACCGGATCGAACTCTCTTCCGACATAGAACTTCTTTGTGCGCTCCTTGGCCGGGAGCAGCATCTCGTAAAGATTGGGCACCGATCCGTTATGCAGGAATGGCGGCGTGGCCCACACTCCATCGCGTGGTGCTGCTTTGTACACGCCGACCGGCGGGGCTGGCAGCGGGTACTCCCGATAGCCATGCAGAGCGATTGTTTGCGCCTCGGTAAGTTTGAGTTGCGCCAGCGCCTTTTCGAGTACCGCGCTTTCCACGATGCGGTAGAGAACAGCTGTCGGTATCATGTCGTTGCTCTTGTATGGAGGCGGCAGGTAGTCGCTGAACTGAGCCGTAATCGCGTACGGTCTCAGGTCTTGGAACTGCCCAGGATCGGTGCCAACGAGTGTTTGTGGAATAAGTCCAACCCTGATGAAGCGCTTGCCGTATTTGTTTGGCTCCGTCCATGTATAGGGCCAAACATTGTGGCAGCCCGCGCAGATGCTGACGAACAGCGCCTTCCCCTCGAGGGCTTTCTTGCGGTCGATTTGTCCCAAGAATTCTTCCGGCCATTTTGGGGGCGCCAATCGTTGAAGTGAGTTCTCAATTTTCTGCAGATTTAGGATCTGGGCGTTCGAATCGAAAAGGCCGTCTTGGGGCGTCTTGGATCGTAAGTCCATGGACATGAACACACCCATGGTCTCTGTCAGGTTGCGTGAGATCGGATCCTGCTGCACGCCGCGCCATTGCGTCCACGAACCTTGGGGAGAATTCCAGACGAAGGGAGGTTTGGTGGGCGCTAAGGGAGTTGACCAGTTCTCGAGAATTCCGGGTGTGGTAGACACCAGACGATTGACGATCAAACCGATGGCATCGATTCGAGAGGGCCCCCAAGGTATCGGCGCGACCACAGCACGGGTGCGATACTGATGCACTCGCCCGGCATCGTTCTCAAAGCGTTCGCGAAAAGTGCTTTTGGCGTCTGGACTGGACGCGCCGAGTCGCGCGGCCAGGCGATCGAACTTTGCCGTGTCACTTAATGCGGCCTGCATTGCGTCATCAAGGGCATAGGAATACGCCATGAAGTCGAACGTATTACCGACACCGCCATCGATGCGAATGCGCTTTCCTTGGTAAGTCAGCTGTGCGGTATGGCAGAGCGCACAGTTCACACCGACTGACTCGCCCTTCCACTGACCTTCCGTCACTACCGTCTTTGTCAAACCGACTGGCAAACCGTCCGGGTTGGTCCTGGGATTCGCGGCCTGCGTGATTAAACCATAGCGCTCGCTATTCGCATCCGACCGGAAGAGTTCCTGGCTGCCCGCAACCTCTAGATTGAGGAAGATGTCGTACGCGATGATGGTTGAGCCTTGCGAGATCTGGTACCACATTTCCCGATCTGCCTGCGACCAGCCCTGATCGAGATAAACGACACTCTCCGTGGAAGACTGGGCCACTACTGGTTTAAACCAGGAGGAACCGAGCACGCAGGCACAGGAAAGCGACAACGCAAGTAAAGCGCTGATCCACAGAACCCTCATGGCCAGCTTCATTGGAACACTCCGCGATAATTTAACGATACTTTTTTGTCAGTCTCCTTATGAGTTAGCTCACTGCCCTGGAGAACCAGCGGGAGCTCTAGTGCTCCACACGGATGCACGAACAAAAAACCCTGATTTACATGATCCCGGTGGACATGTGTTGGTATCTACTCGCGAGATCACAGAGCTGCAAATCGCGAGAATAGAAAGGCCAACGCCACTCGGCTACTGGCAGAAGTAACAGAGCAAGAGCGGAAGCGTGGGTTGGGGTCGTGAGGAAGTGACCCAGCGCCCTAGACACCCGCACCAAATTTCCCGGACATCTGTTACTTGTGACACTTACAAGAGAGGCATCAATCGAAGCACTATTTGGCGCCCAACCTTCTGTTCCGATGTGGCGCGTTCTGGCCTCTCGCTATTTGGATTTTGGGTAACGAGGCTATTCGTAATGGAGGTGTATTGTGTCACTCATTAACGATCTTCTGGAAAAGCCATCCAGTTTGTCCATTGCGCTCCAAGTACACGTCGATGAACGGTCTCCTCTATCTCGGGAACTGGAGCACTTCTCGTCGCTTGGCCGGGCGCGGTTCAGACGCTCTTCATGGATCCAGCTTTTGCTGGACACGAGGAAGCCCTCTTTCGTGTGATTGGCCTAACGGTTGGGGTCATCGGCTGGCTCTATGTATTCGGCGGACGTTCGGGCGCACGGCAAGCCGTGGCCGCTTCGGTAATCGATCGTTTGATATTCGTACCGGCAGTGCTCGTGCCCTTGGCGATAAGCCGGAGTATTCCCTCATTTTTTGCTGGCGCATCGCCATTCTCGAGCCTACGCTCGCCATTGGTGGCATGGGTGCTTCTCAGTCGCAAAACGTGAGGTTACGCCGATGCTGGTCCGTTGGATGTGCTTATTAATGCTTGCCGGTCTGCTTTCAACGGTTCCATTTTGGGAGATGGCAACATCACAAACTGCAATGCCAATGAACCACGTGGAAGAGGGCGTGGTTAAGCTCGCCGATTCTAACATCGAGTACTTCAGTCAAGGAAAAGGTGAACCGATTGTCTTGCTGCCCTTCGGAAGCCTTACTGTCGGATATCTGAAGGGGCTTTCACAAGACTTGGCTGACGCTGGATATCAAGTGGTCCGAATAAATTTCAGAGGTTCGGGCAAGAGTACTGGTTCAGGAGAAGGCGTCACTCTCCACACGCTGGCTGATGATGTTTCTGGCGTAATAAAGGCATTGAAGTTGGGACGGGTCAATATTGCTGGGCATGCATTTGGAAATCGCGTGGCGCGCACGCTTGCTGCCGATCACCCTGAACTGGTCCGCAGCGTCATTCTTTTTGCCGCTGGCGGAAAAGTTCAACCCGAGCCACCCGCGGAACTAGCCGTAAAAACAATCTTCGATCCCTCAGCGACGGATGCCGATATGATGGATGCAATGAAGTACCTCGTGAGTGATCCCAAAGACATCCCGATGGTGTCGAAACTGATCAAGCCCTGCCGCGCTCCCCAAGCGGCGGGCATACAGAGAACAGCGATGGACAACACACCACTCAAGGACTGGTGGGCACCGGCGGGAGAGAGCAAATATCTTGTAGTGCAAGGGGCAGAAGACCAGATCGCGCCTCCAAAAAATGGCGAACTGCTGAAACAAGAGCTAGGACCACGAGTCACGCTAGTTTCATTCCCCGGAGCCGGGCACATGCTTGTTGTCACTGAGCCTAAGAAAGCCGCTGCCACGGTGGTTTCATTTCTGCATGGTCTGAATAATACCTCTCGCAAATAGACTTTTACCGTGACGCAAATATCCAAGCCCATATAATTCTAAAACGCTTTTTTGATGAGCCAGTAGTTTTGCCAATTGTAAGCTCATCTCGGTGAAGTGTACGTTCCCTCTCGGAATCGTTCTCGCGTGAATGCGTCTGAACGGATTTCGAAAGAGGATTAGTCATGCGCCCAGACCCGGAAATTGCAAGACTCGAACAAGCCCGTACATCCAAGACTCCGTGGAGAAAGTGGGGCCCCTATCTCAGCGAGCGACAATGGGGCACTGTCCGTGAGGACTACAGTCCGGAAGGAAATGCCTGGGACTATTTCACCCACGACCAGGCCCGCTCCCGGGCTTACCACTGGGGCGAAGATGGTCTCGCCGGAATCAGCGATGAAAAACAACTTCTCTGCTTCAGCCTGGGGCTGTGGAATGGCCACGATCCCATCCTCAAGGAACGTATGTTCGGTCTAACCAACAGCGAGGCCAACCACGGCGAAGACGTGAAGGAATACTACTTCTACCTCGACAGCACTCCCACGCACTCCTACATGAAATATCTGTACAAGTATCCGCAAGCAGCTTTCCCCTACGCTGATCTGATCGAAAAGAACAGGCAGCGAAATCGTGGCGACATGGAATATGAACTCCTTGATACGGGAGTTTTCAACGAAGATCGCTACTTCGATGTATTCGTGGAATATGCCAAACAGACTCCTGAGGACATTCTGATCCAGATCAGCGTGTCCAATCGCGGTCCGGAGACAGCCACAATACATGTCCTTCCAACACTGTGGTTTCGCAACATCTGGACATGGTGGCCAGAAACACCCAAGCCCTCCCTGAAGCAGGTTCCAGGCCAGAAAGGCGTCCAGACGGTTACAGCGTCGCACGCCGATTTGGGGCAACGGTATCTGTACTGCGAGGGACATGTCTCGCTACTGTTCACGGAAAATGAAACCAATAACAAACGAGTGTTCGGCACAGACAATGCCAGTCCGTACGTGAAAGATGGGATCAACGACTACGTCGTTCAAGGTAACTCCAATGCAGTCAACCCCGAAAAAACGGGAACAAAGTCTGCGGCGCACTATCAGTTGAATGTAGGTGCAGGAGAGACGGCCACTGTCCGTCTGCGGCTAAGCAATCTGGCGCCCGCGGCCCTGGGCGATCCCTTCAAGAGCTTTTCCGAAATCATGCAGAACCGTCAAGGTGAGGCAGATGAATTCTATCGAGCCATCACACCGGAACGTGTCAACAAGGATGAAGCCCTCGTCATGCGGCAGGCGCTGGCCGGAATGCTGTGGTCCAAGCAATATTTCTTCTTCGACGTGGACAAATGGCTCTCGGAACATGGTGAGGATCCGATGAAGCCGGGCGGACGCCCAATGCGGAACAGCGAATGGTTCCACATGGTGAATCAGCACATCATCTCGATGCCTGATAAATGGGAGTATCCGTGGTTTGCTGCCTGGGACCTTGCGTTTCATACTATCGCCCTTTCCACGGTAGATGTGGATTTCGCGAAGGAACAACTTGATCTGATGCTTCAGGAATCCTTTCTGCATCCGACCGGTCAGATCCCTGCGTACGAGTGGAACTTCGGTGATGTGAATCCGCCCGTTCACGCCTGGGCGACGATTTTTCTCTACCGCACGGAACAGGCCCTTAGAGGGCAAAGTGACCTCGAGTTCCTTAGGCGTTCGTTCGCGAAGCTGACGCTGAATTTTAGTTGGTGGGTAAATCGCAAAGATCGGTTTGGTAAGAACCTGTTTGAGGGCGGGTTTCTTGGCTTAGACAACATCGGCGTCTTCGACCGTAGTTCCCCGCTGCCTACCGGCGGTCACCTCGAGCAGGCTGATGGCACGGCATGGGTGTCGCTGTTCTCCCAGAACATGTTTGAGATCGCCATGGAATTGGCGTCTAACGACAGATTTTACGAGGACATGGCAATCAAGTTTGCTGAGCATTTCATTTGGATCGCACGCGCCATGAATCAGACGGGTCCTGAAGGGATGTGGGACGAGGAGGATGGATTCTACTATGACGTCCTGCGCCTCCCCGATGGGAGTGCGAGGCGTCTCAAGGTTCGTTCTATGGTGGGGTTGCTGCCCTTGTGTGCCACCACTGTGATCGAGCCATGGCAGCGCGAACGGACTCCGCGGGTGGCGAAAACCTTACAGGAACGCTGGGAACGTATGCCTGAGCTGCGCGAGAGCATGCACCCAACTGGAGCCGGCTACCTCGGCTATGGTGAACGTGGTATCGCTGCCCTGCTAAACCCGAACAGGCTGCGCCGCATTCTGACACGCATGCTCGACGAGAAAGAATTCTTGAGTCCATATGGCATCCGGGCACTCTCACGTTTCCATGAGGAACATCCCTATGTCGTCAATGTCGAGGGTCAAGAATACCGAGTGAACTACCTCCCGGCGGAGTCCGACACCGGCATGTTCGGGGGAAACTCTAACTGGCGTGGTCCGGTATGGATGCCGGTAAACGCGTTGCTGATCCGTGCCCTATTGTCGTTCTATCTCTATTACGGCGACAACTTCAAAGTCGAATGTCCAACTGGCTCCGGCAAATTGATGAACCTGTTTGAAGTCTCTAAGGAAATTGCCAATCGGTTGACGCGGATATTCCTGCGCGATCAGTCTGGGCGGCGGCCGGTTTACGGAGGTTCGGAGAAATTCCAGACCGATCCCCAATGGAAGGATTACATCCTTTTCTACGAATACTTCCATGGAGATAATGGCGCGGGCCTGGGAGCAAGTCATCAGACCGGATGGACCGGTGTAGTTGCGAAACTGATCGAACTTTTCGGTCGTCTGGACGCGCGTCAACTTCTGGATGCTGGCAAATCAGGTGCCTTCGCGAAAACAGCAGGAACGACCTAACAATCGTTTAGATTGAGAGCCGACCTCACCCACCGTGTCCGCTCGCTTTCTGACTTGCCAGGAAACCGTACCGTATTGACTTGCTGGATGCTTACGCACTCTGTGTGCAGACTGACGGTTGATGGTTCCGGCTGATCGGACAAAACAGATGCCTTTGCTAAGAGCGAACCGACCAGGGCGACGCATTTCACTTGGCTGGACGTGGGGTAGCCGCGCAGTCCTTGCTATCTTCTTGTTTCTAACCTCAGCTGCATATTCGCCATCCCAGATTCCTGCCCCCCCGACAGCCAAACCTGAGCCCGCAGCCCGAATCGATCCTCTCGGACGAGAGACTCCCCGTAGGGCAGTCATGGGCCTGCTGAAGTACTCAGCAAGCCATGACTTTGCGAACGCCGCTCGTTACCTGCAGCCGACTCAGGGCCATGACACGAACTTGGTACAGCGGGCCAAGGAGCTTCAGGCGTTGCACTCAAGATTCAGAGGCGATATCGCCTTGTTGAGTGATGATCCCAACGGTGATGTGGAAGCTGGACTTCCGCTCGGCCAGGTGCGGGCTGGCGTTTTGGTTGTAGGCGCTACGACAACCGACATAATCCTGGTGCGGGTAGATGATCCGGCTTCGGGGAACATTTGGCTAGTTTCCAAAGAAACGGTTGCGAGCGTTCCGCAGCTGTATGCCCAAATGGAAAGTGCAGGGCCAACCCTAGCTGATAGAATCGTCCCTGCCGCTCTGACCGATCACTGGGTGTTGGGGATGTCACTCGCGCAGTGGCTCGGCTGGCTGATCTCGATCCCGATTTCGTGGCTGCTCGCTTGGCTGCTGAGTCTTCTGCTGAGTGCCCACCGGCGAATCTGGTACAAAATCCGAAAACTTCCTTCCCGAACCGTGTGGGATACACCACTAGGAATGCCGCTGAGATGCATTATGGCAATTCTGGTGCACAGCCTTTTCATCTACCTGCTTGCGCCACCGCTTTTGTATCGCTTGTATTACTTTCGTCTCATGGAGGCCCTCTTAGCAGTCTCTTTCGCGTGGCTTGCGAGCGGAATCGCTGACAGAAGCTTCGACAGCGCGGTGAACCGAACGCGCACACAAGGCAGGGGCGGGGAGTCGATCCTGGTCCTGATGCAGCGAATTACTCGCATCGTAATGCTGGTTATCGCCTTTGTTGCCGCATTGGCCCTATTTGGGATAAACGTGAAGACGACGCTCGCTGGCCTCGGCGTCGGAGGACTGGCGGTAGCACTCGGTGCACAAAAATCGCTGGAGAACCTAATAGGCGGAGTCACGCTGCTGATGGACAAAGCGGTGCACGTTGGCAACTTTTGCAAAATCGGCAATCAGCTTGGAACTGTCGAAGACGTCGGACTGCGCTCTGTTAAGTTGCGAACACTCGATCAGAGTCTATTGGTTGTTCCGAATGGGGCGCTTGCCCAAATGCAGTTCGAGAATTTTGGGCCTCGCCAAAAATGTCTTCTCAATCAGGTCTTTTCCCTGCGAATCGAGACCCAATTCAAACAGCTACGATTTGTGCTCGATCGCGTGCAGAACATGCTGAATCAACATCCTTCTATCGATACGGGACCGAGAATTCGCGTGGCGAGTTTCGCCGGCGCTGCCTACCAACTGGAGTTGTGGGCGTACATTAAGACGCGCGATTGGGCGGAGTTCACTGTCATTCGCCAGGACATCATTCTGAAGATAGCTGAAATCGTCGAGACTGCCGGTACTCGGTTTGCAGCGCCCACACAATTGACATATCTTTCGGAAGACGCGGGCGTCGACCCAGAAAAGTTGAGTGGTGTTGTGCGCCGCGTGACCGAACTCCACTCAAGCAATGCGTTCCGATTTCCAGGTGATCCGCAAACCGAAAAGGAATAATCTTCTTCGATCCGGCTGGCAAGAGATGACGATTCGCCGGCATCTATTAACCACGCTTGAGTCGGGTTGATGTAAGTTCGTTGCCTCGAAACCTTTACCTATTTGAGCTTGCCGCTCGACTCTCCGTGTCCGACGCCCTTGTCGCATTTTCCACTCCGTGGTGATTCACAATCAGCGCTGAACCTCGCTTGCCGGTCAGATAGGTCCAAACCCACTGCAGGAAAACGCTAAGACGGAGGCTCGAGGTTGTCAGAAACTGGAGGTGTACGCCTGCCCACGCAAGCCACGCCCCTAAACCGCTCACATGGGCTTTCCCACTTTCCAGCACAGCAAACCCTTTGCCCACCACGGCCATGCTGCCTTTGTCAAAGTAGCTGAATGGGGCCGGCGCACTTTTGTCGCTGATGCGACTGTGAATCAGTTTTCCCGCGTAGCGCCCTTGCTGGATCGCAACCTGCGCCACGCCTGGCAATGGTTTCCCGCTTTGATCGAGAGACGCCGTGTCACCAATCACGAAAATCTCAGGGTGCCCAGGAACTGTTAGATCATTCTGGATACGCACCCGCCCGGCATGATCCATCTCCGCATTCAGCCACTTCCCCGCCGGCGAGGGAGCTACACCCGCCGTCCAGATCACGGTCTTGCTCCCAATACGTTCTCCCTCCACAATGATGCCGTCTGCGTCGATCTGATCGACACGTTTGCTAAGCAAGACCTCGACACCTAATTCCTCGAGTCGTCGCTTCGTGGCCTGCGAGAGAACTTCTGAAAACGAAGGCAGGACGCTCGTCGCCATATCTACCACGACAATTCGAGTAGATGCCGGATCGATCCGCCGGAACTCGGATTTCAGTTTGCTGCGCCGCACAAGCACAGCGAGAGCGCTTGCCAACTCGACACCGGTAGGGCCGGCTCCCACCATTATAAATGTCAGCAGGTCCCTGTGACGGACCGGATTCTCTTCGGCTTCCGCTTGTTCGAAAGCCAGCAGGATTTTGTTGCGGATCGCCACTGCATCCGCGAGACTTTTCAGTCCTGGTGCAAACTTCGCAAATTCGTTGTGGCCGAAGTAGCTGTGAGTAACGCCGGTGGCTAGAATTAAGTAATCGTATGCAACCGGAACATTCTCGCGGTCTGCGTCGCTAACGAAAACGCATTTCTGATCTTTGTCGATACCCGTGACCTCGCCGAGGATCACCATGGTGTTTTTCTGCTTTCGAAAAATTGCGCGGATCGGTGAACCAATCTGACCGGGAGCAAGCACGGAAGTCGCCACCTGATAAAGTAGCGGCTGAAACACATGGTGGTTTGAACGATCAATAAGGGTAATTTGCACGGGCGCATTCCCGAGAGCTTTGGTGGCGGCCAAACCGCCAAATCCTGCGCCGACGATGACGATTCTCGGTAGAGTCATTTCTGCTGCTATCCGATACCGACCCTTGAAAGCTATTCTTACGGCGCAATCATCGTTTGCACTTTGCGCTCGAAGGTGTGCTTCGCGTAAGGCGGGTAGCGCACACCCGGGTCGATCTTTGCGCTGTGATAAAGGACGCCGCGCGCGTTAGTGAAGGACTCGAAACCCCACCTTCCGTGGTACTTGCCCATTCCCGAATTGCCCACACCTCCAAAGGGAAGTTCAGGGACTAGCGGATGAATGGTGCAGTCATTAATCACGGCATCGCCCGACTCGGTCGCATCAAGGATGCGCTCGGCCACGCCGAGGTCCTCCGCAAACACGTATAGTCCAAGCGGCTGTGGCCGGTTGTTGACCCACTCGATCACCGCTTCGACCGAACCAATTTCGAGCACCGGCAGGATGGGACCGAACACTTCCTCCTGCATAATCGGCGAATCCGGAGACACATCCACGAGGACTGTGGGCGCGATGTAGCGTTCCGCCGCATCGGTCTGGCCGCCGATCACCGCTTTGCCACTGAAAAGCAGCCCTACCAGACGATCAAAGTTCCTGCTGTTGATTACGCGCCCGTAGTCGGGACTCAGTTTCGGGTCGTCTCCATAGAACTTGTGGATTGCCACTTGCATGTGCCACACAAACGCGTCCTTGACTTCGGGCCATACCAGCACGTAATCGGGAGCAGTGCAGACGTGGCCCGAGTTGAGGTAGCGACCATAGGCGATACGATTGGCGGCCACCTCGAGATTAGCCGAAGAGTGGACAATGGTGGGATTCTTCCCGCCCAACTCCAGCACGCAGGGGGTAAGATTTTTGGCCGCCGCTTGGTGTACGATCTTGCCAACCTGAGGGCTTCCCGTGAAGAAGATAAAGTCCCACTTCTGTGCCAATAGGGCGGTCGTCTCGGGAACTCCACCTTCTACGACAGCAACAATGCGCGGATCGAAATACTTTGGGACCAGCCGGGCTGCAGCCGCAGAGCACGCCACGGCTATCTCCGAGGGCTTGAGCACTGCCGTGTTCCCACCCGCGAACGCGGCCGCCAGCGGCGCAAACAAGAGCATGAACGGCTCGTTCCAGGCGCCGATAATAAGTGTTACTCCCAATGGGTCGCGGCGAACGCGCACGTGGCCGGGTTCCAAAACGAGCGGGGTATCTACGCGCTCCGACTTCATCCATGTGTTCAGGTGCTTGAGCGCGTATTCGGCCTCCTTGACGTTGTAAGCGACGTCCAGAAGATCGGCGTCAACGAGATTGCGGCGCAGGTCCTTCCAGAGTGCGTCGCACAGCTCGTCGTGATTTTCGGTGAATAACGCCTTGAGCGCTTCGAGTTGCGCTTTGCGCCATGCCACCGGGCGAGTGGCGCCAGAAAGAAAAAATTCACGCTGTTGGTCGACGAGCGCCGAATAATCAGGGTTAGACATAGAGTTCTCCTTTTGTACGCAAATCTTGACGCAGTAATCCTCGAAGAGAATTCCGCGTCATCTGGAGTGACTACTCAGAGGTGCGAGGGATTCCTTGGCCGTTTTGCGTCTCTATCGCGTTCCTACGCGGTCATTGATACGCTTCGTTGTACCCAGCGTCTATTGTCAAAAGTATGGGTATCGTCGCATATCTTCACGACCCGCTACCCGGTGGCCACTGATCCACATCCGCCAGTAGATATTTGAAAAACAATATAGGTTTCTTTGTCGTGGGTAATATTTTCTAACGGTGCGATTAACCGACTGTCAGTTTTGCCACTTTAAGGTGTACTCCGGATCGCGTACTGGTTCTGCGAGACGACTCGCGGAAATCGTTTATTTCTTGCGCGGCTGTTCCCGTCGCGATCGGGAAGGAGTTATCCATGAAAAGAACTTCGGTAGTTTTGCAATCGTTGATGTTATGCGTCGCGTCTTCATTTGGCTGCGCTCTTGCGCTGGCTCAAGGTTCGACTAGTTCAGACGGATGGTACACCCCTGGACAAGCGGCAAACGGCGCCAAGGCTTATCAGAAAGCCTGCGCCGGTTGCCATGGCCCTAAGCTGCAAGGTGGTATGGCTCCCGCGCTCATCGGCAAGCAATTCTGGCTCACCTATGGCGGCAAGAAAGTCTCGACTCTCTGGTCTAACGTGCACACACAGATGCC
The DNA here is from genome assembly GCA_963740015.1 of uncultured Acidobacteriota bacterium. Taxonomy (GTDB): domain Bacteria; phylum Acidobacteriota; class Terriglobia; order Acidiferrales; family UBA7541; genus Acidiferrum. Next base: position 653,143 of record CAVUCM010000033.1, on the reverse strand, counting down.
GATGTCAGCACCCGGATCGGTCTCTGCCAAGAACTCGATCGACATCATGGCATTTCTCTTTGAGAAAAATGGCGTGCTCGCGGGCTCCACTCCACTTAACGATACGACGGATTTGTCCAAGGTGCTTCCGTCGAACAAATAGTCGAGAGCCTCTGAGTGCGCCTACCTTAGATGCTCGAGTCCAGCCACGAAACGCAGCTGTCGATCGGCCGATTGTGCGAATTGTTGGGAGATTCTGATGTCCACAGATGACCCGCTCGGAGTAAGCCGATCCGAAAAGCCTAGCAACACTGGCCGTCGCCGCTTTCTATGGATATCTTCGTGGGCTCTGGGTTTTGTGTTGCTCGGTGTCGTGTTCGTGGCCCTGACAACTCATCTAGTGAACTGGTCGAGCTCAGACAAATTCTGCGGAGCAACTTGCCACTCGATGACTTGGGTCAATGCGGCGTATCAGCGCGGACCGCATTACACGAATAGCGTCGGAGTTCGCGCCACTTGCGGTGATTGTCACATCCCCTATGACGCGGGCCATGCCAACGCTGTGGAGTATGTGCAACTACTCTTTTTCAAGGCTGACCGCGGGGCCAAGGATTTCTGGGGCGAAGCGAATAAAACTATCGCGACGAAAGAAGAGTGGGAGCAACGCCGGCCAGCGTTACGCAGCACTTTCGAAAACTATCTGACGCAACACAATTACATCACCTGCCGCGGTTGCCACTCTTTGCAATCCTTCGGAGGTCCGCGCAGCCACATGAAGTTGGTCATTCACCAAGGAATGGTGAAAGCCGACAGCTACGATTGTCTCCAGTGCCACGCCAACATCGGCCATGTCTACGAACAACCATCATCCAAAGTGGGTGGCTGGTACTCCGTCGATCAGGCGGCGGCCGGCGCAAAACTTTTCGAAGTTTCGTGCTCCGGCTGCCACGGCGCAAAATTACAAGGAATCAGCGGCCCAGCACTTACTGGGGTCACCTGGCAGCAGAGGTTCGGAGGCGCAAAACTCTTAACGGTATGGGGAGAAATAAAAGGCCCGATGGCGGAATACGCCGGCGCAACCTTCACCACACAGCAGTCTCTCGATATTCTCGCTTACCTGCTACAGCAAAACGGACTTGCAGCTGGCACCCAGCCGCTCGCTGACACACGCGAACTCTCCGACACTCTTCCCGAAAAGTAGCCCAGGACGCAATCGTCAGGACCGACAGTTCAGTTTCGACAGTCGAGCGCGCTCTGCCCCATTGTTAGTTTGTCGGATTGCGTCTTCCCACCGCTAGGACCACGCTACGCCCACTCTGAGCACGAAACGGAACTAGTGGCCAGGTGCGGGCGCTAGGGAGATTGTTCGATGAAGTCCCCGGCACTCGTTGTGCTTCTTCTGTCCGCGGTGGCGGCCTGCGCACAGACAGAGGATGCTCGCATTTCCGGCCGTGTGACCGACTTGATCGGCGCCGTCATCGTAGGTGCCGAATGCAAGATCACCAACATCGAGACTGACGTCTCCACCAGCTCCACCACCAACGAGGACGGAATCTACGTCCTGCCCGACCTGCATCCTGCAACTTACAGATTAACGATTCAGAAGGAAGGCTTTCGCACCGTCATACGGCCCAACCTGCAGCTGTATGTCCAAGATGCAGTCAACGAGAATTTTACACTCGCGCTCGGTCCCGCATCAGAAAGCATCACCGTTCTGAGCGACACTTTCGGATTGCAAACCGATTCGGCGGCAGTCAGTACTGTAGTGGACCAGCAGTTCGTGGCCAACATGCCGCTGAATGGGCGCAGTTTCCAGCCGCTGATAGCGCTGACGCCAGGCATAGTGTTAACCTCGCAAAATCTTGGGCAAGGCCAGTTCAGCGCTAACGGCCAGCGCAGCAACGCGAACTATTTCATGGTCGATGGCGTGAGCGCAAATTTTGGCGTAACAACTTTTAGTGGTGGCTTGGGCCAGACTCTGGGAGGCGCTATACCCGCATTCACCGCACAAGGCGGCACCAACGGACTGGTTTCCGTGGATGCCATGCAGGAGTTCCGTAACGAGACTTCGTCCTATGCGCCGGACTTAGGGCGCACTCCAGGGGCCCAGATCTCCATCGTCACCAAGTCCGGCACCAACCAGTTCCACGGCTCGGCATTCGATTACTTACGAAACGAGATTTTCGATGCCCGGAATTATTTTGACGCTCCTCCACTTCTCAAGCCGCCGCTCCGCCAAAACGATTTTGGAGGGACTCTGGGCGGACCCGTCCTCAAAGACAAAACCTTCTTTTTCTTTTCGTACGAAGGGCTGCGGTTGCTGCTGCCGCAGACGGACTCAGATGATTTCTATACGGCGTCCGCCCGAGCAGTGGTTGCTCCCGTCTACCAGCCCTTTCTGAAGGCGCTGCCGCTGCCGCTTCCGAACGCACCCCTCATCGACCCCACCTGCGATAACATCACAAATCCATGCGAGGCAAACCTCACCGTGGCCTATTCCGATCCTTCTTTTCTCAACGCCACCAGCATCCGCGTTGACCACAACCTAAGCAAGAAAATCACCCTATTCGCACGCTACAACCACGCCCCCTCCTATGAATCGACCCGGTACTGGGAGGAAGTCAGGTTTCAGAACTCGAATACGGACACCATAACTGTCGGCGCAACCATACTGGTCGCTCCCTCCAAAGTGAACGACTTCCGAGCGAACTGGAGTCGAAACGCAGCCACCTTCATCGACGACCTTACAAACTTTCATGGCGGCGTCGTGCCGCCTGGTTCCGCACTGTATCCGTCCTCGTCCCCTGTTAGGCTCGATTTAACGAGTGTGCTTTTCTCTCTTGGCGATATGGACGTCAGAGAGGGTACTCGTAATGATAACGTTCAAAACCAACTCAATTTTGTGGATACGTTCTCTTGGGCGTTCGGGCTGCACCAACTGAAATTCGGCATCGACTATAGGCAGCTAAGTGTCACCGAGGTCGGAACCACGGGTTATTCTATTTTCCCCTCATACACGGACATGTTGTCAGGGACTATGAGCGCTATCTCTTTAGGCACTGACGATCCCCCTTCCGTGAGGGCAAATAACTACTCACTATTTGCTCAGGATACCTGGAGGGCCACGAATCGCTTGACGCTAACCTATGGGTTGCGGTGGGAGATCAACACGCCACCGGTCTCTACGACCGCCGATAAACCACTTTACGTGATCCAGGGAATCTTCGACTCGAACCCAATCGCGGCAGTGCCGGGACCTCTTTGGCATACCCAGTTTAACAATTTCGCTCCGCGGATTGGAGCAGCATACCAAATCAATTCTAATACCGTGGTGCGAGGGGGTGGTGGCATCTACTATGATCTTGGCGACGGCAATGTCGGCGCCGGTGCCTTGGGGTTTCCATACGGAAGCAGTAATTTCCTTTCTTTCTCCACGCCAGTGCCTTTCGATTTGTCGAATCCAGCTTTCCAGCTTCCACCGCTCTCGGCGGCCATTAATGCGAACACGCTTTATTTATACGCTTTCGACCCATACCTGCGCCTGCCGTATACTTTACAGTGGAATGTCGCCATTGAGCGGCAACTGGGAGCCCGGCAGACGTTGACGGCAAGCTACGTGGGGTCGGACGGCAGACAGCTTCTGGGGCAGGATACAATTCTTCCACCACAGCTTGCCAGTTTGGGAAGTAGCGCAATCGTTGAAGCAATACGGAACGCCGGCTACTCCCACTACAACGCTTTACAACTGCAATTCCAGCGCCGCATGTCGCATGGGCTCCAGGCGCTGGTGTCCTATACTTACGCAAAATCCAGCGATCAAGATTCCAGTGATTCATCCGGTCCTATCGCGACGAGCGTGAGCGACATAGTGCTTCCGCCGCTGTCGCCATCCGACTTTGACATACGAAACTCCTTTGCTGCTGCCATCTCTTATGAGGTGCCAACACCTACTTGGGGCCGCGCTGCCAAAGCGATTCTGGGAGGTTGGGCGGTAGACGGTCTCGTGCGCGTGAGTTCGGCACCGCCGATCAACGTAACCGCGGAGGGGATTTCTCCTGTGTTTGGCTTCTACACGACTCAGGCTGATATCGTGCCTGGTCAACCCTACTGGATCCCTGATCCGACGCAACCGGCAGGCAGGACGTTGAATCCGGCGGCGTTTTCGTCACCACCCGCTGGGATGACGGGAGACTTCCCCAGGAACGGGCTGCGCAGCCCCTACTCAATCAACCAGACCGATCTCGCGGTTCGCCGTCAGTTTAGCTTAACCGAACGTGTCAAACTCGATGTGCGTGTAGAGTACTTCAACGTGTTCAACCATCCGATGTTTGGAATCTCCGGGTCGCTGTGTAATCCGGATTCCAACTACTCCAACCGCTTCGGAGAATCTTCAACTTTCGGCCAGGTATGCCCAGGAGCTACGACGAACGTCGATGCAGGCGAAGGCCTTCCAAACGGGCAGAACGCGCTGTACGCCGTTGGCGGCCCGCGCTCCGCACAGTTCACCCTCAAAGTTCATTTCTGAGGGTGTCCGGTAATGCGGGCGGTCTCAATGGGTCGACGCAACACAAAGCTCGAAGTCTACTTGGCGCGGGTTCAAAGGCTAAAATCGTTCGGGGCGTTGAATCAAACGGAGAACTACCCTGGCTAGGTTCTAATTGAATACATCCCGACAGGTCGGATCTCTAGAGGAAGCATTGCCGGATCAACAGAACAGATAGTGTTGCATCGGCCGATTGAGCTGGCACGACTTACCAGGGCTTGGACTAGAGGTTCGCAACTTTGGCTCTCCCGGCACACTCGGCAGTTTTACCAATAGGCGGGCGCTTGACTTCGGCTCACCATGAAACGTGACCCAATCAAGTTTCAGGACCGGTCAAACGATTTCACATTATCGGATGCTGGAAAAACTCGGCGGCGGCGGAATGGGTGTGGTCTACAAGGCCGAGGATACACGCTTGCACCGTTTTGTCGCACTGAAATTTCTGTCCGATAACGTAGCAGAAAGCCCCGAGGCCTTGGAGCGTTTTCAGCGTGAAGCCCGAGCCGCTTCTGCTCTGAATCACCCCAACATCTGCACCGTTTATGATATTGGCGCAGAGGACGGCAGTATCTTCATTGCCATGGAGCATCTGGACGGCGACACGCTAGGTCATAGTTCTGATAGTCCGCTCGAAGTGGACCGTCTTCTGGATATTTTTATCGAGGTCCTGGATGCACTGGATGCCGCTCATGCTCAAGGCATCATTCACCGCGATATCAAGCCTGCAAACATATTCGTCACCCGGAAAAGCCATGCCAAGGTTCTAGATTTTGGCTTGGCCAAGATTGCACCTAAAGAGGAATCTTTCGCCAGCGTCACCACCCTGACAAGACTTCCGAGAGAACGCGAATGCCTGACGACCCCAGGAACGCCGTTGGGTACGGTCGCCTACATGTCCCCAGAGCAGGTCCGTGGCGAAGAGTTGGACTCGCGCACCGACCTTTTCTCGTTTGGAGCAGTTATGTACGAGCTAGCTACCGGTCGACGCGCATTTACTGGGAATAATTCCTGGATTGTCTTCGAGTCAATCCTAAACAATCCTGTGGCTTCCCCACTGCAGTTAAACCCGAGATTGCCAGCGGAGTTTGATCGCATCATCAACAAAGCACTTGCAAAAGAGCGCGCTCTGCGTTACCAAACCGCCGTCGCCTTGCGAGCTGATTTGCAGCGGCTAAAGCGAGACATGGAGTCTGGACGTGCGTTCCTGGCCGACGGCGCGCTTCATCAACAAAGAACTCCCAAGAGCACTAACTCACTTGCCGTTTTGCCCTTCATGAACACGAGCAACGATCCGGACAACGAATTCCTCAGCGACGGAATCACTGGATGCCTCATCAATGTCCTGGCCACGCTACCGAAGCTGCGAGTGATGGCGCAAAGCACGGTATTTCGATATAAGGGCCAGGAAATTAACGCTCAAATGATTGGCCGCGAACTCCAGGTGCGGACCGTCCTCACAGGATCAATAGCACAGCGAAGCGGCTCTTTGATTATCCGAACCGAATTGGTGGATGTAGCGACAGGCTCTCAACTGTGGGGTGCGCAGTACAATCGCAAGCCAGGAGACATCTTTGTCATCCAAGAGGAAATTTCCAACGAAATTTCCGGAAAACTGCGGCTGCATCTGACGCCTGCTGAGAAGAAGCGGTTAGCCAGGCGTCACACGGAAAATGCCGAGGCGTATCACCTGTACCTGAAAGGCCGCTATCATTGGAACAAGTGGACTGAGGAAGGATTTCACAAAGGCATCGAGTACTTTCAACAAGCTGCCGAGAAGGACCCTAGCTACGCCCTAGCGTACTCTGGATTGGCCGATTCCTACGTTCTCCTCGGATGGAACAGCTATCTGCCAGCAAAAGACGCCTTTCCTAAAGCGAAGGCAGCGGCAATCAAGGCCCTGCGTTTCGATGAGAATCTCGCGGAGGCGCGCACATCTCTAGCTGCTCCGCTATGGTTACACGATTGGCACTGGCTAGAGGCTGAGACAGAATTCAAGCGCAGTCTCGAACTTTGTCCTGCTTACCCAACGGCGAGTCATTGGTATGCGGAGTATCTGATGACTATGGGGCGACACGACGAGGCCATAGCTAGAATAAAGCGCAGCCAGGAGCTAGATCCACTCTCCCTGATTATCAATGTGGCCGTTGGCTGGTCCCTTTACATGGGGCGTCGATACGAAGATGCCATCGAGCAGCTTCGGAGAACCGTCGAGTTGGAGCCGAGCTATCCTGTCACGCATTGGATTCTGGGGCTCGCCTATAGGAAAACGGAGCGTTACGAAATGGCCATCACCGAGGGCGAAAACGGAGTGGCTCTTTCAGGCCGCAGCCCCTTGATGCGCGCCGCGCTCGCCCATACTTACGGAACCGCTAATAGAACCAAGGATGCGCTGGAGACCCTTGAGAGCCTGACGACACTAGCAAAGCAAAAATATGTTGCCCCTTACTTCCTGGCGGGAATCCACATCGGTATCGGAGAAAACGCCCGCGCTTTTGAATACCTGGAGAGGGCCTTCGAAGAGAAATCCCACTGGCTGATCTATCTTCATATGGATCCCAGCATGGACACCTTGCGTGACGACCCGCACTTCGAGGATCTGCTTCGCCGCGTAGGTTTACCTCTAATGGGGTCGTCAACCGAGCTCATTCCGGGCGAATGACGGGCCGCTCGGAGCTAAATCCGCATCCCCGATCAACGCGGTCGCCGGGCGTCGGACGAGTATTAGTTCCTCTAACAATTAACGTTCTCCAACCCGCTATTCCGTTCGTCGCTAATGGCACGACGATCCGTCTCGCGGGTTCATCACTCCTTATAATTAGCTGACTTATGCATTCGTATAGTGATCCGATTTGAGTCAAAGGCATTTCAATCGTTGGCCAATTTTCCAATCTGCGAATTATTTTGCCTTCAGATAGTTCAATCCATTTGCGCGGTAAAGCTCTAATGTTTGTGCCCTTGGCCGAATATCTCGCAATGTTAGTTTTGACAGTTACATTGTTTTGATCTGAGCATCACTATCGCTGTCGCTGTCGCTGTCGCTGTCGCTGTCGCGGTAGCTAAAGCCAGGACTATAGCTATCGCTATGAGCATGTCTACGTTCCGTTGCGACGAGGACAAAAGTTGGAAGATGCCGGACATTGAGAAAGTGAACTGAACGTCCTGTCTGTTGCCCATTTTCTTGAACGGAGAACAACGTGAATAAACAATCCAAGAATACAGTGATCTCTTGCCTCCTAATGTTGGCGTTCGCTCCCGTAACGCGGTCGCAGGATCAATCAAGTACAACTTCGCAGTCTGCGGCGAGTTCAGCGCAAACAAAAGAGAAAGCAAAGCCGAGCGGCGACGAAGCGGAAGCGGGCACTGCTGAAGCAGCGGAGGCCCTGCAGAAGGCGACGCAGAATCCAGTGGCAAGTCTGATCAGCGTGCCGGTGCAGGACAATACCAATTTTGGTGTCAATCCCGGCTACCGAAATCAGAATGTATTGAACATTCAACCAGTGATTCCCATTAGCATTGCGAAGGACTGGAACCTTCTCGTGCGTTGGATTATGCCAATCGTGTATCAACCGGTCCCGAACGCTCCGGGAGCTCCCGAAACGGGCGAGTACGGTTTGGGAGACATGACGCCTACGTTTTTTATTTCACCGAAGAAGCCGGGAAAACTGATCTGGGGCGTGGGACCAATCCTTCAGTTGCCTACGGCGACAAATACGTTTCTGGGACAGGGGAAATTGGGTATTGGCCCATCGATCGTACTGCTGACACAGCCAGGTCACTGGACACTGGGTGTGCTGGCTAACAATGTTTGGTCAATCGCGGGTGGGGGCAGCCGTCCCGATGTTAATCAGTTCCTGCTGCAATACTTCATTAACTACAACTTGAAGAAGGGCTGGTACCTCACCTGGCAACCTACTTTGACAGCGAACTGGGAAGCGTCGAATGGAAATACTTGGACGGTGCCGTATGGCGGCGGCATAGGAAGAATTATGAAACTCGGAAACCAGCCTGTGCAGCTAACCGGGCAGTTTTATGGCAACGGAGTGCACCCCGTTGGAACTCCTGCTTGGACCATGCGTTTGCAAATCTCGTTCCTGTTTCCCAAATTGAGCAATCAGGAAAAAGAGATGCTATTGGAGAAAAAACTGAAACAGTTGGAACAGCAGCCGCCGCCACCACCTAGCAATTGACCCTCGGAGATTAGTCCCACAACTGCCTAATCTAAGCGATTAGACTTAGGCCCTGAATTGTCGGGCGGCCTCAATGGGCCGACGCAACACTAAGCTCGATATGCATCGGGTGTGTCCGTCACCTCGGGCTGCGCGCGTGTTTTAGCTTCGATGGGCAGCCTGGAATTCACAAAAGTCTGCGTAGCAGGGACTGCAGGAAGTTAAGTGATCGAGCCAGTTCTCCGCCTCAGAGAGCGGCATCTCGTGATCCACAATTCTTTTAAGAACGTGGGAGGGCGGGCACCCCGAGCGCGTGGGATTCGGAAATTCCTCGCGCAGACCTCGACCCAGCACGTTCAAAAACCGCTCTTCATCACTCTCGGAATATCCCATCGTGCTCAGAAGTTCCTCCATTCAGGAGACTGTAGTCCACTACACCGACAGCATAAAAACTCGCGACCGTTAGGCAGGCTTTTTGGTCTTTCCCGCCCTTAGCAATCGTAGAGTCCGTTGCCTCGTTTTCTCCAATCCATACTCGAATTTCTTCTTTGCCGCCTGCTCACTTAGGCCTGACCAAGCCGCAATCCGTGCGAGTAAAAGATGTTTCGAAGCGTGTGCGCCAGTCAGTTGTGCTGACGATTAACCAGTTTCGACAGGTTCTCGAACACATCCCGGAGCCCTATCGCACGATGTGCGTTGTGGCTGGGTGTCTGGGGCTACGGATCAGTGAGGTTCTCGGATTGCAATGGCGTGACTTCGATTGGGAGACACGCCAAGTCCAGATTCGGCGGTCCTGGGTATTTGGCCACGTTGGCGAACCCAAGACAGAGTACTCAAGGAGGCCCATGCCGGTTGCTCTCGCTTTAGAGAAACTTTTGCGGGAATATCGGCGGAGGCTCCCTCCCTCTCTTCAAGAAAGCGAATGGGTGTTCACTAGTAAACGAACGGGAATGCCCTCGCACCCTTGGAGCGCACAACGTCGCTGGCTGCTGCGCGCGGGAGAAAAGGTCGGAGTTGGGAGACTTGGTTGGCACGCATTTCGGCACACGTATTCGACTCTGCTCAACGAGCACGGCACGGACGTTAAGGTACAGCAGGAACTACTCCGTCATGCGGACATCCGCACGACGATGAACATCTACACGAGGGCTGTGCCGGAACGTCTGCGAAAAGCGAACAGCAAGTTGGTTCGGCTTTTGCTGCCAACAGGAACATGGGGGGGTAGCGCTGTTCCCTCGTGTTCCCTTGCGCAGAGGTCAAGTGTCTGAGAAGAAATAGGATATGGCGGAAGCGTGTGGGAGTCGAACCCACCATTCGACCCGCGAAGGACCGAATCGCCGGCTTTGAAGGCCGGGAGGATCACCGGACCCCTTTCGCTTCCATACGAAGTATAGGGGTTAGGCGCGGACAGTTTCAATTGTTCCAGCGTGGGCCTTCGTGCGGATCAGCGCCGCAACCAGGTCGTAGAGCTTAGGGCTGGTGCACACTTCGTAGTAGGGGTGAGAGGATGCCGCGCCGATTTTGCCGTCAGGAAGAAGCTCGCGCGCCAGACTCTTGCGCAGAACGAGCAACTCCACCGACTCTCCCATGGGCACTTCGCCATAGTGCAGCAAAACGTTTTCTTTGCCCCAGGGCATTTCCAATTTTGTTTCCACGGAGTCGAGCGAAATCTCTTCGGACAACTTTTGAAAGCCTTCTTCGTTCAGCTCGATGCCGTTCAAGTTATAGCGCACGAGGAACTCGTCCAGCTCTTCCGCCGACGCGCCTTCCATCGCCGTCAGGAATTGGTAAACGCAAAAGTGAGACTTCTGCCCGGAAAGCATACGCTTGGCGAGTTTCGCGCAGCCGGAAAGGCGGTCGGAAAGATTCAGCGCCTTGGAGATCATGATCTTCGAGTCGCCGTCGGTCCAATACGTCGGCGCGGACCCTTGAAACGCCACACCCAGGCCAAGTTCGAGCGCCGGAAGATCGCTTGCGGCTGCCCGATCATTGTAGGAGTTGCACACCGAAAGGATCTGGCGCGACAAAATGCAGGCTTTCGCAACGGACCGCGCATACGTGCGCGTCGATTCCGTTTCAAAGATCGCCAAAATCACCGCATCGCCTTCGATGAACACTTTCTTTGCGCCGAAGCGATCCAGCAGCTTCTTCACCGGTTCGTGCAGGTTCAAGCTGAAGTGCGAAGCGGGGCTCAAACCACGCGATAGCAGGTCTTGCGTCATCTTGGTCGAACCGCGAACATCCGCTTTGATGATCACGTGGGAGACGACTTGATCCTCTTGCGTCTTTGCTTCTTCCTGCAGCACGCATTCATAAAGTTTGTTATTCAGCCGGGAGAGTTCGCGCGCTTGCTCGGTCGTCACCAAATGAACGCGTTCCATGCACGTAGTCAAATGTTCCGCATCGCGCAAATCTCGGCGTAGTCGCAGGAAATCCGTAGCGAAACGCAGCACCAGCCCCTGCATTTCCTCCCGCGAATATTTCCGAATCTTTCGTGAAAGCTCTTCGATCGGTTTCAACGAAAGCTGTTTGGCTGGAACGTGCTTTAGCACCTGCTCAACTTGTTTCATCTCCTCTTTCGAGACGAGCGCCTTGCGGAGTTGCTGCAAGTGCACCGGAGGGCAATAGTCCTTGGCAATCGGCCGAATTTCGTAGCTCGCCAGCACGTGAAAGAGCACATCATGCTGCTCCAAACGATCGACGAGTTGCGCTAGCAGCCGCCCCTTCTCTGTCGTTTCGGTATCCCCTGCGGAAGCATCGAAGAGGCGCTTGGCGTTCCCCGGATCATTCAGGTAATCCCCGAGCCGCCCTTTGTAATCCTTGTTAAAGAAGTCGAGCTTCTGCTTCGCGGCGTCGATCTCAGGGCCAAACTCCTCGAGTTTCACTTCCTGGTGCTTCAGACGCATCTCGATGTCGCTCAGCGAGGCTTTCAAATCCGAAGGATCGGCGGAAGTCAGAAATTTATTGAAGAAACTTTCCCCGCGATCCATCTTCTTTCGGACATTTTCTCGTTGCTCTTCAAGGCTTGCGATTTCAGCCCGCATCGCAGTCGCTTGCTCGAGCAATGCATTGTGCGCCTGATTCGCTTCGGTGAACGCAGGGTCCTGGCCAATCGTGAGTCCCGCCTCGCAAATAAATTCCTGGAAGAGCGCATCCATGGCTTCGAAGCGGTCAGGGTCGCGGGCATAATTCCCCAGTAGGACGTAGTGCTCCAAAAAGAAGACGTCGTCTTTTCCGCCGTCGAGAAAGATAAGCCGGTTTTTCAGCAGTTCATAAAGCGGTGCAAAATCCTCGCCAAATAGAGCCTTTCGCGTTTTGGCGATGACGCCGTCCTCGACGTCCGCAAGCATCTGCGCCACTTGCTGCCCCACGCCGCGAATCACTTTTCGCCGCGCCGATTGCAGCTCCGAGAGGCGCGCCTTAATCACGTGCGCTTGCTGGCTGCGCTCGAAATATTCGCCGCGCTGGCGGACCCATTCCTTCCCTTCCAGAATCAGGTTCGCGAATTGATTGGTCAATTCCTGCGTGATGAATTTCAGCAGACCCAAACGAAAAACCAGGTCGATCTCAATATTTTTGTAATACTTGGCTTGGGTCAGCGCACTCTGCAACAGGTCAGTCAGCAGCTTGCGGAAAGCCGTATTGTCGAGGCTTTTGGTGTTGCGCAGCTCGATACCGGAGAAATACGTGGCGCTGGTGCTCTGGCGAATCAAGTCAAACAAATAGTCGCGCGCCGCCTGAACGAACTTAGGGCTAAGGAAAACATCGTGGTGGATATTGTCCACCCCGATCGACAACGACCCCATGGGGATCGTGACGTTATAGCTCTTAAGCTCGATCCGAGCTGCTTCTGTCACGCTTAGTGTGAGAGTCTCTTCCGCCATGCACACTCCGCCCGAAGGGGCTTCTACAAAGCTAGCAGCGCGTACCAGTCACCGCAACAGAACTGCCCGCTTCCGTAACGAGATAGTAAGGACCACGCGGCAATCGCAGAGAAACACAGGGGTTAGAGAACGGAGGACAGGTGCACGGTTGGGAACAGACCTGCCGAACAGGTTTAACGAGCTTGGAAAGTGATGAATGGAATTAGCTGACTGAAATTCGCCGTGAGTCTCCGCCCTGGTGTTCCAGTCGAATGCGAACCTGTGGCCAAGGTGACTGTAGTGGAAAACGTTCCGACCATTCCAGAATTACGACAGCAGGCTTGGCAAATACATCTTCTAGACCCAGTGTCTCAAAATCATGGAAGCTCTCGATGCGGTACAAATCGGCGTGATAAACCTTTGCCTCTTTTCCGTAGACGTGAACTAGCGTAAACGTGGGACTCGTGACTTCGTCTTCGCTCGCAGCTCCTAACCCAGCGACGATTCCTTTCGTCAGCGTAGTCTTCCCACTGCCCAGATCGCCCGTCAACAAAACAAGAACCGGCGCCGTCAGCCGTTTCGCAAATTCCCGACCCCACGCCGTTGTTTCGTCGGATGAACGCGTGACAATCTCCTCAGCCACCGAACTGAATCTCCTTCAGCAGCCACTCCCGCGCTTCCGGAATTGTCTCTGCGACCTGATGTGCCAGAACGCCGGAGGGATCTTCCTCCCGCGAGAGAATGTCTCCGGCCATTCCGTGCAGGAAAACTCCCAGCGCCAGGACGCGCAGCCAGTCCTCCGTGCCAAATTGCGCTGTCAGCGCCGCAAGCACTCCCGTCAGTACGTCTCCCGTACCGCCCTTCGCCAGGCTCGGTCCACCAGTTGTATTTACAAAAACGCGTCCATCCGGCGCGGCAAGTATCGTGTGGTAGCCCTTCAAAATAACGTGAGCCTTCCACTTTTTGGCCGCGTCGGCTGCCGCCTTCAGGCGATCCTTTTGAACGTCGGAGTTTTTCACGCCCAGAAGCCGAGCCATTTCTCCGGGATGCGGCGTGACTGCCAGAAATTGTGTTTTTCGTTGCCCCAGCTTAGCTGTCTCACCGTCAAAACAATTCAACCCATCCGCATCCAAAATAATTGGGAGCGTAGCTTCGCGCACCAACTGTTGAACTACCATGCGAGTTTCCACATGCGTCCCAATCCCCGGTCCAATCGCCACCGCCGCCTTGTCTTCAAGCAGCTTCGTCATTCGTCCCGACGAAGCGTTCGCGGCCGCGATCCCGCCCGTCTTGGTCGAGAGCAGCGGCTCTGTCATGTACTCCGCAAATGCCCCAGCCAGCACCGGCTGTATCTCGTCCGGCGTCGCAACCGTCGTCAATCCCGCGCCTGCGCGCAAACACGCATACCCCGCAAGCACGGCCGCTCCAGATTTTCCGCGCGAGCCGGCCACAATCACGGCATGCCCGAAAGTTCCCTTGTGCGAATCCGCTGCCCGCACCAGCGGCATTTGTGCAAACTCGTCCGGGCCCGCCCAGCGAACTGTGCCCTTCCCGGTTGCTTCAACCAGTTTCCCCGGCGAGCCAATGCTGGCCACTTGCAGTGTCCCGCACGCTTCCGCTCCCGGCCCCGTCAACTGTCCGGGTTTCGGCGTGGTAAACGTGGTCGTCCAGTGAGCCGCTAGAACAGGCCCTTCCGGAGCTTCTCCGTCGGAAGGCAGTCCCGAAGGCGTATCGACCGCCAGGATCAGCGCGGGCCAGCTTCCCGTCGCCTTGTGCGATTTCTCGTTCACGCCCGCGATGGCCTTCGCGATTGCGCCGCTCGCGGCCCCTTTCAGCCCCGTTCCGAGCATCGCGTCCACGATCACGTGCGACTCACGCACTAAACGCCAAGCCCGCTCCCAATCCGGCTCTCCTTCCACAATCTCAATTTCTCCGCCGGCTTCCAGCCATCTCTTTAGATTTTTCTCGGCGTCTCCGCGAACGTCCTCCTTTTTCGCGAAAAGAACAACGCTCGTTGCCAATTTCTGGTCCTTCAAATGGCGCGCAACGACAAATCCATCCCCTCCGTTGTTCCCCTTGCCGCACAGGACAGTCACACGCGTCTTATCTTTTTCACCGCGGCCTGCAATCCGCAACAAGACGGCGTTCGCGGCGGCCCGTCCGGCGTTTTCCATTAATTGTGAACTGGGAATAGCAAATAGCTCAGTCGTAAGGCGGTCTACTTCGCGCATCTCAACTGCGGTAAGGGCTTTCATAGAAGAAAATTCAACCGCGGATCACAGGGACGCTTTCGCCGGCAACCATGTCAGAGCATCCATCCGCCGCTAACATTTACAACTTGGCCTGTCACATATTCGGCTTCGTCCGACACAAAGAATGTAACTGCGGCTGCCACGTCTTCTACCGTCGGGGGACGACCAATCGGAAATCTCGCGTCGCGAATGCGCCGCGCTTCGCTCAGCGTCAGCTCTTTTTCATCAATGCTGGATGGATTCACAACATTCACGGTTATACCGTTCTTCGCTTCTTCAAGAGCCAGCGAACGCGAAAGCGCTACGACCGCCGCCTTTGCTGCGGCATAGGCAGAAATTTTTGCTTGGCCAAAAGCACGTTCCGCTCCTACCGCGCCGAGGTTTACGATTCGGCCCCAGCGTCCTTTCCGCATGTGAGGCAACGTGGCCCGGCTGACATAAAGAACGCTCGATAAATTCGAAGTAAATATGCCTTCCCAATCTTCCAGCGAAGACTCCGCGAGAGTACCCCACCGAAACCCACCCACGTTGTTGACGAGAATATCGATCCGGCCATAGCGGTCAGCGACAGTAGTGACCAACTGCTCCGCCTTCGCCGCATCGGTGACATCTGTTTCCACCGCCACGCAATCGGCTCCGCTCGCTTGAAGTTGCCGCAGTGCCTGCTGCGCAGCCGTCTTGTTCGAGCGATAGGAAATGGCGATACGCGCGCCCTCTTGCGCCAGACGGACGGCAATGCCCCGCCCAATTCCCCGGCTTCCTCCAGTAATTAGCGCCACGCGATTAACCAGCGACATTCTTCCCCTCGGCCACAACTATAGAAAGCTTTTCAGTATAGCCCACTCGCGAAACCCCCACTACCGCAGCCCCTGTGAGCGTTGTCTAACTGTATTCCGCGCTCTCAGCACCTAACGGAGCCGCGCCACAATCACCGTCATATCGTCCGCCTGTTCCGGCGTGCCCGCCCACTCTTCCGCGGCCAACATCAACGATTGTCCCACCACCCCAGGTGTGGAGCTTTGCACTCGAATCGCCGCTTCCTGCAATCGACGGATACCGAATTCCTCTCCGTACACATTTTCTGGTTCAACCAATCCGTCACTGTATTGCACAAGCAGCGCGTTCGGAGGAACTTTCACGGTGCCTTCTTCATACACGTAATCTTCCACGACACCAAGAACCATGCCACCCTTGTCCAGATGCTTCGACGTACCGTTGGAAATCAGAAACCCCGGCAAATGCCCCGCATTCGTGTAACGCAGCGTGCGGGTCGAACTGTCGTACACAGCGATAAAAAATGTCGCGAACCTATCGTCGGCGGTATTTCGCACCATGTGCATGTTCAGGCGCGCGACCAGTTCGGCCGTGCTCATCTGTTCGCTGCCGGCGGCCAGAAGCTGGCTGCGCAGCGCCGCCTGCAAACTGGCCATCAAGAGCGCGGCTGAAATTCCCTTCCCCGAAATATCCGCCAATGCGATAGCCAGATGCGTGGGGCTCAGCTGAATGAAATCATAGTAATCGCCGCTTACCGTACGCGCGGCCTTGCAAATTGCTTCGAGCTCGACTCCGCCAACCGACGGCATCTTCTGTGGAAAAAGCTGATTCTGCACTTCGCTCGCGATGGAAAGCTCATTTTCCAGGCGCTGCCGTTTTTTGGATTCTTCCAGCAATCCACTCATCGAGCCCGTCATGTCATTAAACGATTCGCCCAGGTCTCCAAGCTGGTCCCTGCGCTCGATTCGCACGCGATGCGTCCAATCCTGGTTCTTCACGTATTTCGTCGCCAGATGGAGATCGCTGACCGCCTTGGTGATGCGCCGCGTCATCACGATTCCGGTAGCCAACGCGGCAATCTCAATCAACAGAAAACCAATGCTTATGACAATAAAACCTATTGCGTAGGAACCGCTTAGCTCCCCGAGCGACGCAAATATTCTTCCGTTCAAACGCGAGGGGCGCGCATTGAAGGTGACCAGAACCGGCCGCCGGGGATCGAATATTCCGCCAGCCCCTACGTACACAGCATCAAGGCGGGAGAACCCGGTGATGGACGGGTCAATCCAATGAGATGCGGGGTGAAGCACCCTGTTCCGCGCTGGAATTCGCCGGGTAGTTTCGTATTGTGTGTCGCCCGAAGTGTAGAGAATTCCCTGGCGCGTGCCACCCTCGAAGCGCCGCGTGAGGTTCAATTGAATCGCCCCAAGATCCGGTGCAATCGTAGCTAGAAATTCTGGAGAAACGGGGACTCGCAGAGTCGCTACGCGGACACCATGGGGTTCTGGCATCTCCCGGATGCTCATTAAGTAAAGCGTATCGGTTTCTTCGACGAGCCCAGCGAACGAAGTCTTTCCCGCACCGGCAACTTTTCGTAACAAGGACGGATCATTGGAGAATTCGATGCTCAATCCGGGGAGTTCCTGGTCGTGCACCATGTGGGACTGCGCGGCTAGTACACGCTCCGATTCTTCTTCTGAAATTCCTTTCTGCAGAGTTCCATGCGCGGCAGCAATGTGATCGGTGACGTCGGCCATCATGGCGATACGCTGGTGGATGTCGTCGTAGAGCAGGTAGGCCCCGAGCTGCGAATACAGGATCTGGCCGGCGAGGACCACGAGCGTCAGGATTAGGAGGATGGGAACGACGGCGATGAAAAGGTACGCGACGATCAACCGGTTGCGCAGGCTCCAGAGCAGACGCGTCCGCCACCAGCCCGCCAGGCGAAACAGTGTGTAAACCACCGCAATGATTGCAAAAAACTTTAGGAAGCTGGCAAGTCCGCCGCTGAGGTCGAGAAGGGCGCAAGTCGCCCCGCCAAGAATGAGCCCAATCGCGAAAAGGTCAATTCGCGAGAGAAGGCGCCACACGTTACGCAGGTTCGCAGACAGAGCAGTCATCGGGCGTCGATAGAAATACTACTGTACCTGAAGAACCGCTGCGAGTGGGGGCAACCCAGTTTCCTTAGCTCGTCGAGTTGCGCACCTTGCTGTGTTTCACGCTGTACGTGAAATAAATCACCATGCCGATGACGAGCCACACGACCAGTCGTATCCACGTGACAGCTTTGAGCCCCGCCATCAATCCGAGCGAAACAATCATGCCTAGGATGGGCACCAGTGGAACCAGCGGAGTTCTAAACGGCCGTACGAGTTCCGGCCGCCTAACGCGAAGGATCCACACGCCCGCGCATACGATGACAAATGCCAGCAAGGTGCCGATGCTCACCAACTGGCCAAGGTCGCCAATCGGCACCAGTGCGCCCACAAACGCCACGCAAATCCCAACGATTGCCGTCGACTTCCACGGCGTACGGAAGCGCGGATGAATGTCGCCGGCCCACTTCCACAGCAAACCGTCGTTGGCCATCGAGTAAAACACGCGCGACTGCCCGAGCATCATCACCAGCATCACCGTGCTCAACCCCGCCAGTGCTCCAGCGTTGACCACGTAGCTTCCCCACCGAACACCGGTCTCACGCATCGCCAGCGAAACGGGAGCGCCAACGTTCAGCCGCGAGTAATGCACGGTGGCCGTCAGCAAACCGGAAACGAGCAGGTACAAAATCGTACAAACAATCAGCGATCCAAGGATGCCGATGGGCATGTCCCGCTGCGGATTTTTTGCCTCTTGCGCCGCGGTCGACACCGCATCGAATCCGATGTACGCGAAGAAAACGACCCCCGCGCCGCGTAATATGCCCGACCACCCGAACGCCCCGAAGGACCCAGCGTTGGGCGGAATAAAAACTTTCCAGTTGGCGTGCGCAATGCCTGGATTCTTCAGAACAAACGCGCCAGCCACGGCGATAAAAACGAAAACCGCGACCAGTTTCACGAAAACCACGCCCGTGTTGAAGTTCGCCGACTCCTTGATTCCGATAATCAGCAGCACGGTAACCGCGAGCATCGCGAGGAAAGCAATCAGGTTAAATTTCGCCGTCACCATTGGCAGGCCCGCCACTTGGTCCATGCTCATCGATAGCGTATTGAGCGGCGTCCAGTGCCCGTTGTAAAGCACCCACTTCGCTCCCGGCACATCGCAAATTTGCGGCGGCAAGCTGATGCCATAATCCTGCAGGAAAGCCACGAGCGTGCTGCTCCAACCGCTGGCCACTGTTGCGGCGCCAAACGCGTACTCCAAAATTAAATCCCAGCCGATGATCCAGGCGACGATTTCGCCGAGAGTGGCGTAGCCGTACGTATACGCAGAACCGGCAATCGGAATCATCGACGCAAATTCCGCGTAACAGAGTCCGGCGAAGACGCAGCCGATTCCCGCGAGAACGTACGACAGCATGATGGAAGGTCCGGCATAAAGCGAAGCCGCAGAACCGGTCATAACGAAGATGCCGGCGCCGATAATGGCTCCGATGCCCAGCGTGACCAAGTTTACCGGACCGAGCGCGCGCTTAAGGCTGTGCTCTCCGGTGTCTCCCGCTTCCTTCATCAGCGTGGTCATCGACTTCGTCGCGAACAAGGGGTTGCCCATGCAACTCCTCCTTTAGGCGGTTTGCGCCCGATTCTCGTCTACCACCGCTTTGCGGCCAAATTGGACTTGCACATTGTAGGGCGCAGCATGCTGCGCCACTACAACTAAATTCCACTTTTTAGACAGAGGATTTCTTCAGCCACATCGAGCGAAGCCAATACACGGGAATCCCCGCGGCCACAATGCCGATGCCCCAACCCGCGGTCTGCGTCTGGTAAAGGACGAGCACCAGGACAATCCCCAGAGCGGCAATCACGTACAACGCAGGCAAAACCGGGTAACCGAATGCTTTGTATGGCCGCTCGGCATCGGGACGCTTTCTGCGCAGGACGAAGATCCCGGCGATCGTGAGCGCGTAGAAAATCAAGACAGACGCAACGACGTAATTCAGCAAATCGTTGTAGAGATTGCCGTATCCGCCGCTCGGTGTGCGCGTGCGCAGCAATATCAGAATCACCACCCAGATTCCTTGCAGGATAAGCGCCACGCCCGGCACGCCCTTGGAGTTCAATTTGCCTGTGGCACGGAAAAACAGCCCGTCCTTGGCCATCGCATAGCTCACGCGAGAACCGGCAAGGATCAATCCGTTGTTGCAGCCAAACGTCGAGATGATGATGGCTATGGCCATGATGATTGCGCCGCTTTGGCCGAAGACGGCGTCCAGCGCTGCCGTAGCCACGCGGTCGTCACGAGCATTCTGAATTTGCGAAAAGTTCAGCACGAGAAGGTACGCCAGATTTGCAAGACAGTAGAGCGTTATGACAATGATGGTGCCGAACGCCATCGAAAGCGCCACATCGCGCTTCGGATTTTTAACCTCCGCCGCGGTAAAACCGATGTTGTTCCAGGCGTCCGCGGAAAAAAGTGAACCGACTTGTGCGACGCCGAACGCCACAAGCAGGCCGAAAAAACCGCTCGAGGCTGTAACCGTCGGAATCCAGCCGCGCAAGAAATTCGCACCCGGCTCGATGGGCTCCGCGCCGCGGATGGTCCAAAAATGCGAAAAGTTGTCCGCAATGGCTGCGTGGTTGCGGCCGATGAAAATGCCAATGAGAATCAGTCCGATCAGCGACAAGGTCTTCGCGGAGGTGAAAATATTTTGAATCAACTTTCCGAGCCGTACGCCAAGAGTGTTCAGAAACGTCAGCAAAACGATCATCAGCACGCCGACAAGCTGCTGCAGGCTCAGGCTGATTGCGTATCTCGATCCAAGATTGATCGGGTGAATGATCCATGCTTCCGGCGAAATGGCGGGAAAGACGACGCCCAGAAACCTCGCGAATCCGACGGCCACCGCGGCAATCGTTCCCGTCTGGATAACTAGAAAGAGCGTCCAGCCGTAAAGAAATCCCCACAGTGGAGAAAACGCCTCTCGCAGGTAAATATACTGTCCGCCCGCGTGCGGAAACATCGCAGCCAATTCCCCGTAAGCAAGGGCAGCGGAAACGGTCAGCAGCCCGGTCAGCACCCACGTCAGGATCAGATTGCCGGGAGAACCGGTTTGCCGCGCAATTGCCGCAGAGACAATGAAAATGCCGGAGCCAATCATCGACCCGACGACGATCATCGTGCCGTCGAAAAGTCCGATAGCGCGCACAAAGCCAGCTTCGTTTTTCACTGTGCTTTGTGACAGAGGATGCGCGGTATCAGACATTCAGAATGTTCCTCAGACTGCCGCTGCATGCTTCGCGGATGCAAGTGTATCGATGTATTGCCGTGCGCGCTGTGCCGGATCGGGTGCACCGAGAATTCCGCTGATCACAGCCACCGAGTCTGCTCCCGCTTCGATGACAGCAGCCGCCCGCTCCAGCGAGATTCCGCCGATAGCGACAACGGGCTTGTCCGTAAGCGCGCGCGCCTTGCGGAGAAGATCTAGACCAACCACGGGGTCGGGATTGGCTTTGCTTGAAGTGCTGAAAATCGGTCCGAGGGCAATGTAATCCGCCGAGCTTCCCGCCGCGCGCTCAAACTGCTGCAAATTGTGAGTCGAAACCCCGACTAAATTGTCGCGACCGACGATCTGACGCGCCTGTTCGACATCCAGATCATCCTGACCAACGTGCACGCCACTCGCGCCTGCCAAGAAGGCAACATCGGGGCGGTCATTCACAAGAAACGAAACTCCCTGTGGGAGAAGGACTTCGGCAAGTTTGCGCGACGACTCGAGATACTGCCGCGCCGGAGCGGACTTGTTCCTGTACTGGAGCAGACGGACTCCAGCTTCGGCCAAGCTCAGGGCACAATCTATTTCGGAGGAAGTAATCAACGCTGCGTCTAGTATCACATACAGCCTGGGGAGGACAAGGCGCATACGAACTTATTTTCCGTTGGTCCCGAGCAATCTTTCGATGAAGTGAGTGTCAAAGCGGCCGGCGGCAAAATCCGCGTCGGCCAGAATCCGGCGGTGCAGAGGAATGGAAGTCTTAATTCCTTCGATGACGAACATTTCCAGCGCGCGCTTCATCCGGCCGATGGCTTCAGCGCGGTCGCGGCCCTTCACGATCAACTTCGCGATCATTGAATCATAGTAGGGCGGAATCACAGCATCGGCATAAGCCGCCGAATCCACGCGAACGCCGGTGCCGCCAGGCGCCTGAAACGTGGTGATGCGTCCCGCCGAGGGTACAAATGTCTCGGGATCTTCCGCATTGATCCGGCATTCGATGGCGTGGCCGGAGAAATTCATCTCGCCTACCGCGTCATCCAGTCCTTCGCCTGCGGCGATGCGAATCTGCGCCTTGATCAGGTCCACGCCAGTTACTAGCTCCGTGACCGGATGCTCGACCTGTATCCGCGCGTTCATCTCGATAAAATAGATCGAGCCGTCCTCGTCCATCAGGAATTCGACCGTGCCGGCATTCGTGTAGCCGACTTTTTCAAGCGCACGCACGACCTTTGCGCCCAGATCTTTCCTGCGCTTGGGATCCATTACCGGCGATGGAGATTCTTCCACCAGTTTCTGATGGCGGCGCTGAATGCTGCACTCGCGCTCGCCCAAATGAATGACCTTGCCGTGCTGATCTCCCAGGACTTGAAATTCGATGTGCCGCGGATGCTCGATGAATTTCTCGGCATAGACATCTGGCGTGCCGAAGGCTTGCTGGGCTTCGCTACGGGCCGTCTCGTAAGCGTTCAGGAGTTCTTCCTGCTTGTGAACAACGCGCATCCCGCGGCCGCCGCCGCCCGCGGAAGCTTTGATGATGAGCGGAAAACCAATCTTCTTGGCTTCTTTGGCGAGTTGCTCTTCGCCTTCGATAACGCCATCGCTGCCAGGTACCGTGGCCACGCCCAGCGCCTTCATTTCGCGGCGCGCACGGTCTTTTTCTCCCATCATTTCGATGACTTCTGGAGTCGGGCCTATGAACGTAATTTCCGAGGCTTCGCAGACCTTCGCGAAGTTAGCGTTTTCCGAGAGAAAGCCGTATCCCGGGTGGATGGCATCTACGTTCGTGATTTCCGCGGCGCTGATCACTTGAGGAATGTTGAGGTAACTTTCACTGCTCCGCGGCGGGCCTATGCATACGGCCTCATCCGCAAAGCGCACATGCAGCGAATTCCGATCGGCTTCGGAGTACACCGCAACCGTGGAGATCCCCAGTTCTTTGCAGGCACAGATGACCCGCAGCGCGATTTCCCCGCGATTGGCTACTAGGATTTTCTGGAACATGGCTTCGGGCGCCGGCTACCTCTTCCGGCTAGGACGGATGCCGTAGAGCGGCTGGCCGTACTCGACAGGCTGACCGTTCTCGACAAAAATGCGAATCAATTCACCGCTTTCGTCTGACTCGATTTCATTCATCAGCTTCATGGCTTCGACAATGCAAAGGGTTTGCCCGGATTCGACGTGCGCGCCGATCTTCACAAAAGCCTCGGCGCCTGGGCTTGGTGCCTCGTAATACGTCCCCACGATTGGAGACTTGACCAAGTGTAGCTCCTCTGTCGCTCGTGGTTCAGAAGCGGCAGGCGCACTTGGGGAAGCTGCCGCTGGCCTCTCCGGAACCGCCCCGGGAATAATAATCTCGGGCACTCCCATCGACCTCGAGTACATCGGCACGCCCGCGGACGGCTTCTTCAATCTTATCTTCAGGTCTCCACGCGAGTACTCAAACTCCTCGAGGTTGTGCTCGCTCATGAAACGGAGGAGTTGCTCGATTTGCTGGACTTCTGGACTAGCGATGGAGGAGCTTTCTGCTGCTTTCGAGGGCTGTTTTCGTTTCATGCCTGTGTCAGAGCTCGATGAGATCCCGCGGTATGCGGGTCAGTACTTCGGTATTCCCTGTGTGAACGGCGACGTCATCTTCAATGCGAATTCCCCCGAAGCCTGCCATGTAAACCCCAGGTTCAATCGTAACCACAAATCCCGGTTCCAGCCTTGTCTTTTGCCCGCGCGCGACCCGGGGATCCTCATGTACTTCCAGTCCCAGTCCGTGCCCCGTGCTATGCGTGAAAAGCCGGTCCAGTTTGTAACCGGCTAGAACCTGCCGCGCAGCAGCATCCACATCCCCGCAGGTGACTCCTGCTCTTACCGCCGCTATCGCCGCAGTCTGTGCTTCCAGGACTGCCCTATACCATTGTTTCACACGCGCCGGAGCTCTGCCAACGTACACCGTGCGCGTGATGTCGCTGCAATAGTGCGCGAGTATAGCACCCAGGTCTAGTACCACCAACTCATTTTTCCTCAATCGCTTGGCGGTAGGACGCGCATGAGGTAACGCAGAACGTTCGCCAAAAGCCACGATGGTCTCGAACGCGGGACCGGAGGCCCCGCCTTTCCTCATCTGGTATTCGATCTCCGCGGCAACCTCGTTTTCCATGATTCCGGGCTTCAGCAGCTTGATCGCGCTGGTGAGCGCGTCGCCAGCCAGAATAGCGGCTTGGCGCATCCGGGCGAGTTCAGAGGGCTCTTTTCGCGCTCGAAGTGTTGCGACCAACTCCGGCGCGGGGATCCATTTCGTGAGGGAACCCGCCGCCTTTCGTAATAAATTTAGTTGCGCTACGGAAGTTTGTGCCGGGTCGAATCCCACCCGTTTAATGCCTTTTTCTCGCAGCAGGCGGCCCGTGGACTCCATTAAGGAGCCCTTCTGTTGTACCAAACGAACAGAAGCGGTCTCTTGACGCACTTGCGTGATGAATCTCCCGTCGGTTATCAGCGTGGCCGGGCCATGACCGACAATGAGGACGCCTGATTCGCCTGTAAATCCAGTCAAGTAATACCAGTTCGCGGGATGTGTGATTACCAGTGCATCCAGCTTCGCGCCGGAAATCAATTGGTTAAGAGCTTTTAGCCGAATTTTGAACACTGAGCTCATAAATGAAGTAGAGAGTCTGCAGTCTCGCCAATTCCCCTTCTAGTTTAACCTGTAATTCTCGCTATTCGCGGAGTTCGCGCCTCGCGTTGCGCGAACTACAGTGGCTCATTATGCACAAAATGAGCAAGCAGCACGGGCCGGTTTTGCTTGTCCCAGCTAAGATGATTCCATGTCGGTTTCTGACCGAAAAGTACGCGACGCAACCTCCAGAACAGCTGCGAGTTTTTCCGAGGCAAGCGGTAGAACCGCGCCATCTCCCGATGTGCTCCCTGTTGGACCTTCGTCCAAAAGTACCGCTCCTGGGGCTTACATTACCCGTCGACAGCTTGCGACGGCTTCGCTTCTCACTTTGGCCGCTCTGGTGATTTTGTTGCCGGGTCTCGGCAGGCCCATGGCGATGTTTTTTGACGAGGCATACTTTGTCCCTGAAGCGAGGGCATTTATCCAGGGCGTGCCAAACCCAAAACCTGATGCGCCTCCCCTCGCAAAACCTCCCCTCGGCAAACTCATCATGGCGATAGGTATGAAGACCGCCGGCGATAACTCCTTTGGGTGGCGAATCGCCGGGGCCGTATGCGGCGCGTTGACCGTTGCGGCAATCTATCTTTGGACCTTCCTGCTGCTGCAGGACACAAACTTGGCTTTCCTGGCGGCTGGGCTGGCTCTTTTTAACAATTTTCTATTTGTAATGTCGCGCATTGCCACGGTGGACGTATTCCTGATGTTTTTCCTGATGTGGAGCCTGGTTGCCTTCAGTGCGGCACTCGTATTGCCTGTGAAGGCCGGAACGAGAAGACTCGTCTTTTGCCTGGCGGGAGTGTTGGTGGGGCTTGCCGGCGCGTGTAAATGGAATGCCATAGATACGCTCGCGGTGTACATTCTGGTCGCCAGTGCCCTGCTGTTGGTTTCGCGTTCCAGGCTTGCGATCAAAGCTCCTTCCCTTTTGTCCTTCGCGCAGAACGTCTCGCAAGCAGGCATTCCCTTCCTGCTGCTTGCTTTACTCGCTCTTCCCATTGCGTCTTACAGCTTCGTCTTTTGGCCGCTATGCCGGCTCATCCACATTCCTTTCAGCCTTCACGAGCTGGCGGCGATCAATGTTTTTATGTGGCATTTCAACCGGACCACAGACATCAATCCATTCCTCATCTCTCCCTGGTGGTCTTGGCCACTGAATTTGAATCCCCAGCGTTCCTTGTCTTATTTGGTCGGCAATCCAGTTGTCGCCTGGACTGGCCTGCTGGCGCTGGCATTCTGCCTGCGGCGCTTATGGAAGGCCATAGCGCTGCCCGAAGCGCTGGTGCTGTTACTCTTTGCCGCGAATTTTCTGCAGTGGGCAGTTACCCCGCAACGCGGTCTTTATTATTACTACTATTATCCCTGCGTGATGATTCTTGGCGTGGCCATCGCCGTGGCTTTACGCAGCTTGCCTGCTCGTGTCTTCGGCATACGCATCAGCCTTCTTGTACTGACCGCCGCAGCCGTCTTCTTCGTGCGTTGCTATCCCCAGATGGCGCACCTGGATACCCCTTGGGATTGCGTCTTTGGATGTTGGCCATAGAGGCTTCTCGGGCCTAAGGCTACATGTGGCGGCTACATTTAAAGCTGCCTGCAAACACCTACAGAGCCCCTCTCGTAGGTGCGGAAGCTCTAGCCAGGCATCTCAGCTGACATTGCTAAACGGCGCTTGCCGTGCGAGATCAGGAGCTTACCGGGCAGACCGCCACCTATGAGCGCAGCCGGCGAACTTCACCCTCCAAAAGCGAGACACCTCGAGCAGCTTGCAGTTAACTTCGGGGCTCAAACACATAAGGGCGCCTGCAGACAAAAAGGCCGTCCGCTTTTGGCGGCTTCCGCGATTTGACTTCGCAGAGACGCCTAAGAGAACGGCCTTTATCTATTCTAAACCAAATCGCGTTTACTAAACCTGCCCAACCACTCGTCCCGAAATCTCTCGGTCCGAATTACCCAGGGATAATTCTGGGTGTGAGGAAGAACAGCAACTCCTGCGATTGGATGGAAACGGTTGTCCGTTTGAAAAGGTTTCCAATCAGCGGCAAGCTGCCCACGAGTGGAACCTCGGAGATGTTGACGTTCTGCGTGTTGACGATGATTCCGCCAATCACGACTGTGCCGCCGTCCGCAACCAGTACCTTGGTCTGAGCCGACTGTGTATCCAGCGCCGGGATACCTTGTACGCGCGGGATACCTTGGTCGATCTGGGTATTTTCCACGAGCACGTCCATGAAGATGGTGCCTTCGATGGTAATCTGCGGCGTCACTTCCAGTTGCAACACGGCGTCAATGAATTGCACAGAAATCGTGTTGTTGATCGTCGTCTGAATCGGCAGCTTCACACCTTGCTTGATAACTGCCTTTTCGTTGTTCTGCGTCACGATGCGTGGCTTGGAGAGCAGTTTGCCAACGCCTTTCGCTTCTGCCGCGGTGATGAAAAAGTCGATCGCAAAGTTAGGTGAACGATGGCCGAAGTAGAGGCCGCTCGTAGGAACTCCTGCTCCCAAGCTCGTAGCTAGCGGAATACCGGGGGTGCTAGACCCACCGGAGCTTCCCGTCGGGGTAACGATAACTGGCGGCTGAGGAAGACCAGACCCCGTCACAATCGGGCTGGCGCCGACCTGCGGAGCGCCTGCGTATGCCGAACGGCCGCCGGTTGTTGTGCCGGCAAATCCAAGTTCCGTTCCGATGTCCTGCGAGAAAGCGCGAGAGGCTGATATAACGCGCGCCTCGATCTCCACCTGCTGCGACTTGCGGTCGAGTTGGTGGAGAAGATTGTCGATGGTCGGAATGACCGAAGGAATATCGCGAATGATGAGTTGGTTCGACCGGTCATCCGAAAGGATATCGCCGCGGGCGCTGAGGAACTTCTTCAGCGTATCGCGCATTGTCGTCGCTTTTGCATAGCTCAACACGCGCGTTACTGTCACGGGAGCAATGGCTTCCGCTTGCGCCTTTTCGAGGTCGCGCTGAGTCTCCGCTTCGGACTTCAGCGTCGTGCGAGTAGCGATGCGCAATACGTTTCCGTTGAGTTGCTTGTCGAGGCCGTTGTTCTGGAGAACGATGTCCAGAGCCTGATCCCACGGCACTTCATCAAGAACAATCGTCAGAGTCCCTTTGACCGCCGGGTCTAGCACGACGTTCAACCCGCTGATCTCGTGGATCAACCGGAAAAAGTCGCGCAGATCAACGTCCTTCAGGTTCACTGAGATCGGCTCTCCTGTGTACCTGCCTACCGCTGCGGGAGGCGCTGACGCTTGCGATTGCTGTGCCTGTGCCGAGGATGCCGCCAGTTTATTAGCAGCAGCATTCGACGCTTGGGCAGCTTGCTGCGCCGCATCTTGCGCTGTTGCCGGACGCGCTGGCTCATTCGACCCGTGGAAAGAAGCGAGGGTGAGTGAGGGCTGGGTCAGTTCGCCGGGCAACGCGAAGCGAGGAGCAGGAATCTGCAAGGAATTCGATGGCCGGGGACTGCTACGCGGTGCCGCTGCGCTGTATTCAAATCCAGCGTGCGACTTCGGCTCTTGCTCTGAAGTCACGGTCTGTGGATTCGAAACTGGCGCACTCGGAGCTTCCGGCTGCGCGTCAAAGAGCACCACGACCGCCGTTCCGTCATGCGAAATCTGATAGGGAGACACACCGGTCAGATCGACGACGACCCGGGCAACGTTCGGCCGATACTGTCCGAGACGCACGTCGCGGACGGGCTCCGAAACGCCAGGGATGACCGTCTTATCCACGGCCAGTCGTGCGCCGGAGAAATCCAGCACCAACCGTTCGGGATTCTGCATGCGCGAGGCACGGACGTCGAGCCGCCCTTCACCTTCCACTCGCACACTGGCGTGTTGCGGCGCTTGCGTTATCGCCACGCTCGAGATCACCGCGGATGCCGCGGTCGCGCCGGCCGGCTCCTGCGTCTGAGCCAGCATCGGGCTTGCGCCCATTACTGCGCTCGAGAGGATCAGGAAGCCACACCGAAAGGCGGGCCAATTCGTCTTCATTGCTGTTCTCCTGCACTGGAGTAAATTCTCTTGTTTACTTGGCGTTCCACGGGCTTGCCAAATGCATCTTTCCCGATTTCATGGAACGAAACGCCATCCATCGCAATCTTTTCCACGCGGCCGTCGTACAACTGATCGCCCTCGCGGAGAAAATAAGTGCGCGCCTGTGGATTGGTTACCACGGCAATCATGCCGTTCGGCGCTTTTACGATACCGTCGAGCCGCAGCGTGCTCACTTGCAAGCCGGCCTTGCCTGGCGGCAACACGGAAGTCGCGCGTGCCTGCGCCTGTTGCCGCGCTACCAGCGACTCAAATGGATCGCGTCGCGAAGAAACTGTTCCCTGTTCGCCTTCCTTCGGCGCGTCTGGATTCACCGCGGTCTCGACAGGCTTGGCTGGCTTGGGAGCCTTCGCCACTTTTTGAGTTGCGGATTTCGCTGGAGGCTTTTTCGCCGACGCCGGTGCTGCTGGTACTGGTTGCGACGCAGCCGTAGTGGCCTGCGCACGCAGCCCAGGAGCGGCTGCCGCGAGCAAAATCCCTAGTACGAGAGTTAGTGCTGAACGCATAGATCGCTCATTCCCGCTCAGGGTTTCCCAACCGGCTTGACTCCGGACTTCACTCCCGGTGCCGCGGAGCTGGGCCCAACGTCAGCTGGCTTGGTAAAGAAAGTCGTTGCCGTAAAAACTGCCGATACCGTAGTGCCCGGCCGTATCGGATACTTCGTGACCTTGGACTTGTCTGGATCAGCAAACTCCAAATCGCCTACGTTGATGATTCTGGAAAGCCTGCCCAACCGCCCGAAAAAGTCCATCAGATTGAAGTACGGCCCGTCTGCCTGGACTTCGAACGGCATTTCATAGTGAAAGTCGCGCGGCACGATTGCTTCCGCTGTCAGACGCCGGAGCTGCACGTTTGAGGCGCTAGCCGCTCCCTGCAGAAGCCGAATGAATTCGTCCGTCTCTTTTTCTTCTGGGACGATGGTCTTCAGCGTGTCCAGTTGTTTCGAGAGCGCATCCATCTGCTGTTTCAGTTCGCCATAGCGCTGTCTGTAGACCTGCAGCTGCTGGACTTCGGTATTCAAGGTAGAGCGCTGTTGAACGGCCTTGTCGACCGCGTCACGCTCCTGTGCCACTGGTGAAAGCGGAATGTACACACCAAGGAGAAGCACGACGACCGCGATGGCCACTGCCACCAGGCCCTGCATGAACACCGACATGTCACGAAACGGATTGGCCATGGTGGTCCCTTACCCTTTCTTTCCAGGAGTCGCGGCTGGTGCTGCCTTCGCCGGCACATTCGCCGGTCTCGCCTGCGCCGGCGGTGCTGTCACCGGCTGCGGTGGAGTGATCTCAGCGGACAACTGGAAATTAAATGTCTGCACGGCGCTGGCTTTGTCGTCCTGCTTCGCGTCCTTAATTTCCACCTTCTGGAAGTATCCAGAGCGCTTTAGAGCCGTAATGAAATTCGCTATCGCGTTGACGGAAGCCGAAGAACCCTCAATCGTCAGGGTCGATCCCTTCCTCGTCATGGTCGTCAGCCAAAGATTCTCGGTTCTCGAAACCGTGTTCGCTACCATGTCCAGCAAATCTTGCCCGCCGGTACGGTCGCGCTGCAGTTGTTCGATCGTGGAGACTCTCTGCTGCAAAACCTGTTTTTGCTTATCGAAAGCCTCGACTTGCTGCTTGATGCTTTCGAGATCGGTTTTCTGTGCCTGCAACGTTTTGATCTTGCTGTTCTCGGCATTAAGCTGCTGTTGCCAGGAGTAATAAAGGAAACCAAGCACAAGAAATCCGAGAACCAGACCAGCCCCGATGAATAGCACGGGAAGCGCTGCACCGGTGTCGACAGGCCTGCGCGATGCCTTAGGCCGTATTTGTCCGAGAAGGTTTATACGAATCATGGTTAGTCAAAGCTCCTCAGTGCCAGACCCACGGCAATGGCCAGCCGCGGCGACATCTCGCGGATTTGGTCATCGCTGTGCCGGCTGGGATTGACGAGCACTTTCCGAAACGGATTCAACTCCTCGACAGGCATGGCGAACTCTTCTCTCAGCAAATCCACCAGCCCGGGAACGCGCGCCGTTCCGCCTGCCACGACGATGCGCTGGATATTTTCGCCGCTCGCCGTCGCGCGAAAGAAGTCAAACGTCTTTTGAATTTCCAAGGTAAGAATGTCCGACACGCTGCGCAGAATCTGTTGCTTCTGCTCGTCGGTAACGCTGGGAAGCGTATCGCCCTTCTTCAGGCGCTCCGCATCCTCGAAGCTCAGGTCTAACTCTTTCTGCAGCGCGTCGGTGTACTGGTTGCCGCCCACGCTGACGTCGCGCGTAAACAGCGGCACGCCACCGCGAACGATATTGATGTTCATGACGCTAGCGCCGATATTCAGCAGCGCTACAGTCTGCCCTGCATCTGGCTCGTAATTCACTTCGAAGCAGTTCTGCAAACCGAACGCATCGATATCAACGACCACAGGTGTTTTGCCAGCCTGCGCCAGCACGTTTGTGTGATTCAGAATCTTGTCCTTCTTGACCGCTACCAGAAGGACGTCCATCTGTGCGTCCATCGATTCCAACAACTGGTAGCTGAGGTTTACGTCAGCAATATCAAAAGGTATATGTTGGCTGGCTTCCGAAGGGATCCGGTCGTACAACTCTTCCTCGGTCATCAACGGAAGCGGCACTCTCTTCACAATCACCGAGTGGCCGGAAACGGAGGTCGCCACGTTCTTCGTCTTTACACGCTGCGCGTCGAATATCTTGCTAATCGCGTTGGCCACTTGGGGCGCGTCCATGATCGCGCCATCCACGACGGTGTCCTGCGCCAGCGATTCCATACCAAAGCTTACGAGCTCGTAGCCGGCTTTCGTCGCCTTCAGCTCCACTGCCTTGATCGAGCTTGAGCCGATGTCCAGCCCTACCAGCTGCCTTGATTTTTTGCCCATTCCCAACATGTTTCGGCCTCTTTCGCCTTCACTCTCGGCAAACTATCGGCGCCTCGCATGCGCCTGGCTCATTTTCCGTTCCATCCAGCGATCCAGAATCGTCTTACGCAGTTTCCAACGATTGCCCAGCTTGAACGCGGGAATTTCGCCCTCAGTGATGTAACGGTACAGGGTATCCGGGGAGATCCCCAGATACTGCGACGCCTGTCTCACATTCATCACTTCACGCGATTCATTCACGAGGAACGTCACCCTGGCGCCCGAACCGACGCCAAACCCACCACTGCCAAGTGCACCCCTTGTTGCGTTTAGAATGTTTCGAGGTGCCGCCCGTGCAAGCTTTATGACATTCAGAACCTCAGAGCGTCAAGGGATTCTCTACCGAAGTTGCCTTATAACTACCCCTATTCTTAGGTAGTTCTGGGGTATTGGGGGAGGTTGATACTAGAAGTTGTGTACGTCCGCATGATGCACCACAACTAATTGTATTTTTACGACGTTCTTGCCTGTCCCGAAGGACGGTTATTAGTTGAAGTCAATCACGCGCATCTCGTTCGCAGAATTTTACAAATGCAGAGTTTTCCAAATCGCCGCGACGCGCGCGCGCGTTTCTTCATCCATTTTTATTTCATCCGGCCACGGACGCGTGAATCCTTCGGATTCCCACTTGCGCGTTGCGTCGATTCCCATCTTAGAACCGAAATCTTGCATCCTTTGCGCGTGATCGAGCGTATCCACTGGCCCTAGCGAGAATTGCACGTCTCTTTCTGGGTCTAGCGCACAAAGCGCTTTCCATACAACCTCATTGTAGTTGTGCACGTCTACGTCGTGGTCAACCACCACGATTACTTTTGTGAACATCGCTTGGCCCAACGACCAAATCGCGTTCATGATTTTCCGCGCATGGCCTGGATAGGACTTCCGAATCGCCACGATCATCAAATTGTGAAAAATTCCTTCGGCGGGCATCGCTACATCCGTAATTTCCGGATATTGCATCTTCATCACCGGCAAAAAAACGCGCTCGACCGCGTATCCCATGTAATAGTCTTCTTGCGGCGGCGGCCCAACAACGGTCGTCAAGTAAATTGGATCCTTCTTGTGCGTCACGCACTCTACGTGGAAAACGGGGTACTCCCCTTCCAGCGAATAAAATCCAGTGTGATCGCCGAATGGCCCTTCCGTTCGCATCTCGTTCAGGTTTACGTATCCTTCGAGGACGATCTCCGCATTCGCTGGCACCTCTAGGTCATTCGTCTCGCACTGCACCATTTCCACCGGCTCGCGACGCAAAAATCCCGCGAACATCATTTCATCCAGATCAGGGGGAATCGGCAGCATTCCCGAAAGCGCCGTCGCGGGGTCCGCTCCTATCGCCACGCTTACAGAAATGCGCCCCTCCGGACTCTTGGCCCTGGCTCGGCGAAAATGTTCCGCGCCGTGTTTTTGCGTTTGCCAATGCATGCCGGTCGTTCGCTCATCATAGACCTGCATGCGGTACATCCCGACGTTTCGCTTGCCGGTTTCCGGATTTTTCGTAAACACAAGCGGAAAGGTGATGAACCGTCCGCCATCCTGCGGCCAGCATTTCAATATTGGGAAATCGAAGAGGTTCACATCCTTGCCGTGATGCATCACTTCTTTACACGCGCCGGTCTTTACACTCTTAGGGAAAAACGATCCCAGCTCGGCCAGCTTTGGCAACATCTTGATTTTGTCGAAGAACCCCTGCGGCGTTTCCATCTTCAGAAAACCCTGAATCCGCGCCGCCACTTCGTCCAGTTCGCCGACTTCGAAGGCAAGAGCCATCCGCCGCACGCTTCCAAACGTGTTCACCAAGAGCGGCACGCGCGAACCTTTCGGCTTTTCAAATAAAAGCGCCGGCCCCACGCTTTCGGGCGACTTGTTCTTGTCTCGCGCGATGCGCTGCGTTACTTCCGTGATTTCCAGAATGGGGTCAACCTCAGCGCGAATTCGCTTCAGCTCCCCTTCCTTCTCCAATTTCTGGACAAACTCCCGCAAATCCCGGTACGCCACTTCTATGCCTCCCCTTCTAGACTCGTGCTTTCAGTTGTGGTGGGCTACCCGAAGGGAAGACTCTAGCACGGCAGCGCGTTGGCCAAGAAACGCAGTCGCGTTCACACTCTCTACTGGACGTGAGCGTCGAAGACGCCGGTCTCGATTTGCCCTGCGCGTTTGACCTGCACAAGAATCCTATACTCTCCGGCCTTGGGAAAGCCGTATGGAAAGCTAACTTCCGGGGAGACCGGGGCAGGCATGGGCATCGCCATCGCAGTCGGCATCACGCATTGGTCATTAATCCCACAGGTTCCTTTCGGCGGTCCGTTCGGCGCTCCGTTTGCCAACTCCAGCGCAGCCATTGAAGCCGATCCTGCCGGGTGAATATGCGCAAACACACTCATGTCCGCACTCACGAACTCCGCGTGCCCCGCCATTCCCATGTACTGCTGCATGTCTTTCGCGGGGTTCCCATCCTTATCCTCGACTTTAAACTTGAAAACCATCGAGGTGTTCGCTACCAGCGGCGCGCTACCCTCCTCCCAAACAATCCGTCCGCCGTCCGCAAGCTGCGCGACACTTACATTCGCCGTCTGCGCAGTCAGAGGCGTGCCCGTCCACGTCGAGTCATCGCCCGTAAGCGGAATCCCATTTATCTGTGGCATATCCACTTGCCCCACTAACGTCCACGGAAAACCTGCTTTATCCACGATGTCCGCAAAAACCTCGTAATGCCCCTCCGGCATGCTTGGCAAATCATCTACAAACGATCCACCTTCGGCGCGTTCCGGATGCAAATGCCACATGCGTTCCATCCCGGGCGTGCTGATCAAAAATAGATGCATCAAATGATTGTGGTCGGGAATCACGTCCTCCATATTCACTTCTTTCGACCACTCCGGATCCTGCCCCTTTGCACGAATTACCAGCCGGTTTCCGTTCACCAGTTGCGTTTCCGCCAGAGGCGGCTTAAAAAAACTAACGGTTCGTTTGTAGTTCGTCGCTTCCGCGCCCCACCAGGCTTTTCCGAGAAAAAGAATTCCGACTACCACAACCGCGGTAATCGCCATTACCACCCGCGCTCGCCGCTTCTTCGAAGGCGATGGCGTTTCTCCCGGCTCCAGATTTCCTTCACGCGACGCCGCTCCAGCGATAAACACCAGTCCCACCGCAAGAAACATCATCAAAAATCCCAACAATCCTCCCAACGATCGTTCCATCGGGAGCGTTCTCTGCGCGAACGCCGGCACCGGCACGGCAAGCTCGCCTTTTCCCTTGCTGCCATCCACCGAAACGCGCACCTTCAGCGCGCCGGATTCCATCAGCCACAAACTCCCCGTAAAAAACTGTGGATCTTGTTTGGACCGCTCCGCCACGTCGGGCGTAGGTGGAAAGTCTGACCCGGCTCCGCTCAGCCGCATTGGCACAATCTCGATCTTCTCAACATCATTCGAGGCGCTTCGCACCTCAATCTCCGCGATTCCCGGAATCACTTGCGGCACTCGCACCGTCACATAAAGGTGATACGGTCCCGCATCACCTTCAAAAAACACATCCGAACTTCCCACGTGCGCGCCCACAGAAAGCGCGGTCGCCAACACCAGCACAAAGATCCCCACTACCCGTCGATGCATGAATCTCCTCAATCCAATCCCCATTGTCCTTGCGTCAAGAGATCGGGCCGGATCGTTATCTTTCACTCTTCTCTGTGACCTCTGTGTCTCTGCGTTTCGCTATTCCTTCTTTTCTCCGCCTGTCACCTTCTCATCCGCCTCATCCAATCGCCCCACGCAAATCCCAGCCGCGCCGTAATCACGCTAAACACCGCTGCCATCGCCATAAACTTCCAAAACTGCCCCGGCCTGTCATCCAAATGAAACTTATACGGATTGTAGAGAATCGTCGCAGGATCAAAATATGCAAAGTACCCCATCCCGAAAATCCGGTTGCGTGCCGCGGGCGTCATCAGAAAATCCGCGAACGGCCACTGCACAGCCAAAAAACTCAATACAAAAACAGGACCGCTCACCGCCGCCAGCTTCCATCTTCCCCACTCCCCCGTTTTGCGCCACAAAAGGTCCAGCACAATCGCAGGCACAATCAGCAACAACGGAAAATGCAGCGGAACCAAATGTGTGATGTGTTGATAGACCGGCCCCAGCTTCGGCTCCGCAGGAAACAACGGCAGGATCCACTCAAACGCTAACAATATCGCCGTATATATCCCTGCCACCGCCGTGCAGCCCCAACGCCAATGCGATGCCCACGCCGGAGCAATTAACACCGCGGGAACAGCAATCGCCACCGCCAGATAGCACGCCGCTTTGTGCATCTCGCTAGGCCAAGTGCTCGTGGTCAGGATCGTTCCCATCTGCGCCACGCAAAGCGCCCCAACATAAAGTAAGAGGACTCCCAGCGTTCGGCGCACGCTCTCCGACGCACGGCTCATCAAACCCGCAATCAGCGCCATCAATCCAATCTTGATCGCCAGCGAACCTAGCGACAGCAACGTATGGGGAGGACTGACAATCTTTACGTCCAAGCCATACGCGTTGTGCCACCAATTGTCGAACGGCGCCGACGTCAGCATTGCAATGCAACCCCACACCGCAATGAACGCTCCCAACGGCCCGCGGAATCCCAAAATTTTCACCGAGGCGCCCTGCGTTGCCGCATTGTGCCCAAACGACGTCGACAAAATCATGTAGGCGCACGCAATTCCCACCAGCACGCCAGTCATCTGGATCATGATGTGCGCAGGCGTCCAAAACGAGTCCCGCCCAATCGACATGTGCCAGGAAATATCCCACGGCCCTCCGATCATCCCGCACGCAACCCCCGCTACCATGCACCAAATCGTCCACGGTACAGACTCCACCTTCGACGCGCTCCCCACTCCCACGCGAGCTGCAATCGGCGGTCTTGCTATATGTTGTCCAAAAGGGATCGATTGCCCCATCGCGTGCCACTCCTTCGCCGTCACCACAAACGGCCTTTTTGATGCCTTGCCGCGAGTCTACACCCCGTGGCCTGTCCTGCAAACCACCTGCTGCCCTTCCATGTCTGCAGCTACTCCCAATTTACGTAATAACTTTCATTTTGTTACGTCCTTAAAACTAGATGGAACATTCGAGCGGCCACTTCGTTCATAAGAGTGCGGGCTAGGCCAGAGTTCACTTGCATGACGTCTGCCCTGGGGGGGTACAAGGATGAAAACTTTCTTAGGCCATCTAAAGCAAGTCTTCCGCCGTCTCGCGAATGCTCCGCTCTTCACAGCCATCACGCTGATCACGCTTGCCGCGGGCGTTGGCGGCAACACGGTGGTCTTCAGCGTCCTCGAGGGCGTCCTCCTCAAGCCACTTCCTTATCCGAATCCCA
This sequence comes from uncultured Acidobacteriota bacterium, assembly GCA_963740015.1. GTDB lineage: Bacteria > Acidobacteriota > Terriglobia > Acidiferrales > UBA7541 > Acidiferrum. The sequence continues at coordinate 616,193 of CAVUCM010000033.1, read as the reverse complement.
ACGAATTGATCGGCGTCTGGCACACCGCCCCCGGCATCAACATCACCGACCTCAACATGGCGCCTTCCAACTACTTCATTTATCGCGAACAAAACCAATCCTTTCAGGACATTGGCATTTACAACCGGGACGCAGTCAGCATTACAGGCGTTGCTGAACCCGAACGCCTCGACGCTCTTGACGTTACCGACGGAACCCTGCCTTTGCTCGGCATTCCGCCGATGCTGGGGCGCGCCTTTACACGTCAGGACGATTCGCCTGGTGCTCCAGACACCACAGTGATTACGTACGGTTTTTGGAAAAAGAAATTTGGCGGATCCAGCTCCGTCATTGGGCAATCCATCACGCTCGATGGCAAGCCGTACGAAATTATTGGGGTCCTTCCCCAACGCTTTCATTTTCTCGATTGGAACGATCCCGCCGTGATCCTTCCCTTAAGGTGGGACCGTAACAAGACCAATCTAGGCAATTTCAGTTATGAAGGTATCGCTCGCCTCAAACCCGGCATCACCATGGAACAGGCCAGCGCCGACATCGCTCGTATGTTGCCTATCGTCTCGCGCACTTTCCCCGCGCCTCCAGGATTCAGCGCCAAGATTTTTGACGACGCCCGGATCGGTCCGAATCTCCGGCCGTTAAAAATAGACGTCATTGGCGACGTGGGCAGCACCCTTTGGGTGCTCATGGGGTCCATTGGCCTCGTCCTGCTGATCGCTTGCGCAAACGTCGCAAATCTTCTGTTGGTGCGCGTCGAAGGCCGCCGCCAGGAGCTCGCCGTCCGCTCCGCACTTGGCGCGAGCCCTTTCCGTATTGCTGGCGAACTTCTACTGGAAAGCATTACACTCGGCTTCCTCGGCAGCGCGCTCGGACTGGGACTTGCTTACGCGGCTCTTCGCGTCTTGGTCCTCGTTGCGCCTGAAGGCATTCCGCGCATCAACGAGATCGGCATTGACGGCCCCGTTCTGCTCTTCACCTTCGTCATTTCCCTTCTTGCCAGCGTGCTCTTCGGCTGCATTCCCATTTTCAAATATGCAGGCGTTCGCCTTAGCACCGGTATTCGCGAAGGCGGCCGCGCTAACAGCGGAAGCCGCGAACAGCACCGCGCCCGCAGCATACTGGTGGTCGTGCAAGTCGCGCTCGCGCTGGTTCTGCTCATCTGCTCGGGCCTGATGATCCGCACGTTCCGAGCGCTCACGCACGTCAATCCCGGCTTCGCTCAACCCGCGCAGGTGCAAACTTTCCGCATCGGCATTCCGGATACTCAAGTTAAGGACAACGAAAGCGTCGTTCGCACGTTCGACGCGATGCGCAGCAAAATCGCCGCGATTCCAGGTGTCTCCTCGGTCACTGTCTCCACGTCATTCCCGATGGACGGCAACTCCAGCAACGACCTTGTCTTCGCGCAGGATAAGGCTTACTCGGAAGGACAAATTCCACCGATTCGCCGCTTCGCTTTCGTCATTCCAGGCTTCTTCGAAACCGAAGGGACTCCTTTAGTTGCGGGGCGCGATTTCACATGGACGGACATTTACAAGACGCTTCCGGTTGCAATTATTTCTGAAAATTTTGCCCGCGAGTATTGGGACTCGCCCGCCAACGCCATTGGCAAACGCATTCGCGTCGCTACCACCGACGACTGGCGCGAAATTATCGGCGTCGCCGCCAACGTTTACGGCGACGGTGTCAGCAAGACTCCTCCGTCCATGGTCTATTGGCCCATCATGCGGGATCGTTTCGAGGGCCAGGCGCACGACGTAGCCACCTACACAGGCTTCGGCGTTCGCAGCCCGCGCGCCGGCTCGGAAGCCTTCCTGAAAGAAGTCCGCGAAGCCGTCTGGTCTGTGAATCCCAATCTGCCGCTATCGAATGTTCACACTCTCGGTGCGTTCTACACGCGCTCCATGGCGCGCACGTCGTTCACGCTGATCATGCTTGCCGTCGCGGGCGGTATGGCCCTGCTTCTCGGCGTCGTTGGCATCTACGGCGTTATCGCTTGCTCTGTCTCGCAACGCGTCCGCGAAATCGGCATTCGCATGGCTCTCGGCGCTCAACAACAATCCGTTACCGGCATGTTCATCCGGCACGGACTGATCCTCACCGGCATCGGCGCCGCCTTCGGCTTGGTCGCCGCCGCCATCGTCATGCGCCTAATGTCGTCGCTTCTCTTCCACGTCAATCCCGTCGACCCCATCACCTATGCCGCCGTAACCCTCGGCCTTATCTTCACCGCCTTCATAGCTAGCTATCTCCCGTCGCGACGCGCCGCCACGGTAGATCCAGTCGAGGCTCTCCGCGCCGAGTAGGAACTCGGCCCGCACGCGACCTTGACGCCATCTTCGCGATTTGCGAAGATTGTCCGGTGCGCGTCATTAGCCGGAAGAAAATCCGCGACGCCAGCAAGGATCACCCCGAGTGGGAGGCATCCTTATCAGCTTGGTATAAGGCGGTAAAAAACGCAGACTGGTCACACTTCCCGGACGTAAAGCAAACTTGGCGGAACTCGGACGTTGTTGGGGCTTGCACTGTCTTCGACATCAGCAATAACAAGTGCCGCTTGATCGTCTGGGTCAACTACAGAAGCAAGAAGATCTTCATCAGATTCATTCTTAGCCATGCAGAGTACGACAGGGAGAGATGGAAACATGACTGCGATTGCGATTGAAAAATACAATATCAAAGGTTTCCCAGCGCCGCAGCCCATCGAATCGGAAGCTCAAAATGACCATTACACGGAAGTGCTCTACAACCTCGAGCGTCGCGGTAAACTCTCTGCGGCCGAAGAAAAATACGCTGAACTCCTGACCGTCCTGATTGAAGCTTATGAAGAGGAACACTATCCGATTCGCGCGGCTTCGCCCGTCGAAGTCCTCGCCGAGCTGATGTCCGCCAACAATCTCAAGCAAAAAGACCTCGCACCGCTGTTCGGCTCCGAAAGCATCGTCTCCGAAATCCTCAACCACAAACGCGAACTCAACAAACATCAAATTGAAAAACTCAGCCGCCGCTTCAAAGTTTCCCCCTCAGTCTTTTTTTAGTCGCAGGGTCCGCCCTCCGAGCCGGACCGCGAAGCCCTCGACGAAGGGCAAGGATCGTCGAGGGCTTCCCTTTTGTGGAGTGCGGCAGCTCTGCTGCCGCTTTTCTCCATTGGCTGGCACCGCCCTACCTCGGCAACCTCACTAGATCGCCGAATGTTGCAATGGCCTCACGACCTGCCGCCCGGTCTGCGACGCAGTCTTCCAATTCCGCGCCTGAGCGATGCAGATCACATGCAGCATCATAAACAGCGGAACAAAAAAAGTCGGAATCAGGCTCAACGGCAGCACCGTCATCACCACCATTGATGCACCTTGAGGATCAAGCAAACGCGCCGTCGTACCCAGGCTCACCGCCGTAACAAGGTCCAATATTCCAAGCACCTGCCAAAAAATGAACGTCCCGCGATGCGCCGGCTCAGCCAGCTTCCATGCGGCGAATCCCGCCGTAACTCCAATAAACATGTCCCCATAGCCTGCCGGCCACGCGAAAATCGCCGGCAATACATTTCGCGCCTGCAGCAGAAGAAATGTGAATCCCGCAATCCTCCATACCTGCACCGAAGTCAGAATTTTCGGGTTCAGGGATAATGCAAAGTTGCGAAATCCTTCCGACGCCGCAAACCACAACGAAAACACAATCAGGGGAACGGTCGCTGCCACCGCAACGCCAACTCCAAACTGCGCCAATGGGTTCAAGAATAAATGCGCCGCCGAAGCCCAGAAAACCGCGACAAACCAAACCACAAGTAACCCAGCCGTGATTTTTCCATACTTGCTCATAACGAACCTCCTTGTGTCCTACTGATTTCTGTTACGTGATGCGTGAGCTGCAATAGACTCTCCCACTTCTGTTTCCCCAACTTCCGCCGGAGCCGCGATTGCACCTTCTCCCAGACAGGCACTGCCCGCTTGAGCTTCGCCTCCCCCGCAGCAGACAACCGGATCCGCCGCTCGCGCCGATCCTCGCCCCGCTGCTCCGCAATCCAGCCCTTCCGTGCCATGATCGCCAGCGTTCGCGTCAGGCTAGTGCTGTCCATCGCCAACATCTCCCCAAGCCGTCCTTGGGACACTTCCCCCGCCCGCGACAACGCTTGCAGGATCGTCAACTGCGTCGCCCGCAAACCCAAAGGCCGCAGCGCCTCCTCATAAACTTGCGTAAGTGCCCGTGCGGTTCTGCGAAAGTTCGCGCACATGCACGGCAACTCCGGAATGGACGATTGGCTCATGTCAGATAGATGTATATACATCTATCTTGGTTACATAGATTCCTACCCTAACTGGCGGGAATCATGACAAGCAGACATACGCCAAACCTGCTTGATTGACTTGCAAGGAGAGATACCCCTAACATACGCCGACAATGGAGGACCCACGGACACCACCCAGCAACCAGCCAACGACATCGCGATACCGCGTTGTCGAGAAGCTTGGAGCTGGAGGAAATGGGGTGGTATATAAGGCCGAGGACACCCGGCTCGGACGCTTCGTGGCCCTCAAGTTTCTCCCACCTGAAGGACAGCGAGATGCGCATGCGCTGGCGCGTTTTCAACGCGAGGCTCAGGCTGCCTCAGCACTAAATCACCACAACATCTGTACTGTCTATGACATCGGCGAGCAAGATGGCCAGACCTTCATTGCCATGGAGCTGCTCGAAGGCCAGACACTGAAGGAGAGGATCGGAGCGCGCCCGCTGCCTCTGGAAACGCTGCTGGACTATGCGATGCAGATCGCCGCTGGGCTGGAGATTGCGCACAAGAACGGGATCGTTCACCGGGATATCAAGCCATCCAACATTTTTGTGACCAACCGGGGCGAAGTAAAGCTGGCCGACTTCGGCCTGGCGAAACGCGTGATTCTGGATAGCACGCCCATCGGCGAGTCGCCAACGGTTTCGGCTCCCATCACAGAACGTGGCGCCATTGTCGGAACGGTGGCGTACATGTCGCCGGAACAGGCGCAGGACAGGGATATCGACGCGCGAAGCGACATTTTCTCGTTTGGAATTGTTCTCTATGAGATGGCGACCGGGAAGCGCGCGTTCCCCGGAGAATCTTCCGCAACGATCATCGGGGAGATTCTGCACAAAGAGCCGAAACCCATTCGCGAGTTGAATCCCCAGGTACCCGAAGAACTCCAAAGAATCGTTGCGAAGACTCTGGAGAAGGATCGGGAAGACCGTTATCAGACGGCACATGAACTGATGGTGGATTTGCGCCGGCTGATGAAGAAGGAAACGGAACGATCACAGACCGGGCTGCCGCCAGCGGTCGCAAAGCAAGAAAACTCGAGGAAGTGGATCTGGATTGGGGCCGCGTCCGCAGCAGTGGTCTGCGCTGCAGCGTGGGTTGCGCTGAGCGACCGCAGCACGCCTGCCGATTCTGCTCCGCTGCCAATGGAGCAGCTCACCTTTACGAGCGAAACCAAAAGTCCCCCGATCTTGACAGACGGATCGCGCATTTATTTCGTCAGCGACCATAACCCCGTGGAAATGTCCGTAAAGGGGGGAGACACCGCGCCTCTGCGGGCTGCAATCGGCGCCATGGGCATCCTGGATATTTCGCCTGATGGCTCTGAGTTTTTGCTGCTGCAGAACGATCTGTACGACGAAACACAGCGCGGAACAATCTGGACGATGCCCGTGCTGGGAGGTACCGCGAAGCGGTTGGGAAATATCACGGCGCGCGGCGCAAGCTATTCCCCGGATGGAAAATTGATTGCGTTCAATGAAAAAGAATCGGTCTATGTGTGCCACAGCGACGGACAAAACGTAAAGGAAATCTGGAACACCCACCACATGGTGCCGGGCAATCCCATTTTTTCTCCGGGCTCCAACAAAATTCGTGTAACGGTGTCGAGAAGCACCCTGGAAAACGATATTACGAGAATCTGGGAGCTGAACGTGGACGGCAGTAATCCACATCTGCTTCCTCTTCCTCGGCATTGGGCGGAGGACTCCGGCATTTATAACGGAATCTGGACGCCGGGCGGAAAACATTTTGTTTTTGGCTCGTACAAAGACGGAGCCAACAATCTTTACGAATATTTCGAGCCAAGGTGGTACGAGTTCTGGAACAAGCCGTCTGCAGTGCGATTGACGCCGGGCCAACCCGAAGTGACCAGCATGGCTCCGAGCCGCGATGGCAACGGAATGTTCGTCGTGGGGCGCCTGGCTCAGGGATCGCTGAATTTTTACGATGAAAAGGAAAAGCGATTTTTGCCGTACCTGGGAGGACTACCCGCGACGCAGCTTGTGATCTCACCAGACCGGAAATGGATGGTATACACGGATTATCCGAGAGGTTATTTGTGGCGCTGCAAGATCGACGGCAGCGAGAAGTTGCAACTCACCTCCACTCTGGCGCAGATGCCCACCTGGTCGCCGGACAGCAAGTGGGTTGCATACTCCGACTGGCAGGAGCTTTATCGCGTCAGCGTCGAGAGCGGCGCACCGGAAAAGCTGACATCAGAGGGTTTCATGGAAGTACTGCCGAGCTGGTCGCCGGACGGGAAGTCCATCTACTATAACGATTACCCTATCGCGGGACACCTGCGCATCCGTATTCTGGATCTGGAGACAAAGAAGGTATCGACCATGCCGGGATCGGATGGCTACTATGCTCCATTGTGGTCGCCCGACGGGCAGTACCTCGCAGCAATTCAGAATCCACCGAAGAGCCTGGCGATTTACTCCGTAAAGACCAAACAGTGGAAAGAGTTGAAGGTTTTTGAACACGATTGGGGATTTTTTGTGTGGACCCCGGACTCGAAATCGCTTTATTTGATGCGAGGCCCGTCGGAAGCGGCGACCGGCGAGCAGACCGGAATCTACCGGCTGACGATATCAGATGGGAAATGGGAATTATTCGCAAAGTTTACGGGGTTGAACCCCTCCCTGAACGGAACGCTGGATTTCGTATCCATCACTCCAGAGGGCTATATCGCAACGATGAGCGATAACAGCGTAACCCAGGTTTATCAGATGAAGTGGAAGCCCGCGGAGTAAGGCTCCGGGGTGAGGGGCTGGGATCAGGTCGTCTCCGCGATCCTTCTAGCTCTCGCCTTTCCGTCGCTCACAGTATGCTGAGAACAGCACCATGAACCGGGTCATCGATTTCGACATTACAGAATGAGGTTTTCCGTTAACGAGGGTAGGACGAATCCGTGTCATCAGGGGATCACCACTCCCCGATTTGTTGCCCCCATCTGAGCGCCCTCGGATTCGCGCACCACGACCCGAACCAGAAAACTCCCTGGTTGCAGATCAAAACTGGATTTAACGCTCAGGCCAGTGCTGTTCAAGCGCTCCAGTGTCCCCTCCTTAAGTTGCATTTCGAGGACCGTCTGTTTGCCCGTAAGCATGTTTCCATTTTCATCAAAGATGGCGGTAGTGACCGTCAACTTGTCGCGATTGCGTTCGTCAGCCACGCGGAACTTGAGTTCCTTTATCCCTACGTGCGCGACGACGGACAGGTGCACTCCATCCGCGCCCTTGAAGTATTGAGTCCGGCATTCGATAGGCAGCTCGCGCATTTCCTCCTGGGAGAAGACCGCCTGCTGGATCTCCTCTTTCGCAGTCGCCTCGGGGTTGGCTTCGCCGCGCGGTGCGAAATATCCATGGCGGGCCTGCAGCGCCCATTTTTGCTTATTCACCAGCGTCACTTTCAGATCGTGATATTTCCCATCGAGCTTCAAGTTTTGCGGCGTAAATCCGAGTACATAAGAGACTTCTGGCTCGGTCGCGGCATGCAACAGACCTTGATCAATGTCATTACGGTCGTGAAAGAAAACCCCGCCAGTGCCGTCTGCCAGCTCCGCAAGCGTCGTGAAGTGTGATTCTTCTTCCCTCATTATGTACTGCGTTTTCAGGGGACTAACAGAGGGGACACCCGTACTAGCGTTGGATGCGTCATAGACGGAGGAAACGTACAGGCCCCGCGCATCAATCGTATTGATCACGACATTTTCTTTCGTGGCCCGGTCGATGACTTCCCCTGCCGGCTGATGCATTGATGGAAGCAAGAAAAATCCCGGCGACATCATCACGATGACGCGCTGTCCGGGCAGCACGCTCATCCTTCGAATTAAAGCCCCCAGATTTTGGTAGGTACGCTGTTCCTCCGCTTCCGCGATATTCACTACCATTGAGGCCGCTGCTGTCACCGCGTGCGCGGCTGTCTGATCTGCCCCCGCCGGGACCCCGCCCCCACCCGTCGAAACCCCGCTGCAACTGATATAGTCCTGGATCGCCACCTGCATCGCGGAGGGGTCGGCTCCGTCTGCGATCATAAACGCTTCGTCCAAGGTCATCGGCGGACAGCCTGCAGAGCTTGGCGCGAGTGAATGTGGCAAGATTTGCTGGACCGCCTCCTCTAGTTTCCCTCGGTCTCCCGTAAAATCCTGTTCCACTTCACCGGAGGTGGTGAAAATGGAGAAGCGGTCGCGAGCCCCCATGGCCGCGAAGAGCTTCGCGGTCGCCTGTCGCGAAAACATGGCGTCTTGAAGCGAGAGATGCAGATCGTCGAAGAATAAGGTGACGAACCTTTGCGGTAAATCTCCCGCTTTCACCGGTGCTCCTTCCGAAGTTGCCTCCGCAGAATCGACGGTAGGCGCGTGAGAAGCAGGAGTCTCTTCGGAAAAACTCGAAATGATCTGTGGTTTACGCTCGTCCGCGAGCTGAAAATCTTCCTTTTTCAGATTGGAAATGACCTTGCCATTGTTGTCGCGCACCACGACGCGCACGAGCACCAAGTTGACTCGCACTTTAAACGTCGCAGGAGAATCGTGCGATACGATTTCGTCGTTGGTTGCTTTCGCATCCGGTTTGGGGGTGTTCTGGGATGTGTCCGCCGGTGGCGCTTGAGCAGTTTGTGGTGGCGCAGGAGGATCCTGAGCGCGAGCAACCGGGAGCACGGCGAAAGAAAAAATGCCAATTGCAAGAGTGAACCAGGCTGTTCTCGGAAGACTCCTCGAAGGCCGGCCGGGTGGAACCGTCACCATGAATTCCCCTCCCCTTCAGCTTCCCCCAATCTAATTTCGGTCGAACGAACTCGTGTCATCAGGGGATCACTACTTCGCGATTTGCTGCGCCCATTTGGGCCCCTTCGGAATCTCGTACTACCGTGCGAACCAGAAACGTTCCTGGTTGGAGATCAAAGCTCAGTTTCACATTTAGGCCCGTTTTGTTCACTCGCTCCAGCGTTACATCTTTCAACCGCAGGTCGAGGACTCGCTGCAGGCCGGCAAGCATGTTCCCGTTCTGGTCAAAAATACCAGTGGTGATGGTCAACGTATCTTGGTTCCGTCCATCCACCTTACGAAACCTGAGTTCTTCGGTCCCCACATGAGTAACTACGGAGAGGTGTACTCCGTCCGCGCCCTTGAAGAATTGTGCCTGGCATTCGATGGGTAGCTCGCGCATTTCCTCCTGCGAGAAGACCGCCTGCTGTATCTCCTCTTTGGCCGCAGCTTCGGGGTTGGCTTCGCCGCGCGGGGCGAAATATCCATGGCGAGCTTGCAGCCCCCATTTTTGTTTATTCACCAGCGTCACTTTCAGATTGTGATATTTGCCGTCGAGCTTTAAGTTTTGCGGCGTAAATCCGAGTACATAAGAAGCTTCAGGCTCGGTCGTGGCGTGCAGCAGACCTTGATCAATGTCATTCCGGTCGTGAAAGAAAACCCCTCCGGTGCCGTCTGCCAGCTCCGCTAGAGAGATGTAGTGCGATTCTTCTTCTTGCATTGCGTATTGCGTCTTCAGAGGACTAACAGATGCTGTGGTGGCAGGGGTGGATGCGTCATAGGCGGAGGAGACCCACAGGCCGCGCGCATCAATCGTATTGATCACAACATTTTCTTTCGTGGCCCGGTCGATGACCTCCCCTGCCGACTGATGCATTGATGGAAGCACAAAAAATCCTGGCGACATCATCACGATGACGCGCTGTCCGGGCAGCACGCTCATCCTTCGAATTAAAGCCTCAAGAGTTTGATACGTACGCTGTTCCTCTGCTTCCGCGAGGTTCAATACCATCGAGGCCGCTGCCGCCAGAATAGGACTCAGTCCAGTCGAGGTCGCGCCCGGACCCAAATTCCCGGCGCAATTTATAAGGTCCTGGTTCGCCACCCGTATCGTGTCGGGGTCGCCTACGTCTACGAGCATATGCGCTTCGTACAACGTCATCGGCGGGCAGTCCGCAGCAGATTTCTGCGTGAGTGAATGCGGCAGGATTCGCTGGACCGCCTCCTCGAGTTTCCCTCGGTCCCCCGTAAAATCCTGTTCCACTTGACCGGAGGTGGTAAAAATGGCGAGGCGATCGCGAGGCCCCATGGCCGCGAAGAGCTTCGCGGCGGCCTGCCGCGAAAACATGGCGTCTTGAAGTGTGAGATGGAGATCGTCGAAGAATAACGTGACGAACCTTTGCCGCAAATCTGCCGCTTTCACCGGTGTTCCTTCCGAAGTTGCCTCTGCTGACTCTATCTTCAATGTAGGCACGTGGGAAGCAGGAGTCTCCATCGAGAAGCTGGAAATGATTTGTGGTTTGCGCTCGTCCGCGAGCTGAAAGTCTTCTTTTTTCAGGTTTGCGACCACTTTGCCGTCGCTGTCGCGTACCACGACGCGCACAAGCACCAAGTTGACGCGCACCTTAAACGTCGCAGGAGAATCGTGGGAAACGATTTCATCGTTGGCTGCCTTCGCATCCTGTTTGGGAGCGTTTTGGGATGTGTCAGCCGGTGGCGCTTGAGCAGTTTGTGGTGGCGCAGGAGGATCCTGAGCGCGAGCAACTGGCAAACCGGCGAAAAGAAGGATGCCACCTAGAAAAGCGAACCAGACGGTTCTTGGGAGGTTACTCGAGGCCCGACCGACCGGAACCCTCATCATGAATCCTCCACTATGTCTGACTGTCTCTATCGGATGTTGGTGGGACTAATCGTAAATACCATGAGAGTTGCCAAGACCGTCGAACGGTCGTGTATGTATTCCCCTCACTTCTAATATTTATGACGAGTAACTCGCGCTCGCGGTTACAGCTGGTATGGAATCCGTAATCTTGTGAGAAGTGATCTGGCTTTTCAACTTCCGGCAAGCTTCATTATCAGAAACTGGGTTTTGAGGCTAAGCTTAGGACTTTTCCACGCCTTTCCACAGCCGTGCCGCCCTAATTACCCCTGCGCTAAACGCCGCCACTCTTGCAGCTTACGCGATCCGCGTTCGAATCAGCACGCGTCATTCGAATACTCATGCGCTACGATAAATAACTAGTATACAGTCGTCAGTTTTCCTGCTACCATTCGGCATGTTCGGCCCGAGCTTCAAGGCATTTCTCCCATCCCATTTCTGTTCGCAGCAGCTGCCACGGTATTCTCCCGCCTGCCCGGAGTCGCGAGGCACTCCCCCTGAGCCTAGAATGCGGCAAAACCAGCGCTCTACCGTGTTAGGTTCTCGTTTAGCCCTCCGATCTTACGACGCACACTTAGTCGGTGCGCCCTTGCTCTCTCGAAGAGCAAAAAGAGAGCATTTTCCGCATGTACAAAGCCCTTGTTTTCAATCTCTTACAAACCGTAATTTTGTTACGCCTTTTCGTTTCAGGAACTTACAGATTGCCCAGGGGGGTGTTTTCTCGATGCTGTCCAACGCCGCCCCTTCGGTCTCCGGGCTCGTCGGTTCGTCGCCTACCCCGGTGTTTGGATGTATCCTGAGAGAAGCCACCCCATGAACCGCGTCTATCTCGATTACAACGCCACGACGCCCGTCGACCCTCAAGTCCTCGACGCCATGCTTCCCTATTTCTCCGGCGACTTCGCCAACGCCTCCTCCATCCACACTCCCGGCCAGCGCGCCCGCGCCGCCGTCGAAACGGCCCGCGAACAAGTCGCCGCGCTCATCGGCGCTCGTCCCCAGGAAATTGTCTTCACCAGCGGCGGCACCGAATCCGACAACCACGCCATCTTCGGCGTCATCAACTCTCTTGTGGCACAGCCAATCCTGACTGTGCACTCTTCCTCACCCACTCCACAACACGTCATCACCACCACCATCGAACACGAAGCCGTCCTAAACGCTTGCCAAGCCGCCGAAAAGCAAGGAGTCAGCGTCACGTATCTGCCAGTCAATCGCGAAGGCCGAGTCGATCCCGAATCCGTGCGCCAGGCCATCCGGCCTGAAACCATCCTCATCACAATGATGTATGCCAACAATGAACTAGGTACTGTCCAGCCTCTCGAAGAGATCGGCCTCATTGCCAAAGAACACAAAATCTATTTCCACACCGACGCTGTCCAGTCCGTCGGGAAAATCCCTATCGACATCAATACGCTAAATGTGGATCTGCTTTCTCTTTCCGGCCACAAGCTCTACGCCCCAAAAGGCGTCGGCGCACTCTACGTTCGCAGCGGAACTCGCTTGCGCCAACTTCTCTACGGCGGCCATCATCAGCGAGGATTTCGCCCAGGCACAGAAAATGTCGCCGGAGTCGTCGGCCTAGGCAAGGCCGCAGAAATCGCGCGCAATTCCTTTTCGAGCGACGCCCATCGAATCTCGGCACTGCGCGACCAACTCGAATGCGGCTTGCTCGAACGTGTCCCTCAAATCCGTGTGAACGGCAGCCGCGCTCCACGCACTCCGAATACGACTAACATCCAGTTCGCAGGGATCGACGGCGAAGCCCTGGTCATAGCGCTAGACCTGAAAGGACTAGCCTGCTCCGTGGGCGCAGCCTGTTCCTCCGGAGCCGTCGAGCCATCGCACGTCCTGACCGCCATCGGCCTCTCGCAAGAAGAAGCCAAGTCCAGCCTCCGCTTCAGCCTCGGCCGCAAAACTACCGACTCCGAAATCGACTTCGCGTTGGAAGTAATCCAATCAACAGTCGCCAAACTCCGCGCGCTCTCGCCAACCTATCGCAAAGGGGTAGCCGCCCAGTAGGGGCACGGCACGCCGTGCCCGTCTTTCGCGATATAATATGCAGTCCATGCAATCGACTACCGAATTCGACACGCTCCCCACTCGCGAAGAAACGCAACGCGGCCTGGTCGTTATCGCCATGTCTGGCGGAGTCGACTCATCCACCGTCGCCGCCGTTCTCCAGGAACAAGGCCGCCCCATCGTCGGCCTCACCATGCAGCTCTGGAATCAGCGCCGCCTCCCCGAACTGCAAGGCGGCGGCCCCAAGCAACACCGCTGCTGCTCGCTCGACGACGTCTATGACGCCAAACGCGTCGCCCAGCACCTGAATTTTCCGCATTACGTCGTGAACTTCGAGGAGCAGTTCGAGAAGCGAGTCGTGCGCCCGTTCGTCGATCAGTATCTCGCCGGCCGCACTCCGATTGCCTGCACCAACTGCAACACGGACGTGAAGTTCGAGCCGCTTCTGCGCATGGCTCGCCAGATTGGCGCCGAGCGTTTGGCCACAGGCCATTACGCGCGCATCCGCAAAAATGAGCAAACGGCGCGATGGGAACTCTTGCGCGCGCGCGATGAAAGCAAAGACCAGTCCTATTTTCTCTGGGGACTTTCCCAAGACCAACTATCGAGCAGCGAGTTTCCTCTTGGCGAATTAACCAAGGAAGAAGTCCGCGAACTTGCGCGACGCACAAATCTTCCCGTGGCAGAAAAGCCGGAGAGCATGGAACTGTGTTTCGTTCCGACCGGAAATTACGTCCAGTTCATTCAAGCCTATTCCAAGGACGCGGGCATTTCATTGTCGCAAGCAGAAGGTGAAATTGTCACAGAAGATGGCGCAGTCGTTGGCCATCACAACGGCGTCCACAACTTCACGATTGGCCAGCGCAAAGGCCTCGGCTTCTCGGCAGGCAAACCGCTCTACGTTCTCTCCATCGATACGCGGAAAAATCGCGTGGTCGTTGGCGATGACGATGCCCTACGCACAACGTCCTTTGAAGTGAATGACGTGAACTGGGTTTCCATCGAGCAACCTTCAGGCCCGATTCGCGCCACCGTTAAAATCCGGCACAAGCACGAGCCAGCGCCAGCAATTGTTGAAGCTCTAGTAGATGCCCGCGCACGAATTATTTTCGATACGCCACAGCGCGCCATAACGCCAGGCCAAGGCGCCGTCTTCTACGACGGCGACCGCGTTCTCGGCGGCGCATGGATTAAATAAATAATACCTGGCTGAGACTCTGAGCAGTCGAAACAACGGAACGAAGTTAAAAAGTACCGAGGTAATGAGAAGAAAGAAATCTAGAAAGCGGGAAACCTAACAAAGGTCCGCAAAAAAAGAACGGCCAGCGAGGAAGAGGAGTTTCGAGTTTCGACTCGTAGCTGTGAGCTGTCAGCTTTTCAAATAAACAGCTCTTCTTCCTGCTCAAGCGGCTCATCAGGCCGGCGCCGCTCGCGCCGTGACCGCAACAGATCGATTCCCACCTTGATTCCCTGAAGAAGCGCGGAGGCCTTCTGCATCGGCCGCCAAACCGTGCTCTTGAATTGGGTTCCGGCATCTTCCACGGTTTCAAGCGCGCCGGTTAGAATACGGTCAGCGTGGTTCAACTGTCCGCGCAGCCGGTCCGTGGCATCGGTGAGCACACGGTCCATTTTCTGGGCCTGCCCACGAGCCAGGTAAACGACATGCGCCGCATCCGCTACCATGTTTGAAATTTTCGGCTGCGTGTCATCGAGAAGAATTTGCGCGCGCGTCAAAATCGGACCAACACGCGTATGCAAATCGGTGACAAGCCCGTTTACTTTTTTGTTGGTCTGGCGAAATTCAATAAACAAGGCAATCAGCATCGCGCCCTGAACCACGAGGGCGATCGACGCGACAATGCTGAAAATCATCAGCCAAATATCCATACTCGCCCCACGCGTCCTCTCAAGAGGACGGAATCAAACCGTGCCAAACCTGCCGTGCCAAACTTCCCCTAGTCAATCCTTCGACGATTCAATACACCGCAACTTCGCCGGCGCAACGAGTCAAAACGCGCGGCGCTGGAAGGCTGTAGTTTAGGACTTTGAAGCTTCGCGACGGTAAGCCTCGCGTGCCCCTTCGACGGCTGCGGAAATCGAATCCTTGCCGCGCGATGCCGCATCTTTGCTGCGCTCGATTAGATCGTCAGCGCGCTCACGAAGTTCTTTGGCTTTGCGCTGCGCGAAGTCGCGACCCTCATCGGCTTTTTGAGAAAGAAATTCGCGCGTTTCTTCGCCAGATTTCGGCGCAAACAAAATTCCTACTAGTGCGCCCACACCCAGACCGACGAGAAAATAAGTGACCTTGGATCCTACATTGTCCGCCATGAGAACCTCCAGAAAAACCGTAACATAGCGGCACGCAGCGCGCAATATAGGCTAACCAGTATGTGTTACTCAGTCTGGTTATCGTCGTGATTGTCGAGAGATTGCAGCGCACCAAGTTGTTCGAACAGTTTTTCTGCCGTTTTGCGCGGGATTACTCGACCTACTTTTTCCAGACCGGCACGGCGCACATTGATGACACTGCCAAATTCCCGCAAGAGTTTTTGCGCGGTACGTGGGCCGACGCCCGGAATGCCGGTTAGCGCAGATTTGGTCTGGCGTTTAGCACGGCGCTGGCGGTGAAACGTGACTGCAAAGCGGTGCGTCTCATCGCGGATTTGCTGGATAAGATGCAGGACCGGCGAGTGATGCTCGAGAACGATTGGCTCGTCTTCCTGGCCGAAGACGTACAGAATTTCTTCTTTTTTTGCGATGCTGGCGAGAGGCTGATTGATGATTTGCAGCGAATCAAGCGCTTGGGCAGCAGCGTGGAGTTGGCCGATCCCACCGTCAATGAGAATCAGACTCGGTAGAGGTTTCTTTTCTTCCTGCAACCGGCGATACCGCCGCGTCACCGCTTCGCGCATGCTGGCAAAGTCATCGTTCTTCGAGATGGGTATTCTGGCGATGGGAAAAGGATCGTTTGGAGCGGGATCGTTCGGCAATGGATTGATCGAGTTCTCACCGCGGCCCTCGTCTCCACGGATAATGAATTTGCGATAGTCGGACTTTTTCATGTGGCCGTTTTCCCAAACGACCATGGAGGCGACCGTATCCGTTCCCTGAATGTGGGATATGTCAAAGCTTTCAATACGGTGGGGCTCTTCGGGAAGATTCAAAGCGTTTTGCAGAGCTTCACCTATCGCTTTCGAACTCGGTTTCAGCACGCGGAAGCGCTGTTCGAACGAATGCTTTGCGTTGCTTTCGACGAGGTCCAGGAACGATCGTTTACTGCCGCGCTGGGGGGTGAAGATTTCTACTTTGTGCCCAGCACGCTCGGCTAGCGTTTCCTCAAGCAGTTCGCGATCTTCGAAATCGATGGGTACATGAATGGCTTTCGGCAGATAATCCGCTTCCAGATAAAGCTGCTTGAGAAGGGATGGAACAAATTCTTGAGGATCGAATTCTTCGAGGTCTTCCCAATAAAATTCGCGGCGGTCGACGACGCGCCCCCCGCGCAAGTGAAATAGATTTGCCGCGACGAGCGGCGGCTCGGCGTAGTACGCGAGCACGTCGGTGTCATCGCCATGAGCCGACGCGATGCGCTGACGTTCTTCGATATCTTCAAGCGTTCGCAGAAGGTCTCGATAGGCAGCCGCTTGCTCAAATTGTTCTTTTTCGGCGGCGGCCATCATTCGTGATTCGAGGCTTTTCATCAGGTCGTGGCGGCGGCCTTCGAGAAATAGGCGGACGTCGCGGGCGGCTTCAGCGTAGCGCTCATCCGTTGTGAGCCCAGTGACGCACGGGCCGAGGCAACGATGAATGTAATACTGCAAACAAGGCCGCGGATGGCTCCGCGTGAGATCGACGGTGCAGCTCGGGACGAGGAAGCGTTTATGAACGAAATGGAGAATACGGCGTGCGAAACCTGCCGGAAAATAGGGGCCGAAATAGAGCGAACCATCTTTTTTGATGCGGCGCGTAAAATAGACGCGAGGATATTTCTCAGCGGCAGTAAATTTGATGTAGGGGTAGGTCTTGTCGTCCCGCAGCATGACGTTGAACTTGGGACGATATTTCTTGATGAGATTATGTTCGAGAGCGAGGGCTTCGCGCTCGTTACCGACGAGAATGGTTTCAAGGTCCGCGATCTCGCGGGCGAGCGAACCGGTTTTGGCGTTCACCCAGCTCGATTCGAGAAAATATGAGCGCACGCGGCTGCGCAGCGACGCCGCTTTGCCGACATATAGCACATTGCCGCCAGCGTCCTTGAACAGGTAGACGCCGGGGCTTTCGGGAAGCAACGCGGCTATTTCTCGGGGTTCCATGGTAGTACAGCGCGGAATTTATGCTTAAGCGCCAACCTCCATCATACTAGAATTGGAAAGAGTGGCTGGTGAACGGAGACTGGTAATTGGTGATTCGTGACTGGTGGAAGATGGGAGTTGGCAACATGCTTGTCGAACGGGCGCATCCAACGGACAACATGAAAAAAGTCACGCGAATCGTTCTAAACACAACGCTTCTCGCTTTCGTGATCCTCGCGATGCCGACGCGCAACTTTGCGCAGGACCCGCCACCGCCTCCGCCACCAGACCCGACCGACAAGCCGGCCGCGCCCCCGGACAAACCCAAGTTCCCTAAGCCAACCCCGGACAACGCGGCTCAGAATGCACCGGATCAACCTACTTGGGACCCATTGCGCGCAGAAAAAGACATGCAGGTGGGCGAATATTACATGCACAAAGGCGATCTTGACGCGGCCATGGACCGCTTCGAAGACGCCGCATTAGCCAAGCCCGGCTACGCACTTCCCTACCGGTACTTGGGCGAAGCGCAAGAGAAAAAAGGGATGAAAAAAAGAGCCATCCAGTCCTATAAGCGCTATCTGGATTTGTATCCAAAGGCCGAAGACAAAGACAAAATTCAGAAGAAGATCGACAAACTGTATAAGGACGTGGAGAAAGAAAAGAAGTCGATGAACTAGCGAGCTATTGCACTTTCGGCGGTCCTGGCTTCGTCGCGATTCTCTTGAACTTCTTAGCCTGAGTGACCCACTCAAATACTTCGGTTTGATTTGCGGTTTTGGAATAAACCAAGACCGCAGCGTTTGGTTTATTCACTATCTTCACAGCCGTCCCCGCAGTGTCGAGCACAATTCGTGCCCTACTTCCTTCGATGTTAATGACTCTGATGCTCTCTAGCTGTCCCATTTCCGAAAGAATTATGAGCTGCTGTTGGCCGTCGCCGACGAGATCAGATGTCAGGACCCGCTCAACCCTTTCGTACGCAGGTATCGTAGCCATCTTCGCGTACGTAAAGTACCCAGAAGAGTCTCGATTTTCGCTGTATAGGTCTGCGAACAGCCCTAACAGATCATTATCTTCATCCCAATACGCCAAAATATAGTTTTGCGAGGAGACGTTCCAACGACTGTAAGTATGGTATGGCGGATTGTGCTTTAGGTGAAGACTCGCTATTTTGCCGGCATCACTTTCTACGAGAGAGTTAGGGCAGGAATCGGAATGAAGAGTTTTTGGAGTATTTTGACTACAATCAATTCCTTGCGGTTGACCAACAAAGAGTAAAAGACCAGTGGCCATCAGGAATAACCAAATCGTTTTCATATCATGCACGACTAAATCATTATAGCGTCGGGTTCCTGTTCGGTTCTAGCGGGCCAAGTGGTCGAGGATTCGCCGCGCGCGGGCGAAATCGGCGAAGAGTTTTTCTTCGGCGCGGAATTCGGGGGAATAGGATACGAAGCTGCAGCCCGAGCGACGGGTGCGATGCTTGACGTAGAGCATTTCGCGGTAGAGGACATATTCGAAGGCGACTTAGACCAACAAAGGCTTCTAACCGGCACGCGATTCCTTCGTCAAAGCAGATAGATTGCTGGGAACAAGGTACGGTCTACCCGTGTGTTTGGACTAGGCTTCCTGCGGGCGTGATTCACAGAATCGAGGGATTCGATGTGGCGAGACGTGCGGTTTGCGATTCGTATGCTATTGAAACAACCAGGCTTTAGTCTGATTGCGGTGCTGACTCTGGCACTGGGCATTGGGGCCACCTCGGCTGTGTTTAGTTTGATTCAGGGCGTGCTACTGACCCCGCCGCCGTACCGGCAGCCTCAGCAGTTGGTGTTGATTCCGACAGCGCGAACGGACGGGCAAAAGCAGGACAGCCCTCGCGGCTGGCCCGCGCAGCAATGGTTGGAATGGCAAAGAGAGGCGAAGTCGTTTAGAGGAATCGCGGCGTACGGCTGGACATTCAACTTTCTGATCCGCAATGAGGGCAGCCAGTCCATGCAGGGCATGGAAGTGACTGAGAACTATCTTTCTTTAATGGGATTGCAACCGATCCTGGGGCGCGGCTTTGAGGCATCGGACATTGGGACGGGGCCGATAAAGGTAATCATGCTGGGGTACGAGTTTTGGCAACGTACGTTTAACGGCGACCCCCAAATCATAGGCAAAACCGTTCGCATCAGCCGGTGGGACGTGCCGCCGGTAATCATCGGCGTGATACCGCCTGGGGTGCGATTCCTGCCTTCGCCGGGAGCCGCGAAAGAGCCGAATTACAACGTTAATGCAATGGTGGATTTCTGGATTCCCGCGTCGCCGGATCCCAAATATTCGAAAGACCCTTCTTGGAATATCGTAGCGCGATTGCGCGATGGGGCGGGGCTGCAGCAGGCGCAAGGAGAACTGTCTGTGCTTGCCTCAAGAGAGGCGCAGACGGAGCACGACTTTCAGGGGATAACGCCGCAGGTGCAATCCCTAAGAGACGAGATGAATCTGGACGGGCGAAAGATCCTGTTTCCGCTGCTGGGCGCGGCGGCACTGGTTCTGTTAATTGGTTGCGGCAACGCTGCAGCGCTACTGCTGGTGCGGGGGTTGCAGCGTCAGCAGGAATACGCGGTGCGCGGCGCGATGGGCATGGGACGCATTGCTCTTTTGCGGCAGGTTTCGACAGAGAGTCTTCTATTGGCGCTGCTTGGCGGAACATGCGGAGTGGCGCTGGCGTTCGGAGTGGTGAAACTCTTCAAGTTGATTGCGGGGCATGCGATTCCGAGACTGGATGGCGTGACGGCTGGGTGGGCAGTGCTCGCGTGGGGATTGGGCGCGGCGGTGTTGGCAGCGCTTTTCGCAGGTGTTTTTCCGGCGCTTCGGGCTTTCCGGCTGGATCCCATGGAGGTGCTGAAGAACGCCGGGCCTAAAGGAACGGCGGGACTCGGTGAAAGGCGGCTTCTGCGTGGAGTCACCATGGTGCAAACGGCGCTGACGCTTGCGCTGTTGGTCGGCGCCGGACTGCTGATTCGAACGATGATCAATATTGCGAAAGTTCCCACCGGCTACAACACCAGCCGTATTTTGACGATGAGCGTCACCGAGGTGCGGGACTATTCCGAGTGGGCCAGTTTTCACAAGCACGCCTTGGAACGGGTCGGTGCCATCCCCGGCGTGCAATACGCGGCTTTCGCGTGGGGAGTTCCACTTACCGGCAACAATTGGCCAGTGACTCTCGAAATTGAAGGTCAGTCTCCGGCAATCAAGGAGAGCGACAAGACAGCCATGCCGTTGCGCGCTGCCACGGAAGACTACTTCAAACTGATGGGAGTGACACTGATCGAGGGCCGGGAGTTTCGTTCGAGCGATGAGGGCAAGACGCTGAATGTGGCGATCGTCAACCAGGCATTTGCGGACCGCTACTTTCCGCATGGCGATGCCATCGGACGGAAGATCTGGCTGAACGGGCGAGACAAGCCAGCCATGGAAATTGTCGGCGAAGTCTCGAATGGCCGAACGGATGATTTGACGCAGACGGCCGTGCCCGAGATTTATCTTTCGTTGTGGCAGGCCACGGCGTTTTCGAAACATCTCGTGATCCGCACGACAGCGGACCCGCGCGCGATTTTAGTGGCAGTGGAACGCGAGCTTCACGCTGTCGATCCAACCGCTGCCATCGAAAATCCAAAGACTTTGCAACAGATTCGCGATGACTCGCTGGCGTCGCGTACTTTTGCGATGCAACTGCTGATCGGGTTTTCGGTTGTGGGCAGTGTGCTGACGCTGGTCGGAGTCTACGGCGTCATTTCGCTTTCGGTGGCTTCGCGGCGGCGAGAGTTGGCGATTCGCAGCGCTGTTGGCGCTGAACAAAGAGACATCAGGAATTTGATCTTCGGCGAGGGATTTCGATTGATTGCCAGTGGCGTGCTCGCGGGGGTGGCACTGGCCATCGTTTTGTCGCGGGTGCTGAGGACCTTTTTGTTTGAGGTGCAGCCCAACGATCCGTTAACACTGATCTTGGTTGGCGTGCTGTTCGTCAGCGTGGCGCTCCTAGCATGTTGGGCGCCGGTGCGCCGAGCAGCGAAGGTCGATCCGCTGGAAGCGCTGCGTTATGAATGAATTGTGTCGCGCTGCAGTCAGCGGGCGAGGTGGTCGAGGATGCGGCGGGCGCGGGCGAAATCGGCGAAGAGTTTTTCTTCGGCGCGGAATTCGGGGGAATGGGAGACGAGGCTGCAGCCCGAGCGGCGCGTAGGGTGTTTGACGTGGAGCATTTCGTGGTAGAGGACGTACTCGACGGCGACTTGCGGCACGCCGGGATGATCCATGCGGCGATTTAGCAAAATCTGATTGGGGCCAGGGTCGTAACAGCCGAATTGGCGGCGCCAGCCGCGCATGCTCCAGCCAATGTGCGGGCGCTGCAGACTTCCAGAAAAATATTTCTCGTTTAATTGTTCGAACATTTTTTCAAGATCGAAGTGGCGCCCGCGCGGGCCAGTGGAGGCAAGACGAACGCGTCCGCGCCGCATGCGGCTGATACGGCTGCGCGTCCGATTAGAGCGCGCGTAGTTCAAATAGGGCTCGACTAACGTGCGGGGAGCTTTGCGTCGATAGACACGCGAGAGCAGTAAAGCGGAGGCGCCTTCCAGAACCGGAAGAGGCGCGCGTTGCAACAAATCCGAGAACCGGACGAAGACTACATCTTCGCGACGGCGAATCGTGAGCACGAGGCTGGCGTAGGGATAGAAATCCACGCGGAAGCGCGGCGGACGGCCATCGCAACCGAGTCGTGTGAAAACACGCTGAAATAGCGCAGCGCCACCCGGGACTTGAGAACGCGCGCCAAGAGAAAGTTTGCGCTTCTTTTTCTTGGCAGTTTTCTTTGCAGTCTCACGTGCCTTGCGACGGGGTTTGAAAATATCGGGGACTGGCGTAGCACGTCGAGAGGGAGGGGCCCTTCGAAGCTTAGGGTCAACAAGCCCCTCCACTACAGAGGGCTCGCGAGACGCTGGTTCGATCGGCGGCGCAGCGTCCATCCCCAAGCTAAGTTGCACCAGTGGGCCCATCCGCTTCGCCGGAGTTAATTCTCTTGCAACGTTCATTTCTTTCGCCGCACGGGAGGCGGAGCAACGTTTTTCTTGGCCGCGTCAGCTTCTTTGGCGGCGTCGCGGGTGCCTTCCAAAGCGTCATCGAGATTGTCCTTATAGAGCTCGGAATCGGCCGCATCGGTGGGAATCTTTTGCAGAATGGCGAGAAAATCCTTGGTTCGCGACGCCATCAGGTCGATGCCTTTGCGAATATTCTGCTGCTTCTCGATCCCCAGTTGAATGAGGTCCGCAGCATCATCCACGCAGCCGACGTAGGCGTTCAAAAGAGAATTGACCATTTCCACGTGCCGATTGTCAGAGGGGTGTTCCAATTCGTATTGAAGCTTCTTGATGCGGTCATCCGCGAAAGACAGGAAGAGCGTGATGCGCTCGTTGGGCGTATCGGCTTCGCGAATCTTGTCAGCCTCGAGAGAGGAAAGATAATCTTTCTGCGTCTGAGCGTTGCTGCGAGCGGCCAGAGCGGCGTAAACAATTATTACAGACAGAAATAAAAGGCTGTGACTTAGTTTCATTCGTGCACTTCCAAATTGGGTGGACCGCCTGTCGGAGCTGCGGGAACCGCCGGCTTGTTCTCGTGCTTTCTCGGAAAGAGAAATCTCAGCAATTCATCGTCGAAAGTCAGGAGATCTGCTCGAACAAGCTGCAGCGGAGGCTTATACTCCGCGGGCGCGACGAGCAGAAGTTCGTCAATCTGACGCAAACCTTTTTGTACGTGCATTTCGAGCTGCCGGTAACCATTGGAATGGCGCTCGGCGTCAGGTTTCTCTTTTTCCAACACCTGCGATGCGGCGCGCACGTTATCCCTATACTTCTCCATGATCAGGCCGACGGTGACGTAATCACCGGACTTCTCCGCGCGACTGGCTTCCTCGAATTCGGCATCGCCGAGCCTTTGCAGCATTCTTGCTTTGTGCACTCCATTCGTTTCGCTGTCGAAGTGCGCTTGAAGTTCGCTCAGCTTGTCCGCGGCGACCGCAACGGCACACAACATCGCCATCACGATTGGCAATGCAACGCGTTGCGCCGCCCGGGGCCTCATGCGATTACCTTTTCTGATCCAGCATACGACGCAAGACCTTGCTGCGCTGTTGCGCTTGCCAGACTTGGTCGGGATTCTTGTCCTGGTCCAGCGCGAGAAATTTCTCGTAGGCTTCGAGCGCAGGCTTGGGCTGGTTCAGTTTATCGTAGCAGAGAGCGCGGATAAACCACTCGCCTGCCCCGGGAGTTTCCACCTTAGCGATTAAGTCCTGCGCGGCGAGTGTGGCTGTAAAGTTTCCGCCAAGATAATAAGTGGTCCTGAGGTCTTTCCAATAGACGAGATTGTTTTTGTCGAGCTGGAGCGCGGCTTTTAGTTCCTTCTCGGCGGAGACAAAATCGCGCTTTTGAAGATATATGCGGCCCAAGCCTCCGTGAAGCTCGGCGTCGTTGGGAGTAATGGCGAGGGCTTTGCGAAGTGTAACGATGGAATCGTCCCATTTTTTCTGGGCGATTTGAATATCGGCGCGGGAACGCAGCGAATCGAGTGTGGGAGGCTTTCCCGCGTCGGCGCGATCGAGTTCGGCGAGAGCCGCGTCGTATTGTTTTTGCTCGATCAGAAGATGGACTGTGCGGGATTCCGCGCCCGGAGTGTTCGGTTGGACAGCGAGATAGTCGCGATAAGCGGCGGCGGCCTCGGGTTTCTTTTGCGCATCCAGAGCTTGCGCCATGCCAAGGAGCGCTTGCGGTGATTTCGGCTCGATTTCGAGCGCGGCGCGGAATTTTGTCTCGGCCTCGGAATAGCGTTTTAGGCCAACGTAGAGATTGCCGAGGTGAATGATCGTTTCCACGTCGCGGGGATCGAGTCGCAGGGCGGCTTCGTAGGATTCGACGGCGCCGGGAATATCGCCGGAACGTTCCAGCGCGTGGCCGAGCAAGAATCGCGGACGGCTTTGCGCGGGGAGGAGATCCACTGCTCGGCGGAGTGGGGCGACAGCTGCCGCGGGATCTTTTTCCGATAGGAGGATGCCTAGATTGAGAAAGGCTTCGGACATTTTGGGATCGAGCGTCGTGGCGCGCTCGTATTCGGCGCGAGCTTCGTCGGGACGCTTCAGGGCAGTGTAGGCATACCCGAGTTGGAAGTGAGCCCAGGCGATTTCGGGTTTTTCGGCTATGAACTTTTGGAGGGGAGTGAGGGCGGCTTCGAATTGATTGGCATCGATATCCTTTTGGGCTTCGTCGAGGAGATCATTGAGAGGGTTGGCTAATTTTTGGCTGCGGCTTTGGGATTGGTTTGGGGGGGATTTTTGTTGCGCTGAAGATCGGACGCCGAATACCACTGAGGCGGCACCTAAGACGGGCACGGCGTGTTTACCCTGAGCTTCGAAGGGCCGTGCCCCTACGATTAGAATCGCGATGGCTGTATATCTAACGAAACTTGGGAGCTTCATTGTTCGGGCGGAGGATTCCCTGCGCCATTGGCGATTGTACCTGAAGGCATCGTGGACTTGGATGCGCCGTTCGTGGCGCGCTTTGCCTGGCCGTTCCCGTTGAGGACGCGAGCCAGAAAGCGGCCGGTGTGCGAGTTTTGATTGCGGGCGACTTGTTCAGGAGTGCCTGTCGCGATGATCTTGCCGCCTTGGTCGCCGCCTTCCGGGCCCATGTCGATAAGCCAGTCGGCGGACTTGATTACGTCCAGATTGTGCTCGATGACGAGAAGCGAGGCACCCGATTCCAGAAGCTTGCGGAAAGCGGAGAGAAGTTTGGCGATATCGTCGAAATGAAGGCCGGTGGTGGGCTCATCGAGGATGTAGAGGATGCCCTGATTTTCCGTGCGCGCGAGATGGGCGGCGAGTTTCAGTCGCTGCGCTTCGCCTCCGGAAAGCGTGGTGGCCGATTGGCCCAAGCGGAGATAGCCGAGGCCAATTTCATTCAGGATGCGCAGCTTGGAGATGACCTTGGGGACTCCATTGAAAAAGACTAGCGCTTCGCGCGCGGTGAGCTGAAGAACTTCGTGGACATTTTTGCCGCGATAGCGCACGTCGAGAACGCTGGTTTTGAAGCGCGTCCCGCGGCATTCTTCGCAGACAAGCTCGACATCGGCCAGAAATTGCATTTCAACCGTGACGGTGCCATCGCCCTGGCAGGTTTCGCACCGGCCTCCGGGAACGTTGAACGAAAAGTGGCCGGCTGTGAAGCCGCGGCGCTTCGCGTCGGGCGAGGCGGCAAAAACTTCGCGAATGGCGTCGAAAGCTTTGAGGTAGGTCGCGGGATTTGATCGCGGCGTCCGGCCGATAGGCGACTGGTCAACGATCACTACCTCGCGGATGTTCGCGTCGCCTTCCAGGCGGTCGCAAAATTCCTTGACGCTGCCACCCGTGCGTTTTGCGGCCAAAGCGCGATAAAGAACGTCGTGGACGAGCGTAGACTTGCCGGAGCCGCTGACGCCGGTTACGACCGTAAGCGTGCCAAGCGGAATCATCAGGTCGATATTTTGGAGATTGTGAAGCGTTGCGCCATAGAGGCGCAGAAATTTACCGTTGGGCTTGTGGCGATTATTGGGGATGGGAATCGCGAGCTCACCGCTCAGGTAGCGGCCAGTGAGAGACTTCTGATCGGCAAGCATGCCTTCATAGTTCCCGGCAAACAGCAATTTCCCGCCGAGTTCTCCCGCGCCAGGGCCTAGATCAATCACGTGATCGGCAGCGCGAATGGTATCCGGATCGTGTTCGACAACCAGCACCGTATTACCAAGATCGCGCAGGGATTTGAGGATGTCTATAAGACGCTGGGTGTCTCGCGGGTGAAGGCCGATGGATGGTTCATCGAGAACGTACAGCGCACCGACAAGATGCGATCCTAACGAAGTGGCCAGTTGAATGCGCTGCGACTCCCCGCCAGAGAGAGTAGAAGTGAGGCGATCGAGCGTTAGATAATCGAGGCCCACCTCATCCAGGAATTGCAGGCGGCTGCGAATTTCTTCCAGGATTTTCTCGGCAACCTTGGCTTGCAATTCGGAAAGCACCAGCGTGGAAAAAAAAGTGCGTGCTTCTTTCACGGTGAGCTTGGTAATTTCGGTGATCGAACGGCCTGCAACACGCACCGCGCGGGCTTCCGGACGAAGGCGCGTGCCGCTGCATTCCGGGCACGTGGCGTAGCC
This sequence comes from uncultured Acidobacteriota bacterium, assembly GCA_963740015.1. GTDB lineage: Bacteria > Acidobacteriota > Terriglobia > Acidiferrales > UBA7541 > Acidiferrum. The sequence continues at coordinate 589,728 of CAVUCM010000033.1, read as the reverse complement.
GCGGTAGCGGCTGAGAAAAACGCGAACATGCAATTTATATTTTTTCCGCTCCAGCCAATTGAAAAAACCTTTCACGCCTTCAAAATCGTTTTCCGGATCACCTTCGAGTACGAGCCGGCGCTGTTCTGCGGTCAGTTGGCGCCAGGGAATATTGAGCGGGATGCCGCGACCTCGGGCCCATTTTTTTACGTCCTGAAAGAGCGCCCGGAAACGCGGTTTGGTCCAGGGCTCGATGGCGCCTTCATCCAACGACTTGCTCGAATCCGGCACGACGAGGTTCAGGTCAAAGTCAATCGTATTGCCGAAGCCCTGGCAACGCGGGCACGCGCCGTAGGGATTGTTGAAAGAAAAAAGCCGGGGCTCGGGCTCTTGATACAGCGTGCCGTCGCTTTTGCATTCGAACCGCTCGTTGAAGGTGAGGCGTTCAGCTTTATTGCCCGCGGAGTCGGCGATAAATTCGAGAATGGCTTCCCCGCCGCCCTCGCGATAGCAAATCTCGACGGAATCGGTGAGCCGCGAGCGCGATTCTGGATTCACCGAGAGGCGATCGACCAGGACGTACACGGGCTTCGAGAAATCAACATCGAGAAGTGTTTCCGGCGACGAAAATTCGTGCACGCGCCCGTCTTGATACAGACGGTTGAAACCACGCTTTTGAATGTCGCTGAGAGCCTGCTTGAGCAACTCTTGTGGAGGCGCGGCAACTTTTTTCTTGGGAACGCGGCGCGCTCCCCCCGTCACAGTGGGCGCTTGAGCGATTCGAAGCGGATACATCACGTAGAAGCGCCTACCCGGCGCGAACGACAAAACCCGGGTGGCAATTTCCTCGGGGCTATCGCGGCGGACTTCCGTGCCGCACTTTATGCAGAAGGTTTGCCCGCAGCGCGCGAAAAGAAGCCGCAGGTAATCGTAGATCTCCGTCGACGTAGCGACAGTCGAGCGCGGGTTGCGCGTGGAGTTTTTCTGCCGAATGGCAACGGCAGGAGCTATGCCGGAGATTTCGTCGACATCAGGTTTCTCCATGCGCTCAAGGAACTGGCGGGCGTACGAAGAGAGAGATTCCACGTAGCGCCGCTGGCCTTCGGCATAAACAGTGTCAAAAGCGAGCGAGGATTTGCCCGAACCGCTGACTCCGGTAACCACGGTGATGGCGTTATGCGGAATCTCGACGGTAATGTTGCGCAGATTATGAACGCGGGCCCCGCGGACGCGGATAGCCTCTTGTTCGCTCAGCACGGGCGTGAGTTCTTTGGTGGCCAAGGGGAAGCTCAGACAGCGCGCTCCGAGAGCGCTGCCCAAACTTCCAATTATACGACCATGCGAAAAGAGGAGCAAACGCGGTGCTTGCCACTCTTTTACAGGAATGAGCGGCGGTGATCTCCGCAGCCGTTCTTGCTGGAACTACGGTTCTTGCGAAAGTGTGATAGTGCCAACGCCACCTGCAACCTTGAGGTGAACCGTTACCGGAGACTTGCCGTAGAGTTCGTTAGTGTACTCGTCACCGTCATGCTTAAGTCCGTGCGCGCTGATCGTCCCTATTCCGCCGCTAGCATTAACAATCACTCCGACATTCTTCGGCAAGCGAATGTTGGCTTCGCCGACGCCGCCTTCGATATCAGCGATGAGATCGGACTTGCGGTCGCCAGTGAGATCGACATCGACCTGCCCTGCGCCCATGTCCAGATTGAGGCGGGTCACATCAATGTCACGCAATCGCAGATTGCCGCGCCCGGCGCCCATATCGACCTTGATTTCGAGCGGAATGTCGTTGGCGAAATGGAGAGTCCAGTGGTTGTCGGTAGTCGTGCGGATGTGGCTCTCGGAATCATCCTGAGAAATTCTCAAGTCGCCAACGGTTCCGCTGACGGAATAATCCACCCTGGGGGTGCCGGAAGATGAGCGATAGTCAAAATCAGACTCCAGAAGATGGCTTGAGCCACCGCTCAAGTTCAATTCACCAGCCCCCATTTCCAAAGTCGCGCGAACGCTCTTCGCATTTTGGCGGTCGATAATGTGCGATTGATGTTGCATCGCATAGACGGTGCTGCCGCGCCAGTGATTGAATCTCTTCCCGTGCCACAGGAGCGCAACCAGGAGGAGCACGAACAGGCACGCGCCAACAGTCGCCCCGAGTGAGCCACCGCCCGACGGCGCATCAGGATTCTGCCGCCGCTGCCAGCTATCCCAAATTTTTCCCGCTCCGATGAAAATAAGGATGAGCGGCCAATAGGTCCACAGTATTGGCCAGGGATCAAACGAGGGATGCCAATTCCCGTAGAGAACGATCGCACCAACCGCAATCAAGAGGATCGGGAAGACCAGAGAAGCGCGCCGGGGAGTGCCGTCTTGAACCATCACACACCTCTTCACCCTGTAGTACGCATGAGTTACGAAAAAAGTTCAGCAGTTGAAAAATAAACTGTCGGTTCCCGAGAATACTGGCCTTCCCCGAGATGGTCAACGTGTCTCAATAACCGCGGCAAACCAACAGGCGACCGCTCGCCTTTGTGCTAAAGTGCGGCGGAACGCAAGAAAGTTGGACTGATGGAGATGCGAGAGGTTTAGCAATGGCAACATTCGAACACGTCATCTGGATCGTCCTGGATAGCGTCGGCATCGGCGAACTGCCCGACGCCGCGGATTATGGCGACGTGGGCCGTACAACACTTGGACACATTGCTGAGTCGCGGGCGTTGAGCTTACCAACTCTGGTGCACCTTGGTCTCGCGAATATTGCGCCGCTAGCCCATCTCCCACCAGCGTCCTCGCCGATAGGAGCATACGGAAAAGGCGCAACCCACTCGCCTGGAAAAGATACGACTACTGGACATTGGGAAATGGCAGGAGTCTGGCTGGACCAGGCGTTCCCAACGTATCCGCACGGCTTCCCACGAGACCTGATCGCGGAATTTGAAAAGCAGATCGGTCGCGAGACGCTTGGGAACAAGCCTGCATCAGGCACGGAAATTATCAAGGAGCTTGGCGAAGAACACGTCCGAACCGGCAAGCCAATTGTCTACACGTCAGGCGACAGCGTTTTTCAGATCGCCACGCATGAAGAGGTAATTCCGATCGCGGAACTCTATCGCATGTGCGAGATTGCGCGTAAATTGCTCGACGGGCCGAATCGCGTCGGGCGCGTCATCGCGCGCCCGTTTGCGGGAACGCCAGGGCATTTCGCGCGGACAACACGGCGCCATGATTACGCCGTTGATCCTCCTAAGCCCATGTTGCTGGATGAGCTCGCCGAGCGAGGCGTGCCAGTGTTTGGAATCGGAAAGATTCATGACATCTACAACGGCCGCGGTGTCGAGAAATACGTTACGACCACTGGCAATGCAGATGGCATGTTGAAACTTACCGAAGCCTTGAACGAGCGAACGAGCGGACTGATTTTCTGCAACCTCGTGGATTTCGACATGCTCTTCGGCCACCGCAAAGACGTTGAAGGCTTCGCCCAATCCCTCGAAGAATTTGACCGGTTGCTCAAGCCATTTTTGACACGGATGCGCGCTTCCGATTTGTTGATCATCACTGCAGACCACGGCTGCGACCCAGATCCTCGCTGGCCGACCACTGACCATTCTCGCGAGTACGTTCCGATCCTGGCCTATTCCCCGCGCAGCGGCGCAGGCGTGAACCTAGGCATCCGGCAAACTTTGGCGGACATGGGGCAGACCATCGCCGAAAACTTTGGCGGCAGAATTCCTCACGGAAAGAGCTTCCTAAACGAGATCGTGTGAGTTCGGCTATGACGCCTACGCGCCTTGAGCAGTCAAGTCTGCTCGAAAACTGTCTATTTTCTGCGACTTAGCGCATCATGACTTCCTAACGTAGTCGGTGCCAAACTAACAGCGCAGAGTAGAAGTGGTCTCTCGCGGAGGGAGCAACGGTATGGATATGTTCAGAGGGAGCGGGCGGGGCGACGCCGAGTTTGAGATGAAGAGGGCCGCTCCGTTTTTGAAGTTGGGCATCATTGCAATTGGAGTGCTGCTCGTCTTATTGGTGATGGGGGTGTTTCTGCTTCGCGTGACGCGCATCGAACCAGGCCACGTGGGTGTGCAGATCAACTTGGCGGGAAATCAACGCGGGGCCTCCGAGATACCGGTGCGCACGGGATGGGTCGTGTATTCCCCGCTCAGCACGGAGATCATTGAATTCCCTACCTACGTGCAGACCGTGAAATGGACAAAAGATGTGAATGAAGGCCATCCCATCAATGAAGAGATGGGTTTCAACTCCAAGGAAGGCATGGAGATTTTCGTGGACGTTTCGCTGTCTTACGCCATCGAGCCTTCTAAAGTGCCGGACTTCTACGTGAAGTACCGCGTTTCGGACATGGATGTTTTCACGCACGGGATTCTACGCGACGTAGTGCGCAATTCGCTCAACGAAGTGGCATCCACATACACGGTTGAAGACATCTACGGAGAGAAAAAAGCGGAGTTTCTGCGGAAGGTGCAGACGCAGATCGAGCAGAAAATGGCGCCGGTAGGTGTAAGCGTGCAACAGTTCGGATTTATCGGAGCGCCGCGGGTACCAGCAGTGATTGCCGCGGCCATCACAGCAAAGGCGCAAGCCATTCAAAAGTCCGAGCAGGCCAGAAACGAACTAGCGACAACCCAAGCCGAAGCCGCAAAGAAAATCGCCGAAGCGGAAGGCGACGCCAAGTCTTTGGTAACCCGCGCGCAAGGAGAAGCCGACGCAAACCGTATCCGCCAGAATTCGTTGACGCCGCAGCTCCTGGAATTGCGCCGCATCGAAAATAGCCGCGCGCTGATCGATAAATGGAATGGTCAGTTGCCAACAGTCGAGGCAGGCCAAGGCAGCGGAATGATCCTGCAACTTCCGAAGCCGCAATAGGGAGATTGGCGGATTGGCATGTGCTCAGTTGCTCGCCAGTTTAGAACCAGGTGGCTGCTCCACTTCCGCCATGCTTAGACAGACCTCGGGGCCGTGGAGTACACACGTTTCCGCTGATTCGTGGGCATCCCGACGGACTGACTTTAGTTTCAGCAGCCCTCCGGATCTCAGAGCTTTTTCCACGAGCGGCTCCAGCGCGGGATCGCGCAGATTGCCACCGGAGAAGATGGCCACGGGCGAAACCATCCCAGCGGAGTAACCGATCCCGGTACGCACGATTTTGGTCATGATGCCCTGCCCGAGCGTTGGGTTGATTGCCATGGTAAAGGGGGCGACGAGGCGTCCGCGGTCCTTCAGACGATCCAGCCAAATATTTTGCGGATGCGTCACACCACAATTCACAAAGATAGCGTCGCACGGACCGGGATCGAAGCCCGCTCCGTCCCCAGCGTGTACGGTTACGTTTGCATAACCCCCGAGGTTTTCTTTCGCCCGCGCGGCAAGGTCCGGTTGAAGCTCGAGGCCGACTACACTCCCGCTCGGTCCGACGACTTCCGCAATGATTGCGGTGTAGTAGCCAACGCCACATCCAAGGTGAAACGCGCTGTCCCCGGGTTTTAGCCCCAGCGCATCAATCCAGCACGCCAAAGATCCGGGCTGGCCGTTGTTGAGGTCTTTCGTCCGGTCAATGGAAACCAGGACGTTATGATACAGATCGCGGGGGTCCTCGACGGACAAATACGACATCCTCCCAATGCCAGCTGCGGAAAGCGCACGCGATTCTGCTGACCCGATATACCAGGGCGCCTGCCCTAAAAACTTCTCACGAGGGACGCGTGCGAAAGCTTCGATCAAGCCCGGCGTGGCTACGTTCGCCGCAAAGCGAATTTCCTCAGCATAAAAGGCTCGGCAATCTTCAAGGCTCATCATGGCTGGCTCCCGCTTTGGCAGCGTGTGGTTCCGCAGACGGACATGTAGTTTAAGTCGGAATGGGGCTCTTACGGAATCACACTAGTGGATGGGCCGTGGAGAAATGGCATCGCTGGGGATAGACTGGCCGCAAAACTGTTGCAACACACCCCCAACGTACCGTCGCGAACCGCGACAGTTGGGACAAAATTCCCTATGTCCTCGCTGCGTTACTCAACTAATTCGTCTGTCGAGACAGCAACATCTTGTCGCCAGAGTGGGCTGCCGATGTCATTTGGGTTGTCTTGCGCCAATCCACTTCATTGACGTCGACTCCGCCCTTGCGACCCTGCGTGTCCACGAACATCAACAAGTCGCCGTCCCTCTGGTACCTGGTCACTTTATAAGTCTCGTTGGACTTCAGCACCAGGATCGTCAATCTTTCAATTGCTTGTGTCTCGCCGGGTTGCGGCGCCGTGATCTGCACGACTCCGGCGTTACCGGTCATGGCCATCGGTTCGCTTGCTGCTGATTCGCTCCCCGTGGTCGTATTCGTCTGCACCACCAACTGCACTGCGTTTGCCTGTGGCGTTGCGTTGTAAGAGGCTGGCCGCGAGCCAGCCGCGTACGGCGGGCGGTCTGGATGCATCACGCTTTGGGGTAGGACGATGTCATCCATCAACCGCAATTCCAGCGGCTCCTCGCCCTTCAACGTCGGCCTCGGACCGCGGAATGGCAAGCTGATCACCTTCCAAGGCCACAGTGGCGGAATCATCCACTCCACGACGTCGCGTGTGGCATGCCCTTTGCCATCGATGTCACCTTGTTTGTCTACCTTGTATCCGCGAGCCTGGATCACTTTCGCCGGCAAGGGCAGGTCTCCATTGGGCAGGACTACCCGATCAAACGTAATCTTTAGGTAGCCTTTTCCGACGAAGTGTCCCGGATCCTTCTCTGCTTCGAGGTGTCCACCCAGCATGCTGCCTCTCGGGAACATGGGCTTGCCGAACTCCTGCATGGTTCTCAGGTGGCACAGCACAGGGTCTCCAACTGCAGCAGTTGCCGAAGAAAAATTCGGCTCGTCCAAAGTACATTGCAAAAGCGTACCTGCCGGAACGAGCTGATCCTGAGCCCGGATCACCGTTGCCGACACCAGTAGCGCCGTCGCACTCACCAAACTTCCAATGAGTCGTTTCATGACATCCTCCAGATTGTAGTTTTCGAGGAGCGGCCAGGCGGGTTAGCCGCTTCCGCCGACGGAAACGCCCGAAAGTTTCCACGTGGACACACCCGGGCATCACCTACGGTTGCCGGAACCAACCCACGAGGTTTTGAAAAGTCGCTCAGCAATTACTAGATTCCATTCATCACGAGTATTTTCCCGCGGGTATCCCTGTCGCAGCCGGCAAAGTGATCTTGTCTTTACGTCTCCTGATGAGGCGACGGTTCTGAGGCAAATCCTGTGGAAAACAGCAGGTGCGATGGAATCCAGTCTATGGTTATCAAAAAAAAGGAGTTGCTCGCCGTACGAGACGGATTCTGGGGGCCTTTTCCGGGTTTTTCCCACCCCACCGGTTGGACAGCGGCCCGTTCAAGAGCTAGTATGTGGTTGTCCGCTTTTCTCCCAACCCCTAAGGAGTGTTATGAAACGCTTAGTTCCAATACCGAGTGGACTTGTCGACCACCTCAAGCGCGCCGGGGAAACCGGTATCGGCTATCAGGTGGCTTCCGTGGAACTCCGCGACGGCAGGACGTACGATCAGGTCGTGACCAGCGAGGGTTGCATCATCGAGGTACGCGGTTTCAAGGAAATCCCCTTTGCCCCCGAAGAAGTGACGTCGGTGAAAGTAAATCACAAGCGCTGGAATTTCCGGGGCGGATCAGAAGTCCGCGCCAAGGTTCGGGCAGCGACCGCCTGATCCTGCATCCTCTCTATCTGTCCTAACGTCCTGACTTCCTATTGATAATTTAGTGGGAGTTACTTCCCTGCCGCGGAGGAAGGGCTGCCTGGCGCATAGTAGCCATTGCGGGTGCGGGCTACAAGCTTGCCTCGCCCGCGCGGCGGAATCACTTGCACGCTGACCGCGCGAAAGGTTCCGTCTTTCCTAGTATTCGTCGGATAGTACGCCAGCGTGTACTGGTTGCGAATATCGTGTGCCACCTGTTCGCAGATGGCGTGCACGTCATCGACGCTTTCTGGAAAAAACGCCAGCCCGCCTGATGCTTCGGCAATGTGTTTCAACGCTTTCATCGCGTTATTCTTGTCTTTCCTTTTTTCCTCGCCGAGCAGGCCAATCGTGTAAATCACTGTGTCTGTCTTCTGAATTTCGCGGATCGTCTTCTCAAGCGAATTGTGGCTAGCATTGTCTTCGCCGTCTGTCACCACCAGAAGCACGCGCTTGTCCTTGCCGGCTTTCTTGAGATGGTCGAGCGAGCCAATAATGGCGTCAAAGAGCGCAGTGCTGCCTCGCGAATCGATGCGCTCGAGCGCTTCCTTCAATTCCGGAATGTTGTTACTGAAGTCTTTGTCGAGGTCCAGATAAAAATCGTCGTTAAAGTTGACAACGAACGCCTCATCCTGCGGATTGCTGGACTCGACGAGCGTAAGCGCCGCTTCATTCACCCGCGGCCGCTTGTCGCGCATGCTGCCGCTATTGTCGATCACCAGCCCCATGCTGACGGGAACATCCTCGCGCTTGAAAGTAGTAAGCTTTTGTTCGACTTTATCTTCGAATACGCGGAAGTTATCTTCTTTCAGTCCGTCCACAAACTTGTCGCGATCATCCAGCACGCTGGTATGCAGCACCACCAAGCCGACGTCGACTTTGATGATCGAGCCCTGTTTTCCAGCATTGGGATCTTGCCCCGGAGGGAGCGGCTGCGCTTGAGGAACGGGAATCTGCGCAAAGGACGACGAGACAAAGAGAGCTATCGCGCAAAGAAACAGCAGGCGAGATAAGAAAGAAACGCGCAAGAACGTGGACTCAGTGACTGGGCGCGTAATACCCGGTCTTCGAAAAAACATTGAGCGGCGGGAGCCCCTTTGGAGCTCGCAGCCTGATCTTGATTTTTCGCCACCGTGCATCGTGCGCTTTATTGCTTGGCCGATATCCCAGGACATATTGATTTCGTAGCTCCATGCCAATTTTTGAGGCGATGTCCGGAAGGTCTTCCAACTTCTCAACGGAAAATACGCGGCCCCCCGTCATCTCCGTAATTTCTGAAAGCAACGACGGACCATTCAATTCTTCCGGCGTCCGGTTACGATATCCAAGCGCGTCAAAGATGCCGACTGCATAGAGCTGGGTGTCTGCTTCCTTCACCAAGCGCTTAATATCGCTTTCATTGTAACGACTATGATTATCTCCTCCATCGGATAAGATGAGCAAGGCTCGTTTGCCGTTGTGTGCACCCCTCATCTGGCTTAGGCCGAGGTAGATCGCGTCGAGCAATGCAGTGCGGCCCTTGGCGGAAGTCAGCATCAGGCTGCTCTGCAGGTCTTCCACGCTGTTGGTGAAGGCGCTGGTCAGCTCCGCGCGCTCGTTGAAGCTCACCAGAAAAAACTCATCTTGCGGATTGGCCGTCTTGAAGAACTGCACAGCGGCTTCGCGCGCTTTGCCGACTTTGTTGGCCATGCTGCCGCTAAAGTCGAAGACCACACCGATCGAGATGGGCACGTCCTCCGCAGAAAACGTAACCACTTCCTGCTCAACATTGTCTTCGAAGACGCGAAAATTTTCCATTTCGAGGCCGGTGACCAATCGATTGTAGGGATCGGTGACCGTGACGTTGACCAGCGCAAGGTCCACGTCCATTTTCAACGTTCGCCCCGGCTTGAGCACTTGCCCGGGCGTATTCTTCTTTACATTATCCTTCGGCTTCTTTTCGTCCTGCTTGTCTTGATTTTGCTTAGTGTCTTCCGCAGGGGATTGGGGCGGAGGCTGCGCTTGCGGTTGCGCGGGGGATTGATCTTGGGATTGAGTCCCGGACTGAGCTTGCTGAGCAGCAAAAATTGCCGTACGGCAAACGACAAGGCAGGCAAATACCACTACTAAAACGGAAAATACAAAAACGCGAAATCCATGTCTATCGCGTTTCACGGCACCCCCATCGTTCCGGTCGTCTGGAACGGCCGCGCGGCTCGGACTAGGCGTGATTCTACCACTCGTGCAAGCGAAGACAAGGCAAATCCGATACTAGCCCGCACGTGGTACCGAAATATCGTGTGACGAAATTAGAATCCTCGCAGCAGATTGAGCCCACCAGTGTCAAAATTGCCAGCTATGCCATGGCCGAGCTATAAGTCAAAGACCGGAGAGAGTGACGAAATATTCCCCAATGTGGGACACTCAAAAGCATGCGAGACTTTTGCACATGAATTCACCCAAACCAGAAGTCGTTATCGTCATTCCCGCGCGCTACGGCTCGACTCGCCTGCCAGGAAAGCCCCTCGCCTTGCTCGCTGGCAAGCCCATGATTCAGCATGTCTATGAACGAGCCAAGCTGGCAGAGCTAGCCAGCCGCGTGATCGTCGCAACAGACGATGAACGCATCGTGAAGGCCGTGGAAAGCTTCGGCGGCACCGCCCGCATGACGCGTCCCGACCACCGCACCGGCACAGAGCGCGTCGCCGAAGTCGCAGCCCACGAAAAGGGCGACATTTTTGTAAACGTTCAGGGAGACGAGCCTCTTCTGGACCCCGTGGCCGTCGACACGGCGGTCAATGCCCTGCTAGAAGAGCCCGCAGCCGCTATCTCCACTGTAGCCACCCCGATTAAGACGCCAGCAGACATCATGGACCCCAACGTCGTGAAGACCGTCCTCGACTTCGACAACAATGGCCTCTATTTCTCGCGCGCGCCAATCCCATGGGTGCGCGACACCGCCAGCAAAATTCAGGTACGCCATCTGAAGCACCTCGGCCTCTACGTCTTTCAACGCGAAGCCCTCCTCGAATATCCCACCTTGCCTCAAGGCGAACTCGAACGCATCGAACAGCTCGAGCAGCTCCGCTGGCTCGAAAATGGCTGGAAGATTCGCGTGGCGGAAGTCGAGCACGACGCCGTCAGCGTGGACGTGCCTGAAGACGTCGCCCGCGTGGAAAAGCTCCTCCAAAAATAAAACCGCCCGGCAGGTCTTGCCGGGCGGCCTGTTTAACTATGAATCTTCACTTTTAGGCTACTGTGTTTGCGCGGCTAGAACACCGGCGATCACGCGTTTGGAGTCGGTTCCCATGACGAGGATGGTACTGGGATTGGCGATGTAGGCGAAGTAATTGATCGTCACTGCCGGACTGCCAGTTATGCCGGCAACGAAAGTGTTGTGCTGGCCAGTGCTGCCGGTTCCGTCCCCGCCGATCGTCACGACGCCGTTGAAGGGGGTGTTTAAGAACTGCTTCCCTGCAGTGAATTCGTTGTAGTCCACCAACCCGTTGGGACTCGCATTCGCCGGCGTGAAAGCGCCGACGAAGTCCTCCTCAAGTGGGTCCGCACCGCTCCAATTGAAAGCGTAAGCCGTTGCGAGGCTGCTGGAAGTAAAGGGAGCGCCGACTTGCCCCAGAAGTGTCCCGTCCGCAACATCCACAGCAGTAGCGATGCCGCCAGACACAACCGTGCTGACGTCCTGAATCACGCCCGAAGTCGCCGAACTCAGATAGAAGACGAACGTAAATGTCCCCGTGTTACTGATGGTGTCGGTAAAGGTAAAGGTACCGCGGCCAGAACCATCGCCATCGAGAGTTGCCGTTCCGGCACTAAGCACCCCGCTGGGCGGAACCGTCTTCACTGTCCCCGCATTATTGTTGTCCAGAAGGATCGCAGAAAGGCTTGCTCCCGTCGCCGTAAGACGTCCCGCGCGCGCCAGCGGCCCGCTGCTACCCCCAGTACCACCCACGACGAACACGAAATTACTGTTATTGAAAGCGGTGACATCGTTGGGAGTGCCCGCCTGCTGAGCGATGGCTTCTCCTTGCAGCGTTCCGGGCGCGGCTGCATCTTGATCGATTCCCATAAACTGAACGTGCTGGCCATCGATGACGTAGTAGACAAAATCGAGACCGCCGATGGTGGCCAAGCCTCTTCCAGTCCCCCCATTGCTTGTGTCTGTTGCGTAGACGCCCGGGATCGAAGCCTTAGTCGCAAAAGTGCCATTGTCATTGACGTCCCAGAAGCTATTAGGGCCGGTATTGCTACCAGTGGTAAAGCTTCCGGCTCCGGCGGTGGGAACGACAAGGTCCCCGACGATCGAAACCGGGTTGCCGGTGTCATCAGTAATAATTCCGGAAAAATCGAAAGCATACGTGCCCGTTGCAATGGCTGTCGCGGTCTGAATACTGAAGCTGCCGCTGGCAGTCTCCGTGTCACCCGTGGTCATGTCCACCATATAACCGGTGGTGGAGGAAGCCAGTGCGATGCTGTACTGGAATGTGCCGCTGGATTCAATAATATTGAGAGTTCCGCGGCCATCGGCATTGACGACGTAGCTCCCGCCGGTAATATTGAAAATATTGTCCGCTCCGAGGGCGTGAATGTCCTCTAGGCCGCCGGTTGTCGCAATGCCGCCTCCGCCATCGGCGATGAATACCCCGACCCGGGAAAAGCTAGTCACGGCTCCCCCCGAATCTGTCGAACCGGTCATAGAAAAAACGTAGCTGCCTTTGAGGCTTGCGTTATTGAAGCCGCCGGACGGCGGTGGCGGAGGGGTGCTAGAACCACTGCTGCACGAGGAACTCCACGCCACTGCAACAATCGTAAGAACGAGCAGGAGCCGGTTCATCGCGCACCTCTCGCAACATGCACGGCAGGCATTTGGAGCACTTGTCCCTTGCTGTTGCGCACGGTGACAGACTGCGTGCCATTTTCAATAATCCGTGCAGCAAAAGTGCTACTCTCTCCAACGGCGATCACTTCGCCCGTGATTCGAACAGAATCTCCAGCCGAAAGCGTGAAGCGTTTTTGCTCGAGAAGTTTTGCGCTGCCAATATGCACATCAACAATGCCGGAGGCAGTCTGAATGCTCACATGCGCACCGATGGGTGGCACGCTTGATTCCGCCGTGTAAGAAAGAACTTTACCGACGAGAGTGGTCTCGCGGCTCGCATCGTAAGTCATGTTGGCTTGCGCAACCGCAGATGGTTGTTGCTGTGCGCCTGCGAAGGATACGGAGAGTAGAGCGCCTGCAAATACCGCACTGCCCAGAAAAAACCGGATTTTCAATTTCGTTACCCCTTCCCCACATTCGAGAGATCCTTGAAGAATCCCTCTGGATAGCGTCACCGCGATCAGCTCGCGGCACTACGCAGATGTACCACTGTTTGGATGACCAAAGACTCCAAACCGTTCCCGCTGAAAAACATTTTGTTCAAATCGACAACAGCACCGCCCGCAACTCTACTTCGCACAAACTTCCCCCGCAAAAAGCAAACCCGTTTCCTCGAAAAAAGTTTCGCGGCATTCTTCATTCCGCTTCCTGCTCCGCATTGCCATAACTAATTCAGTTCCCCATTTCCGATTTACAAGTTCCCTGGATTTATTGAATTAATTCTTCGATTTGACAGCCGTCCGCATTCCGATGATAATTATGCGTACGTCACTCCTGTGGAGGGCTGATAAGCTCGCGCTCTGGGAAATCCCAAGCAAGAGCTGCATGGATGGCGCCAAAATATATTTTTGTTACCGGCGGTGTTGTTTCCTCACTTGGAAAGGGAGTAGCAGCTTCCTCTATCGGTTGTCTCCTCGAAAGTCGCGGTTTCAAAGTCACCCTTCAGAAATGTGATCCGTACCTGAACGTCGATCCCGGTACGATGAGCCCATTTCAGCACGGTGAAGTCTTTGTCACCGAAGACGGCGCGGAAACCGACCTCGACCTCGGCCACTACGAGCGCTTTACTCACGCCAAGCTTTCTCGCGACAACAATTGGACCACCGGCCGCATCTACGAAACCATTCTCACCAAAGAGCGCCGCGGCGATTATCTCGGCAAAACCGTCCAAGTCATCCCGCACGTCACCGACGAAATCAAAGCCACCATCAAAAAGGTTTCTGACGAAGTCGATGTAGTTATCGTCGAAATTGGCGGCACGGTCGGCGACATTGAATCGCTTCCCTTCCTCGAAGCCATTCGTCAGATGCGCCTCGAATTAGGCGTAGAAAACACGCTCTTCGTTCACGTTACTCTGGTTCCGTTCATTGCAGCCGCCGGCGAACTAAAAACCAAGCCCACTCAGCACAGCGTAAAAGAAATGCTCGGCATCGGTATCCAGCCAGACATTCTGCTTTGCCGCAGCGACCGCCACATCCCCGCCGACCTCAAGAAAAAAATCGCCCTGTTCTGCAATGTCGCCGAAGCCTGCGTTATTTCCATGGAAGACGTCGACACCATTTACGCCGTCCCCGTCGAACTCAGCCGCGAAGGGCTCGACGCCCAAATCTTGCGCCACATGAAGTTGGAAGAACGCCCGTCGGACATGCGCCCGTGGCTCGATCTCGTTTACCGCATGCACAATCCGGCCGGCGAAATTCGCATCGCGGTTGTTGGCAAATATGTCCAGCTTGAAGACGCCTACAAAAGCCTTCGCGAAGCTCTCCTCCACGGCGGCCTCGCCCACAATCAAAAAACAGTTCTCGAATGGATTGAAGCCGAGGAGATCACTTCGCCGGAGATCGCTGCTGCGCGCCTGCGCGGCTACGATGGAATTCTAGTTCCCGGTGGCTTTGGCAAACGCGGCATCGCCGGAATGGTCCACACCATTCAATACGCCCGCGAAAATAAAATTCCATTCTTCGGCATCTGCCTCGGCATGCAGTGCGCAACGATTGAATACGCTCGCGATGCTGCTGGACTAAAACAGGCTGACAGTACCGAATTCGATCCGCAAACGCCCCACCGTGTCATCTACAAACTGCGCGAACTCCTCGGCGTGGACGAAATGGGGGGCACAATGCGCTTAGGCGCGTGGCCCTGCAAACTCGAACCCGGCTCGCTCGCCAATCGCGCCTACGGCAAAACCGAAATCAGCGAGCGCCATCGCCACCGCTACGAATTCAATCGCGACTACGAAAAAACTCTTACGAACGCCGGCCTGCTCATCACCGGCCGCACTCCCGACGAAAATTACGTCGAAATCATCGAAGCTCCCGATCACCCATGGTTCCTCGGCTGCCAATTCCATCCCGAATTCAAATCCAAGCCGCTCGAACCACATCCGCTCTTCGCCGCCTTCATAGGCGCAGCGGTCGAACACAAAAAGGCTCGCTCACGTCCAGCCACGGAATCCCCGCGCGTCCAAGCCGCCGCCATAGCCCCCCACGCCAACGCCCAGCTCTTGTAGGGGCACGATTCATCGTGCCCGCTTGTGCAGCACGTTCACCCGCGCTTGCCCTCTGAATCAGAGGAAGCTTCGAAGGCACTCTTCACTTTTTTGCGACAATGCGCCTCTGCGCTCGTCTCGCTGCGTACCGGTGGACGTAAACCCGCCGTGTTTCCAAGTTGCAGACCACAACGCCCCTTTCGCCGTCACAAAAAGTCTGCATCTCAATTTAAAACCAATTCATCTATTCGGTGCGGGTGGAGCAAGTAGGGCTCCCAAGCATCGATTCTTGCCGCGAGCCCTTTAACCGGAATTCCCAATTGGGCCGAGATCTCTGCCGCTTTCAGGCAACGACACTCAGGCGAGGCGAAGTCGGCAAGTGTTCTTCAACCTTAATCAAATTCTTGGGAGGAGCTCGTGAAACGATTAGCTCTATTGCTGGTTGCAGTTGCAACTCTGGCCTGCATAATCGCCAAATTGGCCCCAGCAGCCGGGCATGGCGATGAAGAAGCCTCTCCAATCTACGGAGTCAAAATCCCCGCCGGATACCGCGATTGGAAAGTCATCGCCGTGGACCAACTTCTAGTCCCAGGCAAAACCGACCAGTTGCGCGCTCAATTTGGCAACGATATAGCGATCAAAGCCTTTAAGGAACGGAAGCTCCCGTTCCCGGACGGCAGCATCATTGCCGCAATTCACTGGACCCGTGTCCCGTCGGAAAACAACAACAAAGCCCTGGCCGCTGAATTCCCCGGCGCTCAATCCTTCCTTGTCGGATCCATCGTAGATGTTCAGTTCATGGTCAAGGACTCAAAGAAATACGCCGCGTCGGGCGGCTGGGGGTTCGCTGACTTCAAGGACGGAAAGCCCGGCGACAAAGCGCTACACGAGACTTGCTTTCCCTGCCACACGCCTGCGAAAGATCGCGACTATGTCTTCACCCATTACGCGCCCTGAACAATGAATGAACAACATGTGCGGCCCCGGTGACCGATCGTGGTGTTCATGCTCTTGACTTCACGTTTGGTTAGAATCTTCGAGGAATGAGATTATCGGCAACTCTGCTCGATCGCAAAAGAAACAAAAAAAATGACACCACGCAGGAGGCAACTATGAGCACCAAGCCAGTTCGTACGAATGACCCGACCAGCGACGCGGGCGTCGCGAGAGTCGCCACGAAGCTCGAGGTGATCGTCATCCCTGTCGCGGATGTCGACCGCGCGAAGGAGTTCTACAGAAAACTCGAGTGGCGGCTCGACGCCGACTTCCCTTTCGATAACGGCTTCCGCGTGGTCCAGTTCACGCCGCCCGGCTCCGGCTGCTCGATCCAATTCGGCACGAAGATCACGTCGGCTGCGCCCGGCTCAGCCCAGGGTCTCTACCTGATCGTCTCCGACATCGGTGCCGCGCACGACGAGATCGCCGCCCGCGGTGTCGCGATCAGCGACGTGTTCCACTCCGTGACACCGGGCGCTCAGTTCCAGCCGGACGCCACGAGCGGCCGCGTCAGCGGACCAGCCCCCGATCACGCCACCTACAGCTCCTTCGCCACCCTCAACGACCCGGATGGCAACACTTGGCTCCTGCAAGAAGTCACGACCAGGCTTCCCGGTCGCATCGACCCTTCCTCAACTTCGTTCGGCTCCGTTAGCGACCTGGCAAGCGCGCTTCGCCGTGCTTCGGCCGCCCACGGCGAGCATGAGAAGCGCATCGGCGCCGCAGATCCAAACTGGCCCGATTGGTACGCCGAGTACATCGTCGCCGAACAAGCCGGAACAAAGCTTCCCACCTGAGCGACGGTCACCCTCCACCAGCCCGCTTGACTCCTGGGCGGCACCGTTGTTCAATATGTGTCGGCGCCATATATGGACCAGACAACCTCACAAGTGGAATGGAAAAAGGGTAGTGCTGAGTTGCTCATCCTTTCGCTTGTCGAAGCCCGTCCTCGCCACGGCTACGAAATCAGCAAACTTATCGAGCAACGCTCTGGCGGCACTGTCCGTTTTCACGTCGCCTCGCTCTACCCGCTGCTCTACCGCCTTGAACATCGTGGCTGGCTGAGCGGACGCTGGGTGGAAAAGGACGGACAGCGCCGCCGCCGTTACTATCGCTTGACGCGCCAGGGCCGCAAAGTCCTCGCTTCGCAGCTTCGCGGCTGGCGCGAATTTGTAGGGGGTATCAATCGCATCACGGAGGCAGAAAATGCCTGAATGGAAACCGGAAATTCTTCGTAGGCTTGCTCCGCTGAGACTTGCGCCAACGCGCGAAGCCGAAATTGCCGACGAACTCGCGCAGCACCTCGAAGACCGCTACCAGGAACTGCTCTCGCTCGGTACTACCGAAGAGGAGGCGATCCGTACGGCTATAGAGGAACTTAAAGGGGAAGACTTGCTCGCGCGCGGCCTGCGGCCTGTTGAGAGGGACTTATATCGCGAACCTGTGACGTTGGGGAAGAGCGGCGGCAATTTTCTCTCCAGTATTCTTCAGGATATTCGTTACGCTCTCCGGATGATGCGCAAATCTCCAGGCTTCACCGTCGTCGCCGTGCTCACGCTGGCGCTGGGGATCGGCGCGAATACTGCCATTTTTAGTTTCATTGATGGAATTTTGCTTCGCTCCTTGCCGGTAAAAGACCCGCAGCAACTCGTCGTCTTACGTTGGAGCGCACATACGCGTCCGAAGTTAAAGGGTCACAGCGACTACGGCGACTGCTTGAATCTCTCGGGAGATTGCTCGTTCTCCCTGCCGTTTTTCAAAAATCTTCGTGACCACGCTAACTCTTTCTCCGGCATGGCCGCCTTCGCCGGCCCGCTCGACTATGATTTCAGCGGTAATGGGCCTGCGAGTATGGCGCAAGGCCAGTATGTCTCCGGAGATTTCTTCTCGACTCTGGGTGTCAATGCGATACTAGGCCGCCCACTTGGCGCATCTGACGATTCTCCTTCGGCGCCGCCGGCTATTGTGCTGAGTTTTGCTTACTGGCAACGCGCGTTTGGCGCGGACCGCTCAGCCGTCGGCCGCGTGGTGCGCTTGAACAATATATCTACTGTGATTGTCGGCGTTGCCGAGCCCCGCTTCACGAATTTGACGCCGGGCAAAACCATCGATTTCTTCATGCCCTTTTCGGTCGCTGATCGAATCCGGCCAGAACATTGGGGACGCGGCGATCGCCTATCCGATCCGGGAGTCTGGTGGTCGGTCATTGCCGGCAGGCTGAAACCGGGCGTTTCGCTCGAGCAAGCGCAGGCTGTCGCCACCACCATGTTCGTCAACGAAACAACGCATGGCGCAACACCGTTTTTGAACGAAGCGGATGCTCCGGCCATCAAACTTCTTCCCGCGGCAGAGGGCCTGGATGGCGAGAGCAGCCAAATCGCACCAATGTTCTATTTGTTGATGTTTGCCGTTGGCCTCATCTTGCTGATCGCTTGCGCCAACGTCGCCGGTTTGATGCTCGCGCGCTCGGCGACGCGTCAAAGGGAAATGGCCGTTCGTCTCGCACTGGGCGCGGGACGCGCGCGCATTGTGCGGCAATTGCTAACGGAGAGCTTGCTCCTCTCCCTGGTCGGTGGCGGGCTAGGGATTTTTCTATCCCTATGGGGGGTCAAGGCAATCGTCGTGCTCTTTTCCAGTGGGTACGAAGCTTTTCCCTTCGAGATTGTGCCGGATTGGCGCGTGCACCTGTTTACCATCGGCGTTACCTTTGCCGTGGGGATTTTATTTGGTCTCGCTCCCTCCTTGCGCGGCGCGCGCATTGATTTGACCCCTTCGTTGAAGCAAACAGCTTCGTTGCTTCCCGGCAGTGCTGCCCACGGCGGGCGCTGGTTCCGTTTGGGAAACGCGCTCGTTGTAGCGCAAGTAGCGCTCTCCATTGTTGTGCTCATCGGCGCGGGATTGCTCGTCCGCTCGTTGCGCAATCTTCACAATTTGAATCCCGGCTTTGACACGCGAAGTGTTCTGCTCTCGGGTCTCAATCCCGCGGCCACCGGATACACAGCCCAGAAGACCGCGCAACTTTATAGCGATTTGCAGCAGCGGTTTGCCGCGCTCCCGGGCGTGATTTCCGTGAGCTACTCGGAAGATGCCCTATTGAGCGGAAATTGGTCCAGTGACGATGTGCACCTCGACGGCGCACCACCAAAAGAAAACGTCGAAGCTGCCAGGCTTACTGTTGGCCTGGATTTTTTCTCCACTATGCGCATCCCGCTACTTGCTGGCCGCACGTTCAATTCCGCTGATTTCGCTGTGGCTTCGGCGATCATTGCCGCGAGGACTGCCGCGGAAGAGGCAGCGAGCAAAGCGAAGGCATCGGACGCCGGTAATCACGCGACGCCGACGGTACTCGAGGCGAACCTGGCCCCTCTTCCCGTCATCATCAATGAAACGTTCGCGCGACAGAGTTTCCCGAATCAGAATCCGCTGGGCAAACACATGAGTGACCCCCAGGAAGACAACGAGCCACCCATCGGTCCGCAACCCGGATACTTGATTGTGGGCATCGCCGGCGATGCAAAATACAATTCCCTCCGTCGTGAAATCAAACCGACCATGTATATGCCGCTTGTCAACAATACGGCCCATTTCGAATTGCGCACCGCCGCCGATCCGCTCGCGTTGGTAAAACTTGTGCACGGCATCGTTTCCAGCGTGGACGGCAATCTGCCGTTGTTCGATGTGCGCACGCAAACCGAGCAGATCGACCAAACACTTTTTCTGGAGCGTCTGATGTCGCGTCTCTCCAGCTTTTTCGGTGTGCTTGCGCTCGTGCTCGCCGGCATCGGGCTTTACGGTTTGCTGTCCTACGAAGTGGCGCGGCGCACGCGCGAACTCGGCATTCGCATAGCGCTAGGCGGCCAGCAGCGTGATCTGTTGCGCCTCGTTGTTGGTCAAGGGATTCTGCTGGTGCTGATTGGTTCGGCGATTGGGATTGGCGCGGCAATGGGCGTTACGCGCTTCATGTTCACGATGCTTTTTGGGGTTCAAGCCGACGATGCACTGACGTTTATTGGCGTTGCGGTTCTGCTGACACTTGTCGCGCTCGCCGCGTGCTACATTCCCGCCCGGCGGGCAATGCGCGTCGATCCCATAGTGGCCTTGCGTTACGAATGAGCGACCGCCGCAGACGCCGAAGAGCTCGGCCGGTTCCGCGTGGATCACTGGCCACCCGGAACTTGTTCCGTGCCAGAAGTCCAGTTCTGGAAAAGTCACGGCGGGCCAACTCCCGATAAATCGCCCTGAGCGGAAACGAAACCAATCCAGCGCCGAGCAATTCTCCAAATCGAAGCCGCGTATGCTATCTTCGATAACTTCGATGATACCCGCTCACGACATTGCTCTCGGCTCGCTGCGCCTTGGACTCGGCAACCCGCTCTTTCTGATAGCCGGACCTTGCGTCATTGAAAACGAAGCTCACGCACGAAAAATGGCGGAAAAGGTTGCCAAAATTGCCTCCGACTGCGGCGTCCCCTACATTTTCAAAGCCTCCTACGACAAAGCCAATCGCTCATCGGTGAAAGCGTTCCGCGGACCGGGCCTAGCCGAAGGCCTTCGCATCCTCGGCAAAATAAAGTCCGATCTTAACCTCCCGATCCTGACCGACATTCACGAACCTTCCCACGCGCAGCTCGCCGCCGAAGTTTGCGACGTGCTGCAGATACCCGCCTTCCTCGCGCGGCAAACCGATCTCTTGCTCGCCGCGGGCAAGACCGGCCGCATAGTTAACGTCAAAAAAGCCCAATTCCTTTCCCCCTGGGACATGGCCAACGTCGTCGAAAAAATCGCCAGCACCGGTAACACCGATATCATCATCACGGAGCGCGGCGCATCCTTCGGCTACCAGAATCTCGTGGTCGACATGCGCTCTTTTCCAACTCTTCAGAAGTTCGGCTATCCGGTGGTCTTCGATGTCACGCACTCCATCCAGCTCCCCGGCGGCCAGGGCCACGCCAGCGGCGGCCAGCCCGAATTCATCGAGCCGCTAGCCCGCGCTGGTGTAGCCACAGGCGTTGACGGCATCTTCCTCGAAACTCACGATAACCCCGCCGAAGCTCTCTCCGACGGCGCCAACGCCCTCCCGCTTTCCCAACTCCCCGCCCTCCTAAAACGCCTAAAAGAACTCTCCACAGTCGTTCGCCGCTGGAGCGTCCAATGACCCACGTCGGCAGCCTGATCTCCTCCGCCGTTCCTCCTCCGCCTGTAGGGGCGGGGCTTGCCCCGCCCGGCGCCCGAATTTCGCGCGGCAAACTCTGCGCCGCCCCGCCAATACTCGTAGGGTCACGGCGCGCTGTGCCCTTCTTCCGTTTTGCCCCCACCCCTACAGCGAACTTAACCCCTTTAAACGCAATGCTTACAAAAAACGAGGGGGGGCTGCCTAACGCCCGCCGCTCTTCCACTTTCTTTGTAGGGGCGCAATTCATTGCGCCCTCTTTTCCCAGGCTTCCAACACTGCCATTCGCAACAAACGTCTCCCACCCGCGCGGCGAGTCTACCTCCACTGTGACACTAACCCCTTTATACGCAACGCTTACAAATATAAGGGGGGTGCTCGTTGAGCCTTGACACCGCCCGTCGCGTCCTAAGGATCGAAGCCCAAGCCATCCAAGACGTTTTCGCCCGCCTCGATGCCTCCTTCGAGAAAGCCGTCGACATCCTGTTCGCCTGCAAAGGCCGCGTAGTCGTCACAGGCATGGGTAAGTCCGGCCTGGTGGGACGCAAAATCTCCGCCACCCTGTCGAGCACTGGCACCCCTTCCTTCTTCCTGCACCCGGCCGATGCCCTTCATGGCGATCTTGGCATGCTGACCCGTGGCGACTCCGTTCTAGCCGTTTCCTACGGGGGCGAAACTGAAGAAATCGTCCACCTCCTCGAAGCCTTGAAGCGTCTCGAAGCTCCGCTAATCACGCTGACCGGCAAAGTCTCGTCAACTCTCGCCAAAGCAAGCGACATAGCCCTCGACGTCAGCGTTCGCGAGGAAGCCTGCTCGCTAAATCTCGCACCAACCGCAAGCACCACGGTCGCCATGGCAGTCGGCGATGCTCTGGCTGTCTCGCTACTCGAACGCCGCGGCTTCCAGCCCCAGGACTTCGCCGATCTCCACCCCGCCGGACGCCTCGGCACAAAACTTCTCCGCGTCGAGAACACCATGCACGCAGGCGACGCTTTGCCCCGCGTCGCGTTGGACACACCGATGCCCCAAGTCATCCACGAGATGAGCCGCAAAGGCCTCGGCATGACGACAGTTCTAGAGTCAGATGGCCGCCTCGCAGGGATCGTCACCGACGGGGACCTTCGCCGCTTGATGGAGAAACACCACGGCGCAACACTCGAGATGTCCGCAGGCGCAGCCATGACGCGCAACCCCCAAACCATCGGCCCGCACGTCCTAGCCAGCGAAGCCCTCAATCAAATGGAGAAACGCAAAATCACGAGTGTAGTTGTAGTCGACGAATCAAAAAAAGTTGTCGGTGTCGTCCATCTCCACGACCTCTGGACACTAGAGCTTATATAGATGTTGTAGGTGCGGACCTTTAGGCCCGCAATCTGTTGCAATGTTTCAAACAGGAGCAAACTTTGGCAAAGGGCATGACAAAAATCCCCGCAAGCCTCGCAAAACGCGCAAAACAAATCCAAGTCCTGCTGATGGACGTCGACGGCACCATGACCAACGGCTCCGTCATTCTGCTCTCGCAACCCGATGGCTCCGCGCTTGAAATCAAATCTTTTGACGCTCACGACGGCCAAGGTCTAACTCTCGCGCACACCGCAGGCATCCGCACGGGCGTCATCACCGGACGCGAAAGCCCCGCGCTCTTGCGTCGCGCAAACGAAATGAAAATGGAATTCATTTATCAGAAGCAGCCAACGAAAATTCCTGCGCTCGAAGAAATCCTCAAAAAAGCCGGCGTGCCGGAGTCGGCGGTAGCGTATGTCGGCGACGATCTTCCAGATTTGCCGGTCATGCGCCGCGTCGGGCTGGCTGTCGCAGTCGGCGACGCCGTCCTGGAAGTTAAATTGGCCGCGCACTACGTGACCAAGGCCGTTGCAGGAAGAGGCGCCATTCGCGAAGCGATCGAACTCATACTCAAATCGAAAGGCATCTGGGACGAAATGATTGAGAAGGCACGGGCCTAGCAGCGTACCGCGCTTGTAACTCAGCTCCTCCCGTTATATGGTCCTGCCTCAAACCGGAGGCATGCATGGCCCAACCCGCTCGTTCTCGCGTTCAGGTCCTCACCTATGTCGTCATTCTTCTTGTGTTCAGCTCGTTTTTTTATTTCCTCATTATTCATTCCGGTAGTCTCGGATACGGCCGCGGCATGTATGTTTTCGGTCTTATGTGGTGCCCTGCCTTGGCAGGCATGCTCACCCTGCGCTTGAATGGCCGTAGCCTGGCTGATCTCGGCTGGAATTGGGGCGAAACCAAATATCAGCTTCGCAGTTGGTATATTCCGATTCTGTACGCTTCCGTCGCCTACGCCATTATCTGGATTTTTCACTTCGGAGCGTTCGGCAATCCGGCGTATTACGATGCGATGACCAAGTCCATGCATCTGGGCGGCCCTCCATGGATTTCCGTTGTCCTGGGAATTTTTCTGCTCGGCACGTTCGGCATGGTTCGCAGCGTTTCCGCTGCCCTTGGCGAAGAAATTGGCTGGCGCGGCTTCTTGGTCCCCGAGCTCGCGAAAACCACTTCCTTTACCGCGACCTCGCTCATTAGCGGAATCGTCTGGTCGCTTTGGCACTATCCCATCCTCATTTTTGCCGATTACAACGCGGGCACTCCCACGTGGTACGGCCTTACGTGCTTCACCGTGATGGTCGTTTCCATTAGCTTCATTTTTGCCTGGATGCGCCTCAAATCCGGCAGCGTTTGGACCGCTGCGATTCTCCACGCCAGCCACAATTTGTATATTCAGGGTGTTTTCACTCCCATAACAGGCGACACTGGGAAGACGAAGTGGTTCGTCGATGAATTTGGTTGTGTACTTCCGCTGGTTGCAATCGTCTTCGCCATCTATTTCTGGACCAAGCGCCGGGAATTGCCACCGGCCGAACCGGCCTAACAAGAGGGCACGGCCCTTCGAGGCTCAGGGTAAACGTGCCGTGCCCCTACTGGCAATCAGTGAGCTACGGTGTCGTACTCTTTTGGAGGGCAGACACTTTCCGGCGATAATGGAGTGTAGCAATCCACGATGCTCATACTGAAGGATGTGCGCTGATGCTCCACGCCTGGCATGATGTCTCACCAGGAGACGAACTTCCCCGCGATTTTCAGGCGGTGATCGAAATTCCGCTCGGGTCCAATGTGAAGTACGAGCTGGACAAGCCGAGCGGACTGCTAAAGGTTGATCGCATTATTCACTCCGCCGTTTTCTATCCGGCAAACTATGGTTTCATTCCACAGACATACGCCGAGGACAACGATCCCCTCGATGTGCTGGTCCTTTGCCAGGAGCCGGTGCAACCGCTTGCGCTCATCAAGGCACGCGCTATTGGCCTCATGTCCATGATCGATTCGGGCGCCAGCGATGACAAAATCATCGCAGTGGCCACTGGGGATCCGGAGTTCAGCAGCTACATCGAAGCTCGCGATCTTCCGCCGCACCGCTTGCTGGTTCTCCGGCGTTTTTTCCAGGATTACAAGCTGCTCGAAGGCAAAAAAGTTGAGGTTGATGAAATACGTCCAGCGTATGCTGCACTGACCGTTATCGAACGCTCTTTGGCTCGCTACAAGGCCGAGCGGGAGCACCTGCTAGCTAACGATAAGCGTAAGTAGGCGGCAGATGGCTTTGCTAGTACAAAACTACTATTTCTCCATTTGGACCCGGGTGTTACGTTTTGCCACCGTGCTCGGCAATCAAGGTTGGGGTTGGGCTCCAAGTGGAAAGCGAATCGTCTACGCAAAATCATTCAGACACTTATAGTTAAGCGAGCGGAACAAATTACAATGACTCTCTTCTGGAAATGGGCAATTGGGGTTTTCTTGGTCCTTTTGCTCGTCGTTTTTCTCCTCCTATGCAAAATGGCCGGTGGCCCGAAGGACGCCTACGGCATGCTGCGCTATGCCCTGCCCCACATGCATCGCGGCAACTTGAAGGTTGGTGACGATGCTCCCGACGCCCGCCTCCTCTCTCTCGATGGCGCAAATCATTTCCACATTCGCGAACGAACGGGCGCTCGCCCTCTTGTCGTCATTTTTGGCAGCTACACTTGACCGCCATTTCGCCGCCACGTCGGTGACGTGGTGCAGATTTACAATGATTACAAAGATCACGCCGACTTCCTCACGGTGTATGTCCGCGAAGCCCATCCGACCGACGAGTGGCAAATGAAATCCAACGTGAAGGACGATGTTTGCTATGCCCAGCCGAAAACTCTGGCGCAACGCGTAGCCATCGCGAACGATTTCATCAAGCGATTCAACTACCCAATTGCCTTCGGCGTCGACGACATCGATAACGCCGCCAACGACGCCTATTCCGCGTGGCCCGAGCGCTTCTACATCATCGACGAATCCGGCCGCATCGCCTATCGAGGCGGCATGGGACCTTTCCATTACAATCCCGACGAAGTCCGCGGTTGGCTCGCCGCCCGCTACGGCGAAGTGAAGCACGATCCGCCGGCACCTGCTTCAGCTGCGCCGGTCGCGTCGCTAAGTTCGCCGAAATAATTGCACGAGGCGAGGAATCGACACTTGCCCAACGCTTCATCAAAAAAGACAGACCTTGCAAGAGCCCTATCGAAGATGGGCTTTTGCTCGCGTGCTCAGGCCGCGCAGCTCATTAGCGCGGGGAGAGTTCGGCTCAATGGGGTGGTGCGACGCGATCCGGAGACTCCGGCTAGACTTGGCAAGGATCGCGTCGAGATCGACGGACAGCAACTCAAGGCGGCCGCCAGAATCTATCTGGCGATGAACAAGCCGCGCGGGATTATCACTACCGCTTCCGATGAAAAAGGGCGCGACACTGTCTACTCGCTTCTCGGCGCGGAGCTTCCTTGGGTTGCACCCGTCGGGCGGCTCGACAAGGCAAGCGAAGGCTTGCTGTTGCTCACCAACAACTCGGAGTGGGCTGCTCGCATCACCGCGCCGGAAACGCGTCTCGACAAAACATATCACGTACAAATTGGACAAATCGGCGACACGGCGCTGCTCGATGCTCTTCAGAATGGTGTTCGTACGAAAGAGGGAGAGACGCTGCGTGTGAAGGGAGCTTCCCTGCTCCGTCAAGGGGAGCGCAATTCCTGGTTGGAGATTATTCTCGATGAAGGGAAGAATCGGCACATTCGACGTATGCTGGAGACACTGGGCATAGAAGTTCTGCGATTGATTCGCGTCGCCATCGGCCCGCTTGTGCTTGGAGTTCTGGCAAAGGGCGCTGTCCGTCGACTGACGGCGGAGGAAAAAATCACACTAGATCGTGCCATGAAGAACACAACTAAATAGGAGGTAAGTGATTCCGCGATTGTCGGCTTGGTCTTCTGCGGTCGGCTGATACACTTGCCGTCGTCACGATTTGGGCCGCCGCCGCTCCCAGCGCCGGTCCTTTCGCGCACACTTACTTCTTTTTTGGTGCTTCAGGCTTGGACTCAACGGCGGGCTTCATATCTTCGGCCGCTTTCTCCAGACCCGTCACCACAACTGGGTCCAACTGATATAGCGCTGGCTCGCCATCGCGCTTGGCGACAAAATGATCGCCATCCTTCGCAATCGAAACTTTCTCGACGGTCTTACCACTGTTCGAGGTCACTGTCACTTCTATCGCCGGTGACGTGAATCCTGAATCCACAAATTTGCTTGCCGCCAAATCGCGAACTTTCTCAACACACCCCTCGGCTCCGATGGCGTCCACTTTCTTGCCGTCCGCGGAAAACCAATCCGAGCCGCCTTTGGTCAGAAAATAAGTTTTGGCCCCATCGTGGAGTTCGATCTTTTCGGGATCGGTGAAACCGAGATCAAAGAGCTTCTTGTTGCGAAAGTCGTCAACTGATTTGTCGAGGGCCGTTCCCAAATCGCTTCCAACTTTGTACACGCCTTCGACCGCGCTCGACTTCGCGTAATAATCTTCTTTATTTTTGCGGACTTGCAATTCTTCGGTACCTGAGGCATCGGTTACTTTGGCGGTGACCACGGGGGTTCCGGAATTAAATGCCGCTGCAGCCTTCTTCTGGTCTTCGTCAGACGCGCTCAAATCCATCTTCGCTTCGCCAAGCTTGCGAATCAGCTCTTCCACTTTAGATTCATCAGCGCGAAACGGCTTCGGCTTCACAATTTGCCACTGGTCTTTGTTGCGGCCAAACTCGATGTCCACCTTCTTGGCAGTGAGTTCCACTTTGCTGAGCTTGTCTTGTTCAAACAATAGAAGGCGCTTGTCGCGTAAATCTTTCACGCTCTTGTCCAGACTCGTCTTGCTGAAATTTGCCAGAGTAAACACGCGAGGATCGCCCGCCAGCGCGACATAAGCCGCATTTCCAGCCGGCGTGCTGTCCCCAATCAACACTTCTTGCGTCTTGTTGTCTTTCTCCGTTACATCCACTTCTACCGCCGGTTGCGCCAAGCCGTAGTCCGCCAAGCTGCTGGCCTTTGCTTCAATGAGCCGCTCCGAGCTAAGCGACGATAACGTCGAAAGCATGCTTGAGACTTCATTTTGGTCCGCAAGCAGTGGTTTTGCGCCCGTAATCTGCCACTTGCCCGCGTCGTTTTTCGCGAGCGTCACTTCTTCTCCGCTCTTTTTCTTGATTTCGACTTTGGCGATGTCCGCTTGGGAAAGCGTGAGGATTTTTGTCGACGCGTCCGCGGAAATCTTTATGGCCGGCTCCGCGGGCTTTCGATGATTCGACCAATAAAGAACCCCAGAGAGCGCCGCCAAAACGATGGCTGCGATCAGCAGACTATTCATTTTCATTGGAATTGCCCCGGCATTCTGCGAAGTGTTTTTTTGCGGGTCGGACGGCGCCTTACCTTCTTCGCCACCAGACCGATATTCCCGTGCCAATCACGATGAGAGGAATCAAAAGCAAACTTGTGATTCCGACCCAGCGCACTTGAGCCTTCGTCATTGTAAGCTTGCGGTCTTCGGGCTCTTTCGGCCGGATGGAGATTAGATCTTCGTCCGACGATAGCCAGTTGATGGTGTTCAACGCAAGATCCCGATTCCCGTTGAACGGCAAGAACCCGTTAGCCGCCCACAAAGAGCTGCCCACCACTACGAATCGCCCCTGCGAATTCTCTTTGCCCGTCTTGAAGGTCCCTGCAACTGCGATCGTCATCGGGCCTTTTTTGTTTTTCGGGTCGCTGGGATCGATCTTGTCGGAATCCAATTTCGACGTGGATAGGCTGCTGTCCGAACTAGAAAAAAGTTTCTCCACCGTCGTTTTGTCGCCGTTTTTGGCGTCCAGTGAGCGGGACAGCGGGAATCCCGTGGCCGTGCCCTTCATTTCGTTCACGATGGGATGCGAGTCATAGTGCGTTACCAGCGCCACCTGCGGGCCCATCCCCATAAGCTGCCCAACAGGATTGAAATCGAGAATCAAATCTTTGTTCGGAGTGACGCCCCAGCTTTCCAGCGCGTTGGTCAGCGCGTCGTTATCGCCAATTTCTTCTCGTCCGATTTTCAACGGAGGATCAAGTAGGATCAGCGCTCGTCCGCCGTCTTCCACATATTTTTTGAGCGCATCGACTTCGGGTTGCTGGTAATCGCCGCGCGGCCCTCCCACGACCAAGACCGTGCAGTCGCCGGGCACTTCCGCTTTCTGCAGCAAATCGATTGACTTTCCCTGATAGTCATCCTTGGCAATCAATTCCTTCAATCGCGAAAAGCCGCTCCGCCCCGAATCATCAATTTGGTGTTCGCCGCTTCCAGTTACGAAGCAAACCGTGCGCGCCGTGTTCTTCAAGTCGCGGATAATCGCGCCAGTGAGGTCTTCTTCGCTGAGGCTCTTTGCTTCGTTCTTATTCGCGCCGATTTGCACGATGGCGGTGTTCAAATTCTTGAATCCTGCTTGCGTCGCAACCAGCGGCTTTTTGTCAGGGTCCACGTACACGACATGAACTTTCGGGGAGAGATTCGCATACATATCCAGCTTGTCTTTGGCTGAGCCGAATTGAGAATCCTGCGCAAAGTAGGTGATCGTTGCGTCCTGCTTCAGGCCTTTGACAACTTTGATTGTTTGATCCGAGAGGCTATAGCGCTTATTGGCGGTCGTATCGTAAAACTTGTCGTAGCGGTCTGCGAGCACGTTGGCAACGGTCACTACCGCGAGCGTCACCACGATGTACAGCGTCGCGTACGCTACGTACTTTGTTTGTCTGGCCTTCAACAACTCGGTATTCAATTACGACCTCCAGCGCAGCGATTCCATCGAGCGCGCCGTAAGAAATAGTCCAAAGAAAGATAGCGTCAGGTAATAGATGGCGTCTTTCGAGTCCAAAGTCCCTTTTGCGAAAGATTCCATGTGAGTCGACACCG
This sequence comes from uncultured Acidobacteriota bacterium, assembly GCA_963740015.1. Classification (GTDB taxonomy): domain Bacteria; phylum Acidobacteriota; class Terriglobia; order Acidiferrales; family UBA7541; genus Acidiferrum. The sequence continues at coordinate 560,184 of CAVUCM010000033.1, read as the reverse complement.
ACAAATACGACAAAACTCTTGCCCAGGTCTCGCTGTTATATTCACCAACCCATCCACAAACGAACAACAGGAGGCAAGCGCAAAAAGTGCCGGCTCCTGCAATGATTTGGTTCTTTGTGAGCGTGGAGATGAAAGTGCCGATCGCCAAGAGCGCCGCGCCCTGCAACAAGAGCCCGAGATAGCTGACGAGAATTGGTTTCCAGTCAGGGTGGCTGTAGACGAAAAGAAAGGCGATGTTTATTGCGCTCAAGGCGAGAAGGCAGCAATAAAGCGTTGTCGCCGCAAGCCATTTTCCTAGAATCACTTCTCCATCCCGGATGGGAGAGGTCGTAAGAAGTTCAATCGTGCCGGTGCGCTTCTCTTCGGCAAACAATCGCATGGTAATCAATGGAATGATAAAAAGCCCGGTGACGGGTATGTTTCCAAATAGCCTCCGGCTGATTTCTTCCGGCATATTCATCGGAAGCATTTCGCCGCGCATCTGGGCTTCCATGCTGAATTGGAGGTACGCCTGTAACAGTGTCCAGAAAAAGAATCCGAAAATCAGCGCGCACATCAGAAGCAAAATATAGGCGACTGGCGAGACAAAGTAACTGCGCATTTCCTTGCGCCAGATGAGCCAAATGTTTCTCATTCGCTCGCCCCCGTCGCGACGGCTTCGTCCTTCGGAGCTGCCGCTTGCGTCCCGGTAAGCTGCAGGAATATTTCTTCCAGGCTGGCCGCAGACGACCGCAACTCGTTGAGGTCCCACCCGGCTTCCACAACGGCGCGCGCCAAATCGCCGCGAACAAAGTGATCTTTCTGCGTCTCGATTTCGAATGTGGAGCGCGTCTGTCTTTTTTCTTTGAAAATCACGCGGCTAACTCCCGAAACCTTTTCAATACGTGCCTGGGCGATCTTGGAATCGAGATCACCGTTGCGCCCGGCGACTTCCACGAGAACGGACTCAACGCCGCGCGCACGGCTTTGCAGGTTGTCGACAGTATCTGTCGCCACCAGCTTGCCTTTGCTGATGATGATTACCTGCTCGCAGATCTGCTCGACTTCCGGAAGGATGTGCGTGCTTAAAATAATTGTGTGATCACCGGCGAGGCTCTTAATCAAATCGCGCGTTTCATTGATTTGTTTAGGGTCGAGGCCCGCCGTGGGCTCGTCCAGAATCAGGACTTCGGGATTGTGAATGATCGACTGCGCCAGTCCAACGCGTTGGCGGTAGCCTTTCGAGAGCTTGCCAAGCTGTTTGTTGCGAACGTCAGCCACGGCACAGCGTTCAGAAACGTAGTCGATTCGTTGCTTTAATTCAGCGCCGCGGAGACCCTTTAGGCTCCCAACGAAAGAAAGATATTCGCCGGTCATCATTTCAGGATAGAGAGGCGGTGTTTCCGGCAAATAGCCGATGCGCTTTTTTACTTCCATCGGCTCTTCGAGCACGTCGAAGCCTGCGACGATCGCGGTGCCTGCCGTGGGCGGCATAAAACACGTCAGCATGCGCATGGTCGTGGTTTTGCCGGCTCCGTTGGGTCCCAAGAAGCCGACAATCTGGCCTTTTTGGATCTCGAAGGAGATGTGGTCGACAGCGGTGTTGCGCGCGTACCTCTTCGTAAGCCCTTTAACTGTGATCATGTATTTTTATTTCTTGATGCGAGATGCACAACGTTTTTCGAACCGCCCTATGCAGATTCAATTATTCAAGCGCGAAGCCTCATGTTATGAACTCAGACGGGCCCGTGTCAACCCTTGCTTCAAAAAACTCAGCTGCTCCCATAACCTTTTGCACTGACTCCCTGCTTGTTCAGGCAGCTTATTCAAACTGTTTTCGGAACTCGGCAAATTGCCCCTTTAAATCCGCGACCTCTTTTCGCAAGTCTGCGACTTCAGTCTCCAGCGCGACCATACGCCCGTTTTCTGCTGCGCTGCTGGATATCACCGCTTCCTTTACTTGCGGCGCTTCGCGTACCTCAACGTCTCCAGACAATAGATGCGCATAACGTGCCTCTTTGTTGCCTGGCTGGCGCGGCAGTAACTTTACAAGGGGCGGTTCGCGCTCCATCAAATGCTTTAAAGTTGATTGCACTACGCTCAAATCTTCGAATGCATGCATACGTTCGGCGTGGCTGCGCAATTCACCGGGTGTCTGTGGACCGCGCAATAGTAGTTCGCAGAGAATGGCCGTTTCCGGGCGGGTAAAGTTGAAAGTGTCCGCCAGGCGATGCTCATATTTCGCCACGCGGCTGTCTCCGCTTGCCGACCTGGCAAGCATCTGTTCCCCTAACGCGCGCAAAGCCTGGCGCACTGTATCTTCTTCGAGATTCATCAGCGGTTCGCGGTTGGATTTCTGATTGCAGGCGTGAACGAGGGCGTTCAGCGAAAGCGGGTAGTATTCCGGAGTGGTAATGTCCTTCTCCACAAGACAGCCCAGCACCCGCGCTTCAACTTCGCTAAGGATAATGTCCACGGGATAAAATCATACAGAAACGCCGACAACTTCCCAAGTCTGCACAGTGGCACACCGTCTACTGGTTTTGAGGTACCATCCTCCTTCCCAACGCGTTCGTGGGTGCGAAACCCTGCGAGCACCAGCGAGGGACGAGGAGAAAGAGGGATGAAGATTTGGCGCCGATGGTCTTTTCTGTTGTTAATTGTGATTTTGCTAGGCACAAGCTTTTCTCAAAAGCTTTTCGCCCAGGACGAAGGTGACTCCTGGGGAAAGAAAAAGTCTTCCTGGCTTTTGCTCACGCCTGCGGAGCGCACACAAGTGCAGGATTTCTCCGAGGACTACAAAAACTATCTGAACATCGCAAGATCGGCGCTGGGCTCGACGCGTGAGGTGATCCGGCGAGCGCACGCTGCAGGCTTCACGGATTTCAACAAACCTGAGCAAGTGAAACCTGGCGCTCGGTTGATCATTCCCAATCGCGATCGGAGCCTTATTCTGGCAGTGATTGGCTCGGAGCCCATTGTGGATGGCTCGCGCGTTGTTGGAACGCATCAGGACAGCCCGCATATTGAATTGAAGGGGCGGCCGATTTATCCGGCCGGGGGATTTGCGCTTTTCAAAACGAAATATTATGGCGGGATTAAAAAATACCAGTGGTCGAATATTCCGCTGGCGCTGGTCGGACGCATCGATACAAGCGACGGACGAACCATCGATGTATCCATTGGTTTGAATCCGGGAGACCCCGTTTTTGTCATTCCAGACGCTGCGCCGCACTCGGATACGGACTTGCGGACGCGCACGTACACCAACGTGCTGCAAGGCGAAGAACTTGATCCCGTGATCGGCAGCATTCCAGGCGAGAAAGAGTCCGTCGCTGTGGAAGTGACACAGCTTTTGACGTCTACCTACAAGATCAAGGAAGAAGATCTTGTGAGCTCGGAGCTTGCGCTGGTCCCGGCGTCGCACCCGGCGGACGTTGGCTTTGACCGAGGCTTGATTGGGTCCTACGGGCAGGATGATCGCGTTTCTTCCTATTGCGCCGCGCGCGCCATCATCGACCTCAAGGGCACGCCTAAATTCACTGCGCTGGCTTATCTCTCTAACTTCGAAGAGGTCGGCTCCGTGAATAACACAGGAGCCGGATCGGAATTCTTGAACTCGACGATTGCGCGGCTCATCGGGGGGCAGCGCGGCGCGGCGTATAACGATTTGGATTTGCGACGCGCTTTGCACAATTCGCTGGTGATCTCCGCCGACGCCAACGACAGCTTGAACCCGATATTCCCGGGGACTTCGGAAGCTACCAACGCTGCACGGCTCGGATACGGCGTGACCATCAAGCTTTACGGCGAAGGGTTCGACCCGCCTTCGGAATTCACGGCGAAAATACGTGGTCTTTTGGACCGCAACGGTATTCCCTGGCAGACGCACACTTATAAGGTGGATGTCGGCGGCGGTGGCACCATCGGTGGATTCATGTCCCGCGAAGACATGGAAGTGATTGATTTTGGCGTGCCGCTGCTTTCGATGCATTCGCCATACGAGATGTCGTCTAAAGTGGACGACTGGAACTTTTATCGCACGATGAGCGTGTTCTATATGCAGCCGTAGCACGCGGCTCTTTGGGGAAACGCGAATGACATTTTCTTCGGCGGGTCAGCAGCGATGAACGCCAATCTCGCTAAAGCGACGGCTGTCGGCGCGCTGGGCGGATTGTTGTTTGGCTTCGATACCGCTGTTATTTCGGGCACGACGCACGCCCTTACAATTACGTATGGATTGTCGCCCAAAGCGCTGGGCGTCACCGTGGCGATGGCTCTGGTTGGAACAATTATCGGCGCGGTGACGGCTGGAATGCCCGGCCAAAAATGGGGAGGCCGCGAGACGTTGCGCGTCCTGGCTGTTTTTTATGTGATTTCGGCATTGGGCTGCGCATTTGCATGGAACTGGCACGCGCTTCTTGCTGCTCGATTCATCGGAGGGCTGGGCATAGGCGGATCGTCCGTGCTAGGGCCGGTCTACATCGCCGAACTGGCGCCGGCAAAAACACGCGGACGGCTGGTCGGCACCTTCCAAATAAATATTGTCATCGGAATTCTGCTCGCTTATTTGTCCAACTACCTCATTGGACTCTTGGGGCTTGGCGCGATGGAATGGCGATGGCAACTGGGTATTGCCGCAATTCCGGCGTTTCTATTTCTTGTGTTGCTATTTGGCATCCCCCCAAGCTCGCGGTGGCTCGTTACGCGGAAGCGTGTGGACGAAGCGCGCACGGTTCTGCAGATGATGGGAGCGGACAATCCCGAAGGTGAACTCCGCGAGATCGTGGACTCGATTCATCTCGAACGCTTACAGACCTCGGAGCCACTTTTTTCCTGGAAGTACCGGTTCCCTCTTTTCCTTGCGATTACCATTGGCATGTTCAACCAGCTTTCGGGCATCAACGCCATTCTTTATTACTTGAATGACATTTTTGCCGCAGCGGGATATAGCAAAGTGTCCGGCGATTTGCAGGCAGTGACTGTCGGGGGGATGAATCTTGCGGCGACACTGCTGGGGATGTCCCTGATTGACAAGCTCGGGCGGAAGACACTGCTACTAATCGGATCCGTCGGAACGGCGGCGTGTCTTTTTGGTGTTTCCTGGGTGTTCTTTACGAACAGCCACCAGAGTTATCTTCTCGTGTTCCTGGTCGCCTACATTGCTTTCTTCGCCATTTCGCAGGGCGCAGTGATTTGGGTGTACATCAGCGAAGTGTTTCCCAACCGCGTGCGCGCAAAGGGACAAAGCGTGGGGAGTTCTTCGCATTGGATCATGAACGCGATTATTGCTTTTACATTCCCGCAGCTTGCGAAATCCTCAGGCGCGTATCCCTTTGTGTTTTTCGGAGCGATGATGGTGGTGCAATTCTTTGTTGTGCTGAGCTTCTATCCAGAGACCAAGGGATACTCTCTGGAAGAGATGCAGCATCGTTTGGATATTGACTGAATCGCTCACGCGGAAGGAAACCCCAGGGCCAATAGCTTGAACTCGGCTAACACATTTGCGCTCGGTGTGGACATCGGCGGAACGAAAGTGGCCGCGGGGCTTGTGGACGCCCAAGGGACGATTCTTTTTCAGACGCGTGTGGCGATGCCCGCGCACGGAAGCGCGGTCGAAGGGTTTGGCGCGGTGCAATCCGCCATGGAGGCAGTCTTAGCGGCGCGGCCGGAGGCGCGGGAGCGTTTAACGGGAATTGGAATTTGCGCGCCTGGGCCACTCGATCCTGTGACCGGAGTGATTCTCAACCCGCCTAACGTGCCTTGCTGGCGGAATTTTCCGTTGGCGGCGGAAGTGCGGCGCGTCTTTGGACTGACGCCACGCGTTGATAATGATGGAAATGCGGCCGCGTTGGCCGAGGCCCTTTGGGGCGCCGGAGCGGGTTATCGAAATGTTTTCTACGCGACGCTGGGAACGGGGATTGGAACGGGCATTGTTTTTGACCGCGAAATTTATCATGGGCGAACGGGCAGCGCCGCCGAGGGCGGACACGTCACGATTGATTATCGCGGGCCGAAATGCGGGTGCGGGAAGCGTGGATGTATCGAGGCGTTGTGCTCGGGTCCGGCGATTGCACGGCGGGCAAGAGAGCTGCTTACACAATTTAACGTTAGCGGAACGCATCAACCTGAATCGCGTCACGTCAAATCGAGAATGCTCGTACTAACTGGCGGTGATATTGATTCCGTGAATGCCGAAATTGTTGCGGAGGCGTTTCGTCAGGGCGATGAGCTTGCAGCCGAGGTCCTACGAGAAACAGCGGACATGCTGGCGATTTGGGCCGGCAACGTTATTGATTTACTCGAGCCGGATGTATTTATTTTTGGGGGCGGGCTTGCTCAGCTGATGGGTAGTTTTTTTGGACGGATCGGCGAGCAGTTGGAGCATTGGTGCGTGAATAAGCGCTTCGGTGAAATGCCGATGGTGCTTGCGAAGTACGGGGCGGACTCTGGAATCGCTGGCGCCGCCGCGCTTTGCCGCATTGGAATGACTGGGGAATAGATGGAAGCGAGTTGTGGACCAGACTGGGTTGGAAGGCTGCATACGCCTTCCCGTATGGCTCGCGCATCCAACAATTGCCGCGATGATGTCGCTGGTACAGAGGGACGCGAGCGCAGAATAACGCGCTCGAGCCAGACTGCAGTTCTAGGGCACGCCAACTAGCATACAGAAGTGTTTGAAAGTCAGAGATAAGGGGAACGACTATGAACGACAAAACGACAGCTCCGAGCGACATGACCAAATCCAGTGTGGATTCGCCGGCGGCTAAGAGTGGCGAATTTGCGATTGGCGGGGACCTGCCTGTGTGGCGGCTTGGATTTGGGGCGATGCGAATTACTGGCAAGGGGATCTGGGGAGAGCCGAAGGACCATGATGAAGCTATTCGCGTGCTTCGACGAGCGGTCGAGCTGGGAATCAATTTTATTGACACGGCGGATTCGTATGGGCCGCACGTCAGCGAACGACTGATAGCGGAAGCGCTGCATCCTTATCCGGCAGGGTTGGTGATTGCGACGAAGGCTGGGTTTGATCGTACGGGCCCAGATAAGTGGACGATGAATGGGCGGCCGGAGAATTTGCGAAGTGCCTGCGACGGGAGCCTGAAGCGGTTGAAGCTTGAACGGATTGATTTGTATCAACTGCACCGGATCGACCCGGCGTATCCGGCTGAAGACCAGCTCGGGACCCTGAAAGATTTGCAGGCGCAGGGGAAAATCAAACACATTGGGCTTTCCGAGGTATCTGTGGCGCAGATCAAGCATGCGCGGACTATCGTGCCGATTGTTTCGGTGCAGAACCGTTACAGCCTGGCGGACCGAGCGGCCGAGGAGGTTTTAGAATATTGCGAGCGGGAGAACATTGGGTTTATTCCGTGGTTCCCGCTGGGAGCCGGCGAATTGGCGGCTCCCAGCGGCAAACTGGCGAGCACGGCAGAGGAACTTAAAATTACGACTTCACAGTTGGCGCTGGCCTGGCTGTTGTGGCGCTCGCCGGTGATGTTGCCGATTCCGGGGACTTCTCGCGTGGATCATCTGGAAGAGAACGTCGCTACCGCGGCAGTGAAGGTGGATGACCGCAAGATGCGCGAATTGGGACAGCTGGCGAAATCGGCGTAAGCGCGCATGGAAAATGGAAATAAGGCAGGAGTCAGCAAACCGTATCTATTTGCGGTTCTTGGCTTATCGCTTTTTTTGCCGGCGTTGTCGGTTCTTTCCGAATGGCTCATAAGCAAAAATCCGACTGATTCTCTCGCAATCATCGGGAAATGGTTTATATTTTGGGCTGTGGGAGTGCGGCTTTTAATGGCGGGGCTCAGACAGGTGTTCAATCCCGCCTTCACGGCCAAAGACATTTTCCACATTAACCACGAGCCTAGCGATGCGATTGTAAGAGAGCTGGGATTTGCGAACATTTGCTTTGGGTTGATTGGCGTTATTTCTTTGTTCCTTCCGTCTTAGCGGCTAGTGAGCGCCTTCGGTAGCGGTTTGAATTATGGCATCGCCGGAGTGAACCATTTTGCCAAGAAAGCGGCAAGTGCGAACGAAATGGTCGCGATGGTTTCAGATATTTTCATATTTTTGGCCTTGGCAATTTACGTGGTGCATATGGTTTAGATGCGCGTGTGCGGGACTTGTCAGACGCGAGCACTCGGACGTACATGGTTCTCGTGAGAAGTGCCCTTCAAGCCTTCTTGTGCTTAAAAAACTCCACCTGCTGCAACCGCTTTTCGGCTTCTTTTTTGGTCTTGTATGGCCCGCCTAGATTTTTTCCCTTTTCTGAGACGACGCGATAACCGCCGGTGACTTTTTTGATCATGGCCTTCCTCCCGAAATGGGGCCGTTCTCCGGCTCCTCGGGACAAATGCTGTCACTTACGATTTACGGTTTCCATACAGAGTCTCTCTGAGAATGGCAGAATTGGGGCCGTACCTTTTGAGCGCTGTAGCGACCACCAGAGTGCGCGGCGCGAATTGCTGTGATTAATGCGGACTACTTCCACGTTTTGAGGTGCAGCCCGACGGATTCGCCCGAATTGTAAATGCACATTTCCTGTTTGTTGTCGGGAGCAGCGGCACACCAAGCCTTGACCTTGGCGCCAGTGAGTTCTTCCGCTTGATCATCCTGCCGGACCACCCAGTTGGAGGGCGCCAAGATCTGAAGGCGCGCGCCTAGATCACGGAATCTCGTATCGGCGGCGGAAGCGGATGTTTCTTGCCAATAGCAGACGTACTGAGTTCCGAGCTCGTTGGAAGGAGCCTTTGAGATCGTGCTGACCGCACACTCTGTAGCGCCCGCGAGTTTGACTGTGGCTTCGGACATCCCGGAGCTCGCATTTGTAGCGCGGAGCTCTTCAAAAGCGTTCGCGCGAGCCTCGAAGGCCTTCTTAAGCCCCTGGCAGAACTCGTCGCAACCGCCGGCGATGGGAGCCGGGACCGCTTTCGGCGGAGGACCCGGAGGACGATTGACCAGATAAGGCGACGAGAGTGAACTCATCCACAGATAGAGCTTCGCCGTTCCGTCGGTTTGTTTTGTGAGTTGTAGATGGAACGGACAATGGCCGACATACGGTCCGTCGGTGCCTGGAAGCGAACAATCTGGGAGTCCAGCGTCGACAAAATGATCGGCAACCGGCGATTCAATTTTGAATTGCCACGTTGGCTGAAGAATACGGATGGATGCGATCGCATTTGTGTACCAACTTTCTGCGTTTGCATAAGGAATTTGTGCGTAGCAGATATACATCGGCACGTTGTTTGCCCAAGTCGACATTTGGCAGGGGACCTTGGCTCCCTCGGTCGACAGGGCCGAAGCGGCGGCGCCGATCGCGCGATATGCACGAAAGTCCGTGAGCGCAGCGTCGAGAATGTTCTGCAGGCCCTGGCAGAGCGGGTCCTTACACTGTGCGAACGCGGAGACCGTAAGCAGAAGACTCAAACACAACAGGTAAAATGCACGGAGCGTTTTCTTGATCATAGTCCGCCGCTAGAAATTGGATATGAATCCAACCCGGGCCAGGGAATGGAGGGATCAGCGAATAAATCGTGCCTGCTGATGAGGGTGGAGTCAATCGGTATTCCTGCTCTGCTTATCGTGGAAGGAAACTAAAGCTCGGAGGGATAGCGCGAACTAAACCTCCACGCTGCAGAATACGCACGAAACCCGCGGCAAATTTCAGCGGGCGAGGGGCATTCGAATGATCGTCGCATGCTCAGGAGGTTCGACAGCGACACCGTCGCGAAACGCGACAAGCTTGCCAGAATTTGCGGCGACTCGTTCGCCTGGAACGATGATGCCGACGAGATTTAGAGGGTCCGCTGCGGAGAGCGTGATGAGTTCGCCCGACAGAGGCTGGTTGCGCTGGGCGCGCAACGAGTCAACGGCCATGCTGAGAGCAAATTGCTCTCCAAGAAAACCGCTGACGAAACGACCGCCGCGAACCTCGCCGCGATCTTCGAGGCGGCGCAGCGTGATTAGCAGCTCGCGCCATTTGGGGAGATTGGTTTCGCGTGTGAGGAGTTCACGAAAGACGATTCCGTAGCGGCGAAGAAGCATCCAGCAAGTGGCTTCGAGGGCGCGAGAGCGATCGTGGGCTTCCCCGGAGAAGAGCAGCGACCAGCGCCCTGCGCTGTGACGCGGACGCGAGGTTCGTCCGATTCCCTGCCCGGAACGACGCTTGGGATCGATAAGGGCGCGTAGATTATCGAAACCGTCCGCGGTGAGAAGGCCAGCGGCGACGAGTTCCCAGAGCGCGGCTTCCACTTCGGATTTTAGTTTGCCAGTGCCGCGCACAATGTCCGCGAAGAAAGAGGCGCCACGCTGTCGCAAAAACTGGAGGGTCGCAGCAGCATCGGCGCTGAGGCCCGTGACTTCGGCTTCGCCGGTTTCGCGATGCGGGATCATCCACTCGGAATCTTCGCGTACGAAAAACGTGATGGGAGCGACGCTTGTGGGCGTAATGCGGCGTTTCGCTTCGGTGGCGACGTGAGTTTCGAGAGTAGCGGGGTGCGGCGAGAGGCGGCCCCAGCCCACTGCGCCTGTGAGGCAGAGCTGATCGAGGATAGCGGGATCGAAATCGGCGATGCGGCGCTTGAGGATCTGGCGCTCCCAGGAATTTGCCGGGGCTTCGTAACCTTGCAGCTGGCGAATGGCTTCCAGCGTGCCGCGCTCGCCGAGAAGTTGAGTACTTGGGGAGATGTGTTGCCAGCGAAGCAGCCAGTTCATGAATTGGGCGGGCGTAACGGACTGAATTTGTTTGCGGAGTTGGCCGAGCGTCAGCCGATGAATGCGCGCGAGGAGGCGGCGTTCGCACCATTCGGTTTCGGGCGAGGCAGGATCGGTGAATTTGCCGCGGAGGATGACGCCGCTGGATTCCAGGCGAAGGAAAGACTTGTCGATGTCTGAAGTTGGGAGAGAGAGGACCGAAGCGAGCTGGTTCGCGGTGATTGGGCCGCTGTGGGTAATCCAACCAGTTACGAAGGCGTGAAGCGCGTCTTCCCTATTGGAAGCTGCTGGCGATTCGAAGATTCGGACTGCGGAATCCTCCAAAGTAGTCGACGGGAAGATTTGCACGAAGTTGTTCATGCGCTCCGCCGAGACCCAATAGGTTTCGGAACCTACATGTGCACGTGTTACACGATGAGCTTGCGCCAATTGTTCGAAAAAGGGATTCCATGCAGCAGCCGATTCCCTCACTTTGTTGTGCAGTTGGTTGGAGACTGAAACCTTTGTATCCGCGCGGACTGGCACGGCGACGAGACTGAGAAGAGCGTCGTGCAGCTCTTCCGCGTCGCGAACATCTGGCCAGGCATCGTCGCAGACTTCGGAAATGGCGGCTGGATCGAGGCGGCCAATCTCTCCGAGTACAGCGTCTGGCAGCATGCGACGCATTTCGACAGCGCGAGCGCGGCGCTCTTCAAGCGGAGCATCATCGAGATAGGCGTAGGGATTGGCGTTCAGAATTTCATGGGAAAATTGCGATGGCTGCGGCGTATCGACCGCAAGGCAAGTGATGCGTCCATCGGCGATGCTGTGCAGAACACGCTCGAGGCCTTCGATGTCCATAGCCTCGGTGAGGACGTCCTTCATCACTTCGCGGATGAGCGGGTGATCGGAGATGGTGATGTCACCCTCAATGTTTTCCTGGCAGGCCTGCGCCTCGGGAAAAACGGCGGCGAGCAAATCATCGGCGCGCATGCGCTGGATCGGTGGAGGGACTCTCTTGCCACCGCGAAAACGTAGGAGAGCAAGGGCGCGACCGGCGTCCCAGCGCCAACGCGTGGTAAAGAGCGGCGATGTAAGCACGGCCTGTTCGAGAACCGAGCGCAAGGAATTGGGGTGGAGAAAGTGAAAGACGTCAGCGAGGGGAAAACTGTGCTGTTCGCTGAGAGAGATATTCAGACCATTGTCAGTGGCGGCAGCTTGCAGTTCAAAATTGAAAGAGCGGCAAAAACGTTTGCGAAGCGCGAGCCCCCAGGCTTTGTTAATGCGGCCGCCAAACGGGGCGTGAATTACGAGCTGCATGCCGCCGCTTTCGTCGAAGAAGCGCTCGGCGATGACCGTAGTTTGAGTGGGAACGGCTCCGAGTAGGGCGCGACCAGCCACGATGTATTCAACTGTTTGTTCGGCGCCGGCGTCGTCGAGGCCACATTCAAGTTTCAACCAATTCACGGCGGCTGCCACATCCAGAGAAGATTGCGCTGCTGAGTCTTGCGAAGAAACGCGTGGAACAAATACACTAATTTTCTCGCGCAGATCTGCGACATGGGTTGAGAGTTCGTCTGTCCGTGATGGAGCTTCGCCGCGCCAGAACGGCACATTTGGTGCCGCCCCTTGCGCGTCTTCCACCAAGACGCTCCCTGCTTGCACGCGGCGAATGCGCCAGGACGTATTTCCCAGCAACATAATGTCTCCCGCGAGACTTTCTACGGCGAAATCTTCGTCAACGGTACCCACAACCATGGCTTCGGGTTGTGCGATGACGGTGTAGAGCGAATTTTCTGGAATGGCGCCGCCGCTGGTGATGGCAGCGAGGCGGCTGCCTCGACGTGCGCGGAGCATGCCATTGACGCGGTCGCGGTGCAGGTATGCAGCGTAGCGTCCGCGAGCACCGGCAATGCCTTCGGAAAGCATTTCGACAATCGCGTCGAAATCATCGCGGGAAAGATTGCGATAGGGGTACGCTCGGCGCACTGACTGAAAGAGTTCCTCCTCCTTCCAATCTTCCGCGGCACACATCGCCACGATTTGCTGGGAGAGAATATCTAGAGGAGCGTCGGGAATGGCGATGCGGTCCAGGTCGCCTTGGCGAATCGCGCGGACGAGCGCCGCGCACTCGAGCAAGTCGTCGCGCGTCGTAGCAAAGATGCGGCCTTTGGGTATCGCTCCCCGCCAGTGACCCGCGCGGCCAATACGCTGCAAACCCACCGAAATGGACCGAGGTGAGCCAATCTGGCAAACAAGATCGACGCTGCCGATGTCGATTCCCAACTCGAGCGAAGCAGTGGCCACCAAGGCGCGAATTTCTCCCGCCTTTAATTTTCTTTCGGCGGCGAGCCGCAGTTTGCGCGAGAGACTGCCGTGATGCGTGGCCACGGCATCTTGCCCGAGACGTTCACCGAGGTGGTGCGCCATGCGCTCGGCGAGACGGCGCGTGTTAACAAAGATGAGTGTTGAGCGGTGCTGCATGGCGAGAGCAGCGACGCGATCGTAGACTTCGCCCCACATTTCATTGGAAGCGACCGCGCTTAGTTCGCTTGCAGGGACTTCGATAGCGAGATCGATTTCGCGGCGATGGCCGATTTGAACGATGACTGGAACGGGCCGATTTGTGCCGCCCAGAAAATCGGCGACGAGTTCGATGGGTTTCTGCGTGGCGGAAAGACCGATGCGGGTGAGGAGCTTTGCGGCCAGATGGTCGAGGCGTTCGAGAGATAGGGCCAGGTGCGAGCCACGCTTGTCGTCGGCCATGGCGTGAATTTCGTCGACAATGACGATATCGACGGTTTTGAGGATTTCGCGGCTCTTCGCAGCGGTCAGCAGGATGTAGAGCGATTCCGGCGTCGTAACTAAAATGTGCGGCGGGCGTGACAACATGGCGCGGCGTTCGTGCGCGAGCGTGTCACCGGTGCGGACCACGGCGCGTATTTCTGGCATCAAGATGCCGCGCTCGCCGGCGAGTTGCAGAATTTCGCCGAGTGGAGTCTCGAGATTTTTCTGGATGTCGTTGCTAAGCGCTTTGAGGGGCGATACGTAAAGGACTTCGGTTTTGTCGGTTAGTTGCCCGCTGAGCGCTTTACGCACGAGGCGATCAATGCAAATTAAAAATGCGGCAAGCGTTTTGCCGGAACCGGTGGGAGCGGAGATGAGCGTCGTTTTACCGGCGAGGATGCTCGGCCAGCCTTGTTGCTGCGGCTCGGTGGGCGTGCCGAAGCGAGCGACGAACCAGTCGCGGACGAGCGGGTGAGCCCATTCCAAACCGGAGGAGATCGATGGTGAGTTCTCGGCATTCATGAGCAGAAGTAAATTATAACGCAAACCATTTTACGTCGCAGACTGTCATAGAACCGGGGCAAGAATTCCTCTCAAGCGATCTTGTGGATAGCGCGCATCGCTATTTCTCCGCGCCTCTTTACCGTTCGCCGTCTATACTCTCGTTTTCCAACGGGGAGACTCGGACAATGAGGAGCAGAAAGATGAACACTTTCCAGAGAGCTTTGATCGCAGTTTTTCTGTTTGCCGCCGGTTCGGTGTGCACGGGGGCGCAGCCGCAGAGCGCCACAGGAAACGACGGCGGACACAATTCCGCGGGCAAACACCACATCCTCCCTGCGAACAAAGACACTGTCCAGTGGGGCTGGTTTGATCCTGCTGAAAAACCGAAAGTTGTGATCGACTCCGGGGATACGGTGTCGATTGAAACTCTGAGCCACGCGATGGATGAGGTCAAGCCGGGAGCTACGATTGAGGATATCGTGAAGCTGCGGCTGGCGAATCCGGGTGGCGGGCCGCATTCCGTGACCGGGCCAATCTACGTGAATGGCGCGGAGCTCGGCGACACGATGGAAATCCGCATTGTCAAGATTGTGATGAAGGAATCCGGCTTCAATTTCAATCTTCCCGGCAAGCAATTCCCAACGGTCGGCTTGCTGGCGCCAGAGTTTTCCGAGGGGCACGTGCAGTATTTCAAGCTCGACTCGGGGACGATGACCACGGAATTCAAGCCGGGGATTATTCTCAACTTGAAACCTTTTCCAGGCACGATTGCGGTTGGACCGGATCCCAACGAACCGAAAGAGAAAGCGGGGCCTCCCATACACGACGCCAAGGGCCGCACCAGCACGCTGCGACCTTGGAAGAATGGGTCCAACATGGACGTCAACGAACTGCAAGTAGGCTCAACGCTCTATCTGCCGGTGTTCCAGAAAGGCGGACTGATCTGGACGGGAGACTCGCACTGTTTGCAAGGGAACGGCGAAGTGAATCTGACCGCGCTGGAATGCTCGTACAAGGAGATCGAAATCCAGCCGATCGTACGGAAAGATTTGCACTTCGATTGGCCGCGCGCTGAGACTTCCACGCACTGGATTTTTACGGGATTTGATGAAGACTTGAACGAAGCGATGAAGATTGCGGTGCGAGAAACCGTGAATTTTCTAGCGGAGCAGAAGATGGTTCCGATGTCACGGGAAGAGGCCTACTCACTGACTTCGATCGTGGGCGATTGCCGGGTGTCGCAAGTCGTGGATATCCGCAAAGGCGTGCATTGCATGATTCCGAAGGCAATTTTTGCGAAGAGATGAGAAAAGCCCGCGAAGTCACCTCATGTTCGTCGCGGCAAAAAGCGGCAGCAGAGCTGCCGCACTCCAGATTGATTAGGCGCGTTCGAGGCCGAGTATGGCGCGCAGGGCTTTTTGGTCGGCGCCGGAGCTGGCGAAATCGTCAAAGGAGGTTTTGGCTGCTTCGATGATGTGGCGTTTTATGAAGGGCGCGCCTTCACGGGCTCCCTGTTCGTTGCTCTTGATACAGCACTCCCATTCGAGGATCGCCCAGCCTGGAAAATCGTACTGGGTGAGTTTTGAGAAGATGGTTGCGAAATCCACTTGGCCGTCGCCTAGAGAGCGAAAACGGCCCGCGCGCTGCAACCAGGGCTGGTAGCCGCCGTAAACTCCTTGCTTGCCGGTGGGACGGAACTCAGCATCTTTTACGTGAAACATCTTTATGCGAGAGTGATAGAAATCGATGAATTGGAGGTAGTCAAGTTGTTGCAGGACGAAATGGCTGGGATCGTAGAGCAGATTGCAGCGGGGATGCTGATTCACACGGTCCAGGAACATTTCAAACGTTGCGCCGTCGTGCAAATCTTCGCCGGGATGGATTTCGTAACAGAGATCGACGCCGGCCTTGTCGAACGCGTTGAGGATGGGAAGCCATCGCTTTGCGAGTTCATCGAAAGCGGTTTCGATGAGTCCGGCGGGACGCTGCGGCCAGGGATAAATAAATGGCCACGCGAGCGCGCCGGAGAATGTGACATGAGCTTTCATCTCGAAGTGCGCGGAGGCGCGGGCGGCAAAATGTAGCTGCTCGACGGCCCAACCTTGGCGTGCCGAAGGATTGCCGTGGAGATTCGGCGGCGCGAATCCGTCAAACATGGCGTCGTAGGCGGGATGGCAGGCGACAAGCTGTCCCTGCAAATGGGTCGAAAGATCGGAGATGACGAGGCCGTGTTTGGCGGCTACGGCGGCAATTTCATCGCAGTAAGTTTTGCTTTCGGCAGCGCGCTTCAAATCGAAGAGCCGAGCGTCCCACGACGGGATCTGCACGGCCGCGTAGCCGAGGCTTTTCGCCCAGCCGCAGATCGCGTCGAAGGTGTTGAACGGCGAGTTATCTGCAGCGAACTGTGCGAGAAATATTCCCGGACCTTGAATCGTTTTCATCTATGAGCTCCTATCGCTCGCTAAGCAATCCGCTGGCTGATTCAATTGATCATCGAAGCGCGCCAGCTTCTCGGGGGCATTCTACCGTTAGGAAGGAGGAAGGCAAAACTGGATTCTTTTGGCACTGCGCGTCGAGTCTAAGAACGAGACTCGATGGGAACTGCCTTCGAATCTTCGTGAACTCAACTTCTAGGCACGAAACCCCTATCCAATCGCAATCGCCCATAGAGGGTCATGATGTACGCGCTCGCAAGCCACATAAATTTGAGTAACGTTTGTGGCGTTCGTTTTGTCGCAATCGAATAGGTCTTCAGCAAATTCATGCCGCTAAAACTCTTAGGCAGCCTTTGCAAATCGCATGGCCACGGCATTCATGCAATAGCGCAAGCCGGTGGGCTTTGGCCCATCATCAAAAACGTGCCCCAAGTGTGCGTCGCAAAGGCGGCAGGAAACTGCCGTGCGGATCATGCCCAGGCTAGAGTCCATGGTTTCTCGTACGTTTTCTTTTGCGATCGGCTCCCAAAAGCTCGGCCAACCAGTGCCCGATTCAAATTTCGTGCTGGAATCAAAGAGAGCCGTATCGCAGCAGATACAACGGAATATACCCTTAGCGTGGTCGTTCGGGTTTTCGTTGGTGAAGGCGCGTTCAGTCCCCGCGTGCCGTGTGACTTCAAAGGAAATTGGACTGAGCTGTTTCTTCCACTCGTCTTCCGTCTTGACGATGCGCTCCACGGATACTTTGGCTTTTCGCTCGCCTGAGTCCGAAAACTCGATAATAACGACCGTCTTGGGAAGGCCAGCGGACACGGCTTCCGCGGTTACCTGTGCTTGCCTCCAAACGTACCACCAGCTAAGTCCGATCGCCGTCGCTCCGGCACCAAACAGGAATGATCTCCGTCCAACAATAGTTGGAGTAGAATCCGCCTTCCCAGTCTTTGCAAACATGGATAGCCTCGCGATTCGATTTCATCCAAACGTAAACGCAAACGCCTGCACGCCAGGATCAAGGAATTCAATTTCAAATGTCCGGTCTTCCACTTTTCCATTTTGCCGGACCAATTGATACAAACGGTATTCTTTTACAACGCCCGCGCCCTGTCCGTCTGTGTCAACGCCATGATCCTCGCCTGGAGCAGTGCCGTCGATGCGAACCAGGAAACGAACTGGCTTGCCATTTTTTCCCGGCCCCAAAACAAGATGCAAATCCCGCGCGTGAAAACGGAAAATCACTTTGCCCGGCGCGGCGGTCAGCGAAGCATGCTCATCGCTTACATTCCAATTGCCGACGAGGCCCCACTGGTTCACCGTGAGTCGAGATGGCGCGGTGTAGGCTTGCGACCCATCCTGACGGATTTTCTGCGGAGAAACGTAATTTTGCTGCCGCGCGTAACCGATGTATGTTTCAGGCGAGGCTACGTCTTTTGAATCTGGTGCGGCCTGGGCTCCAGCCCCGTTCACCTGGACGAAGCCATCGACCTTCAATCCCGAATTCTTCTCGCGCAAGAGTTGCTGGATTACTTCCTCCGATTCGGCGTACTTCCCTTCCCCAAAATGGTGATAGCGAATCGTGCCGTTTGCGTCGATAAAATAATGCGCCGGCCAGTATTGGTTGTTGAATGCTTTCCAGATTGCGTAGTTGCTGTCGATGGCTACGGGATAGGTAATATTCAGATCGGTGAGCGACTTCGCCACATTCGCTGGGTCCTTCTCAAACGCAAACTCCGGCGTATGCACGCCAATTACGACAAGTCCATCGTTCTTGTATTTTTCCGACCACGCTTCCACATACGGAATCGAGCGCAAACAATTGATGCAGGAGTAGGTCCAG
Source organism: uncultured Acidobacteriota bacterium (assembly GCA_963740015.1). Classification (GTDB taxonomy): domain Bacteria; phylum Acidobacteriota; class Terriglobia; order Acidiferrales; family UBA7541; genus Acidiferrum. Next base: position 541,944 of record CAVUCM010000033.1, on the reverse strand, counting down.
AAATCGATCACAACCACTTTCCCCTTGAGCTCCTTGCGATTGAGCGGCGGCGAGTTTAGCCATTTCACAGCGCCGTCCAAACTTGGAAATGGTCCTTCATTGCCCAGCGTCACCGTTGCAGGTGCCGCAGACATGGCATCACTTGCTTTTGCGTAGGCGACTGGCCGGAACCGGTCAAGCAGCTGTTGTTCGATGCCGGAAGTACTTGAGAGCGAAAGTCGGCGAAGAATTCCAGTGTCCCAGCCAAGCGCGATGGCTACGACGCCCACCAAAACCGCCGCGCCAAGCCCGCGCCGAATCCAAGCCTCCGCGTGAAGAGATTTCTTCATCATTGCGAATACCTTATTTCCGGCCAGGAGTGCCATGGCCAGCGAAGTTGCAGCACCCGCGGAAAAGGACAGCAGCAAAAAAGTTGTGTGCACGCTTGGCCCTTGTAGCGCGGCTCCCGTTAAAATCAAACCTAAAATCGGTCCGGCGCACGGAGCCCACAACAATCCTGTGGACATCCCGAGTACAAGGGACCGCCCGATACTCGGAGCCTCGGCGCTATTTTGTCCCTGCACCCGTCCACCCAGCCGAACGAGCGGGCGCGTCAGATAATCGGCCAAACTGGGAAAAAGCAGAGCCAACCCGAGAAGCGCAAAGACCACAATCGCGAGAAACCTGCCGATTTGATTGGCGCGCACTACCCAGGCTCCCGCAAACGTTGCAATACCCGCCACGGCTGCGAAGGTAGCGGCCATTCCTGCAAGAAGTGGAAGCCCGCTGCGGCGAAACGGCTGATCCGCGCGAGAAAATACGAAAGGCAAAACGGGCAAGATGCACGGACTCACGATCGTCAAAACACCGCCCACGAAAGCCAAAAAGTAGAGGAGCATGTCACTCACCAATCAGTTCGTTAGAGTCGCTCGCCTGCAAAGGAGATACAGTTCCTTTCACAAGAATAAACGCCTATATCTTAATACGATAGAGCCGTCTTAATGGATGATGAAGGCCTAGCACCTCAGAAGAAGGGGCCCGATCAAAAAACAAGCGGCCGCTGCGTGGCGCTCGTGCTGACAAAAAGGACGTCGGGTGTTTCCATTAGCGGCGCGAGCTCCGGCGTCTTCCTACTTTACAGGAACGGTTGGTGTGGTGATCTGTGTGGGTGTGGCCTGAAACAGCTTCATGGAGCTGAGCAGCGTATTGTAGACGCCCCATCCAAGCGGTATGCCAACAAGAAGCCACGCAAACAAAATTAATGCCGGCGAAGACTTGGTTGTGCTCTCAGACATTTTCCCTTGCTCCTTAATGTGTAGCGCGCTCGTGCACCAGTGGCCGGTTTCAGGCTGCCTCAGATGGCATTGCCGCAGGCACTTTTTCTGCCAACCAATACTTCTCGTCGACTGGCCGGACCAGCAAATTCGCGACAAATCCAACTACCAACAACCCGGCCATGACGTGTAACACACCCTGATAGGCGCTTGCTTTGTCGGCTCCGCGTTGCAATTGATATTCACGCATGTAATTCACCAGCACAGGTCCGAGCACGCCTGCCGTTGACCAAGCCGTCAGGAGACGTCCGTGAATGGCGCTCACATTATAGGTACCGAACATATCGCGAAGGTAAGCTGGGATCGTTGCGAATCCTCCTCCGTACATGCTGAGAAGCACCGCAGCGATGGCTACGAACAGCTTTACGTTATTCAAATGGTTCGCACCTGTCTGCGGCAAAAAGAAATACAACACGGCTCCGAGTGCAAAGAAGATGAAATAGGTTGGCTTCCTTCCGATATCGTCCGAAAAGGAAGACCAAAAAAACCGCCCTCCCATGTTAAACAGACTCAGCAGACCCACAAATCCACCCGCGGCCACTGGACCAATAGTTCCCTTGAAGAGCTCCTGAATCATGGGCGAGGCTTGTTCGATTATTCCGATGCCAGCCGTAACGTTCATGCACAAGATGACCCAGAGCAACCAGAATTGTGGAGTCCGGAACGCCGTGTTCACATCGACGTCATGGGTTGTAATCATCTTGCTCTGCTTTGCGGGTGCGGCCCAGCCTTCCGGCTTCCATCCTTCACAAGGCACACGCACAGTGAACACGCCGAACATCATAAATACGAAATAGAGCGTGCCCATGACGAGAAATGTTTGGTCTACACCCATGTTCGTGGACGTACGGAAATGCGCCATGAGCTTGATCGCCAGCGGAGAACCAATCATGGCGCCGCCGCCGAAACCCATGATGGCCATGCCGGTGGCAAGACCCGGGCGATCCGGAAACCACTTGATAAGCGTCGACACTGGTGAGATGTAGCCCAGCCCCAGTCCCGTGCCACCGACGACTCCGTACCCGAAATAAAGCAGCCAAAGTTGGTGACTTACCACGCCCAGATACGAAATATAAAACCCGAGGGCAAAGCATACCGCCGACACGAACATCGCTTTCCGAGGTCCCGCGCCCTCCAGCCATTTCCCGAATGTCGCGGCCGAGAGCCCCAGGATCACGATCGCCAGCGAAAAAATCCATGCGATCTGCGTCTGCTTCCAATCCTCTGGCAAGGACTTGCCCACGCCAAGAAGTTGCGTCAGCGGAATTTTAAAGACGCTGAAGGCATAAGCTTGACCAATGGAAAGATGAATCGCGAGTGCGGCCGGAGGTACAAGCCAGCGGCTGAATCCTGGTTTGGCAATTGAGTGGTCGCGGTCGAGGAAAGACAAAAGGGCCATTTCTGAGCTCCCTTGTTCAGAATTGCCCTACGGCTAAGAAGACCGTACAGGCTCACACACACGAAAGGGCGCAAAGAGGGCCCTGGGTGAGGTCTAGTTACACGCAAATTGCACAAAATGCAATGGATTGTTCGGAGTGAATCGCCGCGATGCAGCAGCAACTGTCCATCATCAGACGAAACAAACCTCCTGCCAAAGTTGCAATCAGCAATTCACTTCTGGGCACCGAAACCATTTATCATCGTTAAGCTCCAGGCCGGCAATCTGACGAGCCGAATTGAAAGGAATCCAGTGAAGAAGCGAGTGCTGAGCAATAAAAAGAAAATTATAAGCCGGAAAACCATACGCATAGAGTGGGGCGATTGTGATCCCGCGCAAATTGTTTATTTCCCGCGCTACTTCGCCTACTTCGACGCATGCACAAGCGCCTTATTCCTGAAGGCCGGTTTGCCAAAGAGGAAAATGTTGAAGGACTATCGAATCATCGGAATCCCACTCGTCGACGTGCGAGCATCCTTTATGGTGCCATCGCGGGTGTCTGACGTCGTAGTGGTCGAGTCCGAGATTACCGAGTGGCGCCGCAGCAGTTTTTGCATCCAGCACAAATTGTTCAATAAAAAAGTCTTGGCCGTGGAGTGCTCTGAAATCAGAGTATGGGCCGGCGTTTCTGCAACAGACGCGGAGAAAATTGAAGGCAAACCGGTACCGCCCGAAGTGATTGCGAAGTTTTCTCCGGCAGAGAGCCGGCATCGTAACCGTCCTGCTCCACGACTAGAAAGGAAATGAAGATGTGCACAAATGTGAGGATTGAAGGCGCGGGATCCGCAGGACTCGTCCTCGCTGCATAGGCAAGGCGTTGAGCCCGCTGTGTCCGGCAAGCTACCGGCATCAAGGAAATCGAAGAGGGTATTTGGCTGGCCGGCTCGATGGATTACGATCTCGGGTACATCGATCCGGAGGAAAAAACTCTACAGCGTCTCTATAACGCTTTTGGCTCAGAAGTGTTACCTATGTGGCCGGTACGTTCTGTTACCCATGTGTTCGGGTTGGACCCATGTATTATGGAGCGGGCGATGGGAATCGAACCCACGTCCGAAGCTTGGGAAGCTTCTATACTGCCATTGTACGACGCCCGCTCGTCCTTTCTAATTGTACTCAGGAATTGGTTTTCCGTACAGCGTTCACGTGATTCCGCAAACATCTCGGCCGGCGCCAGTGAAGTCAGCAAAGCGTAGCTTACAGGGTTGGAGCATTTGGTTGTCACGCAGGAGGTCTCAGGATCGATTCCCGTCGCAGCCAGAATCCCGAGAACCAGGCAAGGAATAGTAGCGTTGGAAGATTAAAGGCCCAGATGGTAAAGATATTATTCGCGACTCGCTGCTACTGACTCCTTGCGCGTTGTGGCGAGTCCTCCAGGCCACCAATTCCAATCGCCTGCAATGCGAAGGAGCGCTGGACCGATCACAATGCGAACGAGCGTTGCGTCAATCAGCACGGCGACCGCCAACGTAAATCCGATCATCTTGACCACCAGGAAATCCCCGAAGGTGAATGCCGCAAATACTACGATCATGATCGCGGCCGCGCTCGTGATCAGGCCTGCGGTTCTAGCCATACCCTCTGGGATCGCATCCATTTCACTCAGTCCGCTCCTTCTGGCTTCCAGAACGCGTGCGACTAGAAATACCTCGTAATCCATGCTTAATCCGAAGACGATAGCAAACGCCACGATCGGTACTAGAGGAAACACGCTACCGGTTCCCCCGGCTACTCCCAGCAACTTGCTTCCGTGTCCATCTTGGATAACGAAAACCAATGCTCCGAAGGCTGCGGCAACCGAGAACAGGTTGAGTGCGATGGCCTTCACGGCGGCGAAGATCGATCGGAACCCGCACAGCAGAGCAAAGAGCGTCCCGCCAACTACCAGCGCCATTACAGACGGGAAGCGGTCTCTGATTATCGTTTCATAATCGGCGTTGAGAGCCGGGATGCCGCCAACGAGCAGGGTCGCGCCAGGCACGCCGGTAAGAGCTGGCGCACCGGTCTTACGCAGGTCTCGCACCCAGTTGACCTGGTCGCGCAGGGAGACCGAACTCGCGGGTAACACCTCAAGCAGCGCCGCTCGTCCGTCGCTACTTAGGAACGTTCGACGCGTCTCCCGCGAGAGATCAGTGAGCGAAGATCGGTTGCCCTCCGCAAGGGTGGTGATAGAAATCACGCGGTCACAGCGAGGGTCGGTCGCGAGGCGCTTGCTCAGTCGATCCAGCGCATTCCACCCCGCGTCGGTTTGCGCGATGGAGTCTGTAGGAAGTTCGACGATGACGCGCAACGATTCAACAACGCCGCCCCGATCCATCCGCTCAAGGGTGTGCAGAGCATGGACTGATTCCGCCGCTTGAGGAAGCCAATCCCCTCGGGGGAGGCTGGTATCCAGTCGTCTGACCTGCCACGCGAGCAGAAGCAAAGGAGCACCGGCCAAAAAGAGGGCAAGCCAGGGATGTGCGACGATCGTCTTTCCCCACTGCCGCCAGCGATTTCCCGCACGCGCGGCCCGATGTTCATCTAACTTTGGAGTAAAGGGCAATCGGCCAAGATTAATCCGCGGGCCGAGCAACACCAGCACCGCTGGAACGAGGGTATTTGTAAGCAATACACTCATCCCCGTCACCAGGAATCCCGCGACACCGATGGAACGGATTTCGCTGATCGGAACCGTCAAAAGAGCTAGAAATCCGATGGCTACCGTTGAGGCTGAAATCAAGAGCGTGCGGCCTGCCTGACGCGCCGCGATCAAACCGGCGGCTGGTCCGTCGTTCCCGGCGGCAATTGCTTCCCGGAAGCGGCTGATCATGAGGAGCGCGTAGTCGATTCCCAGGCCCAGGCCAAGCATGGTGGCCAAATTCTGAACCAGAATGGACAAGTGCCAGCGCTGGGCCAGAAATCCCGTGATCGCCAGAGTGGTCGCGATGGCAAGCTGGCCAACCGCCAGTGGAATCAGGGCAGCCACTAGGCTTCCAAACGCTACCAGCAGAAGCACGAGGGTCGCAGGGATCACCAGGCTTTCGCCGCGGTGCACATCGGCGGCGCTCGCTTTCCGAATATCGAAATTCAGTGGAATCTCGCCTGTGAGTTCGAGCTTCACCGCCGGATAACGGCCCCGCAATTGATTTTCAAGCGCGCTTGCCAACTTGTGAAGCTCCGGAACAAGCGACTCGACTGGACCGGCGGTTGACGCGAGTCCCACGAGAACAAACGTTCCCCCTCCGCGGCCCAGAAAAATCGGATCGCGCAACTCAAGATAGGACACCACTCCTGAAACGCCGGGTTGCCCTCTCAGTCCTGCCACGATGGTTCCTAATGCTTGTCCGCCTTCTTCCGAATCCGCAGGCGGCAGCCCCTCGAGCACCAGGACAACGCGGTCGACAAACGGCGATCGAAAACGACTGGCCAGCTCTTCCCGGACAGTTTCAGCCTGGCTCCCTTCGACACGAGTTGCTGTCTCCAAGCGGCGCTCAGCGTGAAAAGAGAATGGAAGAAGTGCGATGGTTGCTGCGAGGACGAGCCCTGACACCCAAAAACGGCGGACATCCATAGCTTTAATATGTCATATCAGACAAAATCGTCGTCACCAAAACTCTGCAGTGGCGCCTAAGAACCAATCTAGCGAAATAGGTGCTCCATTCGGAATGAGTTCACGCTTTTGCGCTTAGGTTCGCGAGTTTACACTTCCGCAGGACTCACGTACGGAACTATCTGAATCTGCTAAACTTTCCCCCACGTGATTGGGAGGATCCATTCGTACTTTACTTTTGCTCGTACTACTTGCCGCTATGCAACCCGAAGTAGCAGACCCACGCCTTGGCACGTGGACGCTCGTCTCCGCGCAGTCTAGTCTGGATCCGCCTAACCGGCTCTCCATAACACCTCTGCATGACGAGGTGCATGTAGTCATGTCCGGCGAAACTCATCTCGATTTCACAGCAAATCGGAACGGACACGAATCGTCCGCACCTGGCAATCTTGCGTTCAATCAAATTGAGATGCGCAGGATCGATAAGAGGCAGGCGGAGGTCAAGGAGAAAAAGGATGGAGCTGTTGTGGCGACGGTTCGCGAAAAAATCTCGAATGATGGGAACGAGCTAACGTCCACGACTGCGACCGCAGGCCAACCCGATAAAATTAGCGTATGGACGCGAACCGGAGGTACGAAGGTCGCCAACGACCTCTTCGCAGGCGAATGGACGCAAGATCTCAGCAAGACTCGTTTGCGGCAAGGTTTGGTGCTCAAAATCGAGATGGACGGAAACGGTGGAATCCGTTTTCTGGGTGACTTCAGCTACAACGCTCGTTTTGACGGAAAGCAATACGATCTAAAGAACTCGCGCAACGATACGGTGACGCTTGAACTTGTGGATCCTCATACCGTGGATGCAAGCTACCGGCGGGACGATCAAGTCACGCAAAAAGATAGGTGGATGGTTTCCGCGGACGGGCAGCAGATGACACTATCCACCACCGGCACGTTGGAAACGGGCCAGCGGCTAACGGAGAAGCTCTTGTTTAAGAAGCAGTAGCGGATATTGCATCTGTCAAGACCACGAGCCCATCGCTCGGTAATACCGCGTTGACCTCCCGAGCCGCGACCGAAATGATCCCCTTGCGATACATGAATTTCAGAATGCCGTTTACCGTGTCTTCCAGAGACGGATCGGCTTTGCCCCACACAGAGGCATCCCGAGCCTTTTGATAAGAAGAGCTGTCGTAGCGTTTGAACTCCATCGCCGAGATGTTGTCGACAGAGCCCACCAAAAAATCCAACAGCGGAAAGAGAAGATCTTCTTTCCGGCATCTGCGGATCAGCTCGGGAACGAAGTCGGGAAGCCTGAATGTTTCGAACTGGCGGCCAGTCGCTTTGGTAATAAGCCCGGTAATATCCATCATGTTCGAATAGTCGTCTCGCGTGACATGGTAAGTCTTATTCGCCGTACCGCGAGTGGTAGAGATCGCAACGATATTGTTCGCCACGATGTCCGCCGGAACAAAGCTAACCTGGTTGAGAGTGTCAACGCCAATGCCGTGATTCACCATGAAGGCAACTAAGCGAACGGCGATATCGAAATTGTTGCCTCCGCCCGTCACTGAAGGACTCACTAGAGCAGGCCGGAAAATCCGCGCGGAAAGTCCCCGGCTGCGCGCATCGACAACCACCTGCTCGGCTACCCATTTCGTTTGGCTGTACCCAAAATCGAGTAGCTCCATATTCTCGTTAAGGTCGGTCTCATTCAGAACTGATTTCACCGCCCAGCCAAACACGAAGGTAGTCGAGACATAATTGAATTCTTTGGGCCTACCCTCGAACGCCAGTCTTACGATCTCATTGGTTCCGAGCACGTTCGCGTCACGCATCAGGTCGTAGTTGAAGAGGTAGTTTACGGTGGCACCGTTGTGGAAGACCGTGTCGATTTCACTCGCGAGGAAATCCCACTCGTTCTGCGTCAGGCCCAGCTTTGGCTGCCCTAGATCGCCGCAGACGGCGATCACCCGAGATTCGAACATCTCCATCAGACTCATCTCGCAGGGTCCGATTGACTCCATCGCATCCCGAAGTCTTTGCTTGCCTTGCTCTTGGTCGGAAGACCTGACGAGAACATAGATTTTCGCCCGCGTCTGTTCGAGCAAGCTTTTCATGAGGAATGGACCAATGAAGCCGGTCCCGCCAGTGAGCAGCACCTGATTCGGTAGTGGCGTCTCTGGCACGGGCAAAGGCACCGGTGGCTCGAAGATGAGCTTCCTATCGCTGCTCATCATCTGTTTCTCAACGGCGCGCTGCTCTTCACGGAAAGCCGCAAGGGATTGACGCAGATGAACCAGCGCCTCTTCTGGAGCGTGCTTCAACTTTTCGGCTAGTCCAAAAAGCTCGGCTACAGTGACACGCTGAATCACGCCAATATCTACCTGCCGCGCCAGCATCTCGGCGCCTTTATCTTTCAGGAGTTCCTTGAGCTCATGAACGAACACAACAAGATCCAGAGAATCCAGTCCGGCTTCGATGAGGTTGTACGATTCGTTGCCTGTCAGGTTGTACTTGGCTTTCAATTCGGCGAAAGAAGAATTCATGTCGGGATCGCACAAGGAGTTCCCGGCGTCCTTCTCCCGCGAAAAGTCCGAAAGAACGGTGAACTGACCTCGCTGCCACATCTGCTTGGTCTTATGGCGCATGATCTTTCCCGAACTCGTTCTCGGGATCGCACGCGGCGCGATGATCGAAATCACCGCCACTTCCACGTTGAGATAATTCCGCACCGCGGCGGCAATCTTTCGTGCGTCGGGAATCGCCCTGGGATTCTTGGCTTCGGCGACGATTGCCAGCGCAGGTTCGCTGTCTTCCTGAATCTGGAATGCGGCGACGCAGTTGTGCCGGATCTGACCGCATGATTTCTCTACGACATTCTCGATGTCTTGCGGGTAATAGTTTTGCCCGCGCAGAATAATCATGTCCTTGATGCGGCCGCAGACGTAGAGTTCGCCGCCGTGGAAGAATCCCATGTCGCCGGTCCGCAGGTAGCCGTCTTCATAAGGAGAATCGTCCACAAGCCGCGCACGAAACTGCTTCAGAGTTAATTCGGGATTGTTCCAGTAACCTCGGCACTTACCGCTTCCGGCGACCCAGATTTCACCGGTGCGCTCTGGCTTAAGAGGGAAGTGCCCTTCCGGATCCACAATCTTAACGTCGAGACCCGGCAGTGGCGTTCCACAACTGACAATCTGCGTGGCTCCGTCGATTTCAGAGACCTCCGTAGTCATGCGGGCTGTCCCCAACGAGAGGGCACGCTTATTGACGGAAACGATGTTGCGACCACCGAGTGAGACCGCCAGAGTATTCTCAGCCAGCCCGTAGGCGACATAGAAACTCTCGGACTTTAGTCCATAGGACTGAAACGCTTCCAGAAAACGTCTGTAGGTATCCGGCTTTACGGGTTCCGCGGCGCACATCAAAACGCGAAGCGAGCTGAGATCACACTCCTCCAGGCTCTCCTTGGAAAGCCTCCCGGCGCGCAGGCAATAGTCGTAGGCGAAGTTAGGCGCAGCCGTAGCGGTGGCGCGGTAGGCGGTCATTGCATCGAACCACAGGATCGGCCGCTGAATGAAGTCAGTGGAAGAGAAACCGTACGTTGTGCCACCCTTCAGCGCTGGATATAGGTAGCATCCGATCAGTCCCATATCGTGATACTGCGGAAGCCACGAGACCACGACCGGGGAGGGATGGTCGATCACCAGCGGACAGGTATCCAGTATGTTTTCGTGCGTAACGATCACGCCCTTGGGCTCCATCGTCGAACCCGAGGTGTACTGGAGAAATAAAATCTCCGAATGAACGGCAGCCGGTCGGCCCGAAATTGCATTCACGAAGTCTTCCGTGACGATCCACGGAAGACCGGAAATGTAATCTACGTCAATGCCACACGCCGAGACTCCGCTTCTCGCGAGATTCGTCTTCAGGGATGCCTGGTACTCTCTGCTCGTTAGGATCCCAGACGCCTGGCAATCCTTTGCGATGTGCACCATCTTGTATAAAGCGCTCTGGAAGCCACGCGAACTAGGGGGATACACCGGAACGGGGATCAATCCGGCGCGCACGCAGCCAAAGAATGCGCAGATCATTTCGAGCCCCGGCGGATAGGCAAGCAGCAGCCGGTCACCCGCCGCGAAACGACCATCTTTCCACAAATATCCTGCGATCGCGTCGACTCGCTGGAGAAACGACGCGTAGGTGTAGCTCTCTATAGGATCGCCGTTTACATCGAGGTACGAATAAAGAAGTTTGTCCGGGTGCTCATCTGCCAGCCTGTCCAGGTGGCCTAAAATTGACGTCGCCATCAATCAGCGGTCCTCCAATGTTGAATAGAGCGCAAGCCAGTAAACGAAACATCTCTCCCCAGCAAGCGAGGTGATCGACGATTGAGTTTGGAAGTGCAGACCTCAAATGTAGGCCGACTGTAAGAATGTTCGCTCAATTTTTTCTCAGCATAAGAGTCCCTCGATACTCTGGGAAATGGATGTCTTCCTTTTTGGCGCACAAGGGCACAAACAGGAATTGCGGAGCTCCACCGACCCTCTATGCCCCTTTGCAGGAAGCCCGTTTCGTTATGGTTCATCGAAGGCCATATATTAACAAAGCGTCATGGACAATGCCATGCGTCGTCGCTTCCATTGTTTACAAACTGCAACCAGGCATCATCCGTTCCGAATGTCCTTGATTGTCTTTAAGGCCCCGCATTAAAATTGAGCTGCGAGGCTGTTGGCAAAGCACCAATTTAGCTGAGGGTCGGCGCCCGGATGCGGCGAATGGAACGCGTCGGGCTCAATTGGCATAGCTGCGGAGGCGCTGTTGACGTTCAAATCCGAAGTGTTGATCGCTCAAGATACGGAGACTCCGGATCTTGTACCATCGGAATCCTCAGCGGCGCCGGCTACCGGACCCGTCGGTGCATCTTCCTTTCCTAAAGTCTTACGACGCCGCCTCGATAAATTTTTTGCCGACCAGAACATTACCTACAAAGCGGACCGGACCATGTGGGTCAAGATTGCTGTGGGTTTGGCAGTGCTCATGGGCGCCTGGATTGCTCTCTACGCTCTACGGCCCGATTCATGGAAGTTTGTTGCCCTCTACCTTTTAGGCGGCCTCGCGCAGACGTTCCTTTTGCTGAACATCGCTCATGACAGCAATCACAACGCGATTTCTTCCCGGCCGCGCGTCAACAAAACCCTGAACTACGTCTTCGATTTGTGCGGAATCAGCTCGTACATGTGGCGGATCCTCCATCATCGAGGCCATCATTCCTGCATTAATCTCCAGGGCGAAGATGATGCGCTTTCGGGACGCGGCATCTTTCGCTTTACGCCCCATGAATCCCGCGCGCCGTGGCACCGCTTTCAGCACATCTATGCGCTGTTCCTTTATGCGATGTTCTCTCTCGACTACGTGTTCTTCAGGGACTTCGAGAGCTTTTTCTTCCCATCCCACGATTATCTGAAACGCGCCAATCATCCTCGGCGCGAGTATGCCATTCTCGTTGCCGGCAAGGCCTTCTACCTCACTTACATGCTTGTCTTGCCGGTGATGGTGTTGGGGAAATCGCCTCTGCTGGTCGCCGGGGCGTTCTTACTGGTCCATTTGTTCGTCGGTTTAGCCGTTACGCTTGTATTCCAGACGACGCATACCATCGACAGCACCTACTTTCCGACGGACCGTGGTGAGTTTGAAAACGGCGTGTATCACATCTTCGCGACAACAGCCGATTATGCGACGGAAAATCCGCTCGTCGGTTGGCTCGCTGGCGGGCTCAACTATCACATTGTCCACCATCTGTGCCCTTTCGTGTGCCATACGCACTATGCTCCGCTGACCAGAATCGTGAAGGAGACCGCCAAAGAGTTTGGGGTTCCCTATCGGCAGCACGCCACTATGGCTCAGGCAATCCGGCACCATCTAATACTTTTGAAGCAACTGGGGAGCGAAAACTGATTTTGAGCATTTTATCTTTACTTATAGCCCCGCTATTGCTGCCTACAACTGACGTGAAATCACCTCTGGTTCGAGTCAATTGCCAGGACCGCTGCGTATGACCTCATCAACTCCTATCCCGGTTGTTTCCCGATTTCGCTGCTTTGCGGATTCTCGCGCGATGTTCCGCAATCCCGTGCAGGTATTGTCCAGCTACAACAAAATCTTCGGCGACACATTCCGGATCTATTTGGGTGGTCTCAAAGAAGCGATCGTTACGATCGATCCCGCCGTCATCCAGCACGTGTTAAAGACCAATGCGGAGAACTACCAAAAATCCGAAATTCAAGTAAAGCGGATGGGCCACTTCCTGGGGAAAGGTCTTCTCACCACCCACGGAGAGGCTTGGCGTACGCAGCGGCGTCTCATCCAAAAAGGCTTCGATCGAGCGCAACTCGATGCGCTGTCCTCAATCATGCAGGACTCGCTCGCCGAGTCGCTGCGGGATTTCGACAGACAGGCCCGTAGCGGCCCGGTCGATATCTACCCCCAGCTGATGAAAATTACCTTCGCGATGGTCGCACGATCGCTATTTGGCGCCCGCTTGAAGGAAGAAGACATCGATCTTGTCAGCCATACCATTTGCACCGTCCAGGAATTCATTGTTCGGCAAACCCTTCAGCCCTATCTGAATCCCTGGTTCGCCGTCTCGGGGGAACTGCGCAAGCACGAAGACATGCGCGCCCGCGCGGACGCTGTTCTGTTCGAATACATCAAGAAGCGCCGCAACGAACCGCCCGGCCACGATCTGTTGCAGACTTTGATGGATGCGCGCTACAGCGATGGCGAAGGCATGAGCGATGAGCTCATCCTCAGTGAAAGTATGCAACTTCTCGTCGCTGGCCATGAAACATCGTCGAATGCGCTATCTTGGCTTTTTTATCTTTTGAGCTCGCGTCCGGAATGTCTAGAAAGGGTAAGGCAGGAATTTGATTCTGTTTTAGGCGAAGCGCCCCTGAGGTACACCGACGTCCCCAAATTCGAATTTACGACTCAGGTCATTCAGGAGGGGCTCCGCCTCTACCCACCGTTTTGGATGATCGACCGCATGGCTGTCGCGGACGACCGCGTAGGTAACCTCGCCATACCCCGCGGATCGACGGTCATTGTGTATGTGTACGGTGCGCACCATGCTCCGCGCTACTGGCAGAATCCGGAAACTTTCGAAACGGAGCGTTTCACCAAACCGAACGACAAGCTGCGCACGCCCTTCACCTTCCTTCCGTTCGGGGGCGGACCGCGAGGCTGTATCGGTGGAAATTACGCGATGTTGCAAATCCTCATGATTTTGAGCGATCTGCTCAGAAAATACGATTTTCAGCTGGCTCCGGGCCAACTGATCGAAGCTCGTCCGATGGTCATCCTGCGGCCGAAGCACGGAATCCGCATGACGTTCACGAATACCATCGCGTCGGCCCCGTGCATCGCATAAGACTCGATTCGGCCGGAATCGAACTTGAGTTGTAATGCGTGAAACGTTGAGGCAGCAGAGCCTCATTTCCTTGGCGCGGTGAGATATATCGCCGGCGTCGCGGCTACCTGCTACCTTGACATCGGCAAGGCCACTGGTTGTTCGAGGCGAAACTCCAGCAGAGTCTCGCTGGGTATCGACAGTTGTTCGCCTTTTTTGGAAGCCGCGATGGCTGTTCCACCGGCAACGCCGATAAGCGCGCCAATTCCCGCTCCCTTTCCTCCTCCAGCAATTCCACCGATAAGCGCACCCAGTCCTGCACCGCCAACAACTTTTTTCGCAGTGTTCCCGCCTTCGCCTTTTCCCTTGATCTCATACGTACTGGTGAGTAGCGGATAGGTGTTCTTATTGATGACAATATCTGTCAGTTCCAACACAAGTTCGGAGCTGCCCTTAAATTTGCCGGACGAGGAAGCCGCCACAAGCTTGCCGTAAACTTTCGTGCCTCTCGGGGCCACCACAACGTCTTCAGCTTGCAGATTTGTCTCCAGGCTCGCTGTGAACCGAAACCCCGCTTTTTGTTTGGTGGTATCGATGGAGTCGATCATTCGTATAAGAATCCTTGTTCCGGCCGGAACCGTGATTCTCTTCACGTTCTGCGGAGCGCCCGTGGCCGGGTAGGCGGTTGCCAACACCAACAGGATAGTCGCGGCCCAGCTAATTCCCTTTCGCATTTCATCTCTCCTCCTCATGGTATTCACGAGCCCGCTCCTACGATCGGCAATTCCGCAGCAATTCGAAGATCGATAATCGAAAGCAATTGATGCTCGACCTGAATAAAACGCGCTGCCGTAATTGCTCCCAATTCCTGTTTGACGCGGTCATAGTATTTTGCAAGTAGCTCGCCACGCTGCTTCTGATAAGCCATCGCGTTCTGAACCAGCTCGTCGGCCTTTGCATCCGTCATCTGCGCATAATTGACCGCATATTCGTGAATGTTCGCGATTCTTTGGTCATTCAGTTTGGTTAATTCCGTCTCGTATTCGGAATAGATTGGCCAGAATTTTGCCGCGTCAGCCGCACTCAACAGCATGACCGCTCCCATGATCTCGTCTTTCTGCTGGCGCACATCGGAGCGCAGCAACTGAATATAGGCTTGGATATTCTGCTTTTGATTAGCTGCAGCAGGTGACGTAGTGGCCGGCTTCGCAGCTTTCTTGGGTGGCGTCGCATCTTGGGACCACCCAGCTGGTGCGAAAGCCAGCATCGCCAGAAGCATTATCCAAACGGCTCTCTTCCTGTTCATCTTTTCCTCCTCTACGGAACTGCGAATTAACTGTGTTCACAAATTCATCGTCCCAATCAAGTCCCTATACGGCACAAAACGGAGCGACTGGTTATTTTTGCAACGATTCCCGCGCCTTTTGTCTTTCTTCTTCTTGCTCGGCTACCAGTTTGTAAGCGACGTAATATTTATAGATATTTGCCACGTATGTGACCGTCTCCATTCCGACTCTTTCTGCCGCGACCAACTCCACGTTGCCAATCCAAACATTTGGATTAAGACCCTTTTTCGCTGCTTCCTCGCGCAAGGAGTGAATCCTGCCGGGACCCGCGTTGTAGGCCGCAAAGGCAAACAGCAGTTTGTCCGTGTCATCCATCGGCTCATTGGCGTAATACTTGTCGACCATAAACCGGATATATTTCACGCCGGCGTGAATGTTGGCTTCCTTCTGATGGATGTCGCCAACTTTCATCTGCTCGCCTGTCCCTGGCATCAACTGCATGATGCCGATAGCCCCCACACCGCTCTTCGCATCCTGATTGAGCGTCGATTCCTGGAACCCTTCCGCCATCATCAGCAGATAGTCCAGGTTGTATTGAGAGGCATATTTTTGGAACAACGAGACAGTCTCCTGAAATTTCTTCAATTCGCCCGGCGCAATCGCATTCTTTAGCATCTTGTTACTTTGCGCGTATCGACCAATTACGGCGTTTCCGAAAGCCGTCCCTTGTTTGTGTGTCTTTACGAAAAGATCGATCGCTTCCTTCAACTTTGGACTATTCTTCCGCATAGCCCACGCGATCTGCCCGGAGTCGTCCAGAACAACGTCTGGATTGGCGTGAATATTCGTATAGATGTTTCCCCACACATTTGGAAGATAGGCTTTTGTAATCACAATCGAGACCAGCCCGGCGTTGAGCATCTCCAGAAGATCTTCATCTTCGAGATTCTCTGGAGCCAGCCGCAGTTTTACCTGCGCTTTGCCCTGACCCTTGAATCGAGCATTCAGTGCATCGAGCCGTTCCCAATAGCTGGAACTTTTGCGCACGAAGACTTCCTGCCCCGAAAGATCATCGACGGAATGAAGAACAGGAGAGTGAGGCCCAGTCACAGCGATCTCTTTTACTCCAGTGACCACGGGATCCGAAAAATCAACCACCTTTAAGCGCTCCGGCGTGATCTCCAACGTGCCGACCGCGAGATCCCCCCTGCCTTCCGAAAGCCGGGGCAGCATCTGGTCGCGAGAGACAGGCACGAAAAGAACATGGAACCTCGTATTCTTGATTTTCTGCGGATATTTGAGATTGACCCAATCTTCAAACGCCTTAAAGTATTCATACGCGCTGCCGTGCTGCACACCGTTAATCACGTAGTAATGCGACTTGGAATAGGTCACAAGAACGCGAATGAAGCGGCGCGGCTGTAGCATCTCATCAAAATCGCCCGTCCACGGAGCGCCCTGAAGACTCGGGGCCGCCGGCGTTTGATTCGTCTGATTAGGCGAAGCCGTCTTGGTTTGCCCGAAGGCCACCGACGCAGAAAGCGAAAGAACGACGAGAAAAAAGCTGAGAGTCATCCGTCGCAGTTTCAATCGCTTTCTCCTTGTTCCAAAGCTGAAATTGTTCACGCCTCCCACCTTCACCCGTTGCCGATGGAATCGAGCAAGCAAGTTGCGAATCGCAAAGTTCGCCGCCACTTAACGTAAGCCTTCCGAAAGGAGTCTTCCCTTTCTACTCAAGGTCATGGGCCTGCACCTAGCCTGAACGACGATCATTTCTAGTCGGGTTATTGGACATTAAGTTGAGAGAGCCTAAGTGGGAGCCGTGTAGCCGAATACTGTTAAAACTTACAGTACCCGACCTGCACTTTCTTATGGTCCCCTGCCATGTCGTCAATGTGGGGACATGGACTAAAGGCTATCGTCCGGCCTATTAGGAAGCGCCCTCAACGTAGCCGCACCTCTGTCCCGGTTTCGACGATAGGTGTCAGTCGTCGGCCCGGACTAAGGAGGGGAGGAACATCAAGTACAGGTTCCAATTCAGAAGGGAGATCGACCGTGAGAAATCGTAGTGGTTCCCGACTATGGTTGACAGTGCTGGTAGCTGTCTCCCTCATGTCGCTGCCTGCAAGCCTCTTAGCACAATCCAATAAGCCCAACATCTTGGTCATCTTCGGCGACGACATTGGTCAAGCCAACATCAGCCGTTACACGCACGGCGTGGTGGGCTATATGACGCCAAATATTGATCGTATCGGTGAAGAGGGCATGACGTTCACGGATTATTATGCGGAGAACAGTTGCACCGCCGGCCGCTCGTCTTTCATAACGGGGCAATCGCCGATACGCACCGGCCTTACCAAAGTCGGAGCGCCGGGAGCCCCAGTTGGCCTTCAAAAACGGGATATCACCATCGCACAAGCCCTCAAACCCTTGGGATATGCCACCGGGCAGTTCGGTAAAAATCACCTCGGTGACCGCGACGAATACCTGCCAACCAATCATGGCTTCGACGAGTTCTTCGGCAACCTCTATCACCTGAATGCCGAGCAAGAGCCTGAAATGCCGTATTGGCCAAAAGATGACCCCGAATTCCTCAAGGTCTACCACGTCCGCGGCGTCATCCACTCGTATGCTGGCGGCAAAATTGAAGATACCGGCCCGCTAACAATCAAACGCATGGAGACCATCGACGACGAGACCTCCAATGCGGCGATGGCATTCATAGACAAGCAAGCCAAAGCAAAAACACCGTTCTTCGTCTGGATGAACTTCACGCGGATGCATATCTTCACGCACATCCGTCCCGAGTACCAAGGCAAGAGCGGCATGCCCGGCAACGACTACGCCGACGGCATGTGGGAACACGATCAGGATGTCGGTAAGTTGCTCAAGCAACTCGACGATCTGGGAATCACCAAAGACACCATCGTGATTTATACCACCGACAATGGCCCGAATCAGTTCAGCTGGCCTGACGCGGCCACGACTCCTTTCCGCAGCGAGAAAGATTCGAACTGGGAAGGGGCATTCCGTGTGCCGGCGGTCGTTCGCTGGCCCGGTCATATCAAGGCAAATGCATGGTCCAACGAGATTGTCTCTGGGCTGGACTGGTATCCCACATTGCTCGCAGCGGCGGGCGACACCACCGTCAAGGATCGGCTCTTGAAGGGCTGGGCGCCTACCCCAGGCGGTTACGTCCATAAAGTTCACCTCGACGGGTACAACATACTTCCCTACCTTGAGGGGCAAGCGGCACAGTCGCCCCGCAAAAACTTTTTCTATTTCGACGACGATGGCCAGCTCGTAGCCATGCGGCATGAGAATTGGAAATTCGTTTTCTGCGAGCAACGGGCTCCTGGGAACCTACTCATCTGGGCTAACCCGTTCACATGTCTGCGCCTTCCAAAAATCTACAATTTACGCATGGACCCGTATGAACGGGCGGACATCACTTCCGACCAATACTACGACTGGACAGTACATAACGTTTACCTGAACGTGGAGGGAACCATCCTCGGGACGGAGTTCATGGAGACCTTCAAGGAATATCCGCCGAGTCAAGCGCCTGCAAGCTTCACTGTTGACCCTGAAGCGATTCTGAAAATGCTTCGTGCCCAACAGCATGCGATAGGCAAGGACTAACTGCCAGCCAAGCTAAATTGGCAAACGGGCAGAGATCGAATAGCAGTTCACAAAGGAAACGCGCCGTCGGCTGTAAAGACCTGTTTCACCCAGCTTTTGAGCCCGGTCTTCTTATTTGAGGATGGATATGTCGCGTGTGAGACGTGCACCGCTTTCCGTTAACAAAAGCGAAAAAAAAAGGCCACGTCCGAATGGCCCTGCGAAGACGAGTTTGCCGGATCGTGGCACGGAGGCTATGCCCAAGCCCTCGCTCTCATTTGTATTTCCTCTGCTTTTGTTTAGTTCAGGCACCGCCGGCCTCGTCTATCAGGTTCTGTGGGTCAAGCAGCTCTCGCTCGTGGTCGGAATTGAAGTCTACGCCGTCACAACGGGAATCAGCGCTTTCTTCGTGGGACTTGCCTTGGGCAGTTTCCTGTTCGGACGCTGGGTAGATCGCAGTCCGCGTCCGCTATTTTTATATGCTCTCTTGGAAATCGGAGTTGCAGTCTTTGGCCTCGCTGCCACATTCGCTTTTGCACACGCTGCGAATCCTTTTGCCGCCATGGAGAAGCAGGTTGGACTCTTCGCTTGGCTTCCTCTGTTTCTCTTCATCGGTCTTCCCGCCCTTCTAATGGGCGGCACTCTTCCAGCTGTGGTTCGCGCCGTCGGGCCCGGGCAATCCGAAGTTGGATGGGCGGGCGGCGCGCTCTATGCTGCGAACACCGCGGGGGCCGTAGTAGGAGCTCTCCTGACGGTCTTCCTACTCATCCGAGTGTTTGGCGTGCAAGGCTCAGCCATCTTCGCAGCAGCAATCAATCTGACGCTTGGGGCCGCTGCTTTTTCGATTCAACGCTCGGCGAAGGCCAAGCCTGTCACTTCTACTTCAATCGATCCCGTCACGACGCCGATCGCTGCGCAGGCACGTTTTGCGATTGGGATGTACGCCATGTCCGGGGGCATCGCACTCGGTTACGAAGTGTTTTGGTCGCAAGCCATCATTCAATTCATGAGCACGCGCAGCTTCGCCTTCGCTATGGTTCTAGCAGTCTATCTCTCTGGGCTGTTTGTGGGGAGCTCGCTCAGCGCGCGATATGCAAACCGCATCCGCGATCCGTGGAGTACGTTCGGTTTTTTCACGGCGTCTGCCGGATGTATCGCGTTGCTCGAGATCTCCATCCTCGGCCGTTGGGTGCAAAACTTACAACTTCAGGTCGGCCATCTCGTTTTCAGCGTAACCGGCAGCCTCTTGGCAGACATGAGTGGCCGTTTCTTCGCTACGGCCACGGCCATTCTGTTTATCCCAACCGTGCTTCTCGGAGCCGCTTTCCCCGTTGTTCTGCGATTGGCCGTCGGAGCGGATTCAGTTGGCCGTGGTGTCGGTTCCGTGCTCGCAGCGAACACCATCGGGGGCGTTTTAGGTACAATGCTCACCGGGTTTTTCTTGATCCCGCGATTCGGACTCGTCCGCACAATTGGAATCCTGGCAATCGCGGCGGCCATTGTTGGCGCCATCGCCACAACACGAAGTCCGGTCCGCTGGAAGAGAATGGGAATCGCGACTCTGGCGGTCGGCGCGTGCGCGCTGGTTTTAGCCTTCCTCACACCAAAAGACCGTTTCGCAAGTTTGCTCACGGAAGCTCGCGGCGGCAATCTCGTCTTTTATGACGAGAGCGCCGGTGGCACTGCGGCAGTTCTTGAATATCCCCACAAGTCCGGCAATATCCGCCGACTGTACATTCAAGGAGTTTCGAATTCAGGCGACGCCATGCCGTCGCTTCGCTACATGCGCTTGCAATCTCTTCTTCCGCTCCTCATCCACAAGAGCGAGCCACATTCCGCACTCGTCATCGGCTTCGGCACAGGAATCACTGCCGGCAGCCTTCTCGCGTATCCGCAACTCGAAAAGCGTGTTTGTGCGGAATTGTTGCCAGCCGTCGTAAACGCCGGACCTCTCTTCCGCGGCAATCTTGACGCAGCGCACAATCCAAAAATTGAGATTCGCTTGCGTGATGGCCGTCGCGAGCTGGTTCAAAGCGCTGAACGCTACGACCTCATCACACTAGAACCGCCTCCACCCTCCGCCTCGGGGGTCGTGAATCTGTACTCGAGAGATTTCTACGAGCTCGCTGGCACGAGGCTCCAGCCCAATGGCCTCTTAGCCCAGTGGCTGCCGATCGCAACACAAAACGTGGAAGAAACACGGTCACTCGTGCGCAGCTTCCTCAATGCGTTTCCCTATGCCACTCTCTGGACGACCGAATTGCACGAAATGCTGCTCATTGGCTCTCTCTCGCCTATCGAGCTGGATTTAAATCAAATCACCGCGCGGTATTCTCAGCCACCTGTGGAGCAAGCCTTGCGTGATGTTGGTATCGATTCGCCCGCAGCGTTGCTTGCCACTTTCGTGACAGATCGCGCTGGACTCGTGCGCTTCGCTGCAAACGCTCCCGCTGTCACCGATAACCGCCCTCGAATCGAATATGCACCCTGGGTACGGCCCGATGAGATTACGCGCGCACTGCCGGAAATACTTGCGCTGCGCACGGAGCCACCAATACTCCATGGAGACGCCGCGTTTTGGACCGCCGAAGCGAGAGAGCTGGACCTTTTGCAAAATTTCTACACGGCTGGGATAGCCGCTTACAACCGTGACAAAGAACTATGGTCTCGTTCGATTCAACATGTAATGGCAGAGGATGGCCGCAATGCCTACTACCGTTGGGTAGTCGGCGGAGGATGATGTTGCCACCTTGCGGCTGCCTTCATTTGACTTCGCTCCCCCGGAACTTGCAGGTCTTAACAGCGTCTTAGACAAACACCATTTTCGCGCACCCAATCCCGCGCATCCCAATTCCTCTACTTCTCCGGTTACGCCTGAATCGGTAGTAACGGACCGCTACCTCTGAGGCTTTTGCAGGCGTTCTATACAAACGAATTTCGATATGTTCTACTAACTACTCCACCCTGTAGCTTCACTGAGACGCCCCAAAAACACGTCTACCCCGCTGGCCGGGATCTGGCCTGCAAGAGAAGTCCATTGTCCTTGACTGACAAACACCCCATAGCCCTGAAATCAGCGGCTGAACGGATTGCCCCATTGCCAGAAAAGATTAATTCTCTACCGGCGATTCCTGTACAGGAACTACTGCTGCGCGTTAATGACCGGTTTGGCGTGCTTCCGAACTTTTTCCGGCTCTCGCCCGAGACTCCCGAGATCACCGAAAAACTGTGGGGATTTGCCCAAGCAGCTTATCTCGATAACCCCCTGCCCTCTATCTTTAAGGAACGGCTTTTCGTCTTTCTTTCTCGCTTTTGTGCAGTCCGCTACTGTATTGCTCGCCACACCGGTTTCTTGGTTGGGCTTGGGCGGCCGGCGGGCGATAAAGACGCTCGCGCTGAAAACGTCGCGGATGCTGTCAAACTGCTTCGCCGGCCGTTTCCACGCGGTCCTGAACTACAATCACGCCTTTCGTTTTGCTCGAAATGTCCTGCTCCTCTTCTTGAAATGCCGGCGGCCGACACGCAGATAGAAGATGGCCTTTTTTCTCTTGCCGGCCATGTATTCTTGCAGACGGCAGACGCCCAAGCGTGCCTCGACGCCCTGGAGCGCTTGCTGGGAACCGTTCGACTTCAGTACCTCCTGCTTTTCTTGTCGTTCGTTCGGGCGGCTCACTACTGGACAAGGGTCCATCCTGAAATTGAGTTTGAGCATGACATCAAGCAGCTTCTTGCGACACATGAAGTGCTAGCGAGTTGTATCCTTGAAAATTCGGATGCCGGCCTGGACAAGAGCACTCAGTCAATTTTGGACGAGCTTCCCGAATTGCGTCTGAAGGCCGATAAGGCGATCGGCCTGCTTGCCGCAATCGTAGATTCTTCCGAAGATGCGATTATTAGCAAAACCTTAGAGGGTGTCATCACGAGCTGGAACTCAGGCGCGGAGCGGCTCTTTGGATACACAGCCGAGGAAACCATCGGCCAGTCCATTTCGATGCTCATTCCGCTCGAACGCCGGGACGAGGAAATAAGTATTCTTGCAAGGCTAGGTCAAGGCAAACGGATCGATCATTTCGATACCATTCGCCTACGGAAAGACGGCTCTAGACTCGAGATATCGCTGACAATCTCTCCAATTAGGGACTCCTCGGGAAAAATCATCGGAGCTTCGAAAATAGCGCGTGATATTGCCGGGCGTAAACGGATCGAGCGTGAATTGCATGAGAGCGAACAGCGTTTCCGCGCACTCGCTGGTGCGCTTGATACTCAAGTTCAATTTCGGACTCAGGAATTGCAGCGCCGAAACGCGGAAATCCTTCAACAATCGGATCAGCTTCGAGACCTTTCAGCAAGATTGATGCGCGCCCAAGACGAAGAACGCCGGCGCATAGCACTGGAACTGCACGACAGTGTTGGGCAGAATTTGGCTGGACTGGGAATGACTCTTGCGAGATTGGAAGACGACGCGAAACGCGATCCTGCTCGATTCTCCGAAAGCATCAAAGACGCTAAAGACTTAATCCAGAATCTAACCCAAGAGATACGCACGACCTCTTATCTTTTGCACCCCCCGATGCTGGACGAACTCGGATTGCGGTCTGCACTTCTGTGGTATGTAGAAGGTCTCGCGAAGCGAAGCAACCTTTGTATCGAGGTAAACATTCCCGACAACCTCGAAAGGCTTGCCCCGGAGATGGAACTTGCCATATTTCGTCTCGTGCAAGAGAGCCTCACGAACATCCATCGCCATTCGGAAAGCAAGACTGCGGCAATCCGCATTGCGCGCCAAGGTGACAACATTTATGCGGAGGTGCAGGATCGCGGTAAGGGAATGTCACAGGATCGATTCGCGGAGGTTCAATCCCAAGCGGTCGGCCTGGGGATTAGAGGAATGAAAGAGCGCGTGCGTCAGTCTCATGACGAATTGACTATCGATTCCAATGCTTTGGGCACAAAGGTTACCGCTATTTTCCCGGTCAGCGCCCCCGAGCTGAGAGAAAAGGAAAAGACTGCACGGCACGACGCGGCATAATGTCACGGACGAGACTCAAGTCCAACCCGGCTTGGCCAAGCTTGAGGTTGGCCTTCTTTTACCTTGCTTAGCCGTCCCTCCCACAAACAACATTTTCGCGCACCATATTCCCTTGCATCCCCATTCCTCTTATCGAGTTACGCTCCACGCGCACACCGTTCGAATCATTACTAGATAACGAATATCTTGACAAGTAATCAATAGTTGCGCTAAAATCTGCCGTGAACATCAACCTCCAGCCCCTCCCAGCGTCACCCTCTTCTCTGCAAAACCTCTGCGTCCCTGCGTTATCCTTTTCCTTGTCTCGTCACTCAACACCCTATCGCCCCGAAGGGAGCCAAAGCGCCACTCGCCACCTCCTGGTCACAAGGAAGTGCTGCAACCCTTTTCTGATCAGGCGATTGCGCCCAGTACTCGTCACGATTGGGGTATACCCCTCACATCACGCTACCTTCTCGGAGGCTAAATGATCCGACCCAAGGGCTTCCCCCTTTTGGACGGCCCTGTATACGCAAACACGCAGGAATGCCCGCAACTCCATTGATTTCAGGCGCTTACTTCATAAGTCGTGGATACCCCCGGTGTGCCCCTTGCGCGACCATCAAGTCGTGTGCTCCATTTCTTCTGCCCCGTCACCCTCTCCTAACTCCCGTGGAATCAACACTTACATATCCACTTCAAAGCAAACGACTTCAACTCCCTTTAGAATCAGTGTTTACGAAAAACATGGGGTGGCGGATGTTGGTAAGGCGCATGGACGATCCGCCCATTTCAGAGAATGGTCCCAGCGTGTGCTCGAGAGGGCTCCAGAACTCATCCTACAAGTGAAATGTAAATTTCAAACATCCATACCGCTGGATCCAGTAGTCGACTAGAGCGTCGCACAAAAAACCAACGCTGGATTCCATCTGCCAGCAAAGCTCATCGGTCCGCCCCGTTGCGCTCTCCAAACTGCTGGTCAAGCGGAGACACGCGACCTCATTCGTATCTTTGGCGAATGCAGCCAAGCCTACCAGGACCTCATCGCCGTTGGCAGCAGAGCCTTGCGCCTCCTGTCATTTTTGACAGTTCACAAGGTCACTAACTTCCACCAAACTCGCAATTTCCATGACGTGTTTGCTTGGGAGAAGTTGATCTGCTGTAACCGTTCTATTGCCCGGGTACCAAAAAGTACTTCAGGAAGTGTCTTGGTATCGAGGCAATTAGCCTGCGAGCCTTTAGGAGAAGAGAAATGCAAATCAGAGCCGCAATTCTATCCGTGATTGTTTTGCTATTTGGAACGATGGCGATTGCTCAGGACAACCCAAAGGTGGAGCTTTCGTTAGACTATTCCTACATACACGCCAATCCGCAGAACAACAACATCATTCAGCCTTTCTCATTGAACGGGGGCGGCGGCGGACTTACATTTTACCTCAGCAGGCACTTTGGAATTGAGACTGAATTCGAGGGCTACGGCAGCGATAACCATAGCCTTACCATTCCCGCGGGGAACGCGGCGTGCCCCGGTGTTGTGGCCTGCCTCTTTACGGCGCAAGGCGACCTGTTCACCTACAACATCGGTCCGATCATAAAAGCTCGCAAGAAGCATTTCGAGCCGTTTGTTGAGGCAATGTTCGGGGGAGCTCACTCAAATTTCTACGCAAATCTGTTCACTGGTTGCGGCACTACAACCGGTTGCGTCGCGGCGAGTAAATCTCCGAGCAACAACGCGTTTGATTTCATAATCGGCGGCGGTATCGATATCCCGGTTACCAAACATTTCGCTATTCGGCCAATACAGGTCGATTATGTGCTAACTCGTTTTGGCAATGGCTTTACCGGTGGCAACAACAACCAGAGCAACGTCCGATACCAAGCAGGTCTCGTATTCCGGTTTGGCGGAGCGCCTCCTCCGCCTCCCAATCATCCCCCCACAGCTTCTTGTTCAGCCAACCCGGCCTCGGTTTACCTTGGCTCGGGTGAAGTAGTATCAGTGCATGCGGACGCCAGCGATCCCGACAACGATCCTCTAACTTATACTTGGACAGCCACAGGCGGCGCCGTTGACGGCACGGGTGCGCAGGTCCGTTGGAGTTCCAACGGCCTTGCACTAGGCACCTATACAGTTACGGCAGGTGTCTCTGACGGGCGCGGCGGCAATACGAGCTGCACGGCGGATATCAAAGTAGAGCCTCGACCCAATCGTCCACCTACTATTAGCTGCTCCGCGGATCCGAGTTCTGTTCGTCCTGGCGGCAGTGTGCGCATCACTGCCAGTGCGAACGATCCCGATAACGATCCCTTGACCTTCTCCTGGCAATCGAGCGGTGGCCAAGTCTCCGGGTCCGGAGCCTCGGTTCAGGTTGATACCACCGGATTAACGTCAGGAAGCTACACGGTAACCGGGTCCGTCAATGATGGACGTGGCGGCTCCGCAGACTGCAGGGCTCAATTCAGCGTCGAAGCGCCTCCGCCGCCTCCCGCGGTAGAAGCCAGACTAGCCATCCGCAGCATCTATTTCCCGACGGCTCTGCCTTCACCTGGACGGCCAACTGTGGGCCTGGTCGAAAGCCAGCAAAAGACACTCACTTCACTGGCCAATGACTTCAAGGAATATCTCGCACTCAAGCCCGATGCACATCTCGTTCTTGAGGGCCATGCGGATAAACGCGGCACCGCGGAATATAACCAAGCACTCTCCGAGCGCCGTGTAGAGATCACCAAACAATTCCTCGTTGGACTTGGCATTCCGGCGGACAGCCTGCAAGTCAAAGCGCTTGGGGAAGAAGACAACTTGACGGAAGATCAGGTAAAAGCACTGGTCGAACAACATCCCAACTTGACCCAGGAACAGAGGGACAAAATCCTGGCCAACCTAAGGATCGTTACACTAGCCCAGAACCGGCGCGTGGACATTACCTTGAGCAGCACAGGTCAACAGTCCGTTCGCCAGTTCCCATTCAACGCCGAAGACTCCTTGACCCTGCTCAGCCCCAAAGTAGGAGGGGCCGGAGCAAAAGCGACACCCAAGAAGAAGACACAACAATAGATCATACGGTAACTAACCGCTTGACGATGGGACTGAGCGACCTTTTACAAACCAAGGTCGCTCAGTCCCTGATGTTCGTCAGGGCGCCTTCCGAGCGGCCAATGATATTTGCGGTCTGATTCATTGATGGGAAGATCGTTGATGCACGCAAACCTCGTACGCATCAGGCCATCGTCATTGAATTCCCAATTTTCGTTGCCGTACGAGCGGTACCAATTCCCCGAGTCGTCGTGCCATTCGTAAGCGAAACGCACGGCAATGCGATTTCCAGTGAAAGCCCACAGCTCTTTGATCAGCCGGTAGTCCAACTCCTTCGCCCACTTCCGTGTGAGGAACGCAACGATTTCCTGCCTTCCAGTCACAAATTCGGAACGGTTCCTCCACTTGGAGTCGAGCGCGTAGCCTTGCGAGACCCTCTCAGGCTCGCGCGAATTCCAGCTGTCTTCCGCAAGCCGGACTTTCTGGATCGCGGTTTCGAGAGTAAATGGCGGCAATGGTGGACGCGTCGTCATGACTGTTTTTCCTCCGTGTGCGGTAAGCAGGTGCGCTGCGATTGTTCTATTCTTTGACCCGGATGCATGAGGGAAACCGAACGGAATATCCGCGAAGACTCCGGCGAGTCTCTACGCCGATGCGCTCTCAGCGGGACCGAAACACGTTTCTTTCTAGATGCCAGCATCACGGATACGACTCGCGTTGCGACCCGCGTCTAAATGCTGGCGGTTGGATTCATTCAGCGAGCGATTCGATGCAAGGAAAAGTCTCAAAAAAGTGAAGCGGACAATTCCTCTCCAAGAACAACAGAACTCGCTAAACTCTTCGGCGAGTCTTACTGGTTCACGTTTGAGCAAGCACGAACTCCCCGAGGATCGATATGACAAAGAGTTTTGGCTCACTGGTTTTTACCCCGGTCGTCAAAGCATTGCAAGAACGGTATGGGAGTCGTCGGCAGTATGCAGCCCTGGACAAGCAATCCGATACGCCAGCCCGGCTTGGCCCCGATGAAAGAGAGTTTCTCGCCGAACGCGATACCTTTTATATGGCGAGTGTCGGCGCGACGGGGTGGCCGTATGTGCAACACCGCGGAGGCCCAAAAGGATTTCTAAAAGTAATAGATGATCGCACGATCGCCTTCGCGGATTTCCGGGGGAACAAACAGTACGTAAGCACTGGTAATCTGATGACGGATGATCGGGTGGCGCTGATTTTCGTGGATTATCCGAGGCAGTTGCGGCTGAAGATTCTTGGACACGCCGAAATATTCGAGGGCGAACAGGCGAAGGAATGGATTGAGAAAGTCCGAGATCGCGGGTACAAGGCGACCATCGAGCGCGTATTCGTGATTAAGGTGGAGGCATTCGATTGGAATTGCCAGCAACACATCGTTCCGCGCTTTAGCGAGGAAGAAATTCGCGATGCTTTGGAGCCCCTCGAAAGACAGATGGATCAATTGCAAGAGGACAATAAGAAACTTCGCGAGCAAGTAGCTCAACACAGCAAGAAATAGGGGGAACGCCAAATATCCGGCTGACCATTTACCCGAACGCACAGGCGTCCGTGGCCGTGAATTCTCTCGGTCTTTTGGATCTCGTTGAAATCGCGGCGGAGGGACTCGCACCTAGAGCGCAATATCAAGTCTATCTGGCGGAATTCGATCGTCCGCCATTCGGGGTACTTCAGTCACTCGCAGTTCTGAAAACGAATTCCGATGGGGCGCGCATCGTTCAGGCTATCGGGCATCTGAAAGCACTTTCGGCAAAAGGTGCTGCCTCTTCGACCAAGTCCTCGCAAAGGTCTCTGGTCATTACCGACATTAATGATCCAAATCAGACGGTGCTTCGGCAGACTAACTCTTCCGGCGTGCCATAAGTATCGTTCTAAAAAATCTCACAGCGTCTTTCAGGCTGCCACTATCACTGGGGAATGGCGGTTTTGGTCAATTCAAGCGCCGAATCTTTCGGCTGCGCGAGCCTTCAACTTCAGCATCTCTTCTTCGCGATTCCTCGGCTGTGCGTTGGTTTCGAGCGAATGGAGAAGGCGACTCACAACCTCGGCGATTTCGTCGATGGCGGTCTGAAATGAGGCTTCGTTAGCCTTCGACGGCTTGTTAAAGCCGCTGACCTTTCTGACAAATTGCAGCGAAGCGGCTCTGACTTCCTCATTCGTTACAGGTGGATCAAAGTTGAAGAGTGTTTTTATATTTCTACACATAGCTTATGACCCCATCTGATCCGCGGGAACAACGAACATTTACCCGATCGGAGAATCCTTATGTTCATACCGGGCTTAGATATATATACCTGACTTTCGGTTACGTTCTCCCCCAGAGAGCCTGCCGCTCAGTTCAGGCCGCCATTCTTGCGAGGAGCCTCGCTGGCGGGTCCACTGCCCACAAAGAGAAACAAAGTCCGCGTTGCCGCGTCTAGTAACCTAGGTAATCGAATGTCAAGCCTTTGGCAAGACCTACGCTATGCGCTGCGACTCCTCCGTCGTGCGCCATTGTTTACTACCGTGGCTATCCTGACGCTGGCCCTTGGCCTGGGCGCGAACATCTCCATTTTCAGCCTTGTAAACACTATCTTCTTCCGTACTCTTCCTCTAGCCGATCCGGACCATACTCTGCGGGTTCTCGATTCCAATCGCGGGCCCGATGGCCATCTCAGCACTTTCGGGATGCACAGTCCCCACTTCGTGATGTTTCGCGAAACGGTATCGGCCTTCGATGGAATGGTCGCCCTTTCCGGCGATAGCCTGACCCTCGCAGGCGGCACTGAGCCCGAGAGAATCAGCGTAGTCTACCGGTCCGAGGGTTGGTCCTCCACTCTTAAGGTGCAACCCATCCTTGGTCGTGACTTCTTGCCGCAGGAAGAGAGCAAGGGACTGGGAAGCGGCGTCGCGCTCATCAGCGATCGCCTGTGGCAGCGTCGTTTCGGAGGCAACGCTTCGGTATTGCAGCAGAGCGTCACCCTGGATAATCAGATCTTCCGCGTTGTGGGCGTCATGCCTCGCGGATTCAATTTCCCTTACGACGCGGACATCTGGCTTCCCTTCGCCGTAGACCGCACGGATCCCGCCCGCGAGTTCGCCGTTTTCGCTCATCTCAAGCCCGGCTTTACGCCGCGACAGGCTCGCGAATCCCTCGCTCAAGTGACTGCTCGAATCAAGGAAACTTATCCCGCTACGCCGCCGGGCTTCCAAGTAACCAGCATCACGCTCCGCGAAAACCTGAACGACAATCAGGAGCGCACCATGTTCGCGCTTCTTTGCGTGGTCGGTTTTCTCTTGTTGCTTACCTGCGTCAATGTCGCCAATCTGCTTCTCGCGCGTTCCGCTGTTCGCGCCCGTGAATTCGCGATTCGCGCGGCTCTTGGTGCCAGTCGTGCGCGCCAGCTTCAGCAGACCATGACCGAGAGCTTGCTCTTAGCCACAGCAGGGTGCGGTTGTGCTCTTCTCTTATCTTCATGGCTGAATCGCTACCTGGCCACACTTCTCCCGTCCGATTTTCGCCTGCAATTGGGAATGCCCGCTCCCGAACTTGACCATCGCGTATTGCTCTTCGGTCTGACGCTCTCGCTGCTCGCGGGAATCTTCGCGGGATTATTTCCTGGCCTCGGGCACGCGCGAGACGACTCGGCGAATTCTCTTAAGCAAGCCGGACGAACCGGCTCCGGTGGAACCCGCACCGCGCATCGCGTCCTCAATGGATTCGTCATCGCGCAAACCGCTCTCGCCCTGGTGTTAACCGCTGGAGCCGCTTTGATGACCGAACATTACCGCCGCCTGCAGACTCGCGACCTCGGTTTCGAGCCGCACCAACTTCTCACCATGCAAATCACTCCATCGCAAATCGATTATCCGCCCGGGCCCGGCCGAACCGTCCTCGTCGATCGCATGCTTCAGGCCATCCGATCCACGCCGGGAGTCGCTACAGCCGCCGCCACCACCGTGAATCCGCTCGGAGGAGGCACTTGGGGCGCGCCAATAATCATCGAGGGCACGGAAATCAGCGGAAGAAGCGCGGATTTCATAGTCAATCACCGCCTGGTCAGCAACGATATTTTTCACGCTATGAACATCCCGGTGCTGCGCGGTCGCGCTTTCTCTGATCTCGACAAAGAACGCGGCCAGCCGGTTGCCATCGTCAGCAAAGACATGGCCCAGCGTTTTTGGCCCAATGCCGACGCCCTCGGCAAACGTCTCCGCATGGATCGTCCGAATGCTCCCTGGCTGACCGTAATAGGCATCGTCGGCAATGTGCACGACGCAGGCGATCCGGGCGACCCTCGCGAAACCTGGTACCTTCCCTACGCGCAAAATGCTGGAACCGCCGCCGCAGATACGATCTATCTGATGGTGCGCGTGGAGTCGGATTCGCCCGCGCTTGTCACCAGCATCAAACAAGCCGTCTGGCATGCGGACAAATCGCTCGCCGTCTACGATATTTCGTTTATGGATCGCTACTACTCCGAAAGCCTCGAAAGAGACCGCCTCGGTGCGCGCGTGATGAGCTTTTTCGGTGGATTTGGATTGCTGCTTGCCGCTCTCGGCGTTTACGGAGTCATAGCGTTCGCGGTGATCCACCGCACGCATGAAATCGGCATTCGTATGGCTCTCGGGGCAACCAGCAATCAAGTCTTATCCGCTGTGCTGCTTCGGGGCCTCAGATTAAGCTGCGCGGGCCTTGTGATTGGTCTGGTGATTACGGTCGCGATGAACCGCGTACTCACAGCCTTCTTGTCGGAAGTGCATGGTTTGGAAATCGGCCCGCTGCTCTTCTCGGCCGTCGTTCTTCTGGCGGTCGCCTTCGCGGCGTGCTATTTGCCAGCGCGTCGTAGCGCGGCCCTCGACCCCTTGGTTGCTCTGCGTTTCGATTAGCTCTATCCCAAATACATCGCTGTCGCCGACCGACATCGCGCGGGCGTTGGTCGTCACTTCAGCCAACCGTGAGGAGTTCTTCGTAAAACCCACCGATTTGCCGAGCGCGATCCACAAAGTGAATCTCGAAAATCCAGTGGCGCTCCTGCCCTTCGGCATCGAGATCTCGCATCCTGCTCGAATTATCGGGATGAACGTACAGCGTTACCTTATCGCCTGGGATTCTTTCGTGCGGAAATTGGCCAATCAGATGTCCCGCGATAGGACCGCCATATTCCCAGCCAAAGTCGCGCGCTAGTTTCTGCGCGTGCTTGTATAGTTCATCGGCTTTGATGTCCGGATGCTCGTGAAAATATTTCTTGCCTTCGACGAAGCCCTTGGCGATGTCATCGCGAAGCTTCAACTTCGCAGGGTCGGAACCGAGAACAAACGTTCTTCCAAAATCAGCCTCCCACTCCTCGAAGACGGGCCCAAAATCCAGAAACAAAATGACATCCTCACCCACAGTCAAGTCGGGCGGGTTCTCCTCATACGGAGCGAGAGTGTTGCGGCCAGCGCGAACAATGCGCTTGTGCCAGTAAGTGGAAATTCCAAACATCTCGTTGGCGAGATCGTAGATGTCCTGGTTCAACTGGCTTTCCAGGACGTTGGGGCGAATAAGACCGCGAGTTTCCACAGCATGGAAGAGGTCGTTCGCTTTGGTTTGAGCTTGCAGCAGAGCCGCGGCGCGGTCAGATATCGATTTGTTCATGCCGGTCAGAATAGCATGGAGCGCCGCGGTCATAAACGGAACGGATCGCGAGGTAGTGGGTCAGTTTCCGGCGGCCGCGCTAATCAGGATCTAACAAACGTGTCAATACAGTCTCCACCCGCAGATCCAATACTCTATAATTTGAGTGACGTGCAGGTTTACTTTGACAGACGAGTTACACAACAAGCCTGACGGCGAGACTGTCACGGGCACGCAAGCCCCTGCTCTGGTGCGGCCGAAATCGGACCCATTTTCAAATCTAGGTGCTGGCGGGGCAATTGTAACCCTTCTGGTGAGCTCGTTTTTCGCCGCCCGAATTGTCTGCAATCTCACCGTAATCTTGCTCTACGGAAGCCATGCGTTCTTCGATGAAGGCCTCCACATAGAAGACTGGAAACATTCCATACTGTCAAACGGAGTACGCTTGCCATGGTACGGAACACTGATGATCGGTCCGACTGTCCTTCCTATTTGTGCAGCGGCAGTCCTTGGAGCAGAGTTTGTCGCGAAGCATTTGCGTACCTACCTAGCTCAACGGTCGTTCTGGGCGATGACCGGGGCGAGGCTGCTAGGAGGCGCCGCGCTCCTTGCTTTGTCCGTATGGTTTTACTCGCCGCCGCACCCCTTCCCACCTATGCATCCGATTCCACTCTCGGCGCTGGTCGGATGCGTCGTGCTCGTCTGGAGAGCTTTCGCCAATTTCTTGCGTAGACTTCATCGGTCCTGATTATGTATTAGCGGCCACTTCTCCGGTTACCGCTGCCAGCTCAGCCGATCGTCTATTTGTGACTCAAGCTCCAGACATACGCCGCGACAGCTGAAACCTGTTCAGGCGTTAGCTGCGCGCCGCCCATCGCCGGCATCGGGCTGCGATATTGTTTTGGTTGCGGCACGCCGTCGGTGATCGTTTTCTTGATTCCCGCGTAGCTGCCATCGCTCCACAACCATTTCTTTCCCGTCAGATCTGGGCCCAAAGGCGAGCCCCCGCCACTTGCGCCGTGGCAACCAGTGCATGCCGCTCCGCCCACTTGGCCGTGATAGACGCGGTCACCAAGCGCTACCATTTCGCGCGTCGCTCCTTCCGGAACGCGGCCATCGGCGGTTGCCGCATCGCCGGCATCCGGATGCGTGCCCTCGGGTGGTTTTGCAGCCTCTTCAACGATTTTGCCTGCCGGAGCCGTTGCGCTCGGGCACGGAGTCACCCCCGCTGCACCGTTCCCAGCGCTCCCGCGATAAACAATTCGGTAAATTCGTCCGCGCACATCGTCTGAAATATAGAGCGAGCCGTCCGGTCCGACCGCGAGCCCGTCCGGGCGATGATCGGCTTTGTCCGGCGATTTCACAGCGCCGGCAAAACCATCTGCGAAGACTTCGCATCCGCCGGATGCGTGATCGCCCGCCATGGGTTGAAAAACAACGTTGTAACCACTTTGCGGGTAGGGCGCACGATTCCATGAACCATGGAAGGCAACAAACAAGCCGTTTCGATAGCGCTCAGGGAATGCTTTTTTGTCGTAGTGCACCATACCATTCGGGGCCCAATGCGCGGGAAACGCTGCGGCAGGAGCCAGCTTGTTCGCGCATACGCCAAGCTTCCTGCCATCCCCGCCATATTCCGGCGCCAGCACCAGTTTTTGCACGAACGAATCGTAATAGCACTCGGGCCAGCCATAGTCGCCGCCCTGCTTCAATAGCAGCACCTCTTCTGCCGGAAGCGTCGCCTCCTGGTCCGCCTGGTAAAAATCGGGCCAATTCGTGTGCAACTGGTCGCGGCCGTGCTGCGTCACAAACATGCGGCCGCTTGCGTCGATCGCGAAGCCTTCCCCATTGCGAATCCCCGTAGCGAAACGATCCGCCTTCGAAAAAGTTTGATTGGATTTATTGGCGTCGTAACGCCAGATACCGCCGCGCGTTTCAAGCTCCACGCATGGATCTGCGCCCGGCGATTTCAGTGTGCGATTTTTCAGCTGGCACGAATTGGTCGCGCTCGCCACATCCACAAACATCGCGCCTTCGGCATTGATAATGAAGGGATGCATCGGATGATCGCCGCCGAGAGGCAATCCGGAGACGATTGTGACCGCTGCATCTTTCGGCACGATGGACTCGGCAGCCAACGCGTATCGCACGATGCGATCGTTAATCTCCGCGTAGATCGAGCCTTTGTATAGGCCGATTCCTGTGCCGCCAGCTCCGCCGCTCTGTACAGTTTCTCCGAAGCGCTCGTCTACGTCGGCTTTCCCCGAGCCCGCTTTGTCTTGCAACGCGACCAGGAATCCGCCATCGTGCGCCTTGTCGTTGCCATAATATTCGCCCGACCATGTGTTTACGTAGACCACGCCGTTCGGGGCAACCACCATGTGCCGAGCATGGCCAATGCCGTCAGCAAAAATCGTGGCGCAAAAACCGGCGGGTAGTTTCAGTCCACTGTCATCGTTGGGGCACGCCTCGCCCGCAGGTGCCGCAGCCGCCTTCGAATGACTCTCGGCTGACGCCGACAGCAAGGAGTTCCCTGCATATAGCGCGGCGAGCGCCGCCGAGCCAAGCACCAGCTTCCTCCACGAGTGTACGAATCGCATCGAACCCTCCCCCAAGACCGACGACGAAATATAGAACCGCGATGAGCTGCCAAAATATACCACAGCGCCCCGGTCAAACTCTGCCCCAACGCGTTTTGTAACCGCTGGCGTGAAGGCCCACTCAGGCATGCCGCTTAGCCGAAAACAAGCGATTATGCAGGTTTGTGCGATGCATGGACCGTTGGCGATTGCACAGCAGGCGCCGCGCGATTTCTTGACGGCGAAGCGCGGCTCCGTTAGCGTCAAAGAGTAGGGAGCGCCTTCACATTTCGTCGCGCGCAACGCGTACAGAACACCCAGGGCTGGAGAACCTCGTGGCCAACGCCATCATCACTTTGACGACAGACTACGGCACCGACGACCATCTCGTCGGAACCGTAAAGGGAGTCATACTCAGGATCAATCCGGACGTGACCATCGTGGACATCACGCATCACGTGACGCCCTTCGATTTGCTGGATGGCGCGCTGGCCATCGGCGCGGCTTACTCTTACTTTCCTCCGAAGACGATTCATGTGGTGATTGTGGACCCTGGCGTGGGTACGGAACGGCGGCCACTGCTCGTCACCGGACAGAATCATTATTTTGTTGCGCCAGATAACGGCGTGCTCTCCCTGGTTTACGAACGCGAATCAAACGTCGTGGTGCGCCATGCCACTGCGGAGCACTATTTTCTCCAACCGCTTAGCAAAACGTTTCACGGACGCGATGTTTTTGCGCCAGTGGCGGCGTGGCTCTCCAAGGGCTGGCAAACTCCCGCGATGGGCGACGAGATTCAGGATTACAAAAAGATGGCGCTGCCGCGGCCGAAGCCTGGAGCGGCGGGCGTAAAAGGTTTAGTGCTGAAGATTGACCCGTTTGGGAATCTCGTCACAAATTTCCGCGCAGAGGATTTGTCCACCGAGGCACAGAACGGCGCCGGGCTGAAAATGCAGGTCGGAACACACCCGGTGAGCAGGCTCGTAGATACATTTGCGCGAGGCAAAGCTGGCGAAGTGGTGGCCTATTTGGGCTCGAGCGGCTATCTGGAAATCGCCATCAACAAAGGAAACGCCGCGCGTACATTGAGTATCGGCCGTGGAGCGCCGGTGGTTCTCGCCGAAAAGTAGTTCCCTTCTGATTGTCAGCGGAAAGTTCAAGAAAACATTTTGAATGCAACGCGGCGCGGCGTGCGATGGGTAGTTTTGTCCATCTTTGTAGCCGAGCTCATTTTCTTTCACGCAGTGTTAGTCTTCTGGCTGAAACTCGGCAAGCGCGGAACATTTTTCTAGGCGGCGGCTTGAGCAGGTAGCTTCCGCTTGTGCCAGTAACCCAAGGCCGCGAACAGAAGGACGGCAGGCACGCCGGTCAGTCCGCAAGCGATAAAGAAAATGCCGTAGGCGTGAATGAGGCCGTGCGTGGTGCTCAGCCTTTCGACCGCAGCGCCCGAAAACCCCTTCAAAATCTTTCCCAGCCAGGCATACGTCGAACTCAAAAGTGCGTACTGTGTGGCCGTGTATCCCAGACTGGTGAGGCTCGACATGTACGCTACAAGCGCAACAGCGGCGAAGCTGAGACTGAAATTGTCACCTGCCATGATGAAGGCGAAGAGACGAATGCTCAAGCCCGCGAACGCGAGAGTCGCAAATGCGGCAGTCGCAGCTGCCTGCAAAATACCTCCGATGACAAGAGCGCGCATGTAGCCAAGCTTCAGCGAGCAGAATCCGCCCGCGGCGATGCCTGCAAACGTTGCGATTAGCCCGATGGAGCCACGCACCGCTCCGACCGTTTGCTTCGTAAGGCCGAGGTCGTGATAGTAGGGATTCGCCATCGGGCCCATCACAAAGTCCGGCAACCGGTAGAGACTGATGGCTGCTAACATCACGAGCGCGAGCCAGCCGTGCGTGCGGAAGAAAGCGATGAACGGTCCCACAATGGCGTCGAAGAAACGGCGCCAATGTGGCGTTTCGCGCTCTTTTTCAAGCAGCACCGCCGCATTTGCGCGCTCCGGTTCTTTTGCAAACCAGGTGGCAAATATTCCAACAGCCATAAACGCACCGTAGATACCGTAGGACATGCGCCAACCCACGGCCGCAGCCACGATGAGGATAAGGGAATCCGTAGTCAGGAGCGCCAGACGGTAACTGAACTGATAGGCAGACGCGAGGAGCCCTTGTTCATCTCCGTCGTCTGCTGATTCAATTCGCCACGCATCAACAACAATGTCTTGTGTCGATGACGCAAACGCGACGATAAGTGCACAAGCGCCAAGCCGGCCGAGTCCCACGTTCGTGCCAGTTGCCCCCATGGCGCAAAGCGCGAGACCGATCACGATCTGGGAAAACATCATCCATCCGCGCCGATGGCCAAGCCGCTTAAACAACGGCAAGTCGACGCGATCCATCAATGGCGCCCACAGAAACTTCAGCGAATAGGCGATGCCCACCCAGGAAAGAAACCCGATCGCCGTCAGCGAGGTGTGTTCATCGCGCAGCCAGTAGCCGAAAGTATTGCCGACCAGATAAAAGGGAAGGCCAGAGGAAAACCCCAGCAACAACATCGCCACCGTTTTAGGCCGCAGGTAATCGGCGATCCGGTGCTTTTGGGGACTCACGCGTTCATTGTCTATTGGAGGCCTAACGAAACTCAACGTTCATACCGCCGAACGTTGTCTATGCTGGCACTCTCACCGGTCTGCTACGGTTCCGCCGCCGCGGCTTTCGTGCTCTTCACCGCTTTCTCAGCGCTTTCGTTGGATCCCACTGCCGGCTCTTCTTCAAGCGCTGGACGCACGCGTTGAATCTTTACACGGGCGACGCGTCGGCCGTCCATTTCCACGACGGTGAATCGAAACTGCCCATATTCGAAGCTTTCGCCCCCACGCGGAATAAAACCGAGTTGATCCAACACGAATCCACCAACGGTCGCGTACGCAGGATCTTCCGGCAAAGGGATGTTGTACTGCGTATCCAAATCGCGCACGTTCAGCGCGGCGTCAAAAATCACGGCGCCATCGGCGAGCGTCAGCGGCCGCTCGATGACGTCAAACTCATCGTGAATCTCGCCAACCACTTGTTCCATGATGTCTTCAAGCGTTACAAGCCCGAGTATGCTGCCGAATTCGTCCACAACCATGGCCATGCCGATGTGCCGCGTGCGAAGTTCCTGGAGCAGCTCACTGGCCGGCTTCGTTTCCGGAACGATGAGGACTTCGCGAAGCACGCGCCGCAGATCGAATGGTGGCGGCGGGAGATTTTCTTCCAGCCGCCTCTCGCGGTCGAGCAAAGTCCACAACATATCTTTGATATGAACGAAGCCAAGAATGTGGTCGCTCGAGCCGCGATAGACGGGAATTCGCGAGCGCTGGGAAGTGGCGAACACGCGCATCACTTCATCCATCGTCGCTTCCACCGGAAGCGTGTGCATATCCGGCCGGGGCACCATGATCTCCCGGACTTGTACTTGTCCAAGCTCGATAGCACTCACGATGAATTTTTCTTCGCCGGGAGCGATCAAACCTCGTTCGCGCGCCTGCCGAATCTGGATTTGCAGCTCTTCCGTCGAGTGCGCCGAGCCATGACTTTGCGGCGACGAAACGCCCATCGCCATTACGATGAGGCCAGACATGCCATCAAGCAGATCGATGGCCCACCGAAAGGTATGCAGATACCACTGGAATGGCAGAGCAATAAGAAGAGCGACGCGCTCGGCCTTCGCGAGGCTGACGGTCTTCGGCACCAGCTCGCCGAGCACGACGTGCATCGCGCTCAGCAAAGCAAAAGCGCAACCCAGGGCAATCGC
The DNA here is from genome assembly GCA_963740015.1 of uncultured Acidobacteriota bacterium. Lineage (GTDB taxonomy): Bacteria > Acidobacteriota > Terriglobia > Acidiferrales > UBA7541 > Acidiferrum. The sequence goes on along the minus strand of CAVUCM010000033.1, from coordinate 503,304 downwards.
GTGCGCGAAAAAAGCGGTCCGCGTGCCCGCAGCACCGTGCCAGATTTGTTGCAAAGCTGCCGTAAGCGTGGCTTCGCCGAGCGCGCCGATCGCCAAGCTCGAAAGCGTGATGCCGACTTGTACTCCCGAGACGACACGGTGCAAATCCGCAAGCAAGCGCTCAACAACTTTGGCCCGAGTATCCCCCTTAGCTACAAGCTGGCGAACACGGGAAAGCCGCACAGCGACGAGGGAAAACTCCGCGGCGGCGAAAAAGCCGTTGAGGGCGACGAGCGCCAGCACACCGATCAACCGCACGGCGAACATAGTTTCTCAGGGAACCCCTACCGGCATTGTAGCAGTACGGGCACAGCGCGCGAGACGCGCGTGCCTTCTCTACACACGCGTAATCGTGACGAAAATATCTTCTCCGCTCAGCGCCAGTTTGACTCCGCCGTTCGGAGCGAGGCTCAATTCCAGCCGCTCTGCAAGTAGTTCATTGCGTAGGAATGCTTCATGCGCGGTGATGGCCTCCGCAATACGAGGCGACGCGGAATAGCTAACTACGATGCGGTCGGAAATATCCAGGTTCAGCGCTTTTCGCTGATCTTGCAGCATTCGGTTGAAATCTCGCGCAAGGCCTTCCTGCTGAAGTTCCGGTGTTAACTTTGTATCCAACGCGAGAAAAGTGCTTTGTTCCAGGCTGCACTTTAGATTTTCCGGGCCTTCAAACGAGATGACGATTTCTTCGGGAGCGATTTCGAACACTTGATCCGGCAGTTGTATGGAAAACGGGCCGCCCTTCAAGACCTGAGCAGCATCGGCGATTTCAAGAGCTTCCCCGATAGCCTTCAAATATCTTCCCGCACGAGGGCCAATCTTTTTGACATCCGGCTTGAGGCGTACTTTCACCAGCGATTTCTCGTCATCAATCAAGATGAGTTTCTTCAAATTGGTCTCTTCCAGAATTTGCACTACGTAGTCGAAGTTTTCCAACACACGCCGGTCGGCGGCATCTTTAGACCGCACGTAGAGCGTGCTTAGAGGTTGGCGAATCTTGACCTTGCTCTGTGTGCGGAGACTGAGCGCGAGATTTTTAATGCGAATCACCGCTGCAATGCTGTGCTCGAGAGTTTCGTCGATCAGAGAGGCGTTCACCTGCGGATAGGTCGTCAGGTGAACCGACTCGGGGGCCGATGGATCGACGGAACGAACTAGGTTTTGATAGATATCCTCAGTCAAGAATGGCAGCGCCGGAGCCATCACGCGAGTGACCGTGGTCAGCACTTCGTAAAGCGTTTGATAAGCGTCCGCCTCGCTTTTCCAGAAGCGGCGGCGCGAGCGGCGCAAATACCAGTTGGAAAATTCTTCATCGAAAGCCTGAAAAGCCTCGACGAGTTTGTACTGCTCATAGTTCTGGAATGCGCTATTCGCTTCCGCCACCAGCCGCTGGAGTTTGCTCAAAACCCAGCGGTCAAGTTCGTTGGTGACGGGAACAGCAGCACCGCCCGGCTTCCAATCATCTGCGCCCGCATACATCACGAAGAAGCTGTAGCAGTTCCAGAAAGTCAGAAGCTTGCGCCGGGCATCGCCATCGATCGTTTGTCCCACGTTACCGGCGGGATGAAGATCGGGAAAGTTGAGATTTTGCGAGGTCTTCTGCTCGGTGTAGATGTACCGCATCACTTCGGCGCCCAGCGCTTCCGCCGCTTCATCGAACGCGATGGAGTTGCCTTTGGACTTGTGCATCTCGTCGCCGCGCGCATCGCGTACCAGAGCGTGACCAAGAAGCGCTTTGAACGGAGCGCGGCCGTCGATCATGGCGCTCATCGAAAGCATCGAATAGAACCAGTTCCGGAATTGACCCGGAAAACTTTCGAGCACCAAGTCCGCTGGAAACCACTTCTCCCAGTAGGCTCTGTCGGTCGAATAGCGCATGGTGCTAAATGGCACGATTCCCGCGTCGAGCCACGGATTGCCAACATCCTCGGTCCGCTGCGCCAGGCCGCCGCACTTCTCACAGCGAATTTTGATGGCGTCGATGTAAGGCCTGTGCGGCGAATTCCCCTCGAACACATCCCAACCTTCGACTGCTTTTTCCTTAAGCTCTTCCCTGCTCCCGATCACTTCAAAATGTTTGCACTCACCGCACACCCAGATCGGCAGCGCGAGTCCCCAGAAGCGTTTCTTGGAGATCATCCAATCGCTCATGTTGCGAAGCCAGTCTTGCTCGCGCGCCTCCCCATCGGGAGGAATCCACTTTATGGTCGGCACCACGCGCTGAATGCGATCGCGCCAATCCATGCGGATAAACCATTCGTCAACAGGGCGGAACACCAACTCTTCTTTACAGCGCCAACAATGTGGATAGACGTGCGGATATTTTTCGCGTGCTACGAGCATGCCTGAAGCCTTCAGCGCGGCAATGATGTCATCTGCTACTTCGTTGGCATTCCGCTTCGTGAATTGTCCGAACCCTTCGAGAAAAACGGAACTATCATCCAGTGGGGCGATGAAAGGAATACCATTCTCTTTGCCAAGCTGCTGGTCTTCCGCGCCGCATCCGGGCGCGATGTGAACGAGTCCCGTTCCCTCTGCCTCGCTGATTTCCTTCCAGGCGATCACACGATGTGCTTCCGCGGCGGTCTTGCCTCCGCCCGTCTCGCCATATGGAAAAACGCCGCCCGGTGTTTTCTGTGCAGGAAGTTCGTCAAAAGGTCCCTGGTAGGTGAGGCCGACCAAATCTTTCCCGGGAATCTCCTCAATCACCTCAACGCCGCCACTTCCCTTCAAGATAGTCCGGATAGAGGGCAGCTTGTGGGTCTCGTGCTTCCCTTCCACTTGCAGGTCCTGCAAGCGATCGTGCTCGAAGTTTCCTTTTGCAACATAGTAGAACCAGTCGCCATGCTTGACCTTGAGATAAGTCATTTCCGGATTCACGGCAACGGCCACATTCGAAGTCAGCGTCCACGGAGTCGTCGTCCATATCAAAAGCGCAGTGCGCTCTTGGCCCTTGATTGGAAAACGCACAAAGACCGAAGTGTGTGTTGTGATGCGCCGACCTTCGGCGACTTCCATTTGTGACAGTCCCGTCCCGCAACGCCCGCACCAAGGCATCACGTCGTGACCGCGATAAATGTAACCTTCCGTGTGGCACTTCTTTAAGAATGACCAGATGGTGTAGTTATTCTCATCAGAAAAAGTAAAGTAGCTGCCGCCATACTCGGCGGAGCCGAGTTTCCGAACGATCTCGCTAGCGCGCGCGGTTTCTGTATGCCCACTCGGCAATTTCGCGGTAACCACCCGATCTCCGTCGGCCAGAGCATCACGCAAAGCGATCAACACTTTGGGATCATCCCAATCGCACCAATAGCCCAAGCGGATCGATTGCTCGGTCTGCCGCGCCGCAAACGTCAATACGCGTTCTTTGCACGCACGCACGAAATTCTCGATGCCAAATTCGCGAATCTCGCGCTTGGTCTTCAGTCCGAGGCTCTTTTCTACCTCGACCTCGACCCACAACCCTTGGCAATCGAAGCCGTTCTGGTAACGCAGCGCGCTTCCCCGCATCGCGTTGTATCGTTGATACATATCCTTCAGGGAGCGCCCCCAAGCGTGATGCACGCCCATAGGATTGTTCGCCGTGATCGGGCCATCGAGGAACGACCAATGGGGTCCGCTGGCATTCTTCTCTCGAAGCTTCTGAAAAATCCGATTCTCCTCCCAGAAACGCAACATCTCGCGCTCCATCGCTGGAAAGTCGGGTACTCTCGGCACTGGTTTGTACATGCTCATAGTTGTATCCAATTAGATTATCACAGCGCGCAAACGCGCCCGCCTCTTGCGACCAGTCGGTTGCACCCTCCACGCGCGTCCACTACACTCAAGTTTTACAAACAGAGCTTCGGAGATTGCTTGCGGACGATCCTTCGTATTCTAGTCTGGACAGTTCTGATCACTGCGATTGTTGCTGGAGCGACAGCCTGGTGGTTCATCTACCGCCCGCTTCCTCAGCTGGACGGTTCCATCTCGATTCTGGGCTTGCAAAAAGAAGTTACCGTCGAACGCGACAACTGGGGCGTACCGCATATCCGCGCGGCCTCACTCGTGGATGCCGTCGAGGCCCAGGGTTATGTGGTGGCGCAAGACCGTCTCTGGCAGCTCGATTTGATGCGCCGGGCGTCGCGAGGCCAACTCTCAGAGATTTTCGGTCCGCTCGCTCTCAAATCCGACAAACAATTCCGCACATTCGGCTTTTCTCGCGCCGCAGATCGCGATTTCGCTGCCATGGACAAGGATTCGCGCGCGCTAATGGAAGCATACGCGCGCGGTGTGAATGCCTTCATCCAACAACATCAAAACACTCTGCCGCTGGAATTTACTCTTCTTAAGTACAAACCGCAGCCTTGGCAGCCGACGGACTCGCTAGTCATTGCTGGCTACATGTACCAAACGCTGACCGACACCTGGGAGCGCGAACTGGACCGCGCCAAAGTCGAAGAGCGCGTCGGAGCGGATCGTTCGAAGGATCTTTTTGCCGTCGATGCGCCGATGGACCATTTCGTTGTCGGCGATCCAGACGTGCCCAATGACGGCTCGCAAGCGTCTCGCGCCGATCCCGACGACGATGATGACGATGACGACGACATGCCAACAGACTCCATTCTGAAGGCTGCCTCGCCTAGCCCAAGCGGCGTTGGCACGCCCGAAACGTTTGCGGATATCACTTCCGCACTCTGGCCTTCAGCACAAGACTATCTCGAAGAAACACAAAGCGAAATTCGCAAAGGCCTGGGGAGCAACAACTGGGTTGTTAGCGGCGCGCATACCGCTACCGGCAAGCCTCTCTTAGCGAACGACACCCATCTCGAACTTTCCATTCCGCCGATATGGTATGAAATTCATCTCACCGCGCCGGGCTTCAACGCGAAGGGTTTTACTCTGCCGGGCGCGCCGCTCATCGTCATCGGCCACAACGACCACATCGCCTGGGGTTTTACGAACAACGGCGCCGATGTGCAAGACCTCTACATCGAAACATTCAATCCCGCCGCGCCCGACGAATACCGAGTGAACGGTGCCTGGGCAAAGGCGCAAGTCTTCGATGAAGCAATTCGCGTCAAAGGACAACCCGACGAACACTTGAGGGTTGTCGTCACGCGACACGGCCCGGTAGTGCACCAAGAAGGCGACAAGATTTACGCCCTTCGATGGACCGCACTGGAGCCGGGCGGCCTCGGAAGTACCTACAACTGGCTTTCCACTGCCAAAAACTGGCATGAATTTCGAGAAGTGATGAAGCGAGTGTGGGGCCCGGGACAAAACGCCGTCTATGCCGATGTGGAAGGCAACATTGGCTACATCATGGCCGCACGCGTTCCCATTCGTAAAAAGGGCCACGGCGAAATCCCCGTTCCCGGCGATACCGACGCCTACGAGTGGACCGGTTACATCCCTTTCGATCAACTTCCCAAAGCACTGAACCCCGATAGCGGCCTAATCGTTACCGCCAATGCGCGTGTGGTCGGACCGAATTACAAACCCTATTTGACCGACCGATGGGAAGAGCCTTACCGGACGGCACGCATCTATGATCTCCTGCACGATAAAATGAATCTCCGCCCGATCGACATGCTAAAGGTCGAAACAGACACGTACAGTTATCCGCACGCTTTTCTCGCGGACCAAATGGCTTCCGCGGCAAAAAAAGTACAGCCTAAAGATGCTCGCGCCCAAAAACTTGTAGATGGCCTAAAAGATTGGAACGGAATCGCCGATGCGGATTCTTCGCTCGTCTCTTTTCTGGTCATGGCACGCCGCGCAGCGCTCGAACTGATTCTCGAACCTTATCTTGGAAAAGATACAAACCTTTATAGTTGGCGTAGCACCGTGTTCCTCCAAAAAGTGTTAACGGACCGCCCATCGAAATGGCTACCGCCAGCCTACAAGAGCTACGACGAACTGCTCGCCGCAACTGCCGATCGCGCCGTCACCATGCTGGCAGAACAAACAAAAAGCGAGCGCGTCGAGGACTGGCAATGGAAAGAACTAAATTCGTTGGACATGCTTCACCCCATTGGCCGAGAAGGCTTCTTGAAACATCTGCTTAGCATCACCGGAAAGCCGCAGTCGGGCACCGGCTACAGCGTCCGGGCGGCTACAAAACGCCATGGCCCTTCGATGCGCTTCATCGCCAATCTAGCCAACTGGGACGACTCGATCCTGTTGATTCCGGCCGGCGAATCGGGGCAAGTCGGCAGCGGTCACTACACGGATCAGTTTTCCTATTGGTACGAAGGCAAACCGATCGTTTCTCCTTATAGCGATGCAGCGGAAGCAAAAGCACGGAAGCACACGCTGATGTTGAAACCACTCTTATGATTCGAACAGATTCCATACCAACATGCCTGAACTGCCAGAAGTAGAAGCCGTCGCACGGACGCTACGCCCTTTGGTCGAGCGCCGAAGGATTCGCTGCGTTCACGTCTTGCACGCCATCGCGACAAAACCGCAAAGTCCCTCCCAACTCGCTCGAACAGCCGAGGGTCAGCGCATCCAGTCGGTCCGAAGAAAAGGTAAATATCTCTGGCTGCAACTAGAACGCGGAATTGTCACGCTTCACTTCAAGCTCGACGGCCAGCTTCTTTGGTTTCCCAATGCTAAGAAAATGTTTGAAGTTGCCAACCAAGAGAAATCAGGCGTTCACGTAGATGTAGCCTTCGAATTGGACAAAGGCGTTCTCGGTTTTGCGGATGGACGTCATTTCGGCCGCGTCCTGGTTTATGAATCGGAAGAAACTTGCCCCGCTCTCGCTCGATTGGGCGTGGATGCGATCTCGCCCGATTTCACACCAGCGCACTTTGCGGAGTTACTGGCCCGTTCGCGGCGTCCGCTGAAAGAATTCCTCCTCGACCAAACTCACGTCGCCGGTATCGGCAATATCTATTCCTGCGAATCGTTGTGGCACGCGAAGCTTGACCCGCGCCGCCGCGCAAATTCGGTAAACCCGGCGGAAGCTCGGCGCCTCCACAAAGCGATTGTTTCCATTCTCGCGCGTGCCTTAGAATGTTGTCTGCATCCGCCGCCGGATTTTCGCAATCCGGAGTGGTGGTTTCAAGGCTTGGATACAATTCTTCGCGTCTATGACCGCGAAGAAAAACCGTGCCGCCGATGCGGCCATCCCGTCAAACGCATCGCGCAAGGCGGTCGATCAACTTACTTTTGTGCGCATTGCCAAAAATAGCTTTCGAGGACAAAGGCCGATCGCGTGAATTCACCCGCCCCCAAAAAGCCCGAGCCACCCAAGAAGCCCGATTTTGAGCGCTCACTAGCTCGTCTTGAAGAGGTCGTCCGTCGGCTCGAAAGCCCGCAACTCTCTCTCGACGATGCCATGAAGCTCTTCGAAGAAGGCGTTGCGCTTTCCCGCGAATGCCAGAAACAACTCGAAGAGGCCGAAGGCCGCGTGGAAATCCTTCTAAAAAAAGCAGACGGCAAACTCGCCGCAGAGCCATTCGATCCCGAAGGCGAGAGCGAATCGTGACGCTCCCCATCCTCGCAGCTTGCTCGATCATCGCCACAAGATGAAACCCCCGCTATTTTTTGAAGAGGACCGCGTAGAGGTCGACGCCTCCCTTGATCGTCTGATGCCTGCTGAGACGACGCAACCGCCATCCATCCACCAAGCCATGCGTTACAGTGTCTTCGCGGGTGGAAAGCGTATCCGCCCGATTCTCTGCCTCGAAACGGCCCGCATCTTCAATTCGAACGTCGCGTCGGCACACTATCCCGCCTGTGCGATCGAATTCATCCACACTTACTCGCTCATCCACGACGATCTCCCGGCGCTCGACAATGATGATTTACGGCGTGGGAAAACCACCTCACACAAAAAATTCGGCGAAGCCGCCGCAATTCTTGCCGGCGACGCTTTGCTCACGCTCGCGTTCGAAACGATTGCCACCGCGCCCGTCGACGCGAGCCGCCGAGTCGCTATGCTCACAGAAATCTCCAGCGCCGCTGGAACCATCAACGGCATGGTCGGCGGACAAGTTGCCGACCTCGAAGCCGAAGGCAAGCACATCAATCCCGAAATGCTCGAATACATTCACCGTTCGAAAACAGCCGCGCTTATCCGCGCGTCCGTCTCTTCCGGCGCCATGTGTGCCGGCGCTTCAACGGAAGATGTTGCGCGCCTCCGCAGTTTCGGCGAAACGCTCGGCCTGCTCTTCCAGGTCACCGACGACATTCTCGACGTCGAAGAAACTTCCGCCGCCCTCGGAAAAACCGCCGGAAAAGACGCAGCCCAGCAGAAGGCAACTTATCCTGCGGTCCACGGCCTTGAGCGTTCGCATCAGATCGCAAACGAGCTTGCCGCAAAAGCCGTCGCCGAACTCACGCCATATGGCAACCGAGCCTCGCGCCTCCGCGAAATCGCCGAATACCTCGTCCAACGCCGCGCCTGATATGCCATCCCCGGACGCTCCGTACCCTCTGTGACCTCTGTGTTAAAATCCCCACGTCCCATTCCTCGTTCTACTCCGTACGCGCAATCACCGAGCCCATCATGAAATCCAAATCCCCGCGCACGCGCCTCGACCTAGTCCTAGTCGAGCGCGGCCTCGCCGAATCGCAAGAAAAAGCCCAGGCGATGATCCTCGCAGGCGAAGTCCGCGTGAACAATATCGCCGAGCAAAAAGCCGGTACGCCTATTCCCGCCGATGCTCGCATCGAGGTGAAAAGCCGCCAGCTAAAATATGCCAGCCGCGGAGGCTTGAAGCTCGAGGGTGCCCTGGAAGATTTTTCGATCGATCCAGCAGACCTCGTTTGTCTTGACGTTGGCAGCTCGACGGGCGGCTTCACAGATTGCCTTCTTCAGCATGGCGCCGCCCGGGTCTACGCCGTCGATGTAAACCTCGCGCAACTCGCCTGGAAACTCCAGCGAGATCCGCGCGTCACGGCCATCGAACGCAACGCGCGCGACCTGAGGGCTACTGACATCCCCGAACTAGTCGATCTCGTCGTCGCCGACGTATCGTTCATTTCCGTTTGCAAAGTGCTTGGCTCCGCTTCCACTTGTGCGAAGCCCGGCGCCGATTTTCTCATTCTCATCAAACCCCAATTCGAACTCCGCCGCGAAGATATCGGCCCCGGCGGAATCGTCAAAGATACTCGCCTGCACGAAAAAGCCATCATCAGCGTCACAAAATGCGCCGAAGCCGCGGGCCTTACTTGCATAAAAGTTTTTCCCAGCCGCCTGACCGGGGCCGAAGGCAATCAAGAATTTTTTCTGCACGCTCGCAAAGGAGTCCTGAAGTAGAATTCCAAACAGTAATGCAGCCTCCCACGTTCAAAACGATCGGCGTATTCTCACGTCCGCGCCGCGCCAACCTTTCTGCCGTCGTCCCTCAACTTCTTCAATGGTTGGAAGCTCGCGGGCTGAGGGTTCTCTGCGACCAAGAAACCGCCTCCGCTCTGCCCAATCCGCCCAAGTCTTTCACTCGCGAGGAGCTCGCCGACCAATCCGACATCCTTCTCGTACTCGGCGGTGACGGCACTCTGCTAGCGGCCGCTCGCGTGGCGGCCTCGCATTGCATCCCCGTTCTGCCCATCAACATGGGCAGTCTCGGCTTCCTCACCAGCTTCACAGTGGAAGAACTCTATCCCGCTCTTGAAGAGACGCTCGCGGGAAGATCTTCGATGAGCCAGCGCGTCATGCTGCAGGTTGAACATGTGCGCGCCGGCACCGTTCTGGATCGCCAGCACGTCCTCAACGACGCCGTCATCAACAAGGGCACACTGGCCCGCATGATCGAACTGGAACTCTCCATCGACGGCGATTTTGTTTGCCGCTACCGCGCTGACGGCCTTGTCGTGGCCACGCCGACCGGTTCCACCGCTTATTCCCTATCCGCCGGCGGTCCGATTGTTCACCCCGCCGTCGAAGCCTTCATCATCACGCCCATTTGCCCGCACACGCTCACCGATCGTCCCGTCGTCGTTCGCGATTCGTCCTCAATCGAACTCCAGCTGACGGGAAGTTCTGAATCCGTCTTCCTCACTCTGGACGGCCAAAAAGGCATCCCGATGCAATCCGACGACCGCATCCGCATCACGCGCTCTCCGCAGTGCCTCAAACTCATTCAGCCACCCAAGAAATCCTACTTCGAAATCCTCCGCAACAAACTCAAGTGGGGCGAAGTCTAGCCCTCGGATTCCCCGGCGCTTCATCGAATTTGAAATCTTCTGGGTCCGGAACGCAGAATGCCGGCAGTGGCCAGTCTCCGATTCCCGCGTTTACCAGGGGATAGGATACTGCTTGTATACTTTCTGGGTGCCTTCAGTCGCGCTTCACGGTAGATTTCGACGCAGGTTGACGAGCTAGGAAAAGCTATTTGAAATACCTAGCTGCTGGAACGACGCTTTGACCTCTTCGAGCGGGGTATCGGACTGCCGATTGGCAGGTGCGATTCCTCGGCGTAGATGTCTTCGATTTCTGCATCGGTTGGCAACTGAAGCGCACCTGTTCGCGGACGGTCGTATTCAAGCAGGCGATTCACCATCCTCTCGAAGAACTCGTAGTAAATTGCATTCTCGGCCTGCTCAGTCTTGATGAGTTTTCTGGCGTCAGCCCACACGTGGAGAATCCAGTAATGGAATTCGACCGAAACGTCCTCAATGTTGAGATACCCACCTTCCAGCAGATAACCCATGTGCTCGAAGAAATTCATTACGTCGTGGAGTTCTGGTGGCGGATTGTTCAAATCGAGTGGGACTAGGACGCCACCCGGGGCTCGCTTCGCACCCAGCGTTCGGCGGGTGCCTGCCATAGGCTCACGCTCGAACTGGTCCACGAGCGAAATCAGGTGCGCGATTCTCGATTCTCTGCGGAAATCGTTCAGTTGTTGTTTGGCGTAGAGGGCGGTGACACCAGCGATGACAGCGAGTGAGACTGTCCCAATCGCAGTCCACGCTTCCCAATTAATTGAACAATGGAGGTGATCTAGCACCGAGCCAGATTCTATCAAGAGTGGTGCTTTGCGGCGCGAAATTATCCGATCAACTTCGCGGAAAGATTTTCGTACACCGAGGGCTTGGTGGCTGCAAGGATACGCTCTGCTAGTTGCTCGTCCTTAACGTAGTGGTCAGTAAAAGATTCGGAAGTCAGTCGCGGTCCCGCAAGAAGCGTAATCAGGGGCGTAATCGTCGCGCCGGTGAGAGCACATCCGTCCGCAGCAAATCGTCCTGCGTCTCGCGCCGCCGAATGAGCTTGCAACGCGTTCCATCGACCAAAACCTCACTCGGCCGGGTTCGCGCATTGTAGTTGGAAGTCTGTGCCATACCATAGGCTCCGGTAACCCAGATGGCTAGAAGATCGCCGGGTCTAACCTCGCCGAGAGGCCAGTCGTGGAGCAAACAATCACCCGTCTCGCAGACGGGCCCGACAATGTCCACGCGCGCTGCTGATCGCTTCTCGCCACCCGACTTGCGCACAATACGCGTAATAGGATGGACGGCGCCGTAAAGCGCAGGTCGCAGCAAATCGTTCATCGCGGCATCAGCCACGACAAACGTTTTCCCGCGATTTTGTTTTGTATAGATCACCATCGTTAGCAGAACACCAGCAGCGGCAATGATTGAGCGTCCCGGCTCCAGGAGAAGATGCAGGCCAAGTGGACGAACAAGGCTCGCAACCATCTGCGCATACGCGATACGCGATGAGGTCTTCTCATTCGTGTATCGCACACCCAGACCGCCGCCGAGATCCAGATACTTCAGATCGATTCCCGCGCGGCGAAGTTCGGACACATAGCCCGCAATGCGCCGAAACGCGCGCCGGAAAGGAGTAAGCGAAACAATTTGTGAGCCGATATGCGCGCTGATTCCCTTCCATTGCAAATATTTGGAATCCTTATGCGCAAGATAGAGCCGCCGCGCTTCCGGCCAATCGAGACCAAATTTGTGAGTGTGGCTCCCTGTGGCAATGTGAGGATGGCCGCCTGCCGCTACATCCGGATTCACGCGAATCGCAACAGATGGAATTTTACCTCCACGCCCTACATTGCGTTCCGATTCTTCGAGCAACACTTCCAACTCTGCTTCGGACTCGACGTTAAACAGAAGAATCCCATTCCTACCGCGAGATTTTCGGCCCGCGCGACCCGCCGGCGAATATTGCAGCGCATCGCGTATTTCGTGGCGCGTTTTTCCAACTCCAGAGAATACAATCCGGTCGCCGCGAACTCCGAGGTGCCCCAAATGTTCGAGTTCTCCGCCGGAAACAATGTCAAAACCGCTCCCCATCTTCGCGAGATGCTGCAAGATGGAAAGATTCCCGTTCGATTTCATGGCGAAACAAATCGTGTGCGGAGTCTTTCCCAGACCGAGATCGAGCTCCTCGTAAGCATCGGTAACGGCGGCGTTGCTATAGAGATACGTAGGCGTTCCAAACTTGGCCGCCGCCTCAACGAGGTCGACGCCCTCGCAAAAAACGTGTTCAACGCCTTTTCCTCTTGCAGATCTTTTCCACGCGAACTTCGGCGTGAACTCGGCCGGGTCAATAAACATCAATTTTTTACGCGGATTGGCACTTTGCGCGCTCATCGCACTTTCAAAATCACCAGCGTCCGGTCGTCCGATAGCGGTGCGCTCTGGGAGAACCAATCCACTTCGCGCAAAAGCAGGTCGGCAAGTTCCGTCGCGCTGATCTCATGATTTTGCTCGATAAGCTGGCGCAGTTTCTCCGTCCCAAAGAATTGCCCTTCGCTGTTGCTTGTCTCCGCCAACCCGTCTGAGTGTAAAACCACAATATCTCCGGGATCTAACGAAACGCCCCATTCGTCATAGCTGACCTCTTCAAAAATCCCCAGCGGAAATCCCGTGAGCGCAATTTTGTCGCAGCGCCCGTCCTTATACAGCAGCGGCTGCGACTGCCCGGCGTTTGCGACGCGCAACTTGCTCCGGCCTCTCTGCCAAGTCGCAAAGCACGCGGTCATAAACCGCCCTTCGATGCGCCGCTCTCCGACGATCTGGTTCATCTGCTTGAGCATTTCCGCGGGTTGCAGTTTCTGCGGAGCAAGGCTTCTCATGATACCGATAGCCACCGCGCCGTAAAGGGCCGCCGCCGTTCCCTTGCCGCTAACGTCGCCGAGCGCGATGCCCAGCTGTTGAGGTCCATAACGGAGGAATTCGTATAGATCCCCGCAGACTTCGCGAGCCGAAAGGTATCTAGCGGCCATGTCCAAACCAAAATCCTCAGTCGGCACTGGCCGCAGCAGCGCTCCTTGAATACGCTTCGCCGCCTGCAGATCGCGTTCCAGTCGCGCCTCGTCTCGCGCCACCTGCTCATACAACCGCGCGTTTTCCAGCGACACCGCAAGATTGGCCGCCAGAATCGACAACGTTTGTACGTGATCCTCGGTAAAGTAGTTCAGTTGCGGGCTTTCCAGGTCCAGCACTCCAATGACTTTCCCCTTATGCATCATCGGAATCGCCAGCTCCGATCGCGTCTCCGGGTTCACCATCACGTAGCGCGGATCGACCGTCACATCCGGAACGATGACTGGCTCTTTCAACGTCGCCGCGGCACCCACAATGCCTTCGCTCACTGCCACGCGCATCTTTCCCTGAACGCGCTGCCCGTGCTTTACGTCCAAGCGATGGCGAAACACTTTCTGAGCTTCGTCATAAAGCATGAGGCTCAGTATTTGGTAGTCAATCACCCGCTTGATTTGTTCCGCCGCGCGCCGCAACAATTCTTCCACGTCCAGGATAGAACTCGTCTCACGCCCAACTTCGTTCAACAGCAACAGTGTCTCGGCTTGGGCTCGCACGCGTTGAAACAGCCGCGCGTTTTCGATAGCCACAGCGAGACGGCTCGCGAGCAGCGTCAGTATGCTCTGCTGTTCGCGGGTGAAATAATCCAAGTGCCTGCTCTGAATATCGAGCACACCTACGCATTTTCCCTGCAGCATCAGCGGCACAGCCAGTTCCGAGCGCACACTCTCAATAGCGTTGATGTATCGCGGATCTTTCGAGACATCGCTCACGCGCACCGAATGCCCGGTGGCGGCTGCCGTTCCGGTAATTCCTTGGCCAATGGGAACGCGTAGATTGTCGGCAAGCTCCCGCGGATAGCCAATGGAAAATCTGTGCTTAAGGTACGCGCCGTCTCCTTCGAGCATCAGCACGCCAAAGATTTCGTAGTCAATGTGGCGTTTTATCAGTGCCGCCGTGCGCGCTAGTACTTCATCCAGGTCAAGCGAAGCGTTGACCTCTTCGCCGATTTCGGCAAGCGTGTTTAGAACTTCAGCGGAAACTTCCGCCTTTTCTGTTGCAGGCGATTCGGGAGCGGTCGTCTCGGTATGTTCGTTCGCGGGATTCATGAACTCCCATTATTATAGCAGGCAGTCGCGGGACGACTGAGGACCGTCTTTATCGGAGACCGGTTTGGTATGTTTTCGAAATGCGTGAGGTAGGCAAGCAAATTCCAGCCCCTCGTATCGGCGTCAGCTCAATTCTCTGAACTTCAATCTTTATCTTGGGACTTCAGCGAGAGCACACCCACGCCCTGTAGATTGCGATAGCGTTCCGCATAGTCCAGGCCGAAGCCCACGACGAATTCGTTTGGGATGCTGAATCCCACATAATCCGCTTGCACCGCCGCGATACGCCGTTCCGGCTTATCCAACAGAACCGCAACGCGCAGACGCTTGGGCTTGCGCTGCGCAAAAATCCTCAAAAGATATTGCAGCGTCATCCCGGTATCCAAAATATCTTCCACCACAATGACCGTCCGGCCCTCGATGCTCGCGTCCAGATCTTTTGTAAGTCTCACCTGGCCTGATGTTTTCGTGTCTTTTCCGTAGCTCGACACCGCAATGAAATCAAGCGACACCTCGCCAGGAATTCCACGTGCAAGATCAGACAGAAAAAAAACCGCGCCCTTCAGAACGCCAACCAAAAGCAGCGGCTCGTCCGGAAAATCCAGGCGAATCTGCTTGGCGATCTCCAGGATCCGGCGGTGAATCCGGTCTCGCGTTATCAAGACCTTGACCTTTTCGCCTGGTCTGCTATGTGCGCTTCGAATTGTTCTTGCTCTCGTCGCCATTGTTTTCCCCAAACTGGAACCGCGACTCTAGCTCACGTCTTCGTCCTTGAGCAAGGCTCATCTACCGATTTCGACAACTCGATCTCTGACTCATCCACTTGCATCCAATATCTCACGTGACAGAATGCTGTCTGACTTTTTTGTTTGAAACTTGCGTCTATTTAAGCTCGAGATTATTTTCGGGGGAACGTCATTCCGAATGTCTGAGAGAACACTTCCGGAGCCCTGGCTGCGTGGAACTCTAGCGGGACTTCCGAGCGTCCATCGCGCCGTTCTGCACGCACTCGAACTCGCCGGCGAAGATCTGCAGCGTTGGTGCGCTAAGCTTACCGATGAGCAGTTGAATGAGCGCCCCGCACAAATCGCTCCAATCGCCTTCCACCTGCGCCACATTTCCCGTAGCCTCGATCGCCTCCTAAGTTATGCGGAGGGAGCCGCGCTGAGCGAACAGCAGCTGGCCGCGCTCCAATCAGAAATGAACCCGGACGCCACAAGCGACGAGCTGTTTGCCGAACTTTCCGCAGCTCTGGCAACGAGCGCAACGCGCATCCGCAGCCTTTCCAACGCTGAACTGGAAGCTTCACGCCCGGTCGGCCGTAATAAACTGCCAACCACACTGGGCGGCCTCTTGGTGCATATTGCCGACCACACACAACGCCACGTCGGCCAAGCCATTACTACAGCAAAGATTGTTCTGGCGAAAGCACCTTAGACTCCGGATTCTACCTTTCCTCTATCCGTATTAAATCAGCGTCGCACGCCGCGTTGTGACGCTCGCACCTGACTCAGCTATACTCCCTGTCCGGAGAAATGGTTTGCTCGAAACCGCAAAAAACACACTCCTAATCCTGAGCGCACTCTTCCCCATCGTCAATCCGTTGGGCGGGAGCCCCATTTTTCTGACTTTGACCCAGGATTATTCCGCTTCGGCCAGGCGCACCCTATCCTGGCGCGTCGCCCTGAACAGTTTCATTCTCTTGGTTTGTTCCTGCCTGATCGGTACGCACATTCTTACGTTCTTCGGCATTTCCCTACCGGTAGTTCAGATCGGCGGCGGCCTGATTGTGATCTCCACTGGCTGGACAATTTTGAATCACAAAGATGATGAGCCAGCTAAACGCAAAGTCACAGGTCGTAACGATGTCTCTCCAGAGGACGAGTTCAAAAGCGCTTTCTACCCGCTGACATTGCCTTTGACAGTCGGCCCTGGCTCGATATCCGTGGCCATCACTCTGGGGGCCAACCTGCCACGCCACGGCGGCGGAAACATTCTCGGAATTCTCGAGATTCTGATTGGGTCCGCAATCATCGCGGCGAGCATCTACGTCTGCTATGGTTTTTCGGACAAACTGGCGCGCGCCATCGGAGCTACTTCGATGAGCGTAATCATGCGCCTTTCTTCGTTTCTGCTCGTTTGCATCGGCGTGCAGATCCTTTGGAATGGCGCGAAAGCATTGTTGATCACGATCTACGCCCCCGGCCAGTGACCTGTGGCATAAAGGCTCTCGATTCGATAATCGCGCCAATCCTGGATTGTGGCGGACGTCTTGTCCGTTCGCTTAGTAATTCAAATGGAAGTTCAGCAAGTGCCAGTGGAAAATAAACCAGAAAAATCCCACGCACGAGATCGCCAGCAACGTGTTCCAGAGTTTGTACCAGAACCATTGCCCGCTGTCGCCCCAGGACTTCAGGCTGCTGTAAATTGCGATCAGAGCGCCGAAGCCGGTCAGTAACCCGAGAACCTGCAAGAAATGCAAAAGGAAATCATTGCGTTCCGTTAAGGGAGCGCTCGTCCTGCTGAGGATAACCAGAAGACCCACGACAAACGCAGCTACGACGAAACAGACCAAGCGCACCAACAAACGCAGGCGCTTTGCTTCGGGCGCCAAGCTGAGTGGCTTCTCATAGTGTTTGCGAAGTATCGCGGCGATGGGCCAAAGGAGCAGCGTGAGAGCGATTACACACAGGCTGAATCCGATGATGAAATAATTCACGCTCTGTTTGTTGAGGGGGTTGCTGATCTGCTGAAAGACCATGAACGGGTAGTCAATATAGGCAATGCGGCGGCCGCTGGGATCAGGGGCAAACGCGATTTTCGCATTGCCGTCTACTTGACGAAACACCATCGGAGCAATTTCGCGAAAGCGCTCGGGTTGCTGATTCAATCCCTTTCCGCCCATCGATATGGTGTTGTCCTTGGGATCGACGGTGACTTTCGTTTCGCCCAGCACGGTGGTTATTGCCAGGACATTCGTTTCAAACCGGCGGCTGACTTCATAGGAACCAGCCACGGCGGCAGCATCCTGCGCAGCGGTCGCGAGCGTTGGCTCGTTCGACGGCGGCGTCGGGAAATACCGTTCCATGAATTTGTTAAAGAGCAGCCCGCGCGGATCAATCTCGGAGCGTCCGGGGCTGTTGTAGGAGACAAAGAGCCCGACATTGGCGTCGAGAATCAGATGCAGGTTGCTGTGAAAAGACAGCGTGTCGCCGCCGTGGCCGATACTGCGGTGACCGCCATCGAGCCACTGTTCGTAAAAGCCAAGACACATGGCATTCATCGACGGCGGCCAGACGCCCGGCTGGCGCGCGTGCATTTGGATCGCGGTTTCTGGTTTGAGGATTTGCGCATCGCCGTACTTTCCATTTTGCAAATGAGCGATCATGAAGTGCGTCATGTCGACCGCAGACGCAGAGAGCGAGCCGGCGGGAGCTACCTGCACATATTCGAAATGCTTCGGTTCACCGGACCCGAGAACGTAACCGTTGGACATATCGGCCTTCAGCGCATCGGGCAGCGGCTGGCGAAACGTGGCGTGCCTCATATTGAGCGGCTTGAAAATGTGCTCTTCGACATAGTCGTTGAAATTCTGGCCGCTGACGCGCTCGACGATGTAAGCAGCCATGGTGGTGGCGTAGTTGGAGTAAGCCGGCGTCGCTCCCGGCGGAAAAATTCGTGCTGGCATGTGCACGCGAAGGTACTCGCCAGTGGGGCGCAATTCTTCCGCGGTGTCGACGAACAAATTCTTGGCCGTTTCTTCAAAGCCCGAGGTGTGAGTCATGATATTGCGGAGGGTGATGGGCTTTCCAAAGGCGGGAGGAATTTTGAAATCGAGATAATCGTTGACGTCGCGATCGAGGTCAAGCTTTCCGAGCTCGACTTGCTGCATGACTGACGTCCACGTAAAGAGTTTCGAGATCGAGCCCGGGCGAAAAAGAGTGGTCTCCGGCGAGACGGGCGCTTTTTTCGCCACGTCGGAGTAGCCATAGCCCTTGGCGAAGAGCAGCTTACCATCCTTGACGACGGCGATGACCGCGCCCGCGATGTCCGCATGCTCAATTTCCTGGGGCATTAAGCCGTCGAGGAATGCGCCGAGGTCGTCAGCAGTCAGATCATGAGCCTTTGGCGTTGCGTCCCCTGGAGCCGGCGTTTGAGGAAGGACAGCTGGCGCCTTCGTGTCCGGCGTTTTGGGAGCCTGCGCAAGAATTGCGGCGCAGCCGAAAGCCGCCGCGCACCCTAGCCACAAAAGTCTCGAACGAATCGATGTTTTCACTGTAAATGCCTCCCGCTTTTTTCTGATGGCGCTCATTAACGACAGATGTTCCCTAAACCAGCTTCGCCGGCGCGTGATTGGGTGAAACATTTGTTGCATTCTGGTCAGAGGGAGACTAAGTAGCAAAGGCAAGATTGTCAAGTAATTTGCTGAGGCAAGTCGCGCCCGGAATTCAACGCTGTCCCGCCGGTTCGCATGAACACCCCACAGGCCACTCCCGGCAAGGTACTAGTGGCTTGCGTTGCCCGCATCCTTTGCAGGCAAGTTTTTCAAATAAGCCGTCAAGTTTGCCTGCTGAAGAGATCGCAGCCCGATACAAGCGTTGACGCTGTCTTTGGCATTTTGAAGAATGCGCTCAGTTCCTGGAAGATTCTGCGAGGCGAAAAAGTCCTGCGCATCGTCTCTCAGTTTCTCCTCGCAAAAAGAGCCCGCCAGTGTGGCAAATCCACCTGACAGCGATTCTCCCGCTTTTGCATTGAGTGCCGGGAAGTTGCTCTTAAAAAGTTCCCATGCCGTAGCCTGGGTTTCGATGTTGCCCAGTAGACCTCCAATAAAATACAGGTCCTGGTTCTTCACTTCTGGACTCAGGGCAAGTTCAAACGTACGCTTGGCCAGCTCCGCGCTCGGAAATTGGGATAAAGCTCCCAAATAGTTGTAATACTCCTCCGGCGTCTTGGCCGTCTTCATGTGCTCCAGATACCGATGGTAAAGTTCAGCGTTTCCATCGAGAGCAGACACAGCCAGTGCATTTCCGGCGAGCGCCGCTTCGACCGAGTTTGGATCTCTCATGTACTGCTCCGCCAAAACGCGCGATTTCGCCAGCACCTTAGGATCGCGTCCGTAATAGGCCAGCGTCACGAACACATCGGAGCGCAGTCCCCGCGTGTCGTCAGATTCGCCAGGTTTGGGAGTCTCACCCAGCTCCGCCGCTATCGGATTAAGGAAATCTCGCACCCATTTTTCAAACGCGGCCCGCTCGGCAGACGCCACGATAGTGTCATGAATTTCTCCAAACCGGCCTGTCATTACGCCCACGAGAGCTCTGGCGCGCTCGCTCTTCATTTTTTCCAGAGTGGCCAGATAATCCCCAATGTTTAAGCGGCCGACGCGCACCATCGCCCATTCATCGCCCAGAAAGTGGATGCGTTCCTCGGGCGAAAAACTTGTCTCCAGCTCCGCGCTCATTTTTCCTAGCGTGGCCGCATCGTAACTGCTGCGATAGTAGCCGCGGCCTCCGGCATTCGCATAAACCCACGCGGCGCACCCGGGGAGTTCAAAAGTGTGCTGCCGCTGCGCCAACAAAACGTATGTCGCATCCTTGGCCCCCGCCGGACGAAGATTTATCGGGATTTGCCAAATCTCCTGCGATCCCGCAGTGAGCTTTGCCGCGTCGGCAAAATAACGCTCCTGCGACAACGTCACTTCTGTAAACGGCATTTTCTTCTTGTGCCGTCCGCTTTGGACGACTTTCTCCGTGCATTCCGTTTT
Organism: uncultured Acidobacteriota bacterium; assembly: GCA_963740015.1. GTDB lineage: Bacteria > Acidobacteriota > Terriglobia > Acidiferrales > UBA7541 > Acidiferrum. The sequence continues at coordinate 483,180 of CAVUCM010000033.1, read as the reverse complement.
CACAATCGTTACTAGCGGCGCTCCCGATTGCTGCGTGAAGCTAGCCATAATTCCGTCAACCGGCTTCTCGGACGTAGCCGCCATCTGGTTCCAGAAATCCTCAGCGGTCGCATTCCCGTAAGCGTGCTTCTCCAGATAGGCGTTCGCGCCCTTCTGAAAGACTTCCGGCCCCACGTACGCTTCCACCATGCGCAAGACTGACCCAGCTTTGCCGTAAGCGATGCCATCGAAAAGCGTCGCAATCTCCGCGGGAGTTTCCGCCTTTGCGCGAATCGCACGCACCGATGCAATCGAATCCGTTGTGAGCGACCCGCCGGTTTCCTGAATCTCGCCTCGTTCGTCATGCCACTCGGGCTTCCACGCCTTTATCGGCTTGTGAGCCATCCACGTCGCAAACCCTTCGTTCAGCCAAATGTCGTCCCACCATTTCATCGTCACCAGATCGCCGAACCACATATGCGCCATTTCGTGGGCCAACACTGCGACGACAGCCTGATGAACGTCCACGGAAGCGTTTTTGTCGTCGATCGTTAGAAGGGTCTCGCGATAAGTGATCGCCGCGACATTCTCCATCGCTCCCGCGGAAAAATCGGGAAAGGCGATAATGTCCAGCTTTTGGTAGGGATACTTTATTTGGAAATACGTGTCGTAATATTTCAGGATATTTTCCGCGGAGAGCAGCGCGTAAGACAGAAGATCTTTTTTCTCTGGAACCGCGCAAACGCGAATGGGAATTCCGTCGGCCCCGCCCTGAATGCACGCGAAGTCGCCAACCATCATCGCCACGAGGTACGAAGACATTTTTGGCGAATCGGAGAATTGCAGTGTGTGCTTTCCATTTCCTGGGCCGGGCGTATCCGAGATAATTTTGCCGTTCGATATCGCCGTATCGCCTTTGTCTATCACCAGCGTGATGCGGAATACGGCCTTGTAGGCCGGCTCATCGAAAGACGGGAACGCCCGCCGCGCATCCGTCGCCTCAAACTGCGTCACCGCATAGCGCCGCCGCGCAGTTTGGCTCAAATAAAATCCGCGAAGCTTGTCGTTCAATATTCCAGTGAAACGAATGTGAATGTCGGCCGGCCCTGCCGGAACCATGCTCGGCACGGTCAAAGTCGCTGTCTCGTTTTTTTCATCCTTGGAAATTGCCGCGGCCTGTTTGAAATCGGCCGACCCAATCCATACTTCCTTAAACTCAATCTCCGCCGAATTCAGGACGATGGCGGTAGCGCCCTTTTGCAGATGTACGTGAATCGTCTCGTCGCCGGCGAATGTCGCGCTCGCAAGGTCAGGTTCGAATTTTAAGTCGTAGGAATCAGGCACGACATTTTCCGGTAGCCTCTGCGCCAGAACTACCGAACTCGCGAACAGACCCCACATCGCCACCGCAACGAGGCGTTTCATAGTCTTTCCCTTCCAATTTTTCCTGAGAAAATCGGCATTACGTTTGACTGCAAAAGCGGCCGCGCGAGGTCCAGCTCCCCGTTCGCGCGTGCTCGGCTTAGGCACTCCAACCCTATTAGACCGAAATGCGTTTTAGAGGATAGCAGGCAATCCGTTTGATTGGCAGGGATGGTTCATTCCCACGCCGCCGTAGCGGCGTGGCTCAGAAACACAGAAACATTGACGCTTAGGCCGCTGTCAGTTGGCTATTCCAATTGTTTGTTCGTACGGTGAGCTGCTGGATTCGATCGCGTCTCACGGTATATCCGATGCCCGGCGTTTTCGGCACGTGAATCGTGCCCTTCGAAGTCACTTCGACCTCAGGCTCGATGATATCTTCCTGCCAATAACGCTTGCTCGCCGAAACATCTCCGGGAAGCGTGAAGCCCGTAAGCGTTGACATCGCAATGTTGTGGGCCCTGCCGATACCTGTCTCGAGCATTCCGCCGCACCACACCGGAATGGAATGCGTCCGGCAGACTTGCTCTACGCGTTTCGCTTCGCTGTGACCGCCAACGCGCCCGAGCTTGATGTTAATAATTCGGCAGGCCTTCAGCTCGATGGCCGTAAGCGCATGTCGCGCATTATTGATGCATTCATCCAGGCAAATCGAGGTTTGAATCTGGGACTGCAGTTTCGAGTGCGCGTAAATGTCGTCCCAGTTCAAAGGCTGCTCCATCATCAGCAACTTGAATTTGTCCAGCTCTCGCAGATGCGCCGCGTCTTCGAGACGGTAAGCAGAATTGGCGTCAACAGAAAGCAGAATGTCCGGAAATTCCTTGCGAACCGCCGCAACGTAATCGAGATCCTTCCCCGGCTTGATTTTGAGTTTTATCCGCTGGTATCCGGATCGCAATTCTTCTTCCACGCGCCGCACTAGAGCTTGCGGACTCTCGCGAATTCCGAGCGACACTCCGCTCGCGATCTCCTCCAGCGTCCCGCCGAGCAACTTTGAAAGCGAAATTCCTTTGAGCTGCGCCTCCGCATCCCATAGTGCATTTTCCACTCCGCTCTTCGCCATTTCATGGCCGCGAATACTGGCAAGCAGCCCTGGACAATCCGACGCAGCGGAAATCGTCTTTCCAATCAGCGCTGGCGCAACAAAATCGGAGATCACATGCCAAGCCGTATCGGTAGTCTCGGAGTTGTATCCCGGCGTTTCCGTAGCCGTGACTTCTCCCCACCCGCTGACTCCGTCCGCGATTGCTTCGACCAAAATAATTCTGCGGTGGTGCGAAACGCCAAAGCTGGTCTCAAACGGCGCCTTTAGCCGCATTTGGACTTCACGCAATGTAATGGATTCAATCTTCATAACGCTCCAGAAGGTACGTCCCCTTTTCCTTGTTGAACTCGAATCCCACGGCGGCGCGGCCCTCGGCAATATTCGCAAGGAATTGCTCGCGCACGTTTGTTTGTATCTTCTCGGCAGTCAACGGTTCATCACGGCAGATTCGACGAATGTCAGCGGGGATCGCAATCTGTTGGAAATCTGAACCTGTCGGGCGCCGTTTGCCGGCCAGCACATCCTCTACCCGCTGTGAGCGCACCCACCACTCCGCCACTAGTCGATCCGTCGGCAGGCCGGCGTGCAACGGGCTGGTCGTCCGTCCGTAAAGATTCGGGATGTAGTGCCGTACGATCGCCCCAAGCCTCTCAATATTAAAGTGCGCGTTCTTCAGCTGCAGCGGGTCAAACGTCCACTCGATCAAGTTGATCCCACGCTCGAGCGCATCCTCGCGCTGCGCCAGCTTTAGCAGCCGGCCGACTCCCCGATTCTGATAGCCTTCCACAACGCCAACCATGTGCGAGTGCAAATACGTCAGTCCCTCACGCATTGCCGCGAAGGCCAGAGCAAATCCCACAGGAGTATCTCCCTCGTACGCCGTCATTACCTGGCCACCGGTTTTCTTCGCCACAATGAAAATCTGGTCCGGCACGGTGTCGAGCGGCGCGTATCCCCAGATGCGCTGCTGCAAATCGACACACACGCCCATTTCCTGGGCCTCTTGCATCGCCCGGATGTGGATTTCCTGTTTCACCGCCGATGTTGTTGCTTCACTCATCCAGACCTCTCGCGTGCATTCAGCAGTTCACGCGAACCAATTGTTGAATCTTTGCTAAGCCCCGACTACAAAGTAGCGACGCAAATACAACGTACGTTGCATCTTGTCAAGATGCCTCATTTTCCGCTTCAGCGCCAATCTTTCCTTTGCCCTCTTATACTACCTCAAACGCAACAAATGTTTCTCCCTAGAGAATACCCGTGAAACGCCAAAGGACAAAGTTGACAATCTACCCCTGCGCCCCTAGACTCACGCGCAATATCCGCATTCTATCTTACTGCAACATGCGTTGCAGTAAGATGAATGACAGAGTGGAGTCGCTTTCATGGCAAGCGGAATTCGGTCTCAATGCGTGCAAGGGTGCGAGAAGAAACACGCTCGAAAAACATCTCTCGGATCACCTTCCCAAATGTCTCTTCATATTTGGAAACATTCGATGACTCATTCCTTTGGCACTCGCTTCTTCTTGATTGCCAAGCTGTCCGCCAGCTATATCAGGACGCCCTGAACGCCCCGAGTCTTACCTTTGATTGTTGCCTACAGACTGAAGTTGGCATGTGGCGAGGAGGTTTTTACGAAAAACAAGACGAGCATCCCGCGTTCGAGGAACTGTTTTCTTTCTTTGATGGCCATTGTGGTTGGTTCTTTCCTCCCCACGCCTGCCCATGCTCAGACAACCACTCCAGCAACATTTGAGTACGACATCGTCATTCGCGGCGGCCGCGTGCTTGACGGCGCTGGGAATCCCTGTATCTTCGCCGACGTCGCCATCAATGACGGCCGGTTCGTTAAGCTTGGCAAAATTCAGGGCCACGGCCGTACGGAAATCGACGCGCATGGCCGCTACGTTTCTCCCGGCTGGATCGACATGATGGATCAATCCGGCATCGCTCTTCCCAAGAACGGCCTTGCCGAAAATAAACTGATGGAAGGCGTCACCACCGCGATTGGCGGCGAAGGCGGCACTCCCGTTCCTGCTGAACAGCTTCGCGACTTCTGGGCAAGCCTCGAAAAAAGTGGCATCAGTCTGAACTGGGGCAGCTACTTTTCCGAAACGCAGGCACGCATTGCCGTGCTCGGTTATGACTCGCGTCAGCCGACGCCCGACGAACTTGCCAAAATGAAGTCCATTCTTGATACCGCGATGCAAAATGGCGCCATGGGCATGACTACTGCCTTGATCTATCCGCCCAGCAGCTATGCCACAACTCCGGAACTCATCGAGATGGCCAAAGTCGCTGCGAAGTACGGAGGCATTTACGCCAGCCACATGCGCGGCGAAGGCAAGGAACTCGTTCAATCGGTCGACGAACTCATCGAGATCTCCGAAAAAGGCGGCTTGCCCGGCGAAGTCTTTCACATGAAAGCGGCCTACAGCCCGGGCTGGGGCACTTTGATGCAGGAGGCGGGCCGGCATATTGACGCTGCTCGTGCCAGAGGAGTCGACGTCGCTGCCGATCTTTACGTCTACACCGCCGGCGGCACTGGCTTGGAAGCAACAATTCCTTCTTGGGCGCACGAAGGCGGAAATGATGCCCTCCTCAAACGCCTCGCCGATCCAGAAATTCGCGCCCGCCTTAAAAAGGAAATCGTCACCGGCTCGCCGGGCTGGTGGAACATCATCGAAGCATCTGGCGGTTGGCAAAACGTCGTTCTAGTCAATGCGCAGAATTCCGACAATGCGAAATATCAAGGACGCTCGATCGCGGACATCGCAAAAGAACTCAACAAGGATCCTGCAGACACCGCGTTCGATTTTGTCGCGCAAGCAAAAACCGGACGCGTCCTTGCGATTTATCACATGATGAGCGAGCAAGACATCGAGACCGCTCTCAAATTTCCCTGGACCAGTATCGGCAGCGACGCTGGAACGGCACTTACACTCGGCGGCGACGATGCGTTGGGGCTCGCTCACCCGCGCAGCTACGGAAATTTTCCTCGCGTGATCGCACGCTACGTTCGCGAGACGCACACTCTGACGCTCGAAGATGCCATCCGAAAGATGACTTCCTGGCCCGCTACGCGCATGCGCATCGCCGACCGCGGACTGATTCGCGAAGGCATCTGGGCCGACGTCGTCATCTTCGACTACGACAAAATTCAAGATCGCTCTACCTACGACCATCCGGATGTGACGCCTGACGGAATCGATTTCGTGATCGTGAACGGCCAGGTGGTGATCGATCATGGCAAGCACACCGGTTTGCGCCCCGGCAAAATTCTGTACGGCCCGGGCTACGCCAAATGAAGACTCCGAGTTCGATCGGATAGCTAGTCGACGATGACCGCTCCCCTACCCCGGTTTTTTTGGAACTGCACATTCTAAAGGGTTTTAAGTCCTGCGTTTTGAAACTGCGCATTCTAAAGGGGTTAGGAGTGTATTTTGCGTAAGTGCGCATTCCAAGGGAGATAACGCGTGACAAGGTTGAACGTTGGAAGCTTTGAAGGATGTGGAAAGAGGACAAAGAAAGAGAGCTAAACGCAGAGACACGGAGTGCGCAGAGATCAGAAGAAGAAGGAACAGCGGCAGATTTGGAAGGAAAGGCGGAGCGTGGGCGAAACATAGCGAATGGTAGCAGAGGCGGTTACTGATTGTCAATAGTTTTCTTGATTACTGATATGCTATTCGAACGGCGCTCGCGGAAGTTGAAGGATTTTAAGGAGTTGGGCGGGGGCTAACTGATTTGATATGGCTGTGGAAATGCGAGGAAGAGTCAAAGACCCCATGTATAAAAGCGATGCGTCCGGCACCCGCCTACACCAAACAATAGTTCCACGGCTGCGTCCCTCGTTGGGATTTCAAATCCTTTCATAAAATCGGTTTAAGAGTGCGCTTTCGTCCTCCTGGCGGTAGAATCCGCGGCGATGGGGAGGCATGGAAAATGATTCGTCGTGGGACGCTGGCATTTGCACACAAACTGATCACCGCAAGCGTGTTGTTTGGAGCGATCGTCTTGCTTGGAGCGAGTGGCGCTCGATCGCAGTCGAAGCTCTCGCCGAAATGGGAGGAATTGACGGCGGCCGATTTTCGGCTGGGCGTTTTGCAATCGAAAGGAACGTGTTTGCTGCCCTTCGGCATTTTGGAGAAGCACGGACCGCACTTGCCGCTCGGAACGGATTTGCTGAACGTGCGCTACGCTTCGCTGCAAGCGGTGGCGCAGGAATACGCGGTCGTGTTCCCTGAGTATTATTTCGGACAAATTTTTGAGGCGAAGCACGAACCCGGAACCGTGGCGTACAGTTTGGATCTGCAGCTGAAATTGCTCCAAGAGACGACCGACGAGATGGCGCGCAACGGGTGCAAGAAAATCCTTATCGTGAATGGCCACGGTGGCAATGAATACCTGCTCCCCCTTTTTGCGCAATCGCAGATGGATAAGCCGCACGACTACGTCGTTTATGTGATCGTCGGAGAACGAAGCACGCCGGGCGGTCCTGCTAAGAAATCCACGGGAATCGACTACCACGCCGGGGAAAATGAAACGTCGAATACCATGGTTTCGCATCCGGACCTTGTGCATCTGGATCGTGCGGCGAGCGAATCGGGCGCTGACCAGAAGCGCGTGAATTTGCCGGAAGACGTGTACACGGGAATCTGGTGGTACGCACGATTCCCGAACCATTATTCCGGTGACGGCTCCGTCGCCACCAAAGAGCTTGGCGAATGGAACATGAAGAATTGGATCGAGGCCATTGTCGAAGCCCTCCGGGCGGCCAAAGCTGACGACCAGAGTTTGAAGATTCAGAACGAATTTTACGAGAAGAGCAAACACCCACTCGACACCCGGCCTTAATTTGGCAGGAGCGGTGGACGGAAAGATAGAAATACGTGGAAAAGTCAAAAGCCCCACACGTAAGGCCGACGCGTGGGGCACCCCATGCCCTTCCCACAGGGAGTGTCGTCCTATTTTAAATTTACTTCTCCCCCAGATCTAACGTGCGGGTCAGGAAATTTGTGGGCGGTGTGGGTGGAAGACGGATGGCTCACTTTGGAGGGTCTTCCTTCTGTTTGCAGGCGGGCGTGGGCTTCGGGCCACGAGGGGATGGCGGCGTTATCCTGAGTCCAGTGAACTAGCGCGGCTTCGTCGCACCAGTGGAGGAGTTTGCGCATGGCGCGTCCGTGGGCTCCGGCGAGCATGAATCGCTTCATCTCCACGTCAGAGGTCCAGATGGTCGCCGTCCAGAAGGTGTGATGGTGATCGCGCAGTATCCTGGTGGCGAGATTGCCGTCGGAACGCGCGGCCTGCCGCGTGGTTTGGAAGGCATAGAAAAAGAAACCGGGCAGAAAGCGCCAGGAACGTATGCGGAGACGGGTGATGGAGACCAGCGGCATGTTCGTCCGCCGAGAGTACCAGATGGCTGGCCGAAAAAGCGAAGGGCTCTCTGTGATGAGAGCCCCTTGCCTAGGACGAGCCAGCCTAAGTTGAAAAGCGGGATCAGGCCCGCACGGGTTATTTGTTGCGAAGGCTATCGGGTGAGCCGATGCCGGTGCAGGCGTCATAGCCAAGGAAGGCGAAGACGGCGTGTTCGCCGCACGTGCCGTAAACGATGTCGTTGAAGGAACCGCCGAAGATGTGGTTATAGAGTTCGCGGTTTTCGTCCTGGCTGGAACTGCGAAAGCTACCGGCGGCATTCACGATCCCAGCGAGGGATGGTGAAGAAACGCTGGTACCGCCGACGACGAACCAGCCAGGCGGTCCGAAAACAGGGTTGTTATCGTATACCCAGACGCCTGTTGCCGGGTTGGCGTCGAAGGAAAGATCCGGCGTGCCGCGAAAATTACCGACGATAAAGCGGACACCGTCCTGGAACGAAGGGCGAGGCTCAACCAGACTGGAGCCGCCGCCGGCGTCCTGCCAAGTGTTCTCAATAATGAAGTTACCCGTGTTCGGGCTGCGCGAGATACTCGTGCCGCCCGCCGAGACTACGTTGGGAGAAACGCTGGGATATCCGGTGCCTGCGCTGTCGCCGGAGGAAGCAAAGAAAACGACACCGGGGAAAACGAAAAAGGGGTCGAACTCGGTTTCGGCGCCGAATTCGCCAGTTCCAAAGCTCATAGAAACTTCGCCACCGCCAGCGGCCGCCACCAAACTGGCGCCAAGCCGAGCAGCGTCAAACAGGTTGACGAGGCCATTGTCGGGGGCTTCGATCAAGAAGAGTTTGGCTTGCGGGGCCATCGCGTGAGCCCATTGCAGGTCCAAAGCAGTTTCGAGGTGAAAACCGCCGGTGGGATCCAGCCCAGGCTCCGTGCCGGTGAGGTATGTCACAGTCAAATTCGCGTGGGGCAGTCCAAATTGTGCAGAGAAAATTGCGAGATCCGCGGCAGCCGTGGGATCGTCAAAGCCCTCGATGAGGGCAATCGCTCCAGCACCTTTGCCGATATTAGGATTCTCAGTAGTGACGTCCGGATTGCAGCCTGGCACCTCGCGTTGAACGAGGTGATAGATACAGCCGATCGAAGCTGGGGTTTCAAAGAAGGCGCCTGGGAAAGGCTCAAGTTCGTTGGGCCGGGCTACTGGACCGAAGTTCATTCCAACTGGTGGAACGAAGAGTCGGAGATGCGTGTGGGCTTTCACTCCGGCGTCGCCTGGTTCAGCAATGCTGGATTTGGGAACCATGACGCGCCCCCCAGATGTTGGGCTTGGTCCCTGCTGTGCGGAACTAAGTCCCGCGGATAACAAGAGAGCGACTGCGCCTGCAAATACACATGCAACTAGCTTTCCGATCATTGAGATCACCCCTTACACGGTCTCCGGATCGAGCCCGAAGACAGTGCAACCGATAGTATTCCGCGGATGGGGAAAGTCAATCCTATTAGCGAATTTTCATATTTCAGTAATAACCAGGAAAGAAAGGACCTGGGTTGCCGCAGACGGGGAGATTATCCAGGAATTTTGCCGAACTTTTAGCGCTCGCGGCGGAGTTGTTCTAGCCAGCGGGAAAGAGTGGAGTTGGAGGCGGATTCGATGTCAAGGAATTCGACGCCCATGCCAATGCGAGGTTTGACGATGCGGACCATGGCCAGGGCTTGGACGGTTTCGCCTTTGCGCGTGAGTGTGACGCGGGTGCGAGACTTTACAGCGAGAGGCTTGCTGGTGCAGACGAAACAGCCGCCGAGAGAGAGGTCCGAAGTAATACCGTCGCAGCGAACGCCGGATTCGAGGTCGAGGACTTCCGCGTCGGCTGCAAATGGAAAGCGAATAGCGTAACGGCGGTCTCGCAGGCTAACTTTGTGCGACACCCCATCGGCGGTTCGGTCGTTCATGGTGATAACGTTGCCCACTGTTAGTTAAACCGGGGAAGAGAGAGTCGGGAATGACCGTCGGAGCGTTCCCCTTCTACCTAACAAGGGTGCCAGAGAAGGCGAAAAATAGGGGAAATTGCGAGCGGAAGTTGAGCGAAAAAGGCAACAGGGTATAGCGTAGGACCTGGAGGACGCGCTGAAGCGCGCCCCTACAAAGGACCTTGCTACGCGCGTGATTGAGGAGCGGGGCTCGGACGGGAGGAATGCGAGATATTAGTTGGTACGACAAAGGGACGTGACGCCAGCGGAATGGCGAAGTCGTAGGGTGCTAGTCTGAAATTGCAGATTTCTCCTATGCTAAACGAAACCATGCGCAGCGACGGACTTCGGCAGAGCGACCGCGTGAATTTTCGGATGCCCGTGGAGGCATCCTGGACGACGAGCGCGGGAGAGGCAGTGAAGCACATCGCGGAGACGCTTCTGGTGAGCCGCAATGGCGGAGTTCTGCGCCTGGACGAGAAGCTGACGGCAGGACAGGAAATTACGCTGCGGCGGATGGAAGGCGATCTGGTGAAGACGACGCGGGCGCGCGTTATGGCGGAAATCGATCAGGAGCCTGACGGATTTTTGTATGCGATTCAGATCACGGAGCCGAGAGCGGATTTCTGGGACATCGACTTCCCTGCTCCGTACAAGGCGGATGAAGCGCTGGCGAGATTGTTGATGGAGTGCGGATTTTGCCAGAGGCGCGAAGTGGTTTATTTGAATGAGATGGAATTAAAGTCGTTTGAAGTGCGGAAATGCGTGGCGCGGCTTTGCAAGCATTGCGATACGCCTTCGATTTGGATCGAGGCGCAATCAGAAATGAAGACGGCGGAACCGGGCGCCGGGCATGCGCAGTCGGTTGAAGAGCGCATGATACCGCGACGGAATCGGACGCGAGTGAAGGCGCGCGTTTTGGCGTGCATTCGGCGGAGGGGATTTCAGGAGGAAGTGGCGGTTTGCGAGGATTTGTCTAAGGGCGGGTTGAGTTTCCGGAGCCGGAACGAATATCCGGAAGGATCGCGGGTGGAAGTGGCCGTGCCGTTTACGCCGGGGAGTGGTGCTATTTTTGTGCCGATACGGATTGTATTTTCGCAGGCGATTCCGGCGGCGGGACTGTATAGGCATGGAGCGGCTTATATTCGGCCGCCTAGCGATTCGGCGGATTAATTCGGATAAGCAATTGCGTTGCGGTAACTCTTCGCGGTTCTTTTTTTCTGGCAGGAAAATCACTCAAAAATACGGCGGCGGAAAACCCAGAGCATGAACAGGCATCAATCCTGCCAAGCTAGGGCACAGCATGCTGTGCCCCTACATATTCAAATGCAAGCTAATCCATTACGTTGGCGATGTCGCGCTCGTGGCGGCGGCGATGGAGGTAGTGCATGGAAATGTTGAGATAGGCTTGGCCGCAGGGGGTTTCGATGGCGATGACCATGGCTTCGGTGTCCTGGCTGCCGGAAAGGCCTTCTTCGTTCATGTGCATTTCTGGCGGAAAAACTTTGAAGCGAAAACCTTGATCGTTGAGAAGAGTTACGGAATTTCCGATCACCATGTTGGCGAGCTCGCAGACGGTTTCGCGGACGACTTGTTCGCTGCTGGGGACTTCTTCGCCGGCGAGATGGCTGGCGACTTTCATGGCGACTTCCGGCGAAAGATCGAGGATGACGCGGCCTTCGATGTCGCCTTTGATGGCGATGAGCGCGGCTACGCCTTTGCGGCGATAGGTGTTTTCGTCCATGGAGAGGTCGAGGATTTTCGTCGGCGCCTGCAGCGATTCGGCAAAGACGGCGTCGGCGGCGTTAATGAACGGCTGAATGAGTTCCATTCTCATGCGCGGTGCTCTCCTGCGAAGGCGACGGGCGCGCCTGCGGCGTTGGGATCGTCACTGAGAACATAACGGAGAATTTCGTAAAGGACTTCGGGCTTAACGGGTTTTTGCACGAAGTGTTTCGCGCCTTTTTGGAGCGCTGCCAGAATGTTTTCCTGGTAGCCCACCGACGAAACCATGACGATGCGCGCTTCGCCATGCTGGCGAACGATGCGCTCGACGGCCTCGATGCCTTCCATCTGCGGCATGGTGATGTCCATGAGCACGATGTCCGGCTTGGTGCGATTGAACTCCGCGATGGCGGTGAGGCCGTCGCCAGCTTCTCCGGCGACTTCGCCGCCGAACATCTCAATCATCTTGATAATGTTCTTGCGGGCGAAGACGGAGTCGTCCACCACTAGATAGCGAACGGGCTGATTGTCTTTTCGTAACAGAGCGGCGAATTGTTGCATAGCCTTCTCCTTCTCCCGGCACGGTGTTAAGTGCGATGGGAAGAAACGGGTGTCCTTTCAGATTTCTCGTGCTTATCGTTATTTTCGTTCTTCTCAAATTTTTCTGAACTGGAGCGGTCTCCGCCGTAGTTTTGCACCAGGAACGCGGCGATACTTTCCAGCGGAATCACTTTGTCGGCATAGCCCTTGGAGATGGCGGCGCGAGGCATGCCGCTGACGACGCACGTGTCTTCGCTTTGCGCGATGGTCACGCCACCGGCAGCTTTCAGAGCGCCGAGACCTTCGGCGCCATCTTCCCCCATGCCGGTCATCAACAGACCCACCGCGGTCGGGCCAAATTGCTGTGCCACGGAATGAAAGAGAACATCGGCCGAGGGGCGGTGACCATTGACGGGCGAGCCGTCAGATAAAACGGCCATATCACCACGGGGCATGCGACGGACCATGATGTGACGATTGCCGGGGCAGATCAAAACGCGGCCGGCAACGAGAAGATCGCCGGAGCGCGCCTCCTGCACCTCGATGGGGCAGCATTCGTCGAGGCGCTTGGCGAACATTTCCGTGAAGCCTTCGGGCATGTGCTGAACGATCAGAATGCTCGCCGGGAAATCCGCGGGAATCTGCGAAAGAACATATTGGAGGGCGTTCGGGCCTCCCGTGGAAATGCCGATGGCGATGATACGGTTCGGGGGAAGCGCCGAATGATTTTTCTTTTTCCCTTTGGGAGGATCGTCGGAAACGACGGCGGCGGGCAATTTTCGTCCGGCGGCGCGCTTGGCGACTTTAATTTTTTCGATTAGCTGGTCTGCGACGGATTCGAGATGCCCAGCAGCGGCGTCCTGCGGCTTCTGGACAAAATCGATGGCGCCGAGAGCAAGAGCTTTGAGAGTAGCGTAGCCACCCTCTTTCGAATGAGTGCTGAATAGAACGACCGGCATAGGAGCGCGGCGCATGATGAGGCGGAGAGTTTCCATGCCGTCCATGCGGGGCATTTCGAGATCGAGAGTGACGACGTCAGGATGCAGCTCTTCGATTTTTTTCAGCGCGAAAGCGCCGTCCATGGCCGTGCCGACGACTTCGATCGAGGGGTCGCGTGCCAGAACAGCGGGAATGAGCTTCCGCATCAGAGCGGAATCATCAACGACGAGAACTCGGATGCGGGCGCTCATGCGATGGCTCCCAGAGGAACGGCGCGAGAGAGGCGCGAAAGGACGGCCGGCACATTGAGGATGAGTACGACAGTGCCATCGCCGAGAATGGAAGCGCCGCTTACGAGATCGCTTGTGATGATGTCGCTCGGTAGAGCCTTGATCACCAGCTCTTCTTCGCCGACCATGCTGTCCACGACGAGGCCAAAACGTTTTTCGGCGGCGCCTATCACAATGACGAAGTGCTTCTTTTTCGCGGGTTCAGTGTCGATCGAGTGAAGCCGGCTGAGATGTTCGAGCCGGACGAGCGTGAGAATTTGGTCGCGGAGGCGGAGCACTTCGCGTTGGTCGATGCGGTGAATCTCCTGCTCATTGATGCGGGAGATCTCGACGACGGACGAGAGTGGGACAGCAAATAGGCGGCCACCTACACGGAAAAGCAAAGTCTGAATGCTGGCGAGAGTCAACGGGGCACGGAGTTGAAAGGTCGTGCCACGCGTTTTCTCGGTGGAGATGTGGACTGTGCCCTTTAGCTTGTCCAAAACACTGCGCACGACGTCCATTCCCACGCCACGGCCGGAAACTTCGGTGACCTCGGTAGCGGTGCTAAAGCCAGCCTCGAAAATAAGGTTGAGAGCTTCCGAGTCGGTAAGGCGCGCGGCTTCTTCGGGTTTGACAATTCCCTGCTTCACGGCTTGTTGCCGAACGTGCGCGGGATCGATGCCGCGGCCATCGTCGCGGACTTCGATGACGACCTGCGTGCCTTGATGGTAAGCCTTGAGATAAACGGTGCCGCGAGCGGGCTTGCCGGCGGTGAGCCGTTCGTCGGCGGGCTCGATGCCGTGATCGACGGCGTTTCGCACGAGATGCATTAGCGGCTCGCCGAGGGAATCGAGAATACTTTTATCGAGATCGGTGTGCTGTCCGGAGATGTCCAGCGCAACATCCTTGCCGCATTGCTTGGCAACATCGCGAACGACGCGAGGAAACCGACGGAAGAGTTGCTCGACCGGCACCATGCGAATTTTGAGGACGCATTTGTGGAGTTCGTCTAGCACGCGAGATTGAAAGCCCATGGCATCGGCGAGCTTTGCGCGGAGAGGATCGCGCGCGTGGCGCTGGTCAAATTCAGTGAGCGCACGATGGAGCATGGACTTGCCGATGATTAGTTCGCCGACGAGATTCATGACGGCATCGATGCGACTGGCATCGACACGAAGAGTGCTTTCAGTGACGGCGGCCACAGCGGAGGCAGCTTGGCCGGATTTCGCGGCATCGCTCGCGTCACCATTCTCTACGGGGTTGGCGACAACTTGCGCCGCCTGGGCGTCCAGCAGATCGCCGAGAAGCTCATGTTCGGGCGTCAGGGCGTTAGTGGCGCGCTCGATGCGAACGTCCGTCACGATGCTTGGAATGCGGCAGCGTTTTTTAATGGCTTCTTCGGTCTGAGTGCTGGCGATTGCGGCCTCAACAATTTCAACTGTTGCGGCGGCGAGATTGTCTTCCGGGCGGAGCGCGATCAAAGTGCCGCAGCCATGGAGGACGTTTCGAATGAGCTGAAAGGCCGCGGCGCGCATGAGGCTGTCTGGATCGATGCGAAGCGCCACGTTGTAAACGGTTTCGCCCCGGTGGACGGCCTCGGAAATCATGAGCTGTTCGTATTCGGTCCAGGCAAAAGTCGCGGGCACTGCCGACGGCGGTTGTGGAGCTTCGACGGGCGTGTTGGCCACATCGACCAGGAGTCCGCGGATCAGGGCGCGCAACTTTTCGAGCGACGGAAGCTTCTTCCCACGCTGGTAAGAAGAAAGCATCGCTTCGAACGAATCGGCAGCGGCGAGAACGACCTCGGCGAATCGGGAGCCGTATTTCTGCGCGACTTGAGGAGTGAGGATATCTTCAAGTTCGTGGGCCAGTTCGCTTAGCTTGTTAAAACCACAGGCCGCCGAATCACCCTTGAGCGTATGCACGGCGCGACGGACGCGACGAATCACTTCCTCGTCGGCGGGATGCGCCTCGAGTTCAAGCCCGGCTTCATTGAGCGATTGCAGCAGCTCATTCGCGCTTTCAAAAAAGATAGCGTGAAGCTCCGGATTGCGATCTTCGGGAGGCCTGCTCAAGAATTCGCCTCCACGCGTTGATATGCAGTCCCGTTGTTGAGGTGCACCATGCGGAATTTTTGCGTCAAGCCGAAAAGACTCTCCGCATGCCCGACGAAAAGATAGCCGCCGGGATTCAAGCAGTGCCAGAACTTTTCGATAAGGCGCTTTTGTTCGGCTTCATCGAAATAGATCATGACGTTGCGGCAGAGAATGATGTCGTTGCGGCGCGGCAAAAATTCGGTCTTGAGATTGTGGAAGTCGAACTGAACAAGTTGCTTTAGCTGGGGCTTGATGCTGTATTTGTCGCCGGACTTCTCGAAATACCGCAGGCGGCAAGTGTAATCCACCGGCTCCATTTGCTGCTCCGTGTAGACGCCTTCCTGGCCAACGCGGAGACTCGCATAGCTGATGTCTGAAGCGACGATTTCCAGTTTCCAGGGCGGAGGAATCAGCGGCTTGGGTGACGGCATATCGAAAGGTAGCGGGTTGCGCAAGTAGTAGTAAGCAAGCGCGTCGCAGATCAAAATCGCAACGGAGTAGGGCTCCTGACCAGCAGAACAGCCTGCGCTCCACACGCGAAGATTCCAGTCGCGGCGTTCCTGCTTTTTGCGGAGCAAATCTTCCAAGACTGTTTTTTGCAGAAGTTCAAGCTGCGGCTTGTTCCGGAAGAAACTGGTCTCGTTGACGGTGAGATTTTCGAGCAGCAGAGCGAGCTCGGCGCGGCCTTCGCGGCTGGTCAGCAGTCGGTAGTAGCTATAAAAAGAATCGAGCTGACAGACCTTAAGCCTCCGCTGGAGGCGGTCTTTCAAGAAATGCGAGCGGCGCTCGTCGAAGAACATGCCGCATTCCTGATAGACCAGTGTTTGCAATAACTTCAGTTCAGCTTCGGTGAGTTGAATCTGGGCAGTTATCGTTCCCATGAAATAAGCGGCAGTCCGGCATTTCGGTTGTCCCCGATGCGATTGGGGACAGCGCTACTTTGCAGTGGCGACGGTTTCCGCGGCCTCCTCGAGTCGTTTGAGCTCCGGCCGATGCAAAAGCTTGGAAATATCCAACAAAATGATGAGACGTCCTTTTAGTTTGCCGACTCCGGTCACGTATCCGGACTCGCCATCAGCAAAAACGGAGCCGGGGGCTTCTATATCGGATGGCGGAATCTTCAAAACTTCCGAAGCGGAATTGACGATCAGGCCCAGCAGCTTGTTATCCAGTTCGACGACTAAAATGCGGTTCTTCTTGTCCGAACTGATCTCGGTATGGCCAAACCGTTTGCGCAAATCCATTACGGGGATAATTTTTCCGCGCAAATTGATTACACCTTCGACCGTATCGGGCGCGCTCGGGACGGCCGTGATTTCCGGGACGCGGACTATCTCGCGCACGGCGCCGATACGCACGCCGTACGTTTCATTTCCGATACGGAAACCGACGATTTGTAATTCCTTTTCCATCAAGCGATCTCCGACTCCTTAGGAACGCACGAGTTCGGCATATTCCGACTCTCGTTCACGGCCGGAACCCTGATTCTGATGCCCGCGACGCTGTCCGCCTTGTCCTTGTTCTGAATGGCGGCCCCGGCCTTGGCCCTGTGCGGAACGATCGAGGACGAAGCGGTCCATGCTATCGAGCAGGTTGCGGGAAAGTTTGAGCATCTGTTCGGCGGCGGCAGAGAGTTCAGTGGAACTGGATGCCGATTGCTGCACGAGTTCGCGCATTTTGTCCATGGCGCGGACAACGGCTTGCGCACCGGAAGCCTGCTCTTCGACGGCGGAGTTAATCTCCTGAGTGATTTCGGTCAGGCGACTGGTGGCTTTGGCGATTTGAGAAGAGCCGACGGACTGTTCGTTGGTGGCGGCGCCGATTTCCTGGGAGAACTTGTAAACCTCAGTAACGACGTTGGAAATTTTGTGCAAGGCGGTGCCGAGCTCGTTGCCGAGGCTTAGGCCCTCTTCCACGATGCGCGTGCTGCGCTCCATGTTTTCGACGGCCTGGCGCGCTTCGCGCTGAATGCTCTGAATAAGGTCGGCGATTTCCTTGGTGGATTGCGTCGATTTTTCGGCGAGTTTGCGAACTTCGTCGGCGACGACCGCGAACCCCAAACCGTGCTCACCCGCGCGGGCCGCTTCAATGGCCGCGTTCAAGGCAAGAAGGTTGGTTTGTTCCGCAAGATCGTCAATGACTTCGATGATTTTGCCGATGTCATCAGCGCGATGGCCGAGAATGTTGATGATTTCCGCTGAGGATTGTATCGCTTTGTTGGTGCGATTGAGGCCGTCGGTGGCTTTTTCCATGGTCTGGATACCGGTGACGACTTCTTCGCGGGAACGATTGGCGATATCGAGGAGGACCTTTGCGGTGTCTGCGACGCGCTGAATGGAAGTGACCATCTGATCGATGGACGCAGAGGTTTCCGCAACGCTGGAAGCTTGCACTTGCGTGTTCTTCACAACGTTTTGCACGTTGATGCTCATCTCGTGCATCGTGCTAGTGACTTCTTCAATGGCGGAGGACGCCTGGACGCTGACCTTTGCGGATTCATCAGCCGCGCCTGCAACCTGATTAGAGCCTGCGGAGACTTGCCCAGCGGAATCGCGCGTCGTGCGAACCAATTCCTGGAGGCCATGAGACATACGAAGGAACGCGTTGCCAAGGGTGTCGCGCTTGGAGCGCGGGACAACTTCCACGCTGAGATCGCCTTCCGCGACGGCCATGGAAACGCTGGCCATTTCTTTCAAGTAGGCAACCATGTTGTTGAAAGTAGTAGCCAGGGCGCCTATTTCATCGTTGCGATGAATGTCGATGTTCTGATCGAGGTCGCCGGAATCGCCAATTTCGCGCGCGACGGTGATGAGATGAGTGAGCGGCTCGCTGATGGACTTGGCAGTCTTAATAGCCGCGAAGATACCGACGAGACAAGCGGCGAGTGTGCCGAAGGTAGTAAAGCCGAAACTGATATAACTGGCACGTTCGGCAGACTTCGACGTTTCATCCAGGGACTTGGTAATGTCCGAGCTGGTTTGATCGAGGACTACCGAGGATTTTGTAAGCCAGGATGCCGGATCTTTCTGCAAATAGAAGATTTGAAGGTCGGACACGGTAGCGTCACCGGAATCGACTTGGTGGCGCTTGGCGAGAAGCGGCTTGGCAAAATTGTCCGCCCAGCTTGCTTCGGTGCTTTCGACTTGAATAAGGGCAGTCTTGACGCTATCGCTCGTGGTTTGCGATTGACCGCGCTTGATTAGGTCGTTGATGTCGCTGAAGCCTTTGTTGACCTTCTCTTCGTCGCGGGGATCGCCGCTCAAAAGGAAATTGTCCATGTTGTGGCGGTTCAACATGATTTGGTAGCGCACCGACTCGATGGTGCGCACGTTTTCGAGCGCGGCCGTCGCGTCTTTGCGGGCGGTCTGTTCCCGATAGCCCGCGCCAATGTTGATAAAGAACAGCAAACCCAAAATTATCAGGATTGCCCCAAACCCTAAGTAAAGCCTTTTCCCGATCGTCATTGCCAAATGCCTCCACTCACCCCGGCGACGCGATTTGGTGTAAACCGCTCCTGCCGTTTTCTGCGATTCCCTTAATTTGCCCCGGCGTTGAACTCAAATTCGACGATCTGCGTGGTTTCTTCCGGCGCAGCCGCAAATCTCCACTCCTTGACCGCATCCTGGCAGGATTGAACAAGCAGCGGATGACCGCCAATCACGCGAGTGCTCTTGACGCGGCCGTCCGGCGTAATCACAACTTCAATCTTGACCTTGCCTGTGACACTCATGCGCTTGGCAAGTTCCGGATAGGCGGGAGAGACCTTGGACTTGACCTTGCGCTTTCCCTCGTCAGTCGTTCCTGTTTGCGCCAGAGCAGCGCCCCCCAAGCACAGACCGACGGCAGCCACTGCGGCTCCACGCACAAACTTTCTCCATCTCCACTCGGACCTCATTGACACCACCCCTCTCATGAATAGGGAAACCCCGCGGTAGAGAAGGCACGTCGGGTGCCACCGTGGGAATCGCTCGCTAGGAGATGAGTCCGAAACGGGAGAGAGCGGCAAGTGGCGTAGAATGAGGAGTTAGTGAAGTTTTCTTGCGCGAAGAGGAATGCTGACGAAGAGCGCGCGTGTCTCAGCTGGCGTGATGTGTTTGACTTGAGGTCTCAGGCTGAGACGATATCGACTTAATCGAAGCGACAAGAGTGGACGATTCGGCAACGCGCGTGAGAACGGCGATTGACTCAGAATGAGAATGGTCGTTAGGGTGTTAGTGAACGCTTGAAATCAACTTGAGACGCGCGTCCACCCCTAACCCGCGATGCGACAAACGAAACCTATCGGGCCTCCGCATTTGATCACTCGGTTGAATAAGGCTGCCGCTGTGCCTCCCTCCTCGAAGCAGGCGGACGAATTGATGGAGTTGGCGGTGGACGCCGCGCAGTCGCGGCAACTTCCTGAATTCCTGGAGCGGTTTGCAAGGCGCGCAGCTCGGATGCTCGATTCGGCGTGGGGCGGGGTGGCAGTATTCCGCGGGCGTGAGACTGATCTGTATTCCGCAAGCGATAACGAAAACGCGATAAGCGGGGCGCTGAAGAGCTGGATTATCTCGTCCGCACGTGAAAATCGAGTTGCTGCGGCTGTCAGAGCGCTGCCGACGGGGGAGGCCGAGGAGTCTGAACGCAACTCTGCCCCGACGAGCGCGGTGTTTGTGCCGGTGAGCGCGAGCGATGGAGAACGGCTTGGGATGTTGTGCTTGTTGCGGCGGCGAAAGAGTTTGGACGCCAAAGAGAAGAAGTTGCTGCACGCCTTGGCAAGCCACGCGGCGTTGTCGCTGGAAAATTTCAGGCGGTTCTCGCAGTTGGAGAAGTCGAAGCGTCAGTGGGTTGAAGATATTGACGCCATCAGCGACTACATTGTTGTGCACGACCGCGCATGGAAAATTTTGCGTACGAACCGTTCGCTGGCCTCGCACCTCGGGGTACCGCCTGTAGCGTTGGTGGGCGAGGCGATGAGCGGGTTGCGCCAGATCGCGGAAACCGGCAGCGACCTTCCCTGCCCTTTTTGCCGCGATACGCAGCGGCCGCGCGAGGAATACGTGGCGGCATCGGCGGAGCGCATCTTTCTGGTATCAACTTCGCGCGCGCCGGGAGTAGTAGAGGATGACACGCGAACGATCCACGTCCTAAAGGACATTACGGACCGGCGCGAGGCTGAGCGAAAGTATCGGGAGCTTTTTGACAGTATTCAGGAAGGGTTGTTTTTTGCGACGCCTGACGGGCGTTTCCTCGACGTAAATGACGCCATGGTGCGAATGCTAGGCTATGCTTCGCGCGAGGAAATGCTGAGCTCAGACGTGAGCCCGCATCTTTATCCTGCGCCGGCGGCACGCGAGCGATTTTTGCAGGGACTCGCTGAGCGCGGAGTGCTGCGGAATTATGAGGAGACGCTTCGACGCAAAGATGGCGCGCTGCTCCATACCCTGCAGAATATTACGGCCGTGCGGGATGCACAGGGCCGCATCGCGCAGATTCGCGGGTTGATGCTGGATGTGACTGAGCAGAAGTCGTTTCAATCGCAGCTGCAACGCGAGCGCGACTTCAACCAGAAAATTCTCAATACCACGCAGAGCATGATTCTGGTGCTGGACACGGCGGGGCTGATTAGCTACGCCAACCGCCGGTGTTACGAGGCGGGATACCGGGAAAATGAGTTGATAGGACACCGGCTGGTGGATTGGGTGGAACCGTCTCACCGGAATGATTTCGAGGCGGCGCTCGAGACTACCGCGAATGGACAGCAAGTAGAGAATCTGGAGCTGCAGGTGAGGCGAAGCGACGGAACGATGGGGCACTTTTCCATCAGCCTGAGCCCAATGCGTGATGAGCAGAGCGCGGTGAACAACCTGGTCGTGGTGATGACGGACATTACAGATGCGGTGCTGCTGCAGGCCAAGCTGGCGCACTCGGAAAGAATGGCGACGATTGGGCGATTGGTTTCCGGCGTAGCGCACGAAGTAAATAATCCTCTTGCAGCGATTCTTGGATTCACCGACTTGTTGCTGGAGAATCCGGACGTGCCCGTTTCGGCACGCGAAGATTTACAGATTATTTTGCAGGAGACGCAGAGAACTAAGGATATCGTGCAGGATTTATTGAGTTTCGCGCGGCAGCGGCCGGTGCAGCGCGAGCCCGTCCAGGTGAACACCGTGTTGCGGCAAACAATCAAGCTGCGCAGCTATGATTTTGCAAGCCATGGCGTCGAGGTAAGCGAAGAGTTCGACGAGTCGCTTGAGCCTGCGCTGGGCGACGCGCAACAGCTGCAGCAGGTTTTTTTGAATATTCTTAACAACGCTTACGACGCGGTGCAAGAAAGCGGGCGGCGCGGGCGCATTTCTATTCGCACGGAGCGGGACGGGAATAGCGTGCAAGTGGTGGTCACTGATAACGGTACGGGAATCGCAGATCCGCAGCATATTTTTGATCCGTTCTATACAACGAAACAGCCGGGCAAAGGTACGGGGCTGGGATTGAGCATTTGCTACGGAATTGTTCGTGCACACGGCGGCGAGATTCAGTGTTGGAACAATTCGGAAAGCGGCGGGAGCACGTTTGTTGTTCGAATTCCCATCGCTGCGGAGCAACTTCCGGCTTTGGCCGCGAAAGAGGTCGGAAGATGACGTTGCAAGTGGCGGTTGGCCAGACTGCGCCGATTCTATTAATTGAAGATGAGCCGTCGGTGATCGCTTTTCTTAAGGCAGCGCTCGAGAGGAAAGGGTACACCGTCGTGAACGCGTCGTCGGGCGCAGAGGGGTTGCAGCAACTCGCTGGCGGAAAATATGGCGGGGTGATCTCCGACATTCGCATGCCAGGCGCGGTGAATGGCGCGGAAGTGCATGACTGGATCCAGAAAAACCGGCCAGAGCTTGGGTCGAAAATCATTCTTATCAGCGGCGATACCGCCAATAGCGAGACACAAGCGCTGCTGGCGCGCAGTGGGACGCCTTGCATCGAGAAGCCGTTCCGTGTACATCAATTAATATCCTTAGTGGAGAAAACGTTTGGGAAACCATGAGTGACGATTTAAAAGTACGTTTGCTGGTCGTGGATGATGAGCAGAGCATCCGCAAACTGTGCATGACTATCGGCAACACCTTGGGATATTCCTGCACGGAAGCGGAAAGCGCCGAAGCCGCGCTGGCGAAACTAGACGCCGACGCGCCGGACCTTATCCTGACCGACCTAAAACTTCCGACGCTTTCCGGCGTGGAACTCCTGAAGCAAGCGAAAATGATTTTGCCGCGAGCGGAGATCGCGATCATGACCGGGCATGGTTCTATCGAATCGGCAGTCGATGCCATGAAGCTTGGAGCGTACGACTATATCGAGAAGCCCTTCCGCGTGGAGAAAATGCGGCTGTTGCTGCAGCGCATGGCCGAAAAGGTCCGATTGGTTACGGAAAATGAATTTTTGCGCGAGCGCGTCAGCACCGAAGACAATCTCGATGGAATCATCGGTACATCGGCGAACATCCAGGACGTTTTGCGGATGGTTTCGCGACTCAAGGATACGCGCACGCCCGTTTTGGTTTCCGGCGAGAGCGGGACGGGCAAGGAGCTTGTGGCGCGCGCGATACACTTCCGCGGAGCGCTGGCAAAGACGCCCTTTGTCGCGGTGGATTGCGGCTCGCTGGTGCCAACGCTGATGGAAAGCGAACTCTTCGGCTACGAAAAGGGCGCGTTCACGGGAGCGATAAAAACAAAGGCCGGGTTGTTCCAGGCAGCCAACGGCGGAACGATCTTCCTGGATGAGATTGGCGAATTGCCGCTCGAAATGCAGGCCAAACTCTTGCGCGTGCTGCAGGAGAAGGAAGTACGGCCTGTCGGAAGCAATGAAAAGGTAAATGTGGATGTGCGCGTGATCGCCGCGACGAACCGCGACCTCGAAGCGGCTTATCGCGAGGGGACGTTTCGCAAGGACCTGTATTTCCGGCTAAATGTGGTGACCGTGCACCTGCCAGCTTTGCGCGACCGCAGGTCGGATATTCCGATGCTCGTTCATCATTTTCTGGACCGCTATGCACCCGACTCGCACCTGCAAGTGACCACTACGGCAATGAAGAGCCTCTTGAACTACGAGTGGCCTGGAAATATCCGCGAACTGGAGAACTGTATCGCCCGGGCGATTACGCTGGGTGACCGAAAAGTGATCGATGTGATCGACCTTCCGCCAGCCATTCGCACAGAGCAAACGGATAGTTCAGTTAGCACGCTGCAGGATGCCGCGGCGCTTTCTACAACGGCGCTCTCGGAAATGGAGCGGATGACCATTTTGCGCGTATTCGAGCAGGCCAACGGAGACAAAGCAATGGCCGGCCGGATGCTAGGAATCAGCCGGGCGACGTTATATCGCAAACTCAAGCGCTATAACATCCCGCTCAGAGCGGAGCCGGGAGACGCGGAAGACGCCCCCGAAGAGACGGCCCGAGCGGCGGAATAACGTCTCAAGCGGTAGAGCTAGACGCGCAAAGTAGCGAGCGGCTGAGACAACGGCGTTTCAGCGTGAGACGCGTGAGCCACACAAAACCAACGGGAAAATCCTAAGTCTTTCCCTTTCTTCAATATCTGGCCCTCCTAGGTTTCCAATTCTTTGGCGTGCAGCGTGCATCTCTATCGCGGGGACGTTGTGTCCAACTGCGGAAATGGGTGTACCAATTCGCGGCGGACAGACGAACTTTAGTACCACAGTACTGCGGCGAGACGAGAGGCAACGTGACACGATCCAGCGAAACAACGCTCATCGCGAACGAACAGGGATGCACGGAACGGTTGGCTCGTTTTTTTCCGCGCGCGAATCCGGTTCGAGTCCCCGTGCAGATCACTGCGCTGCGGGCCGGGAACACGCGATTGCGTGAAGCGACCGTGGTGGAGTTCGGCGGCGCGGAACATGCCATCTTTCTCTCGAGTTTGCCGCTGGAGTTCGACGATAAGGTACGGATTGAACGAGATCGGAACGGGGGCACGGCGGATGCGACAGTGATTGCCGTGCAGTATCACGAAGGACGTAAGGCGGTGGCCGTCCGATTCTCACAGGGGCCCTGCGCGTGGGTGACACAATCGTGAACAAGACGACTTCAACGCTCAATACCCCAGCTGCGCCGCGGATCGCGAATTCGCGCCAGGCGAAGTGGGCTGAGGATCGCTCTGTTTTCCCAATCTATTTGGCGCTGGGGAAGCAGCTCGAAATCGAGATTCCCTTCCCTCAGGAAAAGAGAAGTCTGCCGGAAAAGCCGGACCTCGAACTTTTTGACGAGGTAGAGACCTGGCTGGACGAGATGGATCAGCGCGTCGCCGTGCACGAACTGCGCAAGCTGCTGCAGACGACCACGCTAAATGCGAACGAAACCAGCCTGTGCGCTCTTATCCATCGCCATCTTCAAAAATCATCAAAGACCAACTTCGACCGCGACAAAATCGACTTCCTGCTGGTGCAATATTTTGCGCTTTGCGCTCCGGCGAAGATTTATCACAAGCAAATCGAGCTTTTCGATGTGGCGCAGGTCATGAAACCGATCCTGGGCGATGTCGACGATTCCACCCTGGAGTGGTGCGCACCCCTGGAGCAAATGATCGAAAAGTTGCGGATTTTTCGAAGCCTCCGCGAAATCCTGAAGACGAATTTCATCGAGCAGGGCCGCAAAGTGAAAGAGACCGCGGGTGGGATGTTTTACGATCCACCGGCGTTGCTTGCCTTCGTGCGATTCAATTTTCTGCTTCGGCGCACGTTTATCGAACTGATGCACGCCGACTTGATTGCGATTCGATCGGGCCTGTCGCAACTCGAAACGGCAGGGGTAAGAATCATCGATTGCCATCATTTCGGCCTCACTGCCGAGGAGCCACTGGCAAAAATTCGAGATGCTGCCGACGAATGGAAACAGCCGTTCCAGAAGGAATACACGGAACGCGCTGTGAATCAGACGTTTGAAAAGCTGCTGGGCTTGCGCACGGACGTGGAACGGGCTTTGGAAAAGATTGCGCCGAAAACGCCATTGAGTGCGGCTATTCCCGAGAAATTCTCGAATACTGGCAGCGCCGAAGCAGCGAGCAAATCCACGCGTGACGCGGCAACAATTGAGAAGAGCGCGAACAGCCCGTCAAAAGCTGCTCCTGAAGGTGCGAGCAAGCCTGTTGCCTCCGCCGCGCTCGATTTCGAAGGGTGCCTGGAAAAAATCTGGGAACAATTGATCGCCACGCCACCAACGCGAGGGCGTTCAATGACCACGGTAAAAATCGGCGCGGCGAGGATCTTGCTGTCTTCGTGGGAAGTAACGGCATTCGTGAGCGAGGATGGACCTTCGGCAGAAGATTTGCGACGGGCCGTGGTGGCGCGGGCAATGGTGACGGCTGCCGTTGAAGCCGCCAAAGAATCAGGAAACGCAACGTCGATGGACAAGGCACTTTCCATCGCGCGGATAGAAGTTTCGCGGTTGCAAGAACGCGTGGATATCGCCAAACAGGCGAAGGACACGGAAGCCGCCGTAAACCTGGGCATCAGCACGAAGAGATTACTTACGGCTTTGGACGAGGCCGAAAAGCTTTAAATGTTCAGATATTTTTCCGGTCAAGATGGGCGATCACTCTGGGAGCAGGGCCTCTGTGCGAAACGCTAGCGTATTGATTCTGACCGATGAAACGGAATTCGCACGGCTTTTGACGGCGTGCTGGCAGGCCGAGCGGCAAGCCCCGGGCATAACGGTCCTTAGCAGCGAACTGTGGAAAGATCATGAAGCGCTGCCTCACGATTTGGTCGTTGTGGGGCCGGTTCTGGATGGAAAGCTTCCCGGCATCTTGCGTTCCCTGGAGCCCGCGGCCGCTGTGATTCTCTGCGTGCCGACGGATTCCCGCGAGTTCGGCCAATTGCGGTCGCGATACCCTCGGCTGGTTCATATTCCGCTGCGAGAAGACTGGGCACAAACGCTGCTCCTTGTTGCAGGCGAATCTTTGCGCCGTGCAGAAGCGCTGCGGCTCTCCAAGCAAGCAGAGAGTCGAGCAGCAAAGAGCGAGCATCAAGCGACTCTCGGTCGATACATGATGGACATGAAGCATAGCGTAAACAATGCGCTGACCTCGATGCTGGGAAACGCCGAACTATTGCTTTTGGAGCCAGGCCAACTATCTTCGCAGTCCCTCGCGCAAATTAAGACAATTCATAGCATGGCGCTGCGGATCAATGAGGTAATGCAAAGATTCTCATCGCTGTCGAGCGAGATGAGGGAAGCTGAGAATGCATCTCAAGCTGAGACAGAGGCAGTGCCAGCGTCCCCGGTAACGCGCCGCTAACTCGTGCCGCTGAATCTGTAAACCACTCACAAATCAGCTCTTACACAAGATGGACAAAGCGATTGAGGAAACCCTCAGGCTGGCTGCTGACGTGCACCTCTTGTCTGCGGAGAAATATGGGGAGATGTCGATGCTGCAGAAAAAAGTACTCATCGTCGATGACTCACCCTCGCAGGTGAAGCTGATTCAGGGCTTCCTTGAGCACGAAGGCTACCGGCTGGTGGGTATCAATGACCCAGAACGAGTCGAGGATGCGATTGCCATTGAGCGGCCTAGCGTGATTTTGCTGGACGTCGTGATGCCCAAGCGAAATGGCTTTCAGGTTTGCCGGGAATTGAAGAATCACTCAGACTACAACGCGATTCCGGTGATTTTGGTGACATCGAAGAACACCGAGAGCGACAAGTATTGGGGCGCGCAGCAAGGCGCGGACGGGTATGTGACCAAGCCGTTTACGAGGGAAGAGTTGTTACGGGCTGTTCGGCGGTTTGCGTAGGAAATTGTTTGTGGATGATTCGAGGATGAATCGGCAATGAGCGAAGATTTTCACCTGGTACCGCTTCCCGCGGATGCGGACGACCTGCTCGAAGCTCTTGGACCCATGGAAGAGCGGCTGCCGGAATCGCAGTACTGCGTTTTCCGAAGCGGGCGCGAACGCTTTTGTCTGCCGGTGCTGGACGTTGAGGAAGTCCTGGATTGGCCGCTGTTGACCAAGCTGCCGCTTGGCCCAGCGTATCTGGCGGGTATTTTTAATTTGCGCGGTTCCATTGTGCCGCTGATCGATATTGCTATCACGGAAGGACGGCGGCCCGGGCTGCTGCCAAAGCATGTGGTGGTTGCTTCGCTGCGCGGCGAGGGTATGCATGACGATTTGCGGATTGGGATTGCCGCGGACGAAGTGATCGGAACCTATTCCGTGAACGCAGAAGACTTGTTGGAACAGGCCCCGGAGAATGTGCCGCATTGCACCGGAATGCTCCGGCACGACGACCGTCTGGCGCTGATCATCGATCTTAGGAGAATGCTCGAGGTTTTTCCTGGACCGAGCATTTGATTTTGCAGGAATAAGTTTGCGTGTGTCCCGCCGCGTGCGGACAGGGGCCACAGCAGTAGGGATTTGGAGGAAGGCATGAAATCGCGATTGAGTTCCACAATTTGGACGCTGGTCTTAGCGAATGGCGTCATTCTTTTCGCCGTGCTGGGCCTAGCTTACAGCGCCGGACGGCAATCTGGCGGAGCGTCCCTGTTCGACTTTGGCTCGCTGCCGAGCGGAGCGAGCGGCTCCGTAATGCTGGCGGTGCTGCTGGCGCTGGGCATGGCCATCTTCATGGCGTGGCGGCTGGGCAGCAAACTTCTGACGCCAGTGCAAGAGCTCGCACAGTTTTCTGAGCGCATCGCCGCGGGTGACCCCCGGGCGCGCGTCGAAGTCAATACGGGCGACGAACTTGGCTATATCGCGGAGAACTTGAACCGCGCAGTGGCGAAGGTCTCCAAGGCGACGAGCAATCAGGACGCGAACGACGCTTTGCAGCGCAGCATCACGGAATTGTTGACGGTCATCAACCAGGTGGCACGCGGCGACTTGACGCTGCGCGGGAAAGTCACCAATGACGCGCTGGGTAACGTCGCGGATTCCATCAACTACATGCTCGACAACTTCACCAAGGTTCTCGAACGCGTCCGCAAAGCGGCTATGGAAGTCACGGCGTGCTCAAACAACATTCTTGTGGCGGCCGACGAGATGCAAGCCGGCGCTACTCAGCAGGATCAGGAAATCACCAATACGTCGAGCGCCGTCGAAGAACTGACGGTTTCGATGAAACAGGTGTCTAACAACGCAGAGGCGAGCGCGGAAGCTGCACGCCGCGCGCTGGATGCCGCAGAACAGGGCAACCGCGCCGTACGCGACACGCTGGAAGGCATGCAGCGCATTCGGGCTTCCGTGCAGGCTACTGCAAAGAAGATCAAGTCCCTGGGCGATCGCTCCTTGGAAATTTCGGAAATCATCAACGTCATCAACGACATCACCGAACAGACCAATTTGCTGGCGTTGAACGCGGCCATTGAAGCGGCTCGCGCCGGCGAAGCTGGACGCGGTTTCGCGGTCGTCGCGGACGAAGTTCGCAAATTGGCGGAACACAGCAGAAGCGCCACGAAGGATATCGCGGCACTCATCAAGGCCATTCAGGCGGAGACGAACGAAGCCGTGGTGGTCATGGAAGAAGGCACCAAGGAGGTGGAGAGCGGCGCAACGCTAGCCGATCAGGCCGGACGCGCGCTGGACGCCATCTCGAACGTGGTACGCCAGTCAGCGGAACTGGTTCAAGAAATTTCGCTGGCTTCCAAACAGCAGGTGCGCGGTACCGAAGGTGTGGCGCACGCCATGCAGATTATTTCGAGCATCACTCGCCAGACTTCTCAAGGTACACGAGGAACGGTGGCGACAGTCAGCCAACTCGTGAAACTTTCCGATCAACTGAACGAAGCGTTGGCGCAATTCCGCGCAACGTCGAAGTCCGGCAATGTTTTGGAAGATTCCGAGCGGCCCGTCCCAGCCGGCGCTCTGCGGTAGGCAGTGATTCTCTGCTCGGGCAAGAGCCAGAGCTAAAGCGGGACGGTAATGAGCGAACGGCAGGGACCGGCGCACGGTCTTAGTGAACATGAACTGAGCGAGATCCGCATGCTGATTGAAGAGCGGACGGGAATCTGTTTTGACGAATCGCGGGCGCGGTTTTTCTCCACGCGCGTGAAGGACCACCTGCGTGCGAAGGGACTCGAACGCGGGACGGATTTGTTGCGCGCGATGCGCAAATCGAATGTCGAGTACGAATCTCTGCTTGAGGGACTGTTAACCCAAGAGACCAGCTTTTTCCGGTACCCGAGTGTGTATGAGGCGTTCGAGAAACGCGTGCTGCCTGAATTGCATGTGAAGAAATTTTGGAAGAATCCGCGGACTCTGCGCATTTGGAGCGCCGGCTGTTCGACGGGCGAGGAACCCTATTCAATCGCCATTACGATTTCGGATTCGCTTACTTTTTCGGATTCGTGGAACGTAGAGATTCTCGCTACTGATGTAGGGCGGCACGCTTTGAAACATGCGGAGCGGGGCGTTTACTCGGGGCGGAGCTTGGGCAGCGTCAGCGAGCAGCAATTGACGACGCACTTCACGAAGTCTAACGGCGCGCATCAAGTGAAACCGCGTCTGCGCAAGCTCGTAACGTTTGCCCAGATGAACTTGGCTTCGGCTGTCTATGTTGGCCGGATGGACATGATTTTCTGCATGAACGTGCTTATTTATTTCTCCGAGGAGCGGCGGCGCTCGCTCGTTCAACGGTTTTACGACACGCTAGAACCGGGTGGATATCTTTTTCTCGGGCATTCGGAATCGATTTCGAAGATGCCGGTCAAGTTTCAGGCCATCGTGTTAAATGACTGTATTTTGTATCGCAAGCCCACGGCGGAAGAGCTTCAGAAACCCGAACTCGTGGCGGAGGGACGCGCGTGAGCATGCCGGACCGCGAAGCCGTCGAAATGTTCCTTCAGGAAGCGGCCGAACACCTGCAGTATTTGCGGGAGTACGTGAGCGTGTTACAGGAGATTTCGCCGCGCCGCGAAGATCTTGAGCGGCTGTATATTTCGGCGCACACACTTAGCGGAACTTCGGCAAGCTACGGATTCCCACGCTTTTCAGAAATTGGAGCAAAACTCGCGCACGTGTTTCAATACGCGCTAAATGCGCCCCTCGGCGACGATCTACATGGTCCGTTGACCGAATTTCTGTCGGACGGCATTTCCCTGCTGGAAACGGATCTTCTGGAGATCAGCGATACGGGTAAAGAAAGCGTCGACGATATCGCCGCGTTCAAAGAACGCTATCGTTTTGCGTTCCCTACGGAACCGCCGCCGCTGAATTATCCACAGTCGCAGGCCTTCGCGGAACAGGCCACAGCATCGGCAAAGGAAGCGGTTGTAGCGGCTGCTACGGGCTCGTACTTCGACGCGTTGCCTTCCGATGAGGAAGTCTCCGATGAAATTTTGGAATTCTTTCAGCCCGAAGCCGAAGAACATTTGCAAGTGGTCAGCGATTGCCTAATCTCTCTCGAAGGCAACAACAACCCGGAAGAGATCAACAAGCTATTTCGCGCTATTCACACGGTAAAGGGCTCCGCGGCGCAAGTCGGCCTCAGCAGACTGGGAGCGATTGCCCACCGCGTGGAAGATCTGATCGGGCGCTTGCGCGACGGAGAGCTCGAGCCATCGCCGGCCGTAGTCGACATCTGCCTCGAATCCGTGGACGTGCTCAAGAAAACTCTGCATCGGCAATGGGGCGACGAAAAGAGCATGCGCGCGGGCGTGGATTCTCTGCTTGGGCGAATTGCAGAGTTCGCGCCGATTGAAGTGGAAGACTCGGAAATTGTCGCGGTTGCCGGAGGCATGGAAGAAGTTCCAGCTGAGAGCATCGAAGAAACCGCTCCAGCTGTTACTCCTGCAAAGAAACCAGCCAAGTCACCGAGCGCCGCGGCGGCAGCTGCAAAGTCAGTGCGCATCGCTCTCTCTCGCCTTGACCGCATGATGAATACGGTCGGCGAGCTGGTGATCAACCGTACCCGAATGGTTGGGCGCGTGGCCGAACTCGAAAAACTCGTAGATACCCTAAGTTTCTCCAAGGAACGCCTGCAAGGAAAAGTTGGAGAGTTTCAAGAGAAGTACGAGTTTAATCGCATCAGTTCCACGCGGCAGACAGGTCCGTGGAGCCCGTCCACGGCGCGGCAGACACTTACGAATGCAGCATCGGGCGACACATCGTTCTGGTCGGAATTCAGTGAACTCGAAATGGACCGGTACGACGATTTCAATATTCTTTCACGGTCCATGGCTGAAATTTCCGCGGACGTGAACGAAGTCCTCTCGCAGCTCGAAGGATTTATCGGGCGCGTTGAAGGCGACATCGACGAATTCACAAAACTCGCTCACCATCTCCAGGATGAGATTACCGCAGCCCGCATGGTTCCCATCGGAACGCTGTATTCACGGTTATCGCGCGCGGTCAGAGACGCTGCGAAATCGGCGAGCAAACAAGTTGATCTCGATCTTTCCGGCAGCGAGACAGAACTCGACAACAACATCATTCAGCAGATTTCCGATCCGCTGGTGCATTTGGTCCGCAATTCAGTGGCGCATGGAATCGAGCGCCCCGAGGATCGCATCACTGCGGGCAAGCCTGAGATGGGCAAAGTTTCCCTCCGCGCCTATCATCGCGGCAATCACATTTACATTGAAGTGGAAGACGACGGACGCGGTATCGACTATGAACGCGTGAAGTTGAGCGCAATCGAACGCGGACTTGTTTCACCTGAGACTGCGGATCGCCTTACCGAGCGCGACCTCCGCGAAATGCTGTTCCATCCCGGATTCACCACGGCTCCTGTGAAGACCGAGCTTGCCGGCCGCGGCGTAGGTCTGGACGTTGTACGCGCAAACTTGAACGCGCTGAACGGCGAAATCGACATTCAAAGCGTCAGCGGTCAAGGGACGAAGTTCACCCTGAAAGTGCCTCTTACTTTGATTATCTCTCCGGCTCTCTTTGTGCGTTGCGGGGTGACGAACTTCGCGCTTCCGCTCGCCGTCGTGGAAGAAATCCGCCGTCTGCGTGCAGACGAAATTGAAGACGTGGGCGGAAAGCTGCTCACTAAAGTTCGCGATGTCGTAACCGAAGTGGTGAGACTCGACACCTATCTCGGCCTGCCGCCGCTTGAACCCATCAATGGCTACTTCCGGATGGTCGTTGCCAACGCCGGAAACCGTCAAATCGGCTTGGTCGTCGAGGAAGTGCTCGGCAAAGACGAAATCGTCATCAAGAACCTCGGCGAATACCTGCGCCGCGTAAAGCTTTTCCCCGGCACGACGATCGCGCCCGACGGCAGCCTGATTCTTCTGATCGATTTGAACCGCATGGTCGCCAACGAGCCGACGGAACGCCGGCCGCTGCAAGCCAGCGCCAGCGCCGCGCGCATCTTTGCGCCGGGTTCAACCGCCGTGGCACGCGGCACAATTCCAGCCGAGGCCATCGACCGCGTCGAACAGGAACGCCTCATCATCGTCGCAGACGATTCCATCAGCGTTCGCAAGTTCGTCGGACGCATGCTCGAAAAGAACGGATACCGCGTAAAACTTGCCGCCGACGGCATGGAAGCAGCGGAACTTGTAACGCAACACGGCTGCCACCTGGTAATCACAGACCTCGAGATGCCGCGCATGACGGGCTACGAGCTAATGGTCCAACTGCGGCAGAGTCCAACGACGCGGCGCATCCCCGTGATGGTTGTTACATCGCGCGCGGGCGCGAAACATCGCGATCGTGCAATGAAAGAAGGCGCGACAGCCTTCCTGACCAAGCCAGTGCAGGAAGATCAACTGATTGCCGCCGTGGAACAGCTCATGGGATCGGAGATGCGACCAACCGTACCGGTTGGGTAGACGCCCATGGCCCCCACCGCAAACAAAAAGTTTCGCGTGCTGATCGTGGACGACTCCGCGTTCATGCGAAAGGTCCTCGAAACTATTTTCGCAGGCGACGATCAACTGCAGGTGGTCGGCCACGCAAAAGACGGCCGTGAAGCCGTGGCCCTCGCCGAATCGCTCAAACCCGATGTCATCACCATGGACATCAACATGCCACACGTCGATGGTTTGCAAGCCACGGCGCAGATCATGACCACGAATCCGCGGCCCATCGTAATTGTTAGCTCCGAATCGCGCGACGGCGCAGCAAGCACATTGAAAGCGCTGGAACTGGGCGCCATTGAGTTTGTTGCCAAGCCATCGAGCGGCATCGATCTCGACATGCAAAGCGTGAAAGAAGATTTGGTGCGAAAGGTGCGCATGGCGGCGAAAGTCCGCGTTGTGCGCACCGCTTCACGAATCGCCACGACCGTGCAGAAATCAAACGGCACAGCACAAACTGCACCCGCGC
The DNA here is from genome assembly GCA_963740015.1 of uncultured Acidobacteriota bacterium. GTDB lineage: Bacteria > Acidobacteriota > Terriglobia > Acidiferrales > UBA7541 > Acidiferrum. The sequence goes on along the minus strand of CAVUCM010000033.1, from coordinate 449,564 downwards.
CACCCATTGCGCCGCGCCCCATAGCGAATTCAGGCCTCGATCAGAGATTCCCTGTCGTTGTGCTGGCTGCGTCGACAGGTGGTCCTGCGACCGTAATGCGCCTGGCACCCGGTTTTACACGCGAATTCCCTGCTGCAGTCATTTTGGTGCAGCACATGCCGGCTGCCTTCACGACGCAGTACGCCGCGCAACTCGCCGAATTCACTGGCATTCGCGTCAAAGAAGCAGAACCCAACGAATCTCTGCAACCGGGCACGTTTTATATTTGCCCCGGGGGCCATCATTTGCGAGTGACTCCTACGGGCCGCATCCAGTTAGATGGATCGAGCGGACGTATCAACGGTTACTTGCCAAACATCGATGCGACGATGGAGTCTGTCGCAGCCTATGCAGGCGCGATGAGCATCGGCGCAATTCTGACTGGAATGGGCAATGATGGCACGGCCGGCGCAAAGGCGATCAAAGCTGCAGGCGGCTTGGTGTTGGCGCAAGACGAGGCGACATGCGTGATTTTCGGAATGCCCGCGGAAGCAATTAAAGCCGGCGCAGTCGATCAAGTTCTGGGAATCGATGATATTTATCCGGCCATCGAAAAACGCGTTATCGGAATTTGTCGCTCCACACCTGTGGGAGTTCGCTAATGCGCGTGGCCGCACCACCTGCCAAGCCCCACGCTGCCGCTCGGACGGAGCAGATTATACTTTTCCGCATTTCGGGACAGCCCTTCGCCGTGTCCTCCGCTTCCGTACAAGAAGTCCGCAGCGTAGATAGCCTTTCAGGTGCCGCAACAGAAATTGATCTGCCGACCATTCGAAAAGTGAGGCACGTAGTGCGGCGCGGTGAAAAAGCGCTGTACGTTGTAAGCGGAGCCGCGCATTTTGGCTTGCCTGCCGCCGCCGCTGGACTTGTTTTCGTTCTTCGAAAAACTCGCACTGCGCTTTTGGTGGACGGCATCGACAAGATGTCCACGATGACGCGGTTGCAGGCTCTGCCTCTTGCTTATTGCCATGAAGAGCGGTCGTGGTACCGCGGCTTGACAGCGCTGGATCAAAACGTGATTCCGGTCGTGAACCCCGAAGGATTCTTGACCGCCGATGAGTTTGCTCTGCTGGACGCTTCGCTGGTTCCTGAATCACTGCCGGACGAACTCCCTGGCGAAGGGATAGAGTTGCCGGAATGATCCAACCAGTCGAGTCCAGTTCCCAATCCTTCGTTCTGCTCAGGCTTGGCGAACGCCGCTTTGCCGTTGCCGCAGTGCAAATCTCGGAGCTGGTCGCCCCGAGCCGTATCTTTAGATTTCCTCATCGCACGCCAAAACTCGAAGGCGTGATTTTGCGTCGTGGTCGAATTGTTCCGGTCTGCGACGTAGCCGAGAAGCTGCTGGGCAAGGGTCTTACTTCGCGGCGCTTCTACTTGATTGCCGTGCGCCACTATGGAGACAAATCGGAGTGGGTCGCGCTCCCCGTAACCGGCGATTGCGAATTGATCGCGGCGGAAATGACCGATGCGGGAGAAGCAGACGCGCCGCACGTCGCCGGCTGGATTTCGCACAATGGCGAAGTAATTGAAGTCCTAAATTTGGATGCGCTCACACCAGGCGCAGAGGAATTGCCCATCGCTGCGCTGCCTGCCGCTGTCGCGGAGGCTACACTGTGACGCTTCCGGGACGCGGGCCAAAAATTCTGCTGATCGATAGCAACGTGTACTTCGCAAAGCGGCTAGGAGATGCGCTGAAACGCGAGGGCTTCGAAGTCGTTTCGAGTACACAAGCGGCCTATGCGCTGACAACTATCGAGTACGACGTTCCATCCGCGATTCTTTGTTCGACGAACATGCGCGAGATGGGCGCTCTTGACATTGCCAAGATTATTCACGCTGATCCTAAGAATGCCGCTCTCCAAATTATTGCACTGGGCGACGGAAGCCAGCGTGCCCTGATGGAAGCTTTTCAAGCCGGCTGCGACGACTACATCGACCGCCAAACCGCCCCAGCGGCCATTGCCGCTCACGTCAAGAGCATCATCGTCAGCAAATCCGAAGGCTTTCAACCAACGCAAATGCTGGCCCAGTCAGACACTAGCCTTAGCGGGAGTTTGACGCATCACGATCTCACAGGCGTCATGCAAATGCTGGGACACGCACACCAAACTGGCGCGCTGCACATCAATGCGGGCGAAACCGATGCCGTGCTTTTTTTTGACGCGGGAGAAATCACCCACGCGGAATGCGGCAGTCTCTTCGGCGATGAGGCGGTGATCCACATTCTCAAAGGTTGCGTGCAAGGCGGCGCTGGCGTTTACAAATTTGCTTATGGGACCACTTCATCGCAGCGCACCGTGCTGCGGTCGGCGACCGATCTGATGCTCGACGCCATGCGCGAGTTCGACGAAGGAGAACGCGACATGGCGGATAAGGAGGCGCGATGAGCGAGGCGATGACTGTTCCACCGCTAAATGAAACGGAAACGAAGCGCACACCAACGGTTTATTTCATCGATGACAGCGCGACCATGCGCGAAGTCATCAAAATCGCGTTCCGCCGCGAGAGCATCAACGTCATCACTTGTGCGGACGCCGCATCTGCGCTTGCACAGTTTGAGCAGAACAAGCCTGACGTCGTAATCACCGACGTGATTATGCCGGATCAAGATGGCTATTCCGTTTGCAGTCAGATAAAGCAGCATCCCGAATATGGCGGCGTTCCCGTAGTCCTGATGTCCGGCGTGGTAAATAAAAGCGTTGCGGACAAAGCGGTGGCAGTAAAGGCCGACGAATTGATTCGCAAGCCGTTTCAGCCGCAAGAATTGATTGGACGCGTTAAGAGTTTGCTCGAGCCCAAACGAGCTGGGGATGCGCCACCTGTCGAACGACCCGCGACGCCGAACGCCCTCAACAGTTTATTTGCACCGCCGCTTCCGCCTGCGGCTCAACGCCCCACCGCTCCGCCGTCTAACACCGGGGACCAGCGCGTTCCGGAATCCATTTGGCCACGTGCGCTTGCCGAAGCGTTCACCGGACCGCGGCCAGGCGATGGTGCAGTTTCCCAACAGAATTTGCAGCAAGCCGGATCGCCATCTGGCAGGCCCGCGCCGACCGCCGCTGACATACAAAAGCTGCGCTCTGAAATCGCTCGGCTCGATCTGCTCGTCAAGAAACTACAGACCGAAATGCAGATCGAGCGGCAATACACGCAGGCGCTGGAGCTCCAAATTCAAACGCTTACAAGAGTGGAATAGATCCAAGCAGTGTGTTGATCTTTTCAGTTGTCTTGTCGATTCGTAAAGTTGACGCTGGGAAGCTAATTAGCTAACTTCCCTCTTTGCTCTTCAGGTTTCCACTCGCTGGCACGGGGGCTTTCATGAATGGCAAGAGCAGCAGTTCCATTTCGCGCCGTGAGTTCGCGCGGCGTGCGGCCATCGCTTCAGCCGCGACGATGGTTCCAGTGGGTGCGCTGGCAGCACCTTCGACGAGCGCCGTGCCTGCCATCACGCAAACACCGGACTCGCCCTCTCTTTCTGCCGAAGGCAAAGCAGAAGCCGAAGCAAGGTATCAGGCAATTCTTGCAGTTTACAGCACACGTTTTTCTGAAACACAAAAAGCCGATCTGCGGCGTCTTTCTTACGAAGCCCAAGAACCTCTTGACCGTCTGCGCGCATACCCGATCGCAAATGGCGATGGTCCGGCGCTCTATTTGAAGCCACTTGTCGAGCGGGAAAAGAAAACTGAACCTGCGGTCATTCCTCATGCCGCCACCGCCGCAACGACTAAACCATGAGGGTAATCTCACATGCCCGCTGAAGAGATCTTTTATTTGCCGTTGAGCGAACTTGCCAAGCGAATCGAGACCAAGAAGCTCTCGCCCGTCGACCTGACGCAACTCTACCTCGACCGCAGCACCAAGCTCGGCCCACGGTTTAACGCCTACGCGCGCTTGATGCCGGAAGCCGCACTCGAACAAGCAAGCGCCGCTGAAAAAGAGATTCAGCGCGGGCACTATCGCGGCCCTTTGCACGGCATTCCCTACGCCGCAAAAGATCTCTTGGCCGTGAAGGGAGTCCCAACGACGTGGGGCGCGAAGCCGTACGCCGATCAAACCTTCGACTACGACGCTACAGTGATTGAACATTTGAACCGCGTCGGCGCCATTCTCATCGGCAAAGCGTCCATGATCGAGTTGGCGGGAGGAATGGGTTACCGCTATGCCTCCGCCTCTCTGCAAGGCGCGACGAAAAATCCGTGGGACACAAAATGCTGGACTTGCGGATCTTCTTCCGGCTCCGGCGCGATTGTTGCGGCAGGCCTCGCTGCCTTTGCCATTGGAACCGAAACTTGGGGCTCGATTATTTGCCCCTCCGCGTTTTGCGGCGTCAGCGGCTTGCGGCCCACTTACGGGCGTGTCAGCCGTTACGGCGCGATGGCGCTTGCGCCCTCCATGGACAAAATTGGTCCGTTGGCGCGCAGCGCGGAAGACTGCGCCCGGGTTTTCTCCGCGATTGCCGGCCACGACCCAAAAGACCGCAGCACAGTTCCCATCGATAAAGGAGCTTTCACCTATTCGCCGTCCTTGGACCTCAAAGCGCGGCCAATACGTGTTGGCTGGCTGACGAACGCATGGACGAAGCTGGACGCCGGAGTAGCGAAGGCTCTTCTTGCGGCCGAAAAGGTTGTGCGTAAGTATTTCGGAAGCGTGAGATCGGCGACGCTTCCTGATGGGCCGATAGAGGACGCAGCCAACGTCATCGTTGCGGCGGAGAGCGCGGCATCATTTCGAACGTTGATTCGTTCCGGCCGCGTCAGCGAATTGGCTGATCCTACCGGTCAAATCGCCGGTTACGTGAACGAACAATATTCCGCCGCCGACTATTTGCGCGCCCTCAGCTTTCGTGAACTTTTGCAGAAAAAGATGGAAGCAGTGTTTGACTCGTTTGATGTGCTCGTGACGGCCGCTCAGCCTGTCCCGGCCACTCTTCTGGAAGCCAACCTCGAAACCGATATCTCTTTTCCAGATCCGCTCGGCGCCATCGGCAATTTGTGCGGGCTTCCGGCTTTATCCGTGCCCTGTGGCTTCACCGAAAATAATCTTCCTGTTGGACTGCAATTCGTGGGACGGGCAGGCGACGACTTTGCCGTGATTCAAGCAGCGCGAACGTTTCAACTGCACACCGACTGGCATCGCAAACATCCAAAGATTGTTTAATTTCACGCAGACAATTGGAAGGAAACGCGCAGGTTATCTGCTGAGCGAAGCGTTGAGGGCTTCTCTCACCGCGCGCAATATGCTGCCACGGCTGAACGGCTTAGTCAGAAGTAGCATATTCGCCTCGGCCTGCGTAGTTTCCGCAGCCGTCTGTTCGCTGTAGCCGGACATGTAAACGACGCCAATTCCCGGGTGCTGATGTTGTAGCCGTCGCGCCAACTCTTTGCCGGTCATTCCCGGCATGACCATATCGGTCACCAGTAGGTTGATGGCAGTCTTGTGTTCTACTGCAAGCCGAAGCGCCTCAGCGCCATTGTGCGCTTCAATAACGGTGTAGCCGCCGGACTCCAGAAACTCACGCGCCACCTCGCGCACATCCTGTTCGTCTTCCGCAAGCAAAATGGTTTCCGTACCACGCGGCGCTTCCGCGAAGGGCAGAGGCACGCTACCTTTATCTTCGGGCTGGTCCACGCGCGGAAGATATATCTTGAAAGATGTTCCCTTCCCTACCTCGCTGTACACCCAAACGAAACCGCCGCTCTGTTTCACAACACCATAAACCGTCGCGAGGCCAAGGCCGGTCCCTTTGCCCGGTTCTTTTGTTGTAAAGAAAGGCTCAAAAATGTGGGCCTGCGTCTCCGCGTCCATTCCTGTTCCGGTGTCGGACACCGCGAGCAGCACGTAACGCCCAGCCTTAACGATCGGATGAGTCGTGTTGTACGTGCGATCGAGTTCGGCATTCGAAGTTTCGATCAGCAGACGGCCGCCCGTCGGCATGGCATCGCGCGCATTCACCGCCAAATTCATGATGATCTGTTCCATCTGGCTCGCATCCGCGCGAATCTTTCCCAGATCCTGCGCCATGCGAATGCTCAACTCGACGTCTTCGCCAATCAGCCGCGGCAAAAGCTTGCCCATATCCTCGACCACGCCGTTCAGACTCATCACCCTCGGCTGGAGCACTTGCATCCTGCTGAAAGCAAGAAGTTGCTTTGTCAGCGCCGTGGCGCGGTCCGCCGCCCGATCGATCTGCGAGATTTTTCGCGACATACCGTCCGCGGGACGCAATCCGTTCATCAAAAGTTCGGTATGTCCCTTGATGACCATCAAAAGATTATTGAAATCGTGCGCCACACCGCCCGCAAGGCGCCCGACAGCTTCCATCTTTTGCGCCTGCCGGAGTTGCTGCTCCAGAAGATGGCGCTCGCTGATGTCCTGCGCCACGACCAGGCGTACTCTCCGCCCGGCATACTCGAACTGGTGGGAAATTAACTCGACTTCAAAAACTTTTCCATCCTTCTTACGGTGCTTACAGATCCCTTGATAAGGAACGGCCGTGCCACTTTTTTCAGGACGCACATCCAGAGTGGCGCTCTTTTCTTCCGGCCGGACGTCCAACATCGTCATGCCGCTGAATTCTTCCGGTGCAAAGCCATACTGTCTGACCGCGGCATCGTTCACCTGGATAAACTGCATGGTTTCGTCGTCCATCACCCAGGTCGGGAGCGGATTGTTCGAAAAAAGAAGCCGAAAGACGGACTCGCTCTTACGCAAATCTTCTTCCGAACGGCGGCGTTCAATTGCCAGCGCAATGTGCCCGCCGACAGAATCAAGAAACTCGAGATCGCGCATATCATAGGCGCTCTCGCTCTGATAGTGCTGCACAACAAGAACGCCGATGGTCGCTCGGGGCGTTTTCAGGGGCACTCCCAGCCATGCGGGAGACGCCGATCCGACCAGTTCAACTTCTCCTTGCTGCGCTAGACGGTCAAACTCGGATTGCGGAATCAGCATGGCGCTGCCCGTGCGAAAAACAAAGGCCGTACAACTCCGCCCGACTTTTTGCGGAGGAGGCGCTGTATCAAACTGATCTACAAAAAAGGGGAAGTAAAAAGTATCTTCGTTGGGGTCGTGAAGAGCGACGAAGCAATTCTCGGCGTAAAGGACTTTTTTCAACGCCTGATGGATACCGTCAAGCAGTTGGTCCAGGTTGGAAGTCTGATTTAATGCGTGGACGACTTCTGAGATAACCTGGCCCTCGACCTCCAGGCGATGCACAGCCGTCACGTCCAAAAAGCTCGCCACTAGGCCGTCGACAGAAGAATTTTTCAGGCAGCTGCTAATCGTGGCTTCGAACCAGCGCCATTCTCCCGACTTGCTGCGCAGGCGACAGCGCCCTTTCTGCACGCCCTTGGAAATTTCCGTGAGCCCTCGAAGCCGATCCTGAAACTCGTTTAAGTCGTCGGGGTGCACGAATTCTGCGAGATTCCTGCCAACCAGCTCATCGGGAGGCAAGCCAAGGGCACGCGTGGATCCCGCATTGGCATGGAGCACGATCCCATCTGCGCTGAGAATGGTCAGTAGCTCGTGGGCGCAATCGAGCAGTGTGGCGAGTTGCTCCGGCGTGGCCGCTAAACTTGGTTCGAGAGAAGGACGCTGTGACATAGGATCGCTGCTAGCGAAAACGTTTTCGTACCCCAAGGTACCGCGGTGGATACGAACTCCTCCGCCTTACGATCGCGTTCTAGAACGACCTTCTGGGTATGGATTGACGAAACGACTTTATCATATCGGATTCGCCATGTTTGTCGAGTATCTGGGACAGGTTGTGGTGCGAAAATATGACTGTACCGAAGTACAGGTTAGCCGCTTAAGCTGGCACCGCAAACTCGGCTCACTTTTTCCCCCGAGACGAGCGTGCTACCCTCCTTTCGCTTCTGGCCATTTCCTGCTGTCTTGATGCTTCAGATTCTGGAAACTTATTAATCGATCTAGGAGGCGATGTGCAAACGCACGACATTTGGAAAGACATGTTCGTTATGGGTCTTCCTATGCTTGAGAAAATCATTCGGCCGATCATCGTTTATATGTTTTTGGTGGTGGGTCTCAGGCTCTCCGGGAAACGAGAACTCGTACAGCTCAATCCGTTCGACCTCGTCGTTTTGCTGACCCTTTCAAACACCGTGCAAAACGCGATCATCGGCGATGATAACAGCGTTTCCGGTGGCCTGATCGGCGCCACTTCCCTGCTCATCATCAACTATCTCGTGGTTCGCTTCCTGTATGGCCACCGCAAGCTCGAGGAGGTCGTGGAAGGCCGAGCAGACGTCCTGATCGAAAAGGGACAAGTGAAAGCTGACAGGTTGAAAAAGGAGCTGATCACCATGCCGCAGCTCGAGGCCGCAGCAAGGAGGCAAGGATTTGAGTTCATCGAAGACGTTGAAAGATGCATTCTCGAGCCCAGCGGCACACTCTCCTTCGTCGGGAAAAAGCCCGCGACCGAAGACGTCCGGCACCAGGAATTGCTTACCCGTCTGGAAAAGCTGATGGAAGAAGTTTCTAGGCTGAGAGGTTCGCAACCACCCGCGCGCGCCTAGGCCTCGCGCGATAAAATGGTCCATTGTTAGTGAAGTAGAAAGGCACTCAGCGCAAACGCGACGCCAGCTCCTCCGATCAACATGCCCGCGATCCAGTATCCGCGTCGCTTCGTCAGTAGCGTCATCGAACAGATCACCAAGCCAACTTCGATCAATCCCTCTCCGCCATCAAAACGGTCCGCGCGCCGGCTGATGTGGTCGCGTTCCTTTTCCAGTTCCTTGGCCTTGTCGCTGATGTCTTCCTTGTCTCCCTCGTATCGTTCCACTTCTTTCTTGTATTTCTCGTGCAAGGCTTCTGCTTTTTCCTTGTCGGCTGGGGCCAGCGCGCTAAGCATGTCCGCGATGCCTTGCACCTCGTGCAAGCGAATATTTTTCGCCTGGTAGTATGCCCATTGATCCGTAGCCTGCGATTGCAGCAGCAACTCTTCCGTGTGAGCGCGATGGCCAAGCAGCGTGACCGCCGCCACAAGCACGGCAAGGGTGGAAATCGTGACCGAAACCGGGATCAGGAACGGATTGTCTCCGCGCTCTTCAGGCGCTTCTGGCAGTTCAATACCCTCAGGCATTGTTCGGACTCTCCTTTGAGAACTAAGTTGTCGATTCTACTGCCATGGCCTTTAAGGAATCTCGAGCGGCGGCAATTGTCCGCGAAATATCTTCGGCCGTATGTGTCGCGGAGACAAACGCCGCTTCAAACTGCGACGGGGCAAGAAAAACCCCGCGATCCAGCATCTCACGGAAAAATCGCGCGTAACGTTTTGTATCGGACTGTTTTGCGTCCCGGTAGTTTCGCACTGGTTGTTCTGTAAAAAAGAGAGTCGCAAGAGATCCCGTCGCATTGACTCGACCAGGAATTCCCGTTTCGGCCAGCGCCTCGCGCAGCCCTGCCACGAGCCTCTGAGATTGTTCGTGGAGGCCTTCGTAAAGTCCGTCGCGAGTAAGTTGCTTAAGAGTTGCAATGCCGGCCCGCATCGCCAAAGGATTACCGGCAAGTGTTCCCGCCTGATAGACGGTCCCAAGCGGCGCCACATGATTCATGAGTTCTGCGCTCCCGCCGTACGCCGCAACAGGCAAACCTCCGCCAATAATTTTCCCGAGCGTAGTCAAATCACCTTGCACTCCAGCAAGCTCCTGAGCCGCCCCGTAGTGCATCCGAAATCCGGTAATCACTTCGTCCACGATGAGCAGCGCGCCGTTACGCCTGGTAATGTCTCGCAACCCTTTTAGAAATCCCGGCACTGGCTCGACAACGCCCATGTTCGCAGCGATCGGCTCGATGATCACGGCCGCGATTGTATTCTTGCGTTGGGAGAAGAGCCGCTCGACCGCTTCCAAATCGTTGTAAGGCGCGTTCAAGGTCAAAGCAGCAAGCGCTTGCGGAACACCCGGGCATTCCGCGATTCCCAAGGTGGCAAGCCCCGACCCAGCTTGCGAAAGAAAACTGTCCGCGTGGCCGTGGTAGCAGCCCTCAAACTTCACAATAAAATCGCGTTTGGTCACTCCACGCGCCAGCCGCACAGCACTCATCGTCGCTTCCGTGCCGCTCGATACGAATCGAATCTTCTCGATCGAAGGAATCCCCTGAGTGATTAATGTCGCGAGCTCGACTTCCAGTTCTGTCGTCGCGCCATAACTCGTTCCGCGTTGCGCCTGGTCCGCAATGGCTTCCGTCACCGCGGGATTTGCGTGCCCCAGCAGCATGGCCCCCCACGAGCAAACGTAGTCGAGCAATTCGTTGCCGTCGGCATCATAAAGAAATTGCCCACTGCCACGTTCGATGATCAGCGGCTCGCCCCCCACGGAACGAAACGCCCGCACCGGGCTATTTACGCCACCAACGAGGATCTTTTCCGCGCGCTCGAAAATCTCACGCGAACGCGGCCGTTCGACCTTCGATTTTGTAGGTGTCACGCTCATAAAATCTCAACCCAAACTATCACGCCTTCAGCCATCGCGCCGCGTCCTTGGCGTGGTACGTCAAAATAATGTCTGCTCCCGCCCGCCGAATTCCCGTCAAGATTTCCAGTACAACTCGCTTCTCGTCCAGCCATCCTTTTTGGGCGGCGGCTTTGACCATCGCGTACTCTCCACTCACGTTATATGCACCAACGGGCACATCAAACGCATCCCGCACACGCCGAATCACATCGAGATAAGGCAGCGCAGGCTTCACCATGACCATATCCGCGCCCTCATCCAAGTCCAGCGCGACTTCTTTCAACGCCTCGCGCGCGTTCGCGGGATCCATCTGATAGCCACGACGGTCGCCAAATTGCGGCGCCGAATCCGTAGCCTCACGAAAAGGCCCATAAAATCCCGAGCAATATTTTGCAGCATACGCAAGAATCGCGATGTCTAGGAATTTGTGCTCATCGAGCGCCTCCCGAATCGCTGCCACGCGCCCGTCCATCATGTCCGAGGGCGCGACAATATCCGCGCCGGCCCTCGCATGCGACAATGCCTGCGCCGCAAGAATCGGCAGCGTCGCATCGTTTGCCACATCTCCATTTTCGATTACGCCGCAATGCCCGTGATCCGTGTATTCGCACAGGCAAACATCTGTGATGACCAACAATTTCAGTTTCGCTTTTCGGATCGCCTCAATCGCTCTCTGAACCACGCCCTGCGCCGAAGTCGAAATCGTCCCGCGCGCATCCTTGGACTCGGGCAATCCAAACAGAATCACTCCGGGAATTCCCAGCGCCTCCACTTCCCTGCACTCCTCGACAATCTGATCAACAGATTGTTGACAGACTCCAGGCATGGAACCGACTTCCTTGCGAACATTCGTGCCCGGACAAACGAACATCGGATAAATCAATCCACTAGTGGATAACCGCGTCTCGCGCACCAACCCGCGCAGCGCTTCGCTTTTTCTCAAACGTCGTGGACGATGGCTTGGAAAGCTCATGCCTCTTTTGCCCCACCAAAAGACCGCTTTTTCGTACGGGCAAGATGCCCCTCTAAAGCCTCGACAACTGCCTTCGTTGTAATATCCGCTGCCCGCGCGATTCTCTGGATCCCGGCGCCGCTCAACGCATTCGCCGTCGTAGGTCCAATAGCAACCATCAACACTCTCCCCTGAAAGCTGCCCATGCGTTCGCTTCCCAGCAACGCCAAAAAGTTTTGCACCGCGCTCGGGCTGTAAAACAAAATACCATCAACTCCATCCTCCAGACACTCCTCTACTTTTTCCCGGTCCGTGCCGCTGGGAGGCAAGTTTCTATACGCGACCACTTCCGTTACCAGAGCCCCGCATTTGCGAAGCGCCGCCGGTAAGTCCGAATTCGCACGATCGCTCCGAGGCAGTAGAACCTTTCTGCCACGCAATTCCGCTCCAAGTTCCCGGGCGAGCCCCGCCCCACTATGCTCCGCCGCCACATACTCGACAGAAAATCCAGCAGCTTCCGCCGCTCCCGAGGTAGTTGGACCCACAGCCGCTGCGGGCGGTAACTTCGGAAGAGTATTCATACTTCGACCGAGTTCTTCTCCGCGTCTCTCCAAAGCCTGAACCGCGTTTGAACTCGTAAAAAGAACCCAATCAAATGCGTCGATACTGCTCAACGCCGCATCCATCGGACCGTAATCTTCTGGCGCTGCAAAAGAAACTAACGGCAGCAGTTTGACGGTGGCCCCGCGCGCACTGAGCTCTTCAAAGAGCTCGCTACTCTGCAGCTCCGCGCGAGTAATAATTATGGTCTTGCCCACCAGTGAGGATGCGATTGTGTCAGCCACGCTGGCGGCTCACCTCTTCAAGAATTCCCTGCGCGCCAGCCTCTATCAACAGCGTGGCCACATGCCCGCCAAGCTCCGCCGCTTTATCCGGCGCGGACGTCGCTCTCTGCTTCACATACTGCAGGCCGTCCACGGAACAAACGCACGCCTCCAGCACCAATTCACCGCGTTCGATCCGTGCCCAAGCCCCAAGCGGAACCTGGCATCCGCCATGCAATGCGCCAAGCAACGATCGTTCGGCAATAATCGCCGTGCGCGTCTCCGCATCGTCTAGCCCCGCAACAATGTCCGCAGCCTCTGTATCTTTCAACCGGCACTCCACGCCGATGGCTCCTTGCCCCACAGCTGGCAGAAAAACCTCTGGATCCAGCGTCTCCGTGATGCGTCCGCTCCAGCCCAAGCGGTCCAGCCCCGCTTTGGCGAGCATCACCGCTTCATACTCTCCACTTTCCACCTTTCGCAAGCGCGTATCCACGTTCCCGCGCAGATCGCGCACGTCCAGATCGGGCCGGATGTGCCGAAGCTGCGCCTGCCGTCGAAGACTCCCAGTTCCAACTCGCGCGCCCTGGCGCAGACTTGCGAGCGTCGCCCCATTTGCCGCAACCAAACAATCTCGAACGTCTTCTCGACGGCACACCGCCGGAAACATCAGCCGCGAAGGCGTGTCCGTCGGAACGTCCTTGATGCTGTGCACAGCCAAATCAATCGTTTCCTCAAGCAGCGCTTCTTCCAGTTCTTTGATGAAGATTCCCTTCCCGCCTATTTGCGAGAGTGAAGACGTCTGCAGCTTATCGCCCGATGTCTTGATGATCACAATTTCGGCTTCCACTCCGGCGGTGGCGAAAAGTTGTTTGCGTACAAATTCCGCTTGCCACTTCGCGAGCAAGCTGCCGCGTGTGCCAATGCGCAGGTGTCTCACGGCTTCTCCCGGTTCGAAAGAAAAAGATCGCGTAGCGCTTCCACGTTTTGAATCTTGCGTCGCAGCTCTTTCTCTCCGCGCAAACGTTCTGCCGGCTCCAGCAACAGTTTCTCCAGCAACTCGTCCATCAGGGATTCCATGCGCTCGCGCTCAGGCGTGCTCAGGTGACTCATAGAGTCCATGCGTGCGCGAATGAACGCCTCTCGTTCTTCGCGCAATCGCGCTCGCAGCGCGTCGACCAATCCAACCAATTCCACGCTCGCTTGCCAGGAAAGAAATTTGCCGACGTGCTCCTCCACAATCGTTTCGGCGCGAGGAACTTCACTCTCGCGGGCATGCCGGTTCTGCTCCACGATTTCCGTGAGGTCGTCGATGTTGTACATATAAATGTTGTAGAGGTCCGCGGAAGTAGCTTCAATGTTGCGCGGCAGCCCCAAATCCATCAGGAAAAGAGCCCGATTGCCGCGCGCAGACATCGCCGCCTGAAGAATCTCGCGCCGCAAAACAGGTTCTTCCGACGCGACCGAAGAAACCACCACATCCGCCACCGTTAAAACGGTTTCCCATTCGCCCCAATCAACAACTGTTCCCTCGACGCGCAACGCCAATTCATCGGCTCGCTCGCGAGAGCGATTCATAATGAATAGCCGGGAAATGCCGCGGTCGCGCAACTGATTGACCACCTGTTCGCTGATCGTCCCCGCTCCCAGCACGAGCGCGCTTCGCTCCTTCATTTTTCCAAAAATCCGCTCCGCGAGCTTTACGCCGGCCGACGCCACCGACATCGGCCGCGCTCCCAACTCCGTTTCAGACCGCACGCGCTTTCCCACTTCAAGCGCACCCTGAAACAACCGGTTCAGCACCGGGCCAGTAGCCCCATATTCGTGCGCATACCGATACGCTTCGCGAACCTGCCCCAGGATTTCCGCTTCGCCCAGAAGCATCGAATCAAGCCCCGCGGATACACGAAAAAGATGCCGCACGGCAGCTCGATCGTAATGATGATAGAGCGACACACTCAGCACATCCGCCCTAACAGCGTGAAATTCGCTTAGAAAAGAAGACAGTCCCGGCGCGCATTCATGCGAACTCTCCGGCGGCACGCCATAAATCTCGCTACGGTTGCACGTTGATAGCACCAGCGTCTCTTGCAGTATCCCCCGCGAACGCAACTCTTCCGCCGCCTTCCGCGACTGTTCCGCCGTGAAAGACACCCGCTCTCGCACCTCAACAGGCGCCGTCCGATGGTTCAATCCGACGAGAACAATTTCCATCCGGCTCCCTACTCCACCACCACGCCTTCAACTTTCAACTGCAATCTACCTTGCTCTTTCTCCGCGCATCTCTGCTAACTCTGCGCCTCTGCGTTATCCTTTTCCCTCTTCTCCGTGACCTCTGTGCCCTCCGCGCCCTCTGTGTAAACTCTTTCCTTTTCTTCTCTCTCTAACTCTTTCATCTCTCAACTTCCACTCTCTTTGCCCTACTCACTATTCACTACCCACTACTCACTTCCTCTTCAAAAATACCGATGACTCTGCGACAGATACAAATTCACCACCGTAAAACTCATCACCACCACAAAAAAATTAAAGATACACAGCCTCGACGCCCGCGCCCCGCGCCAAGATGCCGTCCGCGCCAAATGGAAATAAAGCACATAAAGCAGCAGCACGAGCAGGGTAATAACGTACTTCGGATCGTAGTACCAAATCTGACCGTGAAGCCGATCGACCCACACAAAACCCAGCACGGTTCCAATCGCAATCGACAGAAGCCCTACCAGCACGCTCGACCGGCTCATCCGTTCGAGAAGCTCCAGCGGTGGTAGCCGCCACACGACGTCGCTCATCTTGCGGCTCCGCAAAAGCCGCTCCTCGCCCAGAAAAATCAAACTGAACACAAACGAAAGCGCAAACGCCGCATAGGCAAGAATGCTCAGAGTCACGTGGAATGCAAAAATGGCTCCCTTCGCAGGCGCAGGAGACAATCGATCCGCAGGCGCCAAGTGCGCGGCCACAAAGAACACGATGATGAAAG
Source organism: uncultured Acidobacteriota bacterium (assembly GCA_963740015.1). Classification (GTDB taxonomy): domain Bacteria; phylum Acidobacteriota; class Terriglobia; order Acidiferrales; family UBA7541; genus Acidiferrum. Next base: position 434,300 of record CAVUCM010000033.1, on the reverse strand, counting down.
GTAAGACGAACGCCCCCACAGAGCGCTGCCGATGAAAAAGCTCAAGTCCCAAATAGGTCAGCGCCAGAAGCCACCCAAAAAGCGACATCGACCCATAAAGATCATGATAAGGAACGGTATGAAGCCCCCGAGATCGTTCCAGCAGCGCAAAATAGTGCGCAACCAGCCCAAGCCCAAGCAGCAGTGTCGCCAGCCGCCCGGCAATCTCCTTCCCCGTACTCAGGAAGCGAAGATAGAGCGCCAGACTCCCGCCGTACGCCACAACCGTGAGAATAAAGAACAAGCCTTTCATGTACTCAACAAGCCTATTTTTCCGCAGCCGAGCCGGACAACCATAGCCGCACTGCCCTCAAACTCATTGATTTCCGCGTTACCCAGAGTATAGCCCACCCAAGCGCCGCCCCGCACAAGCCTGAGGCTCCATTTTCGAATTTCGCGTTTCGTATTTCGCCTTTCGCATTTCCGCTTCGCGTTCTGCAATCACGACCCGGATTTGCTATCCTCTTCGTCAGGCGCAAGATGACCACGACTCCCGCTCCTCTCAATCGAAAAGACTTATTCCTCCGCGCCTGCCGAGGTGAAGACGTACCGCGCCTCCCCGTCTGGATGATGCGCCAAGCCGGTCGCTACCTCCCCGAATACCGCGCCATCCGCGCCAATCACGCCTTCCTCGAAGTTTGCAAAACGCCCAACCTCGCCGTTGAAGTCTCGCTCCAACCTTTCCGCCTTCTTGGCGTCGACGCCATTATCGTCTTCTCGGACATCCTGATTCCCGCAGAAGCCATGGGCCTTAAACTCGAACTGGGTGACGCCGGCCCCAATCTGCCCGAGCCAGTCCGCTCGAAGCGCGACGTCGAAAAACTAAGACTCTTCGACCCCGAAACCGAAACAGCCTTCCTTCCCGAAACCATCCGCCGCATCGCGCATGAAGTCGGCCCCACCGTCCCCGTCCTCGGTTTCGCGGGCGCTCCCTGGACCCTCGCCTGCTACATGGTAGAAGGCCGCGCAAAAGAAGGCTTCTCCACCGTCAAAAGTTTTCTGCTCAGCGAACCGGCCACGTTCCGCGATCTCCTCCATCGCATCGCGCAAGCCACCATCCCTTATCTAAAAGCGCAAATCGCCGCGGGAGCCTCCGCGGTCCAACTCTTCGACACCTGGTGCGGTGAGCTCGCCCTGCCCGACTACGAACAATTCGCTCTCCCCGCGGTACAAGAAATTATCTCTGCCCTTGCTACTTCGCATCCGCAAACTCCGGTCATCTATTACACCAAAGCCTCCCACCACCTTCTCCCCGCTATCGCTCGCTCGGGCGCCAACGTCCTCAGCGTTGACTGGCGCATCGACATGCGCGCCCTCCGCGAACAGCTCGGCCCCAAAATCGCCATCCAGGGCAACGTGGACCCCGCAATTCTCTTCGCGCCACCCGACCAAATCCGCCAAGCCACGCAAGAAGCCATCGACGCTCTCGGCGGCCGCGGCCACATCCTCAACCTCGGCCACGGCATCCTCCAGCACACCCCAGTCGAAAACGCCCAACTCTTCATCCAAACCGGCCAGCAACCCATCGCGCAAGAATCTGTAGGGGTTGGGCTTGCCCCACCCGCGCGCGCCGGACGCGGAAGCACCTCATGACCGTTCCTCATCCCACTCTCGAAACCATGCGCGAAGAACTTCGCGTAAGCGAAGCCTTCCTTTCCCGCTACAACCGCCCCGGCCCCCGCTACACCAGCTACCCCACCGCCCCCGTCTGGAACGACTCCTTCGGCCCCGCCGACCTGGAAAAAGTCCACGCCCGGGCCGACGCCGCCAAGTCCCCCGTCTCCCTCTACATGCACATCCCTTTCTGCGAAAGCCTCTGCCTCTTCTGCGCCTGCAACGTAATAATCCAAAAAAACAAAGCCGTCGCGCCTCCCTATCTAGGAATCCTGAAGCGAGAAATCACCAGCGTCGGCCAGCACGTCTCCAAAGATCGCCCGGTAGTCCAGTTCCACTGGGGAGGCGGCACTCCCACCTATTTAACTCCCTCGCAAATCGAAGATCTCTTCGGCTTCACGCACGACCACTTCACCTTCTCCCCTGACGCCGAAATCGGCATCGAAGTCGACCCCCGCGTCACCAACCGCGAGCATCTCGAAACCCTCCGCAAGCTAGGCTTCAATCGCCTAAGCATGGGCATCCAGGATTTTCATCCTCTAGTCCAAAAAACAATTAATCGCGTCCAACCCTACGAACTCACGCGCGATCTGATCCAATCCGCTCGCGACCTAGGCTTCGATAGCGTCAACGTCGACCTCATCTACGGCCTCCCCTATCAAACCGCCGAAACCTTTGCCCACACCGTCGACCAAATTCTCTCGCTCACTCCCGACCGCGTCGCCCTCTTTAGCTACGCCCACGTTCCCTGGCTCAAAAAACAGCAAAACTCCTTCGAAGGCCATCTCCCCGAAGGCATGCAAAAATTCGAAATCTTCCGCACCGGCCTCCTCAAATTCCTCGAAGCCGGCTACCTCTACATCGGCATGGACCACTTCGCCAAGCCCGGCGACGAACTCGCCATCGCGCAGCAAAACCGCACCCTCCACCGCAATTTCCAGGGCTACACCACCAAAGCCGGCGCCGACCTCTACGGCATGGGCATCACCGCCATCAGCGGCATCCAAAACGCCTACGCCCAAAATCAGCGCGACATTCCTACCTGGGAACGCGCTGTCAACGAACGCGGCATCGCCACCATGCGCGGCTACCACCTCTCCGAAGACGATCGCCTCCGTCGCACGGTCATCAGCCGCCTCCTCTGCCACACAATCGTCTTGAAGGATGAAATCTCGCAGGAATTCCAAATCGACTTCGATCACTATTTCGCCAACGAACTCCAACGCCTCGAACCCTTCCGCGAAGACGGCCTGATCCTCCTCACCGCTAACGAAATCCGCACCACCCCGCTAGGTCGCATCTTCATCCGCAACGCCGCCATGCTCTTCGACCCCTACCTGGAAAAGCAGCACCTAAACGCCAAGCCCCTCTTCTCCAAAACCCTCTAGCTCCCGCTTACTGCCGCGGCAGCATCCAAAACTGTCATTCCGAGCGAAGCGAGGAATCTGCTTTTTCGATCTTGTAGGGGCGCGATTCATCGCGTCCCCTTCTCCGCGCCATCCAACCGTCATTTCGAAGCCAGCAAGCCGACGCTTTTTCTTCCACGTTCGCTCCTGCAAACGTGCCGGCCCGCGCAAAGAGAAATCCCTCTTCGTCTCTCTTGGGTAGGGGTACAGCGGCTCGACGCAGCGCGCGGTCGAAGTCCCTTCCAAATTCGGCGCTCTCACAATTGAATTGTCATTCCGAGCGCAGCGAGGAATCTGCTTTTTCTTTCCCCCGCGCCCATGGTCCAGGCGCGGCCGCCCCGGTGTCCTCAGCTGCCTACAGGTATCACGCTATTGTTGAATTGGAATGCGGTACACGTTCACCGAATAAGGCCGCAGTTCCACTGCAATCGTTCCACTCTTCACTTCAAAGTTCGAAGTTTCTGGCGCCACAGCCCTCGGGTGCTCGAAACTATTTTCCGCGCTCAACTCCGCGCCCGCCAATACTGTCGCTTTGCCTGTACCAGACACTCGCATCCCATTCACTCGAATCTCCGCCGCTCTCGCAGCCGCCGAGTTGTTAATCGCCTTCACGATCAACTCGTGCGTCCGTTCGTCTAGCGTCGCGCTCGTATACAGTCCGTCTTCCGCTTGCGGCGTCACCGGAACGATCCGCGTTCCTACATTGTTCGCGTAAACACTCTGCACGTAATAATTCGGCGTCCCGTACGATCGCAAATTATCAAACCAGATCGCGTCCGGCTTCCATTGCCACGCCTCGGCATGGGCCATTAGCGGCGCATACGACGCCATTCGTACCACATCTCCGTTTCGCTCCAGCCCCGTCATAAAGGCCGCTTCCGCAATCGCCGCCTTCCAATTATTTCGATTGTCAGCGCTCGTGATCGCCGCCGTCTGGGCTGCATATTCGCCCGCAAACACTTTCGGCCCTGACCGGTCGTAGTGGTCATACCGCCCCGTGTTTGCAAGAAACCACTCCGGCGCCATGTAGTAATGCTCATCCACAATGTCGGCCTTCAGCGTCCGCCACGTCGACCACATGCTGTCGAACGGCTCTCCCGCGGGCGCAGGCCCCGCGGCCACCACCAACTCGATCTCCGGATGTTTCGCCTTCAGCGCCGCCGCAAACACTTTGTAGCGATCCACGTACCGTGTTCCCCACTGCTCGTTCCCGACTCCCATCATCGTCAAATGAAATGGCTCCGGGTGCCCCATCTGCGCCCGTATCTTTCCCCATGGCGAGGTCACCGGCCCATTTGCAAACTCGATCAGGTCCAGTGCGTCCCTCACATATTCATCCAGCTGATCCAGGGCCGCCGTCTCGCTCGAATTGAACTGGCAAGCCATTCCGCAATTCACAATCGGCAAAGGCTGCGCGCCAATATCCTCCGCCAGTTGGAAATATTCATAAAAGCCCAGCCCGAACGACTGGAAATAATCCGGCGCCGGCCGAAAATCGAATTCATCATTCCAACGGTTTATGAGCGTTCGTCGCTCCGCCACATCCCCCACTGTCGTCTTCCACCGGTAACGTGTGGCCAACTGCCGCCCCTCAACGATGCATCCTCCCGGAAAGCGTAGAAATCCCGGATGCATATCCGCCAGCAATTGCACTAAATCCTTCCGCAATCCATTCGGCCGCTGCTTCCACGTGTCCACAGGAAACATCGACACCATGTCCAGATCGAGCGTCCCTTCCTCATCCACAAAAAAGTTCAATCGCGCATGCGCCTCCGTCCCCTTTGCGCGAATCACCGTCTCATATCTTTTCCAATTCCCGCCGAATCCCTCGATCTTCCCGCCGCCGAGTTGCCGCCCGCTCGGGTCCGTAAACATAAACCGTAGCGCCTTCGGTCCACCGCTCCGCGCATACGCCGAGAATCGGTACTCCACGCCGTTCTCGATGCCGATTCCGCGAAATCCTGTGTTATAGAATCCATATCCTGGCTCGTATACCCGCACTGTCAGATAGTGTGGATTGCTCTGGTTTAGAGGCCCTTCTTCGCGAACCAGCAGCTCGCCCTTCGGACGCTCCAGCCCCTTCCCGCTGAAATTCATAATTTCATGCCACCCGGTCAGCGGCTCCTCAAACTCAAATGACCGGTTCTTCACCAACTCGGGATACAGCCCACCGTCGGCCCCAAAATTGATATCCTCGAAAAATATCCCAAACATCGAAGGAGAGATGGCCGCGCCAACATGTGTAGCGTCCACAGAAATAACCGTCGCTCCTCGCTGGCCCTGACTAAAAAGACAGACCGGTATCAGCGCAACAACAAAAATCGCAAACCAAGTTTTTTTCCGCATAGGAATAGCGAACACCCTAAATCTTTCTCACGGCAACGTCTATCTGCTCAGCGTAATCCCCCGCCCCAGCACAAAAATGAAAATCAGCGACAAAACCGCAGCCACGACGATCCACGCATAGCTCCTATCGATGCCTTCTGATCCCGCCCGGGCACTGTCCGTCTCGGAATGTAATACATCAGCCGCGATTGCGGCTTTAATCAGACATCTGTCATTTTTAACAGAGGCACCGCCAGGGCTTTAAGGGCACAATAGCCACGGACCGTTGCGAGACATCACACTTCTATCGAAATTGCTTTAGAGGAATTATCGCTTTATGCGGATAGCAACCGATTAGCGGGCCAGCTGTTTTAGCGTGCACTCGTACATGCTGTTCTCAGTGGTTCTTAATGACAAGAGGTCAAGGGCAAGGAGAAACATTATGAAGAGCAAACTGGCGGGAGCGGCGGCATTGGCTGGAGCGTTTGTTGCGGGCATGCTTGTGGCGACGGCCTGGAGTGGAGGGATGGCTGCTGCGGGGGCGAAGACGCCGGATGAGTGGGAGCAGGGGCAGCAGGTCATCCTGCAGAAGGTCCTCAGCCCAACGGTGTCGGACGAGGACATTGCTTTGCTCCGTAAAGATATACGCGCAATGAAGATGCAAGTGATTGGGCAGAATATGCCGCTGTCGGCCGAGGAAGGGGAAAAGTTCTGGCCCATCTACAAACACTACGCGGATGACTTGCATGAAGTGAACAACTCGAAATATGCACTGTTGAAGCAGTACGCGGAAACTTGGGTAACGATGTCGGACCAGGACGCGCTCATCTATGTGCGGCACTGGATGGAGGTGGACGCTCAGGCGCAGGCGTTGCGCCTTAAGTATGTGCCGACAGTGACTCAGGTCTTACCGGGAAGAAAGGCCGCGACGTTTTTTCAATTGGACCGGCGCCTGTCCATGATCGTCGATTTGCAATTGTTCTCTCAGATTCCGTTGGCGCACTTGAAGGAATAGAGCTGAAGAGATAATCAGAAATCAGTTATGCGATACCAGGAAGTGAAAAGAAGGGCCCGTCTACGATTCCGGGCCGCCTTCCACTTGGAAATAATCCAAATGTCCGGTTAGTCGTGCCAGTTCAACCGGTCGCCGACATTTGCATTACAGCTTTACGGCACTACAGCTTTACGGCATTACAGCTTTACGGCATCTCGGCTTTCGCCTGCTTCCTGACCACTACCTCTACCTCTCCTGACTCTTCTTTTACCGTCGCTGTGCCGCAGGTCGTCGGCTTTCCGTTCGCGCCGAAACGGCACCCGAACAGCCCGGCTTTTTTCTCGCCGCATTGTCCCGCCTTTACGGCAACCACGTACCATCCAGACCCCGAAGGCCTTCCCGCGGTATTCCCCTGAGTGTAAATTCCCATCAGGACATCACCATTTTGAGAAGTCCCGTCCCCACACTGATAAGCGTCCTGCTTGTACGTGTAAAGAATCCCGCGCTGCTTATCGAACAGAAACTGCGTATCTTCTTCCACTCCATCGCCGTCAATGTCCACTAGGTCCGTCCAGTAAGCCGAGGGCCCGGAAGCTTTCACCGACGCAGGTCCCACTCCTATCGCCGTTTTTTGACCCTGATTTTTTGCCGCTGAACTTGGAGCAGGATTCGTCGCCTTCGCTGCCGCGACCGGACCCACTTTCACCGTTGGCGTCGGCATCGGTCCCGGCGGCAATCCCTGCCCTTGGGCCAGCGCCCCCATTCCCGCCGCAGCTAACAGGCCCACCCAAATCCATTCCTTCTTCATCTCATTCCTCCTGATGTCTTCACTCTACACCCGCATATTAGGCTAAGTCCCGTTGAACCGGCGCCCATGAAGAGAAGCTTGCCGATGGCGATGGAGCGGGATACTCTTCGGCGTGGCAGCGGTGACGGTGATGTCCAAAGCAACGGCGAAACATATTTTCTTGTACGGGATAATTGGTGGAATTCTGGTTGCTGCGCTCAGATGGAGCGAATACCGATTCCTGGTCATTGACCATTCCATCGAAATCTACAGCGGGCTCATCGCCGCGACGTTTGCCACGGTGGGGATCTGGCTGGGGCTGAAGCTGACGCGAAAACAGGAAACGATTGTCGTGAAGGAAGTGCCTGTTGCGGTGCCGACGCCTATGTCCGGGCCGTTTTGCCCCAATGAAGCGAAAAGAGAAGAATTGGCGATTACTCCGAGGGAAATGGAAACTCTGGAGCTGATTGCCCAGGGGATGAGCAATCGGGAGATTGCAGAGAAGCTGTTCGTAAGTGAGAACACGGTGAAGACCCATTCGAGCCGGGTTTTCGATAAATTGGGAGCAAGACGACGGACCCAGGCGGTTCAGTTAGGCAAGGAATTCGGCCTGTTGCCCTAGACCTTTTGCCCTGGAAATGTCTTACGAAAGAGTGATTTTTCGCTGCAAAGCTCAAAATCACCCGAAAGGGTGACGACAAGCCCCTCTCCTGATGCGGTAGATTGCGCCAGAATTCATGCATGCTCACGGACGTAAAGGAGCCCAAGCCATGAAACGAACCATTCTCATCTTTGGACTTATATCGGGCGCGATTTCGTCGCTGATGATGGTATCGACGCTACCGTTCGTCCACAAAATGGGCGCCAGCCAAGGCCTTATTGTTGGCTATACGTCCATTGTGCTTTCCTTCATGCTCGTGTTTTTCGGAATCCGCTCCTATCGAGAGAATGTCGGGAACGGTGAAATAACGTTCGGAAGCGCATTTTTGGTGGGAATTGGTATCACATTGATTTCGTGCGCCTTCTATGTGGCTACATGGGAAATCATTTACTTCAAGTTCATGCCGAACTTTATGGATGACTATGGCTCGCACACGATTGAAAAATTAAGAGCGGCCGGGGCGACAGCAGAAGTGATTCAAGCAAAGATCAACGAATACAACCAGCTCAGGGCAAACTTAAAGAATCCCCTCTACAATTCGGCGATGACATTCCTGGAGCCTTTCCCGGTAGGACTACTGATCACGTTGATCTCTGCCGGGATCTTGAGGAAAAAGCGTAAGGTTCCGATAGTCGCGACTTCTTAGCGCTCCGCCGGAGTCGTGAATACGATTTTGCATTTGACGGCAAGGAATAACTCCCATAGAAAGGCTAGTCGGACTGTCGATACACTGTAATTCCCTAAGCCCAAGCGCAAGCTCGGGACAATCGTTGCTCATAGGAGGCTGCATGGCTTCAGTTACTGGTTTTGGCGGTATATTTTTGCGGTCGGATGATCCAAAAGCTCTGTATCAATGGTACGAGAAGCATCTCGGCCTGCAGAAGCCCGACGGGGCTTTCGCGTTTCCTGCCTCGAAGCAACGCGCTAACGTCATCTTCGCCCTTTTCAAACAAGACAACGCCTACTTCCCTCCGGCACAGAAAGCCATGCTCAATCTCGAGGTGGACGACCTCGATGGTCTGCTGGACCGTTTGATAGCCGAAGGTGTCACCGTCGATCCAAAACGCGAGAGCTATGACTTCGGAAAGTTTGGCTGGCTCACCGATCCGGAAGGAAATCGTGTCGAGCTCTGGCAACCCGTCTGAGTTTGACGTGCATGCCGCAGAATGTTCCCGAAGAGCTGAGCAGAACCATAGAGACGCTTTACCGGTCCGAATCGGGCAGGATTCTTGCCACGCTGGTGCGCCTGCTTGGAGATCTTGACGTCGCCGAAGAGGCCATGCACGAGGCCTTTGCCGCTGCTTTGGACACCTGGCCTCAGACCGGCGTACCAGATAAACCGCGCCCCTGGCTCATTTCAACCGCGCGCTTCAAAGCGATTGACAGAATGCGCCGGCGGGCGCGCTTCGACAGCGCACAGAAAGACCTCGCGCTCTACCTCGAGGCGCGCACCAGCGATACGCCTTATGACGATGAGGAAATCGAGGACGACCGCCTCCGTCTCATCTTTACCTGCTGCCATCCTGCTCTGCCTCCGGAAGGACAGGTCGCGCTCACGCTTCGTGAAGTTTGCGGCCTGACAACAGAAGAGATAGCAAAAGCCTTCCTCACCACTCCGCGTACGCTGGCGCAGCGCGTTGTGCGCGCAAAAGCAAAGATTCGGGAAACGCCGATTCCGTACGAGGTGCCGACGCCGCAGGAATTGCCAGCGCGACTGGGCGCGGTGCTTCAGGTCGTCTACCTCGTCTTCAATGAGGGTTATTCGGCCGCGGCGGGAGCGCAGGTAACGCGCGCCGAGCTAACCGGCGAGGCGATTCGACTGGGCCGGTTGCTGACCGAACTCCGGCCAGAACCGGAAGTCATTGGGCTGCTTTCCTTGATGTTGCTACAGGAATCCCGTCACGCCGCGAGAACCTCTCCGACCGGCGGGCTGATTTTGCTGGAGAACCAGGATCGCTCGCTCTGGAACCGGGAGCAGATCGCAGAGGGAGTGGCATTGCTGGAGAAAGCCCTGAACTCCCGCCGCTTTGGCTCCTACACACTGCAGGCTGCGATTGCGGCCGTTCATGCGGAGGCGGAATCGTTCGCTGCGACCGACTGGCGGCAGATTGTCGCGTTCTACGCTCGATTGGCAGAAATTCAGCCCTCGCCCGTGGTGCAGCTCAATCGTGCAGTGGCGATTGCCATGCGCGATGGTCCAGAGGCTGGCCTGGCGCAGATCGACACGGTGTTGGAACATGGCGAATTGGCCGATTATTACCTGGCGCATTCCGCCCGTGCCGATATGTGCCGCAGGCTCGGCAGGACCGCTGAGGCTCGGTCCTCGTATGAGAAAGCTCTGGCCCTGACCCAACAGGAGCCAGAACGCCAATTCCTGCAAGAGCGGATTCGTCAGTTGAAATAAAAATGGGAAGAGCTGTCGATTTTCCGTCTCCTCAACGACTATAGGACATGAGAACGATGAGCTACGGCTCCTGAGTGAACGGGAAACGAGTCATCGGGAACAGACCACAGAAACTAAGGAGAAAAAGTCATGCCGCAATATCTAGTTGCTGGTTACATGCCCGACGACTTTGACCCGTCCAGCGTGACGGAAGCGATGGGCCAGGCGATCCACGCGTTCAACAAAGAGATGGAGGACGCCGGCGTCTTGAAACTCGCTGGCGGCCTGGGGGCTACGAAGTCGCTGCGAGTGCAGCCCGATGGCAAGGTGCTGGTCACCGACGGGCCGTACCTGGAAACCAAGGAACACATCGGCGGTCTTTATATATTGGAATGCGCTGACATGGACGAGGCGGTGGCCTGGGCGCGCAAAGGCGTCGCCGCCACCCGGGGGCAGGTCGAGGTGCGAGAAATCTTTTTCGTTCCGTCACCCGAGTAGCAACTGAGCGGCATGGACGAGCGCGCTGGTGCCGGGATACCGGTGACAGACCGAATGTTTTCCAGTTTTCGACAACCGAAATTGAGTGGCGTTCCGTGTGAGGAGACATCATGAGAAAGATCAGGATCATGGAACATATCTCGCTGGACGGCGTGATTCAGGCCCCTGGTGGGCCGACTGAAGACCTCCCGTACCCGCACGGCGGATGGGCGGCGCCGCATGACGACCCCGAAGGGGGAGCGGCCATCATTGCGGCTCATGCCGACGATTTCGATCTGCTGCTGGGTCGCCGAACCTATGATATTTTCGCGGGCTTTTGGCCTAAAGCGCCGAAGAGTCCTATGGCGGATAGTCTGAACGGGGCGACGAAATACGTCGCGACGCACAAGCCGGATAGTCTTAGTTGGGGGCCAGCAGAGGGACTCGGATCGGACATTGCCGCAGGCATTGGCCGCATCAAGGCGATGGACGGACCGCATCTGATCGTTTGGGGTAGCTCGACGCTGACACCGGTGCTGCTGGAACACGAGCTCGCTGATGAAATCTTGCTGCTCGTCTTTCCCGTTTTGCTAGGCAAAGGGAAACGGCTCTTTGCGGATGGAACGCCCCCACGCGAGTTCAAGCTCGTTAGCTCGAAGGCTGTCGCATCGGGCGTCATCAGCAGCACCTACAGGCCCAACGGACCTTTGCGAACCGGAACGATGGGCGCATAGGCGTAAGCCGACGTCAGAGAGCGGAGGAAAAAGGGAGGACTCAAATGAGAAAGCTAATCTTCGCAATCAACACGACCCTGGATGGCTGCCTCGACCACACCAAACAGATTGCTGATCAAGAGACACATGAATATTTTACGCAGCTCATGCGAGACGTTGACCTGCTCGTCTTTGGGCGTAAAACCTATCAATTGATGGTTCCCTATTGGCCTGAAGTCCTCAAAAACCCGTCTGAGACAAAAGCAGATCACGAATTTGCTCGAACTTTCGACTCCATCAACAAACTTGTTTTTTCACGATCATTAAACAGCGCTGAAGATCGAAATACGAGAATTGTTCGGACGAACCTTCGCGACGAAATGCTTAAATTGAAACAAGAACAAGGCAAAAATATTTTAGTCGGTGGTGTAGATATTCCTTCGCAACTTATGGAGCTCGGCCTGGTGGATGAGTATCATTTTGTCGTTGGGCCAACTCTTGCAGGAGCAGGGAGACGGCTGTTGGAGGGTGTTAGCCTGCCGGAGAAATTGCAATTAAAACTTGTTGAGTCAAAGTTTTTCAAATCAGGATCCGTTGCGCTTCATTACTCGAAACAGTGATAGAAAAAATCTGACACCTGTGCTGCTGACTCCCTACTGGGAGAGAGGAACCTTGAAATACATCTGTTTGGGATACATCAAACCAGGAACATTTGAAGGCATGACCGAGGACGAGCGAAACGCAGTGCTCGACGAATGCTTTGAGCACAATGACCGTCTCCGCGCCAACGGACATCTTGTTGCCGAAGTACCTCTCGAGCCTCCAGAAACCGCGTTGACCCTCTACTGGAAAAACGGCAAAGTCGCCACGACCGACGGCCCCTATGCGGAAACCAAGGAACAGCTCGGCGGCCTTCAAATCCTTGAGGCGCGAGACCTCAATCACGCCATCCAGCTTGTCTCCCAGCTTCCCGGCTTTAAGTACGGACTTGGCCCAATTGAGATACGCCCGATTGTGGATTTAACCGAAATCATAAAGGCGAGCGAGCAGCGCCGACAAAAGAACACGCCACGCTGAGAGCGAGCCGCCCGAAGAATGACTAGGATCGTGACGGCGGGTGCCAGCGCCTTAACTCTTGGGCGGACGCGCGGCGATTAGGCGAATTGGAGGCGCTTGAAAATCGAGTACAGACAGACGGGACGTTCGCTCTGTCCCGTCACCCTGGGGACGGTCCCGTCGTGATTCTATCGTCAAGTCAGCTTTCGGATCTCGGCGCCCGACCGCATCTTCGGTCCTATCCAACTAGAATAGAATTTTGCCACTCTCCGGTCAGAGCGTTAGTCAAGATTCATTCATCGTGAGAAAAATCCCAGCCCCCAATCTCAAACAAAAAAGCACACAATGAGCAGCGCCAATAGAACACGAAGCCTTCGGAGAAGTCCTCTATCCAGGACGGTAGCTTGGGGGTTTTAGTGCCTGGGCCTGCCAGTGATAACGGTTTCTTCCATTGTTGAATGATAATCAGGTTGCAAAGCAGCGGCTAGCCACCCATAACAGTAGGCGTTCCCCACGGCTTGTTCATAAGTGAAGCCGTTATCGTCATCGGCTGCCTGGCCGAAATTTAAGGAGCCGCCGGGCAGCATCCCGCTGTGGCCGATTTGAAACACGGTATGTGAACGCTCGTGTATCAGTCGTGTTATTCGCTCCGGGGCCGGAGACCTGAAATGGTTCGAGGGGAAATGCATGGTTCCAGTTGGATCTCTTAAGTCCACCCAGGCTCCGTTGAGGGACGGCCTCGGTTCGCATTCAAGCGGAAAACTATCGTTGAAACTAATACGCAATTTTGCAAAAGCCAAACGCAAAAGAGGCAACCTCAATGCCTGCATCTTGTCGGCGACATCGATATGAAAGATGTTTTTTACTTTAGCTGTGGCGTCATCATTGAGCATGCCGAGGCGTCCGTTTGCCCGGTCAAGCCAAATTTGCGCGTCCATAAGGTCGCGATCCAGAGCTCTCTTCTGCATTGAATCGCAATGGATGTACTTGGCGACGAATCCCTCGGAAAGATGCCAGATAGTGCGTCCGCCCGGATCGACTCGAGAATCGGGATGGGTCATGAAGCGCGACTGGAACTCACGGATGGCTTTTAGGGTATTTGCGTCTATCGTGCCGGTCTCGTGAACCCGGATGGACAATGGCGGGGTCACCTTCCCAAGCAGGTTCTGAACAATCCTTACATCCGGTTGATTGTTCGGGGCAGGTGGGGCTCCAACAGTCGCTGTGATTTTTGCGTCTGCCATTTTCTTTATCCGCAATGCACCCTTTTCACGTAGTGACAATCCACCTGAAAACGTTTCATCACGCGACGGAAAGGAACCACAATCAGAAGGACGACGGGCGGCCGGGTCCCCGGGTGCCGGCTTTGCACCTGGGGCTTTTGACTTTTCCACACGCGGGTGGGGACTAGGTGAATTGGAGGCGTTTGAGCTTGATGTGGGTGGTGCGGAGGTGGGCGAGGTCGTAGTGGGCTTGCTGAGTGCGCCAGGATTCGGGGCTGCCGCCGAATACTTTGGAGAGGCGGACGACCATTTCGGGAGAGATGCCCCGCTTCCCGTTGACAAGTTCAGAGAGAGTAGTGCGAGTGACACCGAGGACGGCAGCGGCTTCGGTGATGGTCAAGCCGAGCGGTTCGATTTTTAGGACCAGATTCCCCCGCATCCCTAATCCTCTTATCAACTTAAGCCCCATAAGCGCGCCATTCGAATAATTACTACATGACAAATAACTTGACAAGTCATCACAAGCACGGTAAAATCTTTCGTGAACTTAGCTTTCCATCCCAGCCGACCATCCCCCTCTTCTCCGCGTAACCGGCGTTTACCCCGATCTGGTCGGGGTGCTCTCTGCGTCGGCGTTTACCCCGACCGAGTCGGGGCGTTATCCTTTCCTTCCTCTTTCTTTATCTCCTCGCTACCGCTCTGCGCACACGCAGGAACGCCCACAACCCCAGTCCCTTCAGCCATTTATTTCATAACTCGCGGACACCCCCGGGTAGGAGGTATCCAATCTCGCCGTTCGTCCTCTGTGAACTCCGTGCCCGGCACCTGCCACGGCTCGGTCGTGGCGTTAAAACCAACACGTGTAGTCTCGCGTGTCGATCCGCTGAGCGCCAAAGCACCCACACCATCGCTAACCCCTTTATCGGCAATGCTTACAAAAAACCGGGGGGAGGGTGCCAGTAGCGCGAGCGGTCCACGTAGAGTCGTCCTTCCGTGGATGACCGCTTCTTCGGTGCAACTCCTAAACCTTGAACTCTTCAGCCTCCGCAGCTGCGAGCTGCTTGCCCTGAGCCGCGAAGGGTCGGCTGTCAGCCCCGTCCCTGCCAGCGTAAGTCCTTTATCCGCAACGTTTACAAAAAACCTAGGGGAGGGTGGCACAGACTTCAGTCTGTGCAAACTGTTACCTCACCTAGGCGGGAAAGCGAGCCTAGGCGGTTCCGCCGAGCCGAAATGATACGATGGCTCCCTGAAGAAACTTGTAGGGGCGCAATTCATTGCGCCCAACCAAGGCAACCAAGCGAACCAATGACCACCCACGTCCCAGTCCTAATCGTCGGCGCCGGAATCTCCGGCCTGACCTGCGCCTACCACCTGCGCAAGTCCGGCCTCGACGCTCAGATCGTCGAGGCATCCCCACAACCTGGCGGCGTAATCCGCTCCGAACACCGCGACGGTTTCCTCCTGGAACTCGGCCCGCAAAGCTTCAGCGGCACTCCTCCGCTCCGCAGCCTCTGCCGCGACCTCGGCATAGAAAACGAATTGGTCGAAGCTCCGCATAGCGCACCGAGATTCCTCCTGATCAACGGCCAACTAAAACCAGCGCCTCTCAGCCCTCCCGCCTTCTTCGCCTCTTCCCTGTTCAACGCCAAAACAAAATTCAGCATCGTCCGTGATCTCTTCGGTCACACCAATCCTCCAGACAACGACGAATCCGTCGCCGCCTTCACACGCCGCAAGTTCTCCGCAGAACTCCTCGACAAACTTGTTGGCCCCTTCGTCTCCGGGATCTATGCAGGCGACCCAGAAAAACTCAGCCTCCGCGCCGCCTTCCCCCCACTCCACGAAGCCGAACGCAGCTCCGGCAGCGTCATCCGTGGCACGCTACGCGCCGCAAAATCCAAACCCGGCCCCAAACAACGCCCAACTCTCCAATCCTTTCGCGACGGAAACGAAACGCTAATCAAAGCTCTCGCTGCAAATCTCGGCCCCGCCCTCCGTTGCGGAATAGAAGTCATTGCGATTCAGCAGAGCGCCGACAAAATGCCGCAATCTGGCGAAGCACAATCAAGCAAAGCATTAGTGGTCACCGTTAAGACAACGTCTGGCGCCGAAACGATCGTCGCCGACCGTCTCGTTCTCGCGGTGCCAACCCATGTCGCCGCGAAACTCTTTCCCCCCGAAATCGCAACTCGGTTTGAGGAAATCGAATACGCTCCCCTCGCCGCCGTTTCGCTCGGATACCGCAGGGAAGACGTAGGACATTCGCTCGAAGGCTTCGGCTTTCTCATTCCGCGCTCTGAAGGTCTGCGCACTCTCGGAACGGTCTGGAATTCGTCGCTGTTTCCCAATCGCGCTCCGCAAGGCTCCGTTCTACTAACAAGCTTCATCGGCGGCGCGACGGATCCCCAAGCCGCAACGCTGTCCCCCGAAGAAATCACTGCGCTCGTTCATCACGAGATTTCCCAGATCCTCACTATCCGCAGCCAACCAACATTCTCAAACGTCGAGATCTACCAGCGTGCTCTACCTCAATACAACCTCGGACATACCGCGCGTATCGCCAATCTCGAGCGAGAATCTTCCGCTCTTCTAAACATCAAGCTTGTGGGAAACTATCTCCGCGGACCAGCCATCGGTGCCTGCATCGAAAAAGCTTTAACAGTGGCCGACGAAATTCGCACTGGCGTTTCAGGCACAAATTCACGATGACAAAAACTAGCCCTAAGACGTCATCCGAACCGCCGTTTCCGCCGTATAGTCTTTGAGGAGAGGAAGAAGCCGACACTCGTGTTCCTGGCGGCTTTCACATCCCGCGGTCCCCGCGAAGTGCCGCTTGACGCGACGCTGCTGTCGAGCCTTCTTCAAAAAGACGTGAGCGCCTTTGAACAGCTCTACGACCGCCACTCGCGCCTCGTCTATGGGTTGGTCCTGCGTATTCTCCAGCAGGCCTCGACTTCCGAGGAAGTCGTGCAGGACGTCTTCCTCCAACTCTGGCGCAATGCCGATCAATACGATTCTTCGCGCGGCCCGTTTGTCCCCTGGCTGTGTACCATGGCGCGAAACCGCGCCCTCGATCACCTTCGTCTGAAGAGCGAGCGCCAGCGCCGCCGCGAGGATCTGCCCGACGAACTGCCGAGCGTCGTAGTCGCACCGGATTACGAAAAAGCTCTAGATGAAAAACGCCGCGCCGAACGCGTTCGCGCTCTGATGGCCTCGCTCAGTCCGCAGCAGAAAAAAGCCATTGAGCTGGCCTATTTTGAAGGCTTAAGCCATTCCGAGATTGCTGCAACGCTGAAAGAGCCGCTTGGCACGGTAAAAAGTTGGATTCGTAACGGTTTGCTTCGCCTGAAAGAAGGATTGCAGGCAACGACGTGAAAAACTGCGACCAATTTCGTGAGCTGATCGAAGCCTACGCTCTAGGCGTGCTCGATCCCGAAGACCGCGCGGCGCTCGAAGCGCATCTGGCGACCGGCTGCCCGGAGTGCGCCAAGGCCGTCGAAGAAGCGCGCTGGCTCGTCAGCCAACTCGCTTACACCGCTCCCCAAGCGGCGCCCTCGGACATGCTCAAAGGCCGGCTGATGCAAACGGTCCGCGCGGAAGCCGAAGCACAAGTGAAGCCGCGTGTGATGCCTGCGAAGAGCGCCATTCCCTTCTGGCTCTGGGCTGGCGTAGCGGCATTGCTAGTGTTTTCGATTTATTCCGCATGGAATGCGCGCCACTTGCAAATTGAAATTCGCGAAGCCAATAGTCGTGCCGCAACCCTTGCTGAGGAACGCCCGAAGGTCGAGCAGCAACTAGCTGCAGCTAAACTTGAGGCAAAGATTCTGATGGATCCGAGTTCCGTGAAAATCATGCTTCCCGGGAGCGACGCTACGGGACCGCAACTGGAAGCCAAATGGCATTCTCAACTGGGCATCGTCGTCATGGGAGAAAAGATTCCGATGCCCTCTCCTCATCATGTTTTGCAATTGTGGTTCATTCCCAAAGCGCCAGGAATGAAGCCGATGCCTTCGATGATGACTTGGCCAGATGCAAATGGAAAACTCGTTATGCTGGTTTCCAATCCGCCGCAATCCATGGACGCCACCAAGGCCATCGCGATCACAGAGGAACCCGAAGGCGGGAGTGCATGGCCGACCACCACGCCACTTTGGGTTGGCGGCGTCAGCTAAAATCGCCGGCCAAACCCAGCCCGACCTCAGCTAACAATATGTCGCTTTCCGTAGCGCAACGCGAGACGCACTGCGCGGCGTTTTGCCGCTTCTCGAAATCTTCGCCGCTCTTCTGGTGTCTTCAAAATCAGCGGCGCCACCGGCTTGGGCAGTCTGGTGTGCTCATCGATGGCCACAAAAGTTACATACGCGGACGTCGTATGCTTGCGCTCTTGGGTCATCGCATTTTCGGAATACACCTCGACGCCAACTTCCATCGAGGTCCGAAAAACTCGGTTAACTTGAGATTTCAAGTTGACGAGCTCGCCTAGATTAACCGGATTTCGAAAATCGATGTAGTCCACGGACGCCGTCACCACATAACTGTTGGAATGACGATGCGCGGCCATCGCTGCAACCATGTCCACCAAATGCATCACCTGTCCGCCCAGCAATTTTCCCAAAGGGTTCGTCTGCGCCGGCAACACAATCTCCGTCATCTCCGATCGCGACGCGCTGACAGGCTTGCCCTTCAACGCCAATTCCCCGCTCATCTCACTCTTCACCAGCTGCTTGCGCTTCATTCGCTCCCCTTCGTAGCACAGGCACTCTTGCCTGTGCGCCATTTTCAGAACAGCAAAGCCGCACTAACCCGCCCGTGTCTCAGCCGACTCCGCTCGTCTTTCGGACGCAGACTCTTTCCCCGTATAATACGGGAGCAAACCATGACAGACCAAAAGAAAACCCGTCGACAGATGCTCGAAGAGTTCGTCGCCAAAAAACCCGACGACGCTTTCTCTCGCTACGGCCTTGCGATGGAGTGCATGAATGGCGGTGATCCGGGTGCCGCCGACGGCCACTTCCGCGCGCTGATCGAGCGCACTCCCGACTATATTCCGGCGTATCTAATGTATGGCCAGATGCTTGCGCGAGAATCGCGCAATGAGGAAGCTAAGCATATTCTTACCGATGGCATGGTAGCCGCCGCCAAAAAACACGACGACCACGCACGCTCCGAGATGGAAACGCTTCTGGGCGAACTGTCCTGACAGCGTGGCTGATTTTTCGTATCAGCTCGTATCAAGTACACGACGTAAACACGCACATTTGATTTGTTTACGTCTTGCTCGCAAGGGACGCGATGAATCGCGCCCCTACACAGAAAAATCGTCCTCTTTTCGCTTCGCCTTGCATGCCCCGATTCGTATCAGGAGAGCTGCTACGCTTGTGGAAGCTCTGCGTTTTAGATTCATGCGTTTTTACTCGTAGCGCAGGGCGATGACGGGATCGACCCGCGTTGCGCGGCGGGCAGGAATGTAGCTCGCTAGCAGCGCCACTAAGAACAGGAATAGCGCTACCTCGACAAATGTCGCCGGATCGGTGGGCGTCACATGGAAAAGAAAACCCTTGATCAGTCTCGTCAATGCAAACGCGCCCGCTGAACCGAAAGCGATTCCGAGCAACGTCAGCCGCATGCCATTGCTCAACACCAGGCGCAGCACGCTGCTCTGTCCGGCTCCCAGAGCCATGCGAACGCCAATTTCGTGCGTTCGCTGCGCAACGGTGTTGGACATTACCCCGTAAATTCCCAGGCTGGCGAGTATCAACGCCAGGGCTGCAAACAGGCTGAGTAGAGTTGTACGCAACTGTGGCTGCGCTACGGCCTGCGCCATCAAATGGTCTCCGGTAGAGATGTCGGCGATGGGCTGATCTTTATCTACCGACGACACCTCGCTCCTAAGCATGCTCGCCATCAGCGCTGGATCAGAGTCCGAGCGCACGAATAGAGTCATGTCGCTCCACGCCATTTGTGTGTAAGGCTCGTACGCAGCCATTGTCGCTGCTTCTCCGAGGCCATCGTCTTTCACGTCGCCCACGACGCCAACGATTTCGCGCGGTACGGGTACCGCGGCGCCAACGCCGATTTTGATCGTCTGCCCGATGGGATTTTTGTCATGAAAAAACCGCTGGGCAATCGTCTGGCTGATAATTGCGACGCGGGGACGGCCTGCGGAATCCTCGGGCGTAAAGAATCGTCCCACTAGCAGCGGAATTCCGAGTGTATGGAAATAATTCGAACTGACAACGTAATACCCTGCTGAAGGCTGATCGCTGGGGGAAAGAGCTTCAAGATCTTTCGTGGCGAACGAGAAAGACAGGTTTGATCCTTCCATCGGATTCCCGCTGGAAGCCGCAACTTCCTTTACTCCCTGCACCAACTGAATGCGTTCGAGCAGCTGAGTGAAAAATTGCGTTTTCTGCGCATCCGTTGAATATTTTGATCGCGGCAAGGAAACATCCGCAGTGGCAATATTCTTGTATTGAAAGCCAGGATCTACAGTCTGCAACCTCAGAAAGCTCTTCAAAAGCAAGCCAGAGCCGACCAGAAGAACAAGCGCCAGCGTCGTTTCCAGCACCACGAGCGCGCTGCGCACGCCTTGTCGCCCAGCACTAGCCGTTCTGCCGCCATCCTTCAGCGTTTCCGATGGGGCTCCTCGCGTAATTTGAAGCGCCGGTGCAAAACCAAACAGCAATCCAGTCAGAACTGCCACGCCGGCAGCAAAAACGAGCACAGGTAAATCCAAACCAATATTGGCCGCCCGCGGCAAGTTGGAGGGAGGCAGAGTCCGCAGCGCGCGAATGGCCCACTCGGCCAATAATAGTCCGGCTCCTGTGGCTATTCCGCTAAGCAGAACGCTTTCCGTCAATAGTTGGCGAGCTATACGTAGCCGGCTTGCGCCGAGCGAAAAACGAATCGCAATTTCTCTCTGTCGCGCCGTCGCGCGAGCCAGCAGAAGATTTGCAACGTTGGCACAGGCAATTAGCAAAAGAAATCCAACTGCTCCAAACAAAACCAGAAGCGTTGGCCGGACATTTCCGACAGTTGCTTCATTCAGCGACAGCAACTTTGCACTCCAACCCGTATTCGTCTTCGGATACTGCTGCTCGAGCCGCTTCGAAATGGCAACCATTTCCAATTGCGCTTTATCCATACTTACGCCCGGCTTTAACCGCGCCATCACACGCAGATAGTGCGCGCCCCTAGCCCCCGGACCCAGCGCATCAGCATCAAACTCCGAAGGGAGCCACAAATCCACGCCGCGCGGAAACTGGAAGCCCTCTTGCATTACGCCTACGACGCGATAGGACTGCCCATCGAGGGTCAAAGATTTTCCGAGGACTAGCGGATCACGTCCGAAACGGCGTGTCCACAAGCCGTAGCTAAGGACAACGACGCCAGCTTTGCCCATCACGTCGTCTTCAGGCAAGAAAGTTCGCCCCATCGCTGGCGTGGCTCCCATTACCGCGAAAAAAGACGACGCTACGCGAGCGCCGCTTATTCGTTCCGGTTCCGCGCCGCCGGTATAGTTGAAATCTCCTCTGGCGATCGAGGCTATCTGCTTAAACGAAGTCGAATCCTTTTTCCAATCCATGTAGTTCGGCGGCGAAACGGAGAATTGAGGAAATCCTCTGGTGGGATTGCTCTCCAATACGAGGACGATGTGATCGGGGTCGTTATACGGAAGAGGACTTAACAGAACTCCATGAATCACTGAAAAAATGGCGGTGTTCGCGCCAATCCCAAGAGCGAGCGTCAAAATTGCGACGGTCGCAAAACCGGCGTTCTTCCGGAGCATCCGCAAACCGCAGTGGACATCCTGCCAGAGCGACTCGATGAAAGTGAGACTGTTCATGCGGTAGATCTCCTCTCGGATTTGCGTGGGGTTGCCGAGCTTTCGCCTCGCGGCATAGCGCGCATCTTCGGGTGTCATGCCTCGGGCAATGTTTTCTTCGGTCTCAATCTCGAGGTAGGTTTGCAGCTCGCGCTCACGTTCTTCATTCCAGCGCGCACGGCGGAAGAAACGCGTCCATGGCATGGCACTATTCCTTAGCGGGGCGAAGGACCCGGTTGATGGCGCCGACTAATTGCTCCCAGCGGCTGGTTTGCTGAGCCAACTGCCGCCGGCCTGCGGCAGTCAACCGGTAATAACGTGCTTTGCGGTTGTTTTCGGATGTTCCCCAGAACGAAGCAATCCAGCCGCGATCTTCCAGACGATGGAGCGCCGGGTAGAGCGAGCCATGTTCGACCTGAAGAACGGCGTCGGAGCGATGTTCGATAACGTGGGCGATGGTGTGCCCGTGCGCTGCGCCGAGGACGAGCGTCTGCAAAATCAACAGGTCCAGCGTGCCCTGGAGCAAATCTGCCTGCAAAGGAGGTGCGCCTCGTTTAGCCATGCAGCCCGCTTTATACTCCCATAGATGATCTACTACAAGAGCGTTTCTCGTACGCTTAGACGCATGGTCTTCAAGAAAGTCGCTATTTCGATTGAAGAGCACTCTCGGTAGACAATCTATGGGTTAGCGCTCGCGAGCTCGCGTGCCTTTGCTCCGCCGCAGCATGCTTTCTCGCGCTCTGATATGATTTGACCAGGAACAATGCGGCCCGATCGCATTCCGCTCTTTCCACTAAACGTCGTTCTTCTCCCCGGCGCGGACCTTCCCCTGCACATCTTCGAGCCGCGTTATCTGGAAATGGTAAGCCGCTGCTTGAAGGAGAAATCTGAGTTCGGCGTACTCCTGGCGGTATCCAAAGGTGTTACGCACGTAGGCTGCACTGCGGAGATCATCGAAGTCGTGAAGCGCTATGACGACAAGACCTTGGATATTTTGACCATAGGCCGCGAGCCATTCCGCGTTATCGAGTTCTTCGACGAGAATCCTCTGGCGGAGGGGATCGTCGAATATCTCGAGGACCGCGAGTCTCTTCCCGACCCGTCAATGCGCAGCGAACTTGTTGGACTGTACGAGACTTGCCACACTCTTATCTTTGAGGACTATCCGAAGAACGCCGAACGGGACGCGGGCGCGCAAATTTCGTTCATCATCGCGGGAACCCTGCCGATGGATATGCTTTGGAAGCAGCAGATACTTGAACTTCGGTCGGAAGCGGAACGGCAGGAGCGGCTGGTCGGGTATCTCCGCGCGTGGGCGCCGCATCTACAGAAGACAGGAGTTATGCGCCAGCGCGCCGGTGGCAATGGACAGGGTTTGAATTAGCAGGGATTGAGATAGCATTCTGTGCGCTCCGAGTAGATCGGGGCGCGAAACGAGGCCAAATGACGGCAAGCACTTCGATGCAATCCTCAGGACACCCGAGAGCGCGGACGCTCGGCGAACTTAAGAGCATCCCAGATTTTGACGCGCGCACTATTTCTCGGTCCGTGAAGAGCGAGATGCGCCAGAACCTGCTCCGTATGATTGAGAAGAACGAGCCGCTCTTCCCCGGGGTGCATGGGTACGAAGACACGGTGATCCCGCAAATCATCAACGCGCTGCTCTCGCGGCACAATTTTATTCTTTTGGGACTGCGCGGCCAAGCGAAGAGCCGCATTCTTCGCGGATTGGCGCAGCTTCTCGATGCGGAAATCCCCGTGGTGGTGGGTTGCGAAATTAACGATGATCCGCTGCGCCCGATCTGCCGCGCATGCCGGGAGAAAGTGGCCGCGGAAGGTGACAATACACCGATCGCGTGGATGCCGCGAGATCATCGTTACGTGGAAAAGCTTGCGACTCCCGACGTGACCATGGCCGATATCATTGGGGACGTCGATCCTATTCGTGCCGCTCGCGGTGGGCGCGATCTTTCGGACGAGCTGACCATTCACTACGGACTACTTCCCCGCGCGAATCGCGGCATCTTCGCGATTAATGAACTTCCTGATCTCGCCGGAAAAATTCAGGTCGGATTGTTCAACATCATGCAAGAGGGGGACATTCAGATTAAGGGTTACCCGCTGCGGCTGCCGCTGGATGTGCTGCTGGTCTTCACGGCGAATCCTGAGGATTACACAGCGCGCGGAAAAATCATCACGCCGCTCAAAGACCGCATCGGGGCGGAAATTCGCACGCACTACCCTTCTACTCTTGAAGAGGGTATGGCCATCACCGCGCAGGAATCGTGGGTTGCGCGCGATTCTGTGCGCAAAGTGGAGGTGCCAGCCTATTTGCGAAATGTTGTGGAAGAGATTGCGTTTCAGGCTCGCGAGGACAAACGTGTCGATCGGCGTTCCGGCGTTAGCCAGCGGCTGCCCATTACCACGCTTGAAAGTCTTGTTAGCAGCGCCGAGCAGCGAGCGGCTCGCACAGGGGAAAAGGCTTCCGTTGCGCGCATCGCCGATGTTTACTCCGCGCTACCTGCTATTACGGGCAAGCTTGAACTTGAGTACGAGGGTGAGCTCAAAGGAGCCGATACGATCGCTCGCGAACTGATTCGCACCGCCGTTGGGCGAGTCTTCAGCAAACATTTCGCCGAAGTGAATTTTCAACCGGTTATCCAGTGGTTTGAAATCGGCGGCGAATTGAAGCTTCCGGAGATCGCGACTACTTCGGACCGTTACCATCAGCTTTCGAAAATTCAGGGCTTGATGGAGCACATTGGCCGCCTCGGCGTTCAGGATCGCAAAGATGCAGCCGCGGCCGCGTCAGCCGCGGAAATGATTCTTGAAGGTCTTTGGGCGCATCGCCGAATCGGCCGCAGCGAAGAGCGCGGTTTCTATGCCGACAAGCCCAAGCAGCAGCCGGAACAGCGCGAAAATCCTGGGCGGCCGCCGCGGCGGCAATTCAACTGAGGGGGAAGTCGAAGGTTCAAGGTTGAAAGGTTTAAAGAAGCGGGACGCGGTGCGGTCGGTTTCTATTTTTAACTTTCTGTGGCCACGCATGGAATCTATGAGGCATTTTCGATGAAATTCATCCGATACGGAAAATATACTGGCGAGCCAGCCGATGCCATCGACCTCGAAGAGCTTGTCAAACGCATGGGCGATTTTTTTCTGCAGAGCGGCTTTGAATCGCAATTCTACGGCGTTTCGCAAATGGATCCGGATCGCTCGATGGAAGCCCTCCGAGAAGCGCTTCTCCGTGCGCTGCAAGAGGGCGATCTGCTTCCCGAAGACGCCATGAGCGAAGAGCTTCGCGAGATGTTGCAAAATCCCGAGGCGCACAACAATCAAGCCGTTAAAGACCTCATTGAACAACTGATGGAGCGTCTGGCGCAGGAAGGTTTTATTAATCCGCAGCAGCCGCCGCAGGTGACGCCGCCGCCGCAAACTTCGGCGCGCGGGCAACTTGGACAACCTCACGAAAAGCCGCCGGATGCACGCTTCGAGATCACAGACAAGACCATCGATTTCCTCGGCTTCAAAACTTTACAGGATCTCCTCGGCTCGCTTGGGCGCAGCAGCTTTGGACGGCACGACACGCGCGACCTCTCGACAGGCATCGAGTCCGGCGGCGTCTCGCGCCCCTACGAGTTTGGCGACACGATGAATCTGGATGTGAGCGAAACGCTCTTCAACGCCGTGCGGCGACAAGGCGCAAAAGTTCCCATCGACATGAGCTATTCGGATCTGATGGTTCATCAGTGCGAGTATCACAGCTCGTGCGCGACGGTGGTTCTGCTGGATTGCAGCCACAGCATGATTCTCTATGGCGAAGATCGCTTTACGCCCGCGAAACGCGTCGCGATGGCGCTTTCGCACCTGATTCGCACGCAATATCCTGGCGATACTTTGAGCCTCGTGCTGTTTCACGACAGCGCCGAGGAAGTGCCGCTTGGCGAACTGGCGCGCGTGCAAGTTGGTCCGTATTACACCAACACGCGCGAAGGGCTACGGCTGGCGCAACGCATTTTACTTCGCCAGAAAAAAGATATGCGCCAGATCATTATGATCACGGACGGAAAACCTTCTGCCCTGACGCTGGAAGATGGACGTATTTACAAGAATGCATTCGGGCTGGATCCCTTCGTGGTGGGGCAAACACTGGAAGAAGTAAACAAGTGCAAGCGGGCTGGGATCATGATTAATACGTTTATGCTTGCAAGCGATTACAGCCTCGTCCATTTCGTGCAAAAAATCACGGAAATGTGCCGAGGCAAAGCGTACTTCACCACGCCTTACACTCTGGGCCAATACTTGCTGATGGATTACATGCAGCGCAAGACAAAACAAATCCACTGATCCAGATTTCCGTCACCAGTCCTTGGAGCGCGCGGCTATTTCCTAAAAACTGTTATTATTTTTTATGCCCATTCAACGCTGCCCACAGTGCGGAAAAGACTTTGAACGCAATTACGGCGATTCATCGGCCTCGCTGAACTGCCCGGAATGCGAGGCGCGGCTGGCGCAATTGCAGAGCACCGGGATTCCGACTTCCGGTCAAGCTCTCGTTACTCCTTCCTTCCTCATCACCACAGGACTAATTGGATTGAACGTGTTGGTTTTCGCGATCATGGTGCTGCGCGGAGTATCGCCCTTTCAACCTACGCCGGACCAGGCGATTGCGTTCGGAGCGGATTTCGGTCCCCTCACCTTGAACGGGCAATGGTGGCGGTTAGTTACAAGCATGTTTGTGCATTTCGGAATTGTTCACATCGGGCTCAACATGTGGTGCCTGTGGAATTTGGGACGCGCGGCCGAGCAATTGATGGGACGCGCGTCTTATTTGCTGGCTTATTTTGTGAGCGGAATTTTTGCCAGCATCGTGAGCGTCTATTGGCACCCGATGGCTGCGGAAGCGGGAGCGTCAGGCGCGATTTTTGGAATGGCTGGCGTGCTGGTTTCGTATGTTTACTTGAAAAAGACACCTTCGCATCTGCAAATTAACAGCAGGATGTTGGGGAGCTTGGGCACATTCATTGCCTACAACCTGGCGTTTGGAGCTTTGCCGGGAATAAGCAACGCCGCGCACATCGGCGGTCTCGTGATGGGACTCGCTGTTGGAGCAGTGCTGCCTGCTGCCGGGACCAGCGAGGATGCGCGCCGCACGAGGCTTTCTCTCGTTGCGGTTTTCGCTGCTATCGCGCTCGTCGGCTCCGCAATGGCGGCCAAGAGACTTACCAAAGGAGTGAGTGAACTTGCGAGCGCCGAGCAACTGCTCGGCGAGAGGAAAACGGACGAAGCGCTGGCGCAATTGCAGCAGCTGACTGCGAGCGAGCCGGAATTTGCGCCCGGCCAAGAACTACTTGCCAAAGTTTATCTCAGCAAAGGCCAGTATCCCCAAGCCATCGCGGCGCTGCAAAAGGCGTATGCTGCGGATCCGAAGAACGCCATGTATCAAAAGGAACTTGGAACTGTTTTTCTGCAGCTGGGAATGCTCGATGAAGCGACGGCATTTTTTCAGCATTTGAAAGAGCAAAACCCGAAGGAAGCTTTGGCGCATTTTGGACTTGGACACGCTTTCCTTGCCAAGCGCGAGTATGACTCCGCGATTCCCGAATTCCGGCAGGCGCTTGCGCTCGATCCGCAAATGCCGGGAGCAGCTTTTTCTCTCGGCCAAGCCCAGCTGCAAGCGGGGCATTACGCCGATGCGCAGGCCACTTACAGAGACATCCTGGCGCGCAATCCAAATGACGAACAAGCGCAAGCTGGTTTGGCCTACGCTACCAGGCAGGCGCATTGATTCCAGAGGCTCGCCATCGCCTACGCCGTTGAAGTCTGCGTTACAATTCTAGAATGACGATTTTGCAGCGCACTTTACGTTGGTTGGGAGCGAAGAAAGACATGACTCACATCGTGGCAGGGAATATGGCTCCGGAGTTTTCTTTGAAGGCGCTCGATGGAAAAGAGCATTCACTGCAAAAACTGATGCAACAGGGCCCCGTGGTGGCGGCGTTCTTTAAAGTTTCGTGCCCCGTTTGCCAATTTACGTTTCCTTTTCTGGAGCGGCTCTTTAAACGCTATGAAGGTGATGGAGTAACTTTTCTTGGAATCTCACAAGATGACGCCCGCGACACGAAAGCCTTTGCCGAGAAATTCGGCGTTACTTTTCCGATGCTGCTCGATGAGGAGAAAGGCGGCTATCCTGTTTCAAACGCCTACGGCTTGACCAGTGTCCCGACGATTTTTCTCGTCGAGACGGACGGCACGGTGAAAATCAGTTGCATGGGTTTTGATAAAAAGGATTTGGAATCCATCGCTGCTGCGCTCGCCGAACACAAGAGAATTGTGCCAGCTGGGCTTTTTCGAGCTGACGAATCCGTACCGGCGCATAAACCTGGGTGAGGTTCGAAAAATTAGGTCCGGTCTGGGCCTAACGAGCTGGCGAAAGATAGAGTCGTGCTAGTGGCTGAGAAAGGCGGCAGCAGAGCTGACGCACTCCCGGAAAATCGGTTACTCCGCTTCTTTTTCCAGCCACTTTTTCTTGTGCTTGGCAGGATATTTGCGTTTGTCAGCGATTACGCGCGTGGCTGAAGGAGCAATTCCGGAGTTGCGGGCTGCTCGCCTTGCCTCCACTCCAGCGTCCAGAACCTTTTTTTTCCGCTTCTTCATCGCTTCATCCAGGCAATCGTCGCTTCAAACTTCTCTCACGCCACAAGAGATGCCAGCGAACATTAGAACGTGAACTGGACTTGTAAGTCGATCCTGCGGTTCGCGGTCGAAGAAGCATAGGGCTGCCCGGCAAGAGAGTTCGCTTCGCCAAATTGCGGCGAGCTCAAATTCCCGATTGGCGTTCCATAGTTCACATTGTTGAACACGTTCCGCGCGCTGACGCTGAAGGTCAGATTATAGCGATAGTTCGAAGATCCGCCGCCGAACATCGGGCCGCCTCCCCCGCCACCGCCGCCGCGTCCACCGCCTGGAGGACCACCGGGCCCGCGCCCAAACGTGCCGCCGCCAGGACCGCCGCCGCTGGCCACAGCCTCTTTCTTCTGTCCAAATCCAAATGTTTTGCTCAGACGCAGGTTAAACACGAATCGTCCCGGGCCATCCGCGTAGTTAATGGGAATAGGAGTCTCGCCCGGCTGAGGCAGCGAATTAAAACATCCGAATGCAGTTTGAATGACGCCTGTCGGAGCGCCAGAACCGCAACTAGCAAATGAGGGGCGCTCATTGAATTGCGCGTCGCCGTAAATATCACGGCCCGTGGTGATATTAAACGGAATCCCCGAGCTAGCGATCAGGAATGGACTGAGCCGGAAACCGTAAGGCATTCCGATGGAGCCTCCAAAAAAAAGACGCTGGCGAATATCAAACGCGGCTCGCCCGTAATCCGCGCTCGGGTCGCCCGGAATGGAGGGAAAGTAGTTCGGTCCAGCGGTATCGCTGTTCGCATAGTTCAGCGTGTAGTAGCCAAAGAGCGAAAGGTCTTTGATGGGGCCGTGGGGAGTCGGAAGGCGTACGCTGCTGTTCAAGATGAGCTGATTCTGTTTAAAAACACCTTCCGACTGATACGAGTATTCAATCTGGCTCGGCGGAGGCGGAACGGGTTCCCCTGGCGTGACTGGCGGCGCATTGATGAAATTCGAGTAGAACTGATGGTTACCCCGAGAATTCAAATACGTTACAGAAAGGTTCGCAAATTTTGAAAGCTGCCGCTCCAGCGTCACGCCCGTCTGCATTGTGTAAGGAGTGCGTAGATTGGGATTCTGGACATAGATGGCTTGCGTTGACGCCGCTGTCGTTGGAAACAGCGGGTTCGTCGGCAAAATAGTCTCGTTCGGATTGAAGAAAGTGGGGTTCTGAATCAGGAATTGCTGCTGGATGAATCCGTTCTGCAGCTGTTGCTGCAGAATCAGGTTCTCCGTGAAGCGATCGTAAAAAATCCCGTATCCGAGTCGCAATATAGTTTTTGCCGACTTGTTTTTTCCGTTCCCGTCGATGCCCCATGCGAGCCCGACGCGCGGCGCAAAATCGCCGTGGTCGCCCAGGTTGTTTTGCGTCTCGTAGCGAACTCCATAGCTCAAGGTTATATTTGGCCGGAACTTGTAATCGTCCAGCGCAAAAAGAGCGCCGTCAAAATAGTTGACACGCGCGGCGGCAGTTCCCACCGTGTTGTAATTCAGGGAATAAAAGCTCGCTCCGCCGCCTGCCATCTGGATCTGAGCTGGGGAAAGACCGTCGGCAATTCCCATCAGCGTAATTTGATACGCATTGATTCCCGTAATTGTGGGGCAAGTTGAGGGAGGATTGGGCACATTGCATCCGGCTACTGTGGGATCGACGCGCGAACCGAACGAATATGCTCCATTGAAGGTGGCATTCGACGCGGAATTGTCCACGGTGTCGCGGAGGCGTCCGCCGACTTTCAACGCGTGCTTGCCTTTCGTGATGTAGGTGATGTTTTGCAGCTCATACCGGCTCTGCGTGTCGGTGTTTATGCCGCTGGTGTTTCCGCCCGAGACGAACGAGCCGGGCACACTGATCTGCGGTAGCGTGCTGAGCGGATTTCCGTTGTCGCTCTCGTGAATAAACTGGAACCGCGTCTCGTTGATGATCGTCGGACTCACTGTCTGTGTGTCAGTGACCTGCAGCGTATTTTCGACGTTTGTGGAGTTCGTCCCGAGGGAAGCAAGATTGAACGAGCCGACGCTATCTGCCGTTTCCACGTTGCGCCAATACTGGTATCGCACGCTCAAGGTGTTTGATGGCGTCAATTGATAGTCGAGCCGGGGGCCCAAATTAAGCCTCGTCTTTGGGTTGGCCACGGCGTCGCTGAACGGTTCAATCGCAAATGTGGTTGGATTCACGATGGTCGCGCTCACCACGGACAGATCGGTGATGTCCCGCCGTTCAATGTTGAAGAAAAACGAGGCCTTTTTACTTAGCGGTCCTCCCACGTTGGCGCTCCACTGCGTCGTGTAGTACCCAGGCGGTTCTGTTCCCTCCGGCAAATCTTCAAAAGGGTTTCGCGAGTTAAATCCGGCGGTGTTTCCCGTGAGAAAAAACTGCCCGTGAAATTGGTCCGTGCCGGGCTTTGTGAGGATTTCGATCCGCCCATAGCCCAGCTTGTCGTATTCCGCTGAAAATGGATTTTGATTTATGCGAATCTCGCGAATCGAGGCCTTTGGCGGAAGTTGTCCAGCCGTAAATCCATCGATGTAAATCTGCCCGCCGTTCGGGCCAGCGGAAGGACCAGCCAACGCCTGTAGCTCAGACTGCAGCTCATCCGGATCGTCTGAAAGCGATTCTAGGTCTTTGCCCTGCATCACAATCGCGCCGGCATTATTCTCGGGATTTACGTCGACTTTCGTCGTCGTTTCCGTAACTTCGACCTTCTCTTCCTGGACTTCAATGGTCATCGACACATTCAGCTTTTGCGCTTGTCCCGCCGCTATATCAACGCCTGGGTTCTCATACGTCGTAAATCCCGGCGCGATGACCTTCACGCCGTATTTTCCCGGAGCCAAACCTGTCACTTCAAATAAACCGTCCCGGCTCGTAGTCGCCGTGGTGGCAGCTCCGCCAGGCGTAGTGACGAGGACGGTTGCGCTCACAACGGCCGCGCCCGAAGGATCGGTCACTTGCCCACGCAATGTTCCGGTGGGCGATTGCGCTTGCCCTGCGTTCCCCGCAGCGGCCAATAGCAAAAGCGCCCCCACGAAAACAATGCATCGATGAATCAACCCAAATCTCATTCCTTCTCCTGACTTAAGATCATGTATGCAGCTTGAATGCTTCAAGGCGCTGCGTCTCCGCCCGGTGCTCCACTCATCGTCCACGGCGTCAGAATGCTGGAGGCACCTGATGCCTGCATAAGTGGTTCAACCCCAGCCAGCAGAGTGATTGCTGTCACACCGGCCTCCTGGGTGCCTTCTGTAGTCACAATCATTACCGCATCGCCCTTCTGCAAATCGGCGAGGGTCGCTGCAGGCATCCGGCTGAGCATCTGTCCCAGGTCGCCACCGCGTGCGCCTCCCGCAGCTCCACCGGGCCGTCCTGCTCCGCCAGGTTGGCCTCCTTGGGCGCCTGATTGTCCACCCGCGGTCGCATCCGCGGGCTTTGGCGTGGCATTCGCCGCTGTAGCTGTGCCCGCTGACGCTCCCGCAGGAGCATCCGTGGAACCACCCTTGAGCCGCATCGCAATTCCCTGCGCAATCGCGGGAGTCAGTTTCCGAAGCTGAGTGTCAGCCGTGACTTTTACGGTGATGGATTTCTTCACAATCAGGTCCATGACTGTAATCGTTCCAGCGGCGGCGTCGACCGAGCTAACGGTGCCCGCTATATTGCGAAATGTTCCGGAGACAACTTCGTCTGCCGCCAGTTGCGTGCCATCCGCGTTGCGGGTGCCCCGAGCGCGCAGTTGGTCTCCCACCTTGATTTGATCGATAGGCGCGGGCGCCGCATCGTCGAATTTCACAGAATTCGGAGCGTACCGGCGAAGGACCGTCTGCTTCGAGGTTTGAACCGTCACGTCTTTCGCGACGCCCATGGCATTTGTCGATACCGTGATTGCGCCACCTGCCGTGTCGACCGACTTAACCAGCCCGCCTACACCATGCCTTTGCCATTCATCGCGCTCATGCGCCTGTTTTGTGGCAATGTCGCCCGATTTTATCGCGATGACCGATGCCGCCAGCACGGTCTTGCCGTCGTCGGCCAGCTTACCGCGAACCAATATGCGGTCGCCGGCCTGCAAGTCTTGCAGTTGGAGCGGGACGGCATTTTTCAGATCCTTCTCTCCGGGTTCGACGCGGACCAGTTTGGCATCATCTTGTACCTGAACGGTCACTTCGCTCTTGGCATCGGTGGTCAGGACAATGGTTTTTCCTGCGATGGACTTGATCGTGCCCACGGGCCGAGTCGCCGGGTTCGGTGCCGCCTGCTGGGTTTGCGAGCGGGCCTTAGCGTCCACGGCACCCGCAGCACCAAGCAGCACGCATACAAATACAACAATCAGTCTTAAGCGCCCCGGGCGCCCTTTTTCCCACATATCCATCGAATGACCTCTGCAATCTAACGCGAAGTGCAAACCCCGACCGTGCTCGCCTGGGAGGGCAAAGAGGCAGACGCGCCATACCCTTTGCGTCAAGGGTTAGACGCACGGGATACCCCCAAATGTTTCAAAAAAGTTGTTTTTTAGGGTCGATAGCCGCTCGGCCTGCGGGAATAGAGAATTAACAGGAACCTCGAATTGAGGCCCCTGCCCTGGCCCGAATTATCCGTCAGTGGTGATAGGCTAGCCGCTGGGAACCTCGCAACTTTGTACCCGGCGTTAAGGATTTAGGGTCTGTCCGGACTCTTGCAGACCGCCCCGCCCGGCAATTCCTGAAAGTTCCGTTTGGACGTTATCTGCCATCTGGATGAGCGTGGCGCCAATCCCAATATTCCGCCTGCTCTTTTTTGTTCGATTTTGCGTATTCGTGGTGGTCCCGGTGATTGTCTACGAGGAACTGACCCCAGGCACGATTCTCGTTGTCATCCCAGTTGTGATAGTCCTTGTGGTTCTTGTCGTAGACTCGGACTTGCACGCTGGCTTCTTGCGGTCCGCGAGTGGCCATGACCGCCACCGGCGCTGCAAGGGCCGCAGTGAGTAACAGCGAACTGATGAAACCAGATTTACTGCGCATATTCACTTCCTCCGAATTCAGAATGACCGCTTTCGAAATCGCGGTTCCTACAACTCTCCGTCTGGACTAGATGGATTTATGTCTCATAACGCACACTTGCCTCGAGCGTGCCCGAGTAGACACGCCCACCATCGAAGCTTCCGTTTTTTTTCGAGGACCGCGGGCTATCTACGTGATTGGATTCGCCAACATGCGCCGTATTTGCTCTTTCACTTGAGGGTCTGCGGTTTCGTATTCGATCTTGGACAATGCCGCTCTTGCAAAAGCGGAGGTGTAATCCATTGCTAGGGCAAGGCCTAATACTTGCACTGCATCTGGCGTGGCGATCCGCCCCAATCCATTAATGGCGAATACTTCAACTGACTTATTAGCTAAAAGAACCCGCTTAAGATAGGGTACTGCTACAGGGTCGTTCACATAACTCAGTGCGAGAGCGCGGTCTGCAGCAACCTCATAAGACGGGAACGCAATTATATCCGCTGCCAAGCTTTCGCACCGATTTGCGAGGGCTGTCTCGTCTCGGGGATCGACGTTAAGGGTCAAGTCAAACGGTTCTTGTCCTGCCACGACTGCCCCATTCGATAGGGCGGGTTTGGCAAGCTCCACTTCTATCTGGTAAAAGCCTACCTGCTTGAAGTCGTACCATTCGTTAAGGACTAGCGTCTGGTGGTAGTTCTCCCCCGTCGCGATTGTGACATCAGGAGATCTTGTCATGCCGCTCTTCCGAAGCTGCGGCAGAAGGATTTTCTCGCCGGTTGGAGTCGTAAGGGTGATCTTGAAATTTTCCTTACGGTCTCTACCTAAATCAATCTGAACCGAGTTCTGGTCGTTATTCGTGACATCGAACGTCAGTTCAACGGGCTCATGTAAGGTTATGCGTGGCCGCTGAAGGGACATTTCGACTTTAGCCTGCGCAACAGAAATCACCGCTGTCGCCGCGATCCCCAGCACCATAAGCAACGCACGCGATCCTGTTCTCATTTCTCAATCCTTTTACGGCAACGGATTTATTGTCACACGTTCCAGACGGGGTGAGCGCCCAACCTTTTTTGTTTGCAGGCGCTGACGATTACGCCCCTCCCAAAACGCCCAAGCGGGTGTACAATGCCGCCCGTTGGGGTTTCAGGCAGCCAGCGTGTCTGGAACAGTGGCCGTGAGCCTACCCAGCCAAAGAAAGACAATCGAAGCTAAACGTCAAACCTAAGGATGTCTCCGATCGACTAATCCAACTAACTCCCCGGGTAGCCTATAGATTCCACGACACCAGGCGAAACAGGCGGCTGTTCTACCGGCCGCGCGTTAAATAGACCCATCAAGTAATATGGCAATGGAGGATTACGAGCATGGCTCTGCCCACAGACAAACACTTCACGGCGCGCGTCATCGAGCGAAAAGATTTATCGGAAGATTTGTGGCTGATCCGCGTTGATCCAGGCGGCCCATTTTCGTTCAAGGCCGGGCAGTACGCCACACTCGGCGTGGATCACGAAGACAAGCGCATCGAGCGTGCCTACTCCATCGTTTCTTCGCCTTACGAAGAGAGCCTCGAATTTTTCATTGAGCTCGTACCGCAGGGCGCCCTTACGCCGCATCTTTATAAGCTTCAAGTTGGCGATAAGTTGCTCTGCCGCAAAATTTCCAAGGGGCGTTTCACCCTCGATCTGAAAAGTGGACGCACCAATCACCTTCTTCTCGCCACCGTCACTGGCATCGCACCATTCGTAAGCTATGTCCGAACTATTTATAAAGATTGGAAAAGCGGCGGAACGCCGATGCCAGGCGAGCACAAACTGTATTGTCTACAAGGAGGAAGCCGTTCGTGGGAGTTTGGCTACCGCGAGGAACTTGAGCGCATCGCTGCGGAAGTTCCGTGGTTCAAATTCGTGGCAACCATTAGCCGCCCGTGGGAAGACGCCGCGTGGAAAGGCCAAACTGGGCGCGTCGACGACCTCGTCCGAATGTACGTGGACGAATGGAACCTGCGCCCGGAGAACACCACCGGCTATCTCTGCGGCCACCCCAGCATGTGTGAAAACGGCATGGGGATTTTGACCCGCGCGGGCTGGCAAAAGGGTTCCATGTTCGAAGAGGTTTATTTCATCCCAGGCAAAGAGGCCGGAGCTGAATAGTGCTTTGTCAATTGCACGGAAAGTTTGTTTGCGACCGTCGCGGTGCGAATTCGATGTAGAATGCCGCGCGCATTAACCGAAACTGGGATCGTGGTCGAGATCGGAATTAGCGAACGAAGTTCGGAGGAAGTTTCATGATCGTCGGAGTGCCGCGAGAAAGCTTTCCTGGAGAGCGTCGTGTGGCGATCGTGCCCGCGGTAATTCCGAGCCTCACGAAGGCGGGCCTGGAAGTTATCGTAGAAGCCGGCGCCGGAAAAGAAGCCGGCTATTTGGACGCGGACTACTCGGCCAAGGGCGCGAGACTTGTTCCCACGCGGGCGGATGTTTTCGGTGGGGCCGACATCGTTGCGCAAGTGCTCTGTTACGGTGCGAATGACAGGACTGGCAAAGCTGACGTGCCGCTTTATCGCACCAATCAAGCGCTGATCGGTTTTTTTCGGCCGCTCGGCTCCCTCGAACCCATCCAGGAAATCGCTTCCAAAGGCGTCACCGCATTTTCCATCGAATTGATGCCGCGCACTACGCGGGCGCAAAGCATGGACGCACTCTCGTCCATGGCCACCATCGCCGGCTACAAAGCCGTGATTATTGCAGCGGACGCGCTTCCTAAAATTTTCCCGATGCTCACCACCGCAGCGGGAACGATCACGCCAGCGCGAGTGTTCATCATCGGTTGCGGCGTTGCCGGTCTGCAAGCCATTGCCACAGCTAGAAGACTCGGAGCGGTTGTCTCCGCTTACGATTTGCGCCCCGCGGTCAAAGAGCAAGTACAGAGCCTTGGCGGGCGATTCGTCGAAATCGCCATTGAAGCGAAAGACGCGCAGGACGCGCGCGGCTACGCCACTGCGCAAGGCGAAGAGTTCTACAAAAAGCAGCGCGAACTTCTTGGCAAAGTCGTCGCGGAGAGCGATGTCGTCGTGACGGCCGCCGTGATCCCGGGTAGAAAATCGCCGATTCTCGTAACCAAGGAAATGGTAGCGAGCATGGCGCCGGGGTCGGTCATCGTGGATCTGGCCGCCGAACGTGGCGGAAACTGCGAGCTAACGCGCGCCGAAGAAAAAATCGAAGCACACGGAGTCACTATCATTGGTCCCGTTAATCTAGCGAGCAGCGTTCCTTATCACGCTAGCCAAATGTATGCCAAGAACGTCGCCACCTTTCTTCTGCACATGGTCAAAGAAGGCAAGCTCCAGATAAACACGCAGGATGAAATCGTTCGAGAAACTCTGCTGACCCAAGGCGGAGAAATTGTAAGCGCCAGGCTTCGTGAAATTTACAAGCTGCCGGCGCTGGCTGCGAAATCTTAAGGAGGTATGGATGCCCGCAGGTTTTATTTCGAGTCTGTTTGTGTTCATCCTATCGGCGTTTTTAGGCATCGAGCTCATTAAACGCGTTTCGCCGCTGCTGCACACGCCTCTGATGTCCTTGACGAACGCGCTAGACGCCATCGTCGTCGTCGCGGCCATCATCATCGCGGGCCGCCACGAGACGCGCCTCTCAACGATGCTCGGCCTCATAGCCGTCGCGGCCTCCTTCAGCAACATGGTCGGCGGCTTCGTCATCACCGACCGCATGCTGAGCATGTTCAAAACCGGCAAGGCGGCCAAAAAGCCATGACCGCCGCCGACACGCAGCAGCTCATTGATTTCACGTACATCGCGGCAGCCATCGGCTTTATTTTGTCGATCAAATGGCTGGGCTCACCGGTCACGGCCAAACGCGGCGTGATCATCGGCGAAATCGCTTCGGCCGTCGCTGTAATTGCCACGTTGTGTGATCCGCAGGTCGATCAATATAAGTGGATCATCATCACGCTCATCGTTGGCGCCGCCGTCGGCGTGCCTCTTGGCATGGTGAAGATGACCGCGGTTCCTCAACGAACCGCGTTGAGCCATGCTTTCGGAGCGCTTTCCGCCGCTCTGATCGGCATTGCGGAATATTATGTCGCTGCTCCCGGTGTACCCAGATTCCAGATGGCGGAAATCGGGCTTGAAGTGATTATTGGTTCGCTGACGTTTACAGGGAGTTTGATCGCCGCAGGAAAGCTGCAGGAAATCCTGCCGCAGCGACCCATCACTTATAAAGGACAAAACTACGTCAGCCTTACAACTCTCGCGGCCGCTCTCGGCTTGGTCGTCGCTCTCGTCATTCATCCCGAGATGACGTTTCTCTTTCCAATCATGATCGGCGTCGCTCTGATCTTCGGCATCATGCTGGTCACGCCGATCGGCGGCGCGGACATGCCTACCGTCATCTCGCTCTTGAATTCTTATGCTGGCTTCTCGGCATCGCTGCTCGGCTTCGTGCTCAACAACAAAGTCTTGATCGTTGCCGGCGCACTGGATGGCGCTTCCGGGTTCATCCTCTCAGTGATCATGTGCAAAGCGATGAACCGCTCCTTCACGAACGTGTTGTTCGGAGCGTTTGGGCAAGTACAAGCTTCCGCCGCAGGTGCCAAGGAAGAGCGTGCAGTAAAGAGCGCGAGCCCCGAAGATGCCGCTGCAATTCTTGCCGCTGCTAATACCGTTGTCATCGTTCCGGGATACGGGATGGCCGTTGCGCAAGCTCAGCATAAGGTTCGCGAGCTCTACGACATCCTCACGAAGAAAGGCATCGATGTCCGCTTCGGCATTCACCCTGTCGCCGGACGCATGCCCGGCCACATGAACGTGCTGCTGGCCGAAGCTGACATTCCCTACGACAAAATGATGGAGATGGACGCCATCAACGGCGATCTCCCACAAACAGATGTCGCGCTGGTGATCGGCGCAAACGACGTCACCAACCCCGCTGCGCGCACCGACCAGAGCAGCCCCATCTTCGGCATGCCCATCATCGATGTGGACAAAGCTCGAACGGTCATGGTCATCAAACGGAGTATGGCGGCAGGCTTCGCGGGAATTGACAATCCGCTCTATTATCTCGATAACACTATGATGCTGTTTGGCGACGCCAAAAAATTCGTAGGCGACATCGTCCGCGAATTGAGCGGCGGTCACTGATCGCTGCTCGCCGAAGGGGCTTCGGACTTCCGCACATGCTGCACTTTTCTTGAATTATTTAGATTGTTGCTGGAAGGAATTGCCTGAGAACCACTCTGCCACAAACACAAAACTAAAGCGTTGCTTGTAAACCGTCGCTAACTGTTACTGCAACTACTCTTACGCAGGCGTCTTCCAAACGTAAAAATTCTTTTCGTCGGCGAGTGTTTCGATGTCCATCCCGGCGGAAGTGGATGCTCGATGGACGGCCGAGCGCAGGTTCGCCAATCCAATGCCGTTCACTTCGGCTAGCGGAATTTCGAGCGCCGAGCCGGGCTTCACGCCTTGCAACTCTTCCAGAATTCCTTCGACGAGTTCGTGGTGTTTGCCCCGGCGGCCTTTTCTCAGACTGGAAAGATCGACTCGCCGATACTTCAACGCTGGTAGCTTGCCTCCGGCTTGCTGTCTACTAGCCATCAGGCCCTCCGCTATTGCGCCGGATACGGTAGCACGGTGAAGATTTTAGGGCAACTATAGGTTTGTTCTAGCGCGGTTCCCTTATATACGCTAACAATACGATAACTATAGGAATTACATTTGTCAGTGAACCGGCCACTTACCCTTAGTACGTTCTACGCACTGCATAGTTCCGTTAAAGGAACTGAGTATTGTCACCTTTCTTTAGTGGTCCGGATATGCTCCGTGCATGGGTCGAGAACTCGTTTGGATCGAAAGTCCGGGCTTTCAAGGTTGGACATGCTCGCAATGCGCTTGGGTCTTCCGCACATCGGATGCGCCATCGGGCAACACAATCGAGGACATGAAGGAGAACTTCGAACACCACCGCGATAGGGACTTTGTGTCCCATTCTTGCTCCGCGCATCCCAAGCCAAAAAATCCAAGACCCAAATGAACTACGCGATTACCCCGGGCGAACTCCTGTTTTGTTCAGTGTTGTCCAGGCAGAAATAAGTACTCAGGGTTTCCTATTCGCGCTTCTCCTGATTCGTTTTAGGTCTCTAAAAACAATTATCTACTCTGCAGGCCCCCTTACGCCTCCCTACAGCAAATTCCTCCTAGCTTTACGGTTCCGACTGGATGGGGCTTCGCGCCGCACGAGTCCAAGCTTGTGAAATGAGCGGTCCAGACAATCTATCAAGCATTCACCCCGGCAATTGGGGAGGCGTCCGTCAGTGGGCTCAGGACTGAAAGGCCGCCTCGTCTTGAATCGCTCAGCATCAACGGTTCAGGAAAAATGGTTCAAGAGAAAATTAACTAACAGGAGCGAGGTGAATTTATGCGTGGATTTACATTTTTGGTGTTAGCAGTTGTTGCTGGAATTTGCTTTACGGTAACGGCCCCCGCAGCTAAGGCTCAGGTTGCTGTCGAAGTCGGGGTGGCTCCGGTTTGCCCCTACGGCTACTATGATGTTGCTCCTTATGACTGCGCTCCTGCCGGCTACTACGGCCCGGAGTGGTTTAACGAAGGCGTCTTCATCGGCGTCGGACCGTGGTTCCACGGACCGGATAACTTCCGCGGCAAAGTAGATACACAGTACGATCCTCACCATGGCTATAAGGGCCCAATGCCGAGCCGTGGCGAGAAAGCGGAAGAGGGAAAGCGTGTCGATAGCGCGCACTTCAAAGGAAACGAAGAGCGCGATGGACGTGGCCACGCGACGCCCCCCAAGAAGTAGACAACCCTCGTTTCGATCTGTGCAAAACGCCCTGGGTGCGGCACTTACACTTGGGGCGTTTCCCTTTTCAGAGAGTTTTCTCGGTGTCACGGAGAGGGTCTGAATCTCCCACTCGTTTGGGCTTTTAGACTCAGCCTGGAGTTCTTTTGGGAGGCTTCTTGGACTACAATGTCGGGCGAATTGCAGCGGAGGGATTATGCGAGCGGATCGAGTGGAAGTTTCTTGGGACAGCCAGAAGTCAGACTGGGTGATTCGCATGCAAAGCGGCGACGAAGTGATCCGGCGCCATTGCAAAGCGCCTAAAGACGCCGACGAGAAAACGCTTCGTGCGAAGGCTGCGGAAACCGTGAAGGACGAAGGCTACGAAGCCAACGACGCCGTAATAACCATTAGTCGCTAGTAGACGCAACGCATGCGGTAGCACAAGCACTCCAGCCTGTGTACTTTTTCGCATGTGTTGCAGCAGGGCGCACAGCCGAGGGTGTGTTCAGTTTCATGACATCCTTTACAGAGCGTTATCAGGACATCCTTTACACTCGGCGGAGCGAGGGATGAGGAGATAACGCGCCCTCGGCAGAGGGCGAGGATGGCGTGGGGCACAGTGAACGTAGAGGAACAGCGGGTGCGCTTTGTGGTAAGCGCGAAGCGCGGGGACAAGACGATGCGGGCGCTGTGCGAGGAGTTTGCGATCTCGCGACCGACGGGGTATGAGTGGCTGCGGCGTTACACGGCGGACGGTATCGCAGGGGTGGTGGAGAAGAGCCGCCGTCCGCGGAGCAGTCCGAGGCAGACGGCGCAGCCGATCGAAGAGCGCGTCGTCGAGCTGCGAGAGCGGCGGCCGGATTGGGGAGCGCGGAAGTTGCAAGTGCTGCTGGCGCGGGAAGGGATTGCTCTTCCGGTGATCACCGTGCACCGGATTTTATTGCGGCGTGGTTTGGTGCGCGAGCAGGACCGGTTTCGCACGGCGGTGGAACGCTTCGAGCGGCGCGCGCCGAACCAGTTGTGGCAGATGGATTTCAAAAGTCCGGTGGGATGGGACGCGCCGGTGGGGCCGCTGTCGGTGCTGGACGATCATAGTCGTTACGCGATTGCTCTCGAGGGTACCTGGTCGACGAAGGCAGAGCCAGTAAAACAGCGGCTGATCGAAGCGTTTGCGAGTTGCGGCGTGCCGGAGGAAATGCTGATGGACCACGGGACGCCGTGGTGGAACATGAAAGCAGTGGCGGGTGGGACGTGGTTGACGGTGTGGATCATGCGGCAAGGAATCCAGCTGCACTTCAGCGGGTATCGACATCCGCAGACACAAGGAAAAGTGGAACGTTTTCACGGAGCGTTGGGCGCAGCAATGAAACGCCGCGGAATCCCGTCGGGAGCGGAACGACAAACGTGGCTGGATGAATTTCGACACGAATATAATCATGAGCGGCCGCACGAAGCGCTGGCCATGAAAACTCCGGCGGCGGTATGGAGTAAAAGTTCGCGACGCTACGATGCAAAGCCGCCCGCGTGGGAATACGAAGTGGGGGCGGAAGTGTACAAGCTATCGACGCAAGGCCAGTTGCAGATGGCCTACCGGCGTTGGGACATCAGCCGAGCCTTGGCCGGCGAATGGGTGCAGGTAATTCGCGTGGACGGACGCGCGCTGGTGCACTACTGCCGCAGCCTGGTGCGCGAACTCGACCTCGTCACCCAGCGGTCCACCGCAGTGGATCGCTGGGTGAACTGACCACCAAAAGTGTAAAGCATGTCCTGATAACGTTGTGTAAAGCATGTCCTGGAACTTGACACGAGGGTGGCTGTGCTACACGGAGCAAGTGTCACCACCTGGAACACCGTTCATTGGACATATATTTCCGGAGTGCTAAAATCTGAGTTGAGCTGACATGCCACCAAAAACACTCTACGAAAAAATCTGGGATTCCCACGTTGTCCACGAAGAGGCCGGAAAGCCCGCGCTCATCTATATCGACCGCCACCTCATCCATGAGGGCACATCGCCGCAAGCTTTCGCAGGACTGAGCGCGGAAGGGCGCAAAGTGCGCCGCCCT
The DNA here is from genome assembly GCA_963740015.1 of uncultured Acidobacteriota bacterium. Lineage (GTDB taxonomy): Bacteria > Acidobacteriota > Terriglobia > Acidiferrales > UBA7541 > Acidiferrum. The sequence goes on along the minus strand of CAVUCM010000033.1, from coordinate 392,271 downwards.
GATCTGACCTTCGCGGTGATGGACCATTCCGTTCCGACAACCGAGAAAGATCGCGTCCTGCCCATTGTTGATACCGACGCGCGGCTGCAATTTGAAGCGCTGGCGAAGAATTGCCGCGAAACCGGCGTGCGCCTCTTCGACATGAACAGCCGCAATCAGGGCATCGTGCACATCATCGGGCCGGAGCTGGGCGTGACGCAGCCGGGGCAGACGATTGTGTGCGGCGACAGCCACACTTCGACGCATGGAGCGTTTGGCACGTTGGCGTTTGGCATTGGCACGAGCGAAGTGGAGCACGTGCTGGCCACGCAGTGCCTGGTGCAATCGCGCAGCAAGACGATGCATATTTTGGTGCACGGCAAGCGGCCGCGTGGCGTGACGGCGAAGGACATCATTCTGGCAATCATCGGAAAAATCGGAATCAGCGGGGGAACAGGGCACGTAGCGGAATATGGAGGCGAAGCCATTCGCGATTTGAGCATGGACGGCCGCATGACCGTCTGCAATATGACTATTGAAGGCGGCGCGCGCGCGGGAATGATCGCGCCGGACGAGACGACTTTCGCTTACATGGAAGGACGTCCGTTTGTGCCGCAAGGCAAAGCTTTCGAGGATGCCGTTGCTGGATGGAAGAAACTCAACAGCGACGACGGCGCGAAGTTTGACATGACCGTCGAGTTGCAGGCGCAGGACCTTGCACCACAAGTCACCTGGGGGACGAATCCGGGTATGGTTACGAGCGTCACAGGGCGAGTCCCAGAGCCTGGGTCATTCCATGATCCGAACGATCAGAAAGCCACTGAAAGCGCGCTGAAATATATGGGGTTGAAAGCCGGCACGCCGATCGTGGACATTCCAGTGGATCGCGTGTTCATCGGTTCGTGCACGAACTCGCGTCTGGATGATTTGCGCGCAGCGGCCCATCTGGTAGCTGGCAAACACGTGGCGCATAGCATCAAGCAGGCACTGATTGTGCCCGGTTCGCGCGGTATCAAGGCGCAAGCCGAAAAAGAAGGTCTCGACAAAATTTTCCGCGAAGCGGGTTTTGAGTGGCGCGACGCCGGCTGCAGCATGTGCATTGGCATGAACGCCGATGTGCTGCCGCCGCATGAGCGTTCTGCCAGTACATCTAACCGCAATTTTGAAGGCCGCCAGGGCAAGGACAGCCGCACTCATCTAGTCAGCCCTGTGATGGCTGCTGCTGCCGCTATCGCCGGACACTTTGTGGATGTACGTTCACTGGACGTCGCCTCCGTCGAATAGGCATCTAAGCATGGCGAAGAGACTTGTCTAATGGTCATTGCCGAACAAAGACGACGCCTACTGCAGACTGTAGTGTTCTGGCTGACCATGGTTGCCCTGACTGTGGCTCTCGTTTTCCTGATTAGGTCGGACCATAAGAGTTGGCGAGAAGAGGTATATTTCTTTCTAAGAACGCTAGCCTTGATTGTCTTTTTCTACAGCATTACTTGGGCTATTAGGGCCAGGCGGTCGCGAGTTAGATGAAGCGTTTTAGCTTGGAGTGCCGAGGACAAGCTCATGGAACCGTTTAACACGCACACTGGCATGGTCATGCCGCTGGATCGAGTCAATGTGGACACCGACCAGATGGTGCCGAAGCAATTCTTGAAGGCGCTGACGCGCAAGGGATTTGGCCGGATTTTGTTTTATGACTGGCGCTACTTGCCGGGCGAGAAGCCGAATCCCGAGTTCGTGCTAAATTTCCCGCGCTATGAAGGCGCATCGGTCCTGCTGGCTCGCCACAACTTCGGTTGCGGCTCGAGCCGCGAGCACGCGCCATGGGGCGTGAAAGATTATGGCTTCCGCGTGATCATCGCGCCGAGCTATGCGGACATTTTCTACAACAATTGCTTCAAGAACGGCATTCTGCCTGCCTCGCTGAGCGAGGAACAGGTCGAGGAACTCTTCCAGCGCACAGAAAAAGAAGAAGGCTACATGTTGACGGTGAACCTGCAGAACCAGACCATCGCCGACAGGCATGGCTTGATGTTTCGCTTCGATCTGGCGCCGTCGCGCAAAGAAGTTCTGCTAAAGGGGCTCGACGATATCGGAACGTCTCTGCAGCACGAATCGGATATTACTGCCTACGAAAAAAACCATGCCGCGACCGCTACGATGTACGAAGCGGTCGACGTACAAAATTACACCGACGGGCGCTGACGGGGAGATGGTCGCGACCACCGCGCAAGAGACTGAAGACGGGCACGGCATGCCGTGCCCCTACGAGAACGGCACCCCATAAGTACCGTCCACATTTTCACCCATGGGTTCGGGTGATTCGGGGGCGGCCGGTGGGCCCAACAGTTCGGCGATTAGGATTCCTGCCAGCACAAGGCCTGCGCCTAGCAGAGCTCGGCTGCCGAGCCTTTCGCGCAATAAAATGTAGGACGTGATCGAAGCAAAAACCGGTTCGAGCGTAAACAGGATGGCCGCGTGGCTCGAACTGGTGTACTGCTGAGCCCAAAGCTGTACCGAGAAAGCCATGGCGGTGGCAAACACCGCGCAGATAGCAATCCCTAGAAGCGACTGCCACTCCCACCCAAAGTGTATCGCCTGCCAGCCCGTGATCGAGGCCAAGCCAGTCGCAAGCCACGCCAGAGCCGCGCAGGCCGCGACCTGGAGCACGCTGAGCGCGGCAACCGAGTGCCGACGAGTATAATCCCCCACCAAGATGATATGCATGGCGTAGAACGCCGCAGCGACGAGTGTGAGGAGATCGCCGCGATTGAGGTATGAGAATCCCTCGGCGGGAACCGTGAGGAAATAGAGGCCGAAGACGGCGGCGAATACGCCTCCATAGACCCAAAGAGTGAGGCGGCGTCCCCAAAAGATGCCAAGAAGCAGCGGAACCAACACAACGCTGGAGCCTGTGACAAAGCCTGACTTGGCGGGCGTAGTGTACTGCAAGCCAGCGGTCTGAAAGGCGTACCCTGCGAACATGAAAAACCCAAGGACGGCGCCGGCCAGCAGCTCTTCCCTCTTAAGCGTTCGAAACACGCGTGGGCGGAAAGCGGCCATAAGCAGCGCGGCCAGCGTGAATCGAGCAGCGAGAAAAACGAAGACGGAAGAATAGCCCAGCGAATTTTTGACGACGACGAATGTCGCACCCCATAGCAAGCTGCAAAGGGCCAGCGAGAGATCGGCACGGAATCGTTTGGTCATGAGCGGCATCATGTGACTGGAGAGCGGGCCAGTGTAGTGCTTGCGCAGCGGCGGGACAACACTTGAACGACGCGCTTCGCAGGCCTGCGAGAATCGCGAGAGCGAAGGCGGTAAAAAGCAAAACGGGGAAGGCCGTGAAGGCCTTCCCCGTTTTTGCGGCAAGTCTCAAGAAGACTTGCCGGAAGAAGTTAGAAGCTCAGCCTCAATCCGAACTGCAACTGCCGGGGGTCATTGCCCTGCGCATTGACTACGCCAAAGCTGCCGACGCCAGCCGCAGGATTGAGATTGGGATTGTAGAACACAGGGTGATTGAAGACGTTGTGGGCGACGAACTGGAACTCGGTGTTAACTCGCTCCCAGATCTTGATGTTCTTGGTAACCCGCACATCCATATTCCAATAACCCAAGCCTCGGATCACAGAACCATTGCCACCAGTCCCCGTGTCCAGGCCCAAGATCGGGTTACGAACCGTGGAGAGGAGGGCGGATGGATTGGAAAAGATGTTGAATGAGGCGGCCTGGCCACCATTGCTGTAGAGGCCGGAGCCATAGGGATGTGCGCCGGTGAAGATGCACTGTTCGTTGTCGAAGTAGCTGTTGCCATCGCCGGCGCCAAAAGACTGCGCATCGGTGTTGGTGTTGCAATAGACCGGCGAGCCGCTGCCAGCCGCGAAGATGGGGGCGAGGGACCAACCACCCGCGATACGCCCTATGAAGCCCTGCTGCGACGTGTAATATGGATCCTCAATCATGGCATAGATGTTGTACACGAACTTGCGATCGAAGTTCTGAACACCATACATGTTCTGGAGGTTGAAAGGATCGTTGGCAGTGTACTCGCTGGAAGCCTGAACGACAGCTCCTGTACCAAGAGCCTTGCTGTAGGTGAAGTTCTGCTGGAGCGTGATGTGATGCCAGTTGGTCACCTTGAGGGAGACGAAGCCGCCATTGTAGTTGCCATAGCCGATGCTCATGTTGTCGGCGATTCCGGAGGTTGCTTGACCACCGCAACCAATTTCCGTTCCGGCCACGCAGTTAATCGGAGTGTTCTGCATGCTGCGGGGAAAATTGAACCCGCCATTGTCCAGGTCGCTCCAAAGGCTCCACACAGACTGTGATGTCAAGTTGCCAAACTCCTTATTGGCGACAGCCGTTGTGCAGTTGGCGAATCCGGTGCAGTAGCCCGTGCCTGCCAGTGCAGTTTCGAAGAAGGCCTGGGGAGCAAGTGCGGCAGGCTTTCCGCCTGCACCGCAAGCGGCGTAAGAGACGTTGCAGCCGAGCGCGACCTCGACGTTAGCATAGGCCTTCTGGAATTGCTGTCCGCCCAGAGTCATCATGTATGGGACAGCATTGAGGTTGATGGGTTGATATTCGTGAGTAATTTTGCGGCCAATATAACCCACTTCCACAAGAATCTTGGAGGTTAATTGGCGCTGAATAGTCAAGTCGAAGGAGTCGACCACGTTTGGCCGGAAATTCGGATCCAAGGCCTCAGACGCGCCTGCCGCAACGGCGTTGTAGCCCGGGAAAGTCGGCTGGGGAAGCGTCGGGGCAGCCGGCGGAATGGGGGCGTTGGGGCCATCAACTCCGACGCGGAATGCATTGGCAACCGTGGGGTTGTTCGGACCGCAGAAGGGCGCACCGCCCGGAGTCGTAGGAGCAAAGTTCTGCGTGCACTGAACTGCCTGGATAAGGCCGTCTCCGAGGAGGGGCACGAGAACAAGATCCACACCATTTAGACGACCGTAGATGCGGCTATAGCCACCGCGAATGACGCTTTTGCCGCTTCCAAAGAGTTTGCCAAGCACACCATCGCTGTAACTGGGGTTCCAAGCCGCGGCTACGCGCGGGCTGAACGAGCCGTAGAACGGGTTGTAAGGGTATTTTTGGCCCGCACCGGTGTTGCCGACGAGGGCAAAGCCGAGCTCAGGATTATAGACTTGGCCGTTCAGAGCTGCAGTCTGGCGCTGGTTGAGGTAAGCCTGGCCATCAATCACCTGTCCATTCTGCCCCACTAGCTCAATCTGCCTGCCCTGAGCTTCCGTTGGCGGCATTTCGAGTGTATATCCGAGACCGTAGGTCAGCGTAAAGGAGGGCTTGATATGCCATGAATCGCTCCAATAAACGTTGTAATAAGGAATAGTGCTCTGGTCTTGCGCGTGGGTTAGCGGGGGGTTAAGAGCCAAATCGGGGCCTTGGCGAGTATAAGCGATCTGCGACTGGGTCACGATGCCAAGAACGACGGCATTCAGTGAACCCCATAGATTTGGGTCCACTCCATTAGGAAGTGTGCTGGAGAAGTCCACATTCCCGCCGCCGACATTCCCGCCACCAAGGTACTGGCCAAGCTGGTAGGTTGGGGTGTAGTTGATGCCGCCACCGTTGTCCGAGCGCTGGTGCCAATCGTAATTTTTCTGATAGGCGCCGCCGAAGCTCATCACGTGATTTCCCTTCAGCATGGTCCAGTCGTCGCGGAGGAATTTGTCCTGACCATCCCAGAAACGAGTGCGGACGTTTTGAGTGTTCACGTTGTACGGGGCAAGAATACTTGAAGTCTCGCCAAAAGGCTCAAGCGCTCCCCCGATTCCGTCGACCTGAGGCGGGCCGCCGGCAGCATTCCAAGACCAGTAGTTGCGCAGATAGCTGAAATGCAGGTCGTTGGTCGTATTAGCGGTTACGTTAATCGTCAAGCCAGCTACGTAATACCAGGGTTGTTGCGGGCGATTGGAAACGGAGGCCGGCGTCCCGAGAGTATCGCCAGTGAAGGAACCGCCGATATCCACTTGGCTGGCGGTCGTGTTATTCAGCCTATAGTAGCGGTAGCTGCTGGTGAAATGAAATTTTGAACCGAAGTCGTGGTCAAGGCGGGCCACGCCGAAATTCGAAGACTGAGGCAACGATACGTTAGCCCTGAATCCCTGTTCGTTGTAGCCGTCACAAAGGGGAACGCCAGTAAACCCACCGCAACCCGCGCCTGGGGTGCCTGCACCAGTCTCATTGGGCATCGGCTCTTTAGCCCACATTGCCGCGACCGCCGGATTAAGACCAATACCACGGGGGTCACACGCGGTGGCACCATTAGGTCCGCAGTTCGCTCCAGTGGCCATGTTGTACTGTGTACCGGTAGCGGGATCGGTGATGATGCCTTCTCGAAGAGTAGCCGTAGGAACGACAGTCTCATAGGTCGAGGAGTTCGGCCAACGGAAGCCTTCGTAGTTGGCAAAGAAATAGGTTTTGCCACCCAAAATGGGCTTGGGAATGATCGGCCCTCCACCCGCAGCCCCAAAGCGGTTGTAGTGAAAAATGGGAAGGGGGTTTCCGTTCGCGTTGTTATCCCACGTATTCGCGTCTATCCCGTTATCGAGGTAGTACTCGTAAGCGGTACCGTGCCAAGCATTGGTGCCCCGCTTGGTAACGACCTGCACTTCCGCACCGGCCGAGCTATTGAAGTCTGCAGTTTGGTTGGCCGTATCTACCTTGAACTCTTCGACGCTGTCGATCGGGGTGGGCATGACACCCGTGGGCGCACCACCGATGCTGTTCTTCACGATACCGCCAGTCGGATCATCAGCGAACGAGGGCGTATAGACCTGCATGCTGCCGTCCATATCATTCGTGTTCTGGCCGCCGTCGAGAAGGAAGGTGCTCTGGTCAACGACCGCCCCAGCAACGCTGCCATCAGGAGAGACGCCAGGCTGGAGCGTCATGAAACTTCCCGTATCTCGGCCAATGGCCGGCAAGTCCTGCAGGGTCGCGCCACTTATCGTATTACCCACAGTAGCATTCAGTGTCTGAAGTTCAGAACCGGTGCTTGCCGTGACCTCGACAGTTTCGGCTACTGAACCCAGCTCCATGCTGATGTTCAGTGTGAGCGATGAGCCAACGTTTACGGTTTGACCGGTGAGCTTGGAAACGCGGAAGCCCGTCTTGTTGACAGAAACGTTGTAGCCACCAGGAACAACGTTCGCGAAGAAATATCTTCCGGCGTCATTAGTTAGTTCCGTGCGCGCAATGCTCGTCGCGGTGTCCGTCAGGGTGACTGTAGCACCGACAACAGCCCCTCCGGACGGATCCGTAACCGTACCTGCAACCGTGCCCGAGCTCGCAGCTTGACCGAACAGCGAGGATGGGGTCACAACAAACAAACAGAACAACGCAGCTAGGAGCAGAGCCACTCGCTTACTTGACATTCAACTACCTCCTGGATGGGCACTCAAAGGCCCTAGACATCTCGAACTGGATAACTTGATTGGGGCAACCACCACAAAAAGAACCGTGTAGCCAAGACAATTGCAAGCCGACTACCATTGCACAAGAAAAAGTTAAACCGAATGCTCTCTATAAATTATCTAAACTTGATATCACTTTTTCCTGCATTCATCTACGTCGCGTCATATTTAGCTACAGGCTTTCATAGGAGAGATGCGGTCGCCGCTCTGAAAAAACGGCCTAGAAACGAATATCGCTCCCCAGCCAGAGACATAGCGGACGTGGCATTTGCTCCAATGCACTCGACAGAAACACCCCAATACTTTGCTATGGGGCCGTTATATATTGCCGCTGGAAGACTTTGTCAATAAGAATCTAGTTGGCGAGCAACATAAACTTTAGATTCAACGGATGTAAATTTCAGGAAATTGGCGATCCGCGAATGATGGTTCTAGTACCTATAAGACCGCGACTCTAGAATTTCAGGAAACGTGACGTGTGATAAATTCGCATCGGGGGAAGTATTGAGCCGACTTTTTCTACGCCTGAGTTTGGGACTTCTGCTCCTGGTGAGTGCCGGACGGCCGCTGCGTGGAGTGCCCCAGCAGGATTACGTCGGAGCGGCCGCATGCGCAAAGTGCCACGCGGTAATACAGCATGATTGGTGGAGATCATCCCACGCGCGAATGATGCAGCGAGCGACGAAAGAGAGCGTGAAAGGAGAATTCGGGCAAGGAAAAGTAGTGCTACGGGGAACGACCTACCTTTTACAAATTCGAGACGAACAATATTACATCACTGAACCGGATTTGTCGGGCAAGCCGTTGGAGCATCGCGTGGAGTACACGCTGGGGGAACGGCGATTTCAGCATTACGTTACAACGCTGGCGGATGGACGGATCCTCGTGCTTCCTCCTACTTGGGACATTGAGCGGAAGAATTGGACGCTTGACCTTGACATCGGGAATCCGGAAGAGGGGTCTGGAGATCCGATCCAGGTCTGGAACAAGAGCTGCTACTCGTGCCATGTGAGCCAGGGGCAGAAGAACTTCGATTTGGAAAAGCTGCGATATCAGACGACTTGGCAAGACTTAGGAATTAATTGCGAGAGCTGCCACGGACCGGGGGGCGAACACATCGCTCGCGCGACGAGCGTGAAGGCAATGGACGCGACCACGCGCGCACTGGTAAAGGAAGCGATTGTTAACCCGGCGCGACTGAACGCGGCAGGCAGCACTACCATTTGCGCGCAGTGCCACTCTCTTCGCGATATTTATGCGGATAACTTCAAAGCGGGCGCGAATTATTACGATTACTTTACGCCCGTAATGGAATACCGCTTGCCAGCGTCGCCGGACTCAGCGTATTGGACCGACGGGCGGCCGCGCCAGTTAGCGAATGAAGCGTTTGGATTGTGGCAGAGCCCATGTTTTTTGAAGGGAGGCGCAACGTGCACCACCTGCCACACGCATCCACACAGCTCCGATGTCGAGCACGATGCGCGGCTGCGACCAACCAACAATGCGCTTTGCACGGGCTGCCACACGAAGATTGCGGCGAACATTTCCCCGCACACTCATCATGCGGCGAAGAGCACCGGCAGCCTCTGCATTGAATGCCACATGCCCGCCACGGTAATCAGCCTGAAGGCGCGGATGCGGGATCACTCGATGAGCATACCCTCGCCGGAAAATACGATCCGGCATGAGATACCCAATGCGTGCAATGTTTGCCACCGCGACAAGGACGCGGCGTGGACATTGCGGCAGATGAACGCATGGCATGGAGACAAGACGCGGCAGAAAGCCGTTACCCGCGCGGATGCCTTCACACAGGGGCGACAAGGCGACGCGGCTGCGATTCCAGGATTGCTGAAGTTGCTGGCGGATCCATCGGGCGGGCCATTGATAAGGGCGAATGCGGCGGGTTACCTGGGGAGCTTTTCAAATGATCCTTCGGCGTACGACGCGTTGCTGCATGCGTTCGCAGACCCCGAACCACTGGTGCGCGCGACAGCGGCGACGACAATAAGGCCGAGCGCGGCCCAGCGGGAGGGATTGGCAACGCAACTGGTGACGCTGCTTAAGGACCCAATACGTACAGTGCGGATGAGCGCGGCGATTGCGATGGTGTCTATGGGGGTGCGGCCGTTTCCAGGGGAAGACGGGGAAAGGTACGAACGCGCTAAAGAGCTATACCATGCGCGCGCTGAATTGAACTCCGACGACGCACAACAGCAACTGGCCGCGGGGAAGTTTTCGTTTTTGTCGGGCGACATGGCAAGAGCGGTGAACGCATTTCGAGCGACGCTGAAGCTTGATCCTACGATTCCGTCGCAATACTACCTAGGCCGGTCTCTGGCAGAAGAAGGCGACTTCACATCCGCGCGGCAAATTCTGAACGCGATTACGCGTGATGACAGGCAGTATGACGCTGCGCAGAGATTGCTCGCGGAGATGGCAACGAAAGAACCGAGTCACCAGGAGACACAGCCGGAGAGTGGAACTTCGAACGGGGGCGGGGCTGAGGGACGGGCGAAATTTCTTAGCGGGCAAGTCTTGTACCAAAGCGCGGAATATGGCGCGGCGGTCAAGGAGTTAGAAGAGGCGCTGAGACTTGCGCCCCAGTCGGAGTGGGCAACGAAAGCGGAGATTTATGAAGCCATTTGCCTCGAGAAGCTGGGGCGCACGAGCGAGGCGGAAGCGGCGATGCGAAAGCTCTCCGAACGGCCGGAGGGCCGACAGGATGTGGAGTTGCAAGTAGCGTTTTTGGAATTGCTTTACGAAACAGGACGCACCGAAGAGGCGCTAAAGCGCCTGGATGGGGTACTCGCGGGGGATCCGAAGTCTCCGAAAGGCTTCTTCTGGAGAGCTAAGATACTGCTGCAGCTGCATCGTACAGACGAAGCGGCGAGCGCGGCGGAGGAAGCCATTCGACTGCTGCCACAATTTCCCGAAGCACACAACCTGCTGCTGCGAATTTACCAGCTGCAAGGCCGGAGTAAGGAGGCGGCGGAGCAAGCAGAATGGCTACGAAACTACCAACGACAAAGAGACTCGCGTTAATCGTGCTGCTGGCTGCGGCTGGCACAAGTGCACGAGCGCAAATTCGGTTCGAAGACGTGGCGAAAAAGGCCGGGCTAAACTTCGAGCTGCACAATGGCGCGGTGGGAGAATTCCATCAGCCCGAACTGATGCTCGGAGGCGTTGCTGTCCTGGACTATAACAATGACGGCTGCATGGACATTTTCTTTGCGAACGGCGCGGAGATGCCGTCGCTGAAGAAAACCGGCCCGAAGTATTTCAACCGGCTGTACCGCAACAATTGCGACGGAACGTTTACGGACGTTACGGAAAAAGCCGGGTTGGCGGGAGACGGGTATTCGATGGGAGTGGCGGTGGCGGACTACGACAATGACGGCTATCCGGATATTTTTGTCGCGGGTGTGAATCGGAACACTTTGTATCACAATCGGGGCGACGGAACGTTTGAAGATGTGACCGAGAAAGCGCATCTTGGGGGAGTCGATCCACACTACGGGAAGTTGATGTCTGTCGCCGCGGCGTGGGTGGACGTGGATAATGACGGTTGGCTGGACCTGGTGGTGAGCAACTACGTGCAGTGGGATCCGAAGGCCGAGCCCAAGTGCGGGACGGCGCAGAAGCCGCTGTACTGTCATCCGGGCGCGTACCACGACAGTCATAGCCAGCTTTTCCGGAATAACCATGATGGAACGTTTACGGACATAACGGAGAGTTCGGGAATCGGCGCGCGGTTCGGCAAGGGGATGGGCGTGGCGATCGCTGATTATGACGGTGACGGGTTGATGGACATATTTGTGGCCAACGATAGCGTGCCAAATTTCTTGTTTCATAACCTGGGGCACGGGAAATTCGAAGAGGTGGCAGTGCTGGCGGGCGTGGCGCTGGACGATAATGGGCGGCCTGTCGCCAGCATGGGGGCGGATTTTCGGGATGTTGATAATGACGGACGGCCTGATCTGATCTTTACGGCCATGATCTACGACACGTTCCCGCTTTTTCGAAACACGGGGAAGGCTCCGGTATTCGAGGACGTAACGGCAGAGTCTGGGCTAGCGGTGGCCACTCGAGCGCTGACGGGTTGGGGAATCGGCGTGTACGATTTTGATAACGACGGCTTCAAGGACGTGTTCACAGCGAACGCGCATTTTCCGGCGCTTGAAGAGTCACTGGGCACGGTGCCAGAGCTGCCGAATTCCGTGTTTCGAAACCAAGGGAATGGACGATTCGAAGATGTATCGAAAACCGCAGGGATAGATTTTCAGGTTCAGGGCCAATATCGCGGCGTGGCATTTGCCGATTTCGACAACGATGGGCGAGTGGACGCGGTGGTCTCTAATGTGAATGGACCAGCGCGACTCTTCCGCAACATGACCACGGGTAGTGGGCATTGGCTAGCGCTGAAACTGAGAGGCACAAAGAGCAATCGGGACGGGATTGGCGCACGGATTGAAGTTACATTTCCGAGCGGGCGCAAGATATTCAACCATTGCACGACGAGCGTGGGTTACGCCTCTTCCAGCGAGCCCCTGGTACGGTTTGGCATGGGCAAGGAAGGGGTTGCCAAGCTCGTCGAGATTCACTGGCCGAGCGGGCGGGTGCAGCAACTCCACGATATAAATGCTGATCAGATTCTGGAAGTACGTGAGCCTTGATCGGACACAAATTTTCCCATGAAAAGATGATTGAGGAATCGCGACTAGTTTACTGAATACACCGTCCGGCCCCCGACGACTGTTTGAAGGACGGTCACTTTTGTGTATTGCAGCGGCGGAATTTTCGTGAGGTCGTTTGAAAGAACGATGAAGTCGGCATATTCACCGGCTTTCAGCTCGCCCTTCTTCCCTTCTTCGAACTGTGCGTAGGCCGAGCCATAGGTGTAAGCGCGAATGCAATCATCGAGGGAAATCTTCTCCTGCGGCTCCCATCCACCTGCAGGACCGCCATCCGACAACTCGCGCGTCACGCACGCGTAGAGACCGCGCATAGGGTTGATGGGCTCGACGTCGTAATCGGTGCCAAAAGCGAGATGTGCTCCGCTCTTCAGCAATGACGCCCAGGCATAGGCACCTTTAGAACGCTCAGGACCGATTCGCGCGCCAGCCCAGCGCATGTCACTGGTTTCGTGGGACGGCTGCATCGAAGCAATCACTTTGAGCTGAGCGAAGCGTGGCAAATCTTCGGGCGCAAGAACTTGTGCGTGCTCGACGCGGTCGCGTCTGTCGCGTGGCGGGTTGGCTTTGGCAACGGCTTCGAAGACGTCGAGGGCAACGCGATTGGCGCGGTCACCGATAGCGTGAAAATTAATTTGGAAGCCGGCTCTATCGCGCTCGATAGCCATGGCGCGAAGCTTATCCGGATCATTGGTCAGGATTCCGCTGGTGGAAGGATCATCCGAATACGGCGCGAGTAAAGCTGCGGTACGTGACCCGAGAGCGCCATCGGTAAAGCCCTTGAGCGCGCCAGTCCTCAGCCAGGGGTCGCTCGTGCCGCCTTGCGCGCGCATATTCAAGAGTTGGTCCATCGGCTGAAGAAACGGCAGCCATTCCGTGATGCGCAGCGTGAGCTTCCCTTCCTCCTTCAATTGCACATAAACAAGAAAATCCGCCCAGTCGGAAAAATCCTGCGCCGAGGTCACGCCGTTCTTGGCGGCGTCCGCGAGCACCATCTGGATGCCGCGGCGGCGCTGGTCAGATTTGAGATCAGGAATTCTAGTAGCAACCAGACTCATCGCTGAATCTTCTTCGAGCATGCCCGTGGCTGCGCCGTCGGGGTCGCGTTCGATCATGCCGCCTGGCGGGTTGGGCGTGTCCTGCCTGATCTCGCCATGCTGCAGCGCGAGTGTATTGGCCACGGCCACGTGCCCCGAAACATGCGTCAGAAAAACGGGATTCTTTGGTGCGACGGCATCCAGCTCTTGCTTGGTGGGAAATTTTTTGTCCGGCCAAAGCGTGTGATCCCAGCCACTGCCCGTGATCCACTCGCCTTCTTTGTGTTGAGCCACCGCGTCTGCTATGCGCTTCTGCAGCTCCTCCACGTTGGCGACTCCATTTAGGCGCACGGAGAGCATGTCCGCACCCGCGCCGCCGAGGTGCACGTGGGCGTCGTTGAACCCAGGCATGACAAATTTGCCCTTGAGCTGGATAGTTTCGGCGTTCGGATCATTTCCGCCGCATTCCAGAAGGACGAAATCGAGCTTGCCAACGCAGCGAATCTTGCCATCGCGAATGGCCATGGCGTCAGCCCATGGCTGCGCCGAATCATTCGTGTAAATCCGGCCGTGCAGATAAACGACAGTGTGCGACTCCGTCTGCGCCGATTGCCCCTTCGCTCGAAGGACAAATATTCCGGCAGAACAACTTAGCAGCACAATTCCAGCCAGGCAGAGCAGATTCGTTCTGCGAATCTTCATTTCGTTTTCTCCGGAGCCACGTCTGCTATTCCAAGCAGAATGAGCAGGGCGCGTTTCAATCCCATTTCGCGGCCCGCTGGGTCATACCATTCCTGGAGCGAGTGCGCCCCTCCGCCGTTGCCTCCCGCGCCAATGGAAATCGCGTCGATGCCCATCGAGAGAGGAATATTTGCATCGGTGGAAGAACGTTCGATCCTGGATTCGTTTTCCACCATAGCATCCGCCGCACGCAATGCCGCGAGAAGCGGAGACTCTGCCGCCAATTCGCCACCGGGCCTGCTGCCGAGCAGTTCTACCTTCCATTCGAGCTTGCCCTTCGAACGATCGCGCGATGACTCCATCTCGTCGCGAACGCCTGCCGCTATGCATTCGCGCAGAGCGGATTCAAGACGCCCCAGCTCGCTTTCACTTTCGGAACGAACATCTACCTTTAAGCGGGCTTCGTACGGAATGGAATTTATGGAAGTGCCGCCCTCGATTTGTCCGAGATTAAACGTGGTGCGGGGCGACGCTGGAACTTTGGTGTTGATAAAGCGCACGGATCCGCGAACCAGCGCGTTGATCGGATTGGGCATTCCGAAGTCCGACCAGCTATGCCCGCCAGGACCATTGATCACAACTTCAAGCCTGCGCGATGCCAACGCAATCGTCGTGACGTGATCTGTGCTCGCGCCGTCGAGGACGATGACAGCCTTTAGGTGGCTGTGGTACGCATCCACCAGCGCGCGCATGCCGCGAAGATTACCTTCGCCCTCTTCGCCAACGTTGCCCACAAAAAGAATCGTGCGCTGCGGTTTGATTTGCGCTTCGTGAATGGCTCGCGCAATAGCCGCAAGCGCGGCAAGGCCCGTACCGTTGTCGGAAATTCCAGGCGCGAGCAGACGGCTGCCTTCGTGGCGTACTTTGACGTCAGTGCCCGCCGGAAAGACCGTGTCTAAATGCGCAGAGAGCACCACGATTTCTTTTTCGTTCACGCCGCGCAACTCTCCGATCACATTGCCAATGGCATCGACCTGAACGTTCAGGCCGGCAGCCGCGAGCAACGCTTTGAAGGCTGCCGCGCGCTGGCCCTCTTGAAAAGGAGGCGCGGGAATTTCGGTGAGGCGCACTTGCTGCTCATTAATCCAACTTAGATTGGGCGCAAACCATGCCAATGCCGCGCGCACCTGCGCGTTTTCGCCAAGCTGGATGGAGGAAGCGGAACGGGTAGTGTGTCGGGCGAGAGAAGAGCGAACCGGCATAGCGAAAAGAATAACCCAAACGAGGACGCGTTTCACTGTCCTGCTACGCGCTGTTGCGGTGATCAATGCCGTGTGGCCTCGGAGCAGAGTGCCATTATTTCGGGGTCGGTCAATACCCGAGCTGATTGCTTGGCGGCATCGAAGATGCGATTGACGAGCGCGTCGTCTGCTGGAATTTTGTGGCGCTCGAGCCAGAAGAGCACGTTGGATTTGCCGCTCATGGGCCCAATTTCGATCACTTGTTCGAGTCCGAAGAGATGCGAAGGCACACCGCTATAGACAGAATCAGCGAGCGCCTCGTTTCCCTTGTGAAATGCTTTGATGATGGCGGCGGCATGCACGCCCGTTGCCGTGCGGAACGCATCACGGCCGATGACCGGATAATTCGGCGGGATCACGGTGTGCGTAGCCGTCGCGACTTTTTCGCAGTACTCCCTCAGGCGCGAGAGATCCTGATGAATCACGCCCATCAGGCGCAAGTTCACCAGCATCAATTCCATCGGCGTGTTGCCGACGCGTTCACCAAGCGAATTGGCGGCTGCGTGCACTTGATCCGCGCCGGCCGCAATCGCCGCCAGAGAATTCGCAATAGCCAAGCCGCGATCGTTATGGCCATGCCAGTCCACGCGGATTTTTTCGCCGCTTGGCTTCACGACTTCTTCAATCACGAATTTTACGAGGTTGTACACTCCGTTGGGAATGGCGTGGCCAGCGGTGTCACAGAGCACAATCGCGCGCGCGCCGCTGCGAATAGCGGTGGTGTAAAGGCGCTTCACGGTGTCCGGATCGGTCCGAATCGTGTCTTCCGTCACGTACATGGACGGAAGGCCGTGCTCAATCGTGAACATCACCGCTTTCTCGGTCGTGCGTTCGAGATGATCGACAGTCCAATCCTCAACCAGCCGCCGGATCGGGCTTGATCCCAAAAATGTAGCGGCTTCAATCGCCATTCCCACTCGCTGCGAAATTTCGGCGATGGGTCGAATGTCGGCTTCGATCGTTCGCGCAGCACAGTTCGGCTTGATCTTCATGCGCTTAGTGACGATCTCGCGCGCGAGGGCTTCGACATGCTCGACGGCGCGAGGGCCGGCACCAGGCAATCCGATGTTGAGCGAATCGATGCCCAGCGCTTCCATCAAGTGCAGGATTTCGATTTTTTCTTCGATGCTGGGATCGTGCACGCTCGGATTCTGCAATCCGTCGCGAAGCGTTTCATCGTTCAGCAATACGCGCGTGCCGGGAGCGATAAGCGGCGTTGCGGCCAGGTTCCAGTCGTAAATCCATTCGTTTTGCCGCGCCGGGTCATTTTGCTGCATCGGGCTCGCCCTCTTTCCAATTTCGTCGCTCGAACTGGCTGCTTCCCTGCTTGCGCCGCGAAATTCTAAAGCCCGTGATCGCGGAACATCGTTTTCAAAGCGCTGCGGGCGTTGCGCAATTTTGCAGTCAGTCCCCCGCCAAACTCAAATTTCAGAAACCCGTCGGCGGCGTGTTCCAGGTCCGCTCCATAACGATACCACCACGGCTTTTCGCGTCCGGGCAAACGATCCACATCGATATATTTGGTTTGCACCATTTCGAGCAGGCCTGCTTTGCCGTGCGTACGTCCCCATCCGCTGCCGCCGGAACCGCCGTGCGGTGCTTCCGCTATGCCGAAGTAGCTGATCGAATCGTTAACCATCACTGCCCCAGCGCGCAACCGCGCTGCAATTGTTTGGCCGCGATGTGCATCGCTCGTCCCCACACTGGCAGCGAGTGAGAAAGCAGAATCGTTCGCACAAGCGACAGCTTCCTCCGAATCCTTCACAGCCTGAACGGCGAGAATGGGACCAAATGTTTCCTCTTGAAACAGCCTCATCGTCGAATTCACATCCGCGATGACGGTCGGTTCGAAGAAATTCGGTCCAAGATCGGCACGAGGTTTCCCGCCGTAGAGCAGACGAGCCCCACGCGCAACCGCGTCTTCAACCAAATCACTCATGCGCTGCACATGCTGAGGACGAATCAGCGGCCCAACATCGGTTGCCGGGTCGCATCCGTGGCCGAGACGAAGTTTTTTCGTTTTCTCGACGCAGAGCGCGAGGAATTTTTCTTCGATGGCCTGTTCCACGAACAGCCGCTCTACGGAGAGGCACACTTGTCCGCAATTTGTGTAGCTGCCCCAAACTGACAGCGCTCGCGGCAACTTCGAGGTTCGCGTCGGTAAGAACGATCATCGCGTCTTTGCCGCCGAGCTCGAGCACGCTCGGAATCAACTTTTTGGCGCACGACTCCGCGACGCACTTACCCGAAGCCACACTTCCGGTGAACATGATTTTGTCAGGACCAGCATCAATAAGCGCTTGGCCCACCTCCCCGCCGCCTTGAACAATGGTGACAAGATTTTTGGGAAGACCGGCATCCAGAAAAAGTTTCTCTATCAGAGCTCCGCACTGCGGGGTGAAATCGCTCGTCTTGCAAACGACGGCGTTCCCCGCAGCAACAGCGGGAATTATTTGGCTCAGTGGAATGGCGAGAGGATAGTTCCAGGAACTGATAATACCGATCACTCCAACAGGTTCGTAAATCAGGCGTCCCGACTTGGCTTTTCCGGCGCTGCTGTGGTGCGGCACACGTTCCGATCGCAAAAGCTTCGCGCCATTCTTTGAAAAATATTGCGCAGTGTCCAGCGCAACAAATAAGTCCGCGAAAAGCGCTTCCACACGCGGCTTCCCGGATTCAGCGACTACCGCGTTGGCCAACACATCACGCGATGCCATCATGCAGTCACGTAACACACGCAGCCGCACGCATCGCTTCTCGATAGGCAAAGCGCGCCACGCCGACTGCGCGGCACGCGCTCGTGACAGGACCTCCGGCAAAGCTTCCGGCAGAGTCCTCTCAAATTGAGCAAGTATTTTTCCCGTAGCAGGATCTATGGACGGAATCGTATCGACCGGGATGGCCGTGGCCGCCATAGGCAAATTCTAGCCGAAATTCGTTCGCAAGAGTTCGCGACAAAAAACAAAGGGAAAAGGGCGTTTGCTAAAACATAGGATATAAGGAGGTCTTACCAAATGCACTGCACAGCGTACTTGCGGAATAAACCATCGCGCGTGACCATCGCGGCGCCTTCTACTTGTGATTGCGCAATTAGCACGCGGTCGAATGGGTCTTTGTGACTCCCCGGTAGCGCTCCGGCCCTTACAGCATGTTCAATTGAAATGGGAAGCTCGACGAAACCTTCCTGCTGAATTCTTTCTTGAAAATTCTTCACCAGGTCGGGCACCCGGAATTTCCCAGCTTGCTGTTTGATTGCGATTTCCCACGCGGAAGCGGCGGATACTAGTACGGTCCCCTCGGGATCCGCAATGGCCAAGTGTGCCGCCGGGGATAACTTCGCTCCGCCCTCCAGCCACCAGATCAGAGCATGCGTGTCCAGAAGAATCCTTGTCACTTAATGCCCCACTCGGCCAGTTCTTCCTTGCTGAGAGGATCAAACGCGTCCGGCGCATACCAAATTTTGCCCTTGAGGCTTCCCGGAACGCGCTTTTTCTTCCGCGCTGGAAACGGGATGATTTTCGCAACGGGTTCCTTGCCCCGCGCGATGATCACCTCTTCCCCGTTCTCCACTTTGCGGAGCAGCTTTGAGAGGTTCGTCTTAGCTTGGTGGACGGTGTACATGGTTAGCTAAGTATATTAGCTAATGCTCGAAATCTCCACCGCTTTTCGTGCGGGTGAGTTCCTCCGGTCTCACCCAACGCTATTGTCCTGAGTTCGGAGCAAACAGTGACAAGTTCTCCGCCTTCCAACGCATGGCAGCCTTAATACGATTTCGCCCGCTTGGGTGGTCGAAGAAAATCCATTCCTCCACAGGACTGGGGCTCATCTTGCGATACTCGCCAAGATGGATCGCAGCTCGCGCAAAACCGTCAGGCTGGCGGCTGGCGTTCAGACCGTACATGTCAGCCTCATACTCATTTGTGCGGATGTGCATATTGATAAAAGGCGTGTATAGGAAACCAAACACAGAACCGAGCAACAGAACCAGCGGCAACACCGCGGTGTCTCCAATGCCTCGAATTTGCCAGCGCTCGCCCCAGCGGGCCAGCGCACTTTCGAGGGACCATCGCAGTAAAGCGAAGAAAACAAAAATGACCACGGAGAAATACAGTATGTCCTTTCCGATGTGATGAAGGACGAAGTGGCCCATTTCATGTCCCATGACGGATTGAATTTCTTCTGGCGTGCCACGGTGCAACAGATTGTCATTCAGAGTGATACGCATAGTACTCCCGAAGCCGCTGACGTTTGCGCTCATTCGCGTGGTTTGGCGCGAAGCATCCATCTCGTAGACTTTATCCGCGGCAATTCCATTCGCGTGCGCGAGGCTGAGGATGGGTTTCGTCACCCTGGGGTCGTCGAGGACCGTGAACTTATTGAAGATAGGAAACACGAGAACGGGTCCGATCATGACCAGGAATACCAGGAAACACATAGAGACGACGGCCCCCCAGATCCACCAGGTACGCGGAACGCGGCGAACGACCCCGAAGAGCACCATCGCGGCGATGCCCCCAATCACCATATTCAACAGCAGCATTTCAAACTGCTCGCCCATCCAGGGACCGAACGTTTGCGTGGCGAGCCCGTATTGGCGCTCTCGGAAGTAACCTTCGTAAATCGCGAGAGGAGCGCCGAGGATCGTCGTAACGATGAGGAATTCCACCCAGTAGATCAACGTCTGCAGCGGTTTGAAGCGCGTAATGCGCTCCGCGAGATTGCGCATCATCGCGGACCAGCGAAAATGCAGCAACAAAAGATAAACGACTGCACCATAAAGAAAATCCCAGAGGATCAACCAGTAGCCGCCTTCAAAGTAGTCATCGGACTTGGCCCGCGCGCTTGCGGGAATTTCGGCGAGGTACGCATCGGTGGCGGCTTCCACATTGAATTGACCGGAAGGCTGCGCCGCAGGCGGAATAGGAATTTCATCCGGCATGGCGGTGGCGGGTTTGGCGCCGGGGCTAGGTGTTTGTTGCGCTTGCGAACCGTTCGCACCCGGGAGCAGGGCGAGCGCGAGACAAGCCAGTATTAGGAACTTGCGGTGGTTCATGATTTTCCTCTATTGAAGTATTGGTTCGACCGTGTGCAAGTCCAATACGAACATGCTGCGGAAAAAGTCTCCCAAGGGACAAAAATTCCGAGGGAACAATCACTAGACGCCAAATTGCACCGAATATTTCAGGGAGGCTTGAGGAATTATTACTAGGGAACGCTAAGGTTCGCCGACGCGCCACGCTTCGTCGTGCATCACTTGCACCATACACAGCCCCTGCGGAGGCACAGTCGGGCCCGACTTCGAACGATCGCGCAGTTGATACAGGCGAGGAATATCGTCAGGCACGAGTTTGCCTCGGCCCACATCTAGCAGCGTGCCAACCATTTTGCGAACCATGAAGCGCATGAACGATCGGCCACGCACCGTATAGACAAGTTCTTCGCCATCGTCACTGCGCACTAACTCACTCGCATAAATCTCGCGCACCGTCGAGCGCTCTTTGTCATCGTCCTCCGAACCTGTAGACGCGGCAAACGCGGCGAAATCGTGCGGACCGACAAAGCGAGACGCCGCGATGCGCATAGCGTCTTCATCAAGTGGAAACGGATAGTGCAGCACGTAGCGCCACACCGCCGGCGGAACAACTTTGCCGCGATACAAACGATAACGATAAATTTTTCCAAGCGCCGACCAACGCGCGTGAAAGTCCGGCCCCACTTCCTCGGCGCCCACAATACGAATCGCGGAAGGCAGCAAAGCGTTCAATGCACGCTGAAACTCGGGCGCCGACAAACCCGATTGTGTTCGAAAGCTGGCCACCTGCCCAAGCGCGTGCACTCCAGCATCCGTACGCCCCGCGCCATTCACCATCACATTCTCCTGCGTAAGCTGCTTCAGCACGCTGGAGATTTCTCCCTGAATCGTTGGCTTGTTCGTCTGAATCTGCCAGCCGTGGAAGTCCGTCCCGTCGTAAGCGATCGTGAGCTTGAAATGGCGCATGAATGGAAAGTGTTCTGTCTCAGCGATTAATTTTCAGAGGGGCTGTCAGATTTCGCAAGCGCTTTAGGTGGGTCACAATCACGGAGCCGTGCGCGCAAATCGGCTGCCGGGCTTCACCGCTGCGCCGCCTTCGCGGCACAAAGGACAATCCTCGGGTTCATACTTGGCGATGGGTAGGTCCAACAAAGCCTGCGTCTCAACCCCGAGTTCAAGCGTACCGCCGCTGCGGTCAATCAAAGCTCCGGCGGCAATCACTCGCCCGCCCGCTTCTTCAACCACTTGAATGGTTTCCTGCGTTGAGCCGCCGGTTGTCCATACATCTTCGATCACCAGCACGTGCTCATCCGGCTTGAGCGAAAATCCACGGCGCAGAGTCATGGTGCCGCTCGCGTCGCGCTCTGCGAAAATAGCCGGCACTCCCCTGCCCACGGAGCCTTTTGGTTCAGGCAAGGCACGCGCGACTTCTTGCCCGATAACCACTCCTCCCAATGCAGGTGAAACAACAGCCGCAATGATGGCGTCGGAAAACAGCGCAGCGAGCGCCTGTCCAAGTTTCTCGGCAAATTTAGGATATTGCAGTACGAGCGCGCACTGCACGTAAGTCCCGCTATGCAGCCCGCTCGAAAGCTCAAAGTGACCGTGCCGGATAGCTCCGGCGGTCTCAAACATACGCAGCAGTTCTTCTCGTGAGAGCATCATCCTCGACCAGCCGCAAACCACCACTAAACATCTATTCTTGAGCAGCCTAGCCGTGGTGCGCCGCGTTGTCAAGGAATGGAACGCCTGCTAAACTGCGGGTCGAGTTTCCGGGCTGCGCCAGGACTTTCCGGCCGCTTCCCGGGTCAAAACTGTGATGGATTCCTCTGAATAGGCCTATCTCTCAGCCATGCAGCCTGAATTTTCCTACCACCTGGCAAGAAACCTTCCGACTAAGTGTACCAACGCCTGTTCAGGGCACGTTCCACAATGTCAGTAAGAATCAAATCGGTGTTAATCAGCTTAGTTTGAAACAAATACGTCCCGCAGGGACAGAATCTCGAGGAATAAAATTGTCATGACAACTCTATGGGGACGCATCAAATATTTCTTTTTGCCCGCCGACAAAAAACAATTCGGTCAGCTCAAGTCCGCAAAGCGGCAGGTTTTGCTTGCCGCCAAATCTCTACTTGCCACGTTGATGGCGGCGCTTCTTATCGCGGGCCCACTCTCACCTGCCTTTGCGCAAAGCCCCGCGCAGAATCCTCCGTCGAACCCCGCCCCCGCGCCATCCACTATGCCAACGCCGCAGGGCTCATCCATCCCCCCGGTGAGCTCCCTGGGCCTTGCGAAATACAATTTCACGAACGGGCCCAAAGCCTTTCCCAGTCTCCTCAAGCCGTACCAACAGATTCAGGTCGATCAACCGGTCATCACCAATTCTCCGCGGCTCGATCAACTGGTCCACGACGGCAAGCTGGAGCTAACTCTGCAGGACGCCGTCGAGCTGGCCCTCGAAAACAGTATCGACATCGCGGTGCAGCGCTACTATCCGTGGATAGCTGACGCCTCGATTCTCAAAGCGAAATCAGGTGCGTTGGCCTATGCGACGCCTGGCAGTTTGCTGAACTCCTCGACGGCTAGCGTTCCCCTACTCTCCTACGACCCGACATTCACCCAGACAGCTGCGATAAGCTCTGCCTCGACTCCCATCAACAATCCGTTCATTGCGGGCACAGGCGCGGCCGGCGTCTTGGACCTCTTCACGCATACCACGGAATTCAATACGCAGTATTCTCAGGGCTTCGATACGGGCACAAACCTTTTTGTCAGCTGGGACAACACGCGCAGCAGTTCGGACTCAGCGGAGAACTTTTTTAACCCCGCCGTTCAGTCGACCTTGACGATCGGCTTCTCGCAAGCGCTCTTGAACGGCTTTGGCATCGCCGTGAACACCCGCAACATCCGTATAGCAAAAAACAACCGCAAAATTGCCGACTGGGCTTTCGCGTCGCAAGCCATCACCACGATTACGTCCACCATCACAGCGTATTGGGAACTCGTCTACGCGCGCGCAAACGTCAAGGTAAACGAGCAGGCCGTCACCGTTTCTCAAAAACTTTACGATGACAACAAAAAGCAGCTCGACGCCGGCACCATGGCGCCGCTGGACGTAACTCGCGCCAAATCCGAACTGGCAACGGACCGCCAGAATCTCATCGTGGCACAAACCGCCCAGCTACAAAACGAACAGATACTGAAAAATGCCATCACCAAAAACCCTTTGGCTCCAAACGTAGTGCACCTCGAAATCATTACTATCGACCAGCCGAAGCAGCCCGCCGCGATCGAAAATCCATCATTCGAGGATTCCATCCAGGAAGCGTTCGCAAAGCGGCCGGAGCTTCAGGAGCAACTCTATAATTTGAAGAATGCGGGAATAGATATTCAGGCCACCCGAAACGCGCTGCTTCCCACCCTCACGCTGGAGGGCCAATACAGCTCTGTAGGTCTGGCAGGCAACTCTCCGATACCCGGCGCAACGACTTATACCAACAGCGCCGTGCCGATCGTGGATGCCAACGGCAATCCCGTCTCTGTGGATATTGGAGGCGTCGCAACTCCGATTTTTGAGCCCATCGTGAACACGGCGGTTGCAGGCATAAATCAGCAGGGTTTCACCAACGCTCAAAGCCAAATCTTCCATAATCGCTTTCCCGAATATTCCGGGCAGTTAATTCTGAGCCTCCCCTTGAGGAACCGTTCCGCACAAGCTGATAGCGCTCGGGCACTCCTCACCGAGCGCCAGCAGGAAACCGTTTTGCAGCAATTAAAAAATGCCGCGCTGCTTGATGTTCGCAATACTTATATCGCGCTCACACAAGATCGCGCCCAAGTCGATGCCGCCACCGAAGCGCGCCAGCTTCAACAGGAAACCTTCGACGCCGAGCAGAAGAAATATCGTCTTGGCGCGTCCACGGTTTACAACGTCATTTTGACGCAGCGCGACCTCATCACCGCGCAAGGCACGGAGCTCCGCGCTCTGGCCAACCTCGAGGAAGCTAAAGCCAATTACGAGCGAGCGCTCGGGCGTACTCTGGATGTGAATCACGTCAGCATCGCCGACGCCAAGTCCGGCGAAATCGAACGCGACACTCTGATCCCCGGCACGCTGCATGGCAAGGTCGTAGGCACCGAAGACCTCTTCAAAGCCGGCGGCATGCGGTAACTCTAGCTGCGCCGCGCCGGAACTTCCTCCGGCGCGGCGCACTTCATTTCAACCTGCCTATTCCTCTGCAAGGATCCCGCAAGAAGCCTCGATTTCTCTCTTAGTTATGTCAAATCCTTGTCTTGCCTCCCCTTGTCCTTTATCCTCAATGTACCTAACGCGGCCACGTTTCTGGTTCAAGGCACAGGGTTTATTGCTCCGCGTGCCTTCAAAATCAGCCCGCAAATGAAACAAAATCCATAGTTCGAGCGTTTTAAAGAGTTAGGTCAAAATACAACGTCCCGCTGGGACAGAATCTCGAGGGGTAAAGATCATTATGACGACACTGAGGGCGACCTTGAAGCGGTCCATCTTGGGGGCAGCTACCCGTAGGACAGCTTCGCAATGGGCCCGATCTCTGTTTGCTACGTTTTTGGCAGCTCTTTTGGCCGGGGGGCCGCTTCTCGCGCAAACCCCTGCTCAGAACCCGCCGTCGAATCCTGCTCCTACGCCGACGACCGCGCCTGATGGTTCCTCAATCGCACCGGTCTCTTCTTTGGGTCTGACAACTCATAATTACACGCATGGTCCCAGCGCGTTTCCCAATATCATCAAGCCCTACGAACCGATCCATGTAGATCAACCCTTGCTCGTTAATTCGCCGCGGCTCGATCAGCTCGTCCACGATGGCAAGCTGGAGTTGACTCTCCAGGACGCCGTCGAACTTGCGTTGGAAAACAGCATGGACATCGCCGTGCGGCGCTACTACCCATGGATCGCCGATGCAGCCATTCTCAATGCTCAGTCCGGTTCACAGGGCGGCTTCGGCGTCCCAGGAGCTACCATCGCCGCCTCCTCGGCGGCCATCAATCCATTTGCCCTGACCATCACCACCTATGACCCGCTCATCCAGAGCGTCGCATCTGTGTCCTCCATTACTACTCCGGTGAATAACCCGTTTACGACAGGTAATGGCGTACAATCTGGATTCTCCTCGATCCTTTCCCACTCGACGCAATTCAACAACTCCTATTCGCAGACATTCGAGACGGGAACCAACTTCAGCGTCGTTTGGGACAATAATCGCAGCAGTTCCACCGCCGGCGCCAACCTGTTAAACCCTTATGTGCAGTCGTTCCTCTCCGTTTCCTTTACCCAGCCTCTTTTAAACGGCTTCGGACTGGCGATGGGAACGCGCAACATTCGCATCGCAAAAAACAATCGCAAGATCGCGGATTGGGATTTCACGGCGCAGGCCATCACCACGATCACGAACACCATCACCGATTACTGGGAGCTGGTCTACGCCCGGGAAAACGTCAGAGTGAATCAGCAGGCGGTTACCGTTGCACAAAAACTCTACGACGACAATAAAAAACAACTCGAAATCGGCAGCTTGGCCCCGCTCGATGTGACTCGGTCGGAATCCGAATTGGCCACCGACACTCAGAACCTGATCTTCGCGCAAACAGTCCAGCTCCAGGATGAGCAAATCCTGAAAAATGCCATCTCAAAAGATCCCTTGGCAGCCAACGTAATCAACGTACAAATCATTCCCACCGACCTGCCGAAACAGCCCGCATCCATTGAGGCCGCATCCTTCGAAGATGCGATCAAGGAAGCTTTTGCGAAACGCCCGGAACTTCAGGAAGAGGCCTTGAACTTACTGAACGCGGAAATTGATGTGAAAGCGAACCGCAATGCCCTTCTTCCAACGCTGTCTGCCGGCGGCTTCTACGAGTCTCAAGGTTTGGCGGGAAATTCATCGATCCTCGGCCCCTCCACAGTCGTGAGCAGCGGAGTCCCGATCGTCGATGCAACCGGCGCTCCGGTTCTCAACAATGGAGGCCCCATCTTCGTAGGTGCCTCCACGGCGCCCGTCACCGGCACCATGCAGCAGGGCTTTGGCACCGCGCAAAACCAGATTTTTCATAACGTCCTTCCGATATATGCGGGCCAACTGACTCTGACACTTCCTCTGCGAAACCGCGCCGCGCAAGCGGAATACGCGCGCGCCATTCTGTCCCAGCGGCAGTTGCAAACGACCGAGCGGCAATTGCGAAACGCTGCGCTCCTCGATGTCCGCAACTCCTACATTGCACTCACGCAAGGCCGGGCTCAAGTCGCCGCCGCCGTGAAGGCCCGCGAGCTTCAACAGCAAACATTCGATGCCGAGCAGAAGAAGTATCAACTCGGCGCTTCCACCGTATACACGGTCATCCAGACGCAGCGCGACCTGACCCTCGCACAAGGTAATGAAATCCGTGCCCTCGCGAATCTCGAAGAGGCAAAGGCCGGCTATGAGCGCGCGGTCGGTCGCACCCTCGAGGTGAACCACGTTACCATCGCTGATAGCAAGTCCGGCGAAGTCGAACGCGAAACACTGATCCCGGGCACTCTCCATGGAAAGGTCGTCGGTACAGACGAGCTCTTCAAGAGTTTGAGCGATGGAGGAGGCAAACGGTAATTTCTGAAACGAGGCCGGTGAAGGGCTGCAACCTTTCCCCGGCCTCGTTTTTTCTCTGCTGTCTTCTGCGCCCCGCTCGTGTCCAGTCCCCTTGCCCCGCTTTTCGCTTTCGCTTAGCATGGAATTCTGCGTTCTTTTGAGCTTCGTATAGGAACGCGCATTATCGGGGAGCGTCAGCCATGAGCGATAAGGTCAAGGGAGCGACTACGACCATCACCACCGGCGACCTTCCAGCTGCCCCGCGCGAACCTTCTGCGAATGAACGCGCTTGGGAAGAAAACACACTTTGCCCTACGCTCGAAAAAAGTCCCGAACGCCAGCCTGAATTCACCACAATTTCTGGATATCCCATCCGGCGCCTTTACACTCCCGCAGATTTGCCTGGCTGGGATCCAAATAAGGACTTGGGCTTTCCAGGAGAGCCGCCTTACACCCGCGGCATTCATTCCACGATGCATCGCGGCCGGCTCTGGACCATGCGCCAATTCGCTGGCTTTGGTACCGCGGAAGACACCAATCAACGCTTTCGCTACTTGCTTGCGCAAGGCCAGACCGGCCTCTCCACTGCCTTCGATCTTCCCACTTTAATGGGCTACGACTCCGATCACCCGCTCTCCGAAGGCGAAGTCGGCAAATGCGGCGTGGCCATCAGTTCCCTCGCCGACATGGAAGTCCTCTTCAACAAAATTCCTCTCGCTAACGTCACAACTTCGATGACCATCAATTCTCCCGCCGCGGTCATCTGGGCGATGTATCTCGCCGTCGCCGAAAAGCAGGGCGCTGACTGGAAAAAACTTTCAGGCACATTGCAGAACGACATCCTGAAGGAATATATCGCGCAAAAGGAATACATCTATCCGCCCGAGCCTTCGATGCGTCTGGTGATCGACACGTTCGAATTCGGCGTCAAGAACACGCCTAAGTTCAACCCCATTTCGATCAGCGGCTATCACATCCGCGAAGCTGGCTCGACTGCCATTCAGGAATTGGCCTTCACTCTGCGCGACGGCATGGAATACGTTGAATACGGCATGCGCCGCGGGCTGGAAGTGGATCAATTCGTCCCGCAGCTCTCCTTCTTTTTTAACGCGCACAATGATTTCTTCGAAGAAATTGCCAAGTACCGCGCGGCTCGCCGCATCTGGCACAAAGCCATGGTCGAGCGCTACGGCTCGAAGAACCCGCGTACCTGGGCGCTGCGCTTCCATACGCAGACCGCAGGTTGTTCGCTGACCGCTCAGCAACCGTACAACAACGTAGTCCGCACCGCGATCCAGGCCTTAGCAGCAGTTCTTGGCGGCACGCAGTCGCTGCACACCAATTCTCTCGACGAAGCCTGGGCGCTGCCCACAGAATTCGCCGCAACGATCGCGCTCCGCACGCAACAAATCATCGCGCACGAAACTGGCGTTACAAACACCGTCGATCCGTTAGGCGGTTCCTATTTTGTCGAAACGCTGACCAACGAAGTCGAACGCGGCGCGTGGGATTACATCGAAAAAATCGACGCCATGGGCGGCATGGTTGCCGCCATTGAGCGCAGCTATCCGCAACGCGAAATCGCGGAAGCCTCCTACAAATATCAGGTGGCCGTCGACAAAAAAGAAAAGATCATTGTCGGCGTCAATGATTACGTCGCAGCAGAAAAGCCTCTGGACATCCTGCAAATCGACGAGAGCGTGGCTCGCCGCCAAGCCGAACGCCTCTCCAAACTCCGTGCCGACCGCTCGAAAGCCGAAGTCGACCGCCGCCTGGCCGCCCTCCGCAAAGCCGCCGAGGGCAAAGACAACCTGATGCCCTTCCTGTTCGACGCCGTAAAAGCCTACGCCACCGTAGGCGAAGTCTGCGACACCCTCCGCGAAATCTTCGGCACCTACGAAGAAGTCGCCATCACCTGAGCTCTGTCCCTTTCTTGATTCTCTCTCTTTCGATTCCTTGCTCGCTTCCAATCTCTTTTCTATCCTCTCCTTCCTTCCCTGCTTGAATTCTTCGACTCCCCTCTTCTCTGTGACCTCTGTGTCTCTGTGTTTAACTCTCTTTGAAACACCTTAGCGTCGCCGACCTATTCCTAACCGAGCTCTTTCTTGTGCAGAATTATGCTTAGTCCATTATATAATCTTGTGTGTATATTCTGTTTTACGCGTTTTCTCACTCCCAATGACAGACGTCCAGCTCACACATGCCATCATCGGGGCAGCAATCGCTGTCCATCGAGAACTCGGCCCAGGACTTCTCGAGCTCGTCTATCGCGAGGCCCTGTGCCACGAACTGTCTTTTCGCCAACTTTCGTACGAGAAGGAGAAACCTATTCCCGCCGTCTACAAAGGCGTTAAGCTGGACTGTGGCTACCGCGCCGACATCGTCGAATGCGGCCGCATTGTCGTCGAAATCAAAGCGATCTCGGCAATCGCTCCCGTCCACGATGCGGTCATGCTAACGTACTTGCGTCTATCTGGTTGCAAGGCGGGTCTGCTAATCAATTTCTATTCACCCGTCTTGAAGGATGGCATCAAGCGGTATGTGTGGGGCTATCCAGCACAAGATTCGAAGGAAGAGAGCTGAACACAGAGACACAGAGGACACAGAGAAGAATGCCTGAAAAGAAAATTCGAGTGTTGATTGCAAAACCTGGCCTCGATGGCCACGACCGCGGCGCCAAAATCATCGCGCGCGCTTTGCGTGACGCCGGCATGGAAGTGATCTACACCGGCCTGCGCCAAACCCCCGAGATGATCGCCTCCGCTGCCGTACAGGAAGACGTCGACGTGATCGGCCTTTCGATCCTCTCCGGCGCGCACAACACCATCTGCCCCCAGCTCATGAACCTTCTGCGCGAAAAAGGAATGAACGATGTCACCGTTCTCGTAGGCGGCATCATTCCTGAAGCCGACATTCCCGCCATGAAACAATCCGGCATCGCCGAAATTTTTCTGCCCGGCACTTCCACGCAAGACATCGTCGAATTCATCCACAAGCGCCTAGCCCGATAATCGGCCAGAACGATCCAGTTTGCCTATCCGAGCGCAGCGACGGATCCGTTCTCTTTAACTTGTCATTCCGAGCGTAGCGAGGAATCCGCTTTTTCTTTTCTTGCTGACCTACGTGCTCAGCCTTCAGCTCTACGGGTTCATCGCCTTCTCAAACTTCACCCGCGTATAAAGCACCTGAAATCCCTGCTGCACGATATTCCGCTGCGAGATGCTCCCCGGCTGCGCGATGCTCACCGCGAGATCGCTCCCCGCCTGCGACGCGCGCGCCAGCCGCCTCTGCAGCAGTGCCGTCTGCACACCGCGCTTCCGCGCCACCGGCAAAGTACTCGCGCCAAACAATCCCGCCACTCCGTCATGCAACGCCAAAGTCCCGCCACCCGCAATTTTTCCGTCCACACGCGCCAGATAACATTCCGTCTTCGGCCCGAACGCAAACAGTTTCATGACTTCCAACAATTCCTGCGAAACCGAAAATTTTTCAGCGAATCCCTGCGAAACCGTCAGCGTCCACACATCGATCTGGTCCTTCCCAATTTTCTCGATGGTCACGCCCTCGGGAGGTTCTGGACAAGTCTCGTCAGGGCTCACCTGCCGCGCCATGACATTAGAAAATTCAGTGACGTGATACCCGCGCTGCGCGAATTGCTCGATGAAAGAAGAATCGGCTAGCGGACACGTTTCCACGCGCACCGTTTCTTCGCGGCTGCGGTAAAACTCCTCAAGCCGATCAAACTCTTCCGTGCTCACCGGCCCGTCGAGCCCCATCCCCACAGCTTGCGTGATGGGCGAATCCTTCCCGCAATACACCGCAAATCCGCCGGCAACACGCCGAACCGCCGCACCACTTGCCGGCCTGAACCGTCCGAGTGCCTCAGCGCATTCGACGGCGGCTTGCGCTTCCGCAAGCTCCACACGCCGAGCCAGCTCCAAATTCAAAAGTAACTCTCGCATGTTTGGTTTTTAATTCTTGCCCTTGTCCCTATTCTGGTACTTATCCCTTACTTGACGCATTATAACTTTAACACGCTTCTTCTGTGCCGCTTCCACTTCGGGGCTTACTTTTCTCAATAAAAAGTCCTGCTCGCGCTGAAGCTTGCGCCAGCTTTCCAATCGGTCCGCGTCAAGAATACCCGTAGCGAGGGCCGCTTGCACCGCGCAACCGGGTTCGCTCTGGTGCTGACAATCCGTGAATCGGCATTGAGTGGCAAGTTCATCCACGTCCGCGAACGTTTGTGTCAATCCTTCCGCCGCGTTCCACAGCTGAAGTTCGCGCAAACCCGGCGTGTCAATAATCATCGCCCCGCTTGGCAGCACAAAAAGCTCGCGCGAGGTGGTTGTGTGCCGCCCGCGACTGTCGCTTTCCCTCACCGCGAACGTGGTCTGCCGATCCTCTTCCAGCAAGCGATTCACAAGCGTGGACTTCCCTACCCCGGACGATCCGAGGAGAACAATCGTCTGTCCTCGAAGAAAGCTGGCCTCAAGCGACATCACACCATCTCCATTTTTTGCGCTCACCAGAAAGACCGGAGCGCCCATTGCTACGGCCTGTATCTGCGCCATCAGTTCCCCTGGCTCCGCGCACGTATCAGCTTTGTTCAGCACAATCGCCGGGTGCGCCCCAGACTCCCAGCACTGCGTCATATATCGTTCGATGCGCCGCACATTGAAGTCACCATCCAATGCCGCCACGACCAGCGCCACATCAATATTCGCAACGATCACTTGCTCCGTGATTTGTTTCCCTGGAATCTTGCGCACAAATCGGCTGCGCCTCGGCAGCACACGCTGAATCACCATATTTGCCTGGCCTGCGCGAGCCTCCGCCGAAACCCAATCGCCCACCGCCGGCCAATCTCCGCCAGCCTCGGAATCCTTCCGTAGTTTTCCGGAAGGCTCCCCCCAGCACTCTTCGAATTCTCCCGCTACGCGCCACAAACCTCGATGTTGCGACACAACACGCGCCGGCACGCAGTCTTCTCCCTTGCATTCGACCCATTGCGCCTCGAAATACGCGTCCCAACCTAAATCCCGGATTAGCACTTGAAAATCCTCCCGCCGCTCGCAAGCAGCAATTCGCGTGAACCCCGGAAAATATCCGGCAGCACAACGCGGCTGTGCGCCCGCTCGGACGGAACTCCCGAACGAAGGCCTGCATCGTCAGGCGAACGCAGTGATCCAGCTATGGGCAAAAAAGGAGGAGCGGGTAGTGCTTTCGGCGAAATCGTTTGACTAATTTGAAGGCTCGCCGGAGACACACCCGCTCAGGGCAACTTCGACTGAGGTTTTCACAGGCGCCTCCAGCAAAAAGATTCAGTGCCTTTACTCCACTGTTGCTGCACTGTCAAAACGATTCTAGACGCCTCGTGAAATTGCGTCAATCCCATCAGCTCTTATGCCTCGCGTCGGATTTAATTCCGAGGCCGGCTGCAGGTTACCTTTTGGATTCGCAATCCTGCGAGCTTTCCGGGGAAAGCGCCGTGCTCTTAAACTGAGTGTGCGAACCATCATGCTGAGCTATACACTCGGACCATTCCTGGCTTTCCTGCCGAAGCGTTGGCGAGAGTCACTGCCATTGCACGCAGCTCTGGACTGGAAGCCGGCGGTACTCCTAAGCGGAATTCTGGAATGTCTAATTGCGCTCCTAGCGCTCGTGTACTGGTATTCGTATTCCGTAACCCACTGGGCAGCGGATGCTGTGTTTGCAGCCATCCAGAACGGCGCGGAGATCAATCCGAACGCGATAGGTTTCGCGGGCCTCGCCGTCATGTTCCTTCATCCGCTCACATGGCTCATTGCATATTTCGGCATCGAAGGCATCGTGCGCTTATGCGCTGCATTCACGGACACTACCCTCGGCGTTCTCCCTCTCTACCTGCTGGATAAGGCCTATCTCCAATTCCTTCGAGGCGGAAATCCCCTAGCCGCGGGAAAAGAGAATTTCTCGCAAAGCCACCTGGCTTCCGGCATCGGTGCCGTGCGGGAAAGAGCCTTGATGGCTGCACTGCCCTTGGTTCCGGATGAACTTCACTTCGCAACAAGAGGTTCGGACGAGGTTCTCGAAATCCGCTCCTGCCGCGCGAAGCCCGATTGGACTCCTCCGCGCGTGGTGCGTCACGAAGACCGCTATTACCAACTCGAAGCTTGCTCGCAAGGCAGCGCACCGCGTCCCTTCATTTACGCGCTGCGAAAATTGTCCGCGGGTGTTCCCGGCCGCACCGTTCTCATTTACTCTCCCGAGCAAACCCCTATTCGCGCTGAGCGCTAGATCACCCTATATTCTCTCCAGCAAGCCAAATTGCCAGATGCTCGCGGAAATTTGCGCCGAACCGTATACTGTTGGCCTTGGCGTGCAACGGAGCTTCAGTGCGCCGGTGTGAATCCCTGCGCGAGGTCTGCGAGTGGCTGTGTCCGTTCTGAAAACCAGCGTAAAGGCGAAGTCGCCCGACTTCGAAAAAAATCACCGCCGCATCATTGATCTCCTCACAAAAATCAAGAACGAAGAAGAACAGATTCGCCAGGGCGGCGGCGCAAAAGCCATCGAATCGCAGCACAAAAAAGGCCGGCTCACGGCGCGCGAGCGCATCGCGAAGCTGATCGACCCCGGCTCTCAACTCTTCGAGCTTGGGGTTTTCGCCGCTTACGAAATGTACACGGAGTGGGGCGGAGCGCCTTCCGCGGGAACCATCACCGGTCTAGCGAAAGTTTGCGGGCGCACGTTCATGCTCATCGCCAATGACGCTACCGTGAAAGCCGGCGCGTTTTTCCCAATGACGGCAAAAAAAGTCATCCGCGCGCAAAACATCGCTATCGAAAATCATATTCCGACAATTTATCTGGTCGACTCTGCCGGCGTCTTTTTGCCACTCCAGGAAGACGTCTTTCCCGATGCGGACGATTTTGGCCGTGTTTTCCGCAACAACGCGGTCATGAGCGCGATGGGCATTCCGCAGCTCGCCGCTATCATGGGAATGTGCGTGGCAGGTGGCGCCTATCTACCGCTTATGTGCGACCACATTCTGATGACCGAAGGCTCGGGGCTATTTTTGGCCGGTCCCGCTCTGGTACAAGCAGCGATTGGGCAAGTCACTTCTGCCGAAGACTTGGGCGGCGCAAAAATGCACTCGCAGATCAGCGGCACAGTCGATTTTCGCGAGCCCGACGACGACGCGTGCATAGCCAGGATTCGCGCGCTGGTCGACAAGATGGGCGCAGCAAATCCTTCGCCGTTCAGTCACGTCGCATCACGCGAACCGCTTTATCCGGGCGACGAAATTTACGGAATTTTCTCCAGCGATCCCGCCAAACAATACGACATGCGCGAAATCATTGCGCGCATCGTGGACGCCAGCGAGTTCGAAGAATATCGCTCCGAATACGGCGAGACAGTTCTCTGTGGCTACGCCCGCATCGGCGGCTGGGCCGTCGGCGTCGTCGCAAACCAAAAAAAGCATGTCCAAACCCAAGCAAAAGGCTCCGACCAAAAGCGCTTGGAATTTGGAGGCGTGATTTACACCGAGTCCGCCGAAAAAGCTGCGCGTTTCATTCTCGACTGCAACCAAAACCGCATCCCGCTCATTTTCCTGCACGACGTAAACGGCTTCATGGTCGGCAAAGACGCCGAGTGGAGCGGCATCATCCGCGCCGGCGCAAAAATGGTCAACGCTGTCGCCAACAGTGTGGTCCCCAAAATTACAGTAATTTGCGGCGGCAGCTTCGGCGCCGGAAACTACGCCATGTGCGGCAAAGCCTACGACCCGCGCTTCATGTTCGCTTGGCCCACGGCAAAATTCGCCGTAATGAGCGGCGACGCAGCGGCGAATACTCTTGCAGAAATCAAACTGAAACAACTCGAACGAGAAGGCAAAAAAGTCGACGAAAAAGCCCGCAAAGAAATGCTCGAAAGCGTGAAAGCCACCTACGAACACCAAACCGACCCGCGCTACGCCGCCGCCCGCCTCTGGGTCGACGCGATCATCGATCCCGCCCACACTCGCGATGCCCTCATCAGCGCCCTCGAAGCCGCCGCGCTAAATCCCGTTATCGCCGAATTCAAGACCGGGGTTCTGCAAACCTGATGCGAACCCGCGGGCTGATCGTGATCGCCAGTTCAATTCCGATCTGGTTGTTTGTCTGGGTGTGGGACCTGATGACACCTCACAGCGCCTGGGACCTTAGCGAGCTCGGAGATCCGCTCTATTTGGGCGCCGCGAAACTTGCGGCTAGCGTCGTGGTGTTTTTCGGCTTCTGCGTATTAATCTACGACGCCACGGTTTGGGCGGCAAAAAGGATTCATGAGCGACACAGTCAAACTAATTGAGTGTCCGCGTGACGCGTGGCAAGGTCTCCCGGATTTCATTCCGACCGAACTCAAAGCCGAATACTTGAAACAGCTCGTACTTGCTGGCTTCAAACACATTGACGCTGTCAGCTTTGTTTCGCCGAAACATGTGAAACAGATGGCGGACAGCGAAGACGTAATGGGAAAACTCACTGCTTCCCTTCCAGACAATGTTGAACGGCCCGAGATTATTGGCATCGTCGTGAACGAAAAGGGCCTTGAGCGCGCGCTCGCGACACCCGGCGTTACAACTATCGGATATCCTTACTCCATCTCAGCATATTTTCGCCGCGCCAACGCCAACATGACAAAGAACGAATCGCGCCTGCTCGTCGAAAAGCTCCGCAAAGAAACTCTGGCCGCCAAGAAAGATCTCGTCGTCTACATTTCCATGGCCTTCGGCAATCCGTACGACGAACCCTGGGGAGCGGAAATCGTCACGGATGCACTCGACTGGCTAAAAGGAATTCGCGTGCGAACAGTGTCGCTCGCGGATACCGTGGGTACAGCTTCGCCAGAACTCGTCGGCGGTCTGTATCGCGAACTAAAAGATCACGCTGCAGGAATGGAACTCGGCGTACATCTGCATAGCAGACCCGAAGATGCCGAAGCAAAAATCCTCGCCGCCTACGAAGCCGGCTGCCGTCGATTCGATAGCGCCCTAACAGGCCTGGGCGGCTGCCCCTTCGCGGGAGACAACCTCGTCGGCAATATCGCCACAGAAGACGTCCTAGCCGCCCTTAAAAAAGCTGGCGCCGATCCAGGAATCGATCCCGCACACCTCGGCACTCTGCTAGCCATGACCAATGAGATTCGCGCGAAGTATGCACATGCCCCTCTAGTGAATTAGAATCCTTTCACTGTTGGGCGTATCTTGTAGTGGCACAGCTTTATCCTTGAGTGACAGCGAAGGAATGCTGCGCCAGTGCAACCCGGACGTAGGCCTGAGGGCTATTTTTGTCGCGGCCCCACACAGTGCGCAAAACGCAGCGGGCATGTAGTTTGTATATGGAGCGTCGACATGTATGAAACACTGACTCTGGAATTTTCCGGCCAACTGGCCACGCTCACGCTTAACCGCCCCGACAAGCGCAACTCCATCAATTCCAAGATGGTCTCCGAAATCCAATCGGCACTCGATGAAATCGAGAACAGCCGCACAAGGGTTGCGATCTTCACCGGCGCCGGCAAATCATTCTGCGCGGGCATGGACTTGGAAATGCTCTCCGACATAGCCAATCAGTCCTCTGCAGAAAACATGGACGACTCCCGCCGCATGGGCAAAATGTTCCGCCGCATTTGGGGTTTTTCTAAGCCATTAATCGCCGCGGTGAATGGCGCCGCGCTCGCAGGCGGCTGCGGTATCGCCACGCTGTGCGATTTCACACTGGCGATTCCTGAAGCAAAGTTCGGCTACACCGAAGTGAAGATAGGATTTCTACCGGCCATCGTTTCGGTGTTTCTGACGCGCCAAATCGGCGACAAGCAAGCCCGCAATTTATTATTGACCGGCCGCCTCGTGGAAGCGCCTGAAGCCTTAAGCCTCGGCCTCGTCACCGAAATCGTGCCGCGCGAACACTTGATGCAGCGCGCTCGTGAATTAGCGGACGTCCTCATCGCCGCAAGCCCAGTCAGCTTGACGCGCGCGAAGCGGCTGCTCACGTCCGCAGCTGCAGCGAGCGTGGATGAAGACTTAGAGCGCGCCATTCTCGAAAACGCGCGCATCCGCTGCACCGCCGATTTCAAAGAAGGCCTCGCCTCCTTTCTCGAAAAACGCAAACCCGTTTGGAGCACGGACGTGGAATGATCCGCCCCGCCGAACGCCTCGATTCACAGGACATGAGAATGATCGAATACCACGACGCGACGGTACGCGTGCGCTACGCCGAAACCGATCAGATGGGCGTGGTCTATCACGCCAACTATCTTGTGTGGTTTGAGGTCGGCCGCGTCGAGCTGATTCGCGCGCTGGGCATCGAGTACAAACGCATGGAAATCGAAGACGATTGCCACATTGTCGTGGCGGACGCCCATTGCCGGTATCTCTTGTCAGCAAAATACGATGAAGTCCTGCGCATCCGCACGCGCATCGCGGAATCGCGCAATCGCATCGTAAAATTTTCCTATGAAGTGATTCGCGACAGCGACGCCAAATTGCTCGCCACCGGCGAAACCACGCACATCATCTGCGGAAGCAACGGCCGCCCCAAATTGCTTCCAGCCAAATACCACACCGTTTTTGATTCCGTCGCGGCTCCGCAGCCCGATCGGAGCGAAGCATGACCACCTCCGCGAATATTCTTCTGAACGGCAATGACCTGACTTTCGACCAACTCTATAGTGTGGCGCTGCACGGCCACGCCGTCAGCCTTGCGCCAGCCGCGATTGAACGAATGAAAAATTCCCGCGCCGTTGTTGATCAACTTGTTGCTTCCGGAGCGACCGCCTACGGCATCAACACAGGATTCGGCAAGCTCGCATCGGTGCGCATTTCACCCGAACAAGTGCGAACCTTACAAGTAAACCTTGTGCGTTCCCATTGTTGCGGCGTCGGTTTACCGCTCGGCGAAGCGGAAACCCGCGCGATGATGCTGCTCCGCGCCAATGCTCTCGCAAAGGGGTTGAGCGGAGTGCGCCCCCTGATTGTCGAGACGCTCTGCGCCATGCTGAATGCAAGAGTGCATCCAGTTATTCCCTCGCAAGGATCGGTCGGCGCTTCCGGCGATCTTGCGCCTCTCGCGCACTTAGCTCATGTTGTCATTGGCGAAGGCCGCGCAGCATACAAAAGCGAAATTCTCGATGGCGGCGAAGCTATGCGTCGCGCGGCAATCGTCCCCGTCGCGCTGGAAGCCAAGGAAGGGCTCTCGCTCCTGAACGGCACGCAAGGAATGCTAGCGCTTCTCAGTCTGGCCCTGCGCGATGCCGATATTCTCATCGACAGCGCCGATGTTGCTGCTGCACTTTCTCTCGATGCACTCCGCGGCAGCCCGGGCGCATTCGACGCGCGCATCATGCACGCCCGCGCGTACACCGGCGCAGCGACGACAGCACGTAATCTGGCGCACCTAAACGAGGGCAGCCAAATCCGCGAATCGCACCGCTCGCCGGAAAAAGATCCGCGCGTTCAGGATGCCTACAGCGTGCGCTGCACGCCCCAAGTCCATGGGGCGGTGCGCGACTCTCTTTCGCAAGCGCGCGAGATGGCCGCCGTGGAACTAAACAGCGCCACCGATAATCCGCTCGTCTTTGTAAAAGAAAACGGCTGCGGAGACATCATCAGCGGCGGAAATTTTCACGGTCAGCCGCTGGCAATGGCCGCGGACCAGGTCGCCGTCGCACTCGCCACACTCGGCGGCATTTCCGAACGCCGCATCGAGCAGATGACCAATCCGCTCACGAGCATGCTCCCGGCATTTCTCACTCCGGAGCCCGGACTGAATTCCGGCTTCATGATCGCGCAAGTCACCGCAGCCGCGCTCACCAGTGAAAACAAAGCTCTGGCAGTACCGCATTCTGTCGACTCGATCTCCACTTCCGGCAATCAGGAAGACTACGTCTCCATGGGAATGAGCGGCGCGCGTCGGCTCGGACGTATGCTCGAGAATTTACGCCATACGATAGCCATCGAACTGCTTTGCGCCTGCCAGGGAATCGATTTGTTAGCGCCGTTGAAGACGGGCACTCTCGCGACCAATGCGTACGATACGATTCGCGCTAAGTCAGCTACCGTCACACAAGATCGCCCGTTGGCAACGGAGATTGAAGCAGTTTCGGCAATCGTGGGAGAGGGTGCTCTCGCCGATGTTCTGCGCTAATCGACTCTCCAATTAATTCAAGCCCCCGCAAACCAGGGCTACTAAGAATAAAGTGCGATTAGTTCAGGGCTTGGCAGCGAGGGTTTTCTTCAGCTCAGGGCCGACCCGCTCAACGATAGACTCAGCCATCTCTTCGCCGACGAATTTCTGCACCACCGAGCCGTCCCGGCCAAGCAAAATGTATGTCGGCAGAGCGTTCACTCCGAACTGATGCTGCAAGCTGCTATCGGCGTCAAGCCGCTGAGGCCACGTCATGTTGTGGCTGGACACGAAGGCTTTCCAATCGGCCTCGTCGTCGTCCTCGCTGATGCTCACAACCACGAAGTCGGCGCCTCCATAAACTGCCTGAAGACGCTTCAGATTAGGCAACGCGTTTCGGCAAGGTCCGCACCACGAAGCCCAAAAGTCCAGAAGAGCCACTTTGCCGTGTAACTCGGGGAAAGGACCTCCCGCTGGTGGCGAATCGGGAGCCCGAGAGCCTAGAGCAGCCAGTTTGGCAGGCGGCGAATCAGCGTCGTAGACGCCACGAGGCATATTGTCGTCGTCCAGAAGTTTAAGAGTTTTTGGTGCGGGCTTTATCTCCGTTTGTTTTTTGCCGCGGGCCAGGCGTGCCATGTCAGCCAAGGATACGGGCTGGTCGGAAGCGCCAGCATCGGCTAGCTGCAGGGATGCGGGCTGCGCGGCGCTTTTGACATCGGATGACGGAGGGTTTGGAGCGGGGTCCTGTGCTTGGGCGCCATAGCAACTTGCCCAGCACAACGCCACAGCCGCCAAGGGAATGAGTTGCCTTCGCATGGTCGCACCCCTAAATAGTCTCAAGTTCTCAATTCAGGCTATGAGGGAGGCAAGTAGTGGCCAATGGTACTTCGGGTCTAAATGCTCAAGTGGTCAGCGGTCGACTGAATATGAAGAATTACGGGCAAATTCCTAACCGGGAAAGGGTTGTTAGCACAGCGCACTCTGATCTACCAGCCCGCCGCTACTCACTATTTCCCAAGGCTGACCTGGTTTATGTCTCGCGTCTCAAGGATGAGTTTTGGGTAGCCACTTTGGGCCACGCGTATCATGGCTCGGCCCAGAAGTTCGGTCGTGGTGACGTATTGCGGGAGCAGCCATCTTAGTAGTGGCAGTAGAGGCTTTGTCACCGCGTAGAAGATGCGGTAGCCGCTCGTTCTCGACTGAATACCATGCAGCGGCTGGATGATGCCCGGGCGGAACATATAGGAAGCTTTGAAGGGTAGGCGGAGTAGCGCGTTCTCAGTTTTGCCCTTCACGCGTGCCCACATGGTGCGGCCCTTTTCGGTGCTGTCCGTTCCTGCGCCGGAAATGTAGATGAACGTCATCGCAGGATTTACGCGAGCGAGAGTCTGCGCCGCAGCCAGGGTCATGTCATAGGTCGCATGAAA
The DNA here is from genome assembly GCA_963740015.1 of uncultured Acidobacteriota bacterium. Classification (GTDB taxonomy): domain Bacteria; phylum Acidobacteriota; class Terriglobia; order Acidiferrales; family UBA7541; genus Acidiferrum. Next base: position 351,948 of record CAVUCM010000033.1, on the reverse strand, counting down.
ATAGTCGTTCTCGGTCATACCAGCCGCAGAAGGTCCCGCGCAGTAGAAACAGGCATCGTACCCGGCAAACTGAGATTCGACCGCCGAAAAATCGAAAAAGTCCTTATGGATAATCTCCGTGAGCTTGGCGTTCTGCTGCCCGGATGAACTGCGGTTGATCGAGAGCACGCGCTCAACACTCGCGTCGAGGAGACACTCGCGCAAGACACCCTGGCCGACCATCCCTCTAGCTCCGAAAAGAATAACCTTCATGGATTTATTTCCGCCTCCGTTGAATGGACGATGCGCGGCCAAGAAAGAAATTCATCGAGAGATGCGGCGACCTGCTCGTTGGCTGGCGGATCGGTATGAGCGAAGAAAACCGGCGCGTCAGCCTGACTAGACTCGCCCGCAGGAATCCAATAGAAATTGCCTTCGCCATCCGTGGCAAATGAGAAACCCTTGCCCCACCCTTGCGCGGGCAAATCGATAGCATATTTTTGGCTCTCAAGATCGAGAGGAAGAAATGCTTCGATCCATTCAGCCGGGTTTTGCAGTTCGGCCGGATTTTCGGGATTGGCAGCCGGGCGCCGGATTTCAATTTGCTCGGTGAGGACAGTTGCGTGGTCATCGTAAAGGGCGATGAGCCGCTCCGGAAGCGAAGCCGCAATTCCCTGCTCCACTTGCGACGGATTCGGATGTATGAGCCGGCTGCGAAAAGAATCGCGAGCGGCCTGAATCTGGTCGGGAGTGAGGCGGTTGCGAAACTGATGCATCAGCCTTCGTCCGCCCACAACCGCCACAAAAATCATGAACGCAACCACCAACGGCCCGAAAGCCTCGGCGAGCAGTGTCTGCATGCGTTGATGATACTAGAGGCGCGAACGAAAGAAAGTGAGCTAATCGGCGCTGCGAATTAGAATGGACTGCCGAGTAAGTTTAAGGCAGAGCGGGAATGACGTCGGTCTTACGGAAGTCGTCGCCTTTGAAGAGCAGGGGTTCACCCGTGGCTTTCGCCAGCGCATAAGAAAAACAATCGCCAAAATTCAAGCCGGCCGGATGACGGCCTTTGCCATAGTCGGAAAACGCTTCGCGCGCGAGCAAGGCATGTTCGACAGTGACTGGCTCGATTGAAATGGATGCGTGGCGAAGAAGTGATTCAAGAAAGCGCCTTGCGTCTGGTCCGCCACGGGACTCGATGACAATGGAAGTCTCCACAAATCCAGCCGCAGAGAGACGGCAGGAGGGCGCACGCGTGATTGCATCATCCAAAAGCTCAAAACCCGGCTCGCGTGCCAGTATGGAAACGAGGACCGAAGTATCGACGATCACTTTGGGAGCCCATTTTCATCATAGAGCATCTCGGCGTGGTCAATCGGCGGTCCCTTGAGCAGAGCGGCGGATTTGGCGCTGATGGCGCGGATGTCGGCAAGCATAGTTGCGCTCTTGCGCCGGCGTCGAACCGCCTCAAGATGCGCGCGAAGTGCCTCGGTGACGGCTGCGGTGACTGTTTGACCAGTTTCCTCTGCGAGGAGTAGTGCCAGCTTGTGTGTTTCCGCATTTTTGATATTTAGGCTCATGTTCCACCATTAAAGAAAACATTCCACCTATCTAGCATAACTCGCAAGTCACGCCCGGGCAAGTGCGTGAGCTCGTTCCCACCAACAGCTGTTGGCTGGAGTAAGCCGAAGAGGCAACAAGCGCAGGGAATTCGTACCGTGCTACCCGGCGAGGGCGGAACGGAGAAAGGTGAGCATTTGGTAGCCGGCGATGTAGCTGAACGGGGGTAGTTCTAACGAGTAGTGGCCACAGTGGAGCTGCAAGCTGCGGGGGTGGGCTCCGTGGCGGCGGAGGGCATCCAGCATTTGGCGGCTTAGCTCGGGAGGCATGGTCGGATCGTACTTGCCATAGACGAGAAACGATTTGCGGTCGGCTCCCATTCCACGTTCAACGTACGGGATGGGGCTGATGGGAGACCAATAGTCGCGAAGTTCATCCACCGTAACGTGGTTGCGCAGACCTTCCCAGACGTGGTTCGTGGTTATCCCCTGGCTGATCACGTCGGCATAATAAGTGGAAAAGTGGAAGAAGCCCCCGGCTTTGACGGCTTCGTCGTGCATGAGCGTGATGTAGCCAACGGACGAGCCCAGGCTGGTGCCAAGAATGCCGAGCCGGTTGTGACCCCTCTGCTCGAGCCAGCGGAGGCAGCGACGTGCATCGAGAACAGCCTGGCGGTTGGCTTGAAGGGTAAGGCCAATGTTGGGGCCGCAGACTTGGTCGGCGCGTTCGTGCCCTTTGGCCATGCGCCGGTCGTGGTAGGGCATGCTCATTTTTAGGGCAGTGATCCCGATGCGCTGAAGCCATTCGCAGAGGCCGCGCTGGCCGTGCCATTTCGCGTTCCAGTTCGGAAGCACCAAAACGGCAGGCGATGCTTGGCGACGCCCGTTTGTTGAGGTCTTGGCAGGAAAGAGTTGGGCGTAAACCGTGTTATTTTCCGGCCAAGCGGATTCTATGGAACTGGTGAATGTCAGTACGTTTTCATGGTCGAGAGCATAGTCATCAGCCGGCTTGGTGGCGAACCACTCAACGCTGTCCTGAATGACCTGCTTCGCGTACTTGTGAACAAAGTCACCAGGATTAGCATCGGCTGGATCGCCGCCAATATGCTCCAGACCCCAGTCAAAGGGCTGCACCCGACGGTTGTCGTCAGTAGTCCAGCGGCGATGCTCGTAACGGCGGATTTTGCGTTCAAACCAATGCATAGATAAAGCTGACAGACAACAGTTTACAGTCGACAGCCAAAGAAACAAACCACCGCAAATGCACGACGCGCACGCGCCAAGTCCGGAGTTCACGCGGCTTAGAAAGGCGTTTGGAGTGCGGCAGCTCTGCTGCCGCTTTTCTTAGCTACCCTTGCGCCGCCCACCGGCGAGCCGCGAGAGGCGTTAGGAATGGAGCACGCAGCGGGGCGGCGTTTGTTGAGGCGCTTAGGTAGGTGTGGGACAGTGTTAAGTGCGGCCGTAAAGCGGCCTACCAAACTGTGGTCATCGCCTACTTTTTTCTATTTGGAATCGTGATTGGGAGCTTCTTGAATGTGTGCATTACGCGCATTCCGGAAGAGCTGTCGATTGTTTCCCCTGGATCGCGCTGTCCGCGATGTGAAAAGCCGATCAAGCCATACGACAATGTGCCCGTATTTGCTTGGCTCTGGCTGCGAGGAAAATGCAGAAATTGCGGCCTGCCGATTTCGCCGATGTACCCGCTGGTCGAGCTCGTAACGGGTCTATTGTTTGTTGGTTGCTATCTGGAATTTGGGATTACGCAAGCCACGATCAAGTGGCTTTTCTTTATTTGTCTGATCATCATTTTGACGGTGACAGATCTGCGCGTCCGCCTGCTTCCCGACTTGATCACGTGGCCCGGATTTGCAGCAGGAGTGGTCTTCTCGGCATTTGTCCCGCCGAACGATGGCGCGGCATTTCTGTTGTGCTTGCGGCTTTTTCATTGGTTGCCGCCAGAGCGCGCTTTAGGAGTGATCGAGGCGCTATTGGGCGCCGCATTTGGCAGCCTGATGCTTTGGGGAGCGGCGGCACTCTACAAGCTGGTGCGGCGACGTGAAGGCATGGGCATGGGCGACGTCAAGATGATGGCCATGGCCGGAGCGTTTCTCGGAATCAGAAATGCCTTTCTTATGATTCTGCTGGGCACTTTGCTGGGAAGCATTTTAGGAATCGCAGTGATAGGCACAATGTACATACGCGGAGCAGGTCGGCAGCTCGCGGAGCGGGCCAGCAAGCGTGGGCTCGGCACGGTAAATCAGATTCGCTGGGTAATTGCGAGCCAGTACCAACTTCCGCTGGGAACTTTTTTAGGAATTGCGGCGCTGATTGTGGTTTTTGCGTTTTCTTCCTTCTCTATTGATCTTGCGCCGAGGCTGCGCTGAGATTCATACCGATGCGAGGCCGATTCAGGCTATGACGTTCGCAGCATTACAAGCCGAGACCACACAGCACGTTTGGGAAGTCGCCGCCGGGATGGCGGTCGGAATCCTGGCCGTGGTGGGAATTGTATTTCTTCTGCTGCGCCGTTTTTATCAAAGCACACGAGACTCGCATCAGGCGGACGTCATGATGACGCCGCCGAGAACGGAGAATCCTTCCGCGTTTATGGCGGCGTCGATGCAAGGTGTGATTCGCCAGCTCCGCGATCAAGAAAGAGAACTCGAAAGGCTGCACAAGATCGAGCGCGAACGCGCGGAACATACGGAACGGTTGAGCGAAGAAGTGACGCGCAACATGCCGGCCGGGTTGGTGGTGGTGAACGCTACAGGAATTATTTCGAGCGCGAACCCCGCGGCGGAGCAGGTGTTGGGGATTCAAACGTTGGGATTCCGGCGGTACAGCGAAGTGTTGGGGGAAAAATCGGAGCTCACACGTCTGGTTGGCGAATGCTTGACCAAGGGCAGCATCTTCCGACGTGAGCAGGTGGACCACGAGACTCCAGGGGGCGCAACGAGGCTGCTTGGTGTGACGATTTCGCCGATTCGGCGCGGGACTGAAAAGATTAATGGAGCGATCTGCTTGCTGACGGATTTGACGGAGCTGGCTGCGCTGCAGCAGCAGATTCAATTGAAGGAAAGCCTGGCGGCCGTTGGAGAGTTGTCGGCGGGCATTGCGCACGAATTCAAGAATGCGCTGGCTACGATTTCCGGCTATGCGCAGATGATCAGCGCGGAAGCGGGCGTTGGTGAAGTGGCGGACTCGGCGGCAAGAATTCTCGAGCAGACGCGCAATATCACGCACGTGGTGACGGAATTTTTGAAGTACGCGCGGCCTTTGGAAATTTCCAGCGAACCGGTGGCGCTTGACGGAGTGGTGGAGCGAGTGGTGTCCGAAGTGGCCGAGGCTATGCCGCAGGTACGGATTCGTTTCGAGGGCCCGATGGGCAGCGTGGCTGGAGACGAAGGACTGCTGCGGCAAGCGCTCTTGAATCTCGCGCGGAACGCGGCAGAGGCATCCGTCGGTGCAGCCAACGGAGGACGGGTCATTCTGCGCGGCGAAGTGGTGCGCCACGAGGAAACGTACACGCAGCGCATCACGATTTTCGATAACGGCGCCGGAATCGCCCCAGCCAATTTGCCTAAGCTTTTTCGCCCATTCTTCACGACCAAGGCTAAAGGCACTGGACTGGGACTGGCAGTGGTGCAAAAGATCATTGTGCAGCACGGCGGCCGAGTGGAGGCGCGGAATCGAACCGAGGGCGGGGCGGCCTTTATAGTTACGCTACCGGCGTGCCGGAGCGTCCCAGAAGCGGTAGAATTGAAGAAGGACAGCATCTAAGTTAAAAGCTGGGGATTCCCGCTCACCCCGGGAGAGGCGGTATTCCATGGGTATCAAGAACTGTAACTTTCTAGCGGCTGCAATACTTTTGCCAGGGCTTTGCCTAGCAACGCTGCCTGTGTTGGCCCAACAGCAACAATCACAGCCGAGTCCGGCACCGCAGTCCGGCGATCCGGTGGCGGATGCGGCGCGCAAAGCGCGTGAGCAACAGAAAGCCACGCCAAAGCCGAAAAAGGTTTATACGGACGACGACGTGAAACCTGCAACTCCTTCGCCCGATGCGGGACCAGCACCGGCGACAGGCGGGGCGCAAGCTGCGCCAGGCAATGGACCAGACGCGGCAGCGAATGGCACGGGTAAAGCCGACGACCCGGAAAAAGTCTGGCGGAAGCGCTTCCAAGACCAGCGCGACAAAATTGCGGCTGCGGAAAAAGAGCTGGACATCTTGCAGCGGGAAGACGACAAGGCGCAGGTCCAGTATTACAACGACCCCACAAAAGCGATGAACGAGCAGTTCACACGCAAAGACATTAACGATAAGAACGCCAAAATCGACCAGAAAAAGCAGCAGATCGCAGACCTGAAGAAGCAGCTTTCCGATATGGAAGATGATCTGCGAAAGTCGGGCGGCGACCCGGGTTGGGCGCGATAGTTAAGTCGAAACCCGAAATACGAAAATCGAAATTAGAAAATCGAAACTCGACGCATCAGTTGTGTGCGTATCGACATTTGTGGCCCGAATTTCGTTTTTCGAGTTTCTAATTTCGCGTTTCGCATTTCTGCCTTTTCCTCATGTGGTTACTTCCCTTCTCTACACACCAGCTGAGCGTTCCCGCCGAAGTGTCCCTTAATTCGTGGTAGAAACAATGGAGATGGAACCACTGCTCCTTGTTGAAGATAAGAACGAGCTGCGCGCCATGCTCAAGAAGGCATTGGAGCGCGCGGGCTACACCGTGGACGAAGCTCCTGACGGAACTACCGCGATTCAAAAGGTACGCGCGCGGCGATACCTGATGGTGATTACCGATTTGAAGATGCCGGGGGCGTCGGGGCTCGACGTTCTGCGTGAATCGAAACAAGCGGACGCTACGATTCCTGTGCTGCTCTTGACGGCGTTTGGGTCGGTCGAAGAAGCGGTTTCGGCGATGAAGGAAGGGGCTTTTGACTTTCTTCAGAAGCCGGTGGATCTCGACCATCTGAAATTACTGGTGCAGCGAGCGACGCGTCAGCAGGAGATGCAGCGGGAAAACCTGCTGCTGCGCGAGGAATACACCGCGCGCTACGGATTTCCGCGGATTGTTGGCGAGCACACCGCAATCCGCGAGATCAGCCAGCAAATTCAGCGCGTGTCGGCGACAGATTCCACCGTTTTGCTATTGGGCGAAAGCGGCACCGGAAAAGAGTTGTTTGCGCGGGCTGTGCATCACCTTTCGCAGCGGCGCGAGCAACCGTTTGTGGCGCTGAATTGCGCGGCGATTCCCGAAGGACTGGTGGAGAACGAACTTTTTGGACATGAGCGCGGCGCGTTTACCGGAGCGGGCGCGCGCAAGGTTGGCAAGTTGGATTTGGCGCATCGCGGGACGCTGTTTCTCGACGAGATCGGCGAATTACCGCTGGCGATTCAGGCCAAGCTTTTGCGGGTACTGGAAGAGAAGAGATTTGATCGCGTGGGTGGAACGCAGACGGTGGAAGTGGATGTACGCATTGTGGTGGCGACGAATCGAAACTTGCAGAAGCTCGCGGAGGAGAAGCTCTTCCGCGAAGATCTTTATTTCCGGATTTCTGCTGTGCCTATGACGATTCCTCCTTTGCGAGAACGCGGTAACGATGTGCTGATGCTTGCGGGTCACTTTTTGGAGAAATTCAGCCGGGAGTTTAAGAAGCCTGGGTTGGAACTTTCCGAGGAAGCGAAGGAGCGATTGTTGCACTATCGCTGGCCCGGGAATGTGCGCGAACTTCAAAATACGATGGAACGCGCGGTGATCCTTACAGATGGACTTAGCATCACCGCTCAGGGCTTGCAGCTTCCCGCAACCAAACCGGATACTGACCATTTGCCCACTGGAATGTTGCCGGAGCAGTTTAATTGGGAAGGCAGCCTTGAAGAAGTGACTGGCCGAGCTTTGGGCCACATTGAACGCGTGTTGCTCGAGAGCACTTTGCGCGAGTGTAAGTGGAACAAGACGCGGGCGTCGGAAAAATTGGGCGTGTCGCCGAAAACTTTGCTCGCGAAATTGCGCAGCGCCGGGCTGGAAGAGTGAGGATGAGCAGATCCCTCGGTCTCGATACTCGCTCGGGGCGGCGAGGCTTTCTAACATCGCTGGTTAACAATAACCACCCTCACTTTCCCGGTTTTTGCAGAACTGCACATTCTAAAGGGATTAAAGTTTATTGTTTTTATAGATTTACGGAACTGCTCATTCTATGGGACTTGAGTGCCACGATTTGCACTAAAATTGTGCAGCACGGGTAAGTATTATGAACAAAAGGCTTAGGTTGAGTAGTGTCCACCAAAAAGCAAAAACGCCAGCAGGCGGCTGGCGCTACGGAGCGAACTCACAGGATTACCTAACAGCCACTATACGCTGGACAATACTTTTTGTCAAGACGAAGTTTGCGTGTGGGACGGGTGTTTTCTTAACACAGAGTTCGCAGAGCGCACATAGAAGAGAAGATTAGCGAGGGCTTTGGGCCGTGTGGAGGGCGACTGTGCCGAAGGTCCAGACTTTGTAGGCGACGGATTGGTAGCCAACCTGGGACATTAGGGCGGCTAGTTCGGGCGGGGGGAAGAAGCGGGTTACGGATTTGGGTAGGTAGGTGTAGGCGGAGGAATCGCCTGAGATTAGGCCGCCGATGCGCGGCAGGACGTTTCTGTAGTACCAGCGGAAAACATTCCCTACAAAATCGTCGGGCGGTTCGGTGAACTCGAGAATGGCGATGGTGCCGCCGGGTTTGAGGACGCGGTGAATTTCGCGGAGGCCGGCTTCGTAATTGGCTAGATTGCGGAAGCCGAAGGCTGTGGTGACTAGATCGAAGGAGCCGTCTGCGAAGGGGAGACCAAGGGCGTCGGCTTCTAGGTAGGGCAGTGCATTCGCGTTTGGCTGAGAAGAATGGCCGCTCAGCGCGGCGTTTTTTTGCTTCGCGCGAACGAGCATGGGATGGGCGAAATCCGCCCCGTAGACGTGGGCTTTCCCTTCCCGGGCTAGCGCGAAAGACAGGTCGCCTGTGCCGCAGCAGAGATCGAGCACTGTGGCATCGGGGCGGGTGAGGATAGGGCGGAGTCGGCGCGCGACTCGTTTCCGCCATAGACGATCGAGTTGGAGGGAGAGAAGGTGATTCAGCAGATCGTAGCGCGGGGCGATTTGCGTGAACATCTCGCGGACTTTGCGCGAGGCGTCGGCTTCGTTTGCGGCACCTTCAGGTTGAGTGCCTTTTGCGGGGGCGGGGCCGTTAGTGGGCATGGGTGGAGGTTGAAAGTTGAAAGTTGAAGGTTAAAGGGGAGGAGCCAACAGCTGACAGCTTACAGCTAACAGTTCGGGCTAGGGCGGAAGAGAAAAGCAGTTTCCTCGCTTCGCTCGGAATGACAATTTGCTTATTTTGTTTGGACACGAGGTTTCGAACCATGCCCCGGCTAGAGGGCGCGATGAATCGCGCCCCTACAAGATTGTCGGGAGGGATGGGATTAATCATGGGGGCGGTGTCCTGTGTGGGTGAGGAAGTGCGGGGCGAAATGGAGGACGCGCTCTAAAGTTTCTATGGGCACGTTCTCGTGGGACTTCGCTTTGCCGATTTTGGGGGCTAGGACGAAGCGAAGTTTGCCTGCGCGTGTTTTTTTGTCGGAGTACATGGCGGCGATTAGTTTTTTTGGCGTGGCATTCGGCCAAGGCGGGAGCGGGTCCATGCGACGGACTAGCGAAACGATGCGCGAGACTTCGTCGGCGGGAGTGAGGCCGATTTCGTGGCCGAGGAGAGAGGCAGCCATCATGCCCCAGGCTACGGCTTCGCCGTGCTGGTAGGTGCGGTAGTTCGTGATGGTTTCGAGTGCATGGCCGAAGGTGTGGCCGAAGTTTAGGATTTCGCGCAGGCCGGATTCGCGTTCGTCGCGGCTGACGACTTGGGCTTTGATTTCTAGGCAGCGCGGGATGATGTACGCGAGAGAGGCGGGATCTCGCCGAAGGACGGCGTCGAAGTTTTTTTCGAGATAGGCGAAGAGTTTTGCGTCGGCGATGACGCCATATTTGATGACTTCTGCTAGGCCGCCGCGGTATTGGCGTTCGGGGAGCGACTTCAACATTGCGGAATCGACTAGGACTAGGCGGGCAGGATAGAAAGTTCCTACTAGGTTCTTCCCTTCCGGAAGATTCACGCCTGTCTTTCCACCGACGGCGCTGTCGACTTGTGAGATCAACGTTGTCGGGATCTGCACTAGCGAGACGCCGCGCTGGCAGGTGGAGGCAGCGAAACCGGCTACGTCGCCGACTACGCCCCCGCCTACGGCGATGATCAAGGCGCGGCGATCGATACCGGCGCGTACGAGCGAACGCGAAAGTTTTTCGAGCGTGAACAAATCCTTAGCCGACTCGGCGTCGTCCATTAAGTGGGTGGCGTGGATATTTTTCAGGCCTAGGCTGCGCTGAACGCTCTTCCCTACTGCTCGCCATACTCTTGGCGAGGAGACGATGTGAATGCGCGAAATTTTGCCAAGTTTGCGGATTTCGCTGGCGGCGTCGCGGAGAACGCCTTCGCCGCAGACGATTGTGTAGCGGCCTGTGGACGAGTTCACGAGAATGCTTTTTTTCTTTTTCATTCGCGAGAGGGTTCTTTGGAGCAATTTAAATCTAGCACACAGTTTGCGGCGATGCTTTGCTCTGAGTGTGTTGAACTGCGGTAGAGCACTTGGTGAGCCTTGCGAGATATAGGTGCTGCCCGGCATCGGGAAGGGCGGCAGCAGAGCTACCGCACTCCAAGGCTTCTTCACAATATTATTCGCGGGACTCAGTGGAGGTTCACTTGGATTGGAGCTGCTTGACGCTTTCGAGGAAGACGTGGCCGACGATGGCTAGGGTTTTGGGGCTGATCTTGTCGAGGGAGTCTTGGGGCGTGTGCCAGTAGTAGACGTCGCCGTTGGCGCCGTTGTCGAGGTCGATCACGTCGACCGAGGGGACGTGGCGTTTTAAGAAGGACTGGTGATCGTCTTCTATTGGCGTTTCTTCATCGACGAAGATAGCTCCGTAGCCGAGTTTCTTGGCGACGCTCCAGACAACATCGACGAGCGCTTTAGTGGAATAGGATTCGCGCTTGAAGTGCGGGGTGCGCGTGCCGACGAGATCGGCGAGAAGGAAGGCTTTTATTTTGGTGAGATCGCCGCTATTGGCGAAGCTCGCGGCCATTTGGCGGCTGCCGTAGCAGTTGTCGGGATCCTTCCATTCGGGACGGACGGCTTCTTCGCCGTCAAAGAACGCGATCCAGACATTGTAGCGGCTGTGCTGGGAACAGAGCAGGCGGGCAAGTTCGAGCATTACTCCAGTGGAGGAGCCGGCATCATCGGCGCCGACAAAATTTTCGAGACGCTTAGTGTCGTAGTGCGTGCCGAGGAGAATCACGCCGGGCTTGTCTCCAGGAATTTTGACGAGGATATTTTTCATGGCGATACGGCCGGCGGGAGTATCCGAGGTGAAGGCATCGACATCAGCAGTGCAACCGTAGCTTTTCAGTTCAGCGAGGATGTAGTCCTGGGTCTTGGCGAGCGCTGGCGAGCCTGAAGGACGCGGGCCGAACGACACTTGCTTGGCGACGTGGTCGAAGGCGCGATTGCCGTCAAAGCCGCCGGTCTTGTCGGCCGGGGGCGCTTCGTCACCGGGCTGAGGTGAAGTTTGCGGCGAGGCTGGAGGCGGCGCGGTCGTGACGGCGCTCATGAACGGCGCGTCCTTTGCAGCGGCTTGAGGATTATCTGTTTTAGCTTTGCACCCAGCGATGCCAAGAAAAAATACGGATGCGCAAACCACGCCGCAAACGATATTTCTGAGGGCTAGTTTCATCTAATGGGCCTCCGCTGCTTCACGCTTTTTCTTTTTTCGCACGACTGCCCAGGATACGCCGACACCTACAAAGTACAGAGCGACCAGCACAAGCATGAAGAGCACCATGCTGAGGGCGTCAGGCGAAGGCGTGAGTATGGCCGCAAGAACGGTGATCACCAGCAGGGCGTAACGGAAATTCTTGATTAGAAACTGCGGAGTGACGATGCCGAAGAGAGATAAAAAGAAAATGAGGATTGGCAGTTCGAAGACCAGACCGAGGCCAAGAAGAACGAGGAGAATCAAATCGAAATACTCGTCAATATTAATGAGCGGGACGACCGGCCCTTGAAAACTGATCAAGAAGCGCAAAACGTAGGGCAGCGAAACGAAGTAGCCAAAAGAAATGCCTGCCAGGAAAAGGAAAACGGTCGAAAAGAGAAAACCGGTAATGGCGCTGCGCTCGTGCTTATAGAGAGCGGGAGCAACGAACTGCCAAATCTGAAACAAAACCCAAGGCGAGGCAATGACAATGCCGATGTAAATGCTGCAGGTAATGAGGACGTTCAAGTAGCCGGCGGGGTGGGAGTAGACCAGCTGCGGGTTGAGGCCGGCATGCTTCAAGGCCGCGACCATGGGCTTGACCATGAAATTGACAAAATGCGGGGCGATAACCCAACCGATGGCTGCGCCAATCACGATGGAGGCGAGAGAATTGATGATGCGCTTGCGCAGCTCGACGAGATGCTCGAAAAACGTCATCTGAGCGCCGGGCTCTTCGGTTGTCGCAATTATGGAGGAATCAGACTGGCTGCTGTTGGTCATGAGAGGGGTCGTGAGAAGGCTCACGAGAAGGCTGAACGATTGAAACGGCGGGCGTTTCTTCTACTCCTGATGTCGCTTCCGCTTGTTGGCCTGAGTCTGGTTCACCCGAATCTTGTGGGACTGCGTCTTGATGAGCTGCATCGCCATCGAAGCGCGGCACAGATTCTGCAACTGGAGTGACAACCAGCGCTTCCGTCGCGCGAGAATCCGCGTCTAAGGTGACTGGGGCGGTTTGCGTATCGGCCTGCGTAGCTAAGGTGGCAGGCTGGTCAGCTGAGACGGACGCTGAGGCGACGGCTTCGGCGGCTTTCTTACGCTCGGCTTGCAGAGCTTGGCGCTCGATGTCGCGCATTTCCTGTTCGAAGGCGCTCTTGAAGTCGGTGGAGGCTTTGCGGAACTCGGCCATCAATTTGCCGAGGCCTCGGGCCAGTTCAGGCAGCTTATGCGGCCCAAAAATGACCAGGACGACGATAAACAGAACGGCCATGTGGGTCATACTAAGCATAGGTTTGGTTGCAGCCAAAAGACGGGCTATTGGCATCATAGAAAGGGCGTCCCACGGTGTCAAACCACACTTTGGGGTATGCTATAATTTAGGTTGCGTGGTCACGCGAGGTCAGGATGAAATCTGAACGCCGTGGGTTGGTACTGGTCGTAGCAGTCATCGTTATATCCGCAATTCTTGGGGGAATTTACGGTCCCAACGTCCGAGCGACGACCTCCTCGGCGGCCGAGGATGAGCACGCGGCGATACGACAGTTCACGAATGTACTGGACGTGGTCCAGGCGAATTATGCCGACCCGGTTGATGTAGACAAGGCCGTCTACCAAGGCGCCATTCCCGGCATGCTTCGCGTGCTGGATCCCCACTCCAATTTTTTTGATGCGCGGCAGTTTGCGCTTCTGCGCGAAGATCAGCGCGGAAAATATTATGGCGTAGGCATGGTTGTTGCGCCGAAAGATACCCGGACTGTCGTAATGCAGCCTTATGTTGGGGCGCCGGCGTTTACTGCCGGCATCCGGCCTGGCGACGTGATTATGAAGGTGGATGATAAGTCGACAGAAGGTCTGACAACGACGGACGTTGCGGACATGCTTAAGGGTCCCAAAGGGACAGTCGTAAAGATTACCGTGGCGCGCGAAGGCTACGACCAGCAGCTTGTGTTTACAGTGACGCGCGACGAAATTCCGCGGCACTCGGTGGACATCGCGTTCATGCTCAAGCCTGGTGTTGGCTACATTCGCCTGTCCGGCTTCAATGAGACGACGGACCGCGAAATTGCCGAGTCCTTGAGGCAGCTGAATGCTTCGAGCTTGGATGGCTTGATTCTCGATATGCGAGGAAATCCCGGCGGGTTGTTGAACGAAGCGGTCGCCGTGGGAGATATGTTCCTGGATAAAAATCAACTGATCGTTTCGCACCATGGGCGCACATCGCCGGAGCGGAGATATTTCGCTTTGCGCGGCAACCAGGGAGTTACGGTGCCGCTGGTGATTCTGGTGAATGGAAATTCCGCGTCGGCAACGGAGATTGTTTCGGGCGCGGTGCAGGATCATGATCGCGGGTTGATTGTCGGCGAAACAACGTTTGGCAAGGGGCTGGTGCAGACGGTTCAGCCGCTCAGCGAAAATACCGGACTTGCACTGACGACAGCGCGTTACTACACACCGAGCGGGCGGCTCATTCAGCGCGATTACAAATCGATCTCGCTGTACGAATACCACTACGAGCGCAAGGTTCCCGAGCATCCTACGGAAGTTAAGCTCACGGACAGCGGACGTCAGGTTACTGGAGGCGGTGGGATTACACCGGATATCGTCGTCGCTCAGCCGAAGCTAAATCACTTCCAGGAGAATCTCTTCCGGGCCGATGTTTTCTATCCGTACGAAGGCGGCGTGGGAGGTTTCACGCGCTACTACATGGGGAACAAGCCGACAGTCACGAAAGAGTTTGAAGTGAACGATGACGTGATGAAGAGCTTCCACGAATATCTCGCCAAGCACAACGTGCATTACACCGAGCCGGATATGTCAGAGAACCTGGACTGGGTAAAGCGCAAGATCAGGCAGGAAGTGCTGGTCTCAAACTTCGGCATGCAAGAAGGGTTCAAGGTACAACTTGAAGCGGATCCTCAGGTGCAGAAGGCTGTGGAAGCCATTCCGCAGGCCCGCGCACTCTACCAAAATGCGCGTAAGATCGTGGCGCAACGCACGGGCGGCAATCTCGATCATCCATAAGACTGATGCACATATTTGTGTCTGTGGGGGCACAGCACGCTGTGCCCGCCTTTGGCAAAATTGGCAAAATAAACGGTTGGCTGGAGCGCGGTCGTTAGGGTTTTTGACACTTCCACGCCGCTAGTTCATTTCATCTCGTTGTAAATCACGCGGGCAGGTTCAGTTGGCAAGGTTCGGAGCGTCTGATAAGATTTTGTTGCTGCTCGTGGGCGAGTAGCTCAGCTGGGAGAGCGCCTCGTTCGCAACGAGGAGGCCGGGGGTTCGAATCCCCTCTCGTCCACCAGATTTTAAAGAACTTAACCGACTTTTCGAAATTGCAAAAGTTTGCCAGGTTTGCCATTTGAGGCCTCCGCCGCTGCCTGCTGGTGGCCGGGCAGCGTAAAGCCTGTTCCCGTTTTCTCTGCCCATCGCAAACGCCATTCGCGCTGCTTCAGGAGTTTTTTGTACACCTCGGACACATGCGATTTCGCGTGTCCGGACCAGGTGTGTTGCAAGGCCGCCGGAACTTCCGCCGTCTCTAGCTTCGTGATGCGGAAGCGCCGAAAGATGTTGAGCCCACCCTGTTCCAGCCCCGACTTTTTCAGGATGGGGTGCAAGCTATGTTTCAAAATATCCCGCTGCATCAGTTGGCTGCCGTCTGGTTTACAGAAAACCAGACCACTCGTTCGGCCGCCCACGAACTCACGCAACATCGCGGCTAGGGGCTCGGACAGATCCACCACCCGCCCGTGCCTGGAATCCGCGTTCTTCGTTTTCATGTGGTCCTGAAGCTCTCCGCGCTTGGCTTTCTGCACAATCTCCAAGGTGCGGAAGTCTTCATGGATGGAACGAATGTCGAGACCGAGTGCTTCCCCGGCCCGCATCGGCCCACAGCCCGCGAGCAACGCATATAATGTGCAATACGGTTCTTCGGCTTCCCGCAGAATCATTTCCATTTCGTCCTGGTCAACAGTTGGCTGGTTCTGTTCGTCCACCTGTGCATAACGAAAACTCCATCCAGCGGTTTCCCGTCAAACGTCACATTGTTACTTCCCGGTCGCCTTCTTAACCCAGCCTCCAGTTCCCTTCCGCATGTCGCTGATTTCAATGACATTCGTCACGGATGGGATTTGCGGGATCCACAGTCTGGCGGTTCGACAGATTTGCCCGCTCCGTATCCCATCTGCTCCGGGCATTGGAAACATTTAAGTCGTTGGGGATCGATTTCGTTTCGTTCTCAGAACAAATGGACACGTCGACTCCAGCCGGCAAGATGGTCTTCACTGTCTTGGGTGCCGTGGCGGAGCTTGAGCGCTCGCTGATAGTGGAGCGCGTCCGCGCTGGAATGAGGAACGCTCGCGCGAAGGGCAAACGCATTGGTCGACCTCCGCGGACTCAGCTAACGGTAGAAACGAGGACGGCCATCGCTGGCTCTTATGTGAAGGAGAAAACAAGCCTGAGAGCACTAGCCAAGAGATTTGGCACTTCCTTGGCAACCGTTCAGAGATGTATAGGGGCATACCATGAGGCGGCGGGCGGGGGCTTCCCGTCTGCCTAATTCTTGGACTTTTCGTTTCCGCAGAGGTCTATTCTCCTAGGGGACCAGTCGGGTGGTCCTGGGTCCGTGTCCCAGAGCGTCCGTTCTGCGAGCCAAAGTCACTTGTCCGCACGACTAATCGGGACTTGACGCATTATGCGAACAGGGCCTGATCAAACGCTGCTGTTTTGCAGGCCCCCAGTGATACCTCGTTTGAAAAATCTCGACAGCGTTCTCGACTTCAAGTTACACAGGTCTGAGTTCCGTCCCGTCACTGTGCTGCTGCGACAGGCGTTCTTCGAAACCTGTCGGGCGCATTGAGTCTGCCGCCACCCGGTCTCTCCCAAGTGCCTGCGAGTACTTGGTGATCTTCGGACAGGCTTCCGCGAAATTGAGAAGGAGGCCCAGTCCAATTGGTTGTGTCCAAAATGATCCCAGTGTCATTTGCAGAATTCACCTTCAACCATTCACCGCTCCGCTGGTCGTTATCGATCGACCGTGTTTTTGGGTCCATGCCAGAAATTGTGCGATCAAGCCAAGCGGAGAGCACGCCGTCGAGTGATTCGCGGATGTGGAGGCTGCCCGGAGCAAAGTAGTGCGGAGAATTGGGGACGGACTCGCCCACCCAATCACCAACGAACACCGCTGGCGTGACTCCGGGATTCGGTTCAGGTCGTTTCAGCACGACGTGCAAGTTTTGACCGGAGCGCAACCATGTTCCCGACCATTCGTTGGAAGTGGGTGAAAAGGTGATGTCTAAATCGAACGGCTTCATGTCCGTCACGTCAGCAAAGTGAATGCGGAGACGCTCCCCGTCAAAAAGCGTGAAAGAGTGATCATCCTGCATGCTGTAGGATTGTGGGCTGGCTTTGTCCTTTGTCCAAAAATAACCCCAAGTTTCCTTTCCCTCTTCCCGGTGGTACACGCGAATATTCATCGTTTGCCAATCAAAATGCTCGCGGCCAGTTTGGCCGCTAGAAGAAGTCACAATCTCGAAAAAGATTCCTTCAATCCCAGAAGTACTGGCAACTTCCCACGGACCAGCGATGAGGTCGGGGTGCTCGGTCGGTACCTGCGCTTCTCCCTGCGTAGCGCTAAAGAGCAAGCTTACTGAGAGAACGCGCATGAGACGGAGCAGGAGCATTGATACCCCCTTGTGCCAAATTGACGGAGCGATCTCGCGTGATCTTACCACCAGCATGTTTATCGCTGTGAACTCGTTAACCTGTAAGGTCCTTCCATGAGAAGGCCGGTGAGTGTCAAGAATGTTTTTCTTCTTTCCTGTAAGGATGTTTTTCTCTTTTTGTTTTCTCCTTCTTTCCTGTGCTTACTTTGCATCCGAGCCGAGCCGCCTCTGTCGCCATCCTTCCATCCGCACTCTTTTTGAGCGATTTTCGCTCGGTGCAAGTTGGGCGTACTTATTTCAGCAGGTGCTGCTACCTGATAATCGACCTCGGCTCCCATCTCTTTGGCGGGAGTTGGGCCAGGACTTAGCCGCAGTCACCTGAACTCGGCGGTTGAGCTCGGCTGTTAAATTCCTTCTCTACGCCACTTGGCCCACCACTTTGTGGTTGTTCCGCAGAGGTTCATAGACCTCTCCGCTTACCCACAACTTGTGAAGCAGCACTGCCAACTTCCGTGCCACCGCAACGATGGCTCGTTTCTTGGCATTCTTTCCTCCTCGCTCGGCTAGCTTCAGTCCCCAGCGCCGCAGATCACTGTCCTGTCCAAACGGACCCAGAATGTACTGCGCGCCCTGCACCAGCATCGTTCTCAGGTAACGGTCTCCTTCTTTGCTGATGTGCAGCTGCGGCTGGCTCATACCCGAGTTTCTGCGCCCAGGACGCAGCCCCACAAAGCACCCCGCATCCCGGCTTCGGCGAAATCGGTGTGGGTCGTCCAGAGTCAGAACGAAGGTCAACGCAATCAGTGTTCCTACTCCCTTCACCTGTTTGAGCAGAGCGACCTGGGGATAGACTTCCGTAGCGATTTGCTCGATCCGCCGGTCGTATTCCCGGATGCGCTCGTTCAGCGATTCGATTTCTCCCAACAGTGGATCCAAGGCATCGCGCAACTCCTGGCTCAGCCCTTTGGCGATCTCCCGATTCATTTGTTGGGTGCCACATTTCTGCAGCCGCTCGCCATAGGACTTCGTCAGCCCTCGTGCGGCATTCACTAGCGCCGTGCGAGCACTGACCAGCACCGCCCGAGCGCGAATCACCGTCAGGTGAATTTGCGCTTTTGCGCTACGATGTCGCACCGGACCCAGCAAGCTGGGATCAATTCTTGCTAGCCGTGCCAGCGTTCGCGCATCGAGTTGATCATCTTTTCGGCTGCTCTCCCCGATGAGCCGCACGTTGCGCGCATGAGCCACGATCACTTCATGGCCCAGCTGGCTGAGCTGCCGGCTCACCCACGGAGAATGAGTCCCAGTTTCTAGGGCGACTCGGCTGCGCGGGATTTTATTGAAAACTTGATGGATTCCTTTCGGTGTCGTCGAGAAGTTGTGCTCCAAAATCACTTCGCCCGCCTCATCCAAAATGCAGTAGTAGCTGGAGCGGTCTCCCAAATCCAAACCGATGGTCAGTTTGTGTTCTTTGAAAATCTCGTTTCTGTTTGTCGCCACAGTGCTAATCTTCTTCACAGCCGGTCTCCTTTCTCTTGTGCTTCGAGCACGTCGATTATTGGGAGCTTATCGCATCCCGATGGAGACCGGCCTTCTCATCCCATCTGGTAAACGCGTAACCGGACAACTGCGAACTAGCCCTTTCTCGGCCAGAAGGGTCTAGGATTCTGGCTATTTCTTAGTCTGGTTTTCCAGTTCCTTGATAAGGCGTTCCCCAACGCTATTGCGGCCAGTGAGGAGACCACCCCACACATGTTTGTCACTCCAGAGATTGTCTCCACTCTTGGGGTCAATCACCGTCAGGTACGCATCTCGTGTGGGAGATTGCTTGTTGTAGTTCGGGACATATGGGAGTTTTACCCGCGCGAACTCCTTCCGGAAATATCGCGCGCGATTATGGAGGCTTGGTCTTGGATGATGAACCATGGACTGCTCGCTCGAGATCCGGGGCAAAGCCAAGGCGACTGGGTTTTTCCGACGCGAGCGGCCAGGGCACTGCAGACCGACGAGAACTTCGACAATTTCGAGAAGGCTTTGTTGCTTCCGCCGAAGCTTCTTCACCCAATTATTGAGCGGACCGCGTGGGAGACATTTATCCGGGGGAAACACGACACTGCCGTTTTTGAGGCTTTCAAGTCCGTCGAGGTCGCGGTTCGGGCTGCCGGTGGATATGGCCCGAGGATGATCGGGGTTGACCTCATGCGAGCCGCGTTTCACCCTGAAACGGGCCCACTCACCGACAAACAGCTCCCGATCGCAGAGCGCGAGGCGTTGAGCGCCTTATTCGCTGGTGCCATCGGCTCGTACAAAAATCCTACGAGCCATCGGACAGTCATCATCTCCGAAGCCGTTGAAGCTGGCGAGATGTTGATCCTCGCGAGTCATCTACTGCGCATCGTGGACGCTCGAAGTCAGGCCAAAAACGGGCAGCCATAACGTAACGCTTGCGGGTGCGATGCATTCCGGCCTCGACGAGCTCCGTGGACAGAAGCTTGCTCCGCCGCCTCGAAGCCGCCAGGCTAGGCGGTACGCCCTTCGAGTCCCGGATAACATTCGGATCATAATGCTTCCTACAGTGTCTGTGTCTGCGCAGACACTGGACGCTGGGCAACGATCTCGAAGCGCAAGCCTCCTACCTCTTGGAAGACCTCAACGAAGACTACGCCATCACATGGAGCACACGAAAGATATGCGAGCAGATTCAGGCATGGCTCTTGCAGCGAGGCGTCGTCACTCAGCTCTTGATTCAGGTAGCGAACGACAAAGGTGAGCCGCCGGATTTCCGAACACGTTTGTCCAACTATGCGCCCGTCTATAGCGACGCCGACGGGCCTAGAACTACCGACTTAGATCTGCCCCTCACTCTGACTGAACTGGGCGACAACTGGGAAGCGTCAGTGGGGGGAATTGGTAGGCGGCCGAAATAAAGGGTTAAGCGGTCGCGGAGGGATTCTTTTCAAGACACTGCAGGCCGAATCCGGGCCAATTTACCATTGAAGGAAAAACATATGCGGGTATAGACTTTGCGTGTTCTTCTCTCCGGCCCCTGTGAATCGTTCCTGATTCGCGTTATGCCACGCCCCAACAAAGGGAGAAAGAAGATGCCCGGATATCGCGACCCTCGGCCATTATGCTCCACGACGCATTTCCCGAATGCGGGGGGAACGCTTTGCCGTTCGCAGTTTTCCACTCCCCAGCCGCTTGGTCGTGATGTAAACACGTTCCAAGTTACAAAAAGTGCCCGTATTGAACAATCGGGCGCGGAAGCGTTGCAGGCTGCCAAGGGGGCTGTTGGTAAGGCGAAAATAAAGGGTGCTCGGGCTCACGGTGACGTTATAAAACTCGTGGGAGTCTTGAGGGTCTTGAAAGCGGGGACTCCATCCTCCAAGCCAGGCACCTCGCAGTCTCCGGAATCCAATATGAAGCCTTTTGTCGGAGGGATTGTCTCGCCCAGGATACCGGCCGGTCAACCGGCTGTGCTTGGGAAACCGCCGACGCCAAACAAAAATTCCTCTGATCATGAAGAAGCACTAGGTTGGAAGGAATTTTTCGATATCGCTTCCGACAGTTACGAGAGAATCGAAGATGCAGTCGCCGCGGCACGCTACGGGTACCTGCAACACAGCAGGGTCGGAATCCTAAGGCTAGAAAAACTCGTTGCAGACGAACATAGAAACATAGCTGCGGCAATGCGGAAACTGATGCGCATGCAAGCTGCCAGAGACGGCAGTGAACGGGCCCTAGCAGTCGCAATGCGCAAATTCGCGCAGGCCGAACAGGAACTGCAACTCGCTGGCTCGGGGAGGAAGCAGATTTTTGGCGCGTTTTTCGCGAGTTTCTACAAGGACGTGGCAGCTGACCGCTTCGCAAAAGCGAGCAATGTACTAAAGGCCGTTGCGGCCAAAGTGAAAGACAGGGAAGCTTTCGAGAAGGTGTACGAGCGTTATCTATGGATTACCGAGTCGTTCGAAAAGTTTAACAAATGGCTCGAAAGGCTCGATTGTGTCCTCGATGTCGTGGCCATCGCTGCCGCCGCAAAACAAAACAAGCCGCACCAAATTCTTTATAAAGGCGGCGACTTGGTGCTCGATGTCGGGAAGCTCGCGTTTCCTCCTCTCGTGCTCCTGAAATGGGTTGCGGACCCGTACCTCCACTGGGTGCAGGAGCAGATCGAAAAGCACCCCGATGTCGAGGCTATCGTCAAGGCTCACCCCGGCGAATTCTACGGAAAGGATTTCGATACCATCGTCCGTGAGCACTCCGGCGGCTAGGTGCCATCCTGTTCGCCCTTCCTGGCTACTCGTAGTACGACCACACTGCTTTTCTGCATCAAAAGCCGAAGGACGTCGTCACGCCAACGAGATGAATCTCTGAAAAAGGGAAAAACACGGATCCTGACTTCAATACAAGAGCTGTATGGCAAGAAAAATTTCTCCTCTCCCTTCCATCGCGGGAGAAGTATTTCTCTTGACCTCCTATTTTATAGAACGCCGTAACTGTACAAGTGGATTTGGTCCCAGCCCGACCATCTGAAGAAGTCTAAACTTTACGTTCTGTCCGCGCAGAGTCCTTCAGGCAGCAGCTAGCCACTCAAACCGAACGGGCAGACGTTCGGTCCACTTCCCTCCCCCGAATCCAACTGGCGGGGGACGCAGTTGACGCATGGAAGTTGGTCAGCCCATTTGTATCAGAGGAAATCCTCTGATCGGTCGGTTGGGCGAATTGGGCAATTCACGGCCTTTTCAAAAAGCTAACTGATTGTGGCGACGCGTCTTAGCTTTAGTGATTCCCCGTTCGCAATGAGGAGGCCGGGGGTTCGAATCCCCTCTCGCCCACCATCTTTTCAAGGTCCATGACTGTCGGCAATTCACTTCCAGTTTCCGATGAGAATGAAGGGAGCCCAGTAGTAGGGCTGAGCATAGTTGGCTTGTGATGGGACAGAGTCATAGAGGATTCGTGTTGCAGTTGAAGCGAGGGTACGCCAACTGCTCTGGCACTTCAACGAGTAGCGCGTTTTCCAGCCACCGAACAGGTTTGAGATGATGACCCGTTTATATTTGTCCAATCGACTCAGGTCAAATTAAGCAGCCGCGACACCTTTTTCGCCCAGGAAGCTCAACAGGCAGGCATTCACTTCCTCTGCGTGGGTCCAGGTGATGCAGTGCGGACCGCCTTTCACAACCAACTGGCGCGCGCCTCTGATGAGCTTGACGGTGCGGTTTCCACCCGCCGTGATTGGAACAATGCGGTCCTGGTCACCATGAATAACTAGCGTCGGCACATCGATGCGGGTTAGATCGTCGCGAAAGTCCTCATGCCAGGCGGGGACACACGCCTGACTCGCCGTCGCTGACGAAATCGCCGCAAGGTTCCAGCTTGCCTCCACCGCTTGTTCGCTGACCCGCTTACCCAAGAGCTGGTCCGTATTGAAGAAATTCCTGAA
Organism: uncultured Acidobacteriota bacterium; assembly: GCA_963740015.1. Lineage (GTDB taxonomy): Bacteria > Acidobacteriota > Terriglobia > Acidiferrales > UBA7541 > Acidiferrum. The sequence continues at coordinate 329,465 of CAVUCM010000033.1, read as the reverse complement.
GAACTCTGTGAAAAATGCGTAGCGGTCCGCGGCAACCGCTTTCTGAATCCCTTCGAATACGCTAGCATCTACTCCGTCGGGGTTATCGGCCGTCTTAAGCAAAAACGGAGGGACACCACTAATGATGACCGCCTTGCTTGCCCCCTTGGAGCCATACTTTCCGAAGTAGCGAGCGACTTCGCCGCCACCCATCGAGAATCCCACTAGCGTGAAATCCTTCAAGTTAAGGTGCGCAATTAGCTTGCGGAGGTCGTCTGCGAACGTATCGTAGTTATACCCCTCCGTTGGCTGGCTCGACTTGCCGAAGCCTCTGCGGTCGTAGGTGATGACTCTGTGCCCCGCTTGCAGCAGCGCCGACACCTGCTTCTCCCAGGAAGCGCCATTTAACGGGTACCCGTGGATCAACACCACGGGCTTACCCAAGCCATGGTCTTCGTAGTAGAGCTCGATGTTGCCTCCATTTTCCTTACCGACTGTAACCTTTGGCATCGCTCTTCTCCTTGATAGTTGGTGGTTCTAATGTAAACGCACATTACCTCAGCTCAGAAAAATTGGAGTAGTTCCGCTATGGGCTCCTGCGGGTTCTCCTGTGACCCATCGAATGGACGTGAGGTTGGCTCACGACAGTGACAGCAAAACTCAGTCACGCTAAATTCTCTGCTTGACCGAGAAACCCAGCGCCAGTGCCAGCAAAGCGAAGCCGATTGGCAGCGCCAATGACCACGGCCCGATGACGGCCTCCAATAGCGCACCGAAGCTGCAGCCGCAGGTGAAACCGACGATCGCGGGCCAAGTATGTCTTGCGCGATTCCGAGCGTAGGCTATTCCGCGAGGGGCCCGCTGGAACAGCATCGCCCCAACATCCATCATGAAGGTCGTGATGTCGGTCGTCATCACAGCCGTCGCTGGTGCCCCCACCAGGAGCTGCACAAGCGCGTTCTGCACTGCCATCGCGCCGACCCCGAGCATGCCGGCAACAACGCCAGTTGGTGCAGCGGGATCGAGGCGCGAACCTGCGGCGACCCAGACCGCAAGAAAACTCACGAGCAAGACAAATTGCAGTGCCAGCAGTGGCTGCAGAGGGCAGTTGCGGGTTTCTTCGAGACCCGCGGCTGCCAACCTGGTCAAACCCAGCACCACAATAAACACGGGGACGGAAAGAATCGGCGCAAGCGACACGGCTCTCCCGGTTGCCAAATGTGCCGCCAGAACCACTAGATTACCGGTGATGTGCGCGGCAAATAGGCCGCCCAGCCCGAGGAAGCTGATGACATCGACTGAGCCCGCCACTACGCTGAGGACGCCCGGCAGCAGCTTGGCGGCGGACGAGCTGTCCACGGAAACAGCCACGAGCTGTGAATTCGTGGGTTGACTCGCAGTGACGGAGACCATCGGAGGGCTTCCTTGTTACCGGTGTTTATCGTCCGTCGCCGTCGCTACGGCAGTGCCCGCAGACGTTCCTTGTAGGGCGCTGACAGCTCCGCGAACCAGCGCTCGTCATCATGTGGCACGATGCCGGGATCGGTCACGGTCACGATATCGATCGTCTCTGCCGGCTTCGGACGCGGCATAATGTGCCCCCACTCCATGATGTTCATCGCGGGAAGGTCGTTAAGATAGAACCAGACTGACTCCTCGGGGACATTGGCAGTCTTGGCAACGCCTTGTTGGACCCGGTGAAGAAGCCTGGTTTTCAGTTCCTCATTACGCCCAGCTCGAACATCGCAGCGAATCCACACTACGTCAGGCGCCGGTTGCCCGGAGATATATTGGTCGCGGTTTGCAAACTCTTCGAAGATCACCTGTATAAGGTAACGTGCGATCCCAAACTCCTCGTGATACACCTTGGTGCACCAGTTTGCGATCTCAGCCTTTTGGGGCGGCGTCAGTTTTTCTGGGGCAGTAAAAAATTCAAACGTTGGCATCTTGTTCTCCTGTTCTCTTGAGCGAAATTAGTTATCTGCTCTTACCTATCTGATTCTTTCGTGGTCGTAGGAGAGTATTGTGCTTTCGTTGGTATGCCTCATAGTCTCCTCGGATGAATCAATGCCATGAATCACCTCGGCAGCGGGCGTTTCCGACCCGAAGCCGGACCCGACAGAACGTTGAGGCGTAGACTTTCGCTTAGCGTACGCGATGGAACGCGCCAGCGTACTCGGGGCCCACGGCAAGTCAGCGAAACCGACGATTGTTCGACGCATTCCGGAAGATGGAGACCGCTTAGTCGGGCAGTTCTTCGATGGAGCGAGGCTCCACTATCGGGCGGGCTTCAGCGGTGTGGCGAAATTGGCTGGATGCTTCGTAAGCCTTGAGGCGAGCGCGCATGATGCTGCCCAACGGACGATGCGCGGCCATGCCATGCCAGGGAGAGAAACTGAGGTGCTCGTCGACCCAGACCCGGCGGGCATCCGACTATGCATTCTGAGGTTGCGCTGTGACCCGGGCAACCGTTAGAGCAGGGCTGAGACGCTCGTTCCATTCGACGGAAGCGTCCTCGACAGGCATCTTCGTGAGGTTGGTGCAAAGCTGAACGCGTAGCTCCCAAACTGCCATTTCCCTTTGAAAGAACGCCACGATGCTGTCCTTCAAGGAGTTCCATGAGTGCGGGTGATCGACGTGTTTGCCTCGCAACGCGATGAGATTATCGGATACAGGAACTAGCCGCATCTTGCCAAAGTAGTCGCCGAATCGCAGGGGCGCCGCAGCGTGATAGGTCTCCCCGAGTGGGTGTGTCTGTGGGTGGCCAATGCCCTTGAGGAAGGCGGATTCTTGTCCAACCAGTTCGATAGTTTCTTCCGCCGCCTGCGCCGCTGAGCTCACCGCCTGCTTTAGCGCCTCGGAATCACTTACATGTTTCGCACGCAACCGGATAGCTTTTAAGAACTCGTTTGAGTTCGCGGCAAATGTGCTGCCATTGTTAAAGATAAAATCCTGGGTTGCGTGGCCTGCATGGTTTGGAAGCATCTCTCCTTCCACGTCGATGACCTTGATAGCAAGACCCCGCGGAGTGGAGATGTGGTCGGACAGTACGTCGCCGGGCTCGCTCGAAAAGCGGATGACCGCGCCGTAGCTCACTGGTCTCGCGAACAAACCCTGCCGCAGTTCCTCGCGAAGATCTGGCAGAACTGCTACTTTCGCCTTCAGTAGGCCGTTACTCTTTGCATGAACGGCCCGCACCGTATGACGTTGCCGCCCTCCCACGTTTTTCGCAATATCCAGCAAGGTCTCCGCGATTTGCTCCGATGTTTCCGTCTCGCCTTGCTGTATCGTTTCCACTTCATCTGAGTAGCGAACAAACATCTCTTGCGCTTTCTGTTCCGCCTTCGCCATATCGCCTCCTCTGTTACCCGGGATCGCACCTGCTGGTGTTGCGCGCCGGTTCGAGTCTCGTCGCACGCGGCATCGAGAAGTCGCTCGAATGGGTTAACTTCGGCGTGCGAGTGCTTCCAGCACGGCTCGCGGCCGGATTGGCAGATGACGCACGCGCGCACCGGTGGCGGCAAAAATTGCGTTTCCAATCGCGGGCGCGACCGGCGTCGTCGCCGGCTCGCCAAGCCCGACCGGTGTTTCTGTGCTCGGCAGAAATTCAACGTCGAGTTCCGGTACGTCTCCCATGCGCAGGACCCTATAGTTATCGAGATTCGTATCCTTTGGCTGCCCGTTGACGAACTCGGTCCCTTCATGGAGGGCCAAACTCAATCCCCACAAAGCGGCCCCCTCTACTTGGGCTTCGGCACTGTCGGGATGAACAACCGTTCCACAGTCGATGACAACGGTCATCTTCTCCACCGTGACGTAACCGTTCGCCTGGTTAACCCGCACGCGCGCGGCGCAAGCGACCCATGTTGGCATTCCGCGCTCCTGACCGGAGGTCGATGCAATTCCAAGGCCGACGTCTTTCGGCATCGCGCTACCCCAGCCCGCCTTTTGCGCACAGCGGGAGAGCACTGCCGCTTGCCGGTGCGCGCCGCCCACGGAATTCGGCGACGCGCCAGCGTTACGGCCCGCACCATCGAGTAAGCCCAGCCGTAACTTCACGGGATCGACACCGGCCTCGTGGGCAACCTCATCCATAAAGCTCTCGACCGCCCAGTTAGTCCAGCCCGCGCTGACAGATCGCAGATAGCCAGGCCGGAAGGTGCGATCGGCCAGATCATTTCGCAGCGCGCGAACACGCTGCGCACCTACCGTGTACCAGTGGTCAGCGCCCTGAATCGCGAAGGGATCGTACAAATTGCCTTTGGCGTCCTTGCCCTGGAAATAAGGAGCGATAGTCGCTGTGGGCCAACCGGCTGCCGCGTGGTGATCCATAGCCGCAATGCGGTTGTCGTCTCCCCACGCCAAACGAAGGACCTGCGTCGTGGCGGATCGCGGACAGTCGAAGCGCATGTCGTCGGCACGCGTGCAGACCATCTTGACCGGCCTTCCGACCGTCTTGGCGGCAAGGGCGGCCGGTACAACATAGTCGCCGTCAAGACGGCGACCGAATGCGCCACCAAGCAAATAGCTGCGCATCACGATCTTGTCCTGGCTGCGACCTAGCGCTTTTGCCAGTATTGGCAGAATCGCAGATTGCCATTGATTCCCGGTGTGAATCTCGAAGACGCCGTTCTTTTCGAAGGCAAGTGCGTTAATTGGCTCCAGCGCGAAATGCATGGCGGTGGCCGTCGTGTACGTCCGCTCGATTTTTCGCTTTGCCGATGCAAAGACCGAGTCGACGCCCGGGTCGTCAACCAGTAAGGCGCCTCCCTTCGGATCAGCAATGAGTTCGGCGGCGTGTTGCTGGAGATCTCGCTCAGAGACGTTTGCCGACGGTCCCGACTGCCATCGCACCTTCACCAGGTCGGCCGCTCGATTGGCGGCGGTGAAGCTGTCAGCGCAGACCATCACCCAACCAGGAGCCGTACCGGATGGATCATCGAGAGCCACGCTTTTGATATAGCCGGGGATGCGGCGGGCTGCCGAATCGTCGATCGTGATCACCCTGGAGTCGTAACGGGTTGGTGGAATCTTCGGACGTGCGTAAATCATTCCGTCTACCGCCGCATCGATTCCGTAACGGCCGCTGCCGTTCACCTTGGATGGAACATCGAGGGCTTGCGCACCTTTGCCGATGAAACGCCGTTCCGCTGGCGTCTTGATTGGAATCTTCTCTAATTGCTCGATCGTGTAGCGACGCCGGAGGTCCCCGCGTGCCACGATGTCGCCGTAGAGGATTGATCTTCCTCCAGCATGAACCGCGCCCTTTCGCGCCGCGCAAATTTTAGGACTGACGCCGAGCAGTTTGGCCCCTTCCTCAATGAGCGCCATCCGTCCCGCAGCACCCGACCGGCTTAGCACCGGGAAACTCTGCCACACTGACCAGCTTCCGCCGGTGATCATCAATCCCCACTTGGGATCGCTATCAACAGTAACGATTTTCACTTTGTTCCAGTCGGCTTCCAACTCATCCGCTACGATGCGAGCGAGGGCTGTGCCGACGTGCTGGCCCATTTCGGCGCGGATAATGTTGACGGTGACTACGCCGTCCGTATCGATGCCATACCAAATCGTCGGTTCAAACAATTCGTTGGGGCTGAGCGGAGCTTTGGCCTCTTTCGCCAAAAGCTCTGCGGCGGCCCAACCGGACCGCGCATACCCCAACATGACGCCGGCGCCGAACATCGTGATCAGGAAGCCACGGCGTGATGCGTCGTATGGTGCCCTGAATCCATGAGGAGACACGCCGCTATTCATGGGCAACTCCTTGCATTTTCGTCGCTGCCGCTTTAATTGCCTTGCGGATTCGAACGTACGTCATGCAGCGGCAAACACTGCCCGCCATCACCGCATCGATGTCGTGGTCACTGGGATTGGGAAAGTCCTTCAGTAGCGTGGCTGCCTGCATGATTTGACCCGGCTGGCAATATCCGCATTGCGGAACCTGCAGATCAAGCCACGCGGTTTGCAGTGGATGCTTGCCCTCCGGATCGAGGCCTTCAATCGTCGTGACCTTTGCCCCAGCGACCGCGCTAATCGGGGTAATGCAGGATCGCGTTGCGCGTCCTTCCACATGCACGGTGCAAGCACCACAAAAACCGATTCCGCAACCGAATTTCGTTCCTGTGAGGCCAAGCTCGTCGCGGATTACCCATAGCAACGGCGTGTCGTCCGGACTGCGCGCCAAAACGGTGCGGCCGTTAAGATCGAATGTGGTCATGATCGTTTGACTCCTCTCGCTTTCCGTCAGTGGTATGCCGGCCCCTCCCGTCGGACTGTGGCCACCTTCTTCTCCAAATCGTTCCAAGGCGGCAATTTCGTGCGGGTGCGACGCAAATAAGCCGCGAGGCGGGCGATTTCGGAGTCGGTTAGTGATGAGCCGTATGTAGGCATCACCAGCCCCGCCGCGCCTTCCGTGTTGTTGTCGGTCCCCTTGTTGCTCACCCCGTTCAAGACCACCTGAATGAAATTCGTCGGTTCCGATAGCGTTAGCGAACTGTTAAGCGCCAGTTCCGGACGAGTGGCAAGCGGAGTTGGCGCACGATTGTAGTGGCACGACATACAGGCGGAGGCGTATAGCTCAGCGTCGGGATCATCCTCTTGAACGCTGCCAAGATCGGAAGTCGTGACTGCCTCCCGTGTTGCTGCCTCGATGTTGCTTGCACGAGCGTCGGCGTGGTCCATCTCGCCAAAGTAGAGAGCGATAGCGCGAATATCGGAGTCGGGTACGACCGGAAGATCGAGGGCTCCGCGAATCGCCAGAGCCATAGTGCTGCCGGTCGCTCCGTGCAGCGGGGTGGCACCGGTGCGCAGGTAGGTGAACAACTCTTCTTGCGTCCACGGAATGGGCGACGGGTTGGCGTCAGTGAGCGCGGGCGCGATCCAACCCTCAATCAACCAGCCAGCATAGGGGTGCCTGCTTTCCTCTCCGCCAAGGGCATTGCGCGGAGTGTGGCAGCCCGAACAATCGCTGACCGCGTTAGCCAAATAGGCCCCGCGGTTCCATTCGGCGCTCTTGAAAGGATTGGCTTGGAACCTCCCGCTCCTAAAAAACAGAATCTTCCAGCCTTCCTGGAGCGCGCGTATTTTAAGCGGCGCTGGAATCGTATTGGCTGGGACGATGTTGCTCACTGCCGGCCGCGTCATCAAATACGCGTACAAAGCCTTGACGTCATCGTCCGACAATTTGGTAAACGCGTAGTAAGGAAACGCAGGCAAAAGGTGGGAACCATCGCGAGCAACGCCCTCTCGCATGGCACGGGTGAAAGCCTCCAGCGACCAAGCCCCTATGCCGGTTTGCGGATCGGGACTGATGTTATCGCCGTAAATGATCCCGAACGGCGTATGTAGCGGGTATCCACCAGCAAACGGCTGTCCGCCTGGCTGCGTGTGACACGCCGCACAATGTCCAGCCGCAGACAGAGCTTCTCCCTTCGCGATCAAATCGGCAGGAAAGCTTTCTGGGGTGGGACGAGCAATGGGAGCCATGGAGGGACGCCACGCCAAGACGTAGAAACCCACTCCTCCGAAGAAAACGGCAAGGAGAACCCCGATCAAAACTCGGCGAGTCGTCGGATTCTTCTTCCAATCAGTCTCTGAGCTTATATTGGAATTGGATTTCATTCCCCCCACCAACCTTGTTATCGCCGCAACTCACCAATTGCCTAGTGACCGTACGAATCTGATGCATCCATGGCCGCAGCCGGACCTTGTACTTTGGTCTAAATTGCAGATTCTGACTCGCGGAGTGTCTGACCAATTGCTGAAGAGTTATGGCGGACAGACCGGAAAGCTCACCATTTCAAGCGATTAGCCTAGGTGTGATAAAGCATGACCGCCAACATTCCAGCAGCCATTGCATTTCGTGCCGACAGCCAAGGCAGTTCCTGCAAGACGCTGAACCTGTCCAGCGACAAAACCGCCGCCCAGGGTACGATCATGCTAAAGGCCATCTCGATATTTTCGCGCCAGCTGTAGCCACGGATCCGCATCCACAGCACCATAGGGACCGTCATGAAGATGCCGTGCCCAACCTCGGACTGTATGGACTTGGGATCAAGAAAACTTCGATTCCCAACAATCGCCAGCCCATGTCTGGCATACCCGAAGGCGCCCGTGCCAAGGAGCATTGCGACCCACATTTCCGCGAAATTCACGGTGAAGCGCAAGAGCCCTGATGCGATTACTCCGACGGTACGGAATCGGCTCTCATTGAGCGATCCAGTTTTGTTGGAGCGAGTAGCATCGAAGTATGGATTGGGTTGCACCACTTTCATCAGATGACCTACCTCATGTACAAACGATGGATACGGAAGGCTTCCTGTTCGGTAGGCCCTGTTGCAGCCACGTCCGTTATTGGCGGACCGAGTCGGATGTACGCATTCGCATGGTCACATCGGGATTTATATCTCACGCTGCAGAGGTGCTCTTGCGTGCTACGCTCGTCGTCGCGGACTCCTGTACGAGCTTGCCGCTAGGCGGGTGAAGTATTGTCGGGACGTCCTTCGCACCCACGAACACTCCCAGGAAGCGCACAGCAGTTGCGCCGTCGTTGCGGCCACGATGCCAGTGCGTTCTGGTTTGCAAGAACGCCTGACCGGCCTTGAAGGACTGGCGCGATCCGTCGGCGGCGAATTCCACCGTCAGCGTGCCTTCGAGTACGTAGAGGTACGGTTGAACCGGATGTATCATCCAGGCAGTAGCAGCCCCGGGCAGAATAGTTATGATATTTGAGGAGATAACCGGATTCGGAGTCGAAGGATATTCGATTGGCTCTCCAACTATGGTCTTGTTATCTGTGGATACGTCAACAAAATCTGCCATATAGATTCTCCTTGTGAATCCTCCTATCAAATGGTGCGAAGCGAACCTAGTCGCTCGCTCTTACAAATCTGATTCATCCATGGCCGCAGCCGGATATTGTGCTTTGGTTGAGGTCGTGTGATCCCAATGCGACGTTTGGCCCGACAGGTAATGCGCATCGTGAGTGAAGCCAATACTGTTTGAGGTGTCGTTGCAGATGACGCCTCGCGTGGAATGTGCGGGCCTTGACAGCCGAGACCGTCAGACCAAGGCATCGTGCGGTTTCCGCGCTCGTGAGGCCATGTACTTCGCGGAGTAAAACCACTGACCGCAAGCTCTCTCGTAGACGCGATATCGCCTGATGTACCAAGGAGCGGAACTCGTCTTCGGCGAGAGCCTGTTCTGGTGTCGCACGCTCATCGGCTATGTCGAGCGTCGAGGTGTCGTCCACATCATCGTTTTGGATTGGCGAAAGTGAGGGTACCCGCCGTCGCCGCAGGAGCATTAATGCTTCGTTGATCGCGATCCTGGTCATCCAAGTCGAAAAGCTGGAATCTTCGCGAAATCGGACGAGGGCCGTGAATGCACGCTGGAACGATCGTTGAACGGCATCCTCTGCATCTTCTCGATTGCGAAGTATCCGGAACGCGGATCGAAAAAGGTTGCGTCGATGACGCTCGTAGAGCTCCCCGAAAGCGCTCGAGGACCCAGATTTTGCTTGCGCGACGAGCGCCTGTTCATCCGTTGATACCTTTGCTCTGCTAAGCATCTCCGCATCATCTGATACCGTATTTAGATAATTCATAATCTTTTCCTTTCTCAAGAGTCGATGTGTCATTACCAGGGCGCCTGCCTGCATGAGATCCCTTTGACCCGCACGCCAGCCATAGTCCAAAGCGCGTGGAGTCCAACACTCCAAATCCATTGTGGTAACGGAGCACGCGATACCACTTGTCCCAATTAGCGGCAAACATCAGAACCGATGACATGACACCCTCCTGCCAGCTGCTCGTGGTCACCAACTGCCAGCGTGAGCCCCGCCATCGACGTGAAGCACTTCGCCGGTTACCTGGCATGCGTGGGCGAGATACAAGACCGCGTCGACAATGTCCCGTACACTGGCGATTTTGCCCATCGGCTGACGAGTCTGGAGAGTCTCCTTCGAGCTGTTTTTGTGCAGAGGCGTATCCACGACGCCGGGGGCCACAGCGTTGAAGCGAATACCTTCCTTCGCATACTCGATGGCGAGTTGACGGGTCACCGTGTTCAGGCCGCCCTTGGTGATCATAGAAAGAGAGGCGTTCACGCCGGCAATCGGATTGTCTGCGAGCGCCCCGGTGATTGTCACCACGCACCCAGACTTCTGTTTCAACATGTGCTTCACGGCGGGCTGCGTCATGTATAGGAAGCCGAAAAGGTTGACGGAGACTAGGGCGTTGAAGTCTTCGGTGGTAAATTCGGTGAACGGCTTCGCGTAAAAGATTCCGGCGTTGTTCACCAAAACGTCGATGGTGTCGAAATGTCTGACTGCGGCGTCTGTCGTTTTCGCGGCGGTCTCCGGGGCACGGATATCCCCATCGACGAGGACCAGGCGAGGCGAGGCGGTAAGCGATTTACTGGCATGCAGAGATGTTGCGACGACGTTATAGCCAGCTTTGAGAAAGCCATCGACTAGACCTGCGCCAATACCTTGTTGCGCCCCAGTGACGATCGCGGTTTTTTTGTCGGACATGCATCCTCCTTATCTTTTGATTCAATTCGGCAATTCAATTTGGAAGCCGGTTGGCGATCTTCGCTATGCCAGCCTGCGCGCAGACTTCATCCTTGTCTCCGCCGGGAGCCCCTCCCACGCCTAGAGCGCCCACAATGGCATTCTTGGACTTGAACGCCACTGCGCCTGGAAGCGCCATAACATTGCGCATCGTTGAGAGCCGTGGCGCAAAAGGACTGGTCTTCACGAGTTCGAAAAACTTGCCAGACGTATCAAAGTCGAATATCGGCCCCAGCGTGACCACCGTGTAGGCCTTGTCGAAGCTCGATTCCGCGGTATGGATGGTGGCGCCATCGCCGCGAAGGGCTACTTGGGGCACTCCATCCATGTCCACCACTGTTGCGCTCACTTGATATCCGTGTTGGGCGCATACACGAATAGCCTCGGTCGCGGCCTCAAGCGCAAGATTAAGTGGCAGTACGTAGTGATAGTCAGCTGTTTGTGACGGTGAAGAGGGCGCGGCCCCTGTCAGTGCCGCTGCACCACAAACAAATGCGATCAGGATCCTTTTTTTCATAGCAGTTTTCTCCTTTTCGTTTACCGATTGCTGTTTATAAAACCCTTCGTTCTAATGTGTGCGTTCCACCAACACTACGATTGATGCACCGGTACATACACAAGACAATGGGACGAACGTAGCGACGCTACTTTCGTTGGGTCTGCGAAAGTGAACTGGCTGCACCTTTCAGTTCGCAATTCTTTGGTCGCGATTACAAAGGAGATCTACATCAACAAATCGTGGCTAATTTGGGACGGGCGCTCGAGACGACTGCATTTTTCGGTATTTCGAGCTACTTAACTGGCGCAGTAAATCGAGCGATAGACTGGTCGATGGTGGTCAAAGGTCAAAAGAATTAAGGGAAGAAACAGAATTACTACCATCGTCCAATTGTCTCGCGCCCCGGGTTCTGGTCTTATCGCTTCAGCGCATCCGATCAAATTCAGACGCGCGACTCAACACTTTTGCAGAGGAGAATCACAATGAATCTTCAAACAACGAAGGATGCTCACCAAGCCCAGACCAAGCACACGACAGCTCGCGGCGGTTTTCCCCCGCCCAATGCTGAATGGCGTTTGAAAGAACTTGGCATCAACCTCCCTGTACCGCCGGAGCCCTTCGGCGTGTATGTGGAAGCAGTGCAGACCGGCAATTTGCTTTTTTTGAGCGGCATGCTCCCTACCGAGGGGCGCTCGGCAAAGTTCGTCGGGCGCGTCTCCGAAGAACTCGATGTAGAAACCGCGTGCAAAGCCGCTCGCCTCGCGGCGCTCAACGGCCTGGCGGTCGCACGGGAATATTTGGGATCCCTTGACAAAGTGAATCGGGTCGTGCGGCTCGGTGTATCCGTAGCTACTTCGGGGAGCGCTCGCGAGCAGCCGAAAGTCGCGGACGGTGCGTCGGAGCTTCTACAAGATGTTTTCGGAAGGCACCGAATTCCGTCGCGCCTGGTTTGCGGTGTAGCAAGCCTTCCGCTCGGTGCCCCTGTCGCACTGGAAATCATTTTCGAGGTGGCGGATTAATCGCCGTCACTGATTTAACTGAGGCAAAAGGGGTCCCCTCCATGAACAGGATGTTTGAAGAGATCGATCGAAGCCGCCGCTGAGGTTGATCTGGAAATGGACATCGCTGACGATAAGGCCGTCAAAAAGATCCGATGTCCCGTCCATGCCCTGTGGAACAGTGAGGGAACAGTTGGCCACTTGTAGGACGTGCTCGCCACTTGGCGAGAGAAGTGTGTTGTGTCGGTGACAGGAAGGGCCCTTGATTGCGGTCACTTCCTGCAAGTAGAGAGTCCCCGGGATCTCGTAACGGAATTACTCCAGTTTTCTGAGGTGAAGAGACTGAACTTGGTCATGAGGCATCCCGTGGCCCTTGTCTCCCAACCTTCGTCCAATTGTTTCTTCCCCCTCCCACTCATCTAATCGCGGTAGAGGAGGAGAACCACGATGTCTGAAAAACCCAATTTAGTGCTAGTGCATGGCGCCTGGGGCGACGCTTCACACTGGCGGCATGTCATTCCTCCCCTACATGAAAAAGGTTACCGGGTTTTCGCAGTGCAAAACCCTCTTACCTCGTTGTCAGACGATGTCGACCGAACAAGCAAGCTGGCTGCTGCGCAAGATGCTCCAACGCTGCTGGTTGGCCATGCCTATGGTTGTGCAGTGATTACAGGGGCCGGGCTCTTGCCAAATGTCGTCGGACTCGTCTATTTGGCAGGACCTGCGCTCGATGAAGGAGAGAGTCTCAAGAGCCTCTGGGCTCGGCGAGCACCACCTGAGGGGGCGGCCAATATCCGTCAGGATAAATATGGATTTCTATGGATCGCGACTGAGAAGTTTCACGAGACCTTCTGTCACGATCTCAAGGACAAAACAGAATCCCTGGTATGGGCTCTTACGCAGAAACCGACAGCGTCGCGTTGCTTCGAAGAGAAGTCAGGAGCACCAGCGTGGAAAGTTAAGCCCAGTTGGTATCAGATCTCGGCCAACGACCGGTTGATACCTCCGGACACCGAAAAGTGGATGGCAGAGCGAATCAATGCCAGAAAGACTATTACTTTGCAAACGAGTCATGCCTCCGTGGCGACTCACCCCGATGAGATTGTGAAACTAATCGAAGAAGCGAGTAGTGCCGTTGGCTTCACGATGGCTCGTTCTGTATTAAGTACTGCGAAGTGAAACACCGTCGTAGGAGGTTAGCAGCACGATGAAAACTGCATATAAAAAGGAGAACGCTATGCGAGTTCGAATTATAACTTTCGCACTGAGTTCGATCTTAGCTGGTGGGGTTGTTGTTGGTGTCGTAAGTTCAAACGAAATCCACATGAAAGATCAGCAGCAAGTCAAAGAGAAGATTGCTCGTGCGTTATCTGCCGGACCGGATGACATAGCCAAGGATGCGACCGTCGCCGAACCAGACGGACACGGTGGGCTGACTATCCTTCGTCAAGGAGCGAACGACTTCACGTGCTTGCCGGGAAATGATAACGGAATCGGAATGCCTGCAATGTGCGAAGACAGGGTAGCGATGCAGTGGAATAAGGACTTCGACGAGCACAAACCGAAACCAACGACAACAGTGCCCGGCGTCGAGTACATGCTGGCTGGCGCAACGCAACGGAGCGATTCAGACCCGTTTGACAAAACCAGCCCACCGATCAAGATTGGACCACATTGGATGATCCTGTGGCCTTTCGATCCCAAGACCTCAGGACTGCCCACGACACATAAACCAACGGGTGCCTATATTATGTGGGCCGGTTCACCTTACGCGCATGTCCATGTCATGGGAAGACCCTGAGAAACGTGCCTTTGTTTGCCAGTCAGGTGCTTCTCCTCACTCTCGGTTGGAAAACGCGTATTGCTACCTTTCTCCGCGGAGTACTTCTAACAATCTTTACATCAGGCGATGACGTTAGCTCCGGGAGCGAAAGCTCCTTGAATTTTTCTGTTTTCTCGGCGCTGGCGGAGGTTTTCTATTAGCAACTTATAATGAGTTTCCGTTCAGCGCGGACAATATGCTTCGATCGCGCTGAACTGCTGGCTAGCTTTTGGGCGCGCAAGTAAGCCCGAGCCTCGCGGCCATTCTCACCAGATCTGCGAGAGAGCCGGCTTTCATTTTTTGCAAGGCCTGTGCTCGGTGATACTTTACCGTGTTCTCGCAGATGCCAAGTTCCCCACCCACCTGTTTATTTAGTAGGCCAGAGATCACCAACGTCATGACCTGACGTTCGCGAGGCGTTAGTGACGCGTAACAGTCATGCAGAGATTGCATCTCAGCTTTGTCGCTCAGAGCTGTGCGGCTCCGATCCAGGGCGTTGCGAATCGCACTCAGCAACACGTCCTTGCTGAATGGTTTCGTCAGGAACTCGACCGCGCCTGCCTTCATGGCCTCGACGCTTATGGGCACATTGCCATGGCCCGTGATAAAGATGATTGGCATCTCGGTCCGTTCAACGGCGACGCGCTTCTGGAGTTCAAGACCGTTGAGGCCCGGAAGAGAAACGTCGAGTACGAGGCAATTTGGAACAAGTACTCTTGGGCGGCTAAGGAATTCCTTTGCTGACTCGAATGTTTCGGGCTGCCAGGCCTGGGTGCGGATCAGCAACTCCAAGGACTCGCGCACTGAGACATCATCATCAACGATGAACACGATTGGCGCAGCTGAGTTGGGCGATGACTTCGATCGGTCCGGCGCACTGGCTGCACTCATACACATCCCTCAATTCTTTCGAAGGGCCGCATTCAGCGCTTCACGCAGGGCCGTGTGGCTAAATGGCTTGAACAGGCATTCTACCGCACCTGTTTCGAGCAGTCTTCGGCGAATCGTTTGGTCTTCCTGAGCGGTGATAAAGATGATCGGAATTTCTTTCCCGCGATTCTTCAATTCCTGTTGGAGATCTGGTCCTGTCATTCCCGGCATGGCGATATCGAGGATGAGGCATCGGGTCTGGTCGACGTAGCCGGATTCGAGAAACTCTTCCGCGGACGAGAACACAAGGGCTGCAAGGCCGAACAGTCGGAGTAAGTCGGGTAGCGATTCGCGCGTAGATGCGTCATCATCAACGACCGACACCAGTAGACCTTGGTCCGTCATAGTTTTTCCAGAACTTTCCGCATATTGAATGCAACGGCTGTCCGAATGCCGCCTGGACTCTTGGCGTTCGTCACGCCCCCGCGTCCTCCAAGAAAAGCGAACAAATCTGACTCGTGGATTAGCGGTCCGTCCGGATTCTTCGGCCCTGGCAAGCTGGTTGAACTCACCCGCCGTCGCGGAGCGTCCTAAGCAGAAGCATGGGCTATTCAAGATGCAACGTCTATTGGACTTTGGTACAAAGTCGTGTCGAGGCTCTACTTCAAAACCATTGATTTGTTGCAATTGGATGCATTCGCGGTGCGCTAAATGCGTCCGCCGTGGGCCACGGTCCCGCCCTCCCGTCGGCATGGAAGAGAGAAACAAAATGTGGACCCAGGATCATCGTTCCGTGTCGCCCATAGACGGCCGTGATGACTCTCGATAATGGAGCGACTGATGGATAATCCCATTCCCATCCCGTCGTTCTTCGTTGTGTAAAAGGCCTGGAAGAGTTTGTCTCCCGCGTCGGAGTCGAAGCCCACTCCCGCATCTCGGACGGTCAGGCGCACTCGATCGCATTCCTCCAGTTCGGTTCTGACTTGCAAGTACCTCGGACGATCGTCGACGTTGCTCATCGCATCTGATGCGTTCCGGAGCAGGTTTAGGATCACCTGTTGAAGCTGCACACGATCGCCCGTGATAAGCGGGAGGTCGCGGTCAAAGTCGAGCCGCAGTAACACTTGATTTCTCTGAAGTTCACTCAATGAGAGCGCAATCACTTCCCGCGTCGCCTCGTTCAGGTCGACCAATCCGGCCGTGACTTCTTTCTTACTAAAGATCTGGCGTAACCGCTTGATTATTTCTGATGCCCGGTCGCCATCGCGGAGCGCTCGCCGAACGGTTTCGCGTGCTCCGTCGAGGTCGGGAGGATGCGAGTCCAGCATCAGCAGACAGGTGCTAGTGTTGGTGATGATACCCGAAAGCGGCTGATTGACTTCGTGCGCAATCGATGCGGTAAGTTGCCCCATCGTCATCACGCGCCCCATATGGGCGAGTTCCGCCTGCGTGTTGCGTAGCTCTTCCTGCGTTTGCTTCCAGTCGTGCATGTCCACAACTGTGCCATGCCACTTTAGAATGCGCCCTTGTTGGTCTAGCAACGGGAGCGCGCTCGTTATGCACCATCGGTACGTGCGATCCGCAGCGTGGAAGGTTCGAACCTCGACTCGATACGGGGCCCCGGTTGTGACGCAGGACATCCACACTTGAGCTGTCTGATCAACATCGTCTGGATGAAGAAGTTTCGTCCAACCGTTACTCATGATGTCTTCGGCTGGGAAGCCTGTGTAATCGAGCAAGCGAGCGTTGCAATAATCAATCGACCCTTCAGGTGTAGCGCTCCAAAGCATCTGCGGAATGGTTTCGGTCATCTGGCGCTTGTTGAGTTCGCTCTCCCGTAGTTTATCTTCCGCTATTTTAGAGTCGGTAATGTCTCGAATGAAGGCGCTAAAAACCAAATCATGGCCCAGTTTCATGGGAACTACTTCCAACTCAACTGGGAACTCGCCGCCGCTGCGCCGGACGGCCATGGTTTCGATACGTCGTCGCAATATGGGGCCCTCTCCGGTGGCTAGAAAATGACGAAAGCCGCGCTCGTGAGCCATCCGTTGTTGCTCGGGGATAATCAAGTCCGACATGTGCTGGCCGATCGCTTCTCGATTACTCCACCCGAAGATAATTTCCGCTTGTTTGTTCCAACTAGTGATGGTGCCTTGAGAATCTATAGTGACAACCGCGTCTAACGCCGTGTCGATGATCAACCGGTTTTTTTCTTCGGCCTTCCGCAAATTCTCTTTGGATTGTTTCAGATCGTCAATATCGGTGGATGTGCCAACAAACCTGAGAATTTTTCCTTCCGCGTCACGTAACGCCACCGCTCGATTGAGATGCCACCGATATGTCCCGTCATGCACTCGGCGAAACCGAGCTTGCATCGTAAAACCCTGCCCAGAGCGTATCCCCTCCCAAAAGCTCCTTGATGCTCCTTCCCGATCCTCAAGGTGGAGCGCAGACATCCAGGCCTCGGGACCTGACCGGACGTAATCGAGCGTCTGACCGGTGTACTCCAGCCAGTTTTGGTTCACGAAATCTGGTGTCCCATCCGGCCCGATTGTCCAGGCCGCTATAGGAACAAGTTGCAGTAGGCCAACCTGGAGTTGCAGATCTTCGTTGGCCGCGGCAAGCTCTGCAGTTCTGCGCCACAAATCTTGCTCGGCCCTCTTGCGCTCGGCGATTTCCCTTTCTAGCGATTTGTTGGTATCCAACAAGTCTCCGGTGGTACGTTCCAACTCTTGAGTCCGAACTCGAACTTGCGTCTCCAACTCGTTTGCCAGTTCGCGTACGGCTGTTTCCGCATTTTCGCGCGCTGTAACTTCCAATTTGAGGCTCTGAATGGACTCCACGACTTGATATGCCGCTGACGCGAAACGACTCGTGCGCTCGAGCAGCCTTAGGTCCTCGGCGTCGAATTTGCGACGATTATCGTGGGCAAACGCCCAAATTGTACCGACCGCTTTAGCGTTCACGTAGAAAGGAACAAACAGTCCCTCTTCGACTATGGGCATCGTCAAGCTGAAATTGTGATAACGCCGTTCCCAATGGGTGAACAGCATCGGAATATTGCGGTCGAGCACATCGCCGCATGGGCAGGAATTGCGTGGGACATTGGCGCCGGTGTGGGGCCGCCACGCGCCGGCAATAGCTGCCCAGTAGAACCTCTTTTCGTCTTTCGTCAGCAGACTTAGGCCGGCTGAGTCGGCATGCAACAGCTCGAAGACTCTGTCAACCAGCGTTTGCAGAATGTTAGCCGGGGAGTCGGCTAGCGCGTTGGCCAGTGCCACAAGTGCGCGGTTCTCCTCCTCGTAGTCGGGAGAACGCGATGGGCGATTGCGCAATTCCTGTGTGCGGAGGATCGATTCCAAAGAAGCCTCTGGAAGTGAATTTTCCTGTGGGACATCATTTTGCAAATTAGGTGACGCTGTCACGTTTTCACCTCTACGCAGAACGTTTACACCGAAACGAATGTAAACTTGGCCGTCCACACCAACCCGAACAGCGCCGTGAGGCCTCGTTCTTCCTCCGCGCTATTGAAAAACGCGCAGACATGACGTGTTTTGCTGAGTTGGGAGCCGGCAAAAGGAATTGGAGCCGCTGTCTTCATAGTGTGGTCCTGTCCTACGAAGTGTCGGGCAACGGGGTCTAAAACCCTATCGTAGTGGGAAGTGCGCGTCAACCGGTTGGTGCCTGCCCCCCAGCCTCTGACACAGCGATAAGTGCCAAAATCCGTTGGGAACAGTTTGGGAAACAATTGTTCCCCAAAATCGGGTTTTCGACCCCAAAACCAGGCTTGCGAGCCGATCTAAATTACTGTTTCCGAGCAATAGGCGCTGGGACTTTTCAACTTGCAAAACCGTTGCAGGCCTAACTTGGCTAAAAACGCGCTTTTCGTAGAAGTAGCGTCGAACCAGCCGGTCGAAAACCTTTTCGTTATGGTGATCACTTTCTGGGTGTTCAACGCGAAATAGCGGTTGCACAGACTCTGTCAGCTGTGCCTCGCCAAAATTAACAGCGCATTTGAAATCATTAAGATACAAAGAGGTCGTGTAACCTGTTACATGCATGACATTCAGGCCGTCGCGGAGTTTTGGCGAACGGGCGGACAAAGGTATGCTGACGAATGTATTAACTCCATGAAGCGACGAAGCTTTATTTCCGGAATCGCTGCGGCTGGATTAAGTCCCTTGGCTTGCTCTCGCGCCGGACTTGCGATGTCCGTGCTTGCGGGAACCCCACCCAATTCCAAATTCAGGCTGGTTGATGTGCATCATCACATCGTCCCCCCTTTTTACTTATCCGAGAATCGTGAGCGAATCATTAACGCGGGCGGCGGTCGAATGAATCCCGCTTTTTTGAGCTGGACTCCGGAGCTGATGATCGCAGCAATGGACAAAAGCGGCGTCTCGACGGCTGTTCTTTCCCTTGCCCCGGTTGCATTCTGGTACGGAGACCGCGAGGCAGCGGCTCGAATGTCGCACCGAGTAAATGAATACGCTGCTGATCTCGTGCGAAATCACCCGGGCCGTTTTGGTCACTTCGCCATAATTCCCCTTCCGGATACCGATGCCAGCCTCCGTGAGATCGAGTACGCCTATAGTGTGCTCAAGGCGGATGGCATTACTCTTCTCACCAGCTACGACGATAAATGGCTGGGTCATCCTGATTACCAGCCAGTTTTCGAAGAGCTGAACCGACGCAGGGCCGTGGTGTTCGTGCATCCCACCATTCCACTATGTTGTCGAACGTTGCTCCCGGATGTTCCCCCGGTAATACTTGAGATTCCACAGGACACCACGCGGGCAGTAACAAATTTAGTTTTCACCGGGACACTTGCGAAATTTCACGACATTCGCTTCATCTTTTCCCACGCGGGCGGAGATGTGCCGATGGTTGTGGGCCGTATGCAGCAATATGCGCCGAAGAGCATCGCCGAAAAGGCACCCAACGGAATCGAATACGAAATCAAGCGACTTCATTACGACATCGCTGGTACTGCTTTTCGACCCGCTTTTACGGCACTGACAAGCCTCGTCCCGACTACGCAGATTCTTTTTGGCAGTGACAATCCGTTCGTACCTCTCGCAAACACGGCTGAGGGCATGACGCAGCTTGGGCTCACGGCTGTTGATCTCCAGCGAATCGGGCGCGATAACGCACTGGCGCTTCTGCCGCAATTGAAAACCAGCGAAGCCTGAGCCGAAGGTGGGCAACTGTTGAAAAATCCCCATAACGCTCATTGACCCTAAGCAGGGGGTTTTGAGCACTATCGCCTGATTTCGCCAATTGAGACACACCAGCAACGGGAGAGAAGAGGCGGTTGGGCGAGTTGGGCAATTCACGGCCTTTTCAAAAAGCTAACTGATTGTGGCGACGCGTCTTAGCTTTAGTGATTCCTCGTTCGCAACGAGGAAGTCGGGGGTTCGAGTCCCCTCTCGTCCACCAGATTTCAGCTACCACCAAGTTGCGATGAAACTGCGAACGTTAATTTCACCGCGTCTTTACGGATGCAAGTTGCGTGACACTGAAATGACACGTTGACCATTCGGCTTGAACTGATGGATCGGCCCTGAAGGTAAATTTGGGCGGCCCGGTCACTAGGAGCTAGGTAAACTTCACTTTGGCTTTGGCAAGCGTGATACTGTGGCTCAGTTGCTGCCTGACGCCTTTGCAGCGCGTTCATGGTTTCCAGTCGATAGGCCGCCAGCGTAGTCGTCTACAAGAACTCGGCGTGAACTGGATACAGGTGCCGCGACATGGCCAAGATACTTCCCGCAATCTTTTTTGGACACGGCAATCCGATGAATGCCGTGCTCGACAATGGCTACACAAAAGCATGGAGCCGCATAGGACAGACGACACCAAAGCCGAAAGCGATTCTGTCCATCTCCGCCCACTGGTTTGTTTCAGAAACCGGGGTAACCATTGCCACTTCGCCAAGAACCATTCACGATTTCGGCGGGTTTCCGCGAGAATTGTTTCAAGTGCAATATCCCGCGCCTGGTGACCCCAAACTCGCACGTCGAGTACAAAAATTGCTCGCACCGATTGAGGTCAAGCTCGACAACTCCTGGGGGCTCGATCATGGCACCTGGTCGGTACTTCGCCACGTCTATCCCGATGCTGACATTCCCGTCGTCCAACTAAGCATCGACGAAAATAAACCAGCATCATTCCATTTTGAGATTGGCAAGAAGCTCGCGCCCCTACGCGAAGAGGGCATACTCATCATCGGCAGCGGCAACTTAGTCCACAATCTCCATGCGTATGCTTGGGGTCGGCACATGCCCGATCCTTACGATTGGGCTGTTCGCTTTGAACGCGATGCAAAGGAAATGATGGTAGCCGGGGAGTACAAACCGCTTATTGATTATGAGAATCTGGGACCTGAGGCTTTGCTTTCGATTCCCACACCGGATCATTACTTGCCTATGCTGTATGTCATTGCGACCAGGCAGCAACGCGAACTCATCACTTTCCCCATTGAAGGTGTCGACGGCGGATCAATATCGATGCTAACCGTACAGGTCGGTTAGCCCGTTGGTTCTGCCGCGCTTTTACGGTTTGGTATTGAAAGCAAGCACCTACAAATCGTGATGTGTAGCTGGCGGGCCAGGAATACTCACATGACTCCAACCTGTTTTAGCAATCCGACCAAGTCATAAAAGAGTTTTTCTTCGATGATCTCGCCGTTCTGCCAGTGTGCGACGGTGCAGAACTCGATATGAAACTTCTTGTTGGTTGGCGCGATCAGCTTGCCGTCGGAACCCTTCATCGGTCCCCGCATCGTACCTGTAAAATCCGCAACAGTGCAGGTCCATTCGCCCTGAGCAATCTCCACTTTATAGGGATGATTGATCAGATGATTGTCGGGGAACGTTTTGACAAATTCGATGGACTCCGCTTTGTGATTGTCGCGCCCTCTTGTCGGCTCAGCCTGACCGGGCCAAAATACGGTGGTGCCCTTGGAATGCCGCTTTTCAAACGTATCCCAGTCCTGTGCGTTCCACGAATCGTCGAGTGTCCGCATGAGTTCAAGATTGCTCTGTGCCATCGGGTCCTCCGAAATTACACGCCAGCAGTCGTTCGTCTAAACATGTGCTAGCCGTCAGCCCCCCGGGCCTTATTCTATACTTCGGCTGGCCTTTCAGCTTAGGCCACTAAAAAGCTGGATAGAAGGCCTGGTGCCTTCATCCAAACTTATGGCGCGTGGATCAAGAACTCCAAATCATGATGTGCGATATCACAGCATAACGATGTGAAACCTAGATAAAGTGCAGTAGACGGTGAAAAAATATGGCACAACCCGTGTTGGTGACAGCTGCGACTTCTAGAATGGGAAAGAAAAACAAAGAAATGAGCAGAAGTATTCGTCGGTCCATTTGCATGGGCGTATTCTTATGCATAACCTCGGTGGTGGTTCTAGCAATGCAACTGATCGCCCAGGTTGTATCGCTTGATCCCGCAAAGATGCCCGCTATTGGCACGGTCGATGAGCGCTTCCAGTCCTACAACATTGAAATGGTGGAGGTCATCGGCGGGAGATTTTGGAAACCATACGGGAGGAATACGAGCGAAGGTAAAGCGCAAGAGCCCGCCCCCCAGGCGGGTTTCACCCCGGCAGGCATAGACCCGAACCTCTATCGTTATCGAGCGCCCATCGATCTTTCAAATCGGCGATTGCGAAAACTGGCAGGGGCGTTAAGCCCTGCATATGTGCGAGTCAGCGGTACGTGGGCCAATAGCGCCTATTTTCAAGATTCGGAAAATGCCGCGCCAGCGAATGCGCCATCGGGGTTCAGCGGCGTCTTAACACGAGCGGAATGGAAGGGCGTCATCGATTTTTCTCGTGCCGTGAATGCCGAAATCGTGACATCGGTGGCTACTGGGCAAGGATCGCGTGATGCTCAAGGCGTATGGACCTCGGACCAGGCGCGGCAATTGTTCGAATACACCAAGTCCGCTGGAGGGCGAATCGCTGCAAGCGAATTCATGAATGAGCCGACATATGCAGCGATGGGCGGCGCACCGAAAGGATACGATGCCGCAAGCTTTGGCCGCGACGTTGCTGTCTTCCGTACGTTCCTTCAGAAAACTGCGCCCGACACACTATTTCTCGGCCCAAGTTCAGTCGGCGAGGGACCGTTCGCAATGCCAATTGGTAGTGGAGTACTTAAATCCGAAGACCTGCTCCACGCAGCCGGTCCCGTATTCGACGTTTTCTCGTACCATCTCTATGCAGCTGCTTCGGAGCGATGCGCAAGCATCGGCGCAGCATCACAAACAACCGTGGCAGCGGCACTTTCTCAAGATTGGCTCTCGCGACCGGAAAAGATTGGGGCATTCTACGCGAACCTTCGAGACAGGTTCGAACCGGGCAAATCACTCTGGATTACGGAAACCGCCGATGCAGCCTGCGGAGGAAACCCATGGGCATCGACTTTTCTAGACACCTTCCGATATCTTGTTCAACATGCGTCCCTCGCCGAGCGTGGCGTGAAAGTAATTATGCACAACACACTGGCATCAAGCGACTACGGCCTGTTAGACGAGAATACTTTCGCACCACGTCCCAATTACTGGGCCGCTTTGCTTTGGCGACGCCTCATGGGTGCGACGGTTCTCGATCCCCACACATCGCCAATCCCGAATGTGTACGTCTATGCTCACTGCCTTCGGAACCGTCCCGGCGGCGTCACGCTTCTGGTTATCAACGCCGACCGACAGCAAGTCCATGAAATTACATTGCCGTCTGAAGCAGAACGCTACACGCTGACCGCCAAGCAACTTCAAGACACAACCGTCCAGCTTAACGGGAAGACTCTTGAACTGAACAGAGATGGCGACCTGCCACAATTCCTGGGTCAGTCAACGCGCGCAGGTCACATCAGTTTCGCACCGACTAGTATTACATTTCTGGAAATCACCAACGCGGACAACAGCAATTGCCACTAAGCCCGCAGGTGGCGACCTGACGTCAGGAGACCAATTTCATGAGCTCGAACAAGCCGACAGAAATCCTTGCAAGTCTCGCCACATTGCTTCCAGAACTGGAGGCCGTCTATAAGGAGATTGTGGGTCCCGAAAACTCCGGCCGACTTTAGAATCAGCAGGATACGGCAACGCCTCGTAACATGTTACGTGCATACATGAAGACGCCCTACTTTGCGAAAATGAAGCTCCGGGTTTGTCCAGCGGGCTCTCGAAAATGACTTTGTCGTCGTCATAGGCACAGGCACCGCGCGTGATCTTATCCGGATTCTCACCGTCGAACTGCACTGTAAAGACAAAGAGAAAACCGGTTTGCCAGGTTTGCCAATTAAGGGCCTCGTGAAAATAGCTAAGTGATTGTGGCGCCTTGCCTTAGCTTATTTTCCCCACTGTTCGCAATGAGGAGGCCGGGGGTTCGAATCCCCTCTCGTCCACCATTTCCCTGTTTATCAGGCACCAGCCCCGCGCAATTTTGGAAGCGCATCTATTCGGGTAGTATGAAAGCATGTGCTTCGTACTTTACGCCGGGACGCGCAATCCTCTTCATCGAAAGAAATGGGAGAAAGATGCTCCGGGTCTGAGCGTTGAGTCCCTCACCGAGCGCGACTCTCCCATCAAAGCCCACTTCAGAAGTCCTGAAGTGCAGTGCATCGGGTCTACCTCTGGATGCGGCTGTGATTTCCCGCACGCAACGCTACAGAGCGGCCAGTGGCCTGAGATTGGATATTTAGAACAGCTCGAACAGGACGTGGAGCGTGTTACCAGCGATAAGCGCAATCGAGAGGCACTAGTCGACTTATTGCGAGAATCGGGAGACGAGGTGGTTGAACTATACGGAATTTGGGACGGAGATTTCGGAGAGCCACCAGAGGTTCAGGAAAGCATTGCAGCCGAGACAATTCTTGACTCGGCTTTCCTCTTCAAAGAGCGAGGTTTTTACAGAGTTGCGGTCGAGCGTGTAAATGAGTCGACGGAATCTGGCTAGGACTCAAGTTTCCGATTCGGCGTTAATGGTCCAAGTGGAAGGCGTGCGTCGCAAACTTCCCAGAACTCCGTTCTGGATAACTTCCGGTTTGACGACGATTCCCCCAGAATCTGACGCTTGGCTTATTTGAAAGCCGCATGTGGATCGCATAGCCGATCAACGATGTCCCCATGAGAATCTTTTACGTGAAGATCCCAGGCTTGAACCTTTTCCTATTGTACTTCTAGAAGACATTACATATGCTCAACCGCGGATGCGCACACTTCTCCAAGACCTGAAATATGGAGTGAGGTTGCTCAGCAAATCACCCGCATTTACTGCTGTGGCCGTGCTGTCTCTAACGCTGGGCATAGGTGCGAACTCGACGATCTTCACGCTGGCTAAGGCATTCTTTCTTGAATCGGTTCCAGTGAAAGAACCGGCGCGTGTGGTGAGCCTTTATTCGAACGCGCAGAGCCGCAAAGGCCCACCGCAGGAATATTTGCCCACACCTTATCTCAATGCTGTGGACTACCACGAGAAAACAGCCGTCTTCTCTGGTTCATCGATTGCGATTTTCACCGGGCTCCAGTACGTGGTTTCCGGCAAGCAACAGCAGTTATTTGGCGAGCTGGTGAACGGAAATTTCTTTGACGTCCTGGGTGTGGCGCCGGTTCTCGGGCGCGGGTTCTCGGCGGAAGAAGACGCGACCCCACGACCCGTCGCCGTGTTGAGCTTTGCGCTGTGGAACACGCAATTCGGCGGGGACCGGGGAATTTTGGGGCACACAATTCAACTGAATCACCAGGATTTTACCGTAATTGGAGTCGCGCCGCGAGAATTCCGCAGCATCGGTGTATTGGGAAGTCCTGATCTATGGATTCCGATCTCGATGCGCGATCTAATGCTCGATGACGACACTAAAAAGTTTATGTATGACCGGGGTTTCCGGATGGTCGCCATGGTCGCGCGGCTCAAGCCCGGCGTCAACCTCAAGCAGGCACAGATCGCCGTTCACGCTCTGGGGGAGGAGCTCGAAAAGGAGTATCCGAAAGAGAACGGCGGCCGCAACGAGACACTCGTGCCCATCAATGAAACCGCGATTCCGCCACAATTGCACAGCGTGTTTGCGCGCGCTGGTGCATTAATGATGTTGATTGTGGGTCTCGTTCTGCTGATCGCTTGCGCAAATGTAGCAAATCTGCTGTTATCTCGCGCGGCGCAACGCCAGCGCGAGATCGCAGTGAGGCTCGCGATGGGTGCCGGGCGAATGCGTTTGATCCGACAGCTGCTCACCGAGAGCTTGCTGCTGGCGCTCGTGGCGAGCACGCTGGGAATTTTTCTCGCCTACTGGGGTAAAACCGCTCTGGTCTCTTTCCTGCCTCCCTTCTTCGCCCGCAACCTTAATCTCAAACTGGACGGGCGTGTGTTGCTGTACACATTGGTCCTCGCGCTCGCGGCAACGATTCTGTTCGGGCTGATTCCGGCGTTGCAAGCTTCGAAAACGGATCGCATGGCGGCGCTGAAGGATCGCACGGGCGCACCGACCGGAAGCGCGCGTTGGTATGGCCTCCGCGGCATCTTGGTCATGGTGCAGGTGGCACTGTCGCTGGTTGCTCTCGCTGGCGCCGGGCTATTCATCCACAGCTTGCGAAACGCTCAGCAAGTCGATCCTGGGTTCGAAGTGAAACACGAACTCGTGATGTCTGTGGACCTGGGTGCCGAGAATTACGCGCAGCCCCAGGCCGAAGCTTTCTATCGGGACGTTGTCGCACGGCTGAGAGCGCTTCCTCTGGTAGCCGGCGCGAGCGTGGCTGATAATGGTCCATTCAGCGGTGGGCTTCAGCGCACTACATTCACCGATGGCGTGGATTTCACCGATCCTCGCAATGGCAGACTGACTCCGGTTGTCGCCGTTGCACCGAGTTTCTTTTCGACGGCGGGCATCACTTTGCTAAGCGGACGGGACTTCGACGAGCAGGACGACGCTAGAGGGGCAATGGTCGCGGTCGTTAATCGAGCCATGGCGGAAAGCTTTTGGCCGGCCCAAGACCCGCTAGGCAAGCACGTGCATTTTCTGGGGGAAACCTGGGACGTGACCGTCGTCGGCGAAGTGAATACAGTCAAGTATTCGACGCTCGGAGAACCGCCGCAGGCGATTGTTTACATGCCGCTCAAGCAGCATTATTCGCCGTTCGTGTCGCTATATGTGCGCACGAATGGAGATCCTGCGAAAGCGTTGGGAACGGTGCGCAGCACTGTGCAGTCCTTGATTCCAACCATTCCGCTGGTTGGCGTGCAGACGGTGGGGCAAGTTTTGCTCCAGTCTCTAACGGCGCCACGCATCGGCGCCGAATTGCTGGGTGCGTTCGGTCTGGTGGCGTTGATTCTCGCGGCCATTGGAACGTATGGCGTGATGTCCTACTCGGTCAGTCAGCGCACGCCGGAAATCGGTGTCCGCATGACTCTTGGCGCGCAGCAGAGCGATGTTCTGCGCTTGATTCTCGCCGGTGGACTGGCCATGGTATTGGTGGGTGTGGCATTTGGCTTGGGCTTTTCGGCACTTCTCAGTCGAAGCATGAGCAGCTTGCTTTTTGGAATCGGCTCGTTTGATGCGCCTAGTTTCCTCGCTGTGGCCGCGCTGCTGATTTTTGTAGCCATGGCGGCCTGCTGGATTCCCGCGCGGCGCGCCACGCATGTCGATCCCATGGTCGCGTTGCGCTACGAATAGCGCGCCACCCCTTTATTTGCATCGTGCTTGAACCTCCTAACCAACACCTCAGACGAACACGACGAACTCCATTTGGCGGAATATCGAAACGCCATTAGTGTTAGCCGCGGCTTGAGGGAGGATAACGGGCAAGCCGGAAGTAATTATGGTCAGAAGGCCCATTGTCCGAAATCGCGACTGCCTCAGTCCTGTCATTCGCCAAAACTTCGGCCGACTAGCTTCGCTGCTGTAACATTGTTACGGCGATGACTTTGGCGAGGGACAAGGTAGGAGTTATAACAGAGCAGTGGCGGGGGGCTGCTATGTCATTGATTTCAAAGTCGGCCAGAGTTTTGGCGAACCACAGCTCCCCACGTTGGGTTCTCAACGACCATCCGGAATATCAATTCCCGAACTTCCTTCGATGTCTGTCGTCGCCCGATGGGCATCCTGACCTTGGAGATCAGCTTCCAGTACAAACGAAATCCGCCCCTGTGCCATCGCACCACGGTTTCGGGCGTGACAGCAATGAGGGATTGTTGCCATCCGGACCAGAATCGGCGGACGGCGACCCAGAAGAGCTTGTCGAGCAGGTCTAGTCTTGGCCGCGGATGTCGACGTTTCAGGACGGCGAGTTGTTGACGTAGCGCCAGATTCTCCAGTAGGAGGCTCCGACGCGCGCGCAAGAGACGAACCAGCGTTCCGAACCACAGGCCGATGAATCGAAACATAGCTAGCTAGGAGTTATAACAAAGCAGTGGCGGGAGGGCTGCTATGTCATTGATTTCAAAGTCGGCCAGAATTTTGGCGAACCACAGGACAAACTTCCGAGTGTGCCCCATCCGACCCGAGGTTGCAGGGGGTTCTCAGTGGTTTTAAATTGATTCACTGCACCCAGTGAAAGCCGCTACTGACGAGCTCGAACTTGTTGCGGTCAAAAAGATGCAACTGCATGTGGACCTTGTGCTGGTTCATGTCGCCATCCAGAACCAACTGATCCGCAGACGGACGCTCGAAGGTGAACTGAGCGTTCCAATCCCTGTGGCGGCCAGCCTCGGGATCGGGGTCGCTACGATGACGAAGGGGGTTTAGCGTCAGAGTCTTGTTGCGAACGTCGATCGAGGCACGGTAATAGGCAAACGAGTCATCCGGACGCTGAAAGGCCACGGCACCCTTATCGGCATTGATGTCGAGTTCCCAGATGACCCCGGAATCAAAGATTACGCGGCGAAAGCAATCGTGGTCCGTTAGAAGCGGGGGCCGGACCTGGCCGTCCAGAGAAAATAGCTCCACATCCCAGATGCCGTAAAGCGCGGGCTTCGAAGCGATACCTACATCGGCGAGCCACTCATTTACCCACGCGTCGTACACAGTCGCTCCCACAAGGTAGATAGCCACGACTACCTGCACGGCCATCGCCACGCGGTTGGCGCGGCGCGTGCGGAAGAGACGAGGCTGCGGGGAAGGCAGAGCGTCGCGATTCAAGAGAAAAACGTTCGCCAGGCGAGGAAGCTCGGGGGCAAGCAAGAACACAGCGAGAAGAATGAAGTTAAAAACTTCCAGTTTATTCGCCACGTTATAGCTCATGTCGATCACGAAGACGTTCATCAAGTCCGCAAGGCAAATCAGCGCTCCCAGCGTCGCGGTGCGAGGAACGAGCAGCAGGATGCCGCCGAGTACCTCCGCGCATCCCGCGAAAATTTCATACGCGGGCGCGGCGCCCATATAGGTCCAGAGAACTTGCATCTGCAAGAAGTGGCCGAATGGCCGAACCAGCTCAAACAGGTTCGGGTAAGGCATTTGCGCCGGAATGACTTTAAATACTCCGTAAGCGAACATCAGCGCGGCCAGAACAAAACGAATGATGAGCCGGAACCATTTGTGTAGCGTGACGTAATTTGTGCGCCGACGATCTACAAACGACCAGACCCCCGTAGCAAGCACAGAGATGACCAAAGCGCAGAATGCCTGGACCCAGAAAAAACTCCCGTCGAATCCCACACCCGGATTTGGTGGAGCAGTCATGTGAAAAATATGCGCACCCGCCCAGAAAACCATCTGGCGCATTGGCCATACTCCTCCCAGGACGAGACGAGAGTGGCGATTGAGAAACAGTAGATACTGGAGCCATATCGGGCAGCAATAGAGCACGAACAGGCCCAAGTACACGAAGCTGAAGCGGAAAGCGATTCGCGTGAAGAGATTCCAGCCAGGAGCAGGTGATGTATGCTCCATTTGTTCAACTTGGGCCTGAGTTCTCATGTGCATCTCTCAACGAGAAGAATTACTGCCGCACCCAGCCGGCCTTATTGGCGTGCCCGCGAGTATACCCCCTCCGTTCAATACCAGCGACTCAGTGCCATGCTCCGGGTTGGTTGCGTAACCGAACAAATTCTCCTGGGACTTTTGCGAGCTCGCGAATGGAAGGATGTCGTATAAAAGTGAGAGGTCACTTCGCTTGCGTAAGAGCCAGAACGGCGTAGGCGGTGGCGGCGTCATTCATGAAAGGGCCGGTATCGGATGACAGGTCCCGTTTCTTGTTCAGGGAGTACGCGAGCCACCGGCCCTCCGTCTTGTCCTGATTATTTGCAAGCCACGACAGGCCCAGATTCATTTGGAGATTTCTGCGAGTAAGGCCCGCTTGTCCCAAGACGTAAATGGCAAGGCCTGTAGCGTATCCGTCGCTCTTAGTTTCGAGCGGAGTTCTATCGTGTCGCTTCCACGGTCCAATGAGCGATGTCAAACTCCAACCCCCATCTTCTCGCTGTTTACTGAATATCTCCTTGATGATCGGCAGATCATCTCCGGGTTTAAGTGTTCCAGGCAACCTCGCCGACACCCAGAGAAGCATCACTCTGTTGAAAGTAGATTGCTTTGAAGCGTGACCGTCAAGATATTCGCGAAGGCTATTGAGATTAGCTTGAATGTCGGGGCTCGAACGATAGTCTTGCGGCGCTGTCCCAACTGCGATGGCCGCGAGGGCCGCTCCGTAGTACTGCGAGTCTGATGCCTCCCAAGGTTGATTGTCAAAGTGATACCAAGACCAAGCCCCTTTTTCGTCGCCCGTTTGTTGCTGCAACGCCCACATGTTGGCAAACGCAAGTCTCGTATCGGCGTTCAATGTGCCTGTCTGGGCGTCATGATTAGAGAGAATGAATGCATTCAGAATCGATTCGGTTCCTCGCGATTCACTTGTCTTATGAACGCCCACATTCTCATCGCTATACCAGGGCTCGACTTCCTTCCAAAGGCGCACTCGAATCGTCACACTGTCTATTAGTTTTTGTTCATTGGCAGTGGCGGTTTGCTCACCCAGCACTGAACGAAGGGCAGGCCGCGAGATAGCATAAGGCACCGCAGTATGGCAGGATACGCAGAAAGTTCCATGGTCGCGAGCCGCCCTCGGCCAATTCATCCACCAGTTTTCGCGTCCATCGAGGTACGTAGCTGCGGCTTTCATGTCCCATGACACTGGGGGTTGCGAGGTATTCCTTGCATCGGCAGCAAGCAGGCATGCTGCGACACATGTCATCGTTATTCCCGCAGCTTTGGTAATCATGCTTATCACTCAACTGTGATAATACACCCGGCTCGCTCCACGCGATGTTGCAAAGCGATTTTCATCGGAATTCACGGTCCACACGAAACCCAGAGGCTAAGTCCTGATTTGTCGCATCACCGGACATTGAGGATCGAGCCGATTTTACATGGACGGCAACGGCGCTTACCAGATTGGGAGAAGGCCGGTCTCCGCGGGATGCATTAAGCTCCCAAGGATCGACGCGCTCGTGGCGCAAAGAAAAGGAGACCGGCTATGAAGAAGATTAGCACTGTACAGATATTCGAGAGCGAGATTTTCAAGGAGCGAAGGCTAACGATCGGTCTGGATCTTGGGGATCGCTGGTCGTGCTACTGCATTTTGGATGAAGCGGGCGAAATCCTTCTGGAACAGAAAGTGGCCACGACACCGGAAGCGATGAAACAAGCATTTGCAAAGATACCGCGGAGTCTCATCGTCCTGGAGACAGGGACACATTCCCCGTGGGTCAGCCGGCTATTGACGGAGCTGGGATACAAAGTAATCGTGGCGCACGCGCAAAAGGTGCAATTGATCACCAAGAGCAGTCGAAAAGACGATCGCCACGATGCGCGGACACTGGCACGGCTGGCGCGCATCGATCCCGAGCTGTTGGGGCCGGTGCGGCATCGCAGCGCGCAAGCACAAATTCATCTGACGGTGATCCGGGCGCGGGCGGAATTGGTGAGTGTACGAACCGCCCTGGTGAATGCGGCGCGCGGGTTGGCGAAGTCTTATGGGCAACGGCTGCCGAAGTGTGGCACGCAGCAAGTGAGCCGGGAGCTGGGCGCGGGATTGCCCGCGGAGTTGCGCGAAGTTCTGGAGCCGCTGCTCAAAGAAATCGAATCACTGAACGAGCGCATCAAGGAATACGAGGTGCGGATGGAGAAAATCGCCAAGGAGAGCTACCCGCAAGTCAAACTGCTCCAACAGGTGAAGGGGGTAGGGACGCAGATCGCGCTGACGTATATCCTGACCCTGGAAGATCCGCATCGGTTCCCGAAGAGTCGCGAGGTCGGCTGTTTTCTGGGGTTGCGCCCCGGGCGCAGGGACTCCGGGGAGAGCCAGCCGGAGATGCACATCAGTAAAGAAGGAGACCGTTATTTGCGGACCATGCTGGTGCAGGGAGCGCACTACATCCTGGGCCCCTTTGGAGCAGACAGTGATCTGCGGCGTTGGGGGCTAAAACTTGCGGCGCGGGGAGGGAAAAGTGCCAAGAAGGGAGCGGTGGTTGCGGTGGCCAGAAAGCTGGCGGTACTCCTGCATCGGTTGTGGGTGAGTGGAGAGGTATACGAACCACTGCGCAATAGCCAGAAAGCGATGCGCGCGGTGGCCTAGAGGGAAGAGCTCCCCACAAACAGGAGATGCTAGGGCTCGATGGAATAGGAGATCGTCGTTGCTAGGTGATCCTGGTGCGAAATTTATCTGCGGAAAACTGGAAAATACAGGAAGAAAGAAAAAGGAGCATACAAGAAAGAAGAGAGATAGTGTCCGAACAGCCGAGCTCAACCGCCGAGATCAGGTGACTGCGACTAAGTCCTGGCCCAAATTCCCTTCTAGCGAGGGGAAGAGAGGTCGATTATCAGGTAGCAGCACCTAATGAATCGAGTACACCCAAATTGCACCGAGCGACCATCGCTCAACAAAGAGTGCGGATGGAAGGGTGGCGACAGGAGCGGCTTGGCTCACGGGCAGGAACTCACAGGGAGGAAGAGAAGAACAAAAACATCCTTACAAGAAAGAAAAACATACTTGACACTCACCGGCCTTCTCATGGAAGGACTTGACCCTCGCCTAGTCCCCATTCGTGTCCCCATTCGTTGACTTAACTCAGACACGCAACTTAAGATGAGCGCCTGATGGCCGACTCCTTATCTCTGATTGGCCAAACGATATCGCACTACCGAATAGTCGAAAAGCTCGGCGGCGGCGGTATGGGTGTGGTGTATAAGGCGGAGGACACGGAGCTTGGTCGCTTCGTCGCCCTGAAGTTTTTGCCTGACGACCTGGCGCAAGATGCCCTAGCGGGGGAGAGATTTCGGAGGGAGGCTCGCGCCGCTTCTACTCTGAATCATCCCAACATCTGCACAATCCACGAAATCGGCGAACAGGACGGCAAACGTTTCATGGCCATGGAATTTCTGGATGGCATGACGCTAAAGCACCGCATCAGCGGAAAGCCCATCGAAACAGATGTCATGCTCCCTCTGGCGATTGAGATTGCCGACGCTCTGGATGCTGCTCATGCCAAGGAAATTGTTCACCGCGACATCAAACCTGCCAACATTTTTGTAACCGAGCGTGGACACGCGAAGATTCTCGACTTCGGTCTGGCGAAGGTCAAGTTCTCGGGAGTTGGCGCTTCCGGTGCGACGGTTACGAGCGGGATGACTCAGGGCGTAAGTGCGGAACATCTGACGAGCCCCGGCACTACGCTTGGCACAGTCGCTTACATGTCGCCAGAGCAGGTCCGTGGCAAAGAGCTGGATGTGCGCACGGATTTGTTCTCGTTCGGAGTCGTCTTATACGAAATGGCAACAGGTACTTTGCCCTTTCGCGGAGAAAGTTCTGGGGCCATATTCAATGCCATCCTGGAGCGACAACCCGTTCCGACAGTGCGCTTGAACCCCGACCTGCCGCCGAAGCTGGAAGACATTATCAATCGGGCGCTGGAGAAAGACCGAGAACTACGTTATCAGCATGCGTCGGAAATGCGTTCCGAACTCATGCGTCTGAAGCGGGATTCGGATTCGGATCGAGGATTGTATTCAGGGAGCAAGGTGGTTCGCGATTCTGATATAGGGCCTGCAACTGCCTCAACACGGGCAGCGACTCAGCCGTCTGAGCGGCATACTCGGAAGCTCCACATTACTTTGGCCGCCTGCGGCGCGCTACTTGTAGCATGCTTTGTGGGGTATTACCTATGGCCGCGAACCAACATTCCTAGTGGTCCCGCAAGGATTACGCAAATCAGCCGGTGGAACAAGCCGCTGGACGACGCGAGGCTTTCTCCCGATGGTCACGCCGTTGCGTTTGTTTCCCCAATTAGCGGAATCACGCAGGTGTTCCTGATGCTCACTTCTGGCGGAGAGCCCCTGCAGCTCACAAATGACGAAGGCGACAAGGATATAGACAGTTTTTCGCCCGACGGAAAAGAGATCTACTACCAAAAGAATCTTGGCCGCGACGAGACTTGGGCAGTGCCAACGCTCGGCGGCAGTCCCCGGCGCTTGGTAGCTGCGCGATGGATGGTTCCTTCTCCGGATGGCGCTTCCATTTTTTATGCGAAGTCGGAAGCCTCGGGAATATTTCGTGCAGGGAAATCCGGACTGAACGAAGAATTGGTCTATAACGCCAAGGGTACTGGTCTGTTCTTTGTTCCCATGCTGCTGTATCCAGGTGACAACGACCTGCTCGCGGGTGGTTTTCCAGTGGCTTTTGAATCCAAATTCCGCTTCTTCAAAATAAACCTGACCAGCCATGCAGCGGTCGATTTAGGTGAGGTGTCCGCGAATGCGTTTGACGCCGTGTGGGCGGAGCCAGGGAAGACCGTGCTATTCGGCCGGGCGGTAAATGGACTGATGAATGTCTGGAGCTACCACCTGAACGACCGGAGTCTG
This sequence comes from uncultured Acidobacteriota bacterium, assembly GCA_963740015.1. Taxonomy (GTDB): domain Bacteria; phylum Acidobacteriota; class Terriglobia; order Acidiferrales; family UBA7541; genus Acidiferrum. The sequence continues at coordinate 294,868 of CAVUCM010000033.1, read as the reverse complement.
ACGCAGATTACTTTCGGAACGGGACCGGACTACGCTCCCATGCCTGATCCGGGAGGAAGAGGAATTTATTTTGTGAATGGCAAATCCTCCGGGTCCTTGGCGGCCTACCATGTGCATTCGAAGGAATCCACGGACATTGCGGAGGACGCAACTGGACCCGGCATCTCGCCGGATGGAAAGCGCGTGATGTACGTCACGTTCCCCTCAACCCACGGGTCCGAGCTCTGGGTGTCGGACATCGACGGTGGCAACAAATTCAAGGTCGCTACTGGAGATGGTCTGTGGACTGGGAGCTGGGCGCCAGACAATTTCCACGTGACTTTTGTCGATTCGGCACCAGGCGCAGGAGCTAAAGCCTACATCGCTGGGACAGATGGCAGCGGCCTTCATCAGCTCCCCCAAATGGGAGGTATTCCCAACAATCCGGTATGGAGCCCAGACCAGAAATCCCTGTACGTGAGTGTCGACGAGAAGGCGACTACGATATCTACCGTCTGGAAGTGGAGTATGGACGGCTCAAATCCAGAAAAGATCGTGGACAACTGTGCTTTGATTTCAGATATCGACCCCGGCGGGCAGTACTTGCTTGGCTTCGGAAGGTATGGAGAAAAGACTGGAATCTACGAGGTCTCCACAGTCGATAAGAAATGCGTCCCATTGCTTCCCGGCGTAGCAACCTACGGTGCAATTTTTGCCCGCGATGGCAAATCCTTCTTGTTTGCAGTGGCTTCCCGTGCCGAAGTCACAATTTATCGTCAACCTTGGAAAGGCGGTAAAACCATCGGGGCGTCCCAGGTCGCGTTGAAGGTTCCCTTTGCATTTCCGATGAACTACGGCGGTAGCGCTTACGATTTTTCCAGAGACCTTTCCACAATCGTTTATGCGCGTCCCGGCGGTCACGCGGACCTCTATCTTCTGAGTCAGAAATGACTACATAACAGAACAAAGGTAAGCGATCGTTTCTGGCCGTCTTGTGTCGAAGGGATGCAACTGCTAGGGACGCTGCGATTTTGATGGCGGGTTAATCTCGTCGGTGAAAATGTCGTCGGTGTGAGCCCTGGCGATGGCAAGATCTAGACGGGACAGCAACTGTGCCAGGGACTCACCTTTATGACGTTTTAGAGCATTTCTAATTTAAGTATCTACATTTTGTGCGATAATCCTCCTGTGGGTTCGAGGGAGGTGTGGATGCAATCGTATTCACAGGATTTGCGTGATCGTGTGCTTCGAGCTTTGTCCCGGGGAGAGGGCCCTTCGGCGATCGCGCGCCGCTTTGAAGTCAGCCGCTTCTATGTCTACCAAGTGCGAGACCGCGAGCAAGAGACCGGAGTACGCAGCAGTTTTCAGATCGGCGGCCATCGCCGGTCCCGGCTGGAGGAAGCGGAGTCCGCTTTGCGCGGCTGGATCGCCGCCGAGCCGGGACTGACTCTTGCCGAGTTGCAAGAGCGGTTGGCGTCGCAGGGTGTGGTGATCAAAATCGGCGCACTTTGGCATCAGTTGAACAAGTGGAATCTGACGTTCAAAAAAAACGCTGCACGCCAGCGAGCAAGAGCGCGAGGACGTGCAAGCAGCGCGGCGCGCATGGAGTGAAGCGCAGCCGGCGATGGACGTCGAAAAGCTGGTATTTATCGATGAAACCTGGGCCGCGACCAACATGACACGGAGCTATGGGCGCGCCCCCAAGGGTTGCCGATGCGTGGGTTCGGCGCCTCTGGGCGGTTGGCAAACGACGACCTTTGTCGCCGGCCTGCGCCACCATCGATTGACCGCTCCGATGGTCGTCGACGGGCCCATGGACGGTGAGCTGTTCCTGGCCTGGGTGGAACAGTTCCTGTGCCCCACACTGCAAACAGGAGACATCGTCATCCTCGATAACCTCAGCAGCCACAAAGTGGACGGGGTCCAACAAGCCATTTGTGCCTCTCGAAAATCTCGAAAAATGTGAGCGGATGAGGGTTATATTTCTTTCATAATTCTCGCCCATGATCATTTCTCTCACGACACTCCTCGCAACTCTGTCTTCGATCTTCCGTTCGCGTGCTGCCCTTGAGCTCGAGAACCTGGCTCTGCGCCACCAAATCGGCGTGCTTCAGAGGTCCGCTAGAAAACGCCCGAAATGGACCTCAGCGGACCGCCTGTTGTGGATCTTTCTGTCCCGCTTCTGGCGCGACTGGCGCTCCGCGCTGGCCACTATCAAGCCAGAAACGGTTTTAGCCTGGCATCGTGCCGGCTTTCGCCTGTTCTGGACCTGGAAGGTCCGGCGCGGCCAACCCGGCCGACCGCTCATTTCGCGCGAGGTCCGAGATTTGATCCGCAAGATGTGCCGGGAGAATCCATGTTGGGGTGCACCCCGCATCCACGGCGAACTTCTCAAACTCGGGATCGACATCGGAGAGAGCAGCGTCACCAAATACATGGTGCGGTGCCGCAAGCCTCCGTCTCAGACCTGGCGCACATTCCTGGAGAACCACGCCAAGCAGCTCGTCTCCGTCGACTTCTTCACGGTGCCCACGATCCGTTTCCAAATCCTATACGTGTTTCTGGTGTTGGCCCATGACCGGCGTCGCATTCTGCACTTCAATGTGACCGCCCGCCCAACCGCGGAATGGACGGGACAGCAACTGCGGGAGGCCTTTCCCTTTGACCAACTACCCCGCTACCTGCTGCGCGACCGCGATGCTATTTTCGGCAATCACTTCCGCGAACAGGTGCGAGACTTGGGCATCAGCGAAGTTCTGTCTGCACCGCGCTCGCCTTGGCAGCGTGCCTATATAGAGCGAGTGATCGGCACCATTCGACGCGAGTGCCTCGATCATGTGATCGTGTTCCATGAAAACGCGTTACGACGAACCCTCAATTCGTATTTCGATTATTATCACCGATCGAGAACTCATCTTTCGTTGGGGAAGGACTCGCCGGAGCCACGAGCGATTCAGCCGCCGGAAATGGGATCGGTCGTGGCGCTACCGCAGGTCGGGGGACTGCACCACCGCTACGAACGACGGGCCGCCTAAAGAGCCCAAATCTAGCGTGCTACGCGTTGCCTCTGCTCGGACCCTTGAGATCTGTCTCCGAACTGTGCTTCGTTGCACACGCGCGCCCGCGCGAATTTCGTTCACCAGACTCGAGCAGGTCAACGAATTGCTTGAGCCTGTCTGGTTAGGGGAATGACATCCCCCATGGGCTGCGCAGAATATTCGTTAGGGACAGGGGCGTCTGCTGCCGAGTTTCAGAAATTTCTGGACGATCGCACCATGGTGATCAATTGCCCGCTTGGCGCTCTGGCCCATCTCGGACTCGCCCGGGCCTACGCGTTGCAAGCTGAGACCGCCAAAGCCCGCGCGGCTTTTCAAGATTTCCTTGCTTTGTGGAAAGATGGTGACCCCGATATCCCTGTCCTAAAAGAAGCGAAAGCGGAATACTCGCGGCTTCACTGACACATCCTCCAGTCGGTGATGCAAGGGCCCTCGTTCATGCGTGTGTTCGTGTATGGTTCGATTCACCGACCGCCAAAATAAAAAGCACTCGGTTCCAGTTCAAGCTGTCACCGAGTACCAGGCCGCTTGCCACGCTTGGTCTAAGTTCAAGTTGGGCGATGACCCACCAGAAAGAGTCCAGAACCTGGAGTCCTGAGTTATAGTCTGACGGATTGCTAAACGCACGAGCTGGAAGTTATATTCCGGTTCGGCACACCGGGCATTAGGATAGCGAGACAACGATGCAACTGCTGCGCAATAAGCGCGCCAAGGCATGGTTTATCCCTCTGGTTTATGCGACGGCGGCAACCACGCTTGGCATCACAAGCGCGCGTTTGGCGCATGCGCTGCTGCCAGGCTTTGTTTCCACAATAAGCGCGAATGCCGCTATTGGCATGTACTCTTCCATTGCCTCCGGGATGATTGCCCTCACGGGGATTGTCTTCTCGCTGACCTTCGTCATGGTGCAGTTCAGCGCTACAGCCTATTCGCCGCGACTCGTTCTATGGATCGCGCGGGACCCCGTGGTGTCTCACGCGATTGGGGTGTTTACGGCCACATTTCTTTACGCGTTGGTGGCGCTCGCTTGGGTCGATAGGAGCGGCTCCGGCCGCGTTTCCCTTCTAGATATTTGCGTGGCGACGACTCTACTGCTCGTCAGCGTCATCATGTTTATTAGCCTCATCCAGCGCGTGAGCATGCTGCAGGTAACGAAAATGTTGGTCTTCACTGGCGATCAGGGGCGCAAAATTATTGAGGGTCTCTATCCACCCCTGGAGACTCCCGCATCCCCCATCTCCGATGATGTCTTTCAGGCTCCAAGTAGCCAGACGCTCGTCCATCACGGGCGGCCGCAAATCGTACAAGCGGTGAACGTGCCGGCGCTAGTACACATCGCAAGCACGGCCGGGTGCACCATTGAGTTGACGGCAGCCGTCGGCGATTCCGTCCTGGATATGACGCCCATCCTTCGGGTTCATGGAGGAGCGGGCCCACTTCCGGAGTCACCATTGAGAAGGGCGATAGAACTGGGCGATGACCGTACGTTCGAGCAAGATCCCAAATATGCTCTACGTTTGCTGGTGGATATCGCCATCAAAGCCCTATCTCCGGCAATCAACGACCCCACCACTGCTGTGCAGGCACTGGACCAGATTGAAGATCTATTGCTGCGTCTCGGCCGGCGCCGTTTGGAGATCGGGGCGTTTTGCGACTCGAATGGCAAGCTCCGAGTTCTGATTGCCTTTCCGAGCTGGGAGGATTTCCTTCGCGTGGCGTTCGATGAAATTCGTTTCTATGGCGCCAGTAGTGTGCAGGTTATGCGCCGCATGAAGGCGCTCATGAGTGAGATGGTCTCTGTCCTGCCAGAAGAGCGTCATCAGGCTCTTGGGTACTGGCAGACGCGGCTCCAGTCCACGATAGAGCGGTCTTTTGGCGATACGCAAGACAAACTGGATGCTTCGTCAGCAGATCGCCAAGGACTCGGAATCTCTCGACAGGGTAAAAAGAACAGCTCGAATTGAAATCTCAATTTCTTTTTTCGGCACGTGGGAGCAAGTAGATAGAAACGCTGGATAATTCCCTACTGGCCCGGTCATTCTCCCGGGCGGCTTCGATCCTCTTAATATTTCTCCGGAATGAACTTGTACCTCTTGACGGATTTTTGATCGTTGTAACCGTGCTTTTCGGAACGCTTCGGCAATTTGATTTTCTCCCGCGGTACCTTTTTGTACGGAATCATACTCAGTAAGTGAGAAATGCAATTCAGCCGGGCCCTGCGCTTATCATCTGAGCGAACCAGGCACCATGGCGCATGTTTGGTGTCCGTAGCTTCGAGCATCTTGTCACGCGCCCGCGAGTATTCATACCAGCGGCTGAACGATCCTATATCCATGGGACTGAGTTTCCATTGGCGAAGAGGATCTTTAATGCGGGCCTCGAAACGGCGTTGCTGTTCCTTCTTGCCAACTTCGAGCCAGTACTTGATGAGAATAATCCCGGCATCCACGATATATTTTTCGAATATGGGGCAGATTTTGAGGAACTCGCGGTACTGCTCAGCCGTACAAAATCCCATGACGTGTTCGACCCCAGCCCGGTTGTACCAACTGCGGTCGAAGATCAACATCTCGCCGGCGCCAGGAAAATGCTGCATGTAGCGCTGGACGTACATCTGACTCTTTTCGCGATCCGACGGGGCTGGTAACGCAATCAGTCGGAACACGCGTGGACTGACCCGCTCCGTAATCGCTCGAATTGTGCCGCCCTTTCCGGCGGCGTCGCGTCCTTCAAAGATAACGATAACGCGGAGTCCTTTGTATTTTACCCAGTCCTGCAATCTACAAAGCTCCGCCTGGAGCCGCCGCAGTTCTTTCTCGTATTCTTTGCGTTTTAGGGATTTGTCTTCGTGCGAAGCGTTTTCTTTGCCCATTGGGAGTGACTCCTCCATCGCGACTAGCTACTTCGTCTCAATCAGAACAGTCTGGACTTTTATGGAGTCGATGGCTGCGCAGGCGAAGATGTCCCACTACCGCTGATCCACTGCGAATCGTTAAAATTCCAACCGCCGCCCAGCGCTCGATACAGATTGACGAGAGCCACTTTGCGGCCGAGGTCATAGATAATTACGGACCGTTCTGCTGGATACATTTGGATCTCAGCATCGATGATCTCGAGATAGCTTGCGAGCCCACTGTCATACCGAATAGTCGACAGCCGGACAGACTCCCGGTAGGCTTCCACTGAGTTCATCTGCTCCTGATATGACTTGGCAAGCTCTTGATGGGCTGAAAGCGACGTTGAAACTTCACCAAATGCCTGCGTAACCGCATACTCAAAAGAAATCTTTGCCTGGTCGCGTTGCGCCAGAGCTGCACGATATTCGTTTTTCAGCCGACCTGCCGTAAAAAGGGGACCGGCCAAATTGCCGGCGAGGCTCCACGCCTTGCCTGCGCCAGTGAGTTCAGAAAGTTGAGGACTTACTCCGCCAAACGCGCCCGTCAGCGAAATGGTGGGAAAAAAATTGGCTTTTGCGACGCCGACGTTGGCGTTTGCAGCAATCAACGTTTCCTCAGCCTCGTGGAGATCAGGCCGGCGCTCCAACAACTGTGCGGGCAAGCCGGTAGGCACCTCCGGTGGGTCAAACTGCTCGGTCAACGTGCTGCCACGGTTGATCGGGCCGGGGCTGCGCCCAAGGAGCAAATTCAACGCTACCTCCTGGGCAACTATCTGTCGCCGGAGGTCTGGGATTACAGCAGCGACGTTTGACAGAGCTGCCTGTGCCCGAGAAACCTCGAGTCCAGAAGCAGCACCACCTGCAAACTTGTTCTGAAAAAGGTCAAGGGTATCCTGGAAACTCTTGACCGTTTGGATTGCAATTTCCAGATCCGCATCGAGCGCCCGCAACTGAAAATATCCCTGAGCGATTTCTGCGAGTACCAGAAGGCGAACGTCGCGTCTGGCATCCTCGCTGGCAAAGTACACAGCTCGCTGTTCTTCATTCAGTTTGCGAATTCGTCCAAACAGGTCAATTTCCCAGATGGTGCTGAAGTTATAAGCGTAATAGGTGTGGTTCGGTACGAGGGCAGCCTGCTGTCCGCCAATGTTAGAGCCGTATCCAACCTGAGGGTAATACTGAGAACGCGTGACACCGGCGAGGGCACGTTCCTGCTCTACGCGGGCCACGGCTGTTTGCAAATCGTAGTTGTTTTTCAGTCCTTCACGAATGAGGCTTTGGAGGACTGGATCCTTGAACAAGTCCCACCACGCCAGATCCGCTTCAGAACTCGCGCTGATTTGCCGCTCTGCATAAAAGTTGGTTGGAGGCTGGACTGCCGGACGATTGTATTTTGGGCCCAAGTTGCAGCCCGTCAAAAAAAGTGACAGAAGAGCGACTGTGCCGGCCTTTCGCATCAGTCGTGTCCTCCTTCGAGCGCGACGGGCTGGTTCACGGCCACGTGAGGCTTCTTTTTGGCGATGCGCTCGACCACCACAAACAAGACAGGCACGAAGAAGACTCCTAGTACGGTGGCCGCACCCATGCCGGTGATTACAGAACTTCCGAGCACCTTCCGACCAATCGCCCCCGCGCCTTTGGCTGTCCAGAGAGGAACACATCCCAGAATGAATGCGAACGAGGTCATCAAGATAGGCCGCAAGCGCAAACGGGCGCCTTCGAGGGCTGCGTCCACCAGTTCTTTTCCTTTTGCGTGTTCCAGTATTGCGAACTCAACAATCAGGATGGCGTTCTTGGCGGTGAGCCCAATCAACATGACAAGGCCGATTTGCGCAAAAACATTGTTATCGAATTTTCGCAGGAGGAGCCCGCCGTAAGCGCCGAGAACCGCCACGGGAACTGACAGGAGCACGCTGAATGGCAGAGACCAACTCTCATACATCGCCGCCAAGATCAGAAACACAAACATGATGGACATTCCAAAGACCATCGCTTGCCCGCCTTCGGCCTTTTTCTCCTGGAAGGACATGTCACTCCAGGCGTATCCGAAGCCGGCAGGCAAAACCTCGTTGGAGACTTGTTCCATGGCGGCCATGGCCTGCCCGGAACTGAATCCTGGAGCAGGTGTGCCGTTAATTTGGATACTGCGGAACAGGTTGAAACGGTTGGTGTACTCCGGCCCCGATACCCTCTTGATTGTGACTAGTGATGCCAACGGGGTCATGTCACCTTTTGCAGTTCGAACGTAGAAGTTGTTGACCTTGTCGGCGCTCGTGCGGTACTCGGGCTCTGCCTGCAGATAAACTTTCCACTGGCGTCCGAAGCGATTGAATTGGTTGACATAAGCGCCGCCCAAGAAGGCTTGGAGTGTCTGGTAGACTTCCCCGAATTGCAGCCCCTGCTTCAGGACTCGATCCTGGTCGATGTCCACGAAAAGCTGCGGCACGGTCGGGCGAAACGTGCTGACCAGCGAGGCGATTTCAGGGCGCTTTCTCGCAGCTTGAGTCAACTTGTCAAGAGTGTCCGAAAGTTGTGTAACGCTCCCACCACTTCGGTCCTGCAGCATGAATGTGAATCCTCCAGCCGTGCCCAAGCCAGGAATTGCAGGAGGGCCAAAGGCGAAAGCAACGGCCTCCGGAATGTCCGCCCGTAATCTTTTGTTGAGGCTTTGCATAAGCCCATTGGCGGAAAGTTCTTCAGTTTTGCGCTCATCCCAGGGTTCAAGCTGAAGGAAGTAGAAACCGGTGTAGCTGGCGGAAGTGTTGGAGAGAAGGCTGAAACCTGTAATGCCACTGAAGCTCTGAATACCATGCGTGTTCGCGAGCATGTCATCTAGCTTGCGCATGACTGCGTCGGTGCGCTGTAGGGAGGCCGCGTCGGGTAGTTGTATCTGCAGGAAAGCATAACCCTGGTCTTCTTCGGGGATAAAACTCGTGGGAAGACTCCGGCCCATAGCTCCAGCAACCACGGAGATGATGACGAGCAGCAGAATTGCAAGTACCCACCGGCGAATGAGGACATGGCTCCAGCTTACGTACCCGCCGGTCATCTTTTCGAAGAAGCGATTAAACGCGGCGAAGAACCTGGCCAGCAGGCCTTTCGATTTCTTGCGCGGACGAAGCAAAAGGGCAGAAAGTGCAGGCGAGAGCGTCAAAGCGTTGAACGCAGAAATGATCACCGAAATAGCGATGGTGATTGCAAATTGTTGGTTCAGCAGTCCTTTGATTCCGCCCAATGCCGCCATGGGTATAAATACCGCAGAGAGCACCAGGGCGATGCCAATTACTGGACCGGACACTTCTTCCATTGCCTTTAGCGTTGCGTCTTTGGGCGACAGCCCGTGTTCAATGTGATGCTCGACAGCTTCCACGACCACGATGGCGTCGTCCACGACGAGACCGATAGCGAGAATGAGTCCAAACAGCGACAGGGTGTTGATGGAAAAACCCAAGATTGGAAAGATCGCAAACGTGCCGATGAGTGAGACTGGAACAGCAAGTAAAGGAATAAGCGTTGCACGCCAATTTTGGAGGAAGAGGAACACAACGATAATAACCAGGACAAGCGCCTCCCCCAGGGTCTTTACGATCTCCTTCATCCCTTCCGTGATGGGAAGGGTGGTATCCATGGCAACTTTGTACTCGAGGTCGTTGGGAAACCGCGACTTCAGTTCCTCCATTTGTTCCTTTACTTGTTTCGCCACCGTCAGTGCATTGGAACCGGGCGCTTGATAGACAGCAATGATGACCGCCGGCTTTCCGTTGTACCGCCCAATCTGCTGATAGACGAGGGATCCCAATTCAATCCGCGAGACGTCCTTTAGCCTTACTGTCGAGCCATCGGGATTTTGACGAACGATGATCTTGCCGAAATCCTCTGGATTGACGAGCCTGCCCGGCGCACGAACGGCGTAAGTGAACTGCTGGCCCTTGGGGGCTGGTTCGCCGCCGATCTGGCCCGCAGGATTCACGGCGCTTTGTTGCGAAACGGCATTCATCAGATCCGTGACGGTCAATCCAAGCTTGGTCAGCTGATCCGGTTTTACCCAGATGCGCATCGCATAATCAGCCGCGCCAAAGTTTGTGACTTGTCCGACTCCCTTAACGCGAAGCAGCGCGTCGTTTATATTGATCGTCGCGTAGTTCCCCAGAAATTGGCCGTTGTATTCGCCATTGGGCGAATAGACGGAGAGCACAAGCAGTGGAAGGCCCATCAACTTCTTCACGGTCACGCCATACTGATTGACGGAGGTCGGGAGATTGGGGCTGGCTTGGGAGACGCGGTTCTGCGTGTTCACCTGATCGATGTCCACGTTCGTACCAACGTCATACGTCACCTTGAGCGTCATGGTGCCGTCATTCGCGTTGGTGGACATCATGTAGAGCATGTTGTCCACGCCGTTCATTTGCTGTTCAAGGGGAGTAGCGACGGACTGTTCAATCGTTAGTGCGTCCGCCCCGGTATAGGTTGCGGATACGTTTATTTGCGGGGGGACAATGTCTGGAAGCTGGGCAACGGGCAGCTTGGTCATCGCCACGAGTCCAGCAATCACCGTGATAATCGAAATTACAATCGCAACTATAGGCCGACTGATGAAGAATTTCGACATGACTAATTCCCACCAATGGGCGCACTCGCCTGAGTGTCTTTGAAGGGTGTTGGTGCGACGGTCATACCACTCTTGATTCTCTGTAAACCATCGACGACGACGCTATCGCCCGCCTGCAGGCCGGATTCGACTAACCACACGTCGGCGAGCTGAGGTCCAAGCTTCACGGTCTTGATGGTGACTTTGTTGTCGGCGCCGACCACTCCGACTTGGTAAATTCCCTGTAATTCAAGAACGGCCTGCTGGGGGACAACGAGAGCGCCTTTGCGAACCTCGGTAATGGCTCGGATGCGAGCGTATTGTCCTGGGCGCAGCACGTTGCCTGGATTTGGAAACTCTGCTCTAACCAGGATAGTTCCTGTCCGTGTGTCTACTTCACGGTTCACAAGGAGTGCGCGGCCACGCTGAGGAAATGTTGTGCCATCTCCTAGAATCAACTGCAGGGATCGCCCTGCCGTCTGTCCTAATTTTTCGCGGACAAATCGCATGTAATCCTGCTCGGCGATGCTGAAATCAACATAGATGGGATTCACGCTCGACACCGTGGTCATGAGGGTAGTGGGAGTCATAAGATCCCCTATTCCTACGTTGGAAACACCCGCTACTCCGGAGATTGGTGAAGTCACGGTTGTCCATCCCAGATTTAACTTTGCGTTGTCGACGGTAGCCTGATTCGCTTCCACTTCTGCCTTCGCTGCTCGTTCCATACTTAGGGCTTTGTCGAGTTCGGCTTGGCTCACAGCTTTTTGGGCCACCAAGGGCGTGTACCTCTTTACGTCAATTTGTGCCTGCCCAAGAGCAGCCCGGGCATGCTCAAGCTTTCCCTGAGCTTGCTCCACGGCAGCTTGTGCTTGTCGTGGGTCGAGCTTAAACATCGGCTGTCCCTTGTCGACAAAGGAACCTTCCGTGTAGTCTTGGCTCAGTAAGAAGCCGTCCACCTTGGGGCGGATATTCGCGTCGATGTTCCCGAGCATGTTTCCAACCCACTCCTGCTTGATGTCCACATCCTTTTGTACGACAGGCGTGACGGTAACACCCGGTGGTGGAGGAGCCGGTTTTTCTTCCTGGGATGAGCATCCAGCAAGAGTGGCGAGGAGCAGCAGTGAAGTGGAGAGGAGTTGCAAGGGACCGAGCGAGTAGGTACACATTCTTCGCTTACGTGAGATTGCAAGAATCGATGTCGACAATATTCCGTGATTCCGCCGCAGGGGGAAACGGCCTTTAGATTCCGTGGTCATTCGCTTCGCCTCCGGACTGCGGCTGCCATCGTGGGGCAATTATGCAGACGCGGCCCTTTGCTGATTCGCTCCTCGGTTCAAGAGGCAGCGGCTATCACAAGGGCCACTGCATCGTGTGCGCGGAGGCTATCGCTCGCAGTCACTGACAGCTACTGTTAGAAATGACAGGTTGTGGCACCAAATAGACATTCGAGTGTTGGCAAAAAAAGACCTTATCCAACAATCGCTGACTCTCTCTGCCCTTTCGACTTCCGCGAGCTCAACCTGCAACTGATCTCGCGAAACCTAACATTGAATCGAACGGCGCCACACCTAGGAGAATCCCTAGCCCGCCCGGATCGAAGCATCCGCACATGTTCGGGCCGCGGCCAAAGTCAGCAGATGAGCTACATTCATCCCAATACGGAAAGCCGATCTTTTTTGAAGTTCGCCAGAAACAGCGAGCGATGTGACTAGCTGAAACTGAGCTATTAGTCTTTCGCTGTGGAGGTCGTCGCAGTAAATGCATCCGGAGGCCAATTCGCATCCGTTGGCTTCCAGGTTTTATCCGGGTTATAGAGCTCCATCTCCGTGAAAATCTTGAGCGAGTCTGGACCCAAATCCTTCTGATAAACAATTCCTTCATAACTGACAACGAAAGTTTGGACACCGGTGACACGATATTCCGCCGGAGAAGCAGCAAGAGCGAAGCCTCCGATCATTGCCCCCCCGACGACATAATTCATCTCGCCAAGCGGCTGTGCGGGACCCTGTCCTTTCAGGATCTTGAAGAAATATCCGTGATAGGGCTTGGCCTTATCCGTGTAGCCCTGCGCCAAGGCATCTGCGATTCCCTCGGCGATAGGTCCCCCCAGGGTTCCATCCGGGTTCTTCCACACCAAACCGTCGTGCTTGCCAGGAGTGCTGATGACTCGCTGTGCATACTGATTTGTTTGAGAGCCGTCATGTTTTATCAAAGCATATGCGTTCTGGGCATCCACATAGCCACGGCAGATTTCAATGGCGTCCAGTTCGTTGCTTCCGATACGACGGTACAGAATTTCCTGGCGGCCCGCTTTGGTGTCGAAGGACCATCTTGCGTTTCGCTTGACGAGCGGTATCGGCATCGGCCAGTCCGAACCTGCGATCACAAGGTAGGCGCGGTTCGCATTTTTGGGGTCTGCAACAATCGAAAATTTGCCCTGCGCTTTTGCAGCGAACGCAGTGGCGTATTCCTTATCTCGGACTGTGTCGTCCGTAGCGACCAAGTCTTCGCTACCTGGACCAAGAATCTGCGTCAGAGCAGCCACATCAAAACTCCCCGCAGCCTGAATGAGTGCGTCTGCGGCCTCCTTCGAGGTAGCGAAGGTTTTCTGGCTTTGTGTCGAAGTCTGCGAAGGCGTTTGCTGTGATAGCAAAGGTAAAGAGTAGAGCAGCGCGAGCCCGCAAGAGACGGCAATGATCGACAGTCTCCCGAGTGCATTCCATACAGATGAATTTATATTTCTCGATTTCATTTGAAGTTCCTTTTTCATGACTTGTCTACCTCCGCCGCCCGCCGCCACCGCGAGACCCGCCACCGCCGCCACGGGATCCACCCATACTCGAACTGCCGCGCGAACTGCTAGCCTTTGCTGAACTGCCCGTACTTCCTCTCGAAGCACCACCAAACGCATCGCTCTTGGAGTTTCTTGAGCCCGGTGATGTACTTCGGTCGCCAACGCGATCACCTCCGCCACCGGATGCGCGGTTGCTCGCTCCAGATTGCTGCCTGCCTCCGCCTCCGCGGTCCATGTTGCCTGCCTGCTGGCCACCGCCGCGCTGGCCTTGGTTCTGCCGCGCATTTGACTGGCGGTTGGACATCGAATCTCCACGACTTGTGCCACCGAATTTGTTTGCCGTTGCCTTATTCCCGTAGGGAGTTCCGCCGCGATGCTGCGGATTGTGTTGCCAACTATTGCCCCCACCACCGGGTCGGTTGCCCCCGTTGATATTGTTGCGATTGCCTCCGTTTATGTTGTTCCGGTTGCCCCCATTGATGTTGCTGTTGCGGTTGAAATTGTTATTGTTGTTGATCGTAACGTTGTTGTTGCCGCCCCAGCCGCAGCCCCAGCCCCAACCTCCGTTCATGGCTGCTCCAACCATCATTCCGACGCCAAAGGAAATCGCCATTCCCGCTGCATAATATCCAGGAGGCGGGTAGTAGATTGGAGGGTAGGGATACACAGGAGCGCCATAAACGACTACCGGGTCATAGCTGGGAACGTAGACGACCTGCGGATTAGACTGCTCAATCACAATGACACTCTTGCTTTCCACAACCTTTGTTTCTACCTTCATCTGTTCGTTGCTTTTCAGGTTTCCCTTGCCCTCGGCTTTGGCGCGCATACGCTGCACGGCTTCCATGACGTCTGATTGCTGAGCCAAGAAAGCGTTACCCAAATCTGTCGTCCACTGGATGTCGTCCGTCAGCCGCTTGAGGGCATCTGGAACCACCGCCATTGCCTGGACGCTCGGGTCCCAGGGTTCCTTTTCAACTGCGTCGACGAGCGCCTTGTCCTTCAGAGTCTTGTTTTTCGCCAGCCATTGCTGGAGTTGAACGAGTTCCAATGGGTAGGTCGAAGCAGCGAGCATTTGAGCGAGAAGTGGGTCCGGGTATAGCGCGATCGGGGCGACCAGCGAGTCAAGCTGATCTGGGGGTAGAGGAGCGGCATCTTGCTGGCTCGCGTCGGCTGCGGGCTCCTGAAACCGAGCTACTGGAGTCACATCTCCCGGCAAGAGTAGCGCAGAACACAGCAGCGCAACAAAGCTTTGCGTGAGTTTCCAGAGAACTTTGGATCTAAGAATTTTCTTTAGCATGACTGAACATTCCTTCATGATTTCTACCTCTACGTTTCGCCGTGCGATCTTCCGGCTATTCATCTCGGACTGTGGAACCCAGTGCTCACGCTTCTAAGGCTCTGCTCTGCCCTGCCCTGCCGCGGTGAGAAGTAGCCCATAACCTGAGGTAGGTTGCTTCCGGCCGATTTTGGCAATCGTGACTTTCATGCCCATCTCAGGACCAAGAACATCCGCCCCTTACCGTCCATCGAAATTCTCGGACCTCGACGCTCACTTAGACATTTAGGCTTTTTCTCTCGCACCGGCAACTAGGGGAATCCCTAGTTAGAGAAACCGTGCTTTCCGCATTCGCTGAATTGTTCAACCGACCTCACATGAACTTCTCCTTTCCCGATGCTAGCAGTGGCAGCACTTTGTCTTTCTATCAACGCCTGAATAAATTTCCGATGATCAGGCGATCGTTAGTGGAGAAACATAAGGCTGGTCTTCGATGACGGC
Source organism: uncultured Acidobacteriota bacterium (assembly GCA_963740015.1). Taxonomy (GTDB): domain Bacteria; phylum Acidobacteriota; class Terriglobia; order Acidiferrales; family UBA7541; genus Acidiferrum. The sequence continues at coordinate 279,772 of CAVUCM010000033.1, read as the reverse complement.
ATAAATCGCTGGGATCAGGTGGGACTTCATTCGGGATTTCCAGACATAGCCCCGAGCACCCGCCGCCTGACAAGCCTTAACGTATTCTTCCCCGTTGTTAATCGTCAGAAATACAATCTTGACGGTAGATCCGGACGCTTGGAGTTTGCGGGCGGCGACAATACCGTTCATCCCCGGCATAGTGATATCAGCCACAACGACGTCGGGCTTGAGGCGCTGCACCTCTGATACAAGCGATTCCCCATCACTTGCAGTGCCTACGAGCTCAAAGTGCGGACTCAGGAGATCGATCTCGGCTGCCAGGAACTCGTTATTGTCATCGGCCAAGAGTATGCGCGGACGAATCAAACTTTGCCTCCGTCCCAGTTAAACTTGCACTCGCTTTCGTCGCGGTGGCGGCCAACGGTGCACTATCGAACGTGGGTCGGATGTTAAGGGGGTGTAAAAGTACTTGGCTACTGGGGAAATCCCTAGGTGATCAAACTGCAAGTGTGGAGAGTTTCATCCCCTGTGATGTGCGGCCCCTACGTGTGTGCTCGGTTCAGGGTCAACAGAGACGAGCCCATGCTTCAACGCGAACAAAATCAATCCTGCATTACTTTTGAGGTTGAACGCTTCCATGATGTGGTGTTTGTGAAATTCCACAGTCTTTTCACTCAAGTTGAGCATCCACGCGATTTCCTTCATGGGCCGACCTTCAGCAAACAACTGAACGATTTCCCGCTGCCGTGTGGTCAATTCCTTGCCAAACTGCCGCGCCCGAACTCTTGTGGCGACCCAATCATCCGCCTTCAGCTGAGGAGTCAAATAAGATTTTCCTTGCAATACAAGTTCAATCGCCCTCAGCAGTTCCGTCCCAGTTGAGCTCTTTAAAACGAATGCGATGGGACCAAGTTCGAGAGCCGCAGCAGCCAGATTTGGATCGACTCGCATGGTTAGAAAGACGAACTTGACGTTGGGCGTAAGTTCTTTGATTTTGCGGGCGGCGTCCAATCCATTCAGTATGGGCATCGCCACATCAGCAACAATGACATCAGGCCTAAGCCTGAGAGCCTCCTCGATCAGGGCGCGCCCGTCGGGTACCATGCCAACAACTTGGTACGCCCGCTCAAGATAGGTCTTTAATGCTTCAGCGAAGATCGCGTGGTCGTCGGCGATTAGTAACCGCTGGCGAGATTTGTCCCTGGACACAGTTTCCATGGTTTGGCACCCTTTTTGGACCTTCGCGGCGACCTACTCAACCACAGCGAGCAAGCGCGGACGAATTCGACTCTTTAGAAAGTGCTACTCAAACAGAGCGCGGGGCCAAATACTTTAGTTTCAGTCATTTCCGTACGTAACGTCCGTTATATGGCTTAGCGTGAAGCTTCGAGTTGACCCGTCCCTCTGAGCGCACTTTGCCCATTCCTGGAACGTGGGTCTATTGGCAAAAATGACAGGCCGGGCAGACAAATCGCGGAAGTAAGGTAGCCCGTTTGAGGGAAGGGAGGCGTAATGAACTTGGGGTGGTTTGAGAGATCGGCGCCGACAAACTATTTAGCCAAAGGCTATTAAACGCCACTGGCTCATCACAACTCTAGCTCTTTTCACGTTTTGCTTGAGGTTCAAGCGGTACCCAAGCCTTAACCGTTGTCCCCTTCCCTGTTTCTGAAAGAATCTCGAATTTCCCGCCCAGTAGGTGTGCGCGCTCTTTCATGCTTCGGAAGCCGAGGCCCTCGTTTTGCCGGAGCTTTCTTAAGTCAAATCCGCAACCTTCGTCCCGCACAGTGACTTCCAATCTGTTCCTTTTCATACTCAAGTCAACCCGCGCCTCTTGAGCACCGCTATGCTTGTTCAAATTCCAGAGTCCTTCTTGAACGATACGAAAGACACAAAGGGCTATATCCGGACGGACCGATGGGGGGATCTCATTCGACGTAAAGTCCACTTTGATGGCTTGCAGGGCAGTAAATTCTTTGCACATAGCAGCGACGGCAGGAACGAGTCCGAGGCTCTCGAGTGTGGAAGAATGTAGCTGGTGAGACAGGCTGTGGATATCAGCACCAATCTCGCCGGTGGATTTTACAAGCTCGCGCAATTGCCTATGAACATCGGAGAACGAAGCGGGCGTCGCTTCGTCCACAATCTCCAAACGCAGCGCAAGTACTGCCAGTCTCTGGCTAAAGTCATCGTGAAGTTCCGCCGCTATCCGCTGGCGCTCCTGCTCCTCCGCATTGATCAACATGCCGCTGAGCTGCCCTTCTCTCTCTCTGGACAATTTCAACTGTTTCCCGGCGTACAGAAGGTAGGCGGCCAAAGCCAAAAGAATTGGGATGATCAGAAGTACAGTGGTCCAAATCCATTTGGTACGCTCCCAGAGACTTGGCGGGCGAAAAGATATGATGCTTCCAGCAGGAAGTCTGCTCTCGGGGATGTGCCAACGTTGCAGTTCATTCCAGTCGAACATGAATATACTTGGAAGAGTCTGGATTGGTAGATCTCCAACTTTTTTCCCTTCGAGAATTTGCGAAACGATCCGGGCCGTATCCTTTCCCTGTTCCTGAAAATTCATCAGGTCTCCGCCGACGATGCCATGTCCCAAATATGTGTCTGACATCCCAAATATCGGAGCGTTGGTCGCGGCCGCGATCATCGGAAGTGCCTTCGTCGCATTGAGGTATTTGTTTCCAACAGAATCTTGAAAAAAAGAGGTATAAAACACGATGGAATTGTCAGGTAGATTCTTCAGCTGTTCGAGCAATTTCTCCATCTCCATGTCAGTCAGATAGGAGAATTCCACTTTTGATTGGGAAGACTTGAAGAATTCTTTTGTAAACGCTATCACCAGCCGGTCATATACCGAACTTCCTCCAACCACAAAGACATGACGCGTATTTGGAAAGAGGCGCAGGGCTGCCTCAAATGTCTTCCCTGGCTCTCGAATCTGCCATGTGCCCGTGAAACGGGAATCCAAATGCGGATCGCCTGCCTGGTCTGCGGAACTCCCACAAATGACAATGGGAACCCCCAAGAACAAGGTATCTGCATAACTTGAGAGGAATCTAATGGTGTCAGGTCCTATGGCTACGATAGCGTCCAATTTCTGATGGCCATATTGTGTGATGAGTGAGTCCCTCTGCTCGGAGAGCGACGGTCTGTCCGGAAAAGAGAGTAAGTCGAGGTTTTCTGAGAAGAATTCAACCTGGCGACCGGGCGTGTCTCGCAGGCCGGCAATAATCTGTTGCGTCATTGTAACGGTCAGAGCATGCGTGAGGCCCACCTCATTGATAATGAGGACAGTCTTCCTCACTGGGAGCTGGGCCGAAGCGCTGGAACAAATCGCCAGGGAGAACGCGACCAGAACCGACAGGTGCGAAATCCATCTTTGCACGAGACCATCCCGCAAATGACATTTTGCTCCGCTTATGGGGCGATTATATTTTAGATTCATCTGCCTGTAACTGGGCCCTTCCGGCAATTGAACCTGGAAATACTCGGACTAAATGGAAAGTGGACTAGCACCTGCGAATGCCTAAACGAATCGCATGCACCAAGAATAATGCCAAAATCTATAACAGATTGGCATACATGGTTTGCCTGATCGAATGCTTGCCTGTGTTTCGTGAGGATACATGCGGATGAGGTTGCATTGTAGTTCTAGTTACAAAATATAACAACACGCACCAATCGCAGATGGGCCCCTCTTCATTTGCTCGGTTTCAGCCTCGGGCAGCGCGTTTACCTAATTTCAAGTGCACCTGTATCTGCTTAGTCCCTTAAACCCCGTTAAGTCACGGACCGCCCAGCCCGAGGTGCGCAGTTGAATCTCGTCTAGAGAATAGGAGAAGACGGGGCGCCACTAGGTAAACTCCTAGGTGCCGAAGGGATTTTGGTTTGCTAGCCTTCGAGTTTGGGCATCGCCCGCAAGGATCGGCCAGTTGCGCCGGGCCTTCAGCAGTCAAGTTTGTCCCAATGTTGCTGAATTGCGCTAATCGTCGAAGCCAATAAGATCTTCAAAGGGAAAGACTTGCCGACAGTCCGTCAAACTCACGGCTACCTACCGATTGCAGATTGGTTGTTTAGCTACCAGAAGAAATGGTTGCGGCCGGATCTAATCGCGGGCCTGACCACCGCCGCTGTGGTCATTCCGAAGGCGATGGCATATGCAACGATTGCGGGACTTCCGGTACAGGTGGGGCTATACACTGCCTTAGTCCCCTTGGCTATTTACGCCTTGATGGGAACCTCTCGCCCGCTAAGCGTAAGCACTACCACTACTATCGCAGTTCTAACCGCGACAGAACTCGGCCAAGTTGTACCTGGTGGGGATCCGACATCCCTCCTTAAAGCTTCGGCAATGTTGACGCTTTTGGTGGGCGGCATCCTTGTTCTTGCATCGTTGCTGCGGCTGGGCTTTATCGCTAATTTCATTTCCGAACCTGTATTGGTGGGATTTAAGGCGGGTATCGGCCTTGTAATCGTGCTAGATCAGATTCCAAAGATTCTCGGCATTCATATTCCCAGGGCGTCTTTTTTCCATAACGTGTTGGCCATCGTGCGTGGAATTCCTGAAGCGAAGCTAACGACTTTAGCCGTCGGGCTAGCAATGATAGTCCTGTTAGTGGTGATTGAGCGATTTCTTCCACAAATGCCGGCTCCGCTGATCGCAGTGGCTGTAGGGATCATGGCTACCCGCTTCCTCGGATTGCAGGAGCACGGAGTGGAGTTAGTCGGACGGATTCCTCAAGGTTTACCCTCAATCACTCTTCCTGAATTCTCCCTCGTGCAGGAACTCTGGCCGGGGGCTTTAGGAATAGCGCTCATGAGCTTTACCGAGACTATGGCTGCTGGCCGAGCGTTCGCCAGCAGTGAGGAGCCGCCTCTGCGACCAAATCGGGAGTTGCTGGCGACGGGGATCGCAAATGCGGGAGGCGCATTTGTAGGAGCAATGCCCGCCGGTGGAGGCACCTCCCAGACCGCCGTGAACAGGCGCGCAGGGGCGCGCACTCAACTCGCAGAGTTGGTTACAGCCATGGTTGCGCTGGCGACAATCTTACTGCTCGCGCCACTTCTAGCGCTCATGCCTCAAGCAACGCTCGCCGCTGTGGTTATCGTCTATTCGATCGGATTGATTCAACCAAAAGAGTTCCAGGCGATCCTAAATATCCGGCGAACTGAGTTTACTTGGGCCTTGACCGCCTTAGCCGGGGTGGTTCTGTTGGGAACTTTGAAGGGGATTATTGTCGCCATCGTAGTGTCGCTTGTGGCGCTGGCATCTCAAGTAGCCGATCCCCCGGTCTACGTTCTGGGGCGCAAGCCGGGGACCAACGTGTTCAGGCCGCGTTCTAAGGAGCATCCAGACGACGAAACCTTTCCAGGGCTGTTGTTGCTGCGACTTGAGGGGCGCGTTTTTTTTGCCAACGTGGGGAATATCGGACAGAAGATCAGGCTGTTAGTGAACAAGGAGCAGCCCAAGGTAGTCGTGCTCGATTTCAGGGCTGTGTTCGATCTCGAGTACTCGGCATTGAAAGCTCTGGGCGAAGGGGAAAAACGATTGCGTGACCAGGGGGTGTCCACATGGCTAGTGGGGCTAAACCCGGGAGTATTGCAAATGGTCCAGAGAGCGCCACTGGGTAAGGATCTGGGACGCGAGAAAATGCAGTTTAATCTCGAGTTGGCGGTTCAGAAATATACTGAGTTGTTCGCAAGCGTCGGCGTCCATCAGGACCCTCCGCAAATTATGCGCTAGTCCTTCTCGGAATTCGTGAGTTGATCAAGATTCTAATTCGATTGCGAATTCGTAATGAACTGTAAAGTGCATACAATCCGGGCAGGCCTGAATAAATTTCCGCGGCATTTCCTCGGGTTAGACCTGCCGGGTTGAATTAGTCCAGCACTCTTTTAGAGTGATTTTTCTCACCCCCGCTGGACTAATCCAACCCAGTCACGTCGCTCGGACCCTAGAGCTCTATCGGGTCCGAAGTTGATGGCTATTAGCTATCAGCGCCCTTCTCAATTGCTACGCGTTGCGAGTTTGCTGTTAAGCACCGCGATCAGCGCCTTACCTTCAGTCGTTGGTTGGACACTGTTTTCGCGCACGATATTGGTTGAGGTGAGCGTCTTGCCGTACAGGCGAGAGTTCGCATCGTTGTCTGATTCCACCGTTGCCCCTCCCAGAGATACGCCGGCGAAAAGTCCCTCGGATTTACCGTAGGTTAGAATGTCGGCGTCAGATGCGCTGGCTGCGGTGGCGCCTGGGCCTGCGGCTGCTGTCGCATCCGTGCCCATCTTGGTCTTTCCGTTCAGAATTTGATCTACGACTTTAGGAGTCATGAGCAGCAAAACGAAATCAGAGGAAGAGCCGCCTACCTGTAGACCAGCGCTCATACCGCCGACGGAATACATTGCAGGGGTGGACCACTTGCCCTCGAAGTTTTGCCCACCACGGCAAAGCAAAGGACCGCGGCCACCGCTGCCCCCGATACCAATCCCGAACTTCTTTACGTTGGGTAGAATGAGCACGCAATCAGCTTTAGACAACAAGGCCGGCGAGATGTTTTTGCTGTTGAGGAAACCCTGCAACACTAAGTTGGCTTGCCGAATTGTGTCTTCGTCTTTCGCCTTGTCAGCAGCAAACGCGGGGAGAATCATCAGCAACACTATGGAAGTGAGGAACAAAGGCAAAACCTTCCAGGTAATCCGCTTTTTTGTTTTTTCAAACGCAGTTCGTAGCATGAGCCCTTCCTTTCCTTTTTCTGGTGGGGCTTACTGACCGCCTGGCGACCACAGCCGGCAGTGGCGCGGTTGTTTGAAGGCTATGCCCACCCAGTATGCATAATCTCGTGGAGAGTAAGCTTGACTCGGGGTGCTCACAACTAGGGAAATCCCTAAGGGTCCCCGATCCGGTGGCGGGGAGAAGGTCGGAGTTGGGCACGGCGAACTCATTGATTCCAGACGCTATCGGTTCAGAAAAATCAATGAGTTCATTCCAGCGGCAATCGCCTCAGACCGCGTTTGGTGCAAGCTCGGTGCCTTCGTCCAACCACGCCAGGAACAACTTGTACCCAACCGACAAGACAATGGGGCCGACGAAAAGGCCCATAATACCTATCGCCAAGAAGCCGCCGATCGCGCCCAAGAAGACAACCACGATGGGAACTGGAACGCCCCGCCCCAGCAGCAACGGCTTCAAAACGTTGTCCATAAGGGCGACGACAACGCACCAAATCAAAAAGGCCACGGCTTTGGCAGTGCTCGCGGTCGCAAAAACATAGATCACAGCGGGGATTAGCGCCAAAGTCCCCACCTGAAGCACGGCGGCAATGAGGAATCCCAACGCCCATAGGCCTGCTCCTGGGAGCCCAACCACAAGAAAACCGATACCGGCGAGTAGAGATTGGATTAAAGCCACGCCAAGGATGCCTGTAGTAACGCTTCGAACAGTCGCCCGGGCGAGTGCCTCATACTCTGCGCCCTTTTCGCCGAATAGATGGATCGCAAACTTTCTCGAAACCTGAGCACCGTGGCTAGTGTTGGCGAGAAGGAATCCCGCTAGCAGAATCGAGACCAAAAACTGCAGCACGCCCATGCCAACTCCAGCGGCCGCGGAGAGTAGTCCATTGGCAGTTTCTTTAAGCTGTGGAGCCAGTCTTTGAATTGCGGCAGGAATATTGTTGGAAGCCAGGCTCCAGAGCTCGCTCAGCGGTTTACCGACGATGGGCCAGGTTGCGATAGTTGGTGGGGGCGGTGGAATCGTCAAGGTTTCGTTGTGAAGTCCATCCGCGAGAGTTTGGAAGCCATCGACCAGGGTTTGAGCGAGCAGCGCAATCGGCACGATCAAGACGGCCAGGAGCAGGATGGTAAATAAGATGGACGCATAGCCGCCTCGTCCCCCTAGCAGCTTCTGCAGCCAACTGTACCCTGGGTAACCGGCAATGGCGATGATCACTCCCCATGCGACCACACCGATGAAGGGTCTCAGGATAGTAAGGCAGGCGGCAAAAAGCAGGAAGATAAGCCCGAGGTGAATGAAGACTTCGACCGCCCGGTTCAGATGCGATTTATCGAGCGTCGGTTGGTTAGCTGTCACCATGCATCCTCCCACAAAGATGAAATGAGCTCTTTGGTCGATTGCTACTTTTGTACCCCGGGCCCGCAATAAGCGCACGTTGCCCAGAACATCAGCTGCTATTCCATGCCTTTGTTGCGGCAAGTACTCCCAATGCGACGATGATGCCCGAAGTCAGTAATCCCAGCACAGCTATCAGAACGGCGATGATCCTGGACTTTCTTCTGGTTGGACGGAAATCACCGTAACCGACCGTCGTCGCTGTAACGCACGCCCAATAGAAGCTGTCCGACCGCGACCAGTTCTCCTCCTTGCCAGCAAGATACCCAAGCAGCAAGATTGCCGAAACCAAAAGGAACAAGAGAGGCGAAAAGAACCAGAGTCCAATGGCTAGCTGCTTAAGGAATCTGAATGTCAGCCCCCACGGGAACACAATGATTACCAACCTTTCCAATTGGTTAGAACCAAGATCTTGCGGACCGATCTGAATCTTCAGACCTCCACAAGCCCAGTGAACTAATGCGGAGTATGAATACTCCGGAGCTGTGTGACTCAACCCCGGCAGGTCGTCACACTGGAGATCAGAACTCGGAGAGGCATTGGGGGCAATGGGGGCTCCCCGAATTCTGCTTTGTATCCCAGGTCGCGGGTTTGTGCCGAACACTCGCGCCGATGCTTAACTATTTGGCTGTTCCCTTTCTCCGACAACTAGGGATTCCCCTAGCCAGCTGCCTATTGGATTCTCAGGTTCTTACACAGACTATTGAATGCCCGCCTGTGGCTTAATTCTTCAACTCCCCGCTATCCCTCGTGCCACACGGTTCGTTAGTGCTCTGGACAGTGTGTATGGCAGGCAAATGAGAATCGGTCCGACCACCAGGGCGGCACCCGGATGCACCGACCGGTAAATAATTAGTTGAAAGACAACATCCATGATTATTCCCGCGGCGAGCAGGTTACGAACGGCCGCGACTCCGCTTTGCAGCAATTCTTTTCGACGTCCGCTACTGGAGAGCAGCCCAAACAAGTAGGGCGGGTTCCCCGCCTTGGCATCGGCGAGGCCTCCGCGAATCCCCAGCAGGATGGCCATCATCGGCTGCAGGATGAAACGCAATCGTCCGGGCCCGGTGAACCGCTGCGGCAATTCCTCGAGGAATTGTCTCGAGAATAAATACACACGACGCGACTCGATGGTGTCGCGAATCGCGAACGGCAGCGTGCTGACGATCACAAGAAACGCCAGAACCGTCACAACGGTGTCGCGTCGCAGCGTCAAGTTCTAATCCTCAGGGAACACTTCATTTTGGGTCCGTCTCGCGCGTGTTCCCATTCCTTCTAGCCAGCGCTGCCGGCTGTCTTAGTGAAGGCTGCTTCCCTGCCTACGTGGAGCATCCGCGTGGCATCAAGGAAGCCGTAAAGCTCGATGCATTTGGCAACGAGTCCACTCCAGCCGGTTTGGTGACTGGCGCCAAGCCCGGCTCCATTGTCACCATGGAAGTATTCGTAGAAGCTTATGTTGTCGCGCCAGAATGGATCACTCTGGAATTTCTCCGCGCCGCCATAGACAGGCCGCCTGCCCTGTTCGTCGCGGGTGAATATCCGGGTGAGCCGGTCGGAAATTTCTTTGCTCACCTCAAATAGGTTCATAAGCTTACCGGAACCAGTCGGGCATTCGATCTTGAAGTTGTCGCCGTAATACAAATAGAAGTTCAGCAGGGCCCGGATGATGAGCGCGTTCACCGGCATCCAGATCGGTCCTCGCCAGTTAGAGTTCCCGCCAAACATACCGCTGTTCGACTCTGCCGGCAGGTAGTCCACTCGGTGCTCCTGACCACCAACATGGAGGATGTACGGGTGCTGCTCGTGGAACTTGGAAAGCGAGCGGATGCCATAGGGGCTAAGGAACTCGTTTTCGTCGAGCATCTTCGTCAGAATCCGGCGGAGACGTGCAGGGTTCACTAGGGCCATGATGCCCCGGTCCGCCACGCCAAGGTGTCCTTGGCCCGTGGGATGGATCGTCTGCAAAAGTTCAGGAATCCGGCGCAGGCGTTCATTGATCCGGGTCATTACGCCCGGAATACGCGCCCGTGTACTTGCCTCAATAACTGTTGTTGCGCAAAGAGGGAGGAGACCCACCATCGAGCGTACCTTGAGCCGCGTCGCCGTGCCGTCCGGGAGTCGCAGCAGGTCGTAATAGAAACCGTCCTCCTCATCCCACATGCCGTCTTGACCCGGCTTGTTCATGGCGGCGGCAATGTAATAGAAATGCTCCGCGAACTTTACGATCATGTCCTCGTACGTAAGATCGTGGAGGGAGAGCTCGAACGCGAGCTCCAGCATGTTTTGAGTGAAAAGGGCCATCCACGCCGTGCCGTCAGCCTGCTCCAGGTGGCCTCCGGTCGGAAGCGGAGCGCTACGGTCGAACACGCCGATGTTATCGAGGCCGAGAAAGCCCCCCTCAAACACGTTTTTACCGAGACGATCTTTGCGATTCACCCACCAAGTGAAGTTCAGCAAGAGCTTTCTGAAGGTCATGCTGAGAAAATCGACGTCCGTCTTACCGTACAGGGCCTGACCGGTCTTGTGCAGAAAGAGTGTCGCAAAAGCGTGAACGGGAGGGTTAACGTCGCTGAAGTTCCACTCGTAGGCTGGCATCTGGCCGCTGGGATGTAAGTAGACAGCGCGGAGCAGCAGCTCCATCTGCTCTTTCGCGAAGTCGGGATCCACGATTGCGAGGGGGAGCGTGTGGAAAGCCAGATCCCAAGCCGCGTACCAAGGGTATTCCCACTTGTCAGGCATAGAGATGATGTCCTGGTTCAGCATGTGGAACCAATCCGAGTTCCGGGAACTTCGATAACCAGTATGGAGCGGGTTGGACTTGTGCTCGTCCAACCAGTTGTCCCCGTCGAAGAAGAAGAACTGTTTGCTCCAGAGCATGCCAGCTAGAGCTTGGCGCATTACCTTGGCAGCGTCTTCACCTACGGATGGCGGCGTGACGGACTTATAGAACTCGTCGGCTTCACGAAGACGGTCGGTGAAGATCTCATCAAATTGCTTTCCGAAAAGTTTAGCCTTCTGTGTCGAAGAACTGCTGGTGAGCCGCAAGCGAATCGCTTTGCTCTGACCGCCGCCTACTTTGATCTGGTAGTGGGCCGCGACCTTGGTACCGTTCTTGTCAGGGTTAACCTCCCCCAGGTTGCCCTGCACCACGCAATTGTTGATGCCGTCCTTGACGTAGGGGGTGTCGTTCTTTTGCCAGTGGAAAAGCCGCTCGTGGTTCGTTTCATTCTCAGTGAAGAGCAGCGGCACATCGCCTTCGCAGGAAAGTACCAATTCGCCTAACACGGGATGCGTTGCCGCAACCACACTCGTGTTCGCAGCTGCTTCGATCTGCCTGAGTTTCGGTTTCTTGGAAGCCCTATTTGATTCGGCAATCCACGGAGCCCAGTCGTTGCGGAACCATAGGGTGGGCAGCAGGTGCAATTCTGCCATGTCTGGCCCACGGTTGGCTGCTGTGATCCGTACCAGGATGTCCTCCGGGCCGTCTTTGGCATATTCCACAAAGACATCGAAGTATCGGTCTTCGTGAAAGACTCCGGTGTCAAGCAGTTCATACTCTGCGTCGTTCCTGGAACGGCGTCGGTTCGTATCTACCAGATCGGAGTAGGGATATGCCGCCTGTGGATACTTGTAGAGATATTTCATGTAGGAGTGCGTCGGTGTACTGTCCAAGTAAAAGTAGTACTCCTTCACGTCCTCGCCATGGTTGCCCTCGCTGTTGGTCAAACCAAACAGTCGCTCCTTGAGAATTGGATCCTTGCCGTTCCACAGGGCCAGCGCGAAGCAAAGGTGCTGTTTGTCATCGGAAATGCCAGCGATGCCGTCTTCGCCCCAACGGTAGGCGCGCGAACGAGCGTGATCGTGGGTGAAAAAATTCCAAGCGTCACCCTCTTCGCTATAGTCCTCGCGGACAGTCCCCCACTGCCGCTCACTGAGATACGGCCCCCACTTCTTCCATTCGATTTTTTTCTCTCGCGCATCATTTAACCGTTGTTGTTCGGACGTTAGCATGTCTTTCCTCCACGCCGAGAGCTTGCCATGTGATGTGATTCGTTAAATATTCGCCAAGCTCCATGGACAATCCGATGTCAGCACATATGGTCTGCGACGGGACTCGAACCTAGCACCGCACCGCCGGGGGCACACCTAGGGAAAGTCCTAGTGGCGAAGCTGTTGGGAGATGAGTCGCAAGGACGGGAATCACAATTAGCCACGTAATGTCCCCAGGACAGTACCGTGAAGATTTGACCTCGCTATCCTTCCGTCCGCGCTCTTTTAGAGCGATTTTCGGGCATTGGACTCATAAAGTGCTCTAAGGGGGTAACTAGGGGTTCCCCTAGTCGACAGACTGCAACTGGAAGAATTAGCGTTTGACCCACGGACATTAGGCAGGTTAATGGCACTTGCGGGGCTAAGACCGGCGCCTCACGCCTATCGCTCGTATGTATATTTGACATGTTCGAATTTGGAGAAAACGATGAGACGCAAGAATACAGGCAGGTCCAGAATTCAGAAATTCGGCTACGGCGGAATGCTACTGGCTTCGCTACTACTGACGGCAGTCACCCTCGCGCTTGCGGCGGATGACAGAAAAGTAGAGACCATCGATGCCACCGCAATGGGCACAAGCACGCAGATGGGTAGAGTGGTCAGTGTGAAGGTAACCATCTACGAGTACTCAGCAGACGAGGACAGACAAATCCTCATTGAGGCGTTCAAGAAGGGCCAGAATCAAGGGTTGGTGAATGCACTCACGAAGATGAAGTCCGTGGGCCGTATTGCGATCACAGGAACTATTGGCTACGACCTCAGCTACATTCGGCTCGTTCCCACTCCAACGGGTCGCAAGATTCGCTTCGTCACCAACCGCCTGCTCAGGTTAGGTGAAGTTTATTACAACACCCAAACCACTGCATACAACTTGACGGCAGGAGAGGTCGAGATTAACGATTCCGATAAAGATAAGAGCGCCGGTGTTCTCTACCCTGCCGCCCAGCTGGTCATTAACAAAGAGGGGCAGCTCGAGTTCCAGCTGAATAAAAATCCCTGGAAGCTCGTCAACATCATCGATTGGAACAAGGCTGGCACTCTCCAATAGTAACGAGCGAAATGTTTGGGCGGTCCAGGCTTAGACGTGAGACATAAGCGCTACGGAACGGAATCTCTGATATATCCCCAGCCGGTCTAGATCTAAGAAGAAGAGGTTATAGACCTTTGACCCAACGAAGTTCATCTCAACGCATCACCACAAGAGTAATCATCTGGGAAATCTTTGGCCGGTATGGCGTCTTCTTTGTCGTCGTAGCGTTTTTGTTAACTCTCTTCCCACCATTCATTCCATGCCTACACGCACAGACGCTGCCCGCACAGGCCACGCAACCAAACAGCCCTCAGCCGTCTCAGAATAACGAAGCTTCGCCTGCTCCCCCAGCCGGTTCGGTTGACCAGACAATTCCTTTACCGCAGATTGCTGACCGCGCAGTGGAGTTAGACCAACTACTGCGACAAATCAGTGGCCAATTGATTCCCAAATCAGAATTACTGGAGTTAGAGAGAAAAGCGGAAGAACAGGCATCGGAGATTCGTCAGCGCGTGACGCAAACTCGAGACCTCATGGCTGATCAACCCACAACGCTAGACTTGGAGGACGAGCAGAGATACTGGCGCTCTCGAAGCAACGAATATGCCACGGAGCGCGGGCTTTTGACGATGCGGGCCGGGAAACTGCAGGACCAGATCCAAACACTGGATGCCCAGCAGAAGGAGTGGGTGGCCACCTGGGTCCAGATTCATAAATCCAAAGACTTAGAAGCCGTTGTCGAGCGCATAAAGCAGCAGACGGACAAGATTCAGGCTGCAAAAGCAGAAGTACAAGTGCAGCTAAATGTGGTGCTCACTGTGCAAAATCAGATCCTGCAGCAAGACCAGCAAATCTCGGAGATATTGCTTCGAGTGCGTCAAGCACGAGACCAGGAGCGTGGTCGTTTGCTTGAGCAAGATGGCCGCCCACTCTGGCAAGCCCGTGAATCGCAAGAGCTCGAGAATAATTTCGGCCAAGCCTTTCACAGGTCTATGGGCCGGTCCTTTTCAAGCGCGAAAGGGTTTGTGGGGGCACATATACTCCTTACGTTTGTTTCCCCAATATTTTACCTCCTGGTACTCTTTGGCGTTTTCAAGCTCAGACATTACGTAGCGCACATCGAGCGGTCCGAAATTTCAACCCGAACGCTGCAAATATTGGATCGCCCGTTTTCAGTTGCTCTATTGGTGGCACTCATCGGAACGGGACAATATATTACATCGGCGCCCATCGGCATCGCCTTCGTCTACTACTTGCTTTATTTGGTTCCCGTGTTGCGACTGCTGGCCTTAATGACCGAGTCCAGATTTCGGATTTTTCTATATGTTCTGGCCACATTCTACGTACTTGGCGGTGTGTATCTGCTCATTCAGCTTCCGTCATTTTACAGGCGGGAGGTGTACGCCCTATTGCTTCTCTCTGCGTTGGTCAGTTTTGGCTGGCTCGCTCGTCCATCACGGATAGGTCGACTATTAGACCAGAATCGAAGGGCGCGAGTTCTTTTGATCGGAATCCGCGTTGGTCTCGGGTTACTCGCGGTATCTCTGCTGGCAAACTTTATCGGATATGTTTCTCTGGCTCAGGTATTGGGGATAAGTACATTGGTTGGAATCTTCGTGGCAACATCTCTTTTTTGCGTAGTCCGCGTCTTGACCTTAATTCTTGGCATCATCTTAAACACGAACTGGGCGCGCTCCCTGCTTGCAACGTGGACGGATGCGGTAGAGCGTTGGGGTGGCCGTCTGATCGGTCTTGCTGCTTTTCTCTTGTGGCTAAGAGCTATTTTGCGAATGTTGACCATCTACGAAGGCACGATGGGCGCCCTATCGGATTTGTTGCAATACCCTATCGGCTTTGATCGACTGCATTTCACCCTGGGAGGTGCGCTTAGCGTTGCACTGATTCTGCTCGTCGGTTACACCCTCGCGAATGCGTTTACGTTTCTCTTAAAGAATGTTGTGCTTCCAAAATTGTCTCTTGAGCGCGGCGTGCCGTATGCCATCTCAACGATCGCCTATTACATCTTTATGCTGCTGGTTGCGGGGGCCGCTTTGTCCGCGACCGGTGTCGAGCTTAACAAGTTTACAGTACTCACCGGCGCTCTCGGCGTTGGTCTTGGCTTCGGCCTGCAGAATATCGTGAACAATTTTGTGTCCGGATTGATCCTGCTGTTTGAGCGTCCCATTCACGTCGGTGACACGGTGGAAGTTGGCGGATTGGTGGGTATGGTTCGAAGGATCGGGGCACGATCCAGCACAATCCTGACCATGCAGGGTGCGGAAGTGATCATGCCTAATAGCAACTTGATTTCAAATCAGGTTATCAATTGGACTTTGTCATCGCAATGGCGGCGCGTGGATGTGCCCGTCGGAATTGCTTACGGCACCGATCCTACGCGCGTGATCAAGCTGCTCGTGGGAGTGGCGGAATCACATCCGGGAGTCCTACTCGCGCGCCCTCCGATGGCCTTCTTCCTGGGATTTGGCGAAAGCGCAATGAAGTTTGAGCTGCGCTTCTGGTGTGGTGAGCAGGATACCTGGTTCCAGCTTCAGAGCGATGTGACCGTCGCCGTCGCCACTGCCTTACATGAAGCCGGTATTGAAATCCCGTTCCCTCAGCGAGATATCCGCGTTCGCAGCATCAATGGAGCGGTGGCAGAAATCGTCGCGGACACTGGTGCAAGTCCTACGTCTTCGGGGGATGTGAAGGAACGGAGAGTCCGCGCGTGACGCTAAGTGAGCTTCAGTTGAAATTCGCATGAGCAGGACGAATTCCCTTAGACGGAGCCATCATCAGTAGGGCTCAACTAGTCCGGGCGCCTCTCTCATTTTTTTACGCGTTAAGTAATCAGCGGTGATAGAACTAGTCTCGGACCACATTTTGCATGTTCCGCAAACACTCTCCGGCTAAGTCATAAGCGAAACAATAATTGTTCCCCAGGTCGTCAAAAAGATATGACCGAATGCCGCTGTGTACGAATAACCCAGTGTGGCAACTTGGCTGTCTGACTTCTCTTGAACCGCGGCGACGCCCGCGATCATCGTTTGTGCGCCGGCGATGCCTCCTAACAAGAGTGCCGGGTTGAGCTTGAGAACGTAGCGGCCGAAGAAAAGACCAGCGATGAGCGGTGTAAGCGTCACCACGATACCTCCCAGGAAAAGGATGTAGCCAAATTCTCTCACTGCTTGAAAAAAAATCGGACCTGCTTTTAGTCCAATCATTGCCACGAACGCCGCTAAACCAATCGACCGCATGAAAAGGATGGCTGCATCTGGGATTACTCCGAACCACGGGCGTACGGACCGCATCCACCCAACTGTCACACCGGCCAAAAGAGTTCCAACGCTAGTGCCTAATGCTATTCTCAGATGGCCTACGGGTATTGTGAGCACGGCCCCGACCAATACACCGATGGATATGGCTATTCCGAGCACAGCAAAATCGGTCTCATCCGTTGGGTGAATTGCTCGGCCAACTACAGGGGCCAGTTTCTCGACCGCAGATTCGGATCCACTTACGTGGAGTATGTCGCCGCGATCGATCACCGTATTTGTCCCGATAGGAATCTCTTGGTCACCGCGCGTGATGCCCCGCAGCAAAACGCCACGAGCTTCCTCGACATCATCTACAATCTCCTGAAGAGTCTTGCCGGCAATTGTCTTACTGGTCACGTATAAATCGTAGGATGCTACTGGAATCTCCAGCAGTTCAGGATCCGCGACATCCCTGGCTAACTGACCAAGTGCTTCGATCATGATTTCCGTACGCCCGAGCACAGCGACCGTATCATTTGCTTCGAGGACAGTGGTGCCGAGGGGTGAGAAGATCTTCCCTTTACGTCGAATTCGCTCTATGAAGAGGCGTGCACCGGGCACAGACTGTTCTGCTTCTAAGACAGTTTTACCAATGGCGAGCCCGTCTTGAGCGATTGTATAGGCGCGAAAGCCAATGGGTTGCCATGCGGAGTAAACGCCGAGCTTCGAGCGTTGGATTCCCAGGTTGGCTTCCACTTTCTTCGACTCAGCACGAAGGTCGAAGCGAAGGAGTTTCGGTCCAAGGCTGCTGCAGCACCAAATCACACCCAGGGTACCGAAGATGTAGCAGATGGCATCCGCCACGGCTATGTGTGCAATCCATTGTTGCTTTAGTTCGTCGGGCAGGGATAAGGAACGTATCGCTTCGCTTGCGGTGCCGATTGCGGGCGACTCCGTCAAGGAACCAGAAAGCAAACCGGCGGAATAGCCAGGGTCAAGCTTCAAGACACGTGCAACTGTGTAGGCAGTCAAAAGGCCAATGACAGGAACAAAAACACCAAGCACGGCCCAGCGCCAGCCTTCGCCTTTGAGATTCTGAAAAAAACTAGGTCCCACCGAGTAACCAATTCCGAAAAGAAACAGAAGGAATACGATCGATTTGGCTTGGTCGGAGACAGGCACGTGGAAGAAATTTCCAATAAGGATCCCTCCCAACAAGGATCCTGTCACCACGCCAAGTCCGACTCCACGAAACTTGAGCCGACCAATCAAGTACCCCATGCCCACCGCCAGATAGACTCCCATTTCGGGGTACTTGGTAAACAGTTTCGCCAGCCATTCCATGTGCCATTCCTCTACGGCGGCCTCGCTCTTAGGGACCTAGCAACTGAAGCCGGACTGTTAATTCTCGACGTCATCTAACGAGTTAGCCGTTCTTTTTTTAACTGATCGCGCTGAAATCATTCATGAAATTTCTGACGTTTTCGCTTCTCGTGCTCCCCAAGGAGCCGCGATGAACTATCACGCGGTGGCTTTTTCAGATTTTTGGGCGCGCTTCGAAGCCTCGTAGGCATCCCGATAGCCACGCGCGATCGATCGAACACCGCGGCCTATTTCCTCGTACGCTTCGTCGGGCAAATTGGCCAGAGACACGCGCAGCGACCAGTTTGGCGCCTCAAAGCCCCCGCCGTTCAGTAGCACGATGCCGTGAACCTCGGCTAGACGGAACGCAAGATCGAGCGGGTGGACGTTTTTCTTAAGGTAGTCGACGGCATCCTGCCCTATGTTCTTGCGTGCAAAGAACTCAAAGTCGATCAAGCCATAGTAGGCGTTGTACAAAGGGTTCGGAGCGACATCGATGCCAAGGTTTTCGATCATGGCCTTGGCGCGACGGTGCACGATTTCCATGCATGCCTTCTGGTACAGCTTGGCTCCATCCATCATCTCAGCAAGGGAGAACAGGCTCATCATGACTTGCTGCGGCAGCGCGAGGCCAGCCGTGTGGTTGAGCGCGACATCGCGGCTGTCGGCCACGATGCGGTCGATGAACTTGATCTTGCGCGGCTCGAGGACCAGCGTGCCATACCGTTTGTCGAGCGCTTTCAGATCGGCATCCGGGAGCTTCGCGATCATCTTGTCGAAAATGTTGTCTTCGTGAACTGCAATGACGCCGAGTCGCCACCCCGTGCACCCGACATACTTGGAATAGGAGTAGACGCCGATGGTGTTCTGCGGCAATTCACCGAGTAAAGATCGGAAATCGTCGACGAAGGTCCCATAGACGTCGTCGGTCAGGAGCATGAGGTCGGGACGCTTCGTCTTCACCAAGTTTGCTATCTTGGCGATCACTTCTTTGCTGATGGCAACGCCCGTTGGATTGCCAGGATTGACGAGGAAGAACGCCTTGACCTTGGGATCTTCCAGCTTCTTGAGTTCCGCGTCGGTGAACTGAAAGCGGTTCTCTTGCGGGGCCTGAATGGTAATGAAGTTCAGCCCGTAGTCTTCGAGGTGCGGCAGCTCGAGATAGGGAGTAAAGATCGGTGTGCCAAGAGCGATCGTGTCTCCGGGATGCAAAAGGCGATTGGCCTTCAGTGATTTGAAGATGTAGCACATGGCGGCTGTGCCGCCCTCAACCGCGTAAAGGTCGAACTTGCCTGCCGGGTGCGGTTTCCCGCACATTGCCCACATAAGGTACTCGTGGACGATACGCTCGTTATGGACCAGCATGCGGTCGGGGACTGGATAGTTGTCGCCGATGATCGAATCCACTAGCTCGTGGACGAAGGCGTCAGGCTCAAACCCAAACGTCTTTACTGCAAACGGCACCATTGCCGTAAGAAAGGGCGCACCGGGCATATCAGAGTGCTTAGCAAGCCACGCTTCGAAGCGGCTAGCGATGCCCTGGGGCTGCGGCATTCCACCGACTCCGGCGGGGTGTTCCATCACCCGCTTGCTTTCGGTAATCGCAAACTGACCGAGCAAAAAGAAGCCTTCGCGCGGAGTGGTGGCGATCCAGTTAGGATTGCCGCGGCCCGCATTGAGAAATGCCGACTGTGTTGTGCGGGAAGTCTTCTTGGCGAGCTTGATGAGCTCGTCTTTAATCTCGAACGGCCCCAACGTTTCGAATTTACGAAGTTCCAATAGGTCCATGATTTTCACCTTTCAGAGGATGTCACGACAGAAGCATGATGGTGACCATGCCCCAGATCGTGAGCAGAGTGTTGCCAACCGCGTAAGTTACCGTGTAGCCGAGAGCAGGCACTTGGCTCTTGCCTATATCGCAGACCAAGCCGAGTGAAGCAGTTGTCGTGCGCGCGCCCGAAACGATTCCGAGTAAAAGAGCATCGTGGAAGCGGAAGATATACTTGCCGACGAACATACCGAGGACGAGGGGCGCCGTCGTCGCCAAGGCTCCCCATAAGAACAAGCCAATACCTTGCGTCTTCAAGCCATTGACGAAGCCCGGGCCAGCCGAAATGCCGACAATGGCGATGAAGATGTTGAGGCCGACGGAATTCATGAACCAGACCGTCGATGTCGGGATACGGCCGAACTTGGGATGCACCGAGCGCACCCACCCGCAAATGAGTCCAGAGATGAGCGCGCCGCCAGCGGTTGAGAGCGTCAGTGGCACACCCGCTACCTTCCAGACCAGTGCGCCGATCAGAGCACCCACTGCGATTCCGGCGCCAATAAACGCCACGTCAGCGACATCACTGGGACGATCCGGCACGCCCAGCATTTTGATCGCAGTGTTAGTGTCCTGGGTTCGGCCAACCAAGGTGAGGATGTCGCCGCGGAAGATTTTTGTATTTGGCAGGATAGGGATCGAAGTGGCAACCGCACCCCGTGTGATTTTCCGCAAGAAGACCCCGCGAGCCCCAGGTTGCGACGCGATTTCTGCGAGAGTCTTGCCGTCCACCTCTTTACTGGTCACGTAAACGTCGACGCCTTCTACGGGAACGCTCAGCAATTCTGGATCGTCAACCTCTATCGTGATTCCACTGGCAACGCTAGCCACGGTCTCACGAGAACCTGCGGCCGCCACCAGCTTTGCGCGTTCACCAATAATGCTCACGAGCGCCTCGCGAGCGCCGGCAACTGCCACCACATCGCCTTCGCGTAACACGGTGTCCGCAGTCGCCTCTTCAACAACCCCGTTACGACGCACGCGCTGGACAAAAACGCGTGATTGAGGGATCAGCGCCTCAGCTTCGATGGCCCTGAGACCATTAACTTTACCGCCAGGCATCACTCGGAAGGCACGCACTTCCCAACGGTGCCAGGCTGTCCCCGGGCCGCCAAGTTCCTTACTGCCTCCGTGCTTCTCCTCGTAGTCTTTGCACGCAGCCGGCAGGTCGATGCGGAGCATCGCCGGACCTATGAGCGCGATTACGATTGCTGATCCCAGCGTGCCGAACATGTAGGTTACGGCGTAGGCGACTGGCATCGAGTCGAGTAGGTTTTTGGTTTCATCGGCAGCGAGTCCTAGCCGGTTGATCGCGTCGGTTGATAGCCCCATGGCGGCGGAAATGGTTTGTGACCCCGAGTACAACCCCGACGCGTAGCCGAGGTTGTAGCCGGCGATTTTCACGATCACGATGGTTGCCAATAAGCAAAACACGCATTGGACTACCGAAAAAATTGCTTGCGGCAGGCCATCCTTGGCGACACCGCGGACGAATTGCGGCCCCACGGCGTAGCCGACGGCAAACAGAAACATAAGGAAAACTGTGGCCTTCAGAGGCTGCGAGATCGTGATACCAATCTGTCCGATAAGAATTCCGGCCAAAAGAGTCGCGGTGACCGAACCCAAACCAATTCCCTTGAACGTGAACTTCCCGAAGTAGTATCCAAAGGCAAGAGCAAGGAAGATGGCGATCTCCGGGTACTGCCGGAGAGTCGCAGCGAACCACTCAAATATGAACATCGTTTTGCTCCTCGTTGCAGCCGGTCTTACTTTGAGGACCGAGCCGTGATTGCATTCCTGCCGCTAAACTCCCAAAGCTGACAAATCAGGAAGTACATTACTGACCGTGCCGGGTAAACTTCACTTCGAATCCACCCGTTCATAAGCGCCAATTCACTCCACTGCTTAACGCGACACGCTAGCCGGCCGCCGACTTGTGTTTGGCGTTCTTTACCGCGCGCGCACCACTTCCGCTCTGCGCCTTAGCCGACTGCAGAGCCGCTGGATTGAGCAGCTTCAGTCCGAGGGACGCGTTGTAGCCGTGGATTTCCTTGACGTCCAGTTTGCGCATGAACCCAATCGTCTCGGCATTGATGACTTGGCCGGGCACCATAATCGGGAATCCAGGAGGGTACGGAATCACGAAGTTTGCCGAAATCAACTCCGGCCCACTCTTCAAGCGCTTATCGATTTCCGGGCTGGAAAGCTTTACGTGTTCGCACTGTTGCTGACGATAGGCCGCGAAGAATGCGGAGCGCATGTCGCCTTCGCTGGTTTTGCTGGAAGGATCTTCTCGGTATAGCTCGAAGAAGGAACTGAAATTGGGAAGGTCCGGCACATCGGTCATTAGCGATTTCACGCGGGCATCAAACGCTTGCTTCGCGGCGCCGCCACCCTCGCCAATCTTCTTCTCAATGCCTTGGGAAATTTGAACGAGTACCTTAATCAGTTGTGCGATGTCGCTGCGCGTGTTGTTTATGTTCGTTTGAAGCAAGACGCTATTGCGCGAGGTCTTGTTCAACTGAATGTCGAAATCTGCGGCGAGCAAACTCTTAAATTGTGTGCCATCAAATCCGGCAGAACCGCACACTAGCGTGAGTCTTGTAACGTCGAGTGCGACTTCGTCATCTCTAAGGGCCTTTACTGCTGTGGCCCAATTCACACCGGGCGCCAGATAGTCCACAAAGCCCGAATTCCGGAACTCAGCTGGAATCAATTCATCCGCGCCAAGCACACGAAAATACTTTGAGATTAGTGGATGCGACTTCACCTCACGCCGAAAATCAAGCGCCAACTGAATTGCGCGATTCACCAGCTCGTAGCCTTCCAATTCCATCTGGCGGCGCGCAACGTCCAAGGTGGCAATAATCTGAAGGTTGGGTGACGTAGAGGCGTGTGTGAAAATCGCCTCGTGAAATTGTTCCTCAACCGTGTGATAGTCCTGATCTTTGACCAGCACCATGGAACCCTGCCGGAGACAGGACATGGACTTGTGAGTCGAGTTTGTTTGATAGACCCGCAGCCGCACTTTCTCGGGGTCTGGGATCAACCGGGCTTCCAGCAGAGTTTTCTCACTGGCCTTAAGGTCGGCTCCCAGTTTTTTTTCTTGTTCTTTGTAGGCGGCACGGTACGCGGGATCTTTGAACTTTTTCTCCAGGGTAGCTGCTGCTCCCATGGCAGTT
The DNA here is from genome assembly GCA_963740015.1 of uncultured Acidobacteriota bacterium. Taxonomy (GTDB): domain Bacteria; phylum Acidobacteriota; class Terriglobia; order Acidiferrales; family UBA7541; genus Acidiferrum. The sequence continues at coordinate 256,959 of CAVUCM010000033.1, read as the reverse complement.
CGCCGACGGTAGAACGGCGTCCACCGAGCAAAACCAAACCAAGCTTCATCCCAAAGGAAGATGAGATCGGGTTTGATCGCGAGGCACTCCTCCATGACTCGCTCGGCGTTATAAATATGTCCGTCAAATGTGCAATTTGTGAGTACCAGAAGCCGCGCACGTTCCAGTCGGCCCTCGGCTTTCAAATCAAGCAAGGCTTTCTTGATGGTGCGCAGCGGAACCGCGCCATACATCGAGTACTGTGTGAGCGGATAAGCTTCGACGTAAAGGGGATAGGCGCCAGAAAGCACCGCGCCATAGTGGTGAGACTTATGACAGTTTCGGTCAACCAACATGATGTCCCCTGGCGCCAGGAGAGCTTGCTCCACGATCTTGTTCGACGTTGAGGTTCCATTGGTAACAAAGAAAACGTGATCCGCTCCGAAAGCTCTGGCGGCCTTTTCTTGAGCCACTTTGATGGTGCCTGTTGGCTCTAGCAGACTATCTAAACCACCAGTCGTGGCTGAAGACTCTGCAAGAAACAGGTTTATCCCGTAAAACTTGCCCATGTCGCTAATCCAATTCGATTTAAATATGGATTTGCCTCGGGCAATGGGCAGCGCGTGGAAAGTTCCGATGGGACGCTGCGCGTATTTCTGCAGGTTATCGAAGTAAGGTGTGTCGAATCGATCGGCAACACCATCGAGAATGCTGAGATGCATCTCCAATGGTTCTTCAACTTGGTAGAAGATCCGACGGATGCAATCGGCCGCGACATCCCCTGCCAATTTTTCCACTTGCCGGTCACTCAGGTAGTAGATATCCAGCTCGGGACGCAACTGCTTCAAGCCCTGAGCGAGTGCCAGACTGTAATCCGCCAATTTAGTGTCCATTCCGCTGGCGGCAAGATGGCTTGTCAAAAATTCGCGTAGAACCGGACTGTTGTGAGTTGAGGCGAGCGAAATTCCCTCATAGATAATCACTGCCTCAACACTGCCGTTCAGAATCGTTGCCAATACCGCGTCTTCAAATGAGTTCACAAACACCGGTTCATATACAAATTTGTCCTGAGGTCTGCGCAACTTGCGGAGATCCTGCGCCAATTCCTGCCATGCTGTCGGGCGCGCCGGACTCACTACGAGCACTTCGAAATAAGGTCTGAATGCCGCTCGTTCTTCTCCAGCACCGGGGACACCTTCACCAAGATTGATGGAAGATTCCTCGCCCTCCCAATCTGCGACGTTGGACCGATAAGAGTGTGTCAGCAATGCATTGCTGATCGATTGAACCAAGCGAGCTGTGCCAACGGCATCACTCGATGCCACGCGGGCTCCCAACAACTTCAACAATGCCTGTCCAGGGTAAGCAAAGAAGTCCTCCCACTGAAGTAACTCTTGGAGGAGCTTGCTTACAGTCGCTTGATGCTCGCCTTTGTTCGGATCCTGCTGGTTCACAACTCTTTCCCACATGCGAGTGGCTTGTAGCAGAGCTCGCCAGCGATCGAACCTTTCTTCCGACGCCATCAGGAATTGGTCTACTCGAGGTGCTTCCCTTTTCGCTGGTGTAGTCATAATCTCCTCCGTTTACCTTCACCCGCGATCGCTGCTAACGGTGATTCGCCTGGTGATTAAAACTAAAGATCGAGTGCAGGCGAGCGCGATAAAATCTGCTCAAATGACCGGGCCAACACAACATCGCTGAGGCAACGCCTTAGATAAGTCCGACTACGGGCGTTCTAATAACTGAACCTCGATTGGAGGCGGCCGACTGTCGCTTGCTTATGTGAGTGCAATCTCAATCTCACGTGACATTTAGCAACGCTGGAGAATTGGGACAACTAGGGAAATCCCTAGGCTAGAGGATTCGCGGCCAATTTCTGCCTTACGGCCAAGGAACTCTCTTCTATTTGCATCTAAGAATTTGCGCAAGACCGCAGGCAATCAGATTAGGGATTTCCCTAGTAGTCTCGTTTGCAAACCAGAACTATAAAAAACAAGACAAAGCTCCTCGGATTGAACAGGCAAAGTTAGCCCATGGCAGGCGGAGCAGAGGTATTTTTGCGCGCGTAGCTTGAACAAATGCAAGGAGTAGAACGATGAAAATCAAGACGTCGTATTTATTTGCAACCACACTCTTGGCCGCAGCGCTGATGCCAGCGAGGGCGCTGCCACAGACGCAGACTCCCCCGTCTGAAACTCAAGAATTGCGCAACCTGGTGGAACAAATGCGCGTGCAAATGGCTAAGATGCAGTCGCAGATCGACAAACTTACGGGCACGGAAGCTCCCGCGCCACCAACTCAAGCCGCAACCACTCCGACAACTCCACCAGCTCCACCAGCTCGGCAAAATGGCACCATTCAGACCGCGGAACCAGCGCGTGTGGGCGCCACCTCCCAGCATGTCGGAGACGCCACCGCTGATTACCGGGAATTCTCAGAAGACACCTTCGCAGCCGCCCGCTTCAATAACGTGCCCCTCGACCCGAAGTACCAGGGATTTTTTCAGTTGCCCGGTACGCAGACCATCCTGAAAATCGGCGGCTACTTTAAGACTGATTTCATATATGACCTAAAAGCCGCGGGAAACGCAGATTCTTTCATTCCTTCTTCGTTTCCAATTCCCCAACCGGTTGACGTACAGAATACGACCGTTTCCATCCGCCCCACGCGTCTCAGCCTGGACTTCAGGGTTCCCTACACCAAAGTAGGCGAAGTTCGCTTTTATCTGGAAGGAGACTTTTTCGGGACGACTTCGACCACACCTAGACTTCGCCATGCGTATGCACAAGCGAGAAACTTCCTGATCGGACAGACCTTTACGAACTTCATGGATCCGGATGCGTTCCCAGATGGTCTGGACTTCCAGGGACCTAACGGGATGGTAAGCCTCCGAAACCCACAGTTTCGCTATGGTGTCGCACTCAACCCCAGCACGACCTTCTACATTTCCTTGGAAAAGCCCAGTTCAGACGTCATCTTCACAACGGCACAATTCACAAGTCAACCTGAGGCTCCGGCTCCTGATGGAACTGTTCGCTTGCGCAAGGAATTCGAACGCGGGCACGTTCAAGTTGCCGGTCTTTTCCGTTCCATTGGAGCATTCGTCGCTCCAGGCCCGGACCAGAAGACAGGATCCGTCTTTGGTTGGGGCATAAACACATCACTTGGCTTGAACACCTTTGGTCGGGATAATCTAATTTTTGCAGTCGCAGCGGGGCACGGAATTTCGCGGTACATTCAGGACACGTCCGGACTAGGGATTGATGCAGAGCCGGCATCGGGCGTGACTACGCATTTGGTGGCGACTCCAGCGGTGGGAATCGAAGCCTCTTACCAGCATTACTGGACAAAAAGATTGCGCTCCAGCGCGATCTACTCCTACGCAGCTGTCAACAATACGGATTTGGCGGCCCTAGACACCTATAATCACGCAACCTACACGGGTACCAACCTGATTTGGAATCCTGGCGGCTCCCTCAACGTTGGTGCTGAATTTCTTTATGGCTGGGCCATGGAGCAAAGCGGCCAAAAGGCAAATGCGCCCCGCATCCAATTCAGCGCAAAGTACAGCTTCGTGAAAGTAGATCCTCCTGACTCGAAATAACTGCTAGCCGCAGCCGAATCGGCACGCGGCACCTGCAAATTGTTTACTCCGCGGCGAACGGAGGAGCTTTCTGAGAGATGATCTCGTTCAACTCCTAACGAGGATAGCGAGCAGGTCTTGTCAGCAACCCGTTCGGAGTTGAACGAGAGAAAACATGCACTCTCGTATTTTTGAACCGTAAACAGACTAGGATTTTGGCTTGGGTGGAAAGTTCTTCAACAGTTTCTGGACCGCTTTGATAACGTTTTTATCCTTCTTTTCCGGTTTGGCCTTAGGGTCCAATGTTTTGCTTGCAACGCCACGCCATACGAGTTGTTTCGTCGCGGAGTCATACATGCTGAGATCCAGTTGACCGATATAGACGGTCGAGGTCGAGCCATATGTCGTGGTGGTTGCCATACCACCATAACCATACCAACCTCTGCCCCAGCCGGGACCATAACCCCACCCGGTGTTGTACGACGTAAATTCCTTCTCCGAGCGTAAAGCTGTCTGGTATCCGATATAAAGATCGGCTTTATCGTCTTCTGTTTTCGTCATTCCCTTGGTCGCAAGTTCAGCGTCGACCGCAGAAGTGATCCGATTGGCTGTGAGCTGATCCGGCTGGTCCGCATCCTTGATCTGCACCCACTTGTAGGTTTTGTATTTCGAGAAATCCTTTTCCTTGTCGAAGTCATAACGAACATCTTGAGCAAAGGTACTACCGGCACCGCATGCGAGTCCGACAAACAAAAGAAATGCTAGTTTTTTCATTTTTTCTCCCTGTTTCGAAAATATTCTGCCATTTCGACTCCGAACTAAAAGACAGCGATTACCTTTTTTATCCCGTAGCGTAATTCCTGGATATTTTCCGAGGTACACGCATCATCCGGTATCCGAGTAACCAGGCGTGAGTAGAGGCTTAGACTTGGCGCCGCACTTATTCTCCAACTCCCAGCCCTGTCTGGCAGTGCCCCTAGTAAAACCGGAAGAGACGCGCAGCTGAAGTGTGTCGACTAAAAAAAGCCCTACGCCACCATGTGGTTCTTGATGGCGAATTGGAGCAGTCCGGCATTTGTCTTGAGTTCCAGTTCTTCCATCACGCGATACTTATGAAAAGCAACTGTTCGCGGAACGACGTGCAAGAGATCCGCCACCTCCTTCATGGTCTTGCCCTCTGCCAGGAGTTGCACGACCTCGCGCTGGCGCGGCGTCAGAGATTTGGGCCGCCCCGATTCCCACGGATCTCGAATGAAGCTTCGCTCCATCCTTTGTACGATCGAGGGCGTAATGTACGTTCGTCCGCTCAAGGCGTCACGAATGGCTTTGAACAGTTCCGTAGCCGTGGATTTCTTCAAAAGGTATCCGCTTGCGCCCAAGCGCAATGCCTCCTGAGCAATGGTGGGGTCTTCCTGCATGGTCAGAAAGATGATCTTGACGTCTGGCATGTAGCTCTTGAGTTGGCGCGCGGCTTCCAGGCCATTCATGATCGGCATAGTGACATCCAGAATGATCAAGTCCGGTTTTTGTACTCGAGCCATTAGCAACAAGGCGCGCCCGTTGGTCGCGATGCCCCTAACATCGCATTTGGTTTCCAAGAGCTTGTGAAGCGCTTCGAGCAAAATCGTATGATCATCGGCCAAAATCACTCGCGGTAACTTCACTTTATCCTCCAGTTGCCGGAATCATTGTCCGGTTAGGCTTGGCACATATGAACCACACCCTCGTAAAGGTAGAGAGGCGATCCGGCCGAAATGCTCACCGCCGCCTACAGAATGGAGAATGGGTATTGTGTTTTCACCTAGGGAAATCCCTAACTCGGGGCGGATGAGCTAGTTAGATAAAAACTGCGAAGGGCTCCCGAAGGCGGTTGTGGCGTACTTTTATTTGGATAATGGAAAACGGCTACCAATCCTTATGGTTAATGCATCGGCGCGGTTTGCCCCTTCTCGTCTGTCATTTCTTACAGTAGTAACCCACGACCATAAATGAAATCTTGGCGAAGGAATGATTTGGGCCGCCGGTGCTCTGTAGTTTTTCCGCCACAGCTGGAACGTGCCACGTTTTTCCGTCAATGCCATACGGGGAGAGGCAACAAGATGTCTGAGCAGAGCTCGAACGTCGAGATCGCACACAAAATTAACGAGCAGGCTCATCGTCATGGCTCGGGGAGTCATCGCCAATCCCCTTGGATCGAGATCGCTGAAGCGAGTGTACTTGCGATTGTGGCTGTGGCAACTGCCTGGAGCGGCTACCAAGCCACTAAGTGGGACGCCGTCTCGAATCAGAACTATTCCCTTGCAGCTAGCACGAACATGAGAGCGCAGGAAAAGGCGACGCTGGCAGGCCAGGATCGTTTGTATGACATCGTGACTTTTAATGGCTGGATCGCAGCTGAAAGCGCCGGCAACAAAAACCTTATCGCAGAGTACGAGCGTCGATTTCGTCCTGAATACACTGTGGCATTCCTAGCGTGGCAGAAGCTGGATCCGCTACACAACGCCTCCGCTCCGTCGGGACCCATCTTCATGCCGGAGTACACGAACGCGAACGCCGACGAGTCCAGGAAGCTAGCCGCGGATGCGAAGGAGTATTTCGAGAAAGGCGTAAACTCACGGGAAACCGGCGACCACTACGTGAAAGTAAGCGTCTTTTTAGCGACAGTACTTCTCCTGACTGCCCTCGGCCAGCGATTCGAGATACTTGGGCCTCGAATCGTTTTGCTTATGGTTGCTTTTCTTTTGCTGCTAATCAGCGCGTTCTGGATCATCACCTTCCCACGCGCCTAGACAGAGCCCCTAGTGCCCAAGGGCGTCCTTGTAGTCCTTTTTTGATCGAAACAGGAATCGATAGTGCCGACTTATTACTTCTTTTTCTTTTTTGGTTTTTTGCCATTGCTCGACAGCGCCAGCTCTTTGACACCTTTCATCTTGTGTTTTTTCATTTCGCCCAGAAGCCCTTCGTCCGTCAGATCGAGCGGGTGCGAGTGCTTCCAATCGTGATGTGCAATTTCCGATAACCGTTTGACCACATCTTTGTCGTCCACCTCGATAGCCAATTCCCTCCGACTATCAAAACTTCCAGGCGCAAGATTGATCGAGCCCACAATGGCGCGGGAATGGTCTGCAAGGAGCATCTTCGCGTGCAGTTTAAGGTGTTTCAATTTGTGAATCTTGATGCCCACATCTTCCATGATGCGCATGCCGCCGACCGCTTCCACCAACTTTTCCTTTTTCAGCTTATGAGGAGGGCGGGCCATAATGTGAACTTTTACTCCGCGGCGCGCGGCCCGGACAAGCCGCTCGATGATAACTGCGTCCTGATAGCGCTCGTTCTGCAGGAAAATGGAATCCTTCGCATCGTCGATAAATTTTGCGATACGCTCTCGGCCATTGCCGCAGCACCAGATCAGATGGGACTTCTCGTCTCCCCGGAAGGGTTTTCGATGCCAGTCGGCTTCGAAGCAAGCAATAATTTCGGCGACTTCGTGAGCATGGGAAGTAACGATGGCGTAGTCGCGTGTTTCGGTTATGTTCTTCGTCTCCCAATTGAGAGACTTCACGTAAGCGGTCGTATCATCAACGACCATCGACTTCTCATGAGTGACGTCGTACTCAGGGTTGCTGTCGAGGACCTTGACGCCCGCAGCCGCAAGCGTTTTGTGCGTATCTTTGTTTTCCGATTCGCCGTCACGCCGGGCAGGATTCAGCATCACCCGGACATTTACGCCGCGTTTCTGAGCGTCAAGCACAGCCTTTAGAATAGATGGATCCGAGAAAAGGAACATTTTGACGCGCAGCGATTTGGTCGCGCCATTGATGGCATCCAGGATCGGCTTAGCCGAGTCGTCTGGCATTACGATGAGGGAACGTGACACGTGGTCTCCTTGCAATGGCCCGAGAGCACACAAGCCGCTGCAGAGTCATTTGCTCATCGGAAAGGTAGTGCTCATTGGGGTGCCGTTCTACTGTCAGATTTAACAGTCAGCAAGTCTTTCCAGGTCGACTCGGAGCTCTCGCGCTCACTGTGCCGGGGGCTTGGGAGGGTGCTCTGCCCGCTCCTTACGCTTCTCGGCTATTTGTTTTTGGGTTGGCGGGTAACTCTGGAAGCCTTTGGAAATCTGGCCAATTACCTTCGGCCAAATGGTATCGTCATCGGTGATTTTCTGGTCGAGGTATAGGCGCCACGCTAGGTCTTTCCGCTTCAAATCGATTAGGTCGATGATCAGAGATGCGTCCAGACTCGTTTCCGCGGACATTAAATCGTAGGTGTAGGCCCAGTAATCGCCGATGTATGGTCCGAATTGCACCCAATCTCCCACGGCAGCGGAAACCAGCTTGGATTGGCTGTTGGCCATATAGCGCACGACGAGGTCCGGCTGCTGATCTGGCTTTACTTCCTTTAGGCCGCGCTGGGCCAGCGCCTTGGACACTCCGGCATGGACCTGGTTGCTGATCATATTGGGATCCAGCTGCCGAAACTCCAGCGAATTCACGCCGCCTATGTAAGCAAATGTTTTGAAACTCGAGAAATCCAGGTTGGGATCAAAATCGAAATTCATTCTCGCCATTGCGAGTGGCGCAAAGATCAAAACTACTAGAAACAAAGAGATGGCTGCAGCTGCTTTGTTACGCGAAGAACAGTTTCTGGCTCTCGGCATTCATATCCTCTGATAGTCCTCGTGATCGGAGGCGATCGCCTCGTCAATCTCGCGTGTGAATGTGCCTAATTCCTTGCACGAGGTTTTCATCTAAGGGCACCGGGTACCATTGTCAGAAATGACAGGCATGCGGCAATTCAGAGCATGCCTCGCTGATTCGACCCACTTCACTTTATGGCAAGGCCAGAGGCTAACAATCGCGCCAAAGCTGTGTAACACCAACTTCGAAATAGACGGCACAATTCGGGTGACATGGTCTAAAGAATCACGCCTAAATATTTCAAAACAAATTGTGCTTCTGTCATTTCTGACAGTGGCAGTGCGGTATGACTGCCGACTAACCTAGAGTCGCTAAAAACTGGAAATTACTCGTTGAACGTAGGCGAAGACAAATAATTCAATGGGGGATTCGCATGTTTTTCAGAAATCAGAAATCGAAGATGTCGGCGTTGTGGGCCGTGCTGTGCCTCATGATGGGCGCATGCGTGATCGTGAGCGCAGCGCCAAATCCTCCTCAAATCGCGAGTGGTCAGAAGGCCGAGGTCAATGGAAGCATCGTCTCGCGCAACGGGGACTTGATCAAAGTCAAAGAACAGAAGGCGGGCAGGGTGGTCGATGTAGACCGAATGCTGCCCCGCCGGGTATAGTGCTCGGCGGAAATCCTGGCCCGTATGTCTTGCGTCTGAATCTATCCCACGAATAGGACACCCGAATGTCGAAAGCTAGACCAACGATTGGGACTGACGGACTCCCGCTGCCAATCCTGCCGCCCGAACGCGACGCCCGCGTTTGGGCGCGGCTGGTGCGCGTGATGTTCTACACCCCTGGTTTCATGGGCCTGCTGCTCATTAAGACGGGCGAACCGGCTAGCTTCGGCATTACAGTAGAGTTGCTGATGCTGTCGAGCGCGGCGGCCATAGTGGGTGGACTTTTCATCGGCACGCAGTCCACCGACGCGGGAGCGAACGAATCTTCAAAGATCGGCACCTGGAGTGGATCGCTGGTGATCGAGTTGCTCGGTGTCGTACCTTTCCTTTGTGCGGTGCCGGCTCTATTTCACGAGCTGGCACATAGTTCGTTGTTGCACTCCAAAGCGCCGGGCGCAGTCGACGTCGTGCTGGGTGCCTCCGAACTCCTTCCAGCGGTAGCCATTCTTCCTTTCATGCTCTACCAGCTCGCCGGCTTTGGCACGATGCACTTCGTCCTGCGGAAGTCTGTGAACTGGATTATTAATATCCTCGTTCTCTGCTTGATCATGGCCAGCTATGTGTCTTATCGCGAGGGCGTCTACAGCCTCGAAAAGAGGTTCGCCGCGACTCTGATCGTGATTATGGCGCTGACCGTGGCCTATGGCGTACTAAAACTAAGGCAGATGCAGACCGCCTATGATGCTCACTGTCCACCGAAGCCTCCGAAATAGCTGCCATAAGCGCCCGGTATGTGGACCGGCCCTAACAGCTCGACTGGATTCGCTGCTCGAGCTCAAGGCAGTGGTTCATTGGACCATTTCAACGCACTGCTAGTTTTGACAATTCACGTCCGCCTAGAGAAGACGCAGGATTCTGCTGAGTAATTCTTTTGGGGGAGCCAACATATGCGAACCGGGCGATCGAGCGTGTGGGTGATGCTCTTGGGTGGCGCGGCTTTGTCGGTCTGCCCGCTGCCTCCCTCCCCCGCAAGTGCGCGGACGCAGGATTCAAAGACCGCACAAGAGCAATCGGTCGCCGATGCCGCCCAGCGCAGCCGCGAGCAGAAGAAAAATGCCGCGAAGCGGGCCAAGATAATTAGCAACGAAGATCTGGACCTCGAATACTATAAGCCCGGTCAGGAAGGTTACAACTTTGGCTCTCCGTCCCGTTCAAGCACTGCGTCGCCCAGCACGGTAGCCGTGGTAGCAGACGGTGCCGACCAGTCTGCAGCTTCCACCAATAAAGACTCTCAGCCCAATAGTAAGGAATCGGAAGAGGCGGCTGCTCAAGACGAAGAGATCAAGAAACTGAAGGAACGAATCGCGAAGGCGGAAGATCAATTGAAATGGCAACAACGCGATTTTGCGCTCAACCAGGACACCATTTATTCCAACCCGAATTACACGGATCTCCAGACTGGCAAAGCCAAGCTTGAGTCCGAGCAACAAGTGATTAACGAGATGCAGGCGGACATCGATGTCCTAAAAGCAAGGCTCACAGCGCTGCAAGAGCGCCGGGAGCGTGATCACGGCGCTTCGCAAAATCCTGGCTGACTTTATCTCCAGGGTTGAACCTGTCATAGCCGGAATGCAGCTTGGCAGGAAGGCCAGCCGCACAAGTGAGAATCTAGGAACGTGATCGCACAACTGAGCCCCATTAGAACTCCTCTATCGTGAGTCGAATTCTTTCTCGAGCGGTGATCGGTCAGGCGGAAACTCTTTGAACAGGCTGGCAACAGCCGTTGCGCTTGAGAGTACGATTTTCTGACATACCCGCTCAATCGTATCGTTCAGGAACTTATTCCATTCCACTCACTACCTGGCCACGGTCCAACTGGGATCGGGATCGAACTTGGTCATTGCGGCTGCTGTTTCTGCGGTTGTTTTTCCCAAGTCCTTTTGCAGCAAAATACCATCCTGGCTGATGATGAATGTCATTATCCCCGAATTGCCATACTCGGCGGGGTAGGCAACAAAAGCGTATCCGCCGACCATCTTCCCACCAACAACGTAGTCCTTCGCACCGCCGGGCGCCTGACTGCCTTGCCCGGTCAGCATATGGAAATAGTAGCCATGGAAGGGCGTGTGGGCGTCAGCCTTTGCGTTATATCCTTCAGAGGTTGCAAAGGCTACTAGCGGACCAAGCGGACTCTTCGGCTGACCCTCTGGCGAGTCCCAGTACAAACCGTTCTTCTTCCCCGTGTCACTTATGAACTTCACAGCGTACTGGCTCGTGCGCCCGTCAGCGAGACGATTTACGAAATACTCGGCCTGTGCATCGGCCAGCGCTCCACAAATGTCAATAACCGCCAGTTCATTCCGGCCAATTCGGCGCGACAAGATTTCATCTTTGCCCGCAGCCGTGTCAAAGAACCACTCGCCAGCGGCATTTTTCTTGAGCGGGATTGGGAACGCAAAATTATCCGCTCCGATAATCAGGATTTGCCCTTCATCAGGCATCTTGCGCCAACGGTGCATCACGTCATAAGCGGCGACAAATTTGTCGACCGTGGCTTTGTCCTCTGTGGCATTACCAGAAGAGATGATCTCTTTTGACCCCGGCCCAAAAATTGCCAGTATCGCGTTTTGATCTCCTGACTTTGCCGCATCTAGCAGGCCCTGCCCTGCGTCATCTGGCGAAGAAAATGCCTTGGTTGAAGGTTTATCGGACTTGCCGCAGGAGGCAAGCGGGATAATGAGCGCCAAAAGTAGAAACCGGGTGGTAATAGAAATTCTGCGAATTACGCGCGACATGCCATTCCTCCAAATCATCGACTGCAAGAAATTTCACCAGTATCGCTCACAAATCTGATTTCGCACGGGGCTGTACCGCTTTATTTACCTTCGTCCGCCCCAGCCACCACCGCCGCCCCTGCTGTATGAACCTCGAGCACTCGCCGACTTGTCTCCCCAACCTCCACCGCCGCTTCCACTGAAGGCCGAGGAGCTGCTCTTGTCCTGACTTCCATAGCCTTTCGCACTGTTAGAACTCCCATTCGTGTTGGACCAACCACTGCCGGTGTTCTTGTAGGTGTTGCCGTTTGCTGACGCATACTTGTCACCGTTGGAGGTCTGACCAACTGCGCCGCTGTTGCCGTACTTTCCTGACGCGGCATAAGCCGAGCCGCCGTTCGAAGAGTGCGCCTGTCCGGTGGTTCCATTCGAGTTCGTTTGATGCTGGCTGTCGACCGTGGTGCCGTTCTTCGAAGCCGTCGAGGCCCCATAGCTGCCATACGCATTGGACCCTTGCACTGTCGAGGCAGAGGCCCCGGTCCTTGGGTTGTACGCTTGACCGGCACTTACGCTGCCGTAGCCGTTTGAGACTGTGCCGCCCCGTGCGTACGTTCCTGTGGATGGGTTGTAGCCATTGCTTACGTGCGCGGAACCGTAGGCGCCATAGGCAGAGGCACTGGAACCATAGTAGCCGCCGTGCCATGCACTGTTTCCGTAGTACGCCCCACCGTGATAGACAACCGCGGTAGTGCCGTGCCAGCCGCAATTCCAGCTGCTATATCCCCAGGCGCAACAACCATTGCTCATCATCGCTCCAACTGCTATGCCAACTCCAAACGCGACCACTGCCGTCGCCGCAACGGAAGCCGGAGGAGGAACGTAGGCTGGAACCACATAGGGATAGCCGTAAACCACCGCTGGGTTGTACACGGGGACGTACACCACCGCCGGATTAACAGGCTGAATCACAATGACCTGCGGCGACTGCTGCACGACGGATAATTGCGATCCCGAAACTAGATTGCCAGAGGCATAGGCTTTCGCGCGCAGTGCCTGGACTGCCGTCATCACGTCGGCAGCTTGCGTGCCATATGCTTCTCCCAGTGACGAAGTCCAACTGAGATTCTTCGACATGTTGGCTAACACGGAGGGAAATTGTGTGAGCGCCTTCACACTGGGATCCCAACTTTGCGCATTTACGGCCGTCATCAAGGTTTGGCCGGTAAGTTCCGGGTTCATCTGAATCCAGTTCTCCGCATAGGCTACTTGATCTGGAAATGTCGCTGCCGAAAGTACCTGAGCTACCAGCGCGTCAGGATAAAGAGCGATGGGCGCCACCAGTGCTTCCAATTCTGCCGCCGTCAAAGGGGTGCCCTGCCCCGAATACCCCGCCTGCTGGGCGTCCATTGGCACAGCGCCAAAAATCACCAGGACGGATAGCGTCACCGACAAAAGCTGTTTCGTGAAATTTTTTATCATTTCTACTCTCCACTTCTTCTTTCCACGCTCGGAAAGGGTTCACGCTTAGCCATCGAGAGCTGTAAGCCGGCTCTCGATGATAGAAAATTGAACGACTAGCAAACGAGATCGTTTCATTGCCGCGTAGGCGAACAAAAATCGTCCCCGAACAAATAAACCATCACATGCGGCTATGCTCGGGGAAGGGCTTGCGTACGGCTACTGTCAGTTTTAACAGAGCAAAGCGACACTCTTCTTGCTCAGAACCGCACGCTTTTAAGCTCAAGTGCAGGCACAGAGAGAAGGCACAAGAACTCACAAAAATGCTGCTTCGAATGATGAGCGCAGATGGGTTAGAAACATCCTTGATCATCTCAGCCACTTTTCGTATTGCTGAGACAATTAGGGAACCATACCGCAGTCGAACATTTTGTTGACGATAGGCGGCGCAACCTTGTTGATGAAGGCGGTGCGCATTTGTGGATCGTTCCTAAGAAATGCTACGAGCTTTTGTTCTTCCAGAGTCGGCGGCGCTTTTTGGGACTTCTGAATCCACAACTGCTCGCAGCTTGATTGTTGGTACTTCGCAGTGATTTTGTTGGCCACCCCATCCATGACCGGGTATTGCTGAGGTGGGGCTTTGGCCTCACTTGGGCGAAGGAGCGGGATAGCCGACATCAGTGCGGTAAACAGCGCGAGTCCAACAATCCAAGGGTAATACCGTTTAATCATGCTTCCTCCGTAAGTCGAATTCGCCTGGGTATGCAATTCTCAGCCGATTTGCTACCTGGCTGTTGGCCACCAAGATTTGCGTCTTCGTGTTGCCTTGCCTACGGCAGCCGAGCATGCCGTTTCTGACAGAGAGATGAACAGGCTGCTACTGTCAATACTTACGATACGAGGGAGGATTTATCGGAGGGCGCCGCGCTGATTTCCCCAAGAGCGCGAAACGGCATTCTATATGGCGAGCCGATCGGAGCATGGGCGAGGCGTCGCTGAGTTCGTTGGCAATTCAAGCTCAGGCTGGATCTACGCTTATTGTGGGCATTAGCCCGGCGCCAGAAGTCCTGGCCTCCGAACTGGCCGTATAAACTACAGTACGGGCCTTCGACCTTGAATAACCCGAATCAAGACGACAATGATGGCCACGACTAGAAGAATGTGAATGAATCCTCCCAAGGTGAAGGAAGTCACGAGGCCCAAAAGCCATAGGATCAGAAGAATTACCGCGAGCGTCCAAAGTAGGTCCATAGCATTCTCCTCATTTCTGTCGTCTCTGCGTCTCGCCGGCCTTCAGACGAATAAGCGGCGAAGCAACATGATTCATGGGAGAGTAAATGGAGCACTGTGGGTGGACCATCGGGTGTTTGTAGTAGTCCGTCCAACATTCCGATGTATGAATCTGCTTTTATCGCGGATTCGTTTGAGTATTTCCGTTTTTCGCAGCAGCAGGCGCCGGAGCGGCGCGTTCCAACTTCTGCACGTTGGCCTTCAAACGGGCTCGCGCCTTCTCTGATAGTTTGTCCGAAGCGGGAATATCCGGAGAAGAAAAGTAATGCAGGAGATCGGCGCGCAATTCCGGAGAGGCTTGAGAAAAATCCTTTTTCGCAAGCTCGTCGAGGAGTTGAGCACAAGCGTCATCATTCAGGCGATATTGTCCGCGCGCGGTCGTTTCGCCCACATCGAAGTTGTCGTTGGGCAGAGCCACTTTCCCGTTTTGCAGCTCGCCTAAGAGAGAACGATAGCGATCCAGAGTGACATTGAAACTATCTTCAAATAACTTTTCTGTCTGCGGCGTAGGGGTACGGAACGAGAGCACCTTAAGAGGGCCGATCTTCGGAAGGATACGGTAAAGGAAAGAGAGAAAAGCCTCGCCAAAGCCTGGTTTGGTGTAATCCTTCCCCCACTTTTTTTCGTAGCTCGACCGCGAAATGTTGTATAGAAATTTTTGGCGCGTCATTCCTGGCAAGTCCTTCTGAATGTCATCCTGTTTCAGCTTCCATGCGACCCTAGTCGCTTCCGGAATGAGCGAGCTTACGTCATGCCTGTAAGAGTTAATTACGCGCGCTTCGTTCTTTAAAACGTAGGAAAGTTCCAGGCCGTAAGTCTCCTGAAAAGCCCGTTCTAGGAGAAGCGTTGCGACCTCAAAACCGATAAAGTCATGGTAACTGTCTGGAGCAAAACGGCCTTTGGCAACCTCCAGTACGTCAAATCCAAATTCAGTTTTCACGTGAGCAATCGGATTGTCCTCGTACGTGATGACGTCCCCGTACCTCTTTTTGAGTTCGGGATACAGCATCGGAACGGCGAGGTTTGTTGCCAGACGATGCCCGCTGTTGTCCGCCGCATAATGCGCCATGGCTCCAATCGCGAAAGCATAGTCGTTCAGATCCTGAGAATCGTGGAGCAAAGCTTGGATAAAATCGCCGCTGCGAAAATAGTGCGTGAGATCGCTAAAGAATTTGTTGCCATGTGGGTAGTAGCCCATGTCCTGAATGATGGCGCCACCGTAGGCGTAAGCATGGGCGTTACGAAGTTCGTCCCTGGTGGCAGCTGGAAAACGCGCGAGGAGCAGGGGGCGGATGTTTGTATCCCATGCTGTATCAATAATGGCTTCGTGGGTTAAAACGGAATAGGCCTGAGAAGGACAAGGCCATCCAAGACAAATAGTAAGCATACAAACCAGTGCGCATCGCAAATGCTTCATGAACCAGAGGACCACAACCTCCAAGAAAAGGGCGAAAAATCCAGCGAGGCGCGGGAGCCAATCGCTATTCTTGGAACACATGGCTCCTACGCCTCGCGTTTAATGGCGAGACAGGGTCGGATTAAGATTGGCCAGCACTACGCTTCTTTTCTCTCGCGTTTGCGCGAATTTCCGCTTCCTGCTCGCGCTGGCGCTTTTCTTCCGCTGCCTCTTCGCTTCGGAAGGACCGGGCAAACTCGTCAACCTGTTTCTCGGCTTCTTCCTTCACGATTCCGTAGCGTTCCTGAATTTTCCCGATCAACTGTTCCCGCTGACCGTGGATTACCGTGAGGTCGTCATCGGTGAGTTTTCCCCACTTTTCCTTTACTTTGCCAGATTGTTGTTTCCATTTTCCTTCCAGCTGATCCCAGTTCATAGGAGTCTCCTGATTTTTAGTCTTTCGTAACGGCCACGGGCTCGGCATTGCGCCGCTGGGAAGCGCGTCGAACCTTACATGCCAAGAGGACCACGCAAGTAGAAGAGCGTACATACAGGGAAACACTGAGCTCGGGCCTCTAAAACGATGCAAATAAGAGACTTTCCAGCAAATACAGCATTCCTTGAAGGTGGGTAAGGACTCCACCGTATGGAGGTCGGGGGCACCCAAGGCTTACAAAGGTAAAGAATCGTGGCGGGTTTCTCGAACTCAAGAAGTCAGCAAGACGCCTTGGTTCAGGGTCTACAAAAATCTGCACGGGAAACATAAGGAGGTTGTGATGCTACGTTGGGCATTGGGATTCTTTATTCTGGCGCTTATTGCAGCAGTGCTCGGCTTTTCTGGAATTGCGCTGGCTGCGGCAGGGATCGCGAAGATCATCTTCTTTATCTTCCTGGTTCTCTTCCTTGTGTCGCTCGTAGGTCATCTCCTCCGCCGGGTTTGAGACGGAGATTTCACAATCTCTACCTCGTCTTGCATGAGGAGCTGAACACATTCCGATTCGCGAATACGGAGGAACTATGGGCGGACGAACAATCCTGGGAATCGCTTTGATCGCTATCGGGCTTTTGGCGCTGGCGTATCAAGGGTTCAGCTACACAACACAAAAAAAGGTAGTGGACATCGGGCCCATCCAGGCCACGAAGGAAGTACATCACACTGTTCCGCTTCCTCCGATACTTGGCGCTGTGGCTCTCCTGGGCGGGGTCATTGTTGTGGTTTCCGGCCGCCGCGGAGATTAGGTTCAAGGCTAATCAGTGAAGGTTTCAAAATACAAAAAAGGATGGAGGATAGATTTATGAATCGTATAGCAGCTATTTTCGCGGGTGCGCTGATGCTGGCGCCTCTCTCATTTGCACGGAATGCAGCGGACGACGTGAAGGACGAAAACAATCGCTTGGAGAACGCCGGCACGGTCATCCAGGAGATCCTTGATGTTCCGGATAACATTCCTCAAGACCTGCTCAATAAAGCTCGCTGCGTTGTAGTGCTACCTTCCGTTTTGAAGGCAGCTTTCGTCGTTGGGGGAAGCTATGGCCGCGGCGCCATGGTTTGCCGCACGGGCAAGGATTTCACGGGACCTTGGGGCGCGCCAGCAATGTACGCCCTGGAAGGCGGCAGCTTCGGATTGCAAATTGGAGCAGAAGCCACGGACTTCGTGATCCTGGTCATGAACAATCGTGGAGCGGAAAGTCTGCTGCATAGCAAAGTGAAGCTTGGCGGAGATGCTTCCATCGCCGCCGGACCGAAGGGTCGCACTACGTCAGCAGACACAGACGCTTTCATGCGTGCAGAAATGCTCAGCTACTCGCGAGCGCGCGGCGTTTTCGCAGGTGTGTCGTTGGAAGGCTCGACGCTGCGTCCTGACAATGATGCCAATCATCGCCTATACGGCCCTGATGCCACGGCCGCTTTGATCATCACCGAACCGAAGTATGAATCCCCTGAGTCCGGAAAGACTCTTGTTCATCGTTTGCAGAAGGCCTCTCCGGAACGTAAACAGTAAGTCAAACCAAACTGGGAAACCAAATTGGGAAGAAGGGCGAGGCACATAATTGCTTCGCCCTATCTCTTTTGGCGGCTCTTTTGCCGATTCAAGAAGCGAATTCAATGGGGGGTCCATGAGGAATACGAGGTTATGTTCAATTCTATACAGCTTGGACTGTATTGTCCGTGCTCCCCTATCGTCTTATACCTGATAGCGATAAAGGCCGATTTCGATCAACCCAGCCGTACAGGAGATTGCCGACGTGATGAACAGCCAGATGGCACATTCGGAAGAAAAACTTATAGCCAGCGCGCGTGCCGGAAGCCGCACCGCGTTTGGAGAGCTCGTCCACCGGCACTCTCATCGCGTCTACGGGATGTCCTTCAAGATCCTGAAGAACCGCGAAGACGCCGAGGACAATCTGCAGAATGTCTTCTGCAAAGCATACGGGAAGATTGGGCAGTTTGAAGGAAATTCACAGTTCTCGACCTGGTTAGTCCGCATCGCAATCAATGAAGCTCTCATGATGCTGCGCAAACGCCGGCCAGAAGCAGCGGCAACCACAGGTCCTGCCAGTGAGGACGGGATTCTGGACGGCAATGAGACGCGCGCCGAGCTCCGGGATTTGCGTGCAGATCCAGAACGAGAGTACCTGACGAAGGAATTAGCTACGAAGGCTCTCGACGCTTTGCATCCTACGCTTAAGAACACTTTCATCCTGCAAAAGGGGGAAGGATGGACGAGCCGGGAGCTGGCTAAAGCCATGGAAATTACTCCAGAGCTTGTAAAATCCAGAATCTTCCGAGCCCGGGTGAAACTGCGGCAACGGCTCTTGATCCTAACGAAAACGGAATCGATGGCGCTGCAAAGCTAGAATAGTCTGCGACCGAAATCACGATTCAAACGAATCACGCAACGCAGGCCCCAAAAGAGAGAGTCTCTTTGGGGCCTCCCCAATTCAGATTCAAAGGGTCGCTATCAGGGTTAGGTGGTAGAAATCGCGCGGATTTACGGTAAGCAGGCTCGGCGGCGTGCCGAACTACATAGGACTCTCAAAGCTTATAGATGCCTATGCACATTAGGTGGCCAACGGCCGAGGGCAACTTCCAAGGCGGTCAAACTGCAAAGGCCCGGCTCGGGTTACCGTGTGCAGTCACTCCCTATGGGACATGGCCGCTGGCGATCTTACCAATCACGACCCTATCGTATGGCAACGAAAGAATAGTTTTCCATCGGTGGAACTCTGTAGAACTCGAGCCGAAGGATTGAATCTTCAGAAAGCGAAATAAAAGAAAAGAAACTATCTATTTGGAGGCTCAAAACGCTACTGCTGGAGGCTCAAATCGTTGCTGCGGCCCGCTCATTTCCTGAATCACGCTCTTCACTACTTCGCTATCCATCTTTGGGCTTATATAAACGCCATCTCCGACGACCACCGTGAGAGCCTTCACCAATTCCTGCTCCGCGTCTGTCTTCAACAGATATCCCCTCGCACCCGCGCGAAAAGCGCTCCGCAACAATTCGGCTGATTCGTGAAGAGTGAGCAAAACAATCTTGACGTCGGGCTGCGCCTTTCGAATGGCTCGGGTGGCCTCGATGCCGTTCAGGCCGGGCATGGAAACGTCCATAATGATGACTTCCGGTTTCAGCTCGTCGGCCAAGCGGATAGCTTCTTTCCCATTTTCCGCTTCGCCGCAAAACTCCCATTCCGGAAATGAATGCAAAATCGTTTGAACACCACGGCGGATAAAGGCGTGGTCATCGACGATAAGCACTCTAGGCATAGACAGTGATCTCCTCGCGTCCCGGTCGAGAGTCACAGAAAGGATATCGCAAACAGCTGCAATTCATTCGAACAAACAACAACTTCCAGTGCGCTGCGCGTCCATATGAGAACAACACGTCTTGCGTGATCGCAGGGGGGAGCGTCACGCCTCAATAATTTGGTTCTTCACCGCGTACCGAACGACCTCGCTGACGGAATGCATCTCCAACTTCCTCATGATATTCGCCCGGTGAGTTTCCGCCGTCTTGACGCTGATCCCAAGAGCCACGGCCACTTCTTTGCTGCTCTTCCCTTCCGCAAGCAATTGCACAATTTCTCGCTCGCGCGAGGTGAGCCTGTTTCGCAAATGAGCTTCCGGATCGGGCACGGTATTCTGATTCGTGAATCCGTTCAGAAGCATCTCTGCCGCGCGGGAGGTGAAAAATGTTCGCCGATTTGCAAGAGCTTCAACTGCGGTCACGAGATCGCGATCCGCATCAGACTTCATAATGTATGCCCGGGCGCCAGCCTCGACAATGTCGCGGACAAGTTGATCCGAAAAATGAAGCGTTAAGATGAGAATGCCTATTTTCGGAAATGATTTGTGGATTCGGCGTGCCGCCTCAAGGCCGTTGAGATCCGGCATGCTGACATCCATCACCACGATTTCTGGCTTGAGCTGTTCTGTGAGAGCGACCGCTTCCCTACCCGTCTTGGCCTCTCCGCATACTTCCCAGCCGGGCCGTGAGGTGAGAAGCTGTTTTAGTCCTCGGCGAATGATGTCGTGATCGTCTGCAACGAGAATTTTCACCGTGTTCATCCCCAATCTCAAAGTTGTCTCTGGGGACCGCGCCGAGCTACCAAGTACCCGCGAGGCAGTTCGCTGAGTAGGTGGAGCTTGGTAAAGGTCGCCCATATTGTGCATATAAGAGATATTACGGTCGGGCCCCCAACCCCATACCGTTTTCCCTGTATTTTACTCCCTTTGTGCAGTTCCTCGACCTCATTCGCGGGCTGCCCCAAAATACGACCTTTCCGTTCGCGCACTCTTTGCTGCGAATGCAGCATACCCTAACGCAACTGTACGTCTACTGGTTTATATCGATTGTTGGAAAGAACACCTTCGAGTTCAATGGACCACGGAGGGCACACGAAAATGCTGATATTACTTGTAGTAATCCTTCTTTTGATGAGTCTGGGCAGCTTGCCAACGTGGCCGCATAGCCGAAGCTGGGGCTACTACCCGAGCGGGGGCTTGGGCCTCGTCGTCGTAATCCTGCTGGTTTTGTTAGTTCTTGGAAGAATCTGAAGTCGCCGGCTGGCGCCTGCTTAAAGATGAAAAGAGACGGCGGAGCGTCCCGAAAATAGCGGGCCGCGAGTGAGCCTTGATTCGCTCGCGACCCCGGCTAGTTATGGCGTTTGATGGATATTTTGCTTGCCGTACCTTTCTTTAACGGCTTTTTCAAAAATGGCCGCCGATCTTCATACCTTGTTGATTATGTTTCCAATCTTGTGGGGAAATCCCCGTCCTATTTCGTCATGATTTGGTTCGACTTTCGACTGAGGAAACCGCGTACGGCGCAGTTCCTTTCATCCAGAAGTGATTTCCAGCCAAAGAAAACCTCTAAAGATGGGACACTGTGTGGCGGGCAGCGTTTTATCGCTTACTCTATCCATGGCCGTCCGCCGGATCCAGAAGGCGTGTTTCGCGTAGTTTTGACGGTACTGCACTGGTCCGCCCCGTGATGCAATAAAGGAATCCGGCGAGCTGAGAGTGAAGAGGAGTGTTTAATTCTCTTCGAGGAGTATCAGGAACATGCAAAATCTTTGGGGCGACACTCACACTTGGCTGATTTCAGGCGCAATCCTGGTGGGCGCCATTATTTTGGCGCTTGTCGTACATTTCATTCTATTCTTCTTGGCCGAAAGGCTCCTTCGGCGCAAACAAGAAGCTCCACCATCCTTATTCGCCAGACGTGTCAAGAAATCAACGAGGCTTATTTTTCCGTTACTGGCTTTGGTTCTCGCCATTCCGCTTGCTCCGCTCCCTGCTGATTTAAAGAGCATGCTTCAGCATGCCCTGGGCCTGGGTGTGATTGCCACGATTGGATGGGCGATCATTATCCTGACCGAGCTGGCTGGAAACATCATCTTCGCTCGCTACTCGATGGATGCCCCGGACAATCTCGCCGCCCGCAGGATTCGGACACAGACGCAAGTTTTGCAAAGAATTGCAACGCTGAGCGTGAGCATCGTAACGGCGTCCATTATGCTAATGACTTTCCCCGCTGTCCGTCACCTTGGGGTGAGCTTGCTCGCTTCCGCCGGCCTTGCGGGCTTGATTGTCGGCATGGCGGCGCGTTCCACGCTTTCCAGCCTGATCGCTGGCATTCAAGTTGCCCTCACGCAGCCCATTCGGATTGAGGACGCCGTTGTCTTGGAAGGCGAGTGGGGATGGATCGAGGAGATCAATACAACCTACGTTGTGGTGCGCCTGTGGGACCTGCGGCGGCTGGTCGTGCCGCTGAGCTATTTTATTGAGAAACCTTTTCAGAATTGGACTCGCACCACCGCCGACCTCCTCGCGACCGCCATGATCTACGTGGACTACTCGACCCCTGTCCAGGAATTGCGCGAGGAACTACATCGCATTCTCCAATCCACCGAACTATGGGACAAGAGGACTTGGGCCCTGCAAGTGACCGATGCGACGGAGCGCACCATTCAAATCCGCGCTTTAATGAGCGCTCGCAGCGGACCTGCGGCATTCGATCTGCGGTGCTATGTGCGAGAAAATTTGGTGCAGTTCCTCAGAACTAAGTATCCGCTCTCTCTGCCAAGGCAAAGAGAAGAGCAATTCGTCGGCGGGCAAAATTAGCGCCTTGTCGTAGCGCTGCTTTTCCTTCGCTCTCTAATTTGCCCCGTCTCTGTTCCTTCGTGGTCCGAATCCTATTGGCAATTTGGCCATTTTCATCTACGAGAGCCGACACCTTTTTTTACAGGAAAGACCCGATGGTTGCCCTGGCTGAGCCTGAGTATCCTTAGGTCCTGAAATACCTCTGACACACCCACCGAGAGCAGGTGCTTGACCGAACACAGGCACCTGTTCTCTCCCCTCCCACGAATAACAGTGAAGGAATTGCAGATCGTGCATAAGACCTATCAGAATCGACCGTCAAGCTTGCGCGAGAACTTATTTCGAAATTTGCCGCTCAGACTAAGAAGAGTTGACTACATTGCAGATAGCTCGACGCGGGTAGATCGACCGCCTTGGAGATTTCTCACTGATTAGGTCGGGTGGACGTTTATCCAGAACGGACGTTTGTCCAGAACGCTTATTGCGCCATTTTCGAGTGAACTATGCTGCCGTTTCGAACGCTATAAATAAAATACTCGCCCGGAGCGCTCGCCGTCAGCCGAGCCAATTGGGCTTTGGCCTCTTCCAGGCCTTCCACAGCCTTCACCCATAGCGGGTGACCATCGGGTAGTGTTTTAAAGATGTCGAACTTCGCACCCATATTCCCCCCGGAATCAGTTTTGCTCTAACAGCCTGAAACAAGGGCAACCAACTCGCCATTCTTGTTGGGAAATAAATATTTTCAGAATCAATCAGTTATGAGACGAACGAGAGATGGACCGTTCTTTAGTGTGTGTCGAAATGAAGTTATCTTCGTCTAACTATGTATTTTTTGCTCGCTTAACGCGTAGAAGACTTCAAAAAGATGTGTACGCTGTACATTCTCTCGCGAACTCTAGAAAACCTCGGAGGAGGACCACCATTTCGTTTCGTTACTTTTCTTGTTGACCAGCCACTTTTGTTTCGGAGAGAGGGAGCGTAGCACTGACGGTGGTTCCTGCCTCAGTAGAGAATAGCTCCAAGGTTCCACCCAGCTGTCGTACGCGTTCATTCATGCCGCGCAGCCCAACGCCAAACGTACCCATCCAGTCCTGCGTTCGATCTTCCAAATTCTTGGACTTAGATCCCTTTCCTTCGTCAATCACCTGCAAGATGACGTTCTGGTTCTCGGTTAGCAACCGCACTACTGCCGTGGAACTTCCAGAATGACGGTGCACGTTCGTCAGGCTCTCTTGTAGCACACGAAATAGCGCCAACTCCAGGTCGCCGGGAATACGGTCAAACTCCGGCGAAACCTCAAACGCCGTCTTGATCCCGCTCCGCTTTGTAAAGCCATCCAAATACCAAGGTACAGCCGATTTCAGGCCCAGTTCCTCAAGCATCGGCGGATACAACAGATAAGAAATTGTGCGAACTTCCGAGATCGCCTCTTCAATCAGTTGGGAGCATTCCGCCAGCTCTCCGCTATCTTCTCGTTGGTTTCGTAGTGATGCAGACTTGAGCGTATCCACCTTCATCTTCAGTCCTACGAGATATTGACCTACACTGTCGTGAAGATCTCTGCCGATGCGGCGGCGTTCCTCGTCTTGCGTTTGCAAAAGCCGGAGTGAGAGTTGACGCAGTGATTTTTCGGATTCGTGCAACTTTCGCTGCGCTTCCGTTCGCTCAATAATCTCTTTTCGTAACATCTCGCTGGCATTTATTTTGTCGGTAAAATCACGAGTCACTTTTCCGAAGCCAATCAACTGCCCGCTTTCATCTTTTATCGCCGAAATGATCACATTCGCCCAGAAGCGCGAGCCATCTTTGCGCAGCCGCCATCCCTCATCTTCAAACCGCCCTTCCTTGGTGGCGACTTCCAATTCTCGCGCCGGCTTATTCGCCCGAAGGTCTTCCTCTGGATAAAAGATGGAAAAATGCTTCCCGATGATCTCGGAGGCCTCATATCCCTTAATGCGTTTGGCTCCCGTATTCCAGCTGCTGACGTGGCCCTCCGCATCCAGCATGAAGATTGCGTAATCCTGAACAGCGTCCACTAACAGTCGGAATCGTTCTTCGGTACGGTGCATCGCAACCTTGCCCTCGCTGCTTCTGTGGAAGGTGTCGCCGTCCTGGAATAATGCGGCTGAATGTTCCGCACAAATTCTCACCACTGGCTGTATGTTCTTTTCGCCCCGACAACCAATCATCGGATACGCGCACCGCAGAGAGAAAGAGTGCTTCTTCGACAGCTCATTCCACAATTGTTCGAGCCGGATGGCGGCCTCAATTTTGCCTTCCGTCCACAACAGCGCGACCATCTCTCCAAATGCGGCGATCTCGGGACGAGGGCTTTTAAGCGTGGCGCTGATTCGGCCCATGGCTCGTCCGACGATAGCCGCAAAGCGGCCTTCGTCGGGCATGTCATTCACCATGATTTGCGAGAGCGTTCCAGAAGCGTCCAGCGCAACGTACCGGCCCTGCCTGCTGGCCTTTTGCGTGTCCAAACCGCGAGCGTTCAGCCGTTGCTGAAGTCCGTCAAGATGCAACTTAGTGGCGATGATGATTGCCCCATTGCCGGCGCCCAGGGCAGAACCGATAAACTCGCTTAGCGAGTCAAGAAGAGAATTGCTCTCTTGATAAAAGTAAACAATGTGGTCAGATTGAGGAGTGCTCTCGATTCGCTGTAGCAACGGCGAATTCTCGGGATCTGGACCTAATGCGCTCGTGCTCATATTGAGTCTCCTGCCCTACGGTGAGGGCCAGCGCCGTTAGGCCGTTTAACGAACGGGTCTCAGCTCTGTCACAGCGCACGATCCCGCATTTCTTTCCAGCTCCTGTTGAAGATAACACACCGATTTAGTTTAAGCACCGCAATCCAGGAACACCCGCCGGGCTTTCCCTTACATATCTATAATTATCAACAATGTAATTACATTTACGAGAATTTTGCGAACCGAGCTTTGCGATGGGATTCCTTATGCACGTACATGTCCTGGTCGGCGCGGGCCATTAGCTCGCCAAGAGAGGCAGGTGCGTGTGGATCAAACCGCGCCACACCCATGCTGAACGAGAGCTTGTAGCGCGTATCCTCAGAGTTCCCCTTTTCAAGACACTTCTCAATGCGCGGAACGATGGCATGTCTGCTTGGAAAGGAGGCATCCGAAGCCAGCACGGCAAACTCGTCCCCGCCCAGCCGGGCGAGAATGTCCGAATCGCGGAAGGTTTCTTCCAGCGCAGCGGCGGCCCGGACAAGTGCCCCGTCCCCCGCTTGGTGCCCGAAGGAATCATTGATTTCTTTCAAATGATCCACGTCGCAAAAGAGGAGCAGCACGTTTTCATCATGGCGCTGGGCCAGTTTGAGCTGGTGAGTTGCTGACGCCAGGAAACCACGCCGATTGTAAAGTCTCGTAAGCTCGTCAGTTACGGCCAGCGATCGGATCTCCCGATCAATCAGCGACTGCCTCAAAGCGCAAGATGCGGCTCTTTGCAGAGCATTGTCCAGGCTCCGGGCATTCGGCACCCCGGACTTCAGCCCATTCGATATCTCTTCTAAGGCGGACAAGATCTCTTCAAGTTCAGGGTCATTTGAGCGCAGAGCAGAATATAGAGCCTGCTCCAGGGTTTCTTTGGGTGTGCTCTTTGCTCGATCCATGGAAAGCACTTTGGCGTTCAAGGCGCGATGGGCGGGAGACGGACCCTCAAGATAAGCTTGGTCGCCAACTAGCTTATCGATATCTTGTAAAGAACTTCGCAAAGCCATCGCTCCCCTGGTACTCGTTACTCAATTAATTTAGTTTTCGGGCCATCCACGAACTATCAGGTAAACCCTGTATTCGCTTTCTAGGGGATACTCAATGTTCGCTTTCAATTCCTTTCCTTTCGGTCAAATACATCAGTTCTACGATCCTACAATCGTGACCGAATACGGCATCCTGCGCAGATTCCTACCCCCATCACCCGATGGGATGAGCCGTGGCGGACTCCTAAAATGCAACTCATGTAAAGGGACGCTTTTCGGTTCGCGTCCTCTAATCGCGCTCGCTATCCGCGGAGCCCGCAGCTCGAGAGCAACACCGGGTAAACGACGGATGCGTAGGCAGAAGGAAACACAATGCGTACTGTTTTTTCAATTCGTTGGTTGCTGTTCACCCTGGGAATGCTGCTCGTGTCCGTCGCGTCTTCTGCGCAGGTCCGAGTCGGAGTAGCCGTAACGATCGCTCCTCCTGAACTGCCTGTTTACGAGCAGCCGATTTGTCCCGGCGACGGCTATCTGTGGACCCCTGGATATTGGGCTTATGGTGATGACGGTTATTTTTGGGTACCGGGAACCTGGGTAGTGGCTCCCGAAGTCGGTTTTCTCTGGACTCCAGGCTATTGGGGCTGGGGAGACGGTGGCTACTATTTCAATGATGGCTACTGGGGCGCGCAGGTAGGTTTCTATGGCGGGATTAACTACGGCTTCGGTTACTTTGGACATGGTTTTGAAGGCGGGCGCTGGGATAACGGTCACTTTTTCTATAACCGCGCTGTGTTGAACGTAAACGTGAATGTGATTCACAACGTTTACAACACGCGCGTCAACGAAACCACCGTCACCCGCGTCAGCTTCAATGGTGGCAATGGAGGCATCAACGCTCGTGCCACTGCACAAGAAGAAGCGGCCGCACATGAACGTCATATCGCTCCGGTGGCGGCGCAAACCGAGCACATCCAAGCAGCACGCTCTAACCCTGAGCTGCGCGCTTCCGCAAACCACGGCAAGCCGCCTGTTGCCGCTACTGCTAAGCCTGGAGAATTGAAGGGTGGTGGAGTGGTAGCTGCCAAAGAAGATGGAGCGGTTCATGAATCGGCGGCTCGTCCAGAGAACACCGCCGCTGCGCATCCAGAAAACACGGCTGCTGCTCGTCCCAATCCTGCTGTCCATCCCAAGGACCTGCCGGCCGCGGAACGCCCTGCTCCGCCAAACACCGGGAACGCAAAAACGGACAAGAAATACCAGCAGCAACAGACAAAGTTGCAGGCGCAGCAGGATAAAGAGCGCCAGAATCTGCAGAATAAGCAGGATCAAGATCACCAGAAGTTGACTCAACAGAAGGCTAACGACATGAGGACACAGCAGGTGGAGAAACAGCACCAGCAACAAACACAACAACTAGCGCAAAAACACACGCAGCAACAACAGCAGTTGCAGCAACGCCAGGCGCCTGCGCAGCATCAAGCGCAGGCCAAGCCGCCGAAGTCTTAATCGGCGGGACGAAGCTTAACGGGCGAGATCTCGGCCAATCGGCTGGGGTCTCGCCCGTTAGTTTTTATATGGCAAGCTCTACAAAGTTGGACCCAGCTCCCTCGCCCTTGACTACGAAGAAAGAGGCGCTCCGAAGGGAAAGCTAACCGTACGTAGCATGAAAACCCGCGATCTCTACTTTGCAGGAGAGGAATGAGAGCAATATTGCCGAGCTATTCCAAGAGGTTGAGGATTGTATGTGAGAAGGGCTGTTGCGGTTGAGCACGTAAGCTTGTGTAGGAATCCTTGGAGTAGAACGCCGACGGTACGGCTACATTGCTCGGAATTTCAGGTATTCATTCAATTCGGGAAACATTGTGAAGAGGAGGCCTGAGAGCAAACCAACCGCACCGATCGCGAAATACATCAGACCTCCTTCTAAGATGCTGCACCACGCAAATCGTTCTAAATCGAATACGTTAGCCAGTGGCTCAGTGCCCAAGGCCTGCTATCAATGAGCGTTATGCCGCCAGGTCCAATATTCTTTCTGTTCGTCGCCGGTACGCTTGGGGAAGTCCTGGTGGTCGCGGTGCGTTTCAGCTTCCCACCGTTGATAGGAACTTTCCTCGTTGCTGTCCCAAGCATGATAGTCATGGTAAGTCGGGTCGTACGTGCGATTCGAACAGCCATTGAAAGCTGCCGTCGAGAAAAGTGCCACCGCTAGCAGGATGGGAGAGAGGTATTTTCGTCTGCACGTCATCTGAATATTGCTCCTTTTCACCATAATCCGTTTTTCAATTGGACTTCTGTTTCAGTACGTCCGTACATCCCCTTGGCATGGCTCTATTTGTTCACTCACATGGCAACTGTTCCCCGACAATGCGCGAGAAACTCATTCGATGCGATCCATGAATTACCTTAGCTGACAAAACATTTCGCTGCAGACCACATCCACCGACTGTTTTGCATTGCCCCTGTGCGTCCGGGCTAAATACAGTGACCACCGGATAGCCTCGAAGTCCACGGCGCCTCAAGCTGAAAGAATAGTTGAGAGTTACGGAAAAACTGCGAGGCCACAAATGAGGAAGCTATTTCTACTGCCGCTTATTGTTGCGACCTTGGGAGCTCCGGCACTTATGCAGGGGAAATTCCAAGCACCCACTCACGATAATAAACAGTCCGATTTGATGGATATTAAAGGCACAGTGAGATCGGAAAACACAACAATTACGTTCGTCGCCGACAAGGGTGGAAAGTCCTGGGACGTAGTCAATGCGGAAACG
Organism: uncultured Acidobacteriota bacterium; assembly: GCA_963740015.1. Taxonomy (GTDB): domain Bacteria; phylum Acidobacteriota; class Terriglobia; order Acidiferrales; family UBA7541; genus Acidiferrum. Next base: position 228,076 of record CAVUCM010000033.1, on the reverse strand, counting down.
CTGAAGGATCACGTGGGCCAACACGTTCAGGTGAACGCGCACGTGGACTCTGACAAAGGTCAGATTCACGTGGATTCGGTAATACTCCTCTAGTCGGCGTCGCTGAAAGTTTGATTAGTCCACGTAAACGGAGGGTCAGTGGATACGAAACCTGCGGAGCCTAATAACAAGCATACAAATCCGCCCTCAAAGCCCGAGTGTGTCGAACTCCTGCGTGGAGACTCCATGCAACAACTTCGTCAGAACATGGAATCCGCCGTAAGAAATCGCGCCTATGCTATTTATCAATATTCCGGTGAGGCGCCCGGGAGAGGTCTAGGTCATTGGACGGAAGCCGAAGGAATGCTCGTAAGTTCGAATTTGGAGGTCCGTGGATCGGGGCCCTGGTTTCATTGCAATTGCCCCGTGCCGGAAATCCCCGCGAAGCAAATTCAGGTGGCAATCGATCCCTCGCAACTCATAGTTCATCTCGGTGGCGAGTCTGCTGCTAATCCGATTCCTCCTGATTTCCCCCACCCCATTTTTTACTGGGCCAAATGGCCTGAGAAGGTTGATCCCTCCACGGCTGCCGCTTATGTTCGGGATTCAAATTTAACAATTGAAGTGAAGAAAACCGATCCACCGGCTGCAAATCCCACGGCTACTCCAGTCAGCAATAAAGCCACTTGATCTGCTTGGTTCAAGCGGTTTGGCTTTTTCGCTTCTCTTCCGGCCTGGGGGATAGCACTTTGACGGATTTCAAGGATTGTTGATATTCCTGTTGAAGCTCCTGTTCTGCAAGCACCCAGTCCGAAATATCGTAACCATGCTCCCATTTACGCCGCTCGTAAATTTGATACGCGCGCTCGGCGATGTCTGCTTGTGTTGGCATTTTTGGAAGATTGTCGCTCATATGGTCCCCTTTCACTTCTTCTCTCGTGTTCGTATCACTCGGCAAATCAATTTCTGTTTCAATCCCGACACTCTCGTTTACTTCCCTTCCCCCGGCTTTGCTGGATCCTGCGAATAAATCAGGGCCGTGTATGGAGGAATTTTTAAGGTCGCTAGAAATCCTTCTTTTTCTTTTTTTGCTGTAACATCCGTTGCTTCTGAGCCAAAATCGGCGCTGTATCCCGACCAGTCCGAATTCAAACGCAGTTTCCAGAGCCCCTCATGCGGGAAAGCTATTGTGATGTTTTCCACCCACTGGTTGGCAAAGTTTACGGCTACGAAAACATCATCGCCTGGGCCGCCCTCGTGCCACCGATGATATGCACAGAGATTCTTCGCTTCGTCTAGATAAACCAGGTTGACATTGGAACCGGTGAGACCGCGTGTTGTATTTTCCTTGTTGAGGCGCAGCACAATGAGGTCGCGATAAAGCCGCACTATACCGCGGTATTCCTTCTGCTGATCCCAGTCAAGAGGTTGGCTGTCTTGAAACCATCCGCCCGATAAAAATTCCTGGCCCTGAAAAATCATGGGCACGCCTGGAGAGGTGAAAACAATGGCGGCGGCCAGCGTCGAGCGCTTTTGCGCAAACCAACCCTCTGAATTCTCCGCGTCGATCTCGTGAGGGACGCGCGCCTTTCCATTCGCCACTTCATCGTGCGATTCGCTGTAAATCACTCTCTGAAAGGGATCGTCGTTAAATCTCTGTACGATCGCTTCAGCCAGAGCTTTCATGGAACGCGATTCGTCCGTCGCCGCGACGGCCACCGAACGCACCGGATGGACAAATTGCGCGCACCATTGCGTGTGGTAACCTGCGCCGCCTTCGCCGATCGATTTCGTGAGCCACGCGTTGTCTCGCAGATCCTCGGCTATGGATATCTTCGTCGGATACTTTTCGCGAATTTCGCCATTGATCCATTGCGTCAAACTCCAACCTTCGGGAAGATCGCTCCCCGGATCGTTGTCTCCCCGCACGGAACGAATGTAAATCGTCGAGTCCATTCGCAAGCCATCCATGCGAAAGTCTTCCAGCCACATCATGGCGTTGTCACGAATGAATTGCCTTACTTCCTTGCGGCCATAATCGGGACGTGTTTCCCCCCACGGCGTCGCGGCCCGCCAATCACTGTAAAAATAGATGCCGCCCTTCCCATTCTCTTGCCAGCCGTCGAATTGCCATAAATCGAGATCGCTCGGACCGAAGTGGTTATAGACCACATCCATAACTACGCCGATTCCTCGGCTGTGGGCCGCTTTCACAAATTCCTTCAATGACTGCGGTCCTCCGTAATTTGTCTCAACGGCGAATAGATGCGCTGGATTGTAGCCCCAGCTGCGATCGCCGGCGAACTCAGAAACTGGCATGACCTCGATGACATTCACGCCGAGGCGCTGTAGATAATCGAGTTTCTCAATCGCCGCTTGAAACGTGCGGACCTTGTCGCCCTTTCCGTCGCCGAAGGTGCCCACATGCATTTCGTAGACAGTGATTTCATTGATGGGCGGAAGATGAAACTTATCGTCGCCCCAGTCAAAAGAACGGTCATACACGACCGCATTGCCAACCGAGTTGGTGACTTCCCTCGCATAAGGATCAATGCGCGTCACTTCGACATCGCCATTCTTTAGAAAATAACGATACTCGTCGCCGGCCTTTGCATTCTCAATATGTTGAAACCAATACCCATCGCCTTCGTTCGTCATGGGATTGGCGCGCTTGTCCCAGTTGTTGAATGTTCCAATGACGGAAACAAACTGCGCATGAGGAGCCCACACGCGGAATGACACTCCCTTTTCTTCCATTTGAAGGATGGATCCCATACCGCTCGCTGGCTTGGTAGACGTAGCGCTCATGGTTCGTTTCCTGATTTTTTGCTGCCTGAATTTTTTAAAGTGGCAGAAATCTAATGTTTTGCATGTCGGGTAAATCCTGTAGAAGCATGGGAAGCCCCAGGGAATGCCTGCCAATGAATCGAAGTATCTTGTCTTTGGTCCTCATTTTGCGCGCTCGCGTCGTCCGACCCATGCCGCGCTTTCGCGGTTACTCCATGCAAAAACACTTGCAGCAGCGCGTACCCAGCAACGCAAAGAGTTATCCCCAGAAGGGTGAACGAGAAAACCCGGAATAACTCCACGATCATCTTCAATGAGTCCAACATGGATCATCCCTCCAGAGAATTTCTCTAAGAGCGCCTCCTAGATAAATTCTAGGGATGGCTAGCCTTATGTTCTATGGGGTGGTCGCTGTATAAACGGCAGGAAAAGTCGTTACAGAAAGAGTTGCGTGGAACGGCGATCTATTTCATCTTGCAGGCTTTAGGGGCCGCATTCGGACACCACATTTCAAGTCGTCCCTTGACGGCGCTAGAAGGCAGGCTGGTTCCCGGACAGAAGTTCCTTTGCGAGCGCCAAGGCGCTTGCTGCGTTCGTTGGATCGTTGAGACGGCCACGAGCAAAATCACGCGTGCCACCGCCTTTGCCTCCAACTTTCGCCAAGACTTGTTTTAAAAGGCCATTCATGTCTTTTACAGCAGAAGGATGCTGCGCAAAGAGAATGTTTCCCGAGCTCGTTCCAGCCAGGAGTGCGATCGATTTTTCCGTTTTTGCAATCTCCGTTGCGAAGTGACCCAAAAATTCGGGTTCGGCGTCTTCGACAGCTTGCTGAACAATGCGAAGTCCATCGGAGTTTGGCGCGGCTTCGCGCACGGCTTGGCCTGCCTCTATTTCCGCGAGGCGTTGCAGAAGAGCACGCGTCCTCTTGAAATTGGCCTCACGCTCAGAGAGGGTGCGTTCCGCGGCTGCGATCAGTTCTTCGGGCGCACAACTCAGTTTCTCCGCCGCCGTTCGAATACGAAGAAAATCCTGACGAGCAGTGCGTTCGGCGCGCGCGCCGCAAACGAATTCAACTCGCCAGTCTTGGCGCATTTTTGTGCAACGCCGCACAAGAAGCGTTCCAACCTGGCCGGTGCTCTTGACGTGCGTTCCCCCGCAGGGCTGGAGGTCCGCGCCCTCAATTTCGATGGCACGCAATATTCCCGCGCGGTCGACTTCTTTGCGCACGCCGAGTTCCGCCAAGTCTTCCGCCGTTCCATAGCGAACGGTTAAGGGCCGATCTTCAAAGATAATTTTGTTGGCGGCGCGTTCTGCACCTTCAAGGACTTCATCCGAAGGCTCGGGACCTCGCAAATCGATGGTGCAAAAATCTACGCCCAGATGGAAGGAGACGGTCGGCCGCCCATATCGTTCTTGAAATATGGCTGAGAGCAGATGCTGCCCCGAATGTTGCTGCATGTGATCGAAGCGGCGTGGCCAGTTGATGCAGCCGAGAACATCCGGGCTACTGGGGCGGCGATCGACAATGTGAATGATTTCGTCGCCATCATCGCGGACATCGAGTACATTCGCATCTCCGATTTTACCCAAATCGTTTGGTTGGCCGCCGGACGTCGGATAAAAAGCGGTGCGATCGAGAACCAGTCCCCACACTTGCGACGTAACTCCTGAATTCACGTCCGGCGGTCGTACTTCACAATACATGACTCGGGCGTCGAACTCTTTAACGTAGGCATCGTCGTAATAAATTCGGTGTGTCTTCATAGAGGTTTGAAAGTTTACGCCTGCAGGGCGCGTTGCCACGCTTCCGAATATTTGTACCCTGTCCCAGTATTGAATAGCACGACGGTTTCGTGCGGCTTGATCCAACCAGAAGTCGCGAGCTTGCGCGTGGCACTCACTGTGGCAGCGCCTTCGGGTGCGGCGAAAATTCCTTCCAGCGATGCGAGTTCTTTCCCATCCTGCAGCATCTCTTCATCCGTTACCGTCAGGGCAGTCCCGTGAGTTTGCTTGAGCATACGCAAGATAAGGAAATCGCCGAGCGGTCCTGGAACGCGAAGTCCTGAAGCCAAGGTCGCTGCGTTTTGAAAAAAGTCCGAGGTCGCCCGCTGCGCTTCCCATGCTTTGACGATTGGCGCACAGCCTTCCGCTTGCACCGCGACCATCCGAGGCCTCTCCGCTCCGATCCAGCCCATCTCCTGCATTTCGTCAAACGCTTTACACATGCCGATGAGGCCGACGCCTCCACCCGTAGGATAAAGAATCACATCCGGCAGCTTCCCGCCCAACTGCTCCCAAAGCTCGTAACCCATGGTCTTCTTGCCTTCGATGCGGTAGGGCTCCTTCAAGGTGGAAACGTCGTACCAGCCTTCGCGGTCCTTGTGCTCGGCGACATATTTACCGCAGTCGGAGATTAAGCCATTTATTTTTATGACTTTAGCGCCAAATGCATGGCATTCCATAACGTTGGCTGAAGGCGTATCCGCGGGCATGACGATCACTGCGGGAATACCAGCCGCTGCAGCATAAGCCGCCAGGGCTCCGCCGGCGTTCCCTGCCGTTGGGGCAGCTAAAGTCTTTGCGTTCAATTGCTTGGCTCTTGTGACCGCTGCAGTCATGCCGCGAGCCTTAAACGACCCAGTGGGATTCAGGTCCTCGTATTTAACCAATAGGTTAAATACACCGAGCTTTGCACCTAATCTCTTGGCAGGTAGCAGGGGCGTCATTCCTTCTCCGAGCGTTACCGGAGGGTCATCTGGCAGGACTTCGGCGTAACGCCAAAGCGATTTTGGACGCGATTTGAGGCTCTCCAAGTTGAGCGTTTTAGCAGCCAGTTTCAGGTCGTACTTCGCATATAGCGGCTTGCCGCAGGTGCAAAGGTGCTGCTCAACGGTGGAATCATACTTCTTCGCGCAGGCGGAGCATTCCAACTCCAAAACATTGGTTCGTTTGCTCATCGCGGAAGTCTATCACAGGCCTTTTTGGCTATTCTTTTGGCGGCAGGGGGTCGCTGGCGTTTCGGTAGGCATCTCAGATTGAAGGTATAATGAATAAATGAGTGTCCGGCTGATCGCCCTGGATATTGATGGCACCCTTCTGGATAGCCGTTGGCAGCTTCCGGAGGCCAACCGGGCCGCCATCGCCGAGGCCACCAAGCGAGGGATCGAAGTCGCCCTTGTGACCGGACGACGCTATGATTTTGCCCTTCCCATTGCGCGCCAGATCGAGGCGCCGTTGACCATGATAGTCAGCAACGGAGCTGTCATTCGCACCTTCGACGGCGAGACGCATGTGCGCCACCTGCTGGCTCGGGAGACCGCCCGACGGATCTTGGAATTGACACGACCCTGGCGAGATTGCGCTGGAGTCGTGTTTGATCGCCGGCACGAAAATCAGATTGTCGTTGAGTCGATAAACGAAGACGATCCCATTCGCACCGCTTACTACACACGCAATCGCGAATTCCTGGGACTGGCAAATCCGCTAGAGAGTTGTCTCACTGAAGATCCTATCCAGGTGATGCTGAGCGGCAACATCGCGCGGATGCGGGATGCTGAGGCGGCGCTTCGTGGCGCGGCATTCGCAGCAGAGTTCGCGCTCGCCGTAACCGTCTACGAAAGCAGAAATTTTTCGATGATCGACGTGATCAATCCGGTTTGTTCCAAAGGCGCTTCGCTGGCGGAGTGGGCCGCTTTGCGCGGAGTCTCTCGCGAAGAAGTTCTGGCTATCGGCGACAATCGCAACGATTTGGAGATGCTCACGTTCGCGGGCATTCCGGTAGTGATGGGGAACGGGGTAGCGGAATTGAAAGGGTTTGGCTGGCACGAAACAGCAAGCAACGATGATAGCGGCGTAGCGGCAGCCATCGAACATTTTGCTTTGCGAGAGGCCGCACCGTGCGCCTGAAGTCTGCTCTACTCTCGTGCGCACTTCTGTTCGTAGTCGCGCCGAGTTTGCGCGCGGAGTATGTGAATCTGCGAAACGGCCAGCGGCTTCATGTGACCAGTTATCAACTTCTTGGCGACAAGTATCGACTCCAAATAGCGGGCGGTGTGGTAGAAGTTCCCATGGAAGAAATCGTATCGATAGACCCGGAAGATACGTTTGCTCCGCTGCCTCCCTCGATCGCTCCGGCAGCACCACTGCATGAAATTGTGAAGGCAGCGGCCACACGCTACAGCGTGGATGCCGACCTGATCTTCAGCGTGATCGCTGCGGAATCGAATTTCGATCCAAAAGCCATCTCGAAGAAGAACGCGCGCGGGTTAATGCAGCTATTGCCCCAGACGGCGACGCGATTCGGAGTGCAAAATATTTTTGACCCCAAAGAAAACGTCGATGCAGGAACGCACTATCTGCGCGACTTGCTGCAACGCTACAACAATGACCTGTCGCTTGCTTTGGCCGCTTACAATGCAGGACCGGAGCGCGTTCAGCAGTTCGGGCGAGTGCCACCGTATGCCGAGACGGTTTCCTACATTCGGCGGGTGAAGCGCGGGTACGAAAAGAGCAAAGCGGGGTTATCGCTTGAAGTTGCACCAGCTCCGTCGGATAAGAAAATCATTCCTTCTCTAGCACCAACGCCGAGCAAAGATCTAGCCGCCTTGCAGCTAAACCTTTCGAATTAATCCTAATTCTAAAATTTATGATGTTAGTGGACAGCTTGAATTGCGCCATTTGCTGGCTTGCGGATTATTTTCAGCATGGGACGGGCACGGCGTGCCGTGCCCCTACGACAGAATTACTGTTGCGTTGGATTTGGGTTAGGCGGCGCGGCTGTTGGAGGAGCTGGCGGCGGGCTTAGGGGATTGTTCGGTGAACCTATGGGATTTTGACCTGGCGCTCCGGTGCCCGGAGGCGTTCCGATTGGCGTCCCCGGCGCAGCGCCAACACCCACGTCTTTCGATGGATCCCAGATAAATTCGTACAGGCGATAATTGTGCGCCGTCTCATAGACAATCACGGAGGGGTGATTGATCTTGCTGCCTATCCCAATAATGTTGCCGCCCATGACGACAGGCGTATTAGCTGTCGGAACCGCTTGAGAATCAGTCCCTGTGCCGGTTGCGTCTGTTCCTTGTGCGCCTGTGCCGGTTGCCCCGGTACCCAGCGTTCCAGTTCCGGGAGCAGCAGGAGCAGCGCCAGGCGCCCCAATGCCGCCAGCGGGGACAGGCGTCGGCTGACTACCAAAGCTTCCAAAGGTAGAACCCGCAGCGCCGCCAGCTTGCCCGCCGGCAACGGGCATTTGGATGCCGCCCTGTGGCGGTTTAAGGCTGCCGATAAGATTTCCCCCTGGGCCAACGTAGATCAGACGCCACGAGCCGTCCTCCTTGTTCATCGGGTCTTTATATGCTTGCCGCATGAAACGGAGATTGCCGACTTTTGGTTTGACCAAGTCGTCCATTGAATTTGGGAAGCGGCCCAACTTGCGATAATAAAGTTTGATCCCGCGGGTATATTGCTTGCCGCGCCAGATCATTTCCTCTTCTTTTTCCCGCCGGCCCTGCGTAAGCACACGCAAACTGATCGACATGGTGCCGACGACAAGCAGTGCGAGCAGAAACACAACCAGAAGCAGGGCGTAGCCGCCTTGGCTATTTCGGGCGTTCGTTAATGCGCGTCTATTTTTCATGCGGATGGTGGTGCTGCCTGTTCATCCAATGGCATGGAGCCAGGAAGACCGGTCGAAATCTCCTGAAACTCGAGATTTGAATTGCCGACCTTGATGATGCGATAGCGGCCCAGCAGCGTGTCACCTTCACTCACGATGAAAATGTCTTCGCCATCGGTAATGAAAGCGCGCCGCGGTGATCCATTCGGAATCGTGCCGTAACCAAAAAATTTGAGATTCGGCGGCGCTTGGGCTCTCGTGGGCGGCGGTGGAGGCGGCGGCGGTGGTGGCGGCGCCTGATTCAGCTTGGCGTCGTTTTCCTTTTTCACTTCCTCCGGTGAAGGAGGCGCAATCATGCTGAACGGGTTGCGGCCGTTGCTTTTGTATTCGGTTTCCTGCGCACGCTTGAGTAAGCCCCAGCGAATTTGCGGGTTGTCCTCCCCCAAGGGCGTGTAATTTTGAATGAAGCTCGTCGTTACGGCGTTGGGAGCCCGATTGTGCATCTCCAAGCCCCATACCAGCGCAGCGACAACCACGAGCACGATAAGCACGATGATTTGTTGTTTCTGCTTCATGCCGCATCCCGAAAATAAGTCCGCAAATGGAGTGCGACGCGAATGGGTCCTTGAGCGGCTTGATTTTGCGTATCCGTGGCGAGCGCCAAGCCATCGAGGACGTAGAATCTTTGCGAGCGCTGCAAACCGTTGACGAACCGGACGACACTGCTGTAGTCGCCCGTGACGGTGGCCTCGATGCTGACTTCGGCAACGCCGCGATTGGCTATTTCTTTCTGATGGGCGGTGAGGGTATCCAGCTTCAGATTGGACTTCTTCGCGATTTCATCAAACTCGGAAGCGATGGCTGAAGAGCTCGCGCTCGTTACAGGAAGCGATTTTTCAAACTTGTCGCAATCGCTGCGCGTAAGGGGCATGTTGTCTTTGATGGATTGCGCCGACTTGATGTCGCCTCGCAGGACGCCAAGCTTCGTATTCTGCTCGTCAAATTCCCTCTGTGGCGTTTGAGGTGAAGAGGACAGCCGCCAGCTATAGATGGCCAGCCCGAGGTCCGCAGCCAAAAGCAATCCGAGGACAACAAGGATTGCGCGCTTTTGCAATGTGAAGTCGCGGTGCATCAGCTCCTCAAGTATTCCGCATTCAGCTCGACGACGATCTGGTCCGTGCTTGTCCCTGCTGAGGGACGGTGCACGCTACCCAGTTCGATGTGCGTAAACGTCTGCGACTCTTCCAGGGCTTTCAGGAATTTGACTTTGGCTTCATCACTTGTGGCGCCGATGATGAATTTCACTTCGATGCGGCCCTTCTCCTGCTTCGGCTCGATGCTGACGACCCGCACACCAGCGGGAAGTACTTTCTCTAAATCCATGAACATCAGCGTCCAGTTGAAGCTACGCGCATCGATGAGGCTGTTGATGTAGGCGGCGCGGTCGTGCAGATTGCGATTCTCGTCGAGGTTGAAGAAGAGTTCCAGGGATTTGCGCTGCTGTTCGAGCTCCGCCACCTGCTGAAGTATTTTTGCGGATTTGGCTCGCATTTCGGCGTTCGCTTTGCGCGCCAGGTAGACGTGCCAGCCAAGGCTCAGGAAAACGATCGCCGCAATAGCACCAACCAGCCCTGCACCGGCAACAAATTTCCGGTGCGCCACAAGAGGCTTGGTCGCTAGATTGAGCCGAATCCTCATTCTTCTCCTTTTGCTCCCTCACTCGAAACTCAAACCGAACTATTCTAGCCGCGATGCAACATCCAGCCGACTAATCCATCCAATTCCCGGTCGGCCATAGGGCGCGCATCGGCTGGGATACGGCCTTCGGAAACGCCTGCTTGAAGCAGCGAGTGGACTTCGCAATGAAACTCTTCTTCGAGGGGCCGCACAAATTCGGGCAGACGAGCTCCGAGTCCTGCAACGCGAACGGATTGAATGCCTTCCTGCCATGTGTCTTGGTAATACGCGGCCACCGGATAAATGTCCTCAAGCAGCATGTGCGGCGTAAGTTCAGCGCCGCGCGCGGGCAATTCTGTGCAACGGTAGCCGCAGAGCACGCCTTCCCGGATGATCGCGGTAGTCAAAGAAGGACCGGAAACGCGCGCGAGAAGTGTGGGCTTGTGTTCTTCCACCAGCGCGATCGCTGCAAGCGAGGAGCTGAGCACAACTCCAGGATGCAGGCCTGCCGCTTCGGCGAGGGACTCGTATTCGCGGATGATGCGCAGGCGGGCCAGCGCGGTGACAACGTCCACTCCCACTTCGCGCGGTGATTGCCGCATGTAGGAAATGAGCGTTTCGTCGACTTCAAAAGGAACGCTCTTTTTCAGCTTCCAACGCAACATGGGATCGGCTTCTTCTTTCGAGCGAGGAAAGTCGTCGAAATGCTGAACGAAGACACGAATAACCGGGTCGGGCAAAATCAGCGCAACGCTTTCGTCCTTGGCGCGCAGAGTGGAGCACACGCCGGTGATCGCTGACTTGAGAGCAGCCGCATTTATGATATTGGTTTCGACCGCTGAGGGCACCAAAGCGCCTGGGGGAAGAACCTCGACGGCGTAACCTTCTACGCTACCGGTTCTCGTCCAGCGCGCGCCTGCGACGCGGTCGAGTCCAATTTCGATGGCCAGAGGCGGATGCGGCGTGGCGTCAAGCCACCGCGCGACGCGGCGCACGAGGTCGCTCTTGTAAATCCCTTGGTGAAATGTGGCGGCGCTACTCAACGAAAGTCACCTTATTGATTTCTTTGACGGTAGTCATACCGGCGCGAATTTTGGCCAAGCCGCTTTCCCGAAGAGTGATCATGCCCTCTTCGCGAGCAGTGCGCTTGATTTCGGAAGTCGGGCGGCGGTCCACGATCATTTCGCGAATGCGATCGGTCAAATCCAGCAATTCGCAGATGGCTGTGCGTCCATGAAAGCCAGTGCCCGAACATTCGAGGCAGCCGGCGCCTTCGGACAACACGACGTCGGCCCATGCCGCGGGATCGAGACCTGCTTCTTTCAGTTCAGCTGCAGAGAAGTTTTTCGGGCGCTTGCAATTTTCACAGATTACGCGCACGAGACGTTGCGCCATGATGCAGTTCAGTGCGGAAACGAAATTGTACGGCTCGACTCCCATGTTGATAAAGCGGCCGATCACGTCGGTGACGTTGTTGGCATGTACTGTGGTGAAGACCAAGTGCCCGGTGAGGGCGGATTGAATGGCAATCTGCGCGGTTTCCTGGTCGCGGATTTCGCCGACCATGATCTTGTCGGGATCGTGGCGAAGAATGGAACGCAAGCCGCGCGCGAAGGTCAGGCCCTTTTTCTCGTTAACAGGGATTTGCGTGATGCCCTTGAGCTGATATTCGACTGGGTCTTCGATCGTGACGATCTTGTCCTCGTCCGTTTTGATTTCGTTGATGGCGGCATAAAGAGTGGTCGTTTTGCCTGACCCAGTCGGACCGGTGACGAGCACCATGCCATACGGCTCGCAAATGTAGCGTCGGAAGCGCTTGACCTCAAGCTCGGAAAAACCAACAACGTCGAGACTTAGGCTTTGGAATTTTTCGGAGAGCGTTTCCTTGTCCAGAACGCGCAACACGGCGTCTTCGCCGTGGCTCGCTGGCATGATGGAAACGCGCAGGTCAATGAAGCGGCCTTTGTATTTCACACGGAAGCGGCCGTCTTGCGGGACGCGGCGTTCGGCGATGTCCAAATCGCTGAGAACCTTGATGCGCGAGAGAACGGTTGAATGCCATTCCTTGGCGATCGGCTGCATGGCGTGTTGCAGCACCCCGTCGATACGGTACTTGACGGCCACTTCGGTGTCGCGCGCTTCGATATGAATGTCACTCGCGCGGCGTTCGAGCGCGGTGAAGATAATCGTTTCGACTAGCCGCACAACCGGGCTGACGGAGGTGTCGCGCGTCAGGCGGTCGCCGGATATAGTCTCTTCGCTCTCTTCTTCTTCCTTGGAAACTTGAAGCGTGAAGGCTTCGGTGGCTTGCTCGAGAACGCGCTGCGATTGTTCGGTGCGCTTGAGGATGTCGCCAATCTGCTTCGCAGTGGCCACCTTGATGGCCAGCTTCTTACCCAGAAGCAGGGGAAGCTCGTCGCTGAGCAACACCAGGCTGGGATCGGAGACGGCGATCGAAAGCGTATTGTTCTGCACTTCGAGCGGCACAAAGTTGTAGCGGAACATCAAGTCCGCGGGAATCGTGCGGAAAAGTTCCGGATCAATGCGCTGCTCGCTTAGATCGACGAAGGCGCAGCGGTATCTACCTGCGAGCTTGCGTGCAATCTCTCGTTCGTCGATCGGCTCGGCGTCACCCGGAGTCCAATTGTGTTCTTGTGTGGCCACTGTTTCCTTTTTCTACTTTGGCGCCGTGTTCGTCAGAGAGAACGAGAAAATCGGCAGATAGAGTGAAATCAAAATAAAAGCCACCAACAGACCCATGAATATAAGAATAACGGGTTCGATGACAGCCACAAGGGCGGAAAGCCTGACGCCCACTTCTTCTTCGTAAAATTCAGCAACGCTGGTTAGCATGGGAGCCAGGGCACCGCTGGATTCGCCAACTTCGATCATATCCAGGGCGAGCGCGGGCATGGTTCCTTTCGAGGCCAGGGCGCTGCTAAGCGATTCGCCCTCGCGGACTGCCTGCGTGGCTTGCGTAACGGTCGACCGGATTAGTTTGCTGCTGATAGCATCCGAGGCTGTTTGCAAGCCAGCGACTAACGGGGTGCCGCCCGTCAACAGCGTAGCCAGCGTGCGCGAAAACTGCGCCACCTGGAATTTCAGAAGCGTGTCGCCTATGACCGGAATGCGAAATTTCATGCGGTCAAGCGCCGCTCCGCCTTCTTCCGTCCTCGACCAAAGCAGGATGCCAAATGCCGCAAGAAATACGAGCGCGAAAGCGCCGATCACGAAGTACCGGTAATCGACAGTGAGCGCAATAAGAAACTGAGTGGGCCCAGGTAGTTCCACGTTCAGGTCGCGATAGAGAAGCGCAAATTTGGGGATTACGAAGGTGACGAGGTACGTCACGATGATGGTCGCAACGGTGATCAGCAAAGTGGGATACACCAAAGTAGCGAGAACTTTTTTCTTAACGCCCGTGCTCACACGCTGGTAGGCGATGTAATAGTCGAGAACTCCGGAGAGATTTCCGCTCTTTTCGCCGGCGAGAATGGCCGTGGCGTAAACCTTGGAAAATACTCCTGCTTCGGAGATAGCTTCGGAGAGCGACTTCCCTTCGCGAACGCGGTCGCGAACTTTGGAGAGCACGGGACGAAGCTTCGGAGAAGTAGCACGATCCGCAAGAAGATCCAGTGCACGAAGAATCGGCAAACCAGCTTTAATGAGTGTGTTGAACTGCTGGTTGAGGATCAGGAAGTCCGAGCCGCCGAGCTGTCGTTCCCTGCGGCGTTTGGAAAACATGCCAAGCAGGCTGCTCCGATTTTCCACGGAGTAGACGAAAAGACCCCTCTCAACCAGTTTCTGGCGCGCCTCTGCCAACGACCCCGCAGGCTCGACGTGCGAGAAGACCCGGCCGTTTGCGTCAGCAACGCGGCAGACAAATTCCCCCATGCCTAACAGTTTACCTCATCTAGTTAGTATGCGGAGTAGTGGCCAGGGGTTGGCTGTGCCTTCTGGGAAACGTCCCTGCAAATTAACCTGAAATTAACCCTAAAGCCTTGAATCGGCGGAGGAATCGGCGTTGACGATGGCGACGCCGGGCGGTACCTCGAAGCGAAAAAAAGAGTCCGCAAGGGGAGGATCGAAGCGCCAGTCGGCAAACTTGAACTCGACCACGACGCCGCCCTTCTCGCGAACTAACACACGGGCAAGGTTCCCAGTGTCGGGCGCGACTTCGAGGTACACAGATTGATCTGGACTAGCCTCTGCCGTATCCGCTGAGGCGGACTTGGGAGCGCTTTCTTCGTCGCGCAGGGGGCAATAGAGGACCGTATTCCCGACGGTGTCCGGCTTTTCTACGGTGGTGGGTTCGACGCGCGCGCAAACACGCGACAATTTCATCTCCCCTGCAAGCAGCGCCAACGGCGTCCGCCAATCCGTACTTTGTTTGGCGGGGGCGCGCGTGACTGTGTGATCCGCGGGAACATAAAACCACGCCATCTTGCCATCTACCATAAAGAGATTTTTTTCTGGAGATTCGTATTCCCAGCGCATTTTTCCGGGCCGGCGAAAATAGGCGATCCCCGCTTCGGAACGCACCACCTGGCCGCTCTCTGAGTAGCGCTCAAGAAAAGTTGCCTGCAGAGTGTGCGCGCCGCGGTAGCGCGCTTCCAGTTTTGCTGCAATCGGTTTTGACTCGGGGGTAGTGGCGAAAAAAGCTGCCAGCATCGCACAGCCATAGGCTAAGAACGCACGCATGGCACGTAGTTTAACAAGACCATGACTGTCCGCAAACCGTGCTATGCGAACTTGGTTGGACCAGAAAAAAGAAGAGCGCGGGGGAAACGCCCGCGCTCTTTCCAAATTCACGACATTCTTGCAGGCTTCAGCGCTCGTCTATTGAATCGGAGCGCTGGTATAGGTGCAGCCCGATCCGCTGGGATCGTAGCGAATCACGCTTGTAGCGTCGGTACAAAACATGCGCTGGCCGGAAACACCTAGCGAAACGGGAGTAGCGGCAAGAGTGTACCCAACCGAAGGCGTATTCCCGTCACCAGTGAATACAAAGCTATAACCAGCCTTCGTTCCGCCGCTGAGGACCGTGTCGAGTAAACACGCGTTTGCCGGAGCGGCCGAGCACGGCGTAGCCCCACCGAGAGCCGCCAAAGTTGCTGGGTAGCCAGTCGTAGAGTAGGTGCTGGCGTACGTGACCGCGGCTGTATTGATGGTACGAAGAGACTGTGCGGCCGAGGATTCGTTGGCCACAAGCCGCGAACGCAAATAGTTCGGTACGGCAATGGCGGCCATAATCAGAATGATCGCCACAACTATAAGCAATTCAATTAGGGAGAATCCTTCCTGTTTTTTCTTCATAAAATTATTCCCACAATACAGACCCGTTCAAGTCGCTCCGTACCACACGCTTCAGACTGACCCATTAGAAGCATTCTAGAGGCCAATCGACCAACCAAATTGATTCACTAAGTGGTTGTCTTTTTAATATTTTAGCGCGAGAGAAAGGCTTCGCCAAATCAAACAGTGACATTTACCGTCGTTCAGCAAGACCCAAAAGACGAAAAGTGGCGGTGGATCCAAGAGTCTGGGGAAATCAATCGGTCGAGACTTGCAGAGGAGT
Source organism: uncultured Acidobacteriota bacterium (assembly GCA_963740015.1). Classification (GTDB taxonomy): domain Bacteria; phylum Acidobacteriota; class Terriglobia; order Acidiferrales; family UBA7541; genus Acidiferrum. The sequence goes on along the minus strand of CAVUCM010000033.1, from coordinate 212,444 downwards.
TCACAAAGTGGACTTGGACTCCCGAATTGAGAATCGCAGATCCGCAGCCCACAAAAACAAGAGCACGGGACCGAGGTCCCGTGCTCTTGTTAAACTGTGTTCTTGCCAGGCCCGAACCGCAGCCCAGGCATGCTAGCTTACTGCAGTGGCGGGCTAGCAACTGTCGGTGCAGCGCCGTTCGTCGTGTAACGAATCACGCCGGACTGATCAGAGAAGAATCCACGTTGACCGGAGCTGCCCACCACAACCGGCAGACCCGTAACGGTGTAGTTGACCGAAGGAGTCTGGCCGTCACCGGTCCAAGCGAACGTATAGCCGCTCTTCGTACCTGCCGAAAGAACGGGATCAAGCAAGCACGCGTTTGCGGGAGCTGCCGTGCAAGGATTTGCACCGCCCATGGCTGCCAGAGAAACTGGAAAGCCGTTTGACGGATAGGTGGACGAATACGTCACTGCGGAGGTGTTGATCGTACGGATCGAACCAACCGCGGAAGCTTCGTTGGCCGCCATACGCGACCGGAGCAAGTTCGGAATCGCGATCGCTGCGATGATCAAAATGATCGCCACAACGATCAGCAATTCGATAAGTGAGAAACCCTTCTGCTTCTTCATGCTGTCTCCTTGAGAGTTTAAGTAGTTTTGGTGCCAGAGCACGGACTACTAATAGGCAAGGGGAATGCCAGACTTGGGCGCGCTTCGCCTTCCACGGAATTTATGTAAGCCTTGTTTTATCAGATACTTACATAGTTACGGCCCGACCAAAGATTGGTTTGCCCCTTATCTAGCCGAGGAAGCGACCCCGGAATGACGCTTTGTGGCGCTTTCGATGACAAAAAACGGCATTCTGTAACAAAGTGGGGCCCTCCCTTTGGCTTTCCGTCGAGCTAGAACTGGCAAGAATCGGGAGCAGACCAAAAGCAAAAGCACGGGACCGAAGTCCCGTGCTCTTGTCAAACCTTACTCTTGCCAGGCCAGAACCTCAGCCCAGGCATGCTAGCTTACTGCAATGGCGGGCTAGCAACTGTCGGTGCAGCGCCGTTCGTCGTGTAACGAATCACGCCGGACTGATCAGAGAAGAATCCGCGTTGACCGGAGCTGCCCACCACAACCGGCAGACCCGTAACGGTGTAGTTGACCGAAGGAGTCTGGCCGTCGCCGGTCCATGCGAATGTATAGCCGCTCTTCGTGCCTGCCGAAAGGACGGGGTCAAGCAAGCAAGCATTGGCCGGAGCTGCCGTGCAAGGATTTGCTCCGCCCATGGCTGCCAGAGAAACTGGAAAGCCGTTTGACGGATAGGTGGACGAATACGTCACTGCGGAGGTGTTGATCGTACGGATCGAACCAACCGAGGAAGCTTCGTTGGCCGCCATACGCGACCGGAGCAAGTTCGGAATCGCGATCGCTGCGATGATCAAAATGATCGCCACAACGATCAGCAATTCGATAAGTGAGAAACCCTTCTGCTTCTTCATTCGTTCTCCTTGAGAGATTGAGGTAATTTCGATTCCAGAGTACACCCCGATATAGGCAATAGAGGAACCATCCTGCCGTGTACGCCGATTATAAGTTCATAATGCAGTTAGTCGTTTGTTATCTATAGCTTGGGGGCAATTGAGAATCGAGGCGCGGAGGTCGCCCCGCCATCTATGGCCGAAAAGGCAGTTGGTCGACACTTTGTGTCATTTTTTTCAGCCATAAAGAGGCGTTCCCTCTCGGGCGAAGCCGATCTCTCAAGTCCGCCTTGCACTACATCGCGCGGATTGAGGCACCCAATTCTACAAATTATGCTTTTTAGCGTAGTGCCGAAATGAGCGATAGCTAATCTTAAGAAGATCGGAGGCCTTGGTACGGACACCGTGGGCTTTCTCAAGGGCGGCTTGGAGGTATCTTCGCTCGGTTTCAGCAATCTCTTTTTCGAAGTCGAGGCCTTCTGCCGGGAAGGCCGCCTCGCCAGCCGCACCTCCTGCGGTAGCGCCCACGGATGAGTAACCGGCAATGCGGTCGGGAAGAACGCGCAAGGATATCTCCCCGGTAGTCTCAAGGGCAACCGCGCGTTCCATGGTGTTCTCGAGCTCGCGTACGTTTCCTGGCCAATCGTAGGTTTCCAGGCGGCGAACGGCTTCAGGTGAAAGCCCCTCGATAGGCTTCTCCATCGTCTTTCGGAAGGTCTCCAGGAAGTGTCTTGCAAGCAGCGGAATATCCTCGCGACGTTCACGCAAAGCCGGGAGCTGGATGGGAATGACGCTCAATCGGTAATACAAATCCTCGCGAAAGCGGCCCTCAGCAATTTCCTTTTCAAACTCCTTGTTGGTGGCCGCAATAATACGAACATCGACGTCAATCTCTTCGGTGCTGCCAATGGGCCTGACTTTGCCTTCCTGCAGAACGCGGTAAAGTTTTACCTGCATCGTCAAGCTCATGTTGCCGATCTCGTCCATGAAGAGTGTGCCGCCATGCGCTGCCTGGAAAAGTCCCTGGCGATTCTCGTTGGCACCAGTGAATGCGCCTTTCATGTAGCCAAATAGTTCGGATTCCAAAAGCGTTTCTGGAAAAGCGCCGCAGTTGATGGTGATAAAGGGAGCTTGAGCGCGCAGACTATTTTCGTGAATGGCACGGGCTACCAATTCTTTTCCGGTGCCGCTCTCGCCGGTGATCAGGACGCGGCTGGTTTGCGGAGCAATAGTTTGGATTAAGTCAAAGATGGCGCGCATCTTTGGACTTTGCCCGATGATATTGTCGAGGCCGGTCAAACGGCGCAGTTCGCGGCGAAGGTAACCGGCTTCCTTTTTCCACTTCAGGCTCTCGGCAACTTCCTTCACCGCGCGGCGAAGCTGATCGACCAGTTCGTGGTCCTTTATGACGTAGCGATCCGCCCCGGAGTTAATAGCCGCGATGGCGGTTTCCACCGTAGGCACGCCGGTGATCAGCAGGAAAAAGGAGTTGGGAGAAATCTCCTTCGTAAATTTCAGGAGGTCGACGCCGGTCGCTCCAGGCATCCGCACATCCGAAATGATAATGTCGAAGATCTGCGATTCGAGCTTTCGCTTGGCAGCTTCGACGCTGTGGGCCACTTCGACGCGGTGCCCCTCCTTGCGAAAGGTTATCTCCAGAAGCTCGCAAATGGAGCGCTCGTCGTCCACCACAAGAATGTGGACCAATTCGTTGTGAGTTTCCTTGACCGCTGCTTTAGTTCCTTGCATAGGACCTCACGCCGTTCGTGGCAATTCGATAATGAACTCCGCACCGCGATCTTTCTCGGAGATCACACTGATTCTGCCGCTATGCGCCTGCACAATTTGATACACGATGGAAAGTCCCAGGCCGGTACCGCCCTCAAATCCGGACTGGAGGGGTTCGAAGATTTTTGCGCGCTGTTTCGCGTCGAGGCCGATTCCAGTATCCCGGAAAGCAATGCGCAGCCAGAACGGGAGCAGCTCAATGCCCACGCTGAGCGTTCCGCCGCCCGGCATGGCGCGAAGAGCGTTATCGGAAAGATTCCAGAAAACCTGCTTGATTTTGCTTGCGTCCACGCGCGCCCGCAGCTCGGCTCCGTTGTATGTGCGAACGATCTGGTACTTATTCTCGATTTCGGGCTTCTTCTCTAGCAGGGTGAGCGTTTCATCCAGTAAGCCGCGAACATCCGCTTCGTGAAATTCGTAGGTCTTCTCGCGCGAGTAATTCAGAAAATCCGTGATGATATGGTTCAAACGCTCCGATTCGCGGCTGACGATGTTCACCAGGTGTTTCTCGTCCTCCTCGAGTGGGACGAGACGCGCCAATTCTTTGACGGCGCCGGCCATGGCTGTCAGCGGCTGCCGAATTTCGTGGGCGATCGCGGCCGAAAGCCTGCCCAGCGCCGCCATGCGATCTCTGGTCGCCAATTCTTGTTCAAGTCTTCGAAGTTCGGTTAGATCCTGAAAATTAAAAACGTGGCCGCTCCGCGAAGAATTTCTAGTACGCAAGGGAGAGACGGAAATGCCCAGATATCTCTGCTGACCGTCCGGTGTGCGGAAGTCGATCTCCCTGCGGACTATGGGCCGATCGGTGGGACCCTTCAGACCAGGCAACCAAAAATTTTCGTCGAGCTCAGGCAACTTTCGGCCGCGTATATCGACAAATCGGTATCCGAGAATCTCTTCCCCAGTGCGATTCAGGAGAACAATCCTCCCTTCCAGGTCCGTCGTCAGCAATCCGCCGCGCATCGAATGAATGATGTCTTCCGTAAAGTCCTGGAGTTCCAGAAGCTCTTCGCGTTTTTCCTCGAGTTCGATTCCCTTGCGGCGGAGGGATTGCGCAAGCAGGCTGGATAGATAGGCAACCGCGAGGAATCCGAAGAGGTTGCTGAGAAACCAGACGCGGAGTCCTTCGGGCGTCGGAACAAGCAAGAAGGTGCGGGGAATTTTCCCTGCAAAAGCCAGCGTGGTCATCCCGCCTAGGATGGACAGACATACGGCAGTGGTGATAAAGGCGGCGCGACGCGAAAACAAAATGCTGGCCACGATGATGACCAGTAAGTAGAGGGAGATGAGATAGCTTTCCTGGATACCAGTCGTATAGACGAGAGCCGAAATAATGATTACGTCGGTGGCAACCTGCAATACGCCCTGCCACCTGGAACGCGGCAACCATCGGATCAGCCCAATGTGCAAAAGGCCCAAAGTGACCCAAATGAGCAAGAGAGGAAGGAAGTAGCGGTTCGTGCCAGCGGGAAGGACGTACTGCGGCCAGATGAGGTCGACCACCAGTATCAAGAGAATCGTGAGCAGACGGACACGGGTCAGCCAGCCAAGCCATTCTCTTGTTGTCGAACTTTGATCCATGGATTGCCCGCGATCCTGACCCCAGTATTCCCCCGGGCACTCTCTAGTTTAGACAGAAATGGCGAAGGGCTGGGAGTTCCTTCCCTGCCCTCCGCCAATTGGATAACGCTGGCAGCGCGAGGCTGCGATCAGTGAGCTGAGCTCAACTTGCCAATCAGGGTGAACAGCGGCAGGTACATGGATATGACCACGCCGCCGACGACCACGCCGAGGAAAACGATCATGACTGGTTCCAAGGCGGTGAGGAGGTCTTTCACGGCCGCGTCTACTTCTTCTTCGTAGAAGTCCGCGATCTTCTGCAACATGGCATCCATGGCACCAGTCTGTTCGCCGACGCTGATCATCTGCGTAACCATGCCGGGGAAAACATTCGAGTCCTTGAGAGGTTCCGTAAGCGATTTGCCTTCTTCGAGGGACTTGCGAACTTGCTGCAAAGCCCTTTCGACAACCGCGTTTCCAGCGGTCCTGGCGGTGATGTCCAAACCTTCGAGGATGGGTACGCCGCTGGCGATCAACGTTCCCAGTGTGCGGGTAAACCGTGCCACGGCGATCTTACGCATAAGGAGGCCGATGACAGGCAAGCGCAGAATAGTCGCGTCAATGGCATATCGTCCCTGTGGCGTGCCGTACCAGACCTTGAGACCGAATAGTATGCCTCCCAAGGCCACCAACGCGAGGAGACCGAAGATGCTGCCAATCATGTTGCTGAGGCCAATGACGATCTTGGTGGGCAAAGGCAGGTCAACACCTAAACCGGCGAACAAGGTGGCGAAAATCGGGACGACCTTCCAGAGGAGAAGGATGATAACGCCGCCCGCAACGGTCAAGACGCCGACGGGGTAAACCATGGCGGACTTGACGGCGCGCTGCAGCTTGACGTTCTTTTCAATGTAGGAAGAGAGCCGCTGCAAAATGGTGTCAAGAATACCGCCCGTTTCGCCGGCCTCCACCATGTTGACATAGAGGGAGTCGAATACTTTGGGGTATTGGCGCATGGCGGCCGAGAGCGTGGCGCCACCTTCGACCGAAGCGCGCGTTCCGGTCAGCACCTTTTGAAACATCTTGTTTTCCTGCTGGCTCGCGAGAATCTCCAAGCACTGCACGAGCGGCAAGCCAGCGTCAATCATGACTGAGAACTGTCGCGTGAAGATCGCCAGTTCCTTGGCGCTGACGCCAGAGCCGAAAGTCGGCAAGTTGAATTCCTTGCCCTTCTCGGACATCTTCGTAGGCGTGATCTGCTGGCGCCGAAGCAGGTTCTGAAGCTCTGCTTTGCTTGTTGCGGAAACTTCTCCGCTAACGTTTCCGCCGGAACGATTGGTTCCTTTGTAAGTAAAGACCGGCATATACTTTCCTCCTCAATCCTTCAAATCCACTAACCAAATCCTTTGGCCGCGGGCCTGACAGCCCGGAAAACCTTTACCGCTTGCCCGCCGGCAACTTGGAACTGGCGGGACCGCTGCCACCGGGCGAAGAAACTCCGCGGTTTATCATGTCCTGCAGTTCATCCGCATTGGACGAACGCGAAAGAGCCAATTCCAGCGTGATGAGCTTCGAAAAATATGCGTTCGCAAGTCCTTGATTGAACGTCTGCATGCCCGTCTGCCCGGTACCGGTCTGCATCGCGGAATAGATCTGGTGAATCTTGTCTTCGCGAACGAGGTTGCGGATGGCCGGCGTGGGAATAAGAACTTCCATGATCATCACGCGGCCGCGGTTGTCCGCGCGCGGAAGAAGCGCCTGGCAAAGGATGCCTTCCATCACCATGGAGAGCTGCGCGCGAATTTGCGGCTGTTGGTGAGCCGGGAAGACGTCAATAATACGGTTGATCGTAGAAGCTGCGGAATTCGTGTGCAGCGTGGCAAAGGTCAAGTGACCGGTTTCCGCGATACGCAGCGCCGATTCGATGGTTTCGAGGTCGCGCATTTCGCCGATGAGGACGACGTCGGGGTCTTCACGGAGTGCAGCACGAAGCGAATTCGCAAAGGAGTGGGTGTCCGCGTGGACTTCGCGCTGGTTCACCAGGCACTTCTTGTGGTTATGGAGGAACTCGATGGGGTCCTCGATGGTGATCATGTGCTCTTCGCGCTCGGCGTTAATCTTGTCGAGCATGGCGGCGAGCGTCGTGGACTTGCCGGAACCGGTCGGGCCGGTCACAAGGACGAGTCCGCGCGGTTTGTCGCAAAGCCCTCGGACGACCGTAGGCAAACCCAAGGCATCAAAATTCTTAATTTCCCAGGGGATGGTACGAAAGACGGCGGCCACAGCACCGCGCTGATTGAAAACGTTTCCGCGGAAGCGTGCCAGGTTCTTTAGGCCGAACGAAAAGTCCAACTCAAGATTTTCTTCGAAGCGATGCTTCTGGGCGTCGGTCAGAACGCTATAGGCTAGCGACTTCGTATCGGCTGCCGTCAGGGGCGGCATATCCAGCGCCCGCAAATGTCCATGAACGCGAACACGAGGCGCGCTATTCGTAGTGATATGGAGGTCGCTGCCTCCCATTTCGATCATCTTTTTGAGCAATTCGCTCAGGGTAATCCCGGCCATCTCTTCACCTTCTTCTTATAGAACCGTTTCGCGCAAGACCTCTTCCAGAGTCGTCTGGCCCAGAGCCACTTTAACCAGTCCGCTGCGACGAAGAGTGATCATGCCTTGCTCAATCGCCTTCTTCTTCAATTCCAGGGCGGAGGCGCCGACGAGAATCAATTCCCGCAGCTCGTCGTTCACTTCCATCACTTCGTACAAACCCGTGCGGCCTTTGTATCCACCCTTGTTGCAGGTGTTGCAGCCCTTGCCGTGATAAATTTTAGTCGTCTTGACCTCATCGGGGGAATACCCTGCGTCGATGAGTGCCTGCTCCGGCAATTCCAACTCTTCTTTGCAATTCGAACAGATGCGGCGCACAAGGCGCTGCGCGCAAATAAGGTTCACCGAGGTCGCTACAAGGAAAGGTTCAATACCCATGTTCATCAAGCGGCTGATTGTGGATGGCGCGTCGTTGGTGTGCAGGGTGGATAGAACCAAGTGTCCAGTGAGCGCCGCTTTGACCGCAATTTCGGCCGTTTCAAAGTCGCGAATTTCGCCGACCAGAATGATGTTAGGGTCTTGCCGCAAGAAGGCACGCAGAGCCGCCGCGAAGTTCAGGCCGATCTGTTCCTTCATCTGAACCTGGTTGATACCTGCCAACTGGAACTCGACGGGGTCTTCGGCAGTCATAATGTTGGTGTCGACCGTGTTGAGGCGCGCGACTGCGGAATACAAAGTGTTGGTTTTGCCCGACCCGGTGGGCCCTGTAACCAGTACCATGCCGTAGGGCTTTAAGATGTTGCGTTCGAATTTCTTCAACGACTCGGACTCGAATCCGAGCTTGGTCATGTCCAAGCGCAGGTTTTCTTTGTCGAGAAGCCGAAGGACGATTTTTTCGCCGAACAGAGTGGGAACGGTGGAGACGCGGAAGTCGAGTTCCTTCTTTTTGCCGTCGGCCTTGTACTTGATCATGATGCGGCCGTCTTGCGGCAGGCGCTTTTCGGCGATGTCCAGCTTGGCCATGATTTTCAAGCGGCTGGTGATGGCGTCCTTCAAGCGAAGCGGCGGTGTCATCACAGTTTGGAGTTGGCCGTCAACGCGGAACCTGACGCGCATCTCTAGTTCGTACGGCTCAATGTGAATATCGCTGGCGCCTCGCTTCACGGAGTCCGTCAAGATCAGGTTCACCAGCTTGATGATCGGCGCCTCTTCGGCGGCCTTTTCCAGAGTCGCGGTATCAAGCTCTGCTTCTTCCGCAGCTAACTCAAGTTCCTGGTCTTCGTCGACCAGATCCTTCATCATCTTGCTCAGCTCTTCGGTGTTCTGTTCCGTGCCGCCGTAAAATCGCGAGATCGCTTCGCCGATTGCCGACTCCGAGGCCACAACCGGTTCCACATTGAACCCGGTCATGAACTTGATGTCGTCCATCGCGAATACGTTTGTGGGGTCGGTCATCGCAATAGTGAGAACGGAACCGACGCGCGATAGCGGAATGACCTGGTAACGAAGGGCCGTATCTTGTGGGATGAGCTTGATAACGTTGGGATCGATTTCGTAATACTTCAAGTTGATCGAGGGAACGCCGTACTGACGGGAGAGCACACCGGTGATGTCATCATCGGTGATGAAGCCCATCTTCGTCAGGCAGCTTCCCAGCTTGCCACCATTTGAGCGCTGAAATTCGAGCGCCTTCTGGAGCTGGTCCTGAGTGATCAGGCTTTCTTTAATAAGTATTTCGCCCAAACGGACGGACATCCGCAGCACTCCCTGCCGGTTTGCACCCAGAGTCAACATAGCAAACGGCGAGTGGGAAGGTACGCGGAAATTAAAAAGAAGTTCTGAAATGGCTAATACCTGTCCGCAGGGGCAGGTTTTTTGACCGAAGTACAGGTGCAGTTCTTGACTTGCTTGAATACGGTGGCTATCGTGCGAGATAGGGGCTTTTGGCACCCAACTGTGCACAACACCTCGCTGGAAATTGAAGCTGACAAAAAGCGTCTGCTGGTTTTTATGGAATTGTGGTTTCAAGGCCACGCTAAGTTTGCGCGACGATTTTCATTCTCTTTTTGAAACGCGCGCAAGCAAGCTCGGACGCGACGCGCTTGCGATAGACGCTCGCATGAGTTTTCTTTCTTGAAATGATGGTGGTCATGGCATGAGTCGTCTCGATTCTAAACAGCGCTGGACCCTGGTCATCGGCGGGATTCTGGTCACTCTTCTGCTCGCCGCCGTCTTTACTTTTGGTTCGCTCGAAGTTCCATTCGAACCAAAGAGCTGGCGTACGCTGATGCCTCTGTACGCCGTCTCAAGCTTCATCACGGCGGCGCTTCTGGTCTTTGGTCTCATTCTGGGCCGCACGATTTTGCGCTTGTGGGCGGAAACTAGCCGCGAGCAACTAGGCGCGCGTTTCAAAACAAAAATGGTCGTCGGAGCCATGGCCATTTCCCTGCTGCCCATCATCTTCATGTTTATCGTGAGCTATTCGCTGATCAACCGCACTCTCTTGCGATGGTTTCCCCGTCCACTCGAGATCGCTTCGGAGAAGACGCAGGAACTCATGAATGATTTTGGCCGCGCCCAGTTGCCGCGCCTGCGCCGATTGGCGGTGGAGGTTCAGGAAGACGCTTCGCAATCCGTTGAAGATCAATTGCAACATGCTTTTACAAGGGGCGCTGACGCAGTGTGGCTTCTGGACAAGGATGGCAACTCCACGCGAGGAGGAGTCGTCTGCGAAAACCAGTCTGAGGAACGGCAGGGACCTATTTGTGCCCAAGTGGGAGTCTTGGGCAAATTCGTTCGGGCCATGCCAAGCGGCATCGAAGTCTGGACTGCCTACGGGAACGATTACTTTGCTGTGCGGGTTCCGACTCTGCGGGGAGGCCAGCCCGTTGGCTATGCCGTCGCGGCGTACCGCACGAGCCCAAAATTCCTCTCTAGAATTACAGAAATCCAATCCTATACTCGCGAGTATACCCAGGAGAAACAGGACCTGAGGACCCTCAAGAAGCAGATGCTGCTCATCCTCTTGCTCTTTACCGTGCTGCTCCTCTTCTCGGTCATGTGGGTCGCCCTCTTCCTCGCGAAGCAGGTGACCGTCCCGATTCAGGCCCTCGCCGAGGGCACGCGCGAAATCTCCGCGGGAAATTTCGACTATCAGGTTCCGGAGCAGGCGCAAGACGAACTGGGCGTCTTAGTACGTTCATTCAACACGATGACCACGCAGTTGCGCGACAACCGCTCGCAGATTGATCAGTTCACGCGAAATTTGCAGCAGGCAGTACAGGAACTCGAGCGCCGCCGGCAACTGATGGAAACGGTTCTTGAAAACATCCCGACCGGCGTAATCTCGCTTGACGCCAACGGAGCGATTCTACGCGCCAACACCGCTGTGACTCGCATGTTCGGCAGCGACTCTCGCGACGCGCGATCCCTCGACGAACTTCTCGGTCCGGAGGCTTCTCGCGTCCTGCAGCTTCTGATGCGGCGTTCGCTGCGCATGGGCGTCGTCTCCCGCGAAATCGAAACCGTCGTCTCTGGCCGGGTGTTGCACCTTGCGGTGACCGCCAGTTCTCTGGGGCCCCGGCGCGCCAACTCGGGATACGTTCTGGTTCTGGACGACCTCACCGAAATGCTGCGTGCGCAAAAATCAGCAGCGTGGCAGGAAGTCGCCCGGCGCATCGCACACGAGATAAAAAATCCTCTGACACCTATTCAGCTTTCTTCTCAGCGATTGTCCCGCTTTCTCGATCGCCGCGATGCCACCGAAACCAAAGCTCCGAAGGACCTCGAGCTTACTAAACTCGTGCACGAGTGTTCGCGCCTGATCGAGCGCGAAGTCTCCACGCTCGCGGCGCTTGTGAATGAATTCTCTCAATTCGTGCGCTTCCCAATCGCCAAACTGATCGCCACAAACGCCAACACGGTTGTGCACGAGGCGGTTGAGGTTTTTTCCGGGCGTCTCGATGGTATTACGCTTAAGACTGCTCTGGGCGATAACCTGCCGCCGGTCCGAGCTGATGGCGGGTTGCTCCGCAGCGTGGTAGTCAATCTCATCGATAACGCCGCGGAAGCACTCGAAAACTCGACGTTCCGCGAAATCTTCATTTCCACGTGCGCGCATCCAGACGCGGAAACCATCGAGATTTGCGTGTCCGATACCGGCCACGGCATCTCGCCGCAAGACAAAGACAAACTTTTTCTCCCGCATTTTTCGACCAAGAATCGTGGAACCGGCTTGGGCCTCGCCATAGCGGCCCGCATTGTCGCCGAGCACGGCGGGACCATTCACGTGGAAGACAACCACCCGGTCGGCTCGCGCTTCCTCGTGGAGCTCCCTGTAGCGGAGCTCACCCCTGCCGGCGTTACGGATCTAAACGGGGCGGAATCCACTCGATGACTTCCAAGTCGCACGTGCTAGTGGTCGACGACGAAGCCGGTATTCGCGAATCGCTTTCGTCAATCCTCAAAGATGAGGGGTATCACGTGGAAGCAGTGGCCTCGGCTGAGGAGGCGCTGCAGCGGGCCGCTTCGGGCGATCTCGAAGTCATTCTTCTCGATGTCTGGTTGCCGGGAATCGACGGATTGGACGCGCTTAGCCGACTTCAGGCAATTCCGCGAGCGCCGGCCGTCATTATGATTTCAGGCCATGGCACGATCGAGACCGCCGTGCGTGCCACAAAACTTGGCGCCTTCGATTTCATCGAGAAACCGCTATCCCTCGAGAAAATTATTGTCCTCGTCCGCAACGCTGTCCAACAGCGCAGGCTTCAGGAAGAAAATCAGCTGCTTCGCAGCGAGCTCGGCCATCGCTACCAGGTCATCGGGGACAGCGTACCCATGAAAGCGCTGCGCCAGCAGATCGCCGTGACCGCTCCCACCAACGGCCGCGTTCTGATTTACGGCGAAAGCGGCACCGGCAAAGAACTTGTCTCTCACGCTCTTCACGCTGCCAGCCTGCGCAGCAAGGGGCCGTTCGTGGAAGTAAATTGCGCGGCTATTCCCGAAGAACTTATCGAGTCCGAACTTTTCGGGCACATCAAAGGGAGCTTTACGGGCGCCACCGAAGACAAGATCGGGAAATTTCAGAAGGCAGATGGCGGCACGCTCTTTCTGGATGAAATCGGCGACATGAGCCTGCGCACGCAATCCAAGGTGCTGCGCGTCCTCGAAGAGCAGCGCCTTGAGCCGGTCGGCTCCAGCCAGACGATTACTGTTGACGCGCGCGTGATCGCGGCTACAAATAAAAATCTTGAGCAGGAGATTACTCGCGGCGCTTTTCGGCAGGATCTTTTTTATCGGCTAAATGTAATCCCCTTCTTTGTGCCGCCGCTTCGAGAGCGCCAGGAAGACATTCCCACGCTCGCCCGTTATTTTCTGGATGAATTCAGCTCTGGCTACGGCAAGAAGACGCGCGAATTAAGCGCGCCGGCAATGGAAGTTCTGGTGCGCTATCCTTGGCCCGGGAATGTGCGCGAACTGCGCAATCTCGTGGAACGTCTCGTCATCGTCTGTCCGCAGGCTCGCATCGAGCCGCATCACCTACCCCCCGAACTTTTCCGTGGAGCGGCCCAGAGTCCCGAGCATCCTTACTCGACCCTGCACGAAGCGCGAAGCGCCTATGAACGCGAATTCATTTTGCGAAAATTGCAGGAGCACCGCTGGAACATGACGCAGACCGCGTCCGCGCTCGGCCTGGAGCGGAGCCACTTGTATCGCAAGATGAAATCCTTGGGTATTGCAGCGCCGGACTGAGCCAGAAGGGTTCTACTTCTTTAGATCCGATCTATTTCGTACACCGTTCGCGTCTATTCTGAGTACCCACCTTGACCCCTTGCAGGCAAGCCATTGAGGGGCATGCTCTACGACACCAGTCACAATTAGGTCGTCCCGAGCGCCGTTCTCATCAACATCTTCGTCAAAGGCCATGATCTTCATCCCGGGACTCATCTGGACACTCTCACCGTTGCTGCCCATACAATATTCATCGTGTGTCAGACAAAGTAGTTCGCTGAATAGCCCGTTAAAGTCTGCTCGGACTTCGACATATTCTTCCTGTAGGCCGTTACCGTCTCTACCCATCTCTATTCCTGCGGTTCTTCCGATCCTTTTGCTTGCGTTTCCGCAAGCGCATCGAGTTGACTATGCCAATCTAGCTCGCGCACGCGTTGCGGATTCTCGCGCCAGTCCGCAACAACTTTCACAAACAATCCCAGGTAGATCTTTTTGTCAAACAACTCTTCGAGTTCCTTGCGCGCCTGAGTGCCAATTTTCTTGAGCATCTCGCCCTTGCGCCCAATGAGAATCTTTTTCTGCGAGTCCCGCTCGACGTTCATGGTCGCTTCAATGCGCAGTAATTTGGGAAGGTCTTCATACTTGTCAACCCTCACAGCAAGCGCATACGGCAGTTCGTGATACATCGCCTGAATCGCTTTTTCCCGTACAATCTCAGCCGCCAGAAAACGTTCCGGCTGGTCCGTCACTTGGTCTTCGGGAAAGTAAGGCTCGCCCTCGGGCAGCAAACGGAAAATCTCGCCAACCAAATCTTCGCAACCGTTGCCCTTGAGAGCCGAAATTGGCACGATGGCGGCGAATTCGAACGCTTTGTTATACGCCTCGATGAGAGGCAGCAGTTTCTCCTTAGGCAGCCCGTCCACTTTGTTCAACGCAAGAATGGTTTTTCCGCGGAATCGCTTGGCACGATCGAGGAGAAAGTCATCCGCGTGCGGCTGGGTACGGCTCGAGTCAACCATCAACAGTAGAACGTCGATGCCTTCAAGGGCGGCAGCAACTTCGTGCATCATTTGACGCCCAAGCGCCGAGTCCGGCGAATGCAGCCCCGGCGTATCGATGAAAACGATTTGCCCTTCGGGCCGGGTTACGATCCCTTGGATGCGATTGCGCGTCGTCTGCGGCTTCGAAGTGACAATCGCCACTTTCTGCCCAACCAGGCGGTTCAACAGCGTGGATTTTCCCGCGTTGGGTCGCCCCACGATGGCGACGAATCCAGACCGGTACTTTCCCTTGGCCTCGCCCTTTTCTTCCACACTTGCGCTCTTCTCTGTGGTCTCCGCGGCCTCCGCGCTCTCTGTGTAATTCTTTCTCTTCGTCATTCCTCTACTTTACCACTGGCAACTCCAGCGTGCTCTGATGTTCCGCGTCATGGACTAGGGTTACGTGCGCCGTCTTCGCATCCTTCGCTGTTTCAAGCGCCACAACTCCGCCGCCGTTGTAGTTCTTCTCCGTTCCCGGGCTGTTCGGGCAATGCACGAACAGCCGCAATCGGCTTCCCTTCGCAATGCGCCGCGAAAAAAATGTAAAATTGTCGAAGACATATTTTTCTGTCTTTCCAGCAGTGACGAGCTTTTCCTGACGCAGCGATTCGCGATAACGCGCGCGCATCGTCGCACTCGTCAGGAAAACGGAATCGCCGCCCGGCAAAATCTCATAGACAGCCACTTCGAGATCCGTGTCAGGAACATCCATCGCCAGCCACACGCTCAATTTCAAGAAGCCGGTTATCTCGGTTGCTTCGCCAAACGGTTCGCTGTGATAGATCGCACCGTTCCCATAGTTGTTCAGCACCGCGAGCTGCGACGTTAAACCAGCCGCATCATCGTCAAGTTCCGCATCCCCCGGCCGCGTATCGAGCGGATCGTAAGTCCATTTGTCCGTGCCGGCGCCTGACGTGGCCTTCTCTGTAAGCGCGCCTGACTGAAACACACTCCCGGCTTTTCCATTCGAATCAAGATAGAGCGTACGCTTCTCGTTCGAAATCGTTTCCAAACTATCCGCGTACTTCCAATTCTCCGCCCCGGCTCCCACGACGTAGTACGCCACGCGCTTCTTCAGAAACTCCGGTTTCTTCCCATTCTTCATCGTCCAGTCGTACCACTCCGTGTGCAGCTTGTTTAGATCCAAAACGCTGGCTTCGCCAAACTTCAAACCGGCGACTTCGCGTCGAGGCGTCCTTGTCCCAGCGTGATCCCACGGTCCAATGATCAAATAATGATTTTGTTTCGCTTCCGCAGTCCCGTACTCCATGTCGCGCTTGTAGTAGGTAAAGGCGCCAGGCTGGTCCCCGTCATAATGCCCAGTGATAGTCAGGATCGGAAATTGAATGCGCTTGTACTCTTCCGGAGTTGGCACCATCGCGTCGTAGTAAGCGTCCGGAACGGGATGCTGCAGCCACTTCTGAAAAACGGCGGATGGATTCCCCGCGATGCGGTCGAATTCTTTAAACGCCAAATGCCCATCGTAGTATTCGCGGGACTTCGCTCCCCAAAAAGCACTAGAACCGAAAAGGTTCGCGTTGCTCGTGACTCCGCTCGTAAACGTGAGCCACTGCTCGACATACGTCGCGAAAATATTGTATTGGAACGGAAAATCCACTCCGGGATGAGCCGCGGCAGCCGGGACAATGGTTGCCAGATGCGGCGGAAATTCCTTAAGGACCGTCCATTGATCAAATCCCGCATAAGAGCCGCCCCACATCGTCACTTTTCCGTTGCAATAAGACTGCTTAGCAAGCCATTCGACAACGTCGTAGCCGTCTTTTCCTTCATTCACAAACGGCTCGAACGCTCCGCCCGAGTTCCCGCGCCCACGCACATCCACTAGCGCGTAAACATACCCATGCTGCGCGAAGTACATCGCGCGGTCCGTATAGCCGTCACCGATGTACGGCGTGAATGTGAAGATGACTGGCAACGGATCCTTTTGCGCATGAGGCTGAAACACCGTCGCGTTGAGCGTTACGCCGTCGCGCATAGGTATCTTTACTGCCCAGCGCATATCGGGAATTGGGGTTGCCGGTGCAGCAGTCTCTTGAGCCGAGGTTCCATTGGCAGTCGCGCATATGCAAATCGCTGCAAGTAGAATCATTCGATGCATAAACAGATTTCTTCTCATCCAACTATCCCCCGCCGGAGCGCCGGCCAACCATCGCGAGCAGAATCGTTCGAGCACACGCATGGTATCGCGTCAGAGAAGGAATTCCTACAGGGCGAAACAAATGTTTCAGCGTAATAAAACTGGTATGGATTTACGACGATGCTTTGGCGGGAGCTGCTGCCACTCGTTTTCGAATCCTGAGCCGTAGCACTTTTCTCTGATTCGCTTCCAAAACTTCAAAGTTGTAGCCTTCCAAATCGACTTTGTCTCCGGGCGCTGGAACTTTGCCCGAAACATGGCTCAGCAATCCTGCAATGGTTGTCACCGTCTCATCCGCATCTTCGCCAAAACTCACTCCCAGCAATTCTTCTACGTCCCGGATGGCCATGCTGCCGCGCATGACCAATCCCCCGTCCGCTTCGCGAATTACGTCAGGCGCAGGCGCTTTCCCGCCGTTCCATCTTTCTCCAACAATTTCTTCTACCAGATCTTCGACCGTCGCGATTCCCGCCACCGATCCATGCTCATCAATGATCACGGCGAGCGGCTGGCCTTTCTGCCGCATTTCGCGCAACAGTTCCGACCCGGCCTTTGTCTCCGGCATGAAAAGCACGGGGCGCACCAGTTCGCGCACTTTTCGTTTTGGCAAATCCTGATCGGCGATGTGCAGCAGGTCCTGCGCGTGAACTACACCGAAAATATCGTCCAGCGATTTTTCATACACCGGCATCTTCGAGAATTTCTTCTCAACAAACTTCGCGTGCAGTTCCTCGAGCGTGGCGTCCGCCGCGATCGCGATAATGTCTGGTCGCGGCGTCATCACCTCGCGCACGCGCTTGTCGCTGAATTCCACGACTTGTTCGATAAGGTCTGCTTGATCCGCCGCGATGATGCCTTCTTCCTCCGCGGCGTCCACCAGCGCTTCGATCCTTTCTTCAGTACGCTGCTCTTGGGTCATCTCCGGCTCTTGCTCCGAAATACGCGCGAGAGACTCCGCGCCTTCGAGGAAAACGCGTACCGGCCACACAATCCACATCGCCGCTCGCACGAACGGCAATAACGGCAGCAGCCACCGTCCCGTCGTGCGGTATAGAAGCATGTCCGGGATAAAGTGCATCGCGATCACGACTTCGAGCGTCAGAAACACGCAAAACTCGATCAGCGATTCCCACGTACCCGTTACGAAATAAAATACGCCGCGCGTTGTCTCGAGCACCAGGAACGCCAGCCAAAAATGGCCCAGAATGCGAAATGTGCGCCCGCCGCTCCGCCGCTTGATGTGCAGCTTGGGCTCGATCTCCGCTTCAAAAATTTCCAGATGTTCGTGGACGCGCCCGGTGTTCATGCGCCCAAGCTCGCGATAGATCAGCGTCAGGTAGGAAAAAATGGGCAGCCCAAAGGCGAGCAGAACGACGCCCAAAACGTAAACCCATCTAAACGTATTCATGCCAGCCCGAATCTCCGCCGCATTTTCCGCTCGATTCGGTCCATCTCGCCGCGGTCGGTTTCGTGGTCATAGCCCAGCAAATGCAATACCCCGTGCAGGATCAGCACTCGCAACTCATTGCTCAAACTTCGTCCATTCTTTTTCGCATAACGCCGCGCCGTCAATGGCGCAATGGCAATGTCTCCCAAATAAGCCTGCATAGTTCGCGGTGCTTGGCTTCCTCGGTTCTTCTCCGCGACCTCTGTGGTCTCCGCGACCTCTGTGTAAAGTTTCTTCCTTCTTTTCACAGAAGTTCGCAGCTTCTTTTCCGCGGGAAACGAAAGCACATCGGTGGGCCCTTTTTTCTTGCGAAAGGCCTCATTCATCCGCGCAATCTCGGCATCGCTTACCAGGCAAACCGTGACGTCCGAATCCCCCAGATCCATCTCGTTCTCTACGCGCCGCAAAAACGCTTCGAGAGGTCCCCGCGCCACGCGGACCGCACGCTGGCGGTTCAAAATCATGCTGACTGATTTTCTCTATTTGGATCTTTGCCGGTTTCCCGAACGGCGCCCGCCGTCTTGCCACTTGCAGCGCCGCCAGCATTCACGCCCCGCTGCGGATGCACCAGGTCATATTCCTCGTAAGCGCGGATGATCTGCTGCACCAAATTGTGCCTGACCACATCCTTCTCGCCGAACTGCACCACGCCAATTCCTTCGATCTTTCCGCAAACTTCCAGCGCCTCAATCAACCCGGACTTCTTACCCTGTGGCAAATCGATCTGTGTGGTATCTCCCGTGATCACGGCCTTCGAATTAAATCCCAACCGCGTCAAAAACATTTTCATCTGTTCGCTGGTAGTATTCTGCGCTTCATCCAAAATCACGAACGAATCGTTCAAAGTGCGCCCGCGCATAAACGCCAGCGGCGCAACCTCAATAATCCCCTTCTCGAGAAATCGTTCTAGTTTGTCCGCATCCAACATGTCATAAAGAGCGTCATACAGCGGCCGCATATAAGGATCGATCTTCTGCTGCAAGGTACCCGGCAAAAACCCCAGCCGTTCGCCAGCCTCCACCGCCGGACGCGCCAAAATGATGCGATTCACTTGTTTCGTGAGCAGCGCGCTCACCGCCATAGCGACAGCAATGTAAGTCTTCCCCGTTCCACCCGGCCCAATCCCAAACATCATGTCGTGTTTTTCGATCTCTTCCATGTACCGCTTTTGGCTAGCGTTTTTTGGAGTGACCTGCTTCTTCCCAAATGCCCGCGTCCGCGCCGGCTCAAACATCCCGCGCGGCGATTCGTGCGGCTCTTCCGTCGACACCCGCATTAGCGACTTCACTTCCGTGCTCGAAAGCGATCGCCCGTGCCGCGTCAGGTGGTTATATTCCTCAACGATTTTCACGGCATGATCGACGCTCTCTTGCTCGCCTTCGATCGTCAACCGCGTGTCATGCAAGTGCGTGCGCACGTGCAGCGAGTCCTCCAGCAAACGCACATTCTCGTCGAGCGTGCCGAAGAACGGTTCAATTTTTCCGGATATGTGTACGGTACGTCTCATCCAAGTGGAAGGTCTGCCTGTTAAGGAAGCCGAGTGGCCGATGGGATTCCTCCTCGCGATCGGTGACGGTACAACAGTCAACTCAGGAAGAAACTGTTTACACCCTAGCGCACCCCTGCCTCATGGTCAAGTTACGCGCTTGTTACAAATCCTGTTGCCCTCCGGGCCTCTTTTGCGCAGGATTTCGGCATCTAATATCCCTGTAACTTAAATTTCCGGCATGCCACGGTGTGCCGACGCATACCCCGTTCGTAACCTGTACTCTGGTACGAACGCGCTATGGCACTAGACCCCTCGTAACGAGAAGATGCAAATCGACGCTGATACAGAAGAGTCGCTGATAGTACTAATCACTGAGGGGTGAGTACAAAAAACATGAGACACAAACTCTTAGTTCTAGGCACTTTCGCAGGCTTGGCAGTCAGTCTGCCTTCTTTTGCGGCAGAGAACTCTGGCTCCGCAGCTTCTACGGCTCCGGGCACGATTCGCGGCACAGTACTTTGCCGCGGCGCGCAAAATGTTCCCATGACTTCCGACGCGGAGCAATCTCTTCCCATGCAACTTGTCGCGCGTCTAAATTGTGGCGATGAAGTGGCTGTTCTCTCCGACTCCGAAGGCTACACCGTGAATGTCCGCACAGCCGACGGGAAGGATGGCTACGTCGCTCGCATGTATCTTTCGGAAGGTCCCGCGAAATCAGCAAAAGATCGCCGAACGACAGAAGCCGCGCTTGATAATGGGATTGCCCGCTGGCAGTCTGGCGCTCCTGGCAGCGACCAGTTCTTCAGCGGCGGTTCGGTCGTCGAATCGCTGACAGCCAACGGAATCACCGTTCAGGTTTCCCTGCAGGATACAGGCTGGAAGCTGCGCGCAAGCGTCGCGATTGCCAACGAAGGCTCAATGTCAGTCCACTACAACCCCGCAGGCTTTACGCTGGACGAACTCAAGCCGCGCCTCCGCACGCTGGCCTATCAGAATCCTAAAGAGCTCGCCAAGGCGTTAACGCACCAAGTCTATTGGACGAACTCAAGCGCCACAGCGCCCGTCTCGGCAACCTACATGAACGCCGCTTATAAGACATCCGTCTACGTCCCCACCACGACGAACTATTTGGCGGACGTCGCACAACAAGTCCAATCCGCGGTGCTCCAGCAAGGAAATGTCGGACCGAAAGAGAAAGCCTCCGGCGTGGTCTGGTTCGAACGCGACAAGAGCCCGCAACAACTTAACTTGCGGATCTTCGTAGGCGATCAGATCTTCGAATTCCCGCTTTCCTTCCCTCAACACTAAACAACAAAGAGGCAACACCGCGCCCAGCGTACGCTCACCCCGGCGTGTGCTGCAAAGCGCAACCGCAACCCCCGCCCCGCACTCTCCCCCCGGAGTGCGGGGTTTTCTTTTGTCCCCGCGTACCTAGGACTCCCGATTTTCTACGTCTGCCGGGTGGCGCAGAGACAAGGCGCGGGATCCCTTCAGTTGGTTTTGATTCTTGGGGTGCCGCACGACCTTCGATGAAGTGCGGAAGCGGTATGCCGTTCCAGTGATCCACCATGAACAAAAACTTTCTCTGCGTCACCCGCCACCGATGAAGTGTCGGCTCAAAAAACGAACCCAAGTACCCAGTCAACGGGTTGGTCTAGCCGGCCAAGCGTCTAGTTAACGGTCGGGCTAGCCTCTGAAGCCCGCGAGTAAGGACTAGAGGTAAAGTGAGCGGTTCGTCCGCCGTGTTTATGCCCGCGACCCTAAATATCTGAAAGAATCGTGTCGCATTGCCACTCGCGGGCACCTGGTATCGCCCGTTCACGTGTAAGGTGTCCCCGCCCCATCCGTATCGCAGACAATAGGCCAGCGAATCAGATCCCAAGTGGATGTCGGCTTGCTTCGGTTGCCCCGGCAAAAGCCGGAGGCCATTGCAAGACAAAACCGCAGTTTGATTCTTGTCTGTCAGGTACGCCGTTGTTGACGGCATTATACGAAGCAAAAAACCGTTGTTTCGTTGTTTGAGTTTCGCGCTGAATTGCGCAGCAGCTTCCAAAAGCTTAGCGTCGGATACAGCCTCAGCACTATCCTTAGGCTCGCCGTTGAGCACGCGATCGTAGTCTGCCTCATACGCTGACAGGGCCATATCCGAGTCGTGAGGTTCTCCTACTTCCCACACGTCGCCCGGATATAGCACCACTGGCTTAACGTCCAATTCCTTCGCGCAATAGCG
The DNA here is from genome assembly GCA_963740015.1 of uncultured Acidobacteriota bacterium. GTDB lineage: Bacteria > Acidobacteriota > Terriglobia > Acidiferrales > UBA7541 > Acidiferrum. Next base: position 191,008 of record CAVUCM010000033.1, on the reverse strand, counting down.
GAATATCGAAGAAATGCGGTTGACTGCTTTATTTATATAAAAATTCTCTTCGTGCGAGAACCACACGAAGCTCGCAAACGGGATTACCCATGTAGGTCTGAACATTTGAACCTGTTTGCGCATTTCCTTTCGTTTATCTTCGGCCGCTTTCTGGTGCCTTTCGCTCTCATCTCGATTGCCGATCCAGTTGGCATAGGAAAACTGAGTAAGCAGTACTTCGATCGTCCCCATTAGGTTGCTGATGTTTCTGAGCTCACGAGACGTGTCATAGACGCAATCATTCATGTTTAAGATCTTGGTTCCCTCTGCATCGATTCCCAGCCACGAATCGATCTGGCCGTTTAGCCCGCAAATCAGGCGAACGCCATCTACATCCATCCATTCCTCGGAATTCATCTCACGTGTAGCAAAGCCCATCGCTGCGCAGACCTTGATCACACGCTTGTCTTTAGTGCGGTGAAACAGAACGGTGATTCGGCGGCGAAATTCCTCCGGAATGCTACGCAGGTTCGAAGGCGAAAAGTGATCGGGATGCTCATGGCTAAACCAGATATGGGTCACGTCCGCGAAATCCCCGTAGGCAAATTTCGTGGGGCTTACCAGGCGCCAGCCATCGTTAAAGGCTGTCCCTTCGAGCCAAGGGTCGCAGATCAGCTTTACATTTCCGGTTTCCAGAACAAACGAGGCATGGTTCACCCAACGTATTAACATGCACACTCCAACCAATACGGCTATTCGCACCGCGATTGAAACACGACGGGACTTAAGTTGTGAATACTGTCTTCCCAGTATATAGACGGGTCGCGAAACTGCGGCTCCGTCCCTCTGGGTTTTTTGTTGAATGTAAACCTCGCGGGGCAATGAGCCAGGGAATGGATTCTATGCCGGGCGCTGCAGGTAGACAAGCACGCAAACACGCACCGCGGGACATACAGCGTACACGGTATAGCCAAACTAGGGGGCTAAGGGTAATCATGTTTGTTCTGCCATGGCGAATCTAAATGGGATGACCGAAAACGGTACACAACCATCTTCGAGGAGGGACCTGCTATATCGTTTTTTTCCAAAGAAGATCGATTTCTTCGATGCCGTCAACGTGAACGTAGACTTCATCAAGATACGGACCTTATTCCAAGCTTCCACTCCAAGTTTCGCGAATCGATCGGACATGCACCATTACGTCTCGAGTAGCATCGTGGGTGGCGGGTCCCATGACTTCCTGGAGTTTGGGGTCTGGAAAGGCGAATCCATCCACTTGTGGGCGGAGCTGAACAAAAACCCGGAAGCGCGATTCTTTGGTTTCGATACGTTCACCGGTTTACCGGAAGACTGGACGGCGGCAACCCCCGCCGGAACGTTTTCCACCAATGGGAATCCCCCGCCAATTAAAGATTCCCGAGTGCAATTCATAAAGGGAGTCTTTCAAGAGACTCTAGCTGGCTTTCTGGAAAAAGTCAGGTTGCAGAAACAGTTGATTGTACACGTGGATTGCGACCTCTATTCGTCGACGTTGTTCGTCCTCGCCAGCCTGGACAATCACCTGAAACCGGGATCGATCATCATCTTCGACGATTTCTATTCGCTGTTGCACGAATTCAAGGCTTTCGTCGATTACAACCGCTCTTTCGGCAGACGCTGGAAGCCACTCGCGCATGTGCGGAACTGCGTGCAAACAGCCATACAAGTGGAAAAGTAGAGGAAGCCGGGCGGCCCGGAAACAGTACCTCCTCCTCTGCTCGAACTATAGAAAACGCGGAGCGTGCCCAGGTTCGTTTTTTGAATTTGGGTCTTGGGTTGGCTGTCACCCATTAGGTTCCGGTGATGGCTGAGGCCAATCGCTGCCAAATCAATTCGAAAGTTTGGATTTTTCCGCCATCGAGCGATGGCGGCGTGGCCAATACGATCCGCTCGCCCTCAAACTTAATACTACGAATCAAATCCCTGTTCACCCAATCTTGGATCGAAGAGATTTCGACGTGATGGATTACTCTGTCTCCATCGAGCGTGTATCGGCCGGCATAACCAATAAATGTCCTGAAAGCCTCTGCTTGCTCCTCCGCTGGTGCTGAAAGAGAGTCACTCGACGACAAGCGCTTTCGCCCGCCGTAGCTGATCATCGCAGTCACTCTGCCGTCCTGAGTGTAAGTGAGAAAACCTGCAGGACTTGAGCCGAACGGGGCGTCGTTACGCTCTCCACCAGCCGTTGAACTTGAGGCTGATACAAGTTTCCATGTGCCCTCGAGTCTGTCATGCATGTGCGCTCACGCCGGCGAAACTAGAAGCGCCCCGACAGCTACAACTGCGGGTCTCATCTTGCATCTCCTTATACACCGACCCACGTTTCGGGAATCGTCGAAGCTCGGAATGGCATCCCAACCCTTAAGCTGCTTCTTAATCAGCATGTAATAAGGATTCCGGACCGCATTCTTCCAAAATTTCTCCGTCAATTCAGGTATTTCTGAAAAATCGATCTCCGAGTCAGGCTTTTGGGCGAGCTTCTCGAAACGGCGCTTTCGCGCCCGGTTGATTTTCACGGCGGGACGTTTCCGTACTATTTTCCCCATGGATTTTCGCCCTAGAACTTCCAAGGCGCACTGCCAATTATAGCCCCCCCGTCGCTCCTCTTCTCGGCGCTACTTGCCATTCACTACCCACTACTCACTCTCATGTCAATCCGCAGGCGCAGCCCGCGTCTTCGCCCACTGACGGATCGATTCCACTTCTTCAGAGCGAGTCACACTGAGCGGTTGTGTAGCACGAATCTCCGCCAGCAACACATCCGTCGTCAATTGCTGCTTCTGCGCAAACGCCGTATACAAACCCGCGACAATGAGTTGCTCGATTTCCGCGCCTGAGAAGCCTTCACTTCCCGCAGCAAGTTTTGCCAAATCAAAAGTCGTTACGTCGCGCCCTCGTTTTTTCAAATGCAGCTCGAAAAGCGCCGCGCGCACCTCAGCATTCGGCAAATCCACAAAGAAAATCTCGTCGAACCTTCCCTTGCGCATCATCTCCGGCGGCAAAACCGTGATGTTATTCGAGGTGGCCGCAAGAAATACACCGCTCTCCCGATCCTGCATCCACGTCAGCAGTGTCGCCAGTAGGCGCTGCGACAATCCCGCGTCCGCATCACCGCTCGAACCCGCCGACGCAAATGCTTTCTCGATCTCGTCGATCCACAACACCATAGGCGCGAGCTTTTGCGCCAACTCGAGCGCCCTGTGCAGCTTCTTTTCACTCTCCCCCACAAACTTGTCGTACAGCGCTCCAGCATCCAACCGCGCCAACTCAAATCCCCATTCGCCCGCTACGGCCCGCGCTGCTAAACTCTTCCCGCATCCTTGCACGCCGGTGATCAAAATTCCTTTTGGCGGCTCCAACCCAAAGCGCTGCCCTTCCGCGGTCAACGCGCTCTTGCGTTTCGCAATCCACTCACGCAATCGCTTCAGCCCCGCCACATCGCTAAACGACGCATCGCGCCGAACGCTCTCGATCAACCCGTCGCTTCGTAGCACCTGACGCTTTGCATCCAGCACGTCATCCAGCAGCCCCGCATCGGCTTTCCCGCGCGAGAGAATGCACATCCGCAGCGTGCGCATCGCCTCTTCTTCAGAAAGCCCGGAAAGGTTTCGCGCCGCCTGGTTCATCCCCGCAACATCCAGCGACACTGGGATGCGCTGCTCTCGGTTCGCTTCCGCGAGTACACGTTTCACGCCGGGCAACAATTCCTCAGCCGTTGGCAAACCCAACTCAAAGGGCGCCGCTTCGGCCGCAAGCTCCGCCGGCAATTGCAACGAAGCCGCCGAAATCACGATCGCTCGCCGCGTCGTCCGGAATTTCTCCGCCAAATCCCGCAGACGGCGGCAGATTCGGTCGTTCTCGCAATACCGCGCAAAATCCTTGAGCAAAAAGATGCCGTCGCCCTGAATCAACGGAATGTTTGCCAGCGCCTGTTCCGGTTGTTCGGTGTTGTAAATCGCCGCGCCGTGATACTTCGACAAGCCAGCCGTGACACTCCATTCATAAAACGGCACACCCAATTCCGTCGCCACGTCGAGCAGCATCTGCTCGAAACGCTCTTCCTCGGGGGTTTCGACGGTGATGATCGGGTGTCGCGAGTTCACCAGCAACCGCAACTCGTCGTGCTTGTTAGGTTTGGCCATCGCCGCCGCTGGGCTCCCCGTTTTCCGCGTCGATTTTTCTTGACAAATAGTTACTTTTTGTTATATAGTTTTTCCGTACATCATTGCATCTTGGGTTCGATAGCTCGAGCGCTTCGCTCGCGTTTTTTATTTCTAACAGTCGCAAAATTTCTCCTAAATTGTTTATTCTCCAAGCTTGCAAATGGATGCGTTTGCCTAGTTGCATCCCCGAGTAAGTTCTTTAGAATCAGTGTTTAGTAGGCAGCTCGTAAGTGTTGATTATAAACACCTTACAGCGCCCGTAAAGCCCCTGGAATCAGTGTTTACAAAAAACAGGGGGGGCTGCCAGTTATGGTTAACCATTCCAAAGCTGAGCCTTCCTGAGCCCTAAACCGATCCACACCTCATCCTCTGCCGCCCAACCCTTCCCCGAACACGTTTGACAAAGCTCGGTGCCTCGTTTAACGTTAAATGTTTGAGCGATACCTAAAAGGAGCAATAGATGGCCCAGGGACAGGCTACCAAAATCAAGAAGAAGAAAAAGTCGGTTTTAAAGCGTGCGGCGCAATCTCGTCAACGCGCCGATGTGAATCGCGCTAACCGCACCCGGGTCCGCACCTTGATGCGCCGATTGCGCACCGCGATTACCGCCGGTGACGCAAACGCCGCGGGCAATCTTCTCCATCCGACAATGTCCGCGATCGATCAGGCCATCACCAAGGGCGTGCTGCACGAAAACACCGGCAACCGTTACAAGTCGCGCCTAACCGTCGCCTTCAACGGCGTCAAGGCCAAAGCCGCAAAGTAAGGTTTCGAGAACCAGACACTTTATGTCTTGTAGGGGCGGGCCTTGGCCCGCCCTTCTTTTTTTGCCTTTTCCTAATGGCGCGCCAAGGGGCAGCCAGTTCATATCACCGGGAACCGATTTGTTCACCCCTCATTCATGTTCCCGTAACCATTCCGAGATATCCTCCCCGTTCGGCGCTTGGTTCCCACCTGCATGCGCGTCATTCGAGGACTAGCTTACGTCATGGCTCGTTTTGGCTCGTTCAAAGATAAGATTTTGCCTCGCTCATTCGTCTTCAGCGCGTCCATAGCATCTCCATTCGTCGTGCTCTTGTTCGCAGCCGTGTTCCTGGCTCCTGCCTTTACCCCTTGCCGCGCTCAAGAAATTGCAGATGACGCCTGCCCTCGCCCATCGCAAGGAAGCGCGGTTCCTGAACCGCAGGATCTGCGCAGCCAGAATGGCGTACTGAAAGTGGATTTGACGGTACACAATTTCCGCGACCAGAGCGGCTCGACTCGCTATTGCTACGTTTCCGCGGATGGCAGCCAGTCTCCAACTCTTCGGCTGAATCCAGGCGATCTCCTCATCCTCACTTTGAAAAATGATCTGACCGAGCCGCAACACGCCGCTGCATCTAGCACGCAAACTCAAAGCCACTCCCACGCAAAATCAGCAAACGATTCCGATCCCTGCGTCAGAGGGGCCATGACTTCCACCTCCACCAATCTTCATTTCCACGGGCTCACAGTGCCACCCATCTGCCATCAAGACGATGTGCTGAAGACTTCCATCCAACCCGGTGACGCGCCCTTTGAGTATCGCTTTCGCGTTCCTGCCAATGAACCGCCTGGATTGTATTGGTATCACCCGCACATTCACGGCTTCAGCAAAACGCAAGTCCTCGGCGGCGCCTCCGGGGCTCTCATCGTCGAGGGCATCGAGCGCGCCAATCGCCAACTCGCGGGTTTGCCGGAACGAGTCCTGGTCATACGCGATCAAGATCTGCTGAATCCGAATTCTCCGCCTTCGAAGTCGGAACCGGTCGTGCCCCGAACCCTGCTTGATCGTGACGGCGATGCCGGAAACAACGGCACTGGCTTTGGCAAGCCCGCAAAGGATCTTTCCATTAATTTCGTCCCGGTTCCCTTCCCAAACTATCCGCCCGCGCAAATTAAAATGAAGCCGGAGGAACGCCAGCTCTGGCGCGTGCTAAATGCTTCGGCCATCACCTATCTCAATTTGGCAGTGCTCTTTAAACGCGCGCCACAAATGCTCGGCATCGTCGCGCTGGATGGCGTGCCTTTGAACGCAAATGGCGATGCGGGCGACGGTATCACCTGGGCAAATCACATCGGAGTTCCCCCCGGCGGACGCGTGGAATTTATCGTGAAAGGCCCGCCGTCGGGTGTACCCGGATTGCTCGTGACGCGCACCGTAGACACTGGCGTCGGCGGTGAAAACGATCCCAACCGTGCGCTGGCCACCATCAACGGGGCGACGGATGCCCCAGAGCCGCGTTCGACGCTTGCTGCCGCGCCCGAGCCACTGCCACCGAACACGGTTCCCTGGCTGGGGAGTGTGGCACCTGCGAGGACGCGCAAACTGTATTTCTCGGAAAAGTTTCTCGATCCGAATGATCCGAATAGCCCAACGACATTTTTCATAACGGTGGACGGCCAAACACCCACGCCATTTGATCCCGCTTCCAGTGTTCCCGACATCGTCGTAAAGCAAGGCGACGTCGAGGATTGGATCATCGAGAATCGCTCTACAGAACTTCACGCGTTTCACATCCATCAAATTCATTTCATGATGCTCGAATGGTCCGGAGTTCCGGTAAACGAACCTTTCCTTCGCGACACCATCAACGTGCCTTATTACAACGGCCGGGACCTTCAATATCCCAGCGTCAAATTGCGCATGGATTTTCGCGACCCGAATGCAGTTGGCACGTTCGTCTACCACTGTCATCTTTTGGAACACGAAGATGGGGGGATGATGGGTTTGATCCGCGTGGAGCCGGCCGACCGTGGAGAATCTACTGGAAATCCGGTCCACCGGCAAACGTCAAAATCCGCGCCCACAAACCCGGCTTCGAGCAACTAACTTTGTCGCCGCGAGGTCGCTGCTTGAAAGCTCGTTTCAAGGCAGAAATCACTGCTTCCTACCGAATATCGCGCAGGTGCAAAACCGCCGCTTCGATTTTTGATTACATTTTGTTTTTCCTACTTTATTGCGCCATTCACACAAGAAAAATCCTGCGGCAATACAGCGAGGCTATTAATGAGGCCCGCAGTAAAGATCCAACGAGAAAAGGGAGGTTGAATGTATCTCAAGAATTTTGCATCCAACGCGTGGAAGACCGGACGCCAGGTCCTCGCAACCGTTGCGCTTGTCCAGTTTACGATTGGCACTGCTCTGGCGGGGCCTGTCCCGAACCAGAACAGCCCCGACAGCAATACGACTTCACCCATCAAACACGTCATCGTCATCATCGGAGAAAACCGCAGCTTCGACCACGTCTTCGCCACCTATGTTCCGAGACCCGGGGAAACCGTAAATAACCTTCTCTCGGAAGGCATCGTCAAATTGGACAAAAACAAGAACGCAGTCCCTGGCCCGAATTTCGATAAAGCTCAGCAGCTCGCCGCGACGGACAGCACCCCCGACGCATTCTTGTTGAGCCCGCACAAGACGGAATTCCCGAACAATCAGCTTCCCGCGCCGCTCGTGGGTGGCCCCAGCGTTTCGTACGTCCCGAACGCGTGCGCTGCAGGCACACCGGAATCGCAATGCGCCGCAAGCCTCACGCTTGCACAGGAATCGGAAAACGGATTGGCCAGCAATTACTATTCGTCCCTCCTTATCGGAGGCAGCGGTCTGCCGGGAAAAACGCCGGACACCCGCATTACGAATGTGAATACTCTGCCAGCTGGTCCCTTTCAGCTGACCAACGGCAGCAGCTTCGTATACACGGACTACGCGGCAAGCCCGGTTCATCGCTTCTATCAGATGTGGCAGCAGCTGAATTGCAGCGAAGCGCACGCGAACTGGGAAAATCCTTCCGGCTGCAACGCCAAGCTCTTTTCTTGGGTTGAGGTAACCGTCGGCGCCGGAACCAACGGCGATGCACAGCCTGCAAATTTCAGCACAGAGTATTCGCCTACGGCGAAGACCACGGGCGAAGGCTCGACAGCTCTTGGCTTTTACAACGTACAGCAAGGTGACGCTCCTTATTTTAAGGGCCTGGCTGACAGCTACGCCATGAGCGACAACTTCCACCAGTCGGTGAATGGCGGCACGGGCGCCAACCACATCATGCTCGGGCACGGCGATGCCATCTGGTTCAGCGACGGGAATGGCCACGCGCTCCCAGCTCCTCATAATGTCGAAGCGGGCACGGGAACAGTTAACGCGGGCGTTGTAGACGAAGTCGAGAACCCGAATCCGGCAGGAAGCACGAACAACTGGTATACAGAAGACGGTTACGGCGCAGGCTCATTTGGCTCAGCGTCCTCCGGTGGCGGTTCGTACAGCGCATGTGCTGACGCGACGCAAAATGGGGTGGGCCCGATTGTGAAGTATCTGCGGTCTCTGCCTCGGCCCATCAATCCTCGATGCGAAGCAGGCCACTACTATCTTCTGAACAACTACAACCCCGGGTACTTCGGAGACGGCAGCAACGCTTATACCGATCCCGGCCCGGCCAACACCGTTTTTACGATTCCCCCGTCATCCGTTCCCAGCATCGGTGACGTCATGCTGGCTCACAACATTTCCTGGAAGTATTACGGCGACCAGTGGAATGCCTATTCTGGCGCGCCTAACTTCACGCCTCAGCCAAAGAACGAAATCAACCCGAACGGTCTACCGGGAGATCCCTACCAAATTAATTACGGCGCAGTGGGTACGCCCAATGGGCTCGGCGTAACGATCGCCAGTGGCCAGGCCGACGAGTATTGCAACATCTGCAATCCCTTCCAGTACGACACCTCGATCATGGGCAACAAACAGATTCGTGAAGCCCACATTCAAGACACTGCTAATCTCTACAGCGACATCGCTAACGACACACTTCCGGCTGTCTCCTTCGTCAAGCCCAGCGGGTTGGTGGACGGCCACCCGGCGTCTTCAAAACTCGATCTATTCGAGGGTTTCGTAAAGAAGATCGTCGATGCCGTTCAAAAGTCTGACTCCTGGAAAGATACCGCCATCTTCATCACCTTCGACGAAGGCGGCGGCTACTATGACTCCGGCTACGTCCAACCGGTGGACTTCTTTGGCGACGGAACGCGCATCCCGCTCCTCGTGGTGTCCGCCTACAACAAGCCCGGACACATCTCGCACAGCTACGCGGACCACGTTTCGATCCTGAAATTCATCGAGCGCAACTGGCATCTGCCCACGGTTACCAAGCGCAGCCGCGATAATTTCCCCAATCCCGTTTCGCTGCCGTTCCTGAGCCCCTACGTGCCGCTTAACAGCCCGGCTCTGGATGACCTCTTTGACCTGTTCACCTTTGACGGTCAAGGCGGCTTCGGTCGCTAGACTCTAACTCTCTGTAAAACGAAGGGGGCGGCCGGTTCTCCGGTCGCCCCTTTTTGTTCTTTGCAGATCGGTTTCTTGAATTCTTTTCCCGGGACCTCTGTGTTAATTCTTTTCTTTCTTTCCTTAGGCGCGTGCGACTTTCACTTCGCCGCACGTCAATTCCGAAACCAGAAATTCCATTACCGTTCGTGCGTCCTTGCCGCCCTTCAAGCGGTCATCCGCCTTTTGCAGCGCGCTCAGACCAGACAGCAATTGCGCCTTGGGAATTTTGCGTGACGCCCGAAGAGCAAGTTCGGCCTTCTCTGGGTTCATCGCCAGTGCTCGCGCTGCTTGGTAGCCGTTCGATATGCCTTTCAGTTCGCTGGCTTCGATCAGCTTGCGATACATCCAAGCCATTGCGCCAACCATGGGCAACGGTTCCTCGCCGTCACGCAGCAGACGATCGAGAAACTCCAGCGCTTTCGCGGACTTCCTCGCTGCCAGCAGATCAGCCAGTTCCCAAACAGTCGTCGTCTTTTCTGAGATCACCATCGAGCTGACGTCGTTCTTACTAATGAACTTTTTCTCACCCGCATGAGTTGCCAGCTTAGCGATCTCCGTTTTCAACCGCATCAAGTCCGCCGCCACGAATTCCGCTAAATCCTCCGCTGCGCCCTTCTCAAACTCGACTTCTTCTTCTTTCCCAATCGCCCGGGCAAACGCGACAGCCGCTGCTAGGCGCTGTTCGGAGTTCTCTCCGAGCCCGCATGCCACAACCAGCGTTTTCTCCGCCAGCAGCTTGCCCCATTTCATCCTTTGATCCAGACCGGTGGCTTCCAGGACCAGCACGGTGAACGGCGCGGGGTTTTCGAGGTATGCGCCCATTTGCGCCACAGCCTCGTCCCGGTTTTTTTCGCCGAGCTTTTCGATAGCTTCGGCGTCTTCGAGGAAAACCACCTGCTGCGGCGAAAGCATGGCCATCGTCTGTGCCTGATCGAGCGCCGCTTGTGTCTCGCCACGGCCAGCGGAGTACCGCGAAACCGCCCAAGTCCGCGCGGGTTCCGGCACAAACCTCTCGATCAGCTGCTTGCGGCACTCGTCACGCAAATACGGCTCTTCACCAAGCAAGAGCACAGCCGGAATCGCCTTCCCGCGTTCCAATCGCTCCAGCAACTCTTCCGGAGAAACCTGTGCCATCACAACTCCTGTAGGCGCCGGGCTTTAGCCCGGCAGATTCATTCCGTACATCATGCCGGTCCCGCGCTCTCTAAACTGGACGAGTCTTTCACTAGTAGTTCTCGATGACCGCCGCCACCAGGCGCGCTGCAAAATCCTGCGCCATCCGGTCCAAAGCCGGGTCGCGCTCTTCGAAAAAGCTCTTTAGGGCTGCGGGGTCGGCCGTGTCAGCCGAAATTTCGTACTCGTTCCGGAACACAAAACTATCCGAGTGGTAGAGCACCTTCTGTGTCGCGCGTTCAGTGAACGTCACTTCACACTTGACCGTCACGAGCATTGTCGTTGCGGCACCCGTCGCCGTATTGAACAAAAGCGGCACGGACTCCAGGCTCAAGATCTTGCCCGTCAACACCGCGTCGCCGTCTTCCGGATTCGACACGACCCTGTAGGACGTCTTCGCCAAAAATTCGTGCACCGTGGCCGCGGTCAGCTTTTGTTCCAGCCGGTAGCTCGTCGTTTTGTTTTCCAGCGCTGGCACAGCAATTACGTGAATGGTTTTCGGCAACGCTGAATTGTGCCCGGCGACGTGATATCCGCACCCGGCGCCGCTCAGCGCTGCAAGAATCACCGCACAAATAAGTCGCCGCCTCATGGCACCAGCTTCTCCGCCAGCTTCACGGCATTCCACGCCGGCAACCGAATGTTATCCGCAGCTCCCCAAAACCACCAGCTTCCAGGCTGCAGTTGATCCGCTTTCGGTTTCGATAGTTGAATAACAGTTTCGCCGGCCGCGCTGATATTGCTGGGTCCAATTCCCGGTTCGTCCAGTATCGCGAACCCGCTTCGCTGACACGCGCTGGAGATTTTCTCTTCATCTACATCGCCGTTGAATTTGGCGCAGGCAGCAAAAGTCACGCCGTAAAAGACAGGCACGTGGACCAATTGCACCGCGGGAAGCACGCCCTCACCTCGAAGACAGGCGCTTACCTCATTTCGAAGAGTTGACCGGGCATGATTCAAATCAAATTTGCTTTGCGGTCCGAATCGATCCAGCGTGTTGAACGCCGTTTGCGCGTCAAAGAGTTCCTTGCCCGGAGATTGAAACGACAGCAGTTGCTTGGTCTGCGTCTCAAGTTCTTCAATGCCGCCGTTACCAGCGGCCGAAACGGGCTGCAAAACGATGACGACGATGTCCTTAACATCCACTTCACGCAACGCAAGCGAAAGCCGAGCGACACCTTCCGCGGCGGCCGAAGGCACTGCCGCAAGATGCGGTTTCTCTGGAAGAGCTTGCGCGCGAAGTTTCTCCGCGCCTGAAAACCATACAAAAGTATTTGCGAAAGATATCGAATGGCCGGACAGGTCTATGACGACCGCACCGCTGCGCCTGGCCGTCTCGAAATTTGCGAGCGTAAAATTGGACGAGCCCGTAAAGAAAATGATGCCGGCCTTGTCAAAGCTGCCCTCTTCCACTGGTTGAATCACCGCCGGTTCGCCGCCTGCCTCGGTCAAGGTGCCAACGGCGAGCTCTTCATCGAGAAGGCGAAAGTCCGCTCCAGCAAAGCGACTCTCTTCCAATAAAGAACGCAGCTCCGCACCCAGTAGGGACGAAGCACCTGCAATCACGACTCGGTTGGATCCCCGTTCAAGAGATGGCATGAATCACACGGTCCGGGAGACCAGTCGATGGCGGAAGAAACGCACGATGTGCAAGGCCACGCCGGCTGCCGCATAGGTACAAGCGAAGATCACCAGCGCATATTCTGAAAACCTCCAGATGACTGCCACCAGGAGGACGACCGCGACGATAGTCAGCGACGGCTGTTTGCGCGTCCACGGAATGTCCTTGAAACTGTAGTAGCGGATCGTGCTGGTCATCAGTGCGCCCAGAGTGCCAGCCAGCGCAATCCACGCGACTGACCAACGCCAATCGTGCAAAGGGAATTTGAAGCCGTGGACAAGGGAGGCTATGACTCCCGCGGCCGCCGGCGTGGGCATGCCTACGAAATTTTTTGATCCTCCAGGCGCCATGCCTTGCACGTTGAACCGGGCCAAGCGCCACGCGCAGCAGATGAGAAACGCAAGGCAGAAAACCCAGCCTAGTTGGCTGATGAGCTCGACCCGCTGAGAGCCCTGTTCGGGCAAGCTGCGCACGCCCCAGGCATAGGCCATGACCGCTGGCGCAATCCCGAAACTGACGACATCCGCGAGCGAATCGAATTGCATGCCAAATTCGGTGTTTGTGCCCGTCATGCGGGCGACGCGGCCATCAAGCGAATCAAATAGAATCGCCAGGCCGATGGCTTTCGCCGCATGATCGAAGTCTTCCCAACCACCCGCGAGCGACGCCACGACCGCGTAGTAGCCGCAAAGCAGGTTCGCGCCTGTGAACAGGCTTGGCAGCAGGAAAATGCCTCGCCTCAATCGCGGGTTGCGAATGCGCCGGCCTGCAAAAGGCATTTCGTGCTGTTCGATTGGGCCCATGAATTAGTTTTGCCGCCCCACGGCGGAAACGTTTGCTTCTGCATCCGAGGTTTGCTGATCCTTCAGTTCCATAATTGCTGCCTTTGCCGGCCATCGCGCGAGCACGCTGGACCCGCCTTTCACATTCTCTCCCACTCTAACAAGTATCTCTGCATCCTTTGGCACCCAAACGTCCACTCGCGAACCAAATCTCACCAGCCCGATTCTCTCGCCTCGCGCCACTCGCTCCCCTTCTTTTTTCCAACTGACCACGCGTCGCGCAATCAATCCCGCGATCTGCTTAAACACCATTTCTCCGGCGTAAGTCGATAGCGTAAATACGTTTTGCTCATTTTCCATCGAAGCCCGCTCACGCATCGCCGCCAGAAACTTGCCGGGGCGGTATTCCATCCTGGTGATAACCCCCGCCGCGGGCGCGCGGTTGACATGCACGTTCCATACTGCCAGAAAAATGCTGATGCGCTTTCCGGGCCGGCCTGCATCTTCCTCATCCGTTACGACCACGACCCGCCCGTCTCCCGGAGAAACGATCGCCCCAGGCTCGGCCGGAATCACGCGCTCCGGATCACGGAAAAACGAAAAGACAAAAAGCGCCAGACACACGAGGACGACCACAGCCACCGTCCACTGCGCCAAATACGCCGCGCCGCCCAACACAAGCAGCGGCAACCCAAAGTAATAGCCCTCTTTGACCATGCCTCTGAGAATATACCTCATCAGCGTCGCTCACAGTGTGCACGCTGCGAGCGAGCAGGGCCATTCTACGACAGAATTTTCGGGATAGGCGGGCGTTGTTATTGCGAGTACTGCGCCCGCGCACGTTGGATACGCAGGGCAATCCGCTCCATCTCATCTTTACAGTGGAGCTTCATCTTCTTTAGCTTGATTTCTTCCAGGAGGTCTTCTTGACTGAGGAAACTAGAGGTGGAGATTCGGTGCAGTTCTGCTTGATATTTCGAGTGCTGCTCGGCCAGACGCTGATACTCGGCGTCTGTCTCGAGGACTATGTCCCGAGGTGCCCGCTGTGCTGTTGCCATGCGTCCTCCTGACAATGCGCGAATTGGATTGTGAACACTACATGAACAAAAGATAGCACTCGGAATGGCGGCGTCAAGTGGCAACCCCTAGGAATTTGGTCCTAGCCTGGGGGGCCTGTGAGTTTCTTTTTCATGGTAATGGCCGCTTCTTCGGGGTCCCGGTAGTAGATCTTCCGGCGGCCAATTTTGGAAAACCCGAATGATTCGTAGAATGCGATGGCTCCGAGATTCGATTCTCTTACCTCCAGGAAGACGCTGTGGACGCCTCTGGAGCGCATCTCTTCCAGCGCGGCCGAGACTAGAGCTGCGCCATCTCCCTGACGTCTGTGCTTTGGCATTACGGCTAGATTCAACACTTCGGCTTCGTTCGCAGCTTCTCTGCCGATGAAAAATCCGGTGACTTCTCCCGCGCGTTCGCTGACCAACGCGAGAGGGCCTGCCCATTCCGGCAAGCGCTCGTAGGAATCCTTGGCCAAAACCCCGGCTTGGGGAGATTGTTTGAAGATCTCCCTGACAGCATTCGCGTCTTCGCGCGCGAACCGCCGGACGGTGCAAGCAGGTCCGCGGCGCTTGGTTTCAGCTGCCACGGCCCGTTGTACCCTTCCACAAAGTCTCGGCGTCGGGCCTCCGGATGTACTCCGCATCGAGAGCCAGCGCGTCGACCAATCGGCCCTCGCGCGCCCGCTGCAGCCCAATTTTCCCGATCATCGGAGCAAGTACGCTAGAACTAAGCTCAATTCTCTGACCGACTTTCGCGTGTCTTTGCCACGCTTCTAGCGCCGTCACTTTATCCGGGTCTGGCGAAATCCAGCTGACAGGCTGATTCCATGCGTGTTCGTTCACCCAAAGTAAGAATTCTGCAGGCGCCGCAACCATTTCCTGCTCCACGAGCCTCAGCCCTGTTCCTTCCCTTCGATATAAACCCCCGAACACTTGATCCCTGTGTGCATCCGCAAAAGCCGCCACGTACTCGCGGTCATCCGGCGACTGTGCAGCCATTGCTTCCAGTCTCGATACGCTCGCAACTTTCTTCCCAAACGCTTCGCTCCAGGCCTTCACCGTCGTCAACCCGATTCTCACTCCGGTAAACGACCCCGGACCCGATGCCACGGCAAACACATCTACGTCTCTGAGCCCCAGCTCGGTTGCCTGTAATGCTGCTTCGGCAGTCGGCAAGACCCAAGACGAGTAATCCGTCGTTCCCTCGTGTGCGATTACCGTTAGAACTTCTTCGTCTCGTAAAACGGCAAGACTTCCCCGCGAATCGCATGTGTCGAGCGCCAGTAGAATCACGCGGGCATTCTACCGCACACTGCCTCCACTTTCAGGTTCTGCACTCTTAATCCAGCGTAATCATTGCTGAAACACATGTTTCAGTTCCAAAATCCGTGCCAAATTCCCTAATTCTTGAAGTTCCTGCGCATTCCCTCTCCCGTAAATCGCCCTAAGCAATTCGACTGCCAAATACAAATCTAATTTTCCCTAACCTCCTGATTCCACAGGATATATCTTGACTCTTGAAACACACACATCTAAACTCTGTAAGTATCTCAGGGGGGACATCTCGATCCATGGACTACAAAATCGGTGACAAGGTCGTTTATCCGAACCACGGCGTCGGACTTGTAGAACAGATTAGTTACGGTGTCTTAAATGGTAGGACCGAACGTTACTTCATGATTCGCATCGTTTCCAGCGGCCTGCGCGTCATGGTTCCACAATCAAACGCAGAAACCGTTGGCCTTCGCTCCGTGATTCGTTCCACGGAATCCACCAAAGTCCTTGGCTTTCTCGAAAAGGGTAAGCTCAACTCTCACCACGACTGGAAACATCGCTTCAAGGAAAACTCCGAGCGCATGCGCACCGGATCCCTCCTTGAAGTCGCTGTCGTCCTCAAGAGTCTCGTTTCCCTCAGCCGCAGCAAGCCCCTCTCCTTCCGCGAAAAGAAAATGCTGGAGCGCGCGAAGTACCTCCTGGTCAGTGAAATGGCCACATCGCGCAACACCACCGCGGAAAGCGCCGAAGCCATCGTCGTCAAGTCCCTGGCGAAGGCAAAGTTGCAGTTCCCGGTAATGACCGAAAAATTCGAATAGCTCACGCGCCGCACATTGGGCGCGTTTTTAATTTCCGGCGGGCAACTTTCGTTGCCCGCTTTTTCTTTTCCGGTGATTTCTTTCTCCTGTCCTTTTTCTTATCTTTCCCCCTCTGTGCTCTCTGTGCCTCTGCGTTTAGCTATCTTCGTCTCTTTCACCCCTACTGTTGAGGTCAAACGAACGAAACGCCAAGTCACCCAATATCGTCATACAATTGAAGCCGCTAGCCGCGTCCCCTCGCTACCCTTCACGGATTCTCAATGAGCCTCCCTTTCTGTACTATATGAGGCAAGCCTGGGAGATCGCCATGAAACTCTGTCTTCTCTTCGCCGCCCTTCTACTCCTGGCAAGTCCCTCGCATGCCCAGCGGTCCCATCAACGTCCAAGCACAGGGACTGGTCAAGGATTTATCAATGGATGGGGCGGCACCAGCGGCGGGGGGATTGAGTATGGGTTCGGCGGGCGCGCCGTTCGCTACGAACCCCCACGAACTTTTGAAGTCGGTTACGCGAGAAACGATGGGCCCTTCGTCCCTTCAAGCTATATGAATTACAACGACGCTCTCGCGCTCGGCCAGCAGCTGCTCGCCGAAGCCGAGAAAGCCGAGCCAAGCGACTCAGGTCCGTCACTCGGAGACGTTGCCCGCGCCTGCAGAGCAGCCAAAGTCCCCACTTTGAGGCTCCAATCCCGCGTCCTTCAAGACAATTCCGGCAATCTCCAGATCTGCAATCTGAACGGCAACGATTGCCATCGCCCGTGACGATTTAAGGCCCCTGGGATTTCGCGTCCCCACTCTCCACGAATCTCTGCCTTCTTCGCGCCTCTGCGTTATCCTTGCTCCTTCTTTTCTCTAGTTTCTAACTCCCCTGCAATCCGCTAAGAATCACGCCCGATTCCCGTAACACTCGTGCCACTTCCGCCGCAATCGCCGGAGCTCCCGGAGTATCCCCGTGAAAACAAATCGTCTGCGCCGCAACCGAAACCTCATTCCCATCGCTCGCCTGCACGATTCCTCGTTCCACCATCCCAAGCGCCTGCCGCGCGGCACTCTCGGGATCGCGAATCAATGCATCCTCAAATTTTCTCGATCGCAAAGTTCCGTCAGGCTCATAACGACGGTCCGCAAACGCCTCGGCCACCACGGCAAACCCTGCCTCCCGAAAAACTTCCAGCATCGCCGAACCGGCTAACCCCACGAGAACAAGCTCACGGTTCCACAGCGCCACACCGTCAGCAATCGCCCGGGCAAGCTCGCGGTTTTTCACAGCCTGGTTGTAAAGGGCGCCATGCGGCTTCACATGTATTACTCGCGCCCCGCAACTTTCCGCAACTTGCGCGAGCGCCCGAACCTGCTCGTGCACAGAGTTTGCAACCTCGGCCGCCGACATCTTCAACTCCAACCGGCCAAAATTCTCACGATCCGCGTAACCCGGATGCGCCCCAACCGCCACGCCGTATCGCATCGCCTGCTGAATCGTAGTGCGCATCGTCTCCTCATCGCCCGCATGCCCACCGCACGCGATGCTCGCCGACGTAATCGATCGCATCAACGCTTCTTGCGTGCCGTCGGCAATCGCCTCGAGTATTTCGCCCATGTCGCAATTCAAATCGATCTTTAAATGACGGCTGCTCATTCCAGGATCAACTCCTGCGACGCGAGCAATTTTTCCTGCTCCAAGAAAAGCGCCCGCGCCGATTCCATCTCCACCAGTTCGAATCGAATCTCGTCGCGCGGCCGAAGCTGCCCCAGGCTGCTCAAGTCCGCGGAAATCACATTCGCAATCTTTGGATATCCACCGGTTGTTTGTTGTTCCGCAAACAAAATAATCGGCAGACCACCTGCAGTAATCTGCACGGCCCCCAAAGAGACGCCTTCTGAAATCATCTCGCCGCCGGCGGTCGACCCAATCGTGGCACCTTGCAAGCGCAAACCCATCCGATTTGACTCCTCTGTCACACGGTACGTCCCGGCGTAAAATACATCTTGCACTTCCTGCGAAAACCAATCGCTTTGCGGCCCCGTAGTTACGCGCAAAACCTTTCGGGGCGCCAATTGCGCCACAGCTCTCGCCCATGCACTTCTTTTCCGGAAAGTCCGGAAGCTCCCGCTCGCCGTTCCAATTTTCAACACATCTCCTGCGCGCAACGCTCTCCCTTGAAAGCCGCCAAGCCCACTCAACAGATGCGTCGACCTGCTCCCCAAAAATAATTTCACATCGATCCCGCCTCGCACGCACAGATAACACCGCGCTCCCGTCTGCGTCGCTCCCAGGCGCAGAGTCTGCCCCTGCCGGACCTCCACCGACTTCCAAGTGTCGACAGGTTGCTCGTCCAGCGTTGCTCCGAAGTCCGATCCCGAAAGCGCGATTACTGCCCGCTCCGGAAACACAAACGTACCGCCAAGCAGCGTCATCTCCAATCCCGCCGCGCCCTCCGGACTCCCTACCAACCGATTCCCAATCCGAAGAGCAACGGGATCAGCGGCGCCTGAGGCCGAGACTCCCATCGGCCCAAATCCTTCTCGCCCCAAATCTTGCACAGTGGTTAGCAGCCCCGGAGCACGCACTTCAATCAAACTCATGCGTTCTCCAGCTTCGTGAACTGCTCTCGCGAAATTGCCACAAACCGCACGCGATCCCCAATCGAGAGCAAACTCATTTCTTCCCTTCCAGGCTGGAACATCTTCAATGGCGTCCGCCCCAGCAATCTCCATCCACCCGGTGTGGCAATCGGATAAACACCCGTCTGACTGCCCGCGATCCCCACGCTCCCAGCCGCCACACTTCGCCGTGGTGTAGCCAAGCGCGGTGTCGCCAGTTCTGCTGCCACCTGCCCGAGATACGCAAAGCCCGGCACAAATCCCAAAAAATAAACAATGTAAGTTGTCGAGGTGTGCATTTCGATTGCCTGTTGCATCGTCAGTCCGTGCAACTCAGCGACATCTTTCAAGTCCGGACAGAATTCGCCGCCATAACAAACAGGGATTTCCACCAAACGCGGCTCGGGAAGCGCCACTTTTTCCATGCGCTTGACGTATCCACGCAAAATTTCTTCCAACTCTTGATGCCGCAATTTCATCGCGTCAAATTTAAAGAGCAAAGAACAATACGCCGGATGCAAATTAAGCACTCCCGCAATCGGCTCCAACTCCACCAATCGCAAGAGCCTCCTCACCCGTTCATGCGCTTCAATTGCGATTTGATTTTGTAGGTGCGGGGCTTTAGCCCCGCTCTTCCTCGCCGACGAGTCGAAATAAACGATCAGCGACTGATCGCTGGCTACTTGAAATCGCACGCCGCCGCCCGCAAAAGTCTCCATCGCCGCGAGAGTATACCCCATGCACTGCAACTCCGCGTCCCTCGCCTTTTTCCGCGAGCGATGACCTACAATGAGACTAGCCGCTGATTCCTATGAAACCTTTGCTGCGCCCGATCCTCTGTGCTGCAATTGCCCTGCTCGCCGTTTCGTCCGTGCTTCATGCCCAAACACCTGCACAATCCACACCTTTTCAGTAAGGCGTCCCACTCGCACAATTTGTCCGAACTATTCGCGAGAAAGCAAAAACTCTCGAGAATTCCTCCGGCATGCACTTGTCATTTCAATCTTTCCTCTCCGCCCATCATCTTTCGCCCAACAGTGTTCGCTATTCCGACTTCGTCATCATTCGTCTGTTGTATGAAGCAGCGCGCGACGCAGGCTTCTGGAATATGCATTGGAGCATCACCGACCAACCTCCCAATTCCGACAGGATCTGGGGCCAATGGAAAGCGGTCCGACGCCCCTCTCCCTCGGAACCGACGGCGATCGCCGAATGCGATGAACTATCCGCGCTTTACGCGTTTCTCGTCGAGCGCTCTGGCGTCAAAAGTGTCGGCCTATTGTGGCCAACCTCAAATCACACGGTGGCCGTTTGGGTTCTTCAGCCCGCGACCGGCCCGGTTATTCGCGTGGTGGTTCCCACTTCGCAGATTTTTCTAGAAGAAACCGACTCGTTCGACACAAAGAAATTCGATCCGTGGCACCAGAAGACGATTTACGAGTACACGCGTCGCGACGTGCCAGACACTTTCGAGCTTCCTAAGCCGCTCGTCGACTTCTTTCTAAAGCAGATCGATATCTACGGCGGCGCTTCCGACGCGACTTTGCAGAGACTGCGCTACGTCCGCGACGCGGTTTTCGTAAGAACATGGACTACCGAGCAAGCCGCTCGGGACGCAGAGAATCGTCGGGCCTCTTTGCCACCCGGCTCAACGGATGCCACGGCGCTGCAAACTTTTGCTTTAGACATGCGCCTTGAACCCCTCCGGCACTAGCCGCCCTTGTGGTTCACTCCGCCGCTCCACGCTCGCGCAAGAACTCCACGGTCTTGTTGCGCTGAGTCTTGTGCTCCTCCCCCGGAAACCGTATCGCGTAACCGAGCGGCGTACATTCCACAACTTCGCCTGGCCGCTCATAGTGACCCGGGAGTTTTACGCGCGCAGATAGATCCGCGCCACGCTCTACCAGGAGCTGTGTCATCTGCAATCCGCCTTCGAAGAACTGTGTCGCGGAGTGAAAAATTGGCGTCTGGCCGCCGACGCCCCGTTCATCCACAACGGCATGTGCATTGACGTCCGCTCCACGCTCCAAGAGTAGTTTCGCAGCTTCCACGTTGCCGTACTCCGCGGCAACGTGCAGCAGTGTCGCTCCCTGCAGCTTGAGCAATCGCGCGTCTGTGCTGCCGAAGTCCAGCTCCGGAAAACGCCGACGCACCAGCGTGCGATCAGCATCGAGGTGATTCGCCAGAAGATCGAGCCGGCCGCGGAGCAAATCCAGAACAGGTGGCACGTTGTACTTCGTAACTCCGCCCGCCTCGATGAGAATGTCCATGCACTCACCAAGCTGCGGCGAACGTCCATACGTGCCGATGACATAATCCAGCGCAGTCCCACGATACTTGCGGCCTTCGCGCACAGAATTCGGATTGGCTCCGTGCTCCAGGAGCCATTTAATCGGTTTCGGTTCAACAGTCTCGCAAGGCGCAAAAATAATTGGGAAGTATCCGTTCCACTCTGCATTCACGTCGGCTCCATGAGCCACAAGCAACTCCATCATCGGAATGCGATGGCCGAACAGAGCCGCTCTCATCAATGGTCCGTCGCCGCCCTGATGAACGTCCGACCCGTTTCCGATCATCCACTCCGCCATCGCCAACCTAGCAGAACCAGGTGCTTCCCACGGCACTCGGCATTCCGCTACCCAAGTGAGCGGCCCATTTTTGTTATATCCAAGCGGAGCAAGATGCAGCGCCGGGTTGCGCGTCATCAGACTCTTCACTTGCTCTAGATCATTGGCATCGATCGCCAACTTGAGCTGCCCAATTTCCTCGAGCGAATCGACGTGTTCCTTCAGCTTCGGCCAACTCGCAAATCCATACAGCCGCGCAATCTTGAACTGCGCATCGGTGAGCGATCCAGCCTCACCTGCCTTCAGCAAATCCTTCGCTTGATCCTTCAAATGGCGGAGATTGGGGCGTTCAGGAAGCGGACGCGGCACATCCTCGGAATGGGTCGGCATAGCGACCTCCTTTCACTAAATCGCCCGTAGTCCGCACATCGGGCCGAAAGAAGGTTCGCAAAACTCAATTTAAAGCAGGTGGGCTTCTACCCTTTCCGCGGACCGGATGCGTCCTTAACGCACCGGCATGCTATCACAAAGATTGCACAGCAAGCAGCACCGCACCTAAAGCCTTCAACCTATTTGGAAATGAAGTTGTGAATCGTACTATGCTGTCACCACGACATTCCATTGACTGACCACCAGTCAGTCATATAAGATAAATCCCAATAACTCATGACAAGCCCAGATCAGTCAAACGGGCAGCAACAGCAAGGCCAGCCCAATCCGGATCTTCCTGCGGACCCTACACTCTCCTTGTTCAAGCAGCGCGCTTTCGCTCTGTTCTGGGCCGCGCGCTTCTTCTCCACCCTGGCCGTGCAAGCCGAAAGTGTCACCATCGGCTGGCAGGTCTACACCGTCGCTCGCCATACCCAGAGCGTCGAACAAAGCGCCTTCCTGGTGGGCATGGTAGGTCTCGCGCAGTTCGTGCCCTTGTTTCTACTTACTTTCATTGCTGGCGCCACAGCCGACCGCCGCGACCGCCGCTCTATCATTCTGGCCTGCACCTGCGTTGAAATCGTCTGCGTACTGGCGCTTGCCATCCTCGCTTGGCGACCTAACCCAACCTTAGTTCCGATCTTCGCAATTGCCGCTGTGTTCGGAGCGTCGCGCGCATTCCTCTCGCCGGCCAGCGGAGCGATGGGACCAATGTTAGTGCGGCGCGAACTTCTACCCCGTGCCATCTCGCATAATTCGCTGGGCGACCAAGCCAGCTCGGTGCTCGGCCCGTGGATTGGCGGCGCCCTTTGCGCCGTGTCACCTGCAGTCGCTTACTGCGGTTCGGCCGCGCTCTACGCCGCCGCTGCCGTCACCCTCATCTGCATCCGTGCAAACACGCGCCCCGCGCGTCAACCCGGCTCACGCGTTGAGCAAATCCGCGAAGGCATCGCCTACATCTGGACCAACAAAATTGTGCTGGGTGCCATCTCGCTGGACCTGTTCGCCGTCCTGCTGGGAGGCGCCACTGCCCTTTTGCCCGTGTTCGCAAGCGATGTGTTAAAGGTCGGTGCACATGGATTCGGCATACTTCGCTCCGGCCCGGCCATCGGAGCAATGGCCATGGCTTTCGCTCTTAGCCGGTGGCCGCTGCACCGCCGCGCAGGCCACTGGATGTTCGGGGGCGTGGCGGCGTTTGGAGTGGCCACGTTAGTTTTCGCCATCTCTAAATCTCTGATCGTCTCGCTGATCGCCTTGATCGCCCTGGGTGCCGCGGACATGATCTCCGTCTATGTGCGCCAATCATTAGTACAAATCGTGACGCCGGACCACATGCGCGGCCGCGTGTCCGCAGTCTCCGGTCTCTTCATCGGCGCCTCAGCGGAACTCGGCGAGTTCGAAACCGGCGTCGTAGCCCGCCTGCTAGGGCCAATTGGCGCGGCGATCTTTGGAGGGATTGGTTCGCTCGTAGTCACCGGAACTTGGGCCCGTATGTTCCCTTCCCTGCGCAAAGCCGATCGCCTGGACCGAACCGAAGACCATGCTACGGTCATTGATCAGAGTCCGCTCGCGGAGGCGAAGACCATTTGATGCGCACAACAACCAAGTCTCGTCCACGGACCAAGCCACCCGAAGAGCGGCGCGACGAACTTATGAACGCCGCCCAGCGCCTGTTTCTCAAACAGGGCGTCCCAACGACAACGATTGAGCAAATCACCTCGGGCGCTGACGTCGCCAAGGGAACGTTCTATCTCTATTTCTCTTCCAAGGAGGACGTCCTCGCCGCTCTCGGCGACCGTTTCGGCCAAAAGTACTTGGAAGGCATAAAATCAGCAATGGCAGCAAAACCAAAAGAGGACTGGCAGAAAAAGCTCGCAACGTGGGCCAACGCCTGTTTCACCGGCTATCTCGATTCCATCCAACTGCACGACATTGTCTTTTACGGTTCGCGCCCGCGCAGGCGTGAAGGACTCGTCGACAACGCCGTGATCGATCATCTTTCCGATTTACTTCAAGCCGGCATGGAAGCGCGAGCGTGGTCCGTCGAAAACACTCGTTTCACTGCCGTCTTCCTGTTTAGCGGACTCCACGCCGTTGTCGATGACGCATATACCAAACAAAAGCGGATCAATAGAAACCAGCTAGGACAAAAAGTCGAGCAACTGTTTTTCCGCGCGGTCGGAATCCTACGCAGCTGAGTGTTCCAAGTCTTCTTGAGGGCAAGCCGACAATCCGAATTCCACGAAGTAGCACGGCTGGCCGCAAATCTATTGCAGGAATTTCAGCAACGCGTCGGTCGTTTCTTTGGGTTTTTCTTCCAACACCCAATGCCCACAATCCCTGAGCACGACCATCGTCGCTATCGTCGCCACGATACTCACCATATTGCTCGCACGTCAGTTTTTTTGCGCACGAACCACAAACGACCACAAAAAAGTTTGCCAAACGAACTTCGGCCGAACTTAGGCATGAGACTCTGCCGTCGCTCCCGAGGCTCAAGATTTTTCGTTTTTATACTAGTTCTGTGTTACTTTGCGCACATAAATCACTCCGAGACAGGCCTAAATGCGCACCATTCAGCTTATCGTTCTTCTCTTGGTCTTGTTGATCATGCCACGGCACGCCAACGGACATCAGTCACCGAGTCCCGTTTCCCCCTCCCAACCAAAAACCTCAGACATTTCCGCCGTCGATCAGTATTCCAAAGAGCCTTACGTTTTCGAGCTCATCGAACGCAATGTACGATTTGAAGCCGACGGCAAGGGCCAACGCGATCTCAAGTATCGTGTTCGCATTCAATCGGAATCGGCGATTCACGAGTTCGGCCTTCTTGCCTATCCCTATGCTTCCAGTTTTGAAACTCTCGATATGCTTTACGTCCGAGTTCGTCATCCCGACGGTACCGTCGTCGAAACACCACCTTCCGACATTCAAGAACTCGACACAGCCGTCAGCCGCGAAGCTCCCATGTATACCGATGAGCGCGAAAAACATATCGCCGTTAAGTCGCTAGGTGTCGGCGATGTTCTTGAGGCCCATCTGCGATGGACCATCCACGACCCGATTGCTCCGGGCCATTTCTGGTTCGATCACTCGTTTTACACTTCCGGGATTTGTCTTCAGGAAACGGTTCGCATTGACGTGCCGGCCGATCTCCCGATAAAGCTCCGAAATTCGGAAGTTCCGCCGTCCATTCACCTGGAGGGCGGCCGCCGGATCTACACTTTCAGCTCTTCCACTCTGAAAAAGCACGAAGAATCAAAAATCCCTGAGTGGGAAAGAGACTTTCACGGCGCTCCTCTCCCCGATCTTGAGGTCTCCTCCTTCTCTTCCTGGGCCGAAATAGGCACCTGGTATGGCGGGCTTCAGCTCTCCAAGGTTGCGCTGACGCCGGAGATTCGCGCCAAGGCGGAAGAGCTGACCAAAGGAAAGACCTCGGACGACGAGAAACTCCACGCGCTCTACGAATTCGTCTCCACGCGATTTCGCTACATCGGCGTCGATCTTGGCGTGAGCCGCTACACGCCGCACGCGGCTTCAGACGTCCTCATTAACCGTTATGGCGATTGCAAGGACAAGCACACGCTTTTTGCCGCTCTCCTTCAAGCCGCTGGCACTACCGCTTATCCCGTCCTCATCAGCACCAAATTCCGCATCGACGCCTCATTTCCCTCGCCGAGCGCGTTCGATCACGTCATCACGGCTATTCCTCGCGGCGATTCCTTCCTTTTTCTTGACACCACTCCCGAAGTCGCGCCCTTTGGCCTGATCATGCAAAATATCCGCGATCGACAGGCTCTCGTCGTACCGTCCTCTTCTCCCGCTCACCTCGTCACGACTCCCGCGGATCCTCCATTCCCGGCCTATGAACGCGCTCACATGGAATCCTCTCTTGATACGAATGGTACCCTCGACGCCAAAATCCGCTTCGAGGAGCGAGGCGACGGCGAACTCGTTCTGCGTCTCGCCTACCGCGCTACTCCCCAGAATCGCTGGCAGGAATTAACTCAGAAAATTGTCTCCAACATGGGCTTCGGAGGCACGGTGAGTGACGTTTCCGTCGACCAACCTGAAGACACCTCGAATCCCTTCTGGATGAGCTTCTCCTATCACCGCACGGATTATCCTGATTGGAAAGACCACCGTGTTACTCTTCTGAGCCCGCCCCTTTTCCTGCCAACTCTCAGTGAGGACGAAAAACTTTCTAAGGATCCCCTCCCATTAGGTCCTCTCCAGGATGTCACCTATGACTCAACCATGAAGTTTCCTCAGAATTTTGCCCCGCTGCTTCCAGAAAAGGTCGACGAGAAAACGGAATTCGCCGAATATTCTGCACACTACAACGTCGAAAAAAATTCACTTCACGGAACGCTCCACTTCAAAACGATTCTTCACGAAATTCCCGGCTCCGAGCGCTCTAGGTTCAACAGTTTATCCACGACGATAGATGAGAACGCCCGTCGTTACATTCTCGTTGGAGATCTCTCCCTTCTTAATCCCGCTGGCGCCGGTTCGATAGGCATGTTGCCGGGAAAAATGGAAGATGCCATTCCTGTGCTCGAAAAATCCCTGGCAGAAAGTCCCGATCGTGAACCTGCGCTCGTGGCACTCGGTCGCGCTTATTGCAGTGTTGGCAAGCCCAAGGACGCCGTCGCCCTTCTCGAGAAAGCCCTGGCCAAGAATCCCGATCATTCGCAAGAAGTGCATTTCGTTCTCGGCGAGGCTTATCTGGCCGTCGCAGATCCCGACAAAGCCTTTGTCGAATACAAAAAAGGCCTTGGTGATGACCCCGCTCCCGCGCAACTCAACACCGTTGCTTATTCTCTTGCCGATGCCAACGTGCGGCTCAGCGACGCGCTTACCTTTTCTAATCGTGCGTTATCTAGAGTC
This sequence comes from uncultured Acidobacteriota bacterium, assembly GCA_963740015.1. Lineage (GTDB taxonomy): Bacteria > Acidobacteriota > Terriglobia > Acidiferrales > UBA7541 > Acidiferrum. Next base: position 164,280 of record CAVUCM010000033.1, on the reverse strand, counting down.
GCTTCGGAGTCCTTGGATATCTCCCCCGATAGTGCGAAACCTTACGACTTCGCCCTCATGGCGCAGCTCGCCGCAAATTGGGACACACTCGGCTGGATCAAATTCCGCATGGGAGATTTCGCCGCCGCTGAAAAATATCTGCAAGCGTCCTGGCAGCTTGATCAAACAGCCGCCAGCGGGGAACATCTCGTTGAAGTTTACGAAAAACTTGGCAAGACCCAAAAAGCCGCATCCATCTGCAATATGGCAAAAGCAATCGTCAGTAATTCCCCTAGGGCTCAGGATTCCAAATTGAGTGACCGTCTTGCGGAAGCCATGAAACGGCTTCAGCCCCACCTCAACCCTGCTCCTCAAACGGGAGCCTCTTCCACGGGCTATCACTCGACCGATGGACAGGTCGCCCTGGTCGACATGCGTTCTCTCGATGTTCACCTCTCCGTTAAGCTTCGTGCTGAAGCTAGCCACGCGGATTTCGTGATCTCCCTTACCAACGGACCCAAAGTGGACAGTGTTGTCTTTGTCCGCGGCTCTGATGAGCTTCACGACGCCACCGCCGCCATCACCGCCACAAAATTTCCCGTGTCGTTTCCCGACGCCACGCCCACTCGCATCCTGCGCAAGGGATCCCTGAGCTGTTCGATCTATGCAAAACAGTGTCTCTTGTTGCTCTCAACAGTAGAGGAAGCTTCCCCGCCCGTGCTGAGCACTGTTTCCTCTCTCACTTTCGCGCCCGGAAATGTATTTATCCCGCCTCCCGTCAGCCCCGGCAAGCCTCTCTACGAGGCAGGCCAAAGAGCTGGAACAAATCGAGACTACGTAACCAGCGCGCAGCTTTACGAACAAGCGGTTGCCAAGGATCCCAAGTACATGGATGCATGGAACGCGCTCGGATGGACCTACAACAATCTGAAGCGTTACGACAAAGCCGAAGCCGCGCTGCGCAAAGCACTCGAAATCGCTCCCACCGCGAGATATGCGCATAACAATCTCGGCCAAGCTTTGGAAGGCCAAAAGAAATACAACGAATCCATCCCGGAATTTGAGAAGGAAATCGAGCTCAATCCAAAAGATCCCTGGGCGCACGAGAATCTGGGCCGCGTTTATGTGCTCCTCGACCAATTTGACAAGGCCGTTCCGGTTCTCGAGGCTGCCGCGATGGCAGCGCCAGAGAATCCCGCAGTACAATTCAACTTAGGCCGGGCCTATGCAAAGACAGGCCAGCCGGATAAGGCTGCGGAGGCATTAAGTCGCTCTGTCGAGCTCGAGCCCACGCCAGCCCGATGGAATGGAGTGGCCTACGAAATGGCTCTCGACAAAATCGAGCTGAGCCAGGCTCAGAAGTATGCGGAATCAGCGATCTCGCTTACCGTGGAACACTTGAAAGAGCTCTCGCTCGAAAATCTCTCCAACGAGGATGCACAACTTCCCGCCACTCTGGCTGCCTATTGGGATACCTTGGGCTGGATCCATTTTCGGCAAGAACAAACCGCCGACGCTGAAAAATATGTGAACAGCGCTTGGCAGCTCAGGAGCATCGGCGAAATTGGAGACCATCTCGCTCAAATCTACGAAAAGGAAAACCGCAAACAGGACGCGATCCAATTATATGCGATGGCTCTGGCCTCCCCTGGCCCGATGCCGGAAACCAAACCCCGGCTCGTTAACCTTCTAGGTAGCGAGTCCAGCCTTCCCCGCGTTACCGAGGGAGCCCTCGAAAAGCTCACACAGAGCCATACGACCAAATTAAACAATTCGCATGAGGCCGATGGCATCGCGGAGTTTTGGATTTTACTCACGCCCGGCCCAAAGGTTGCAGACGTCAAGTTCATTTCCGGGGATGAGTCCTTGCGTCCCTTCGCGAGCGATTTGCAGGCGGCGCCATTCACCAATTCTTTTCCTGACGCGACGGAAGTCAAACTTCCTCGCAGAGGCAAGCTAACCTGCTCACGCTCCACGGCCCAATGCAGCTTCTTGCTGATCTCCGCGGAGACAGTCCGCTCCGCCAACTAAATCCATTCCCAAACGTATCGTGGACGGTGGTGCTAAGTCCGGTCCTTCTCTGTGTCCTATGCGCACTCAGAGCTCTCTGTGTAGTTCCTCAAGCCAGCACCAAGCTTGGATCGGCATTGAGCGAGGAATCGCCAAACACTCCCGCCTGAAATTTCTCATACGCCGCCGCCGCAATCATTGCGGCGTTATCCGTTGAAAGCGCCCGGCTCGGGAAAAACACATCAAAGCCTTTGCTCTTCCCACGCTCTTCGAATGTTGCGCGCAACTGGCTGTTTGCGGCCACTCCTCCCGAAACCAGCACGCTCTCTACGCCCAACTCTTCCGCGGCCATCATCGTGCGTTCCACCAAGTCGCGCACTACAGCGTTCTGAAATTCGCGTACCAACGCCAGAGTCTGCGGCGAACACAGCGGGAGCAACTGCTCAAACTTCCGCTCCCCTCGCTGCAAAGCCTCTTCGCGCGTTCGAATCTCCCCCGCATATTCCGGATGCTCGCGCACGTGATACAACACTGCCGTCTTCAATCCGCTAAAACTGAAATCCAGCGGGTTGCTCCGCGTTTTCGTCGGACCAAATTTCACCGGCGCCGGCGTCGCATTAGAAACCGCCACCAACCGATCCAGAATCGGCCCGCCCGGATATCCCAGCCCCAACAACTTCGCGACTTTGTCGTATGCCTCGCCCGCCGCATCATCGCGCGTCTGCCCGATCTTTCGATAACGTAAAAGTGCGCCCGGCTCCGCCGCACCCACTTCGTACAAAACCGTATGCCCGCCCGAAACAATCAAACAAACTGCTGGCAATTTCGCCACGCGCCCGGCCTTATGCGCCTCCAAAAAAACCGCGTGAACATGCCCCGCCAGATGATTCACTCCCACAAGCGGCTTTTCCAACGCCTGCGCCAAAGTCTTTCCGTACGTGATCCCCACGAGCAATGCTCCAACCAATCCAGGCCCGTGCGTCACACCAATGGCATCTACATCCGCAAGCTGCATCCCCGCCTGCGCCAGCGCCTCTCGCACCACTGGCACAATCTGCCGCAAATGTTCGCGCGACGCCAACTCCGGCACGACGCCGCCGTACTTTCGGTGAATATCAATCTGCGACGCCACCACGCTGGACAAAATTTCGCGTCCGTCGGCCACAACAGCTGCCGCCGTTTCATCACACGACGATTCAATTCCCAAAATGCGCGTCATTTTCGGATCCGCACGAATAAAAATTACAGCTTCAAATTCTTCAGGTAGTCGCGGAAAGCAGCCCCCAACTCTTCATTTCGCAATGCGATTTCGACGGTCGCTTTCAGAAATCCTAGCTTGTCGCCAGCATCGTACGAAACGCCTTCATATATATACGCCCAGAGACCGTGCTCTTGGGCCAGCAGGCGCAGCCCATCCGTCAATTGAATTTCATTCCCAGCTCCCGGCTTGGTGCGCTCCAGGCAGTCGAAAATCTGCGGCGGCAATACGTAGCGTCCCGTAATCGCGAGGTTCGATGGCGCATTTTCCGGCTTCGGTTTTTCCACGAGATCGCGAACCCGCAAAAGGCGCGCGCCAAACGGCGGCAGCGGAGCGGCTTCTCCGTCGACGATCCCATAAAGATGAGTTTTCTCCCTCGGCACTTCCTCTACCGCAATCGCGCCAACGCCGGTTGCCGCGTAAACATCGATGAGCTGCTTCGTAGCAGGATTTTTTCCTGGGATCAGCACATCCCCGAGCAAAACCGCGAACGGTTCGTCGCCCACAAGGTCCTTCGCCACCAATACCGCATGTCCGAGGCCTAGCGGCTCCTTTTGCCGCGTGTAACTCACCTGCACCATGTCGCTGATACGCCGAACCATCGCCGCTTGCTCCGGCTTCCCTTTTTCTTCCAGAAAGCGCTCCAGCGTTGGCGCGTGATCGAAGTGATCCTCGATCGAGTTTTTTCCCTTCCCCGTTACGATGATGATGTGTTCGATTCCCGAGGCCACACACTCTTCCACGACGTACTGAATCTGTGGCTTGTCCACCACCGTCAACATTTCTTTGGGTTGTGCTTTGGTCGCGGGCAGAAAGCGCGTGCCGAGTCCTGCGGCAGGCAGCACCGCTTTGCGAACTTTGCGAATCGCGCTCGTCGGTTGTGGCATGTCAGCCATGCGTTTCCTCGCTGTGCTTATTTTTTCTTCGCGGGCTTTTTGTCTTTTGAGGAACTTTCTTTCGAGCTCGTCTCTTTTGCTGCAGAATCTTTGCTGGAGGCTTCTTTGCTGCCCCCATCTTTGGAGTCTTTCGCGCCGCTCTCCTTGCCACCGCTGTCTTTGCCGCCGGTATCTTTTCCCCCGCTATCTTTCCCCTCGCTCGCGGTCTTCTCTTTGCTACCGCCATCCGGAGATTTTCCAGCGTAGTCCGTAACGTACCAGCCCGATCCTTTAAATTTAATCGCCGGCGCAGTGATCACCGACTCCACTTTCCCCCCGCAATGCGGGCACTTCTTCAGGTGCGGCCCGGCAACCGGTTCGATCTTCTCCGTGTGGCGCCCGCACTTCAGGCACTTGTATTCATACAGTGGCACAGCTGCTCCCTCCGCTCCGTCTCCAAACAAAAAAGTATAGCATGCGTCACAAATTGTCTCTGCAGCGCGTGCTAGACTCAAATGCATGGGCGGACTAACAGCCAAAAATGACGAAAAGGCTTTGGGCTGCTTATACCTCGTTGGCACGCCCATAGGCAATCTGGAGGACATCACCCTCCGCGCCCTGCGCATCCTGAAAGAAGTCGATCAGATCGCCTGCGAAGACACGCGCCACACGCAAAAGCTACTCAGCCATTACGAAATTCGCAAATCGCTCATCAGCTACCACGAGCACAATGAAATGACACGCGCCCCCGAATTGCTCATCTCGCTCGAGCAAGGCGCGAAGATCGCGCTCGTTAGCGACGCCGGTATGCCTCTGGTTTCCGATCCGGGACATCGGCTAGTTACACTTTGCTTGCGCCATCATGTGCCCGTGGTTCCGATTCCCGGACCATCCGCACTCCTTGCATCGCTTGCCGCGAGTGGTCTCCCCAACGAAGAATTCCTCTTTGTAGGATTTCTCCCCAATCGCAGCGGCGAACGCCGTCGCGCTCTCGAACGCTTGCGCATCGAGGATCGCACCATCATCCTTTACGAAGCTCCGCACCGTATCACGGAATGCGTAGCTGACGCCCGCGAAGTTCTCGGCAACCGTACCGCATGCATCGCCCGCGAAGTCACCAAACTCCACGAAGAATTCCGTCGCGGCAAACTCTCCGAGCTTTTCGCGTCGCTCGAAGAACGCCCCGCCAAAGGCGAAATCACGCTGCTCATCGGTCCCGAGGATCCCGCTGACGCCCGCACCCCGGCCAATTCCATGCAGAGCCTCGCCGAGCGCGTCGAAGAATTAATCCACCAAGCCAAGCTCGACCGCAAAGAAGCTCTAAAGCTCGCAGCTAAAGAACGCGGCCTGACACGCCGCGAAGCCTACGACAAAATGGTCATCGCGCGGGAACCCGAAAATAGCGGGTCGTAACTGGCGACGCCGCTTTAAGTCATAGCTCAATTTAACTTCATTCAATTCGGTGGATTCGCGACTACTCGTTCAAGGGCTTGTTGCGTGTCCGCGGCGTGGGTCGGCCCAGCGAGGAAAGTCAAATCTCGCAGGACTAGTCCCGCGGATGCACCAGCATCCTTAAGCATTTTCTCCGCGCGCGGCGCGCGCAGAAAACCAGCGTAAAAGCGTTCTGCCACCTGGCCCGTGTTGAACTTCGCCACTCCGCCATCCAGGATCGTTGGGGCGAAAAATGGATGCGCGATTCCCAGTCGATTGGATTCGCGGTAGACGATGGAGCCGACGAATTCCATGCGCTGAGGGGTAAAATTCTCAGAATCGCCGAGGCCAATAATCAAAAGTTTCTTTGCCTCAAGACTTCCAACTGGTGGCACAAGCAAAATCGTCTCGCCAAGCTCCCCGCGAAAAAGTTCCGGCTTGCGGATTTTGTCCAGCAAGCCTTTGAGCTTCTCGTTGATCTCGACAAGCGAGCCATGAAGCGTATTTTCCGGTGCGGATTCGAAGAGGCAAATGATCTGCAGTTCCGCGTCCGTTTCGGCCGAGCTCTGCACCAGTACGCGAGTCGGTATGGGCGCATTAGAAACTTGAAACTCTGCAGGTTTCGCCTGGGCGGCCTGACGAGCGGCCTCGCTAGGCATCGGAGCTACCCTCGGGGATTGCGCCAGGGCATGCTGCGCTAAGCCGGAAATGGAAGTCGTCGCTGTCAGCGCGATCGTCGCCAATATAAACACCGCGAAGAACCGAAAAAGAGCTGATTTTGCCATTGTGCCCCCCGCCCATTCTAACAGCGAGAATGTGTGGAAAATCTAATGGGGGGCGACCAGCGTAAATCGCCGCGAGAAAAAGCGCCACTTTCGGGCGGAAGCCGGCCCCTCAGCCTCATTTTCTTTGCAAACATGTCTAGTACCGCACAGTATTTTTACCCATAAAGAAGCACACTGTGGGTCTCGCAGTCCTTCGAAGGAGACTCATGCACAAGCTTTCAAGAATCACCCTGGGATTAGCAATCACGCTTGGCGCTTCTATCTGTGCCCAAGCACAAACGCAATCGCCGGCGCACGCAGGCGATCCTACACCGACATACAGAATTACCGTCGTCAGCCGCACGGCTCGCGCAGTCAGCTATAAGCACCGCAGTGGCTCAACTCACGTGGATTTTCAAGGCACCGACCTGATGCCCAGTGCACATGGCGAAGCCAAAGTGGAAAGCAAGCGCGGTGTCCTGGCCATCGAAGCGGAATTTTCCGATCTCGATCGGCCAACAGCTTTCGGCACTGAATATCTAACTTTTGTCATGTGGGCCATTTCGCCCGAAGGCACCTCCGTCAATCTCGGCGAAGTCTTGGTGGGCGACAATCGCCGCAGCAAGCTCGATGTAACGACCGATCTTCAGGCTTTCGCGCTGATCGTGACCGCGGAACCCTATTACGCGGTGCGGCGCCCCAGCAATGCGGTAATCATGGAAAATGTGATTCGCCAGGACACCAAGGGCACCACCCAAGCCGTCGACGCCAAATATGAACTGATCGATCGCGGCGGCTACATCCCCACGGGCTATACCATTGACCCAGTCGTCTTGGACGCCAAGTTGCCGCTCGAATTTTTTGAAGCGCGCAATGCCGTGCGCATCGCAAAGGCCGCAGGAGCCGAGCGATATGCAGGCCCCAGCTACGAAAATGCTATGCGCCAGATGAGGGAAGCCGATGCTCTGGCAACCAGCCATCACGGAGACAAGAAAACGCTGATTTCCGTTTCACGCCAAACGGTCCAGACCGCGGAAGACGCACGCGAAATCGCCGCCAAGCGCATAGCTTCTGATCGCGCCGACAACGAACGCAACGCCTCAGCCGGACGTGAAGCAAACGCCAACGCCACGGCGGCCGACGCCGTTACCGCCCGCGAAGAAGCCGACCGCAAGAAGCGCGAAGCGGAAGCCGCGGCCCGTCAAGCTCAAGGTGCCCAGGCAAATGCCGAGGCCGACTCGGACCGCAATCGTGCAGCAGCAGCCGCTGCCGATCAACAGGCTCAACAAGCCAGGACGGCGCAAGCCAGCGCTGAGGCCGACTCCGACCGCAATCGCGCCGCAGCCGCCTCTTCCGATTTGCAAGCAGCACAGGCCATCCACGAGCGCGAAGAACTTCGCGCCAAGCTGCTCGCGCAGTTCAACCTGATTCTTGAGACGCGCGACACAGCCCGCGGCTTGGTCGTCAACATGTCTGATGTACTTTTCGACAGCGGCCAGTTTACGTTGCGCCCGCAAGCACGTGAAAAGCTCGCGAAAATATCCGGCATCGTTCTCGCTTATCCGACACTCCTGCTTGCCGTGGAAGGCAACACCGACAGCGTGGGCACGGAAGAGTTCAACCAGACTCTCTCGGAAAAGCGTGCCGAAACTGTCAGGTCATATCTCACCAAGGAAGGCGTGCCGGAAGCGTCGACGACTGCCGCAGGCTTTGGCAAGACTCGGCCTATAGCTTCCAACGATACCGCGGACGGCCGCCAGCAAAACAGGCGCGTCGAGTTGATCGTTTCTGGCGAAGTGATCGGAACCAAGGTCGTTTCGATCGTGGTCCTGCCAGTCACCGCATCTTCAACGCCTCGCTAATCTCACTGTAGAAGCAAGAAAAGCCGGCTCGCAATGAGCCGGCTTTTTCTTTTGCGTAGAACTTCTAAGACGCCGCGTCCGTTTTATGCCTAATAGAACCGCCCGCGAACACTACAGGACTTCGAAACTCAAGCCGCTGGGTCCTTCTGGCGCGTCGCTTTGACACCCGAGAGAATGCCAGCGCCTACAAGCACGATCGCGCCAACAGCAATCCAGTGCGCCGGCACATGCAGCAAGAAAGCGCCGTAAATCAGGCCAATGGTTAGGATGACAAAGCCAATGGCATAGATTCCGAATGACATGATGTTTCCTTTCGATTGCGCAGATCGGGCTATCATCCGAGAACTTATCATACCCAAGCGCAAGACGTTCTAAAAAACCAAGGCCGCCCTCCGCACTTTTAGGCGCGGAGGAAGCGGCCTCGATCGGCTACAAATATTGTCTTACTGGTGATCTGGATGGTGATGGCGCCAATTCCAGTAATCGCTCTGTTGGTGGGCAGTTGTTAGATGGAACTCGCGGTAGTCCCTGTGTCTTTCGCCAAGATAGACGCGATAGGAACGGTCTTCACCTTCATTCCATACATGATAGTCATGATGGTTGCGATCGTAATAGCGTGTATGATCGCCGCCAGTGGTAACTACCACTTCCTGGGCAGCGGCCTTGGGTGCTGCCGCAGCGGTAAGCGCGGCAGTCAGAAAAATAAAACTCAGATATTTTGTTGCTGTGTTCAAGTAATCCCCCCTGATAAGAACTCCAGTGTTGGAGTTCTGCCTTGTAGCAAGTATGGGCAGAGGAGCGTTCAGGGTCTGTCCGATTCAGGACACAACGAGCTGCATGCGAATAGCTGACAGCAGAATGGCCGTTTTTTTCGGCGCTCGAAGTAATTCATTCATCGAGAAGCTGTCCTTGAATTGTGTGCCACTTCGAAACAAGAGTCGCCACCCCGCGACGAAGCAGGCGAACAATCGAAACGAGAGCACGCTCCACTGCGTCCCAATGGCACACCCAGGAGCCAATGCGGAACGTTGCAGAGCATTGGGCTTCAGTGTAGGGTAGCGGGGCTGGGAATAGAAAATGGGACCCGGCTAATCCTGTGAGGGTGGTGAATATGGCTGGCGAATCGGAAAAAGACCTTCTGAGTCGGCGCGGATTTTTGGGCGTGAGCTCGGCAGCGCTTGCAGCCGCTAGCGTGCTGGGGCCAGACAAGGTCCGAGGCCAGGAAAGTTATCCCAAGGGAAACCGTAGCGCGAGCGATCCTGGGCCAACAAACGCAGCTCTGGACGCTGCGAATCCATCTGCGAACCACCCACTGCCCACAGACGCGGGTGGCGTGCAAACCTTCAAATACCCCTTCTCGTTCGCGCACAAACGCTTTCAGGAAGGCGGCTGGTCACGCGAAGTCACGATCCGGGAGCTAGCGGTTTCAAAAACTCTTGCCGGTGTTGACATGCGCCTCACCGCTGGTGGCGTGCGCGAATTGCATTGGCACACCGCCGCCGAGTGGTCGTACATGTTGTATGGCAGCGCGCGCATCACGTGCGTCGATGCGGACGGCAAAAGCTTCGTAGCGGACGTGAAAGAAGGCGACCTCTGGTACTTCCCTCCCGGAATTCCCCATTCGATTCAGGGTCTGCCTCCGGACGGCACCGAATTCCTGCTGGTCTTCGACGACGGCAACTTCTCCGAGTACGAGACCGTGCTCCTCACGGACTGGATGGCCCACACCCCTCCTGATGTGGTAGCGAAGAATTTTGGAGTCGCCCAATCCGCTCTAGCAAAGATGCCCAAGAAAGAGAAATTTATTTTTCAGGCCGATGTTCCCGGACCGCTTGCGGAAGATCAACGCGTCGCAGCAGGAGCGCTTGGCCCATCGCCAATCGATTTTGCATTTCGCACCACCCAGCATCCCGCGCCAACAGTATTAAAGAGCGGCGAAGTGCGCGTGATCGATTCGAGCAATTTCAAGATCTCAGCAACGATTGCCTCAGCAATTGTCACCGTCAAACCCGGCGGCATGCGCGAGCTGCACTGGCATCCAAACGCCGACGAGTGGCAGTTCTACATCAGCGGCAAAGCACGCATGACTGTCTTTGCCACGGGCGCACGCGCCAGAACGATGGACTTCGAAACGGGAGACGTCGGCTATATCCAAAAGACTCTGCCGCATTACGTCCAGAATATGGGCGACACCGACCTGAAATTTCTCGAGATGTTCAAGTCCAGCTACTACCAGGACCTGGCGCTTTCCGAATGGCTGACCCATACGCCTCCAGAACTGGTAGCAGCCCATCTTAATCTGGACAAGACCACTCTCGACGCGCTTCCCAAAGACAAACCTCTCATCGTCCCCTAGAAATAGCGTTCTTCGACACTGGTGCGACTTTCGGTGCCGCCCTAGCTCAGGGCAGTTACAGGAGTTGTCCTGTCAAAGCGGCCCGCGCATTGCCACATCCAGGCCGTGCCTTTATTCGAGTCGAGAGCCTTGACTTGGACAGCCGCGCGGCCTACGCTCATGATGTTGTAAGCCTTCCCCGCTGGGGCATCGATCTATGGGCCACCGGATCCGCATCTTCTTGTTGTCCGCCATCGCAATGGCATTTTTAGCGCCGGACGTGGTGGCGCAGAAACCCCCGGCCCCGGCTCCCGGGCCTCCTACCGCCGCGCCCCCAAGCCGCCCGACAACTCCCACTCCGCCAACTCCGGGCACAACGCAACCGGGAGAAGATTATGTGATGTTTCTCCGGGGACGCGTCGCAATCCACGACGGTGGATCCATTCCAAATGATGTTCTTATCGAACGGGTTTGCAACAACAGAGTACGCCAAAACACGTATGCGTCTCTTCAAGGCGATTTTAGTATGCAATTGGGATCAAGGACCGATTCATTTCCGGAAGCGAGCGCCGATTCGACTTCGCCTTCTGGCGCGTCTAGCAAGTCTTCAGATGTGGGAATCCCACGGCACGAATTGACGAATTGCGATCTACGAGTCTCGGCCTCGGGTTTTCGATCCAGTGTCGTTAACCTTCTCGACGTGGATAATTTTGGCAGCAACGTTGACGTGGGCGTTATCGTAGTGCGCAGAGCTACCAAGGTGGAAGGCACAACGATAAGCGCCACTCCGTACAAGGCACCTACCGATGCCCGGAAAGCTTATGAGAAAGGCCTCGATGCCGAGAGGAGGGGCAAACTTGCCGATGCCCAGAAATATTTCGATACTGCGGTCCAGCTCTACCCCAGTTTCACGAACGCCTGGTTTCATTTGGGCAGCGTTCTACAGAAGCAAAAGCAGAACGATGCAGCTCGAAAAGCCTATACCCATGCCACGACTATCGATAGCAAGTACCTGCCGCCTTATCTGTTTCTAGCGGAGATGGCCTTCGAGTCAGCGAATTGGACGGACGTCCTTAAATTTACTGGTCACCTTTTGGATCTTGATCCTTTGAATCAAGGGCAGGCGGAAGTCACCGCTTACGTCGTGGATCTCGATCCGCTTAATTACGCCGAGGCTTATTTCTATAACGCCATGGCGAATTACAATCTCAATAAGATCGAAGCCGCTGAAAAGAGCGCGCTCAAGGCTGAACACTTCGACCTGCGCACTCATTTTCCGCAGCTTCATCTCTTGCTAGCGGAAATCTTTGCCCGAAAAAACAAATACGACCTTGCCATCGCGGAGCTGCAAACTTACTTGGCCCTGGCTCCGCAGGCGAAAGACGCGTCTCAGCAGCGAGAGCAGTTGGCAAAATTAGAACAGCTGAACAACCCCGTGCCCACCGCTGAAAAACCAGAGCAGCGTTGAACTATCCTCCTTCGAAACCAACGCAATGCCAGACGCTAGCTTATTCGTAGCGGAGAGCTACGAGCGGATCAACGCGAGCGGCGCGTCGCGCTGGAACCCAACACGCAATTAAGCCAGTAATGAGAAGCAGCAGTGGAACGGCAATGAGCGTCACCGGATCGTAAGGCGAGACTCCCCAAAGTTGTGTGGCTACGATGCGCCCAACGCCAAAGCTTGCAGCCAACCCAATCGCAACACCTAAGATCACCAGGCGAAGCCCCATATTAATCACTAGTTTCAGCACGTCGCCACGCTCCGCGCCCATGGCCATACGTATCCCCATTTCGTGCGTTCGCCGAGCGGCGGTATAAGCAAGCACGCTGTAAACACCGATGGTCACCAGGATCAGACCAATACCCGCAAAAATTCCCAGCAAGAAAAATCCAAAGCGCGGACCTGCGTACGAAAATTGGCTGATATATCCCTCCAGGGTTCCGGTCAATGTGAGCGCCACGCTGCGATCCGTTGCCCAAATTTCCTGGCGTACAGCGTTCAACATCGGAAGGGGCTCTCCCGCGGTTCGAATCAGGACGCCGCGACTGAAGGAACCGGTGACCGTGTACGGCACCCAAACCTCGGGTTCGGGAGGATCCTGCAAGCCACGGTTCTTTGCGTCGGCCACAACACCCACAATTTCAAACCAGGAGTCATGCACAGGATCGGGCACCGTTTCAAGATGTACCAGATGCACCCGCTGGCCGATGGGATTCTCCGAGCCTAAATACTTGCGAGCGAAAGTCTGGTTGACGACAGCGAATTTTTTCGCGCCGTTGACCTCCGCCTCCGTGAACGGCCGGCCCGTCAGGAATTGAATTTTCAATACGGGAAAATAGCCTTCGCTGCAGAGTTGATAAAGCGCGGTCCACTTTTCCGAGTGCGACTTCCCGGGAATTTCGATGTCGGAATTGATTCCTCCATAGGGAGGCAATGTGCTCGTTTCCGTGGCGTCAACAATTCCAGGCATGGCTTTCAACCGCAGCAGAAGCGGACGGAAAAATCCAGCGACCTGCTCGGCGGTTTTGTAACGTTCTTTTGGCAACGGAAGTCTGGCAACCAAAATATGATCTGGCTGCAATCCCAGATGAACTTCACGAAGCGCCACAAAGCTGCGCATCAAAAGCCCCGCGCCAACCAAAAGCGCAAGCGATAGCGCAACCTCGAGAACGACAACAACGTTTCGTAAGCGTCCGTGGCGGGAGCCTCCGCTAACTCCCTTCCCGCTGTCTCGCAGCGGATCGTTCAGATCGCGCCGCGCAGTTTGCAGCGCGGGGACCAACCCAAAGAGCACAGCGGTGGCCACCGAGACGCCAAGCGTAAAGAGCAAAACGGAAACATTTAAGCGAATCGCCGCTTCCGCGGGAACGATATCTTGCGGAATAAGCGCTATCAGAGATTTAAGGCCGCCCCATGCGAACAATATACCGAGGCCGGCGCCCCCGACAGCGAGAATCAGACTCTCAACCAGCAACTGGCGCACTAATCTCCAACGTCCGGCACCCAGTGCCGCACGTATAGCGAACTCCTTTTCGCGAGTGGTAGCCCGTGCCAGGAGCAAATTTGCCACATTGCCGCAGCCAATCAGCAGAAGCAGTCCAACGGCCCCGAGAACGATAAAAAGCATCGTACGAAAGCGCCCTACGACCAAATCCGTGAGCGATTGAATTTCGACAGTGAAATGCTTTGGATAGTCCTTCGGATAAACAGTCGATAGATGCTGGGCAATCACCGCGAGGTCCGCCTGAGCCGCGCGTTCAGAAACCCCCGGCTTGAGATGGCCCATGAAGAACCAATAGCGATTGTAGCCAAGCGTCGGCGTCGTATCTGCATGGCTCGGTTTTTCTGGAATCCACAAATCGGAATCGCCCCAGCCAAATCGCGGCGGCATCACGCCAATAAGGGTCCGAGCCGTGCCGTTCAATACAAACGTCTTGTTAAGAATGGAGGGATCGGCGTTGAAGCGGTTGACCCACACCTTGTAGCGCAAAACGAAAACAGGTGGAGCGCCCGGCTCGTAATCCGCAGGCTGCATTACGCGCCCAACCAGCGCCGGCATGCCAAGAAATTCGAACGTGCCCGGCGTAACATAGCCGCCGCTAAAGCGGTCCGTTCCCTCGCCATAGGTGTAGAGCACGTCGCCGCCGTCATTGGCAATCACTCCGTCAAAGACGTGGCTTTGCGAGACATAATCCAAAAACTCCGGTCCGCTGAAACCACCTCGCCCGCCAGGCTGATTCTGTTCGGTATCATGGATTTGCAAGGAAACGAAGTGCTTCGCGTCAGGATAAGGGAACGGCTCCATCAGCACGTTTTCAATAACGCTGAAGATGGCCGTTGATGCGCCGATGCCCAGCGCCAGAGTGACCATCGCCACAATGGCGAAGCCCGGGCTCTTCCTGAGGTTTCGTCCAGCGTAGCGGACATCCTGCCAAAAGGAACCCATGCATGAGCCTCCCAGCCTCGCCCGAATGTTGTCATCTAATAAACGATGGAATCACCAATAAGTTCCATCGGCGAAGCCAAACCCGCTGTCAAATATTCGCCAACACCCACTTTGACGGCCAAACACGACGGGAGTTTGCTTCCACCCCACTCGCACCGAATTCCGTGAAAGGAAATTAATCTAAAGCCCCGCTAAATCGGCGGATTGGCGTAGGATGTCGTGCATCCGGGTAGCACAGGCACTCCTGCCTGTGCGCTTTTTACATCGTTGCCATTATGTTATGCCCGAACAGCTTTTAGCCGACGATCAGGCAACACGAACAGGAGCTATCAGTGAACAAATTTGCGGTAGTAGCGATCTTGATGTTGGGCAGTACCCTGATTCCCACTACGCAAGCCGTAGGGGCGGGCCTTGTTTACCCCGGAGGGGCCTCGCCCGCGGCAACATCACAAACCTGCGAGCAACTAGCCCAACTCGCCCTGCCGAATACAAAAATAACAACCGCCCAAACAGTCGCCGCCGGAGCCTTCGCGCCGCCTGCAAACATGACTCCATGGCTGGCCGGCGATCCTAACTTTTACAAAGGGCTCCCATCCTTCTGCAGGGTCACCGCTACTTCCAAACCCACCGCCGACTCTGACATCAAGATCGAAGTGTGGCTCCCAACCACCGGCTGGAACGGCAAATTTCGAGGCCAAGGCAATGGCGGCTTCGCCGGAGAAATCGATTATCACTTGCTGGGCCTTGCGGTCTTGCAGGGCTACGCCTCGGCGGCCACGGATACAGGACACGCCGCGGAAGGCGGCGACGCGGCCTGGGCGCTAGGTCATCCCGAGAAAATCATCGACTTCGCATACCGCGCCATTCACGAGATGACGACAGTTGGCAAAGCGACCGTGAAAGCGTTTTATGGCGACGCAGCACAGCATTCGTATTTCGCAAATTGTTCGAATGGCGGCCGCCAAGGACTGATGGAAGCGCAGCGCTACCCTGAGGATTACGACGGCATCCTCGCTGGCGCACCCGCGAATTACTGGACGCACCTGCTGGCTGCCGCTCTGTGGAATGCGCAATCCACAACACTAGATCCGGCGAGCTACATTCCGGCAAGCAAGATTCCAACCATCGCGAAGGCCGTCAACGAGTCATGCGACGCAAAGGATGGAGTTACCGACGGCGTGTTAAATGATCCTAGGCAGTGTCACTTCGATCCCACAGTCCTGCTTTGTAAAGCAGCCGATTCGGATGCGTGCCTCACGCAACCCCAAGTCACGGCGCTGAAAAAACTCTATCAGGGGCCGCGCGATGCAAAGGGGCAACAGATTTTTCCAGGCTATGTGCCGGGCGGCGAGGAAGGTGGCGGAGGCTGGGCCCTATGGATAACAGGTCCCGCGCCGGGCAAAAGTCTGACGTTTGTTTTCGGTGGCGGATTTTTCTCGGACATGGTTTACGAAAAGCCCGACTGGGATTACAAGAAGGCAAACTTGGACGACTCCGTGGCCGCGGCGGACAAAAAGTTCGCCACCGTGCTGAACGCCACAGAAACGAACCTGAAGCCGTTCGAATCGCGCGGCGGAAAATTAATCATCTATCACGGCTGGAACGATTCGGGAATCTCCCCGTTGAACACCATCAACTATTACGAGAGCGTGGAAACCAAAATGGGGAAACACGATGCCGATTCTTTCTTGCGGCTCTTCATGGTACCGGGCATGCAGCATTGCGGAGGCGGACCTGGCCCAGACGTTTTTGGCGCGGCGGGATTCAGCTCGCCAAACGACGTGCAACACAATATGTATCTAGCGCTCGAACAGTGGGTGGAAAAGGGCGCTGCTCCTTCCACAGTGATCGCCACAAAGGAAGCCAACACTGGATCCGTTGGCGGAGTGAAAGTGACGCGGCCGCTGTGCGCCTACCCTCAAGTTGCAAAGTACAAAGGTTCGGGCGACACCAACGATGCGGCGAATTTTGCCTGCGGAGCGCCCTGACGGCGTGTCGCGCGATGTGCGGCTAAATAATAATTAAGCAGCGTTTTCGGGGCGGAAAACGCGTTGGAACCGTGGGCCGGTGAATTGCACGCCCACCAAACGCTCGCCTTGTGTGGGAGCTTCGACGACGTGAACGACGCGCCCAGACGTTGCAAAGTCAGCTTCCGTCCGGCGCGAAGCATAGTTCGAAAATGGTATGCGGATTTCGAGGTCAGAACCGATAGCGACATCGAAGCGCGTGACGAACGCGGCGCCGCTCCGGCATAAATTTTCACTGGAAGTTTCTTCTTCGAAGATAACACCGCGGCTGTCCCGCCCTCTGACTTTCAGCGGCAGGCGGACAGCGATTCTACGCTCCGAGCGTTGCTTCGAGGCGGTCTGCGTCAAGTGGACCATGGGCTGGGTCCTCTTTTCTGGCGTCCGCGATGCAGCAATCATTCTGGGCAGCCGCAGAGCGGTTACTATTTTCGTCAGCCGGCGAGCGCTCACCGTTTTGGGCGGCAGCGAAACGGCTGACTCCTGCGGCGGCTCGGCTCTCGAAAAAGGTTTCCACCTTCTCGACAACCTCGCTCGGCGTTCGCGCCGCATGTACGATTCGACGAAGCTCGCTGCCGTTCCCCACGCCATGAGTAAACCAGCAAGCGAACTGTTTCATTTTGCCAATACCATCGGGAAGGTTGGCAGCATTAATTTGCCTATAGTAGCCAGAAAGTAACTGATGGCGTTCCTGCTCTGTCGGTGTGTCGTATCGGCCACTCGCCGCGTACTGCTCCATCTGCCGGAAAATCCAGGGATTGGTGGCGGCAGCGCGGCCGATCATCACCGCGTCGCACCCCGTTTCGAGCACCATGCGCTCGGCGTCTTCCGGCGTATTGATGTCGCCAT
Source organism: uncultured Acidobacteriota bacterium (assembly GCA_963740015.1). GTDB lineage: Bacteria > Acidobacteriota > Terriglobia > Acidiferrales > UBA7541 > Acidiferrum. Next base: position 146,946 of record CAVUCM010000033.1, on the reverse strand, counting down.
TGCCTATGACCGGAATCTTCACCGCCCGCTTCACGGCGGCGATGATAGTCCAGTCAGCAGCCCCGGCGTAGCCCTGCAGACGCGTGCGCGGATGAACCGCGACGCCTTCCACTCCAATGCTTTCCGCCATTTTTGCAACTTCCACGGCAACAATAGAATTCTCGTCCCATCCGGCGCGCAGCTTAATAGTCAGAGGAATTTTGACCGCCGCGCGTACCGCTTTGAAAATTTCGCCGAGCAAAGGCAGATCGCGCAGCAACCCCGACCCGCCGCACTTGACCACTTTTTTGGCCGGACACCCGAGATTGATGTCCACAGCGTCGTAGCCCAGGTCCTCGACCATCCGCGCAGCTTCGGCCATCACAACGGGATTCGCGCCGAAAAGCTGCGCGGTAATAGGATGCTCGTCCTCCTGGAAATAGAGATAACGCAGCGTCTTAGCGGCGCTCCGCGTAATACCCTCAGAGCTGGTGAACTCCGTCATCAACAACCCGCAGCTCCCAAGCCCGCGAATCACCCGCCGAAAAAGCGTATCCGTCACGCCCGCCATAGGCGCAAGCACCGCCGCAGGACGGATCGTCAGGTCCCGAATTTGGAAAGAAGCAGGCAGCATGAGTTCTCTATCGATGGCAGAGCCAAAGTACAAGTCCGAAGATCCCGCCGAGGCAGATTGAACCGACGAAAAACAATCTCGCCTCAGGAAGTCCAATTAAGCCCATGAGAAGCAAACCGAGCACAATGACCAGTCCGATGGGGTGGCCGGTCAGAAGGCCACCTCCTTTAGTGCCAAACGGAACAACCACCGTTGGATGAGGTTCTGTGTTGTGTTGGACAGATTTCCGCATATGGATTGCCTCTCAATCCCTAATCCCAGTCTAGGCCGACCCGCGCGGTGTAGCAAGGCGGTCGTGCTCCATGTTACGTTGCCTATGTTCTTTGGCCACCTGCCCTAAAAGAGCTGTCCTTTTTCTTTCCGCGCCCATTCTTCTCTCCGACACTCAGCACGCTCTGGCGTCGGGCTATCTGCGCTAAGGCTTTGTCCGTTCCCCCGGTTCCTGGCTGTCAGCTGTCAAAACTGACAGGTTCGCACCGCGGCGATTTCCGGTCTAATTTAGAGAAAAGGCTAGAGGTTACTGTCGCTTAATGCGGCCCTTGGATTGTGTCGCCGCTGGACCAGATGGACTTGAAGGCCGGGAGTGAAGACGGCACATCGATCGACTGCCAATGAGAATACACCCCAGAAGACTCGCAACCGTTCTCGCGATGCTTGTCGCGGCAAATGCGGCGAGTGCTCAGAACCAAGCGACCTCCCCTCCAAAGTCCCCGGCCACATCCAAACAGACCAGCAGCTCTCAGAACATTGGACAGTCATACGCGCAGTTGCAGCCCGAGCAGAGGCAGTTGGTCGATGAGTTCGTTCGGAGATACAACGCGACGACCGGCGGCAAGTTTGTTCCCGAACAAGCCTACGAGAATGCACGAATGTCGGTGCGGACCACGTTCGACGCGGTGACTCATGCCCTTCTGAATGCGAAACTCACCGATGCGCAGGGCAAGAGCCTTGGTCGTGCGATCGATTTGGTGGAGGCGGTCGACGAAGTAATGGGAGAGGAATCTGGTGTGGGAGGTGACCGCCAGTTCCGCCTCTACGTCTATCTGAAGCCCGACGCGATGGAAATTCTGGCCAAGAGCCAGGAGTTCTTTCGCGATAAGGATAACGCCACGTATCACAAAGGATTTCCGATCTCCTTTCGGCTCAAGAATGGACCGCCGTCAATTCAGCTCTCCATATCGCGGGACAAGAAAATGGCGGACGTTGACGTGGATTACCGGGCCTCTACATTTCCAAAAGGCTTGTTCAACGGACACTTAACGGCGGCGAACTCGGACGTGCGCGCCGGTGACAACTTGCAGCGACACGACAATCGTTGGTCCGGGCTTAATGGCTGGTGGCGCGACGTCTTTGCACAGTTCGGAGCTGGTTCCAAGCCTCCAAAAGAGACCGCAACCGAAAGCCTCGGTCATATCCCGTTGAATCCTGCGGTCAAGGCTGATGAAGGCGTTGATAAGAGTACACACGATTTTCTGAAAACGTGGGTTGTCGACAAAGAGCCCAATAAGTCGGTCGCTTACTTTTCGCGCCGGAGCTACCCATGCCTCGAATCAATAGCGCAGAAAGGCCGGAAACCGGCGCAGCTGGGCATGCTCCGGATACGCACAGAGATGGCGATGAAAACTTTTAGCGATAGCTCGGGCACTGTGGCGTCCGTGAACGACGTTTTCGAAGCCGCCGATAAATGGGAGCCAGAGCTAAAAGACGCCAAGAATGCGTTTACTTCGGAGTTCCGGCTGGTAAAGCTGCCGTCGGACATGGGACAGGATCTGGAGTGCGCGCCAGTCGTGGCCGAAGTTTCAGAAAAAAGTTCGCGAGAGATACTCTACGCGACCGCATTCCGTGGCAAGCGAGACGACAGTCGTAACAAGCTGATGTCTCTGGTCTGGGCACGGGAGGGAGACTACTGGAAGATTGTTGCCATTCGCATCGAAGACGGAAGCGACTCGGGAATCGTGCCTGAAAGCGCGGCAGCTAAGCTGCCCGAGGTGCAAGAACCGAAGCCGATCACCGGCGATCCGGCCGCCGTCAAGGATATCACTTCATTTTATCAGTCATGGATCGGGAAACGGGATAGCGCGCAGGCTGCTCGGTTTGCGTCGCAACGCTCCTACGCTTGCATAAGTGCACCGACCGACGAGCAGAAAAAGCTGCCTCCGTCCGCGAGAATCCAGTCCAGCCTGGAAAAAGTGCTCAAGAAAATCCCTTCGCAGCCGAGTCTCGCGGATATGATGTCGGGCTTGCAGCCGGTTGACGATTTGCTGCGTCCCGTCGAGCAAGTCAATTCGAAAGCCTTTGCGATCATGGCCGTGCCCGACCAAATGGCCCCCAGTTTTATGTGTCAAAACCGGCATTTGTCAGGAAAAAACCAAGAGTTAGAACCGGCCGATGCCAAGTACGGCAGCTACTACTTGTCCGCAAGCCGCTTGAATTACGGTGATGAGCAATCGCCCGGCCTCTTGTTATTGTGGAACAATGAGAAAACGGATTGGAAAATAGTCGCATGGGCCGTCGAGCTTCCATAGACTGCGTCCCAAGCGGAAGCCGGAGGTTGGGTGAGACTCAACGGCAGAAATCCTCTAGCCAGCGGATGAGGCGGTGCCACTCGGCATCGTCAGCGTGAGAACGCACGGATTTCCACGACGCGGCCAGGGCTGTGCCGCTTGGTTAGGTTCACCCTGAGTGACGATTGGCGCATAGGCGGCCTTCTCCATGATTGAAAAGAATAAATCAGTATCTCCGCGCCCAGATATTCAGTCACCCGTGGCAGTTGCCCGCCTTCTTCTCCGAATGGGCGGCGCGTCCTTTCTACCCGAAGCGGCGCGAGTGGAGCGGACCTCGAAACGTACTCCTTCGGCGCGCTGTAAATAGGCAACGACCTGAAACAAATTGCGTGCCTGCGGATTACCACGGGGGCCGAGCATGCGCATCAAACTCTTCGCGGAACGATGGGTCACGTCGCTTAGTTTGGTAAAGCCGACGGTGGCGTTGATGAAATCGCGAAGTATGATCTTGCCGGTTTCCACGTCGCCGGAGAGAAAGTTTTCTATACCCTCACGGAGAAGCGCTTCGCGGAAGCCTGAATCGCGTTTCACGCGGGCGCGGATGGTTTCCTTGAAATCTCGTGTCAAAGGCATATTCATTCCTCTTTTTTCTGCTGTTTCTTTCTCAGCGTGTAGTCTTTCCACCGGTCGACCGCGAGGCTGATATCTTTCTGCTGGCGCTTCTTCGTGCCGCCCCCAACCAGGATCACAAGCGTGTCACCGTCTTTGCCGAAGTAAATGCGGTAGCCCGGTCCAAAATCGATGCGGTATTCGTAAACACCAGCTCCAACGCCCTTGGCATTTGAAAAATTGCCCTGCTGGATGCGCGCTAGAGCGGCCGCTACCTTCGCCGCGGCTTCTCTATGCAGACCATCCGACCAATCGGCGAATGGACTGCGTCCAGTCCGGTCAAGGTATTCACGCACTTCGACCATGGCTAATGGTAACACATACGGTACCATAATCAACAGAGCTGGAGTGGGGAGTCGGCCGAGACAAGCGTGTGGCATGGACAAAATGACAACGAGCGAGGGCCCTTGCCATGTTATGTTTGCAAACCTAACGAAGGGGACCCAGACCATGAGCACACAGTCAAATTGGAAACAACTCGAGGAGAAAATCGGCTCGGCGGTAAAGTTGTCGCGCCGCCCAGTGGCAGTATCGTTTCTGGATGCAGCTCCGGCAAATGTTGAGAGGTTTAACGGGACCGAGCCCTCAAGTTGCAGCTTCTGGCGCCTCGCCGCGAACGGCGCGGTTTTCTACACCATCCCAGAAAATCACTTCAACTGCGCCGTAGGCGCCTACACCCACAACATCACGCTGTCGCCAGAACGCGAGAAAGAAACCGAGCAAACTCTGAAGATGATGTTTGACCTCGGCTACGTAAAACCGGAAGAGATCCCGCAGATTCCGCGATTGGCAAAGGCTCCGGCAGCGATTGTCTACGCACCTCTTGGCGACGCACCCGTTGACCCAGATGTAGTGCTCTTTGCCTGCAAGCCATCGGGAGCGATGCTGCTAAGCGAAGCAGCAAATCGCGCCGGCGTCAGCAGCGGCGCCCCAGCTCTGGGCCGACCGACGTGCATGGCGCTGCCCGCTTCACTGCAGCATGGCGCGATTCTCAGCCTTGGTTGCATGGGCAACCGCGTTTACACAGGCCTCGGTGAAGACGAAATGTATTTTGTTCTACGTGGCGTGGATCTTGCTGCCGTCGCCGACGCGCTCACCATCATCACCAGCGCCAACGCCGCCTTGAATGAGTACGCCACAGGCCGCCGTTCACAGCTGGCGACCATCTAGCTGGAGCGGCCTGCCTGAAAGTTCCTGAGTCTAAAGTGGACGCCTGGCCCGCCCCGAAGTCCAAACCAAGGTCGTGCCTGCAGCCATCATAACTATCGACATTCATACTTCGTTGAAAAGCGAATTGTGCATGTCCATCGAATGGCATACTGGCGGAGATGAATTCGGCGGCGCTTTTAACCAATGCAGATAGATTGTTATCAGCGCTGTGAGGTGCAATTTGCTAAAGGACTGCGTAGCGTTTGCATTGCTTCCGATTGCCGCATTGGTCTTGGTGTCCTCGGGCCCGCAGGCCCAGGACCCCAAACCTACCTCCACTACCTGGAAGACGCCAAGGAGCTACGAAGGACCAAAAGGCGCCGACCATTGGGGCGACCTTGACCCCGAATACGCCACCTGCAAAGACGGCAAAAAACAATCTCCCATCGACATTCGATCCGCGGAAAAAGCTGATCTTCCTGCCCTGCGATTCGAATACAAAAGCGGTCCGCTCAACATCATTAATAACGGCTACACGGCGGTGCGCGTCGACTACGTCCATTCGGGAGATTTTCTGATCGTGGGAGACAAGCGCTTCGAACTAAAGCAATTCCACTTTCATCGCCCCAGCGAAGAGTACATTCACGGCAAGCCGTACGATATGGTCCTCCACTTGATGCACGCGGATAGGGGTGGCCAGGTCGCGGGAGTCGCGATTCTTCTAAAAGCAGGCCGCGCGAATGACACCATACAGCAGCTTTGGAAATATATGCCGAAGACGGCGAGCAAATTGGAAGAGATTCCCGGAGTCGAGGTGAATCCCGCCGGTCTGCTGCCGCACGACACCGGCTACTACACATATAAAGGATCGCAAACAGCTCCGCCCTGCACGGAGGGCGTGACCTGGTTTGTGCTGAAGACACCGATGGAAATCTCAAGGGAGCAGATCAACGCGTTTGCAAAGCTTTATCCGCACGATGTCCGGCCCGTTCAACCGCTCAATGGACGCATCATAAAGGAGAGCCAGTAACGCGAAGATATGTCGTTGTACACGCCGCGGTGCGCGATCACGATCCAATCGGCCTTATCCTTATGAAAAACAGCTTGGCGAGAAACAGATGGGTGCTTAGAAGTTCAGGATTTGTCGTTCGGGCCTTTGAGGAAGGCGTCGAGTTTTAGAAATTTCCGCCCAAGCGCAGGGCTATACGTAGACCAGTCCTCTTCCCCGGAATCAGCAGCCAGCGACGACCGCACAGCAGCCATCTTGGAATCCATATCATCCAGGTAGTGAAACACCATGGCTTCGCGGATCATCGGCAATTTGGGCGAACCGAACTCGTACTGGCCGTGATGGCTGATCAGCAAATGTTGCACCACGGTTTTCAGGTTTGGCGGGAAACCTTCGATGGCGTCCATCGATTTGCTGACCGTTTCGATTTCCATAACGATGTGGCCTAGCAACTGCCCTTCCGTCGTGTAACTGATCGCCCGGTCGTAGCAGAGTTCATCGAGTTTGCCGACGTCGTGAAGAATGGCAACAGTCAGCAGCAAATCCACGTTCAGTTCCGGATAGTGCATCGCAACTTGTTTCGCCAAACCGCAAAGCCCGATGACGTGTTCGAGCAAGCCCCCAATATAAGCATGATGCATGACCTTAGCGGCGGGCGCGCGTTTGTAGCGTGTGGATATCGCAGGGTCGGTGATAATTCCCTTCACCAATTTTGCAAGCCAGGGATTCTCGATGGAATTCGCGTACTCCAGAAGTTGCGACCATAGCTTGCTGATGTCTTCCTTGGTGTGCGGCAGAAAATCGGCCAGGTCGACTTCCTCGGGCTTAGCGATCCGGAGCTGCTGCAGGGTGAGTTGTAATTTATTGCGGTAACTCTCGACGCGTGCAATCACCTTGATCACGTCGCCGCGGCCAATTTCTTTTGCCGAGGCCTCAAATTGATCCCACATCACGGCTTCGATAGTGCCGCTGCGGTCGCCGAGATCGAGGCGCAGATAGGACTTTCCCGCGCGAGAGTTGCGAATTTCTTTTTCGTTGACGAGAAAAAAAGAAGTGATGGTCTGTTCGGTGCCGAGTTCGCTAACGAAAGACGTCTTCATCAGTTGCCCGAGTCGCCGGGTTTCTTGCCGAACAACAGATATTTCTTGTGGCCCTTCTTGGTTTTAGTCACTTCGGGTGTCGCACTTACTTCCTGAATCTCGGAGTTGCCGCCCCCGGCCACATCCTGATAGCCGGGCTTGATCACGACGTAGCTCTCCTCGCGAAGCGTCTTCAAATATTCGCGGAGCGCAGGCTCCAGCCGCTGGTCATAAAGCTTTCCCTCGATTTCGTTTTGGACTTTGGAAAGCGATTGTTCGCCTTCATCGTAATGCTCGAGGACCTGCATGATCAGAAAGCCCTGCTTGGTTTCCATCACCGGGGTGAGGCCGTTCTTCTTCATGCTGAAGACGGTGTCTTCCAGTTCCTTGGAAAGTTCTCCGCGCTTGTAAATGCCCAGGTAGCCTCCCTGCTTGGCGGTAGAACCATCTGAAAACCTCTTGGCGATTTCCCCGAAGTCCTCTCCATCCTGAATGCGCTTTAACGCCGTATCCGCCTTCTTCTTTAGCTCCGCAACTTCCGCCTCGTCTTTGCCGGCTGTATTGATTTCGATGGACCGGAGGGCGACTTGCTCAGGACGAACGAACTCAGTCTTGTGCTCGTCATAGTATTTTTGGATTTCTTCTTTGCTGATGTTGATGTGGGAGCCGACTTCGCTGCTGATCACCTTTTTGGTAAGCAGGCCGTTGCGTATGTTGTTCTTGAAGTCTTCCCAGTTCAGCCCGCCCTGTTTGGAGACCGCCTCTTCCAGAGCTTCCATGCTCGGCAATTTGTTTTCAATGCGGATTTGATCGAGCTGCTTGATAACTTCGGGCTCAACGCTGATGCCCATGTCCTTGGCGCGCTGTACAAGCAGGGATTGATCGATCAGATCGCGTAGGGCGTTCTTCTGGCGATCTTCGGTAAGCGTTTTCAACTGTTCGGGCGTGCAACGGTTCTGGCAATCGCTCTTGGCGTCTTCCTCGGCCGTGATCTTGGAATGGTCGTATTCAGAGCGCGTGATGACTTCGTTGTTGACGCGCGCAACGATTTCTTCGACGACTTTGCCCTCGGGTTCAGCAACGGCGGCTGCAGGCTTCTTGGCCGGCGCCGGAGCCGTCTTCTTGGGCGCGGGCTTAGCAGGAGCGTCGCTGGGAACGTCAGCGGGAACCTCATCGGGCTTCTCAAGCGTCGGCTTGGCCGGCGGATTCTGTGTTTGCGGGGGGGGCGGCGTCGGCGGGGCGGGCTGCTGCGCCGCGAGCGGCAAGGCAGCAAATAGCGCCGCCATAAGCGAAAGATTACGCATGTAGTTCCTCACCTATAGAGTTTAGCTCTGGCCTTGAAGGCCTAGCAATACGTTTCTCAGTGCGCCCGGGACCGACTCTCCCCGGGTGGTTTCCAGCCAAAGCACTCCACTGGGATCAAGTTTAATGCCCTTCCGCGAACGCACCACCTTGACCAGCGTGGCAGGGTCGAGCGGTGTTTCCGAGTGAAAACGGATGGCAATGCGGTTTCCCTGTCGTTCGACCGCCGAAATGCGCAGGCGCTCACACATCGATTTGAGGACGGCATACTCCAAAAGGTTTTCTACCGTTGCAGGCGGCGCGCCGAATCGGTCGGCCAGTTCGCGGTGGACGTCTTGCTTTTCCACGTCGCTGGCAATCGAGGAGATGCGCTTGTAGGTGCGCAGGCGCAGATTTTCGCTGGGGATGTAGTTTTCTGGGATGCGGACGTCCAGGCCGAGGCTCAGCGTGGTGCGCAGCTCGGGGCCCGATTCTTCGCCCTTCAGCTTGGAGACGGCGCGTTCGAGCATTTGGCAGTACATGTCGAACCCGATGGCTTCGATGTGCCCGTGCTGCTGGCGTCCCAACATATTGCCGGCGCCGCGAAGCTCTAGATCGAGTGCGGCGATGCGGAAGCCCGCGCCCAGTTCGCTGAACTCTTTCATGGCCGAGAGCCGCTTTCGGGCAATCTCGGAAAGAGAGGTATCGGGAGGAACGAGCAGGTAAGCGTAGGCTCGTTGATGGGAGCGGCCGACTCTGCCACGCAGCTGATAAAGTTCGGCAAGCCCCAGTCGATCGGCGCGATTTATAAGGATCGTATTGGCCTTGGGGATGTCCAAACCGTTCTCGACGATCGTCGTGGCGACCATTACATCCGCTTCCTCGCGGATGAATTTCAGCATTACGCTTTCAAGCTCTTTCTCGCCCATTTGGCCGTGACCCACCACAACGCGGGCTTTCGGTACCAATTTTTGGACAAGCGTTGCGAGCGAGTAGATCGATTCGACTCGATTGTGAATGAAATAGACTTGCCCTTCGCGCGCTAACTCGGTTTCGATCGCGTGCTTCACCAGGTCTTCCTGGAAGGAAGCGACCACAGTCTGAATCGCCAAACGGTCGCGCGGCGGAGTTTCGATCACGGACATATCCCGTAAGCCCACAAGAGACATGTGCAGCGTGCGCGGAATCGGCGTGGCGGAAAGCGCCAGCGCGTCAACATTCTGCCGCATCTCTTTAAGTCGCTCTTTGTGCGCGACGCCAAAACGTTGCTCTTCGTCCACCACAAGCAGTCCGAGGTCCTGGAACTTTACGTCTTTCGAGATGAGCCGGTGCGTGCCAATCACCACATCCACTTTCCCGGCTTCGACATCGGCGAGAATTTTCTTTTGCTCCGCGGCGCTGCGGAAGCGGCTCAGCATTTCGATTCGCACCGGAAACGCGGCAAAACGCTGCTTGAACGTCTCGAAATGCTGGAAGGCAAGAACGGTCGTGGGCGCAAGAACCGCAACCTGCTTGCTGTCGGATACCGCTTTAAAGGCCGCCCGCATGGCGACCTCCGTTTTTCCGTAGCCCACGTCGCCGCAAAGCAGCCTGTCCATCGGCGTAGGCCGCTCCATATCGCGCTTGATGTCGGCGATGGCGGTGTTCTGGTCTGCCGTTTCCTCAAATTCGAAGGCATCTTCAAATTCGCGCTGAAAATTGCCGTCCGGGGAGAACGCAAAACCTTGCGCCGTTTTGCGCGCAGCATAAAGAGCCAGAAGCTGGTCCGCCATGTCCTCTAGCGATTTGCGGACACGTGTCTTGCGCGTGTTCCAGCCGGTGCCGCCCAGCTTATCGAGCGTTGGGTGCGACCCCTCGACAACGCGATAACTCTGCACCAGGTCCATGCGCTCTAGTGGCACGTAGAGCCGCGCATCGTCGGCATAGCGCAGCAGCATGAACTCGCCACGATGGCCGTCGGATTCGATTTGACGTAAGCCTTCGAACTGCCCGATGCCGTGATCAACGTGAACGATGAAATCCCCAGGCTTAAGCTCTGCGAAGTCGGTGAAAAATCCCGAAGTGCGAATTTTGTGGCTAGGACGTTCAACAGTCGGCGCCACGTCAAAAAGATCGGCATGGCCAAAAATCGTAAGCTTTACTTCGGGAAAGGCGACGCCTTCGGCAAACGGCGCCCGCATAAGCAGCAACCCAGCAGTCTCCAGCGCTCCCTCAGCTGTGAAACCAGCGGCGGCGTTTTCGGACTCCCCTAGAACGTACGGCACATCGTATTCGCGCGAAATGTCGGCGAGCCGTTCGAGCTCGCCGGTGCTCGCTGCCGTCAGAAAAACTTTCCCGCCGGAACCGAGCTGTGACTTCACGCTGGCCATGCAGGCCACAACATCGCCGTGAAAGCGCGAGCTCGGCCGTGAAGAAAGTTCAAATTGAGGAGCGGAGCCGATGTTGACGGCGAGCTGCTCGAAATGTGCTTGAGAAGTTTTCGCAAGCACGGCTGCAAACTCCGCCTCGTCCATAAAGAAGTGCGAAGCCGCCGGTGCGCTAGCGCTGCCATGGCGTTCATAAATCGCCGTGGCGTGCGCGAGATGCTGTTCCGCGGCGTCGCGCAAGCTTTGCGGTTCGTCTAAAAAGACGATGGGCTTCAGTGAGCTCTCAGACAATTCGAAAAGCGAACTTTGCCCGCTGTGCTCGGTAGGCCCGAAGAACGAGGTCGCTTCCCAGGACGGAGCCGCCGACTGTGTCGCACCCACGAGCATTGCTACGTTCCATTCCGTAAGCGGCAAGAGTGTCGTGCGTTGCACAGGCGCGATGGAGCGCTGCGTGCGCGGATCAAATTCGCGCACCGATTCGACCGTGTCTCCCAACAGCTCAATTCTCACCGGGCGGGGTGCCTCCGCGGAAAACACGTCCACGATGCCCCCGCGCATCGCAAATTGTCCCGGTAGTTCCACCATTTCCGTCCGCGTATAGCCCACGCCAGCAAGATGCGCGACGAATTCTTCCAGCGGAACCTCCGCGTCTTTGGTAAGCGTGCGCGCCAGCGACAAATAGAGCGTGGCATCCTGAAAGCGCCAAAGCGCCGCTTGCACTGGAGCGATGACCAACGAAACTTGTCCATCGGTCAGGCGAAAGAGCGTCGCCGCGCGCCGTTCGAGAATGTCCGGATGCGGGCTCTGCGATTCCCACGGCAGCGTATCGAAAGCAGGGAGCGTGGCCACTCCTCCGCTAACTCCTGGAAAAATGCTCGCGAAAAAACGTACCGTTTCAGCAAGGGCTTCTGCGCGACGATTCGAATCGGTAATGAAAAAGGCCGGGCGCCTCAGCTCGTGTGTGAGATACGCAGCCAGAAGAGCCTTAGCAACATCGTGCAATCCGGAAAGAGAGATGTGCTGCGCGCCAGCGCGCAAAGCGCCCAGCGCTCCTTCCACGGACGGGTGGCGGAGCACAGCATCCAATCGCTCGCGAACGGCAGGCAGAATCATGCGTGAATGTCAGGCTTCCACGCGAGGTGTGGAAGCACCTTCGCGGATTTTTCGAAGAATTTCCGTGGTGGAATAGCCCGCGACAACGGGAATGGAGACGACACGGCCTCCGGCGGCTTCTACTTCTTCGCGGCCTACGATTTGATCGCTTGCCCAGTCCCCGCCTTTAACCAAAACGTCCGGAAGCAGTCGCGCGATCACCTCGCGCGGCGTGAGTGCATCGAAAATCACTACAGCATCCACGCATTCGAGCGCGGCGAGAATTTCGGCACGCTCACGCTCGGGCAGTACGGGGCGTCCGGCGCCTTTCAACTGGCGCACGCTGGCATCACTATTGAGGCCCGCGATCAATACATCTCCCAGCGAGCGCGCCTGTTCGAGGCTGCCGATGTGCCCGGGATGCAGCAAATCGAAACAGCCGTTAGTGAACACAACGCGGCGGCCATTGCGTTTCCCTGGGCCAAACCGCAAAATCGCTTCGTCGAGAGTCAGTATCTCCGGGTTCAAAGGAACTCCATGAAGTCCTACGCGAAAATCGCCCTGGCTTTTGCTGAAACCTTAGTTTATCACGCACCGCGCGCCAAGCACCTGCGCGCCGGGCGCTTCTCATGAAATCGAATAAAATGCCTCGCGCCGTTGCCGGTGTCGGACTGTGCGTCCTGGGTTTGTCGCTGGCGCTGGCCGTTCCCTTCCAATCCCATACTTTCCGCATCGACGCCGGTGGATGCCGCCTGGTAACCGACATCGTCGAGCCCACGGGCCAGCCCGAGGGAAGCACACCACAGGGTTACGTCGTTTTTTTTCACGGACTATCAGGAAACAAGCGGATCATGTCGTACATCACGGCGGGCTTCGCTTCGCAAGGTTTGCGCGTCTTTGTTCCAGACTTGCCGGGTCACGGTCGCACCGAGGGCCCTTTCTCGTATGAGCGGTCCAATCAATGCTCCGAGAATCTCGTTCGCGAACTTACCGCGCGCGGCCTGCTCGACCCGGAACGCACCATCCTAGCAGGACACTCGTTGGGCGGTGCCATTGCATTGCGTGTCGCTTCGCAAATCCCCGTCGCCGGTGTTGTCGCGTTTTCTCCCGCCCCCATGCGCCCCATACGCGGAATCTCCCCGGAGATGATGCCCTTTCCGATTTCGGAGCGCTCCCCGCTCACTCGCTATTAATGAGCGCTGCCTGGGAGCCTGAAAGAATCCGCACCGCTGTCAAGAATTTGCTTCCTACTCCCGGCGACGGTACGAGTCAGTATGTCGTGATTCCGCGATCGGACCACGTCAGCACCTTGTTCGACGCTACAGCAATGTCCGACGCCCAAAATTGGGCGGCTCGCGTCCTGCACTTGGAATCGCATCCCACTCTGCCTTCTCGCCGCGGAGTTCTCGGATTCTTAGCTGGCTTCGCAGGAATACTTTTGCTGGCGGGACCTTTTCTTCGAGAAATTCTGCGGAATAAAAATCAGGCGCCGCCAGTCGTCGAAATCGTAACGACTAGCGTAAAGCCACGCGTTTTTCTCGAATATCCAATCGTCGCGCTCGGAACAGTCGCCCTCCTCTCCTATTCCACCCCCTTCCGCGCTCTGCATTTATTCAACGGCGACTACTTCGCAAGCTTTCTGCTCGTTTTCGGAACCGTCCTTCTCGTCTTGCATTGGAATTCGCTGCGAAATCTATTCGCCACAAACGCGACAGGCCCCACCGGCACCCAGCCTGCCCGATCGCTTCACTTCACCATTCTTCTCGCGCTATTCGCGGCGTTGCTTCTGCATTTCTTGATCACCTCCTGGCTTGATTTGACCTTCAGCGAAGCCTGGCTGACCGCTCCGCGATGGGCGCGCTTTCTTCCGTTCTGCATCGCCGTGCTTCCCTATCACGCCGCGGAAGAGCTGCTCCTCGGTCCGTCCTCACCGGCTAACGCCCCGCGGCGAGTGCTGACGGTTCTCCTTCTACGTCTTCTCGCGTGGGGCGCCATCGTCGCCGCCCTCTTCATCCTGCACAGCGGCGAAATCCTCCTGGTCTTGCTCGCGCCCTCCTTTGCGCTATTTTGCCTTCTCCAGGCCTGGGGCATGAAAGTTGTCCGGGAAGTTACCGCCTCACCGGCAGCCGCAGCCCTTTTCGGTGCTATACTCCTCGCCGGGTTTTGCCTGGTGGTCTTCCCCACCACTTGATGGGGCCCATTACCTGGAAAAATTGATAGCCAATCCCAGTCGCCGCCTGCAGGTATCCTTGTCCAGCGACGGAGTTCAAGGCCATCAGCGAGACGAGATAGGACCATGGCAGAGATAGCGATCGTCGGCGGCGGACCTTCCGGCGCGATGTGCGGTGAGCAGCTCGCGCGCGCGGGACATAAAGTCCAAATTTTTGATCAGCGCCTCGCCTGGGAAAAACCCTGCGGCGGAGGCCTAACTCATAAAGCGGTCCAGTGCTTCCCTTTCCTGCTCGACAATCCCTATCCCAAAAAGTTAGTTCGCTCCGTCGAGCTCATCAGCAGCAACGATCAACGCGCCAATCTCGAAATGACCCACCCCATCGTGATTTATTCGCGCCGCGTCTTGAATGGCATGTTGCTGGACCGCGCCAAAGCCGCCGGCTGCGAAGTTCAGCAAGCGCATGTTCTTGACGTTGACACCAGCACCACAAAGCCGCGCTACTCTGTCGATGGCGAATGGCGCAGCGCCGATTTCCTCGTCCTCGCGGCCGGTGCTCGCAATCAAATTCTGCCGGAAACACGCGCCCTCCAGCGCGACGAGTTGGAAATGACGCAGGGCTACTTCATTCCGCAGACTGCCGACTCCATCATCGTGAAATTTCTTCCGCACTTTGAAGGCTACATCTGGTCTTTTCCGCGCTGCGACCATCTTTCCGTCGGTATTTGCGGGAGCATGGCCTCGCATACCAGCGCGGAGCTCAAAACGCATCTCAGTGCTTTCGTGGAGAAGTACGGGCTCCCGACGCTGGACGCACAGTTTTACAGCCACGTTTTGCCGTCTCCAAAAGAAAGCACTCTTTCCGATCGCCCGGTGATGGGCAAGAATTGGGCGATGGTTGGCGATGCCGCGGCCTGGGTTGACCCGCTCACGGGCGAAGGCCTTTTCTACGCGATGCGCTCCGGCGAACTGCTGGGCCGCTCTCTCGCCGAAGGCTGCCCGGAAAAATACACGGCGTGGGTCAGGGCGGCGTTCTCTTCGGAACTGGAATTTGCCGCGCGCATCGTGCGCCGCTTCTATCGCGGATCATTCCTCGGAACGGCGGTCACCACGCGCATGGTTCAGTTCATGAACCGCAGCGCCGTCTTCCGCCAATTAATGAGCGATCTCTTCAGCGGAACGCAGGATTATACCAGCCTCAAACGCCGCCTCTGGGGCCACCTAGGCATCACAGTAAGCGAGTTCATCTCCAGCGTATTGAATTTGGATCGTCCGGCCACAGCACAAGTCCCCCGTGGCGGCGCCGCCGCTGATTAGCCGAATTCGCCGCGACCAACACGAATCGCTACTAGCCACCAAAAGGACGAATCACTAGAAGTCACTAAAAGCTGCGTCATCCCTCTGGGGAGGGCACGGCTTTAGCCGTGCCGAAAATGCCTCACAAAATCATGGCTTCAGCCCCTGAGGAGATTCCTGCTCTTCACTTGAACCATTTAGTTCTTCTGCTTACTTCTACCGCCCGCCGCTAACCGCAAGAATCGCTCCCGTCGTGTACGACGCCGCCGGCGAAAGCAACCACAAAACCGCTTCCGCAATCTCCTCCGGTCTTCCCGCGCGTCCCATAGGAATCGTCGGAGCCAAACGCGTCATCCTCTCGGGATCCCCGCTAGTTGCATGCAGTTCCGTAAGCACATGCCCCGGAGCCACTGCATTGACGCGAATGCCCTCAGCCGCAACTTCCCGAGCAATTCCCAGCGTAAACGTATCGAGCGCGCCCTTTGACGCCGCATAGTGAACCCATTCCCCCGCCCCGCCAATCTGCGCCGCACGCGAAGAAATATTCACGATGGCCCCACCCTGTCCCCCGTTTTTTGTGGACATGCGCTTCACGGCTTCGCGAGCGCAAAGCATCGCGCCAATTACATTCACCGCAAAAACCTGCGTGAGCATTGCACTCGTAATCCCTCTCGACTCGTCGCAAATCCCCCAGTTATTCCCGCGTTGTTCACGAGACCAGTGATCGGTCCAAATTCGCGTTCGGCGGATTCAAACAGCCTTACGATCTTCTCCCTCGCGCGAAATATCGGCTTGAATGACGGTCGCGCTGCCTCCCGATGAAACGATGGCCCGCGCCACGTCCGCAGCAGCTTGCGCATTTCGTGCATAGTTCACCACCACGCGAAAACCGCGCTCCCCCGCCAGCTTAGCCACTGCCGCCCCAATGCCCCGCCCCGAGCCCGTGACAATCAGCGCTCCTCGCGAATCTTCTTTGTGCGTATCAGTCATCTGCCGTCCTTGTTCGAACACCGTTTGAAATGTACTCTACCTTCTTCCATGCGCATCCAAGAAAGAACATCGCACCGGCCTCAAATTATGGCATCCGAAACGAATATCAGCTGCGCCTACGAAGGCTGAAAAAAGAAAGAACGCCTGGAAGTCTCTTCCCGATGTCTGGGCGCTGATCCATCCGCGCCGCGGCTTGCTTATCCTTGGCTTCGGCCTGATGGCCATCAACCGCGTGTGCGGCTTGGTCCTTCCCGCATCCACCAAATATTTCGTCGATAATGTCGCCGTCAAGCATCAAGTTTATCTTTTGACTCCCATCGTCCTCGCCGTCCTGGGCGCCACCATCATCCAAGGGCTAACTTCGTTCACTCTCACGCAGCTTCTCTCCAAATCCGCCCAAAAAATGATCACCGAGCTGCGCCGCCGGGTGCAAGCGCATATCGGCCGCTTGCCCATCTCCTTTTACGATTCAAATAAAACCGGCGTCCTCGTTTCGCGCATCATGAGCGACGTCGAAGGCGTGCGCAACCTCGTAGGCACAGGCCTCGTCGAGTTTGTCGGCGGCCTTATGACCGCCGTCTTCGCACTGGTTTATTTGATTCACGCCAGCGTCCTGCTGACAGGCGTGGCATTTTCGATCCTGCTGGTCTTCGGGTTCGGCATCAGCAAAGCCTTCTCCACGATTCGCCCCATCTTCCGTGCGCGCCCCAAAATCACCGCCGAAGTAACCGGCCGCCTTACGGAATCTCTCGGAGGCGTGCGCGTCGTGAAGGGCTATCACGCCGAAGAGCGCGAAGAGACGATTTTCGGCGCCGGCGTCCAGCGTTTGCTCGACAATGTCCTAAAAACCATCACCGCCACCTCCATCATGAGCCTCTCCGGCGCCACCCTCCTCGGAGTTGTCAGCGCTCTCATGCTCGAACTAGGCGGCCACAAAATTCTCAGCGGCAGCATGACCCTGGGCGACTGGTTTGCGTTCAATCTTTTCCTCGGCTTCCTCATTGCCCCAGTTTTTCAAATTGTCGCGATCGGCACGCAAATCACCGAAGCCATCACCGGCCTCGAGCGCACCCGCGAAATCCTCAACGAAACGAAAGAAGATGAGGACCCGCGTCGCATCGTCACCATGGAGCGCATCAATGGCCAAGTCGTCATGGAAAACGTAAATTTTTCCTACGACTCCGGCAAGGAAGTTCTGCATGAAGTGAGTTTTGATTCGCAACCCGGGACAGTCACAGCCCTCGTCGGCCCTTCGGGCGCTGGCAAATCTACAATCATCGGCCTAATCGCGGCATTCTACGTGCCCTCAAGCGGCCGCGTCCTGATCGACGGAATCGATCTCGCCACAGTAAAACTAAACTCCTACCGCACGCAGCTAGGCGTCGTCCTGCAAGAAACTTTTCTTTTTGACGGCACCATTCGCGAAAACGTAGCCTTCGCGCGTCCCGAAGCCAGCGAAGAAGAAATTCTAGCCGCTTGCCACATCGCGCGGGTAGACGAGTTTGCCGAAGCCTTCGAGAAAAAGTACGACACCCTAGTCGGCGAGCGCGGCGTCAGACTCTCCGGCGGCCAAAAGCAGCGCGTCTCCATCGCCCGCGCAATCCTAGCCGACCCGCGTATCCTAATCCTCGACGAAGCCACTTCCAGCCTCGATTCCGAATCCGAAGCCCTGATCCAGGAAGGCCTCCGCTACCTAATGCGCGGACGTACCACCTTCGTCATCGCGCATCGCCTTTCCACAATTCGCCGCGCCGAACAAATCCTGGTCGTCGAAGCCGGCCGCATCATCGAACGCGGCAACCACGCCTCGCTCTACGCCGCCGCCGGCCGCTACTACGATCTCTACACCAAACAACACGAAGTAGAGAGCAATCTCTTCCTAGCCCCTGGCGAAGGCCAACTCGATCCCGAAGAGTCCGAAGCCGCCCGCGCCTCCTCCCCAGCCCGCTCCGCCGCCGCCCTTCCCGACGCCATCCGCCTAATCCGTGGCCAAACCTAATCGTGTGGAGTGCGGCAGCTCTGCTGCCGCTCTTGCCAGCAGCAAGTACGACTCTACAAGCAATCCCGACCCCACCACCGATCAAATCTCACTCCACCCCGTATCGTCTGCCCGCGCAAGCGTCCACTCCATCCCTGTAGGGGAGGGGCTTGTTTACCCTGAGCTTCGAAGGGCCCCTCCCTCTGGCTCACGCGCAAAACCTTCGCGCGCCCCGCGCAAAAAAAACGCGCCCACGACAACCGTCGTAAGCGCGTCTTTCCTAATTCCTTCTTTTAACTGTCGACTGTCAGCTGTCAGCTTTCTCAAACCGTTGTCGTCCGCCGAATCACCAACTTCTTCGAAACCGGCGGCGGAATCAATGTCGCCATCTTCCGAATCATCGCCAGCACCAACCGCTTATCCCCATCCGATAGCGTCGTACTGAATCTCTTGATCTCTGCCAAAAAGCGAATTTCGTCCTGCGAAAGCTCGCCCAGCATCTTCTGCGTCTCGCGGTCGCGCGGCGTCTCTGTCCCCGGAAAAAAATCTGCGAGCGAGATATCCATGGCTTCCGCGATCTTCGCGAGCGTTTCGAGCGACGGCACAGTGTGCCCGTTCTCAACGCGCGATAGGTAGCAGCGCAAAAGTCCGGTGCGGCGCTCGATGTCCCCTTGCGACAATCCCCTCTGGCTGCGATACGATTTGATGACTTCTCCGATGTTTACTCTTGGTTTTTCTTTTGGCACGATGGCTCTCCAGGTCCGAGGGGGTAGCTTAGTCACTAACAGTAGGAAGAGCAAGAGGGAATTTGCCGGGTGTGATTCCAATTCGTTAACGCTTTGGCACCACTTGTGGAAAACTCCACCTGCGCTATTGCTGAGATTTTTGTCGATTCGCTCGTCTAACGCTCCGTCGGCGTAACCATCGCAGGCTGCTGCAACCTGAATTCCAGCAGTGTTTCGCTGGGTACTTTCACCTTTTCTCCCTTAGTGAATATCTGCACTCCCGCTCCAGCCGCCGATCCTGCTCCCGCTCCAATCGCAGCCCCTTTTCCGCCGCCTGCGATCGCTCCAATGATGGCTCCAACGATGGCCCCACCGCTCACTTTCTTGGCCGTGTCCGCGCCACGTCCCTGCCCCTTCAAGCTGTAGTCGCTGCTCACCAACGAATAATCGCGCCCATCTATCACTATGCGCATGAGCTCCAGCTGCAACTCCGCGCTTCCGGACAGCTTGCCCGCTTCCTGCACGTTTGCAAGCCGGCCATAAATGTCCGCGCCTTTATGCGCAAGAAGCGTGCTGTTGACGTAAAGATCAGTCTCAAGGCTGGCGTGGAAAATATCGCCAACCTGGTTCCTCGAGGAATCCACTCCATCAATCATGCGAACCAAAAGCACCTGTCCCGCAGGAATTGTCACTTCGCCATATTGAGCAGCAGGATCTTGCGCCGGAAGAGCTTGCGGAGCCACATGAGCCGCAGGAGATTGTGGAGCCGCAGGTGCTGGCTTCGCAGCCGCAAGTGGAGCCGGCGGAACGTCCTGCGAAGTAACCGGCGGCTGAGAAGCATCTGCAGGAGGCGCCGCGGAAGCAGCCGAAGTATCAGGCGGCGCAGCAACTGGCGGAGGCGCATCCGCAGCCGGTGGCGCCGTTGGAGCTGCCGATCCAGGCGCATCCGCAGTCGGTGGAACGGCTTCGGCCGGCGCAGCCGCAGATGGCGGCGCAGCTTGGGGGGCAGCATCAGCAGGGGGCGCAACCGCTGGAGCGCTCGATTTACCCGAAGCTCCCGTAAACGTGACCCCAACAACATCATTCACACTAAAAGTCCGCACATCGCCATTAATCTCAAATCGCACCACCGCCTGCGTCCCACCCAGATACCGGCCCTGGAGCACCCGCCCATCCTTCAGTTCCAACGTATCCGCCACCGCCGCGTCCGCAAAAAATAACCCAAGCGCAAACGCGCCAACCATCTTCGCCAAACTCCTCATAAACTCATCCCTCTCAATACGACGCCCTCCGAAATCACAACCCTGCGCCGCTTCTCCCATCCACTGTCCCAGCGCCCATCATCCAAGCCCATCATATTTGATGACTCTCACGCGGACCAAGGTTGTGCAAGTTTGCCACCCGATGTGGAGTGCGGCAGCTCTGCTGCCGCTTAGGTGGCACAGACTTCAGTCTGTGCTCCTAAGTCTGTGCTCCCAAGCCTTTGCTCTTAACTCCCTACTTCTAAATTCAGCAAACCAAATCCCTGGCCGCACGAATGAGTACTCCTACTGCGTAGCCTGAAAAATCTGCTGCGTAATATTCGCCATAAGCGCCGCGCTCTCCTTCTTATCCGCAATCCCGCGTACAAGAATCACCAACACAAACGGCCTCGGCGCAAATACAATCGCCGCGTCGTTATGAATCTTCGTGATTTCCCCGGTTTTGTGCGCCACGCGGATACCAGGAGGCAACCCCGCAGGTATGCATTCATTAAATGTTTGTCGCTCAAGAATTTCGATCATAGCGCGCGAAGAATCCTGATCGACCGCCTCTCCGCTAGCGATCGCGTCCATCAACTGCTGCAGCCCGCGAGCCGTCGTCGTGTTATTCAACCCCTTTGCAAACGCTTTACCGTCCTCGACACCCCGCAAAACATTCATTCCGTCAGCATGCAAAAAATGAACAGTAGCTCGAATATTTTCCACTCCCAGCTTTTCAATCAAAAGATTCGTCGCCAAATTGCTGCTAACAGTAATCATCAATTCGCAAAGCTGCCGCAAGGTCCGCGTCTGCCCCGCAGCCTTGTACAATTCCGCTTCCGAATCATCCCCAGGATCAAGCGTGTAGACCGAGCCATCCACCAGGCTATGAAATTCATTTTTTACAATCAGTGGATCATCAAGCTTCAACTTCCCCTCGTGCACCTGATGAAACAGCTCGATCAAAACTGGTACCTTCATCGTGCTAGCCGCGTGAAACGGCTCATCCGCCCGAAAAAACCATTCCGTCTTCCCATCCAAAGTGCGAAACGCCACACCGACGTCGGCTCCACTCTTCTGTATATATTGCTGAATAGCAGGAATCGCCGCCGGCAATCTCGAATCCTGCCCCGCCACGCAAGGAGCCAAGCCCAATGCAGTCAGCGCAAAAATGCACGAGGACAAAAATATGGGAAACCGAACTTGTTTCATAAATTGACCAATCACGTATCGGAATAATCTAGCCCGGCCAAATCTTTGTCAACTCGCGCGTCCAACGGCTAGCAGTCGTCACCAACGAAATTGCAAATAATATCTGTTTGTATCCGCGTCATATAAGAGCCCCCAACGGTCCGTTGAACCGACCTGCTTGTACATCTCTCGCAGGATTTCGCGGGCGGATTGATTTTGACTATGTTGCTGTATTCGAGCTTGCAGAATACGGTTGGCCGAAGGCGGCAGCGACAATACAACTCTCTGTCCGCTCGTGCGCGTAAGCTCCTCGCAAAACTTATTCAAGCTCTCTGGAGCGCTGTCAGTGTCTGTTGTATCGAAACTCATCAGCGTATCTAGAATCGGTTTTTGCGGACCATCCCCTGCCGCCGTGGGCACAATGTCAAAAGACCCTTGGACCGTTGTGCGCAGTTCAAATCGTCCCGGATTGCCGCTGCCGTTGTAAGCGTCTACCACAGCCGGAATGATTTGCATTGGATTCATCGGGAAATATCCATCGAGAGGAATCTGCACGGAGAAGGCACCGCCCGCAACTGCGTACACATGGCGGCCCTCCGGGTGCTCTTCGAGCCACGATGGCGCAGTGTCGTCCACCTGGTCCACTTTTCCATAGCGCGGATCTTCGTAGTTGATGTTCCATCCGTGCTGGGCGGCAAGTGCAGTCAATACATCGTCTAGCGGCCTGGGAGAGTTCTCCGTGATTGTGAGCCAGTTTTCAGTCTCTGTAATTTCCGGATGGTCCAAATAGCTCGCACGTCGTTCAGTCCACTCTTTAACATGAGCACCGTTCTGCTCTCTCGTTTGTCCAGACACAAACAGACATACGGTCAAAAGAAAAACATACATCGCGCTGCTGACCATGTGAGGCATTATCCTTTTTCAGTCGTATTTTGTAGTAGTGGACATCGAGACTCCCTTGGATGTCTGCCGTACTATTGGACTTGTCATTTCGAGCCCGCTTCCCTCTGCAATAGCAGAGCCCCTGCGCTCTACTTACAGAAGATCGATTCCCGTGGCCATACAATGGTTGGCTAAGGTCAGGCATCTTAATGTTCTGGTTACTTTACCGGAGTAGATTAAGCCTAGCTAGACTTCGGAGGAACTCGAAAGCCATGTGCAAACAGAAAGTGCGCCGAGTTCCGGTAGCCATTGTATTGGCGAGCTGTTCCCTATTCTTGTTTTCCGCCCAACTCTGGGCCCGCATCGCGTTGCCGCCGTGGATGGCTGACGTCCGCGCGTTGTCGAAAAAAGCCCCACTGGTTTTTCGCGGATATGTTCTCGCAGTCATTCCACTATCGGGCAACATGGAGCCTGGCTTCGGGAATCAGTACATGGCAACGATTCACGTTGACCGTTGGTATCGAGGAAAGGGGCCAGCGGAAGAAACGCTACTGTTTGCATATGGCAGCTCTGCGAGTAACGGGCACGATTGTATTGATTTTCGTTTGGTATCGAATTGGATTGTATTTGCCCAAGAAGATCGCGGACTACTTAAGTTAATCGATGACTGCGAGGGAGCTCTAGCGATATCACCCCTTCTGGGTCGCGATCTCGGAACTTCCGACTGGCCCACCCAGATGGAAGCAGATTTCCTGGCAGGGCTGAACGATCCTGACCCCGCAGCACGTCTCGCAAGTATCCAGAGACTTGGCGGATTGCAATTGCCTTCCTCGCAGGATGCCCTTCATCGCGTGATAGAGAACGGCAGTGACGCTGAGGCGAAGTGGGCCGTGTATGCCGCCCTTCGCACCGGAGACATTTCGGTCTTACCAAGAGTCCGGCGGTTGCTTGCCAACGGGGATCGTGAACTACCTGAATCAGCAATCGCATCGGAATTGCAATCCGTTACCGATCCCACCGCCTTACCCGATTTGATTGCCATTCTCCAGAGCGCTCCTGGTGAGTCCACCCGAGACTCCGTCTTGACTGCATTAGGCGAAAATTTGAAGGATCCACGCGCGGTGCCAAGTCTTGCGGCCCATCTATCCGACCCGGGCGGTCGAGCGCGGTATGTTTCTTTGGTTGGCCTCAAGAACATCACGCGGGAAGAGGCTTGTACTCTAGCTCCCGATGGCAAAGAGGCGGATGTTGAGCCCCAAATATCGCGCTGCAAAATTTGGTGGGAGCAGGCCGGCAAATTTCGAGATTGGTCTCACAACTAGACGGGGCGCCTGGGGCTGCCAGATTAGTTAGGGAATGACACCAAAGTAGTTTGTGCGATGTTCCATCCGTCGATCACCAAAGCGATCTTTGGCCCTAGGCCGCCAGTGGTGTCCCGCTCAAACCTTGCGCTCACGGTCCGCTTCTCACCAGGCAGCAGAGAGAAGTAATTGTCATCCCAGAAGATTGGCGTGATATCTTGCCCGTCCGCGCAGCGAATGACTCGCAGATGCACCATGAACGCGACTGCATTGCTCGGATTCGTCACGGTCACGCGAGCGTCGCCGCTCCTCAAGGCGGCGGCCGTTCTCAAAGTCACCGGAGGCAACGAATTGAGTCCTGTGAGATCCCCAAACTCAGCCTGCGGCGTGTAGACCGTATCCTGCTGCTTTGCCCAGTCGAGAGTGTCCGCCTTGGTGGATAGCCAGTAGAAATTATCGCTGACGAGTTCTCCTCCTGGAGCGTGCAATTCCAAACGCAGGAAATAGGTTTTCGAGAGCCCCTCTACTTTTGGAAGATCGAACGCCTTGATGCTGGCGTCGGCAGGCAAGTCCACCGTTGCCTCTTTGGAAGCCTTTTCCGTGCCATCCATATTGTAGATTTTCGCGCTGACCTTTCTTCCCTTCAGCTCCAGGTTCATACCGTTGACCACGGCAACCGAATTGTCGTCATAGGAATACTGCACATGTACAGGCTCCACCAGCGCCTTTTTCGTGCCGAAGTAGCCGCCAGCTGGCACGAGATAGTAATCGTAGAGATGCCATATCAGCGATGGCCAGGCGTTATTCAGCATCCACTGAATCACGCCTGTGGAGGTGTACTTGTTCCTTCCGTACGCCTCGAACATCGCTCGCTGCCCGTCGTAAGTCATTGCCTGCGCTTTGCGTTCGTAGTCGTCCAGCGAGGTAGCCGCCCCATAGCGCTTAGTCAAACCATCCGTAAAAACATTCACGGTCGTAAATCGCTCGCCGCCCGAGTGGTAATTCCACACATCATCAATCGGCCACAAATGATCCTTGGGAATAAATCGCTCCAGCGATTCGCGCGGCGGAATCGCCGGCCCCGGGCTCGTCTCCGTGTTGTAACCGTACGCTCCGCCCGCAATCTTATCCGCGAGCCAGTAAACCGGCGGCACATACTCGTACGGCCCGGTCATTTTCACACCCGATTTTCCCGTCACCGTCGTCTTTTCCGCGGACGCCGAAGAAATAGTCGGATTCGGCCAGCCCAAATCTTTCTCGATTCCCAAATACATTTTCTCAACGTCCGCAGGCGGCGGCCCATCGCTCCCATTCAACCAGACCATCACGCTCGGATGATTACGCAGCCGCGTTATCTGGCTCTTCAAAGAAGCAGCCGCAACCGCTCGTTGGTCTCCCTTCCAATCCTTCCACCGCTCCCACGCGTCGCAGCAAGACCAGCCCGGCATCACCAAAATCCCCAGCCGATCCGTTTTCTCAAAAAACTCGTCGCGGTCCAGATGGCCTTCCAACCGAATCGTATTCAGCCCCATGTCGCGAACATAAGCGAGGTCGGCATCCAACCGCTCCGACGACCATCGCAGCAACATGTCATTCGCCCATGCCGCGCCGCGAATCAGCAGCTTGCGTCCATTGATCTTGAACAGCCGATACCCTTTTTCCGTCAGCTCCGAAGTCACCTCACGAATCCCAAATGTCGTTGCGGCGGAGTCTGATACCTTCCCATCGATCTCGAAAGAAAACTTAGCGCTATGAAGATTTGGCTCGCCCATTTGATAAGGCCACCACAGCTTCGGATGCGATAGCTTCAATTGCGCAAACTCCTCAGGCGTAAAGCGTACGATTTTCGTCTCGGATGGAGCCAGCGTAACACTCTGCGAGAGTTGCTCTCCGCCGTCATCCACGCCTGCATGAAGCACACCACTAACCGCGTGCTCGGAAACATTGTGCAAACTCGCGCTCAGCGTCAGCGAAGCATCTTCATACCGCTCATCGAGTTTCGACGCCACAAACGGCGCGCGCACCGCCACGTCCCCACTGTGCGTCAAAAAGACTTCTCTCCAGATCCCCATCAACTTGTCCGGAGGCGTCGGATTCCAATCCACCCAAGTAATTTCCAGATCGTCCTTCTTCGGCGAAAACACTTCCACCGCAATCGCGTTCTGTTTTCCCACGTGAATGAGCTTGCTCACATTGAACTCAAACGTGCGATACGCCCCCGCCACATCTTTCGCGTCCGCCACTTTCTGCCCATTTATCCAAATGTTCGCGCGGTAATTGATCCCCAGAAAATTCAGCCAAGCCGTTTGCTGTTCGAAGTCCGCCGGAACCGCAAATTCCCCTCGGTACCACCACGAGCAAAGAAATGGACTGTCCTTCGGCAATTCGCGATTCGCAAAAAGAACTTTGTTCGATGGATACATTCCCGGAAAAGAATGCAGGTTCGTAGCGTAGAAAGGATCAGGATAAGTCTTGTCGCCGACGAGCGCGCCCACCACAGTTGTCGGAACCTTCGCAGCATGCCACTCGCTCGCGTCAAACCCCAGCGCCGAAATTTGCTCCCCCGTCGCCTTAGTCACGCACGACGACTGAATCCGCCATTCCCCATGCAGATACACACGCGACTGAGGGTCGGGCGCAACCTGCGCAGAGGCCCGCGCTAACGCCACGAGCAAGATCGATAGCACCAGCGCACACTTGCACGACCGAGTGGAACAAGACATAGGGCTCCTCACAGAAAATTAGCAATTCTGCTGAATTCAAAGATGCCGTTTGGCACTGTGCAGGCCATGTTAAACCGATTCAATACAACCTAACATTCTTTTTTCTAAGAAGGAGCCAAGGGCCAGACATTCCACTAAATACGCAAATCGTTTTTGGAAGGAAAATTGGAAGAAAAAATGGTCCCGGAGGAGGGGGTCGAACCCACACGGCCTTGCGGCCACCGGATTTTGAGTCCGGCGCGTCTGCCAGTTCCGCCACTCCGGGCCAGCACCTAAAAATATCACGCCGCCGCCCCACACTCAAGAAGCTATGGAGTGCGGCAGCTCTGCTGCCGCTCTTCCCCATTGCGGCCGCAGTGAACCTCTTCTCTGCGTTACCTCTGCGTAACCTCCGCGCGCTCTACGTCTCTGCGTTATCTTTGCTCCCAGCCTGTCTCTTCGTTTTCATCCCGAGCCAGTGCTATTCACGATCAGGTTTTTATTCACTGCCATCCCGAGCAACGCGAGGGATCTGCTTTTTCTTTTCTCCCCACGGGCCACGTCTCAGCCCCTCTCCCAAGGCGCAGGCACCTTCACCGACGCCATCCCCGCCGCCGTCGCCGCCTGGATCCCCATCTCCGTATCCTCAAAAACCAAACAGCTCTTCGGCGCCACTCCAAGCCTCGACGCCGCCAGCAAAAACGCCTCCGGATCAGGCTTGCTCTTCGTATACTCCCCCGCACAAACCAAAGTCTCAAACCGATCCAGCAGGTTCAGCGTCTCCAAAGACGCCGTCACCGAATCCCTAGCGCTCCCCGACACCACCGCAAACGGAATCCGCCCATGCTGCGCCTCGATATGCTCCAGCACTTCCGGCACAACCTTCAGCTCCGGCAGCATCGCAAAATAAAACTCCTCTTTCCTGCGAGCCACACTCTCCACCGGCATGCTCAATCCGTGCTTCTCATTTAGCGTGGAAATAATCTCCCCCGTGGGCCTCCCGCCCCAAGCGTAGAAAAGCTCCTCGCCAAATTCGCAATTCCACTCGCCGAGCGCCTTCTTCCACGCCACATAATGCAGCGGCATCGAATCCACAATCGTCCCATCGCAATCAAATAAATACGCGCTAAACGTACCCGCCGGCAATTTTAGTTTCATTCGCTTCTCTGATCTCCCACCAATGATTCTAAGCGACTGGCGACAGATGCGCTAACCGAGGGCTCTTCCCTGCGTACCGATCCCTTCTCGTCTTCCAAGGCGCCCTGGCCGACACCGTATTTTTCCCACTAGCCTCTATCGGAGCCAAGTGTTCTCGTTAACCTTGGTCGCGAGCCCCCGACTGGACTGGGGGTGCGTCCGAGCGATACTCTATACCCCCCGTTCGCAGGGGCTGCCGACCCTCCCGCAGCGTACGAACGGTTCCAAGGTCGAGGTATTTCGATGGCTACGGCGTTGACCGCCTCGCGGTCACCCCTCTCATTGACCGCTTTGCGATCAACTCACCCAACGATCGCGCCGCAGTCACCATTTGCAGTAACTTCTCCCGGCGGTTCACGGCCCGAATACCGAAGTCTGTCCCAATCCATGAACCGCGTCCTGGAAGAGCTCGGAAGTCTCCAATCCTCGCCTGATTCCGAAACCGTCCACGATCTTCGCGTTGCGATTCGCCGTTGCCGTTCTCTGGCCGCCGCGATGGAAGAAATTGACCCTGACCCCGCATGGCCGGAAATGCGCAAAGTCGCCCGCAAACTATTTCGCGGTCTCGGCGCGGTGCGCGACGCTCAAGTAATGGAGGAGTGGATCAAAAAGCTCGGCTCAGAGAATGATCCTCTGCGTGTACACCTGCTCGCCTCTCTCCAAACTAAAGAAAAGCAGCGCTCTGAGGATGCGCTCCGAGTGGCTGGCAAGTTTAACGAGAAGGAATGGACTAGTCTCGAACGCCGCCTCCGTCAGCGCGTACGGCTGGTGCCCGTAGGAGGTCTCGCCGCCGAATGCCTCGCCCTCGAGCGCTTCGAGGAAGCCAAAGAACTGCACAACCGTGCCTTGCGCACCGAAAAGCCCAAGCCTTGGCATGCCCTCCGCATCGGCTTAAAAAGATTCCGCTACACGCTGGAAAGTTTTCTGCCCGATCACTCAGCTGCCTGGGGCGAAAACTTGAAGCGCGTTCAGGATCTTCTCGGCGATATCCACGATCTCGATGTGCTTTCAGAAACGATCGAAGATAGCAAAGTCACAGGAGCCTCCGAATCCGCGAAAGCCTGGCAGGAAAAAATCCTCCAAGAACGTCATAGGCGAGTCGAAACCTACCGTCAGCTCACTCTGGGCAACGCCAGTTTGTGGCAAGAGTGGCGCCACAATCTTCCGCATGGCCAGCGGCTGGAAGCAGCCGCAAAGGCTCGGATTCGTTCAACGGCCCGCGCTGCCAGCACGCACTCGCGACGCACCGCCCAAATTGCACGCGTAGCGCTTCGAGTGTTTGACGTCCTGCGCCGCGTCCAAGCCGCCCCAGTATTCCTCGAACCAGCCATGCGCCGCATGATGGAGGCCTCCGCCAAACTGCACGGCGCTGGCGCTG
The DNA here is from genome assembly GCA_963740015.1 of uncultured Acidobacteriota bacterium. GTDB lineage: Bacteria > Acidobacteriota > Terriglobia > Acidiferrales > UBA7541 > Acidiferrum. The sequence goes on along the minus strand of CAVUCM010000033.1, from coordinate 118,133 downwards.
TTGGGGATCGCACTTTGTCTCAGAAAGCCGTGCGTAAGTTTCTGTTGCGCTTGACCGTTCCGCCTAACTGGACTTCGGAGGAATGGAATTTAATGGCGTGGGGCGTTCGCTTTCATCGCGGGCCGGAGCCCAAACGGAAGAACGGCTTCGCAAAACTTTCCGACGAACAGCAAACCACAGTTCGAGCACTGGCAGGCGTCCTGCGCGTGGCGCGCACCCTCAGAAAATCAGGTCTCGAAAACGCTGTCGGTCTTCGCTGCGAAAAATCCGCTGACGCTCTCGTCCTGAGCGTCCCCGGATTGCTCGACACCGCCGCAATCGCAGCTCGTCTCGCCGCCGCCAAACACCTCCTGGAATCGGTCACGGAAAAGCCGCTCATCCTCAAATCCGTGCCAAAACCAGAAAAAGCTCCCGAACCAATCGCCCAGCTCTCCGAGCCGCCACTCGCGACCGTCGTCTCCGCCTAACGCAACACCACTTCTCTAGAGATTCAGTTCGCTCACATTATTGAAATTGCGGAATCTAGCGTTGCGTTAGTTTTCGATTACCCGGCTTATCGAGAGCTAACTCTGTATCTGCATCCGAGATTCCCGCCGCCGGCTTCTTCGTTCGCGTCGTCGTGATCACCACCACGCCGATCAGGACAAGTAGAGCCCCCAGAATAGTTCGCACTCCAAGCGCCTCGCCTCCGAAGAAATATCCAAGCAGCACGGCCACAACCGGATTCACGTATGCGTAGGTCCCGACCTTGGTCGGCGATTCATGATGAATCAGCCAGATGTAGGCGGTAAACGCGATGATGGAGCCGGCAACCGTCAGGTACAGCAACGAAAGCCACCCGTTGATAGAGACGTTCCGCGGATGAAAATCGCGAAATTCGCCGAACGCCGCTGCCGTAAAAGCCAGGAACACTCCGCCAACGAGCATCTGGATTCCCGAGCTCATAACTTTAGAAGGAGGAAGCGGCAGCTTTCGCGTGAGGACCGACGATATCGACCAGCTCATAGAGGCAGTGACCAATGCCACCGCGCCCATTCTGTCGATCGGTACTCCGCCCAGGTTCAATTTGTGGCTCACTAGCACTGCCACTCCGCCGGTGCCGATCAAAAGAGCCAGCGCCAAGCGGACCGTAAGTTTCTGCGTTTTAAGAAAGGTAATTTCCCACAGCGCCATAAATGTAGGCGTCGTGGCCATCATCACCGCGGCAATTCCCGAAGGCACACGCTGTTCAGCCCAATACAACAGACCGTAGTCAAAGACAAAGAACAGGATCGCGAGCAGAGATGCTGACGCCCATTGAATCTTGCTTGGTGAACGCTCGCCCTGCGCGATCATCCATCCATAAAGAACAAGTCCCGCAATCAAAAAACGCATTGCCGCGAAAAGAAATGGCGGAACTTCGCGCACTCCCACGCGAATGGCAAGAAAAGTGGCTCCCCATACAAGATACAGAATCGCGAAAGCCAAAAAGGTCTTCCACATTGGGTGATGGCCAGCGGCTTCCACCTCCTTCCCATGCCCCGTATTTTCTACTTTGCTCTGCATCATAGCTGCGATATAATATTCCCGTTCAGTACTACGCCTCGCCACCCGCGAGGCGTTTCTGTTTTAGGCCATCTTTGGTAGCACAGGCGCTCCTGCCTGTGCTCTTTCTTTTTCCGTCAGTCTAAATCTAAAAATTAAATCAAGGAGACTCCCATGGCTTCTCTCAGTCCAAAGGACCGCATATCCCTCTGTCTATTCTCATATGAAGATGGCCGCCGCTGCCGCACCCCACGCATCGCCAGCCACCCGCATTTCTGCTTCTACCACGCCCAAAAAGAATCCCAATCCCAGTCCGCCGAAAAATTGGCCAAAGAACTAGCCTATTTCTTCTCCGGCGACTACCTCTCCGCCAATGACCTAAGCACCGCCGTCGGCCGCCTAATCCCCGCCATAATCCGGGGCCAAATCAAGCCTCGCATAGCCCGCACCGTAGCCTACATGTTCCAAACTCTGATGCAGTCCACTCGCCTAGCCCAACACGAATACATCAACGCCTTCGGCACCGACGGCTGGCGCGACGCCATCCACACCTCCGTCACCTCCAACCACGACCACCTCTACCCATCCGACCCGAGCGACTCCGAAGATGAATCCGAGGACGACTCCGAAGATGAATCCGAGGACAATCCCGAACCTGAGGACGATCCCGAAACTGACGCCGACGACGTGCACCCCGCGCCTCCCACTCCCCCGGCTCAGCATGCCCCGTCAACACCTGTAGGGGCCGGGCTTGTTTACCCTGCTTGCCCTGAGGAACGAAGGGAGCCTCGAAGTGCCAGGCCCGATGCGCCAACTCAACCCAATCGCCCAAACCAAACCCCATCGCCCACGCCACCGACTGCGGCCGCGACGTCGGCACCACCCACCGCGCCGCCTCCAACTTCCTCGTCAACCCGCCCCACCCCCGCCGAAACCCAAGCAGCCCTAAACATCGCCCGTTCCATCTTCCCCGACCGCACCAACGCAATCCAATCCCAACCCCCCGCGCCAACACCACTAGCCTGTCATCCTGTTTACCCTGAGGAACGAAGGGAGCGTAGCGAAGGACCCTGCCTCGATCCCGCCCTATCGACCATCGACGAGACCCAACTCCCCACCGCCGCCACTCCCCCTCCAACACAAACCGCCCAACCCGACAACGCCCCGCCAGCCGCTCCACCGCCAACGCAAACCCGACGCCAACCGGGCGCACCAATCCGCGAACCCTACGCCGTCCACTTCGACCACAACTATCGCCTCTACGTCGACGGCAAACCCTGGTAACCCAACCGATGCACGTATGCACCACGCAGACGTAGCGCCGGGCTTTAGCCCGGCACTCGCCGTCCGGGCCATAACCAACGGCAAGCAAACCGTAAGCCTTTTATCAGCAACGCTTACAAAATTCGTAGGGAGGGGTAGCGAGGGACACTTGGCCATCGCCCAGGCAAACTAACGTAGAAGGTAGCTCAACCTCACAACATCGGCGGAAAACATGAACTCCCAGTTACCAACTCTACTTCCCTGCCCGCCGCAACAATTTCGGAGGCGCCAACCAAACCAACTGCCCATTCGGCGGCGAAACGCGCTTCAATTCAATCAGCGCCACGCCCGCCTTCTTCAAGGAGGTAATGTGATGTTTTGAACCCAGCGCCGCCGCAATAATGTCATCCAGTTGCGGAGCGTGACCAAACACAAAAAGTGTCGAAGTCTGTTTGTCTTTCGCCAGCTCCCGGAAGAATAAGGAAGGCTCTGCCCCTGGCAACAGCAAATCCGTTCGCCGAATCTTTTGCTTGGAATAATCCAGCGCCGACGCAAAAATCTCCGCCGTCTCCATCGCTCGCACGTACGGACTCGATAGCAACAAGTCCGGCGTCGCACCAAGCGCGGCCACCGCCGCTGCCACCCGCTTCGTTTTCTCGACGCCTTCTTCCGTCAGGTATCTCTCCGGATCGGGCGGACACTTGGGATCTTCCCGGTCGATCGCGATGCCGTGGCGCACGACATATATTTCCATGGCGTTTTTCCCTTTCCACGAACTCACAAAATATCGATGCTGGGCAACAGCGAAGTTTCAGGTCACTTTTATTGCGAAGCCAGTTGCCGAAAATAAAGTCGCACGTGAAATTCTTTCTCGAAAAGCTCAGCGCTGCGGTTCGCGTCCACCAGGTCTTCCGTCGCATCGCCGCGCGCAATGATCTGAAGTCCCACGGCGGCCCGTTGAAAAGCCGCGCGTAGCTGCGTGACTCGCTGGCGATGGGAATGATCCAGCGCCTCGGCAATCCTCAGAATCGCCGAGAGCCGCCGCGCAATTCGTTTGTCGCTGTTATTCAGCGAGGAATACGCCACATGATGGCCCGCCGGCTCCGATTTTCGATTGTGATACCGCACCAGCCCGGCAACGATCGCGCGGTCCCGTCCCTCCAGGCCCGGAATATCCCCATTCAGCACCAGGTATTCGCCATGCTTGTGATGGCCGCGATGGCTGATCATGTGTCCCGTGTCGTGCAGAAGCGCTCCGGCCTCCAGGAGTACGCGAGACTGGGCAGGAAGATGGTGCACTGGTTGTAACTGGTCAAACAGGAGAACGCTCAATTCGCGCACGTGTTCTGCGTGCGTTTGGTCCTTTTGGAAGCGCCGCGCAAGGCTCCGCGTGCCTACAAGCAGTTGCCGCGCAGCCGCATTGTAGCGATGCGGCTCCGTTCTGGAAAACGCCTCGCGCGCAATCTCCTGAAGCAGCCCTTCGCGCAACCCCACGCTGGGAAGCAAAAAATTCCGGATGTTCAGGTAGCGCCCAAGCGTCACAAATGTGATCGCGGCTACGCCGAGGACATCCGCGCGATCCCGCCTTATCCCATAACTTTTCATGCGCTCGCGAACATCGCGATCCAAAAGGTCCGGCAGCCGCTCGCGCAGCAAGGAAAGCTGAATCGTTGGGAGGCCATGAAGTCGTGGGCCGGGCGCGATATTGGCCAGAGTCTCCGCGTTTCCTCCAAGCGCTACCGCGATTTGTTCACCGAGGTTCGGTCGCGCAGGCAGTCGCGATTCCAAAAGCGCGCGCACGTACCTGCGAACTTGTTCCGCCTGCGCCGGACGTATCACGCCAGGGATTTTCAGCGTGGTCATTAGCCGCACCGCTCCCAGCGGCAGTTGCGCGCTCTGTTCCACGTTGTGATCGCGTAGGATACTTATCTGCAGGCTGCCACCGCCCAAATCCGCGATGCACCGCGGTGGAGATTCCGGTCCGAGCGCAGCAAGGACGGCAACACGGCCGAGCCGCGACTCTTCCGAGGAGTTAATCACCTCGAGCGCGATGCCCGTCTTCTGCTTGATGCGCCGTACAAATGCGTCGCGATTGCGCGCTTCGCGAGATGCGCTTGTCGCCACGGCGCGGTAGCGCGTAACTCCGAACTCCTCCATCACTTCGTGGAAATGCCGGAAGGCTTTGACGCCTTTTTTGAAAAGCTTTTCGCTGAAGCGGTGCCGTACAAACACGCCTTCGCCCAGTCGCAGTGAATATCTCTCGTTGATCAGCGGTTCTATATCCAGCGCGGAATAAGCACGCGCCACGGCAAGACGCACCGCGTTGGAGCCCGCGTCGATGGAGGCAATGTGAACCGGCTCGGACATTTCGGAATTTACCGCCAGAGGTGCGCAAGAGCGGCGGAGGGAGTGTATTTCGTCGCGCGAATTCCCAATTGCTCGCCGATACGCTGGCGAAGCTGCTTGTTGACGGCGGAAACGCTTGCTTCGCCGTCCAGTTCGATGAACGCGTGGCGCTTGGCCATCACTTCAAATTCGCGTTTGATCATCGTTTGGTAGCGAATGAATGACCAGTAGAGGTCGTGAGAAAGCGACATGTCGCGGCCCGCTTCCCAATAACTGATGGCTTGCGCTTTTTTGAACTCGCGCGCAAACGCAGTTTCCGGGCGCACGTTGAGCCAAAACGTGAGGTGCGGGCGCAACGCCATTGCGTAGAGGCCATTCAAATAATCGCGATTAATTCCGCGCACCACGCCGCGCGCAACCAGCGTGAATATAAAGCGGTCGGCGAGAACAACGGTTCCGGAACGAAGTGCAGGCAACACACGATGTTCGACCTGGTCAAAAAAATCCGTGGCGTACATGAGCGACAGCGTCAGCCGCGTTACCGCGTTCTTTGCGAGCAGCTCGTCAATGTCGCGTCCCACGAGGTAAGATCTTCGCAATCCGCTGGTCTGTACGGCGAAGCCTTCCGATTCCAGCCATTCCTGAAGCAGCGCGATCTGTGTCGATCGCCCGGAACCGTCCATCCCTTCGATGACAATCAGGTTTCCGGTAATTTCGCTCGGGTCAAAACCCACCAGCGCTTCGCCGTAGAAATATTGTGCAGCGTCATCCTCGCCAGGCGCCGCGGGTTTCACGCCCGGAAGCGGCGCACCCGTCGCTTGCGTCAGTTCTACTGGAACAACCGGCGCGACGGATTTTTCTTTCTCTTTTTCCTGATCGGACATGCTTACTCCGGAGCCTGAATGCCTGGCGCAAACCGCTTCAAATCGATCTTGGACGCTACAATTTCTCTCATCTGCTTCTGCAACTTGTTGACCGGCAGCGTGCCATCCAGCACAACGAAATTATCGGAGTCGACCATCTTGTCGTACTCCTCTAGGATGCGCGCCTGGAAGAGCCGGAAACTTTCCGCGCGGTCGTACGAAAGCGCCATATCCATTCCCGCCTCGTAATATTTAAGTTTGGGACGCCCGCTCAGAATACGATGCACGGCTACGTCTAGCGGAGCTCGAAAATAAAAAGTGATGTCCGGCACAGGCGCAAAGCGGTAAAGATTTCTCAGCCACCGCGCAGGGCACCCGCGGGCTGCATCGCGCGCAAACGCCGTGTAAATATAACGATCGGCGAGCACCAAATAGTCGCCTTGCAACAGCGGCATGATTTGCCGTTCGCAGCGGTCCGCGAAATCGGCAGCATGAAGAAGTGAAAAGGTCGTTGGCGTGAGCAGCCGCCGCTGTTTTCCCCGCCGCGTTGCGGATTTGACCAGAGGCGACGAATTCCACTCCGTAAAATGGAGACGGTACCCGCCGATTTCCAGCCAGCGTTTCAGCAAGTAAAGTTGTGTGCTTTTGCCCGACCCGTCCGTGCCTTCCACGACGATAAGCGCGCCTGGATACGCGCGGCTCGGTACCGGTTTTCCGGGTTGCGGAAGTGTGGATTTGCCCGCTTCCGTCCGCGGCTGTTTTTGTGCGATGTCCTGATTTTCCATGAAGCTCTAAGCGAGAACCGATCTGGCAACTCAGCGTATGCCTGAATTGTTACAAATGCATTACAACACACCCCGCTATAACTGGCAAAGTGCGGAGCAGCATGCCCGAGCAGTCCAGCGCGTCAGAAAACGGCCACCTTGATGTGCAGGAATTTCTTGGGGTTCTGCCGGAAATCTCCGATAAGCAATCGCATATCTCCGGTCAGGCCGGCCAAGTTGTCATAGAGTCTCGGATCGGAAAAGAGTTTTCCAACGGTGGTTGTATTGTCATTCAGTTTGGCGGTCGCGCTGGCCACATTTTCGGTGGCTTCGCGCATTTTGGTGTAAAGCGTATCGTCCGTAGCCAGTTTGCCCAGGGTGCCTTTACCTGCGCGGACATCGCCAATCACTGCATTGCCATTCGTTATCGCTTGCTTCGCTTGGTCATAGAGGGTGGGATCGTAGAGCAACTTTCCGATGGTTCCCTTCTGCGAACGCACATCGGTCAAAATTACGTTTACGTTGTCCAAACCCTTGTCCACTTTGTTGTACATTTCGTCCGACGCTACAAGTTTTCCAAGAGTTCCTTGTCCAGCTTGAATATTCGCAAGCATCACTTCGCCTCTCGAAAGGAGGCTGTTCAGATGATTGTAAGCTTGCTCATCGACGAGCAATTTCCCGACCGAACCTTTCCCCGCCTTTACTCCGTCCACCACTCCCTGGATATCTTCCGAGAGCGTCTGAAGATTCCCCAGCACGTCCACGCTTCGATCCATCACTTCCTTCATTCCCGATTCTTCTACTCCGGGCACTTCTTGCCCGTCCTTCAGCTGCGCACCTGTGACTCCCAGGCTGATGTTGACGTACCGGTTTCCCAACAATCCTTCCGTGACAAGGCTCGCGGCGGAATCCGTCAAAATGTCGCTTTCGTACTGCTTGCTGACACGCATCACGACTTCGATGTTCCTGTTTTTCGGCCGCGGCTTGCCTGGAATGTGAGGCGCCAGCTTAATGGATTCGACGTTGCCGATTTCCACCCCGTTCAATCGCACTGGAGCTCCGTGCACCAGACCCGAAACGTCGGGCAGATACGTAATGAGCCGGTATTTCGGTCCAAGAGATCCCGCCCCAGTCACGTAGAAAATGCCGGCAGCCAAAACCGAGAGGCCTACCAGCACGAAAAGCCCCACGCGCAGTTCCATCCACGTCAGTTGTTTGCGCTGCGCCATTTTTCCTTCCCTCCCTTTCGATCGTCCAGCCGACTACGCCAATTCACACGAGAAAACGCTTCAGATATTCATCTTTCGTATCCGCAAGTTCTTCCTGACCACCTTCGAAATAAACTCCACCGTCTCGCAAGACCAGAAAACGCGTTGCCGCCATTTTGGGGCCGTCTGCCGCGTTTCCGTTGGAGACGTCGTGCACAACCCGTTTGGATGCGGCATCAAAGCGAAAGTTCGCGAGCGCGAAACCGTCCTGAAGCCGTTGCGTCGCGAGCAGCGCCGTAACGCCGAAGACGTCGCGCAGGCGCAGAATAAGCGTGATGATCGTTTGCGATGTGACTGGATCCAGCCCTGCTGTCGGAGAATCGTAGAGCACGATGGGCGGCTGATTGATTAACGCTCGCGCGATGGACACGCGCCGCCGCATACCTCCGGAGAGCTCGGAAGGAAACAGATCAAGAGTGTGTTCGAGCTCGACGAAGCGCAGCACCTCGCGCACGCGCAGATCAATTTCATCATCCTTCACTCTGTCTTCGTGCAGGCGGTAAGCGACATTTTCCCCGACCGTCATCGAATCGAATAGCGCGCCTTCTTGAAAGACAAAGCCAATCTGCCGGCGGAAGGCGAGCAAGTCGCGTTCCGCCATGCTGGATACCTCCCGGCCGAGCACCTGGATGTTACCCCTGGAAGGTCGCAGCAATCCCGCAGCTAGTTTCAGCGAAAGGGTCTTGCCCATGCCTGTTTCGCCTAGCAGAACCAGGGTCTCTCTCTCTTGCACCTGAAACGAAACGGCTCGCAGAATATCTCTTCCTTCGAAGCCGATACGCACGCCTTCGAATTTGATGGTAGGACTGGAGTCGGGACTCGATGTGACGGCGGTTGGCATGGGGCGTGTGGCCGCCATTATAACGGTAATTCTGGTGTCAGGAGGGTACGAAACAATTTACGCATGGTGAAGTTTGATGGGGCCCAAACAGGTACTAGAAAAGTTTGTCCGCGAAGTACAAAGCCACCTTTGTGAGAAACGCATCCGCCACGATGATCATGACGGAAGACAATACTGCGGCTTGAGTGGTGGCGCGGCCCACGCCCTGCGTGCCGCCGCGCACGGTAAGCCCTTTGTAACAGCCAATGGTGGCAAGGATGAACGCGAAAAAAAATGGCTTGGTGAATCCTTGCATCAAGTCCGCAAAATCCAGAGCATCGATCGCGCGGCGCCAGAACTCAACCGCAGTGAGGCGCAGTGAAAAAACGGAAGCGACACAGCCGCCAAGCAGGCCCATGAAATCCGTCATAGCTGTGAGCAGCGGCAGCGTCAGCAGCGTCGCGATCACCCTCGGCGCTACCAGCTTGCGGATGGGATTCGTGCCCATCGCACGCATGGCGTCCACTTGTTCGGTGACCAGCATCGAACCAAGTTCAGAAGCGATGCCCGTTGCGCAACGTCCGGTTACCAGCAATCCCGTAAGCGAAGGCCCCAACTCTCGGACAAGTGCGATCGCCACCACGTCGCCGGTCAGCGAGGTCTGGCCGAAGCGAGTGAACTGCGCCCCCGTCTGCAACACCATGACCGCGCCTATAAAAAACCCGGATAGCAAAATAATGGGTAGCGAGCCTGCACCGATGCTGTCCATCTGCTGCAAAACGTCTTGAAGGTAGAACGGAGGGGTGACCAGGGCGACTAGCGTGCGGCCGCAGAGCATGGCGTAATCCTGCACGTCCGCCACGGCGCTTTTCAGCGCGTTGACCAGCACTCCGGCAACGGAAATTTGCTCTTCCGTCTGGTCTTCTTCTCGACCTACAACCTGCAGAGGTGTGTCTGCCACGAGTACCTGTTCGTCAGCCGTTCCGCCGAACTCCTGGGGCACAAATCCTGAGTCGGAAGCGTAACCGCGAGTCAAGAACACGTCAAGCAAGCAGTGCGACAGTCGCGCTTGGTGGATAATTCCCCGCGCAAAGGCACAGCACTGCTTGTTAGAGGTATTCTAATCTTGAGAGGACTGCCGTGATAACCCGCATCGACCACGTGCAGTTGGCCGCACCAAAGGAGTGCGAGGCCGCCGCTCGCGAATTTTACGGCGCGATTCTCGGGCTGCGCGAAATCGAAAAGCCGCCATCGCTTCGCGCGCGCGGTGGCTGCTGGTTCCAGTGCGGCGAGCAACAGATTCACATCGGGGTCGAAACACCATTCAACCCCGCGAAAAAGGCACATCCTGCTTTCGCCGTCGCGGATCTCGGCGAACTGCGTGAAACTTTGCTCGCCCACGCTGTAAAGATCACTGAAGATGATTCGCTGCCCGGCACGCGCCGCTTTTTCGCGGAAGATCCCTGGGGAAACCGCCTGGAATTCCTCGATTGCAATTTGTTGTAATGGGCTAATTTCCGATTATTCGACCACGCAAACAAGTGGAATTACTTCCGAGTGCGTCGTGATCCTGCCGCAATCAAAGGCAACTTCCAGCTACTGGATCGATGACCGAAGCCCGAAATTTGCACACGGCGACGCTGCTAATGGACGGCACAGTGCTGATAGCTGGCGGCGGCAATAATAGCGCCACGGCGGAGCTCTACGACCCATCGACCGGGACCTTTAGTAAGACAGGCGGCATGGAATTCGGGCGTGCGGGACACACTGCAACGGCGATGTCGCTACCAGATGGAATTTTCTGCGTGCTGGTTGTGGGTGGAGGGTCCTTTAATCCTATAGCGACGGCCAAGACTTACGCGTACGGAGATGTGTGGGACGACTTCTGATTCGACGCTCGAGCGGAATTCTTTGGCGCGTCCGTTCCTTCACTTCAGATAGGAGCCCTTGATGGTTTGGCGGCCGAGTAGTTCGTAGAATCCGCGAATGGATTCTCCGTTTTTCAGTTCCCAAGTCAAGCCGTTGGGAAAGAACGCCGTCGCGCCGCCCTCGGGGAAATCAGCGAACTGATCCTGAGCGCCGTGCATCACCCTGGGCTGATCTAATCTCGCATTCACCATCATGCGTACGCGATCCACCTCCGGGCTCGTGAAGTCGGACATCCGAATGCCGTTCGACCAAATCAGGGTAAGATTGCGGCCCTTGGCCCCAGGATTAACCACGCCCATCAGGTCATAGTCTCCGACCAGAGCCTTATTTTTCTTTGGGTCAATGACCTGACCTTGCTCGTTGCATTCAGCGGTTCCAAAGGGAAACCGAGAAGGCAGGGCATCGTTCGGCCCACGACGCGCAATGCCGTCGGCATCGATCACGTAAAAATATGCCGCACAGCAAGCCCGCACCTCCTCGGGGCTCACTGCAGTGACCTTCCCTGTCTTCTTGCCGGTGTGGCATTTGATTTCCTTGGGTTTGGGCGGATAACCGCGTTCAATCCAAAATTTGGACTTTGGATTCGTATTGCGAACGATGATGATGAGCTGGGAATGATCAGCGACGAACTGAAACTGCTCAAAATGCTGCGAAGGCATGCCTGAAGAAGGCAAATACATAATGGAGGATCGTACGCCCGTCACTTGGAGTTATCAACGAATGAATCGGTGAGGAAGAGACTACCCTGCTTCGGGAGTTCGTCGCATTTCAGGAGAGTTCTTGGAAATCTGTTATGTCGTCCCATCCGATTAGGTAATGGGTTCCGCTCTGATATTTTGGGTTGTTGCTTGAATGAAGTTCAAAAACTACATCGCGCTCTGCATCGCTGACAAACAGAGCAAATCCTTGTAGGACGTCACCGTCTTTACAGGCGACCCTTACGGTCTTTTCGTGTCCCGGGAGTCGCCTTGCGCACGCTCTTATCTTTTCGAGTTGGTCCTCTGTCATGCCCACCTCTGCGTTTGTTTTGATTAAATGCTCGCAGGCGATTTTAGCCTGAGACTCCAAGTAGACTTCGAGCTTTGTGTTGCGTCGACCCATTGAGCCCGCATGACTAATCAGGCGCTATCTCAAACCAGCTCAAACGATTATTCTGAAATGTGACTGAAAATCCAGAGACACCCTTGGAGAAGCGCGCGGAAGGCTTCCCCGCGCACCCCGATGGTAAGCCCGAACAGGTTACCGAGCCCCGCGCGCCGCATCGGAAATTCTCTCTCCTATTTTTCATTCGATGGTTTCTCATTGGAGTGGCGCTTCTTTGGTCGCTCGCTGCGCTGACCCTAGTGGCTGCGCGGTGGATTGACCCGCCGACCACTGCGGTGCACATGGAGCGCCGCTTACAGTCATGGACTCACAACACGCCGTATCACGAACGATACGAATTCGTTGCGCTGAGCCAAATCTCGCCCGATTTTCAGCACGCCGTCATCGCCGCAGAAGACGCGCGCTTCTACCAGCATCATGGATTCGATTGGCACGCGATGCAAATCGCTGCGGAAGAGGATATGGAAGGCGGCCGGATTCGCGGCGGGTCGACGCTTACACAGCAACTGGTAAAAAACCTGTTCTTCGGAACCGGCCGCTCCATTCTTCGCAAGGGCGCGGAGTTCACACTCGTCCCGGTGGCCGAATTGGTCCTCGGCAAGCAGCGCATTCTGGAACTTTATCTCAACGTGGTCGAATGGGGGCCTGGTGTTTATGGCGTGGAGGCGGCCTCCCACGACTACTACCGAATTTCAGCCCGGAAGATCGACCGGGAACAAGCGGCCCGGCTCGCTGCAATTCTGCCGTTGCCCTTGAAGCGGCGGCCCGATCACATGAATCGCTATAGCGGACTCATCCTGGAGCGGATGCGCCAAATGGGTTGGTAAATGCGCATCAAATTGCCGAGCACCGTGGAAGATTCGTAGCGATAAACGGCATCGCCAGACAAATGAAATTTGGCCAAAACCACATGTTCGGTAAGACGACTAATCAGGCACATAGAAAATTCGTGGTAAATTGGCACTGATACCCGAGTCAAAGAATCTCCAATCGCTTTGGGACCAGTTGGTGGGAGAGGACCTGAGCGGTATCGTTTTCGTCCGGGATTACCTCTAATTACAGTTCAATCCTCCTCCGCAGATAAATGTCTATTCAGGTTACGTCGTTGTATCTGCCGACCGACGCTCCGCGAAGTTTGGCGAAGGGGCTTTTGCCAATCTGGCGCTCAGCCTCATTGGTAAGGTTGTCCAGGAAGTGAAAGTTGACGAAGAGAGTTTCAGTATTCTTTTTGCAGACGAATCCGAAATCCTGATTTCCCTGCGCCCGGAGCACTACCAAGGCCCAGAAGCAGTGGACTTCCAAGGCAGGGATCACCAGTGGGCTGTTCTTTAACTGCCACAGGGAACTATGCGGAACTTTAGAGGTTACCCGACTAATCAGGCCTAACCAACATCTAAGACTAATCGGGTACAGATCACACCAGTTTGGACAGTGCAACTGAGACTATTTCTTGGCTGCGTTCGCTGCCATTCGAGCGCGGAATTGTTTTTCCTTCTGAATTTCTTCGTCGCTGAAAGCAGATGCGAAGTCTTCGGGCTCGAAGACCTGGCGGATCTCTATGTCGGTCTCGCCTTCGTTGGGGCATCGCTTGACCCACTGGATGGCCTCTTCGAGAGACTTGACCTGCCAGAACCAGAAGGCGGCGATCAGTTCCTTGGTTTCGGCGAAGGGTCCGTCAACCACGGTGGGGCGGCTCTTGCCGGAAAAGTGGACGCGGGCACCTTTGGACGAGGGGTGAAGACCGTCGTAGCCTATCAAGACTCCGGCTTCCAAGAGCTCGTCGTTGAATTTGTCCATGTCGGCCATGAGCTGGGGATCGGGGAGTGCGCCTTCGTTTTCGGAGCATTTGACGATGACCATGAATCGCATTTTGTTTGTCCTTTCGGGTTGAGTTGGTCTGACGTTCAAGTTCAGAGCTTAATTGCTGCTCTACTGATAGTCGAACGAGAAGGTGCAGAATCGACACGGAGAACCGAGAAAATTCTCGGTAGCTCCTGGTAAACTCGGTAACCGTCCAAATGAAGTTTTACTTTGCATCTCCGGTAACGCGACTCTAATCAGGCGAGTGGAAGTCAACCGTTAAGCACAATCGCATTTTATCGGATAAATCGGAGCAACTTGCTGGGTCGCAACCTTGGGAAATAAATCTATTGCGTGACTCTATTGCGTGAGGTGGGGCGTTCTGCCGACAGCCTCAGCGCGTTGGGCCGCCACTCCGATCACGCCGAAATTCGAGGAGCTCAACCGGTGCGCCGCTATCGAGGATCATCGCCACGGTAACGCCTTCCGAAGGCGAATTCGGGGGAGTGAGAATTTCCTTACCTTCCATCGCGGCCTGAAGGTCGTCTACTTCAAACGCTATGTGAGGGACGGACTTAATCAAGGCGTGCACTGGGCTATCGGGCTCGAAGCGCATCCATTGAATGCCACAAGCGCTGGTCTCAAACGCGGAGACATACATCTTGAATTTTTCCAGATAATATTCGCCGGGTCGCGGAACGTCCGTCGGAATGCCGATGTGGTGATACCGCCAGCCATGTACCGAAGTGGCCGCAGGTTGGTCGTGCCCCTTCCGCGGAGTATTCGGATTTTCAGGCTTGGGTTCCGAAATGCACATGATCTTTTCCCGCCCAAGATACCACGGCGGCCTGCCCGGAGCGATGGCCAAGGCAGGAAGTCATTCTCCGTAGCGTCGTTTCCGATTGTGCGAGAGAGTTCAACCGGTCGGTGCGACAGAGTTTGGGATGCGACAGGGTTTAGTCGGCTGTTTGTACGTTTTCTGATTTGGGGGTGGGCGTGGGGCTGGATTGGCTGGCGCTTACTTCAAACGTGCGCAGGGTGGCATGGTTCTTCGGAGCTAAAACTGGGGCTGGGAGGGTGAATGAAACTGTTGTGCCGGAACTGTCGGACGCGATGCTGATCCTGCCGCCCAATTGGCTGACGCGCTCGCGCATTCAGCGAATCGACAATCCCGGGCAAACGAGTCAATAGATTAAGAACTTGCTGCCAGCCCGGATGTTTCAGGCCGGAATGTGATCCGTGCAACTTCCAGGCGGCGGCTTTCTACATCATCGTGTTGTGACTTCGCTCGCGCGGCGAGGTGCTCGAAATCCACGCCTTGTAATCGGCCATCGATATCCGTAACCGCCGACAAGGCGCGCCACAGCGCCAGCTTCCCGTGTATTCCGAGGGCCAAGAATTCGAGCGCCTCAAATGTTCCAAGACCACTGGCGCCACCACTGCTCAGCTTAAAGCGGCTCACTTTTTCGGCCAACCAGGCGGCCATTTCCTTTAACTCGCTTGATCCATCACCTACTCGCTCCGCGAGCTGACGCAAAGTGTCTCTGTCAGCCTTGATCTCCACCAAGAGGCTTGTGGCGAATTGGCCAAGCGACTCTCCGGTATATCGGTCCCTCAAGGCTTCGACGAGATCAATGGCATAAGTCGAGCCAGCCAAATGATCGTGCAAATACGTCGCAAGTGAATCGTTCATTTCTGTCCCCCGGGGCCAGATCGGCTCCATTTGGAACGCGGGGCGGCCTTAGTCAACTTCTCTTTTCCAAAAGCGCCCCGTACGCCCCGCGTCAATAAAACTGTTCACTCCCGCTTCGCTTGTCATGTCGACTACACCTTCCTGCTTTTCTACGCTGGCCTTTTCTGCCAGTGAAGGAATGCCCGAAAAACCCACGGCCTTACAATGCCGTATGGCATCCATAAGGAAGGCTACTGCGTTTGGATCGCTGGCCAACTTTTCATCGCCTTCCTTCCCTGCCAATACAACGATGGCGTCGAATAAAACGGACGGCGACGCGCGCAAAGCCATGTCCCCTGGATGCAAGCTTCCTTTAGAATCGAGTTCACCTTGAATTTTGGCAGTTACGAAGGCTGCCTTCGCGCCTTCGCTTTCAATTTTCGCTACCAGGTCTTTTTTGAGTTTCGCGTCGAAGCCTGCGCCGACGAGTAGTCCAACTTTTCTGCCTGCCAAGGTTGGTTCGGTCTTGCCATAAAGCCGCAAGGCGGGGCTGGGTTCGAGATCGACCGGAGCTTTTGCTGGGACTATTTTGTCGGCTTGTCCTTCTGCGCCCATCGCGACGATCACGGTGTTTGCCAAGTCTTTGTCAATCAGCAACAAATGACCCAGCATTCTCAGGCGAATCGCTTCGGTTTCCACTTTGGACAGCTCGAATGTCAAAGCATTAGCGAGATGCTTTTGCTCTGGCGGGGTGATCGACCTGTAGAACAGCCGCGCTTGAGAATAGTGGTCGGAGAAGGATTCGGAGCGAGCTCGAATGGCGGTGCCTTCCGTCGGTCTCGCGGAGGTAGTGAATCCTCGATCCAGAGATTCCTTGGGAGACGCAGGCCCGAGGGAATTGGGCTCGTAACTAACGCGGCCCGCGGGCACACCTACTCGGTGAATGCCATCGCGTTGGAGGTTGTGAAAAGGGCATTTGGGACGGTTGACGGGGATTTCGTGAAAATTAGGGCCGCCCAAGCGGCTCAACTGCGTATCTAAATAGGAAAATAGCCTGCCTTGCAGGAGTGGATCCTCGGAAAAGTCGAAACCCGGAACCAAGTGACTTGGACAAAATGCGACTTGCTCGGTTTCGGCGAAGTAGTTGTCAGGGTTGCGATCCAGAACCATCTTGCCCACCATTTGCAGGGGCACCAACTCCTCGGGAATAAGTTTTGTGGCGTCCAGGACGTCAAATTCAAATCGATCCGCCATCGCCTCGTCAAAGATTTGAAAACCCAACTCGAATTCCGGGAAATCTCCGGCCGCAATCGCATCCCAAAGATCGCGGCGATGAAAGTCGGGGTCGGCTCCGTTGATCTTGACGGCCTCGTCCCATAATACCGAACTGTTTCCCAGCTTCGGGCGCCAGTGGAACTTAACAAAATGGGTTTTCCCCGCATCATTCACCAAACGGAACGTGTGAATGCCAAATCCTTCCATCATTCTAAGAGAGCGAGGAATGGCCCTGTCGGACATAACCCACATGATCATGTGCATCGATTCGGGCATCAGCGATATAAAATCCCAAAAAGTGTCGTGGGCCGAGGCGGCTTGGGGGAATCCTCGGTCCGGCTCGGTCTTCACGGAATGGATCAGGTCCGGAAATTTCATCGCGTCCTGAACGAAGAAAACGGGAATGTTGTTACCAACCAAATCGAAATTTCCTTCGGAGGTGTAAAACTTAACGGCAAAGCCTCTTACGTCGCGTGCCAGATCGCCCGATCCGCGCTCTCCTGCGACGGTGGAAAACCGCACAAAAACGGGAGTTCTAACTTTTGGATCCGCGAGGAACGCAGCCTTCGTGAATTTCTTCATCGAGTGATAGGGCTGAAAATAGCCGTGAGCACCCGCACCTCGCGCGTGGACGATACGTTCCGGTATTCGCTCGTGGTCGAAATGCGTGATTTTCTCTCGAAGGACAAAGTCTTCCAGTAGCGTTGGGCCACGTTCGCCCGCGCGCAATGAATTTTGATTGTCTGAAATGGGAAGTCCCTGATTCGTTGTAAGCGGCACCTCCCCCGGCGGTGCTTGTTGATGCGTTTCACCGCCGTCAGTAATTCTCACTTCCATAAGCGACTTCTTTGATCCATTCGGTTTCTTGCGGGCCATTTTTGTGGTGTCCTTTATTTTTTATTCTGCCGAAACGGATCGGTGCAACGGCCATTCGAAGTGGCGGTTTGCTTGTCAAAACTTGCGCGCCATTCTGAATCGCTGACTGCCCTATGCTCTATTCCTTACGGCCACTTGAATCCAGGTCCAGCTTCCATAAGCTGCCTAAGGAGCAGGGCCTACCATAGGTGGATATGGGTATGGAACGCGGAAAGATTGGGTAGTCGAGACTAAGCAGCCGAAATAAATTTCTTTGCAGTTTTTGATTAGATGAGGCGAAGATCAATCAGCGCAGTATTCCGCGATTGCCGACGAGAATATTGAAAAAAGCGCTGTAGAACTGATGGCGTTCTACAACATAAGATTAAGACCTATGTTTGCGTCAGAAGAACGTGAACGCCTGCGTGCCGACATTCTGGAATACGCCACCAAAGATCATCGCATCAGTGGCGCTGCGATCACTGGTTCGGCAGCAACTGCGCGCGAAGATCGATGGTCGGACATCGATCTCGCCTTTGGCGTCAGGGATGCTGCGGAATTGGCGAATGTCCTCTCCGATTGGACGGCGCACATGTACCAGCAGCATCACGCCTTGCACCATCTTGACGTCATGTCCGGTGGGTGGATTTATCGCGTATTTCTCCTCCCTGCCACTTTGCAGGTCGATCTTGCCTTCGTGCCCGCGACGGAATTCCGAGCTTTGGCGCCAACGTTTCGTCTAGTGTTCGGAGAGGCGAATGAATCTCGGCATGCTCCTTCAGCATCGTCTGGGGACGTGATTGGCCTTGCGTGGTTGTACGCACTCCATGCGCGGAGCAGCATTGCCAGAGGAAACTTGTGGCAAGCGGAATACATGATAAGCGGTGTCCGCGACAACGCGTTTGCGCTTGCCTGTATGCGCCACGGCCTTCCTGCTGTCCATGGCCGTGGCATGGACCTACTCCCAAGCGGAGTGTCCGCGCCATTTGAAGGTGCGCTTGTCCGACAATTAGACATCGCGGAACTCTTGCGGGCATTCCGGGTCGTGGTTCAAGTGCTGCTTCAGGAGATTCGATGCGCGGATGAGGAACTTGCAGGACGCTTGCAAGAAGTGCTCACACGTCTAACCGAGACTCCTGACTGAAAGGCAGCGCCTATTCGGTATTTGTTGGTCGAAATGCCGGATCGCGAGGCGCGGCGATGAAAAAGTTGGTTAGCCGCTCGCCTGATTCAGGCCGCTGCCCTTATAATGTCGCGGCTCGAAGCTACGGGCGAATCTGCGACGCGGAAAGGCAGTCAGGATGAATGAGAAGCAAAGCACCGAGGCCCGCTTGAGTCCCGCGGAGCAGACACTTACCGAGCTTTGGGAGAAGCATCTCGGCGAGGAGTTCACGACGCGCGACACGGAAGCTACGCTTGAGACCATGGTGCCCGACGCGTACGTGAACCACATCCCGGTGTTAACCGGCGGGGTGGGCCTCGACCAATTGAGAGTGTTCTATTCGCAGCACTTCATCCCCAAGATGCCTCCCGACACGGAGATCGTTCCGGTGTCGCGAACGATCGGGACGGAGCGGCTGGTGGACGAGATGATTTTTAAGTTTACGCACACGATCGAAATGGACTGGATGCTTCCGGGGATTGCTCCGACTGGGAAGCGGGTGGAGTGCCCGCTGGTCGTGATTGTTCACTTTCGCGATGGGAAGCTGGCCAACGAGCATATTTACTGGGATCAGGCTACGGTGCTGGTGCAGATTGGGCTTCTCGATCCAGCCAAGCTGCCTGTCGTTGGCGTAGAAACCGCTCGAAAGGTTGCTAACCCCCGCTTGCCCGCGAACCATTTGATTGAGCGGGTAAAGGTTGAGGGCAGAGCTTAAGCATTCGGTTACATTCGGTGAAACTGCCGCTCGCCAGCATAGCAGTCTATGGACGCACGGGGCATGCACGGTTAAACTCCTTAATTCCGTTGGTTCAAGTTTGCGAGTGAGTGAGGGTGTTCGCGCAGATGCTGAAGTTTTATACGGCCGGTGAGTCGCATGGACAGGCGCTATTGGCGTTTGTTTCGGGGCTGCCGGCGTCTTTGCCCGTTGATCTGAACTTTATTAATCACGAGCTGCACCGGCGGCAACTTGGTTACGGGCGAGGCGGGCGGCAAAAGATTGAGAAGGACCGAGCGGATATTTTTGCTGGCGTGAGGAACGGGCAGACGATTGGAGCGCCGATCGCGCTGCGGATTGAAAATCGTGACTGGGCGAATTGGGAGAAGATTTTGCCGGTCGAAGCGACGACTGAATCTGCGGGCAAGGAGAGGAAACTGCTCGCGCCTCGGCCGGGGCACGCGGATCTTGCAGGCTCGCAAAAGTTTAATTTTCACGATGCACGTTATGTTCTGGAGCGGGCTTCCGCTAGGGAGACTGCGGCGCGTGTGGCTGCTGGCGCGTTTGCGAAACTGCTGCTGCGCGAATTTGGGACGGAGATTGCCAGCCACACGATTCAAGTTGGGCACGTTCGTTTGGAACGGGTGGCAAAGTGGGATGAGATTCAAGCGGTGAGCGCCGATTTGGATTCTCCTTTGCGGTGCGTCGATGCCGCTACACAGGAAAAAATGAAAGCGGAGGTTGATGCCGCGCTCAAAGCTGGCAACACGGTCGGCGGGATTTTTGAGATTGTCGCTCACAACGTTCCTGTGGGGCTCGGGAGCCATGCGCAGTGGGACGAAAAACTCGACGGACGATTGGCGCAGGCGCTTATGAGTGTGCAAGCCGTCAAAGCTGTCGAGATTGGGGCCGGAGTTACCGCTGCGGGATCGTACGGCAGCGAAGTGCAGGACGAAATTTTCTACGAGAAAGCCGCACGGCGCTTTCGGCGTTCTACGAATCGCGCGGGTGGGCTTGAAGGCGGGATCACGAATGGAGAAGACGTCGTGATTCGCGGGTATCTGAAACCCATTTCGACGCTGCGACAGGCGCTGCAGACCGCGGACATGGTTACCAAGGAGCCCGTTTCGGCGGCTTACGAGCGATCGGACTGGTGCGTGGTGCCCGCAGGCGCTGTGGCTGGCGAAGCGATGATCGCACTTGTGCTAGCGGATGCTTTTCTGCAAAAATTTGGAGGAGACTCGCTTTCCGAGATGCGGCGGAATTTTGACAACTATGCCCGACAAATCGAAGACTTCTGAAGTAGCTGCCAGCCCGGCCCCGGCGTCAGTCGATGTTGCGGCTCCCGCGCGCAGAATTTATCCCATCGTAAAGTACGGCGATCCGATTCTGGAGAAGCCGACCGCGCCGGTGAAGAATTTTGATGCGCAGCTTGAGGCGCTCACTGAGGATATGTTTGCTTCCATGTACGCCGCATCGGGAGTGGGGTTGGCAGCGCCGCAGATCGGGAAGAGCATGCGGCTCACTGTGGTGGACGTAACGGGTGGGAAAAATCCCGAAGCGAAGATTGTGCTGGCCAATCCGGAGATTATTCATGCCGAAGGTGAAGTTCGCGAGGAAGAGGGATGCCTCTCGATTCCAGGATTTCGTGGGTATGTGATGCGGCCTCAGTTCGTCACTATCCGTGCGCAGAACGCTAAGGGCGAGTCTTTTGAGATTCGCGGGGAAAATCTTTTGGCGCGGGCTTTTTGCCATGAGATCGATCATTTGAATGGGATTTTGTTTCTGCAGCACCTCAGCATGCTCAAGCGCGATTTGATCAAGCGCAAGATCAAGAAGCTTAAGAAACAGGGCGAGTGGTAGGGTCTACCAATACCTCTGCACTTTTACGGCATGGGGCTTAGGGCGCAGCATGCTGCGCCACTACAAGGTACGGATTCGACGGTAGGGTGCCTATGCGAATCGTTTTCTGCGGCACACCTCAATTTGCGGTTCCTGCGCTCAAACATCTTCTCGCGCAGCCTGATTTTCAAATTATCGCTGCCATTAGTCAGCCGGACAGGCCCCGCGGGCGAGGGCACGAGGTTTCCTTTTCTCCTGTTAAGGAAACCGCGGTTGCCGCGGGGATTTCGGTGCACCAGCCGGAAAAGATTCGCGCTCCGGAAGCTCAGGAGTTACTGCAGAAGCTCGCGCCCGACGTCGTCGTTATCATCGCTTACGGACAGATCATCCCGGCGCGGCTTCTCTCCATACCCAAGCTCGGTTGGATCAACCTGCACGCTTCCCTGTTGCCGAAATATCGGGGAGCGGCGCCGATCAACTGGGCCATTGCGAATGGCGAGACAAAAACCGGCGTAACGTCGATGCGCATCGATGCGGGGATGGACACGGGGGAAATTTTGCTGCAAAAGGAAATGGACATTGGCGTTGCGGAAACTGCTCCGGAGCTGGCCGCTCGCATGTCCGAGTTGGGTGCGCCGCTCATGGCCGAAACGCTTCGCGGATTGGCTGCGGGGACGATCGCTCCGCGGCCGCAAGCCCATGAACATGCTTCCAGCGCGCCGATGCTCAAAAAGGAGGATGGCCGCATCGACTGGTCCCGTCCGGCTCATGAAATTTTCAATCGCATCCGCGGATTTGCCCCCTGGCCGGGGGCCTATACCTCGTTCCGTGGGCAGACTTGCCACATTTGGGGTGAGCCGGCGTCTAGTCAGCTGGCGTCCATTGATTTGGGCGAACAGGGTCCGGTTGCAGGTAAAGCTGCGAATCCCGGGTCATTGGTCGTTCCGAAGAGCGGGCAGAAAGAAGTACTGGTTCATTGCGGAGGCGCAACCTATTTGCGCCTCCTAAGCGTCAAACTGGAAGGGCGCAAGCAGGTTTCCGCTGCCGAGTTCGTGAATGGCGCCCATTTGCTCACCAGCGAACACTTCGGCGAAAGCTAGTTTGCGCGGCGCTCAGCGCTCATGCATACTCAAAAATTGACCCACTCGTGCCGGCTATATCTGCCTGGGTTTCTGCAGGATTAGTATCAGATTCACCAAGATCGGGAGCTCACATTCCATGAATAGTTTTAAATCATCTCAAACGCGCGAGAGCTTCAAAGTCCGCGCGAGACAATTCGCGCGCTTTGCCGCTTGCTGGGTGATCGCGGGGCAACTGGCCACTTTGCCTTTGGCGTCTGCGGCTAATGAGGCATCTTCGACTGCGGCGGTGGACAAGCCGGCAAGCAAGGCCGTGAGCGACCCGGTAATGAAAGTGATGCAGACGGAACTGGCGCGCGCGTCCACGGAACTCGGGAAAACGGACTCTGCTCCCTACTACATGAGTTACACCGTTTATGACCAGAATCTCGTTGTGCTGGTCGGCGCTTATGGCAGCTTGCTCACCGATGCCTCCTTGAAGCGGCGGCAAGCGGACGTGGTCATGCGGGTGGGCGCACCGGGCCTGGACAACACGCACGGGCAGAGCCGTTCGACGGGAATGACTTCGGGCACGCTGCCGGTCGGCGACGATCAGGACGCCATCGCACGAGTGCTATGGGAATTGACGGACCGCGAGTACAAGCGCGCGGCTCCGGCGTTTCTGAACGTGAGAACCAATACCGCCGTGCGCGCCGAAGAAGAGGACAAGTCTCCCGACTTCTCGAAACAGACCGCCGAAACACACCTGGGTAGCGTCACTCCCCCGCCGCCCTTCGATCGCTCTGTTTGGGGCGGCGAGGTCAGCCGGTTGTCTGGAGTTTTCCGTAAGTATCCGGACGTTTATTTTGCAACCGTGGTCTTGCAGGTGACGGATTCCAACTCCCGGATGGTTTCGAGCGAAGGAAGCGCCATCGAATCTCCGAGCAACAGCACGCGGCTGATCATGGAAGCGCAGACCCGCGCGGACGATGGCATGGAGTTGCTGCGCGTCGAGACGTTTCAGGCTCCTTCGGCTGCCGGGCTTCCGAGCGAAGCGGATCTCACCGCAAAGATCGCCAAGATGGCGGACGACCTGAAGGCATTGAAGAATGCTCCGGTCGCTGAGCCGTACGACGGACCTGCTCTTTTGAGCGGGCGCGCCGCAGCTGTGTTCTTCCATGAAGTCCTCGGCCACAGGCTCGAAGGCCACCGCCAGCGCGATGAAGAAGAAGGACAGACATTTACGAAGAAGGTTGGCCAGGAAGTTCTGCCGAAATTTCTGAGCGTCACCGACGATCCAACCATCCAAGAGATGGCTGGCATGAAACTGGCGGGCTCGTATGCTTTCGATGATGAAGGCGTTCCGGCGCGGCGTGTCGAAGTGATTCAAGACGGCATCCTGAAGAATTTCTTGATGTCTCGCATGCCGATTAAAGATTTTGCGGAGTCGAACGGACACGGCCGCAATCAACCGGGGCTGATGCCAACCGGACGACAGGGAAATTTGATCGTCACTTCCACGCAAACCGTTCCGGAAGCTGAGATGCGGCAAAAGTTGATTGACGAAGTGAAAAAACAGAACAAGCCTTATGGGTTGTATTTCGACGACATTCAGGGGGGATTTACGCTAACTACTCGTTCGCTACCGCAAGCTTTCCAGGTTCTGCCGGTGATCGTCTACAAGGTTTACGCGGACGGGCGACCCGATGAATTGGTGCGGGGCGTCGATATCGTCGGAACGCCGCTCGCGGCGCTCACGCGGATCATGTTGACTGGCGACCAGCAGCATGTGTTCAACGGCGTTTGCGGCGCGGAAAGCGGGCAAGTGCCCGTGTCTGCGGTTGCGCCTGCGATGCTCTTTTCGGAAATGGAAGTTCAGAAGCGCCAGCATTCGCACGATCGGCCGCCCATCTTACCCGCGCCGGGTTTTGAAAATGGCTCCGGCACAAAAACCGCTATGAAAGACGATCAAGCCAAGCCGGCGGTGAAGCCATGAAAATTCTTCGACTGATGACAAATACTCTTCTGACTGCTTTGCTGCTCTTTGGCGTTGCGCAACTCCGCGCGGCCACGCATAGCTCGGCTTCGAGCGGCGGCTTGGCGGTGGAAACGGTGGCGGCGGACAGTTCGGCGGCGCACCCTGCGGCGGGAGGCGATGCCCTGCTCGAAGCGCTTCTCACCGAACTGGACCGCTCTAAAGCGCAACTGAAGATCGAACAAGTCCAGGCGCCTTATTACATCGAGTATCGCGTTAATGATGTAGATGACTACGACGCCGAAGCGGCTTTCGGGGCGCTCCGCGAAAGCCAGCGCGTGCGTCTGCGCATTCTCCGCGTGGTTGTGCGCGTCGGCGACTACAAGCAGGACAGCTATTTTGGCCAGGGCATGGGCGAAACCAATATTCTGCCGCTGGACAACGATCCGATCGCTCTTCGCCATCAGATCTGGTTGACGACCGACGAAGCTTACAAGGCCGCTGGCCAGGCGCTCGCGGATAAACAAGCGGAAATGAAGCGCTTCAGCGCGGACCCCAACCCCGTCGATGATTTTTCCAAGGAACCTGTCGTCACCGCGCTGGAGCCGATCGTTACTCTGAAGGTCGATGAAGCCGCTTGGGGCAAAACTCTCGAGGACATCACCAATCTTTATAGGCAGTATCCCGAGATTCAATCCGTCAGCGCGTCGGCCCGCTTTTCGGCAGTCAACGAATACTTTGTGGATTCCGAAGGCACGGTTACGCGCAACGGCAAGACAACCTACAACCTTTCATTGAATAGTTCCGCGCAAGCCGAGGACGGAATGCGCGTGAGCCGCAATCCCTACTGGATGGTTGGCCGGCCAGAAGAGCTTCCCGCGCGCGACAAATTGCTCGGTGACGTGAAACAGGCGCTCGATACCTTGATGGCTCTTCGCAAGGCGCCAATCGTCGAGGAGGAATATCGCGGCCCGGTTCTTTTTGCGCCGGATGCGGCGAATGACGTGATCGCCTCGCTGGTGGGTTCCAACGTGGTGGGGCGAAAGCCGCAGCCGGGGAAACCGAATCGGACGGTGGGAGCATTCGCGACCAGTTATAAAACCCGCGTGCTGCCTAGCTTTTTGACGCTGATCGATGATCCCACTCTAAAAGATTTTCAGGGGCACAGCTTGGTGGGAAGCTATGAGATCGACAATGAGGGCGTAAAGGCGAAGACCGTCAACATCATCGAAAGCGGCATGCTGAACAATTATTTGCTTGGCCGCCAGCCGGTGCGCGACTTCCCTGCTTCGAATGGCCACGGCCGCGCCGCTCCGGGGTCCTTCCCTTCTGCGAGCCTGGGCGTGCTGCTTTTGAAGAGTGCTGAGGCGCAGTCTCCTGACGAGCTTAAGAAGAAAATACTTCAGATGGTTACCGACCAGGGCAAGCCTTACGCCTATCGTGTGGACACGCTCGGCCCGGGGAATTCTCCGCGGCTTTTGTATCGCGTTTATGCGGATGGGCATGAGGAATTGGTTCGCGGGGCTGTGTTTAGCGAGCTCGACGTTCGCGCTTTGCGTAGCAATCTGATTGCGGTCGGGAACGACCCGCTTGTCAGCAACCGCAGCGGCGGGGTGCCCACAACTATTATTTGCCCCTCGCTTTTGTTTGACGAACTTGAAGTGAAGCGCGCGGATACTAGTAAAGACAAGTTGCCGGACTATGCGGCGCCGCCATTGAAGAAATAGACTTGCAGTGGCTTGGCAATATCCAATATAGAGTTGCACTGTCGGTGGGAAAAAGCGGCAGTAGAGCTGCCGCACTCCACATCGCTGCTTCGCAGTGTTTCGAGGGACTAAATCGAAATGCAAAAAGAGTTTCTGCGGGTGCGCTTGCGGTCTTACACTTAGATTAGCTAGTTGAGACCTGTGATCGGCCAACTCTTATGACACTCCGAGAGCGACTGGAATGGGTGAGCCGGATGGCGCTGCTTGTTTTCATCCTGGCAGCGGCCGCTTTTCTCAGCGCGATCACCGCGATGCGCATCGCCATTCACGGGCGCGAAGTGAACATGCCCAATCTCGTCGGGAAAAATGTTTCGGAAGCCAACGGACTGCTGCACTCCCGCGGGCTGGTGCTTCGGGTTGCGGACCGCGTCTACAGCGAGCTTCCCATTAATGTCGTCGTGAAACAGACCCCGCCTCCGGGAATGCTCATGAAAGTGTCGCAGCAGGCGCACGTGGTTCTCAGCCTGGGCCAGCGCCAACTGCAGATTCCTTTGCTCGAAGGAAATTCGCTTCGTGTCTCGCGCATTGAGTTGCTGCGCGCGGGTCTGCAAGTCGGAGAAGTTTCGAGCATCACCACACCTGACGAGCCGGTGGACATGGTTATGCTTCAAACGCCGCGGCCGGGCGCTGGCGCTGCAACTCCCCGAGTCGACGTGCTGGTCTCCGCAGGAACGCGAGATCCAGCGTACGTCATGCCGCATCTGGTCGGGCTGAACGAACCTGATGCGCAGCACCGTATGGATGTCGCGGGATTACGCCGCAAAGTGAATTATGTTTCAGCACCGCAGTGGCCGCACGGCGCGGTGGTCGATCAAGCTCCGCTGGCCGGTCAGCGCATTCTCGGCTCCATCACCATCGAACTTACGGTCGCCAACTAAGCCGTTTGGCCTTTCGCTCCACGCAACTTCTGGCGGCACCATCTATATTTAGGCCACTCTTCGTGGCACAGATCACTCAAGCGCAAGGCGGAACGCGTAGGCATATTTGCCAGGAGCCTGTGCGGGAAGTTGAATATGCAGCCCATCGGGTTGCTGCTGGAAAGTAAGCTTTGCGTCCGAGCCAAGCAGCACGACGGATCCGATTTTCTGTGCGTTCATCGCCGTGCTTCCGAGCGAATGGATAACTGCCTCGCCGCCGGTGGGCCAGCCGAGTTCTATCGCATAAAAATTTTTTCCTTTGGCGGTGAAACGAAAATCTTCCGCCGTGTAGCCAACGGTATCCGTATCGTGGAACGAACCGGAAGCGACTTTAGTTGGGCCTTCGCCGTAGATTTTCCAAGGACGCGTGCCGTAAATTGCCTCTCCGTTTACTTTTAGCCAGGCGCCGACATCGCGCAACACCGTCTGCACTTCGTCGGGGATCGTGCCATCGGATCGCGGGCCGATGTTAAGCAGCAGATTTCCATTCTTGCTCACAATATCGATCAGTTGTTGCACGACGAACTGCGGAGTTTTGAAGGTGTCGTCCTTGATGTAGCCCCAAGATTTGTTGCTCACCGAAGTGTCGGTTTGCCAATACAGCGGACGTATGTCCCCCAGCTGACCGCGCTCCAGATCGAGCACGGCGCTGTGCTCTTGAATCGCGTAGTCTTTGTAATTGATGACTCCGACGTGGTCGCCGTACTTCAGCGAAGTGTTGTAGTAAAAGGCCGCGAAGCGCGTCAGATCCGCGCGTACCGAAGCCTGACCGATCCACCAGTCGAAATACATGATGTCGGGATGATATTTCTCGACAATTTCCGATGAGCGGGCGAGCCAATCGGCGGTCCAGGCCGTGGAAACATACGTGAAATCATTCGCTAACGGGGTGCCCTGCTCCGCTTCCAACCAGTTGTGCGCGGGGCCGTAAAAGGCGGCGTAGTTCGGATCATTGATGTCGGAAGAGATGCTTCGTCCGACGCCGAGGAAAAAATTATGCTCGACGCGGTGTGACGAGGCACCGAAATGAAGGCCTTCCGCCCTGACGGCTTTGGCCAATTCCCCAATCACATCGCGGTGCGGCCCCATTTTCGCGGCGGTCCAGTCGCTCAAGCCGCTGTCGTACATCGCGAAACCGTCGTGGTGTTCCGCTACCGGGACGACATATTTGGCGCCTGCTTCTTTGAAGAGCTGGGCCCATGCCGCGGCATCAAAATGCTCGGCCTTAAACATCGGCACAAAATCCTTGTAGCCAAACTTGTCCACCGGCCCATAGGTGGCGATGTGATGTTTGTATTCGTCCGATTCGGGCCGGTACATATTTCGCGGGTACCACTCGTTGCCGAACGCCGGAACCGAATAGACGCCCCAATGAATGAAGATGCCGAACTTCGCGTCTTTATACCACTCGGGAACTTCGTACTTTTCGAGGGATTCCCAATCGGGACGGAACGGGCCCTCATGTGCCGCGCGATCGACCTCTTTCAGGAGCGCCGCACGTGGCTCATCATATTTTGCATTGCCGCGCTGCCAGGCTTGATCGATTTCTTTTGGATCTTGGGTGGCTGTGGGAGCGGTCGAAGAGGTTGCGGCCTGGGCGTTTGCCAGCGATGGAACAGCGGCGAGAACTCCGAACGATAAACCCAGAGCGATAGCCCAAGGCCTCAAGTACGGAGTTTTCAGCGAGAGCATATATCTTCGTCCTTTCACGGACCGGTCGATACTTTTCCGATTTCCCTGAGATCTTTACGCGGGCTGACGAAGTACTTACTCATAAATTCCATCGCCGTCAATGCAAAAATCGATGTGGAAAGCTTCGTTGCAGGAGGGACGGAGGCCTGCGGAGCCACTGGGAAAAGAGGCAGATTGCGAAAAAGTTGGCAAATCGGAAGAAAAGCGGCGGGAGAGCTGCCGCACTCCACATTGCTGTGATTAGCGAAATAATTTCAGGGGATGGGGGCCGATGGAGAGCGGAAGACGAAGGCTACCACCATGTGCGATTGGATTGGATTTCCTTCGTAATTCGCGGCGGTGAAATTCCAATTCTTCAATGCGCTGGTTGCTGCTGCTGTCAGCGGAGGAACGTCACGAAGGAGCACGACTTGGGTGGCGTTGCCATTCGTGTCCAGCGTGACGTTGAAGATTACCGCTCCCTGCGCTTTGGCTTTGGCAGGATACGGGGCAAACGTGGCGGTGTTTAAAACTGGCGGAAAGAAAGGAGGCTCGTCCTTAGAGATCGGCTGGACTTGCGATGGCGGAGGGAGCGGAATATTGTCCGCTCCAAGAAAGCCGGGATCGTACTCGATGTTGATCGTGAGGGTCGATGGCACAGGTTTTCCATCCAGCGTCGCCGGAATGTACGTCCAGGAGCGCACCGCCGCTTCGGCTGGGCCGGAGACCGAGGAAATATCCCGCAGAATCGTAACTCCGAGCACCTGGCCTGTCTTCTCCACGTGGACGGAGAGCGTGACCACGCCGGCGTCGAGGCTGTTCGCAGGGTACGGAATGTCTCCCGCTTTGCTCACGCTTGGCGGAACGAAATGCTCGGGCTTTTTTGCGCGGCTTGTAGACGCGCAAACTGCAGCAAGCATCGTCAGCAGTAACACACTCGCGTAGACATTCTCCATTCGCTTTATCACTGAATTTGTCCTTTCAAACTTCTTCGATACTTTGCCAATCGGTGGCAACAAGCCGGACCATACATTTTCCAGTCCGAATGTTACGTCAACTCTTCATCTTTGTGACGAAACAACTGCAGCTGAATCATTCCGTAAACTACGTTCTTTC
Organism: uncultured Acidobacteriota bacterium; assembly: GCA_963740015.1. Lineage (GTDB taxonomy): Bacteria > Acidobacteriota > Terriglobia > Acidiferrales > UBA7541 > Acidiferrum. The sequence continues at coordinate 88,428 of CAVUCM010000033.1, read as the reverse complement.
AGCGAATCATAAATGGGTGGATTCCGAAGAAGAGCAGTGAAAAGCATTGCCGCAAAACACGCGCCCAACATCGGAAGAAGCATCGTGACATTCCCAGTCATTTCAGCGACAAGCACGATTCCGGTAAGCGGCGCACGCACGACTGCGGCGAAAAAGGCGGCCATGCCCACGACGGCGAACGCCACGGGCTGAATCTGAAGACTAGAAAATGAAAATTGGCAGCTGAGTCCAAAAAACAGGCCGAGTTGCGCCCCGAGTACAAGCATGGGAGCGAAAAGACCGCCGGGCGTTGCGGCAGCGTAAGACACTGCGCCGAGCCCAAACCGAATCAGAAATAGTAATGGAATCACGGCGAAGGTCCCTACAGCTTCCAGGGTGCGTTGAGTAATTGCATCACCACCTCCAACCAGTCCGGGTGCAATCCATGCCAGCATGCCCACAGCGGCACCGATAATCGCGGCCCGCAGTTCAACGGGCCAACGGCGGAGCCGGTCAGCCGCGGCGATTGCTCCGAGAATCGCGTGATTGTAAGCGATACCAGCGAGGCCAGCTACAGCACCAAGTACGAAGAAAAGGGGCTTTGTTCCGTTGTTTCTCGTAAAAGACAAAGCCTCGACATGAAAGTCGGGCTGGTAACCTAAAAAAAAATGTGCCACGGTGATGGCGGCCGATGACGCGCCGAGCGCCACGAGGGCAATGCGTGGCTCGAATCGGCGTACTAATTCCTCAAGCACAAAAATTGCGCCGGCGATTGGTGCGTTGAAAGCGGTCGCAAGGCCGGCTCCCGCGCCAGCCGCCAGCAGCACTCTGCGGTCAGCCAGATTCCGCTTACATATTTTTGCCAAAGTGTCGGCGCTGCTCGCACCCATCTGCACGCTGGGGCCTTCGCGACCGAGCGCAAGTCCCGCGCCCATAGCAAGGAGACCACCAAAAAATTTTACGGGTATCAAAGGGAAAGAAGCATGTAGCCGCTTTCCTTCGAGTGCGGCCTCAACAAGAGGGATGCCGCTGCCGGAAGCGAGAGGCGAGTAGCGACGGACCAACCACGCCGCCAGGGCGGTTGCGGCCGCGCAAGAGAGTGTGACTATTAAAAAACCTGGAGTCTTGCGCCCATGCGCCCAGAAAATTAATGCATCGCGAAGATGATCGCCACGCACCAGAGCAAGCCGGAAGATGGAGCCAAGCAACCCCGCGATCGCGCCAGCGACCGGCGCCAGGAGAGCAAGCACGAGCAGACTGCCAGGGCGCTCGGCGATTTCAGCAGATGATTCTGATCTAGAGGTCATCGGCGCTGCGAATCTCTCCCTGCGGCTTGCTGGGACAATCCGCATAATCGGCATAGCGGCAATTGGGTCAAGCTAAGTGTCCAGAACAGTTCCGATCCAGAGTTATGCGAACAGTCCCCAACGCAAAGGCGATTCTCATTTTTCTGTGCGCGGACGATGCCGCGGCCAGCTTCACAATAAGAGAGCGATTTACTTTTCAAAGGCGAAAACGCGCTTCCAGTCGTTTTTTATGCTGATGACGTTCCAGCTGCTTTTGCTGGCTTGGGCGAGTAGCGCCTCGGAAAAAGTTCCGACGTGAGTATCCGGAAGCCCCTTCGCCGGTCCGTAGGCGTACTCTCGCGTGGCGTCGTCGTGAAGCACAAGCATCATCAAGCGCGCGCCATCGCCCGCTTGCGTCCATTCCAGCATTTGCTGGTCACCGGCGGTATTGCCGAAGGCAGCGTACGGCCTCTTGCCTATAAACATATTGATGCCGATGGCCTTGCCGGGGCCGTCATCAACAAAGAATGGTTTCGGCTCCCGCATCAGCACGGGTTTGCCATTTGTATTTACAAACGTGGTCACGATGCTCGAACCGACGACTTGTTCTGGCGGGACGCCGTACACTTGCTCGCTATACGTACGCACGAACTCCTGCCCGCCGCCAGTGACGATGTAGGTCTTGAAGCCTTTTTCGCGGAGGAGCTTCATAACCTCTAACATCGGCTGGAAAATGAGATCCGTATAGGGTCGATCGAAACGCGGGGCCTTGGCAGTGGCGATCCACGGTTTCACCAGCGCTAGAAACTCTTCCGTGCCCATCCCGGAATGCGTTACGGCGACAATCTCCATCCAATCTTTCTCGCTGAACTTACTCATTGCTTCGCGGTCACCGGTGATTACGGACTTGAACGGTTCGGTCGTTTTCCAGTCAGGGTGCTTCGGGGCCATTTCGCCGAGGCGGTAAAGCGCGAACATGGCCTGGGTGTATAAGGGGTGTTCCGTCCAAAGAGTGCCGTCCTGGTCAAACGTGGCAATCCGATCTTTGGGTTCGACGTACTTGGAACTGGATTTCTCGGTGGTGTCTTTAACGAAGGTCAGGATCGCGTCTTTTGCAGGTCCCTTATTCCACGAGGGGAGCGGATCGTCAAACGCTTCGGCTTCGTGGCCCAGAGTTCCGAGGACTGCCGTTGCTGCCGATACCTTGATCAGGTCTCTTCGGGTGATTTTCATAAAACCCTCGTCGCGGCCAGCTGTGGGGCCAAGCGTGGAAACGGTAAACGGAAGACACACACGGCACCATCGGCAAAAATGACAGGTCTCAAAATCGCAATGTTGACTCGGAGATTTAGCGTAAGTTAACGGACCGCTTAAAGAATATTCACCGCGCGCGCCGCGAGCAAGGCAACGATCATGAGGGAAATCAATGACTGGACCATAGTGCCGAGCTTTGCGAATCGTGACAGAACCGCCGTATCCGTCGGAGAAAAAGCCGTGCTGGTATTAAAGGCGAGGAACAGGTAATCGACGAAATTAGGCTTCCATGACGAGTCGTATTCTTCCCGACTCAACATCTGCGGGAAAAGAAATGAACTATTCGAGATGCCGTCTCGGTGATCGCGCCTCAGCGGACCGCCTGCGTCGAGCTTCCAATACCAGAGCGCGAATACCAAAACATTGGTGATCCAAAGTGCGCTAGCCGAACGCAGGAGCGCTTTCGGCGTCTCGAGATGTTCCGGGATGCCTTTGACCAAAAGTATTAAGGAGGCGATCATCGCGATTGTGATGATGGCATTGGCAAGGATGATGAGAATCCGAGTCACCTTGTAGAGGCCGTACAGATCGGTAATCAGAATAGGAACCAACAATAGAACGATAATTGCCAACACCATCCAACTCGGACCCAACGAAAGGGGCTCGGGCAAAGCCAAGTACACACCGGCGGCAGCCAGCATCGCTACGAACGCGGGCCAGCGGGGTTCACGGACAATTGGATGGCTCATAGAGTTGCAGCGAAAATTCGCGCGTTCAGTGTAATACAGGCGGCGTCGCGAGAGCAGGTAATAGGCTTGGCGAAACAGAAGCATGACGCTCGGATGCTTCGCGGGTGTATCTGCTCCAGTGCCGTAAACCGGGCTAACTAAACCGTCCGAGTCTCGCTTGCAGTCGTTGACTTTGGCCAATTGCGAGTCACAATGAAAGTCCCTTCGGAAGTCATTTCCCTGACAGCCGGCTGACCTCTTAAATCAACAGCCAAGCGGAAGATTGGCGTAGTTCCCTGCTGAGGTGCGTTTCGCCTTGCCTTGGCAGATTCGGAAAGGAACCCGTGAAAACCAACAAAAGAGCAGGCCAGCCTATCGAAGTTCTTCTGGTGGAAGACAGCCCAGGCGATGTGCGGCTAACGCAAGAAGCCTTCCGCGAGGTGAATCAGCTTGTATACCTCCACGTTGTTAATGATGGCGTTGAGGCTATGGCATTTCTGAAGCAGGAGGGAACATTAACGCACGCGCCCCGCCCCGACATGATCTTGCTCGATCTCAACCTTCCTAAAATGGATGGCCGGGAAGTTTTGGCCCGAATCAAGGAGGATGAAAACTTGAAAACCATCCCTACGGTTATCCTGACAACCTCGGCGGATCGGACCGATATTTTGAAGAGTTATGAACTCCTGGCGAACTGTTATCTGACGAAGCCGGTGGAGTTGGACCAGTTCGAGGGCCTGGTAAAGAGCATCAATGACTTTTGGCTGACCAAGGTCAGTTTGCCGCAGCAGGTGCCGAACTGAATCGTCAACTAAACCGGGCCGAAATAAGAACGCAAAGAACCCTGCTTGCGGCCGGTTTCCATGTCGTTGGCGCGCAATCGAAGATCGAGGAGTGAAGAGTCCATGTCTACAGAAGTTCTTTTAGTGGAAGACAGTCCAGGCGATGTTCGACTGACACGAGAAGCCTTTCGCGATGCGAATCAATCGATCCATTTGCACGTGGCGGCTGACGGCGTGGAGGCCATGGCTTTTCTGAGGCGGGAAGGCGTCTACGTCAGCGCCCCGCGACCCGACCTTATCCTTCTCGACCTCAATCTCCCTAAAATGGATGGCCGCCAGGTGCTCGCCTTGATCAAGGCTGATCCTAAGTTGAAAACGATTCCTACTGTGGTCTTAACCACTTCCGAGCTGGAAGCGGACGTGGCAACTAGCTACCAGCTCCAAGTGAACTGTTACCTCAGCAAGCCCGCGCAGTGGGATGCATTCGCGACGCTCGTCAAGAGCGTGATTGATTTCTGGCTGACGAAAGTTAAATTGCCGCAGCAGGCGGACGCTGAGCATCAGGCGCGTGTTTGATTTACGCTTCCGGAAAAGAAGACGGCACGCGGATTCAAGGGCGGAGGTAGGCCAGGTTGTCGAAGCGCAGCGATTGGCCGTTGGTGATGTCGAAGGACACGCGAGTGCACGCGTCGCGCCAGTCGGTCATTAAGCGGCGAAGCTCTTTGGGCTTGATGGTAAAAGACACTTCGCGATTTTCCGGCGAATGAATGGTGACCGTTGCATCAGTGTCTCCATCGTTGTAAATGTCGACGCCTGCAAAAATTCGTGGCTCGTAGAAATGAAATTCCGCGTGCGGCGATTTTGGATCGGCCAGGGCAAGCGTAAACGTGCCGAACTTTCCGTAGGGCGTGCCAATCTGCCATTCGCCTTTGCCCCAATCAATGAGACCGGAAGGATATTGGCCAACGAGAGGCGATCCCGCGGGTAGATGCGGATCGTCGAAGGTGATGTAAGCGGGCGGGACGCGATCGCTCTTTCCTTGAATGTCCACGTCTCGAGAGCTTATGTGACGGACGGAAAGCGCGTGCGTCGTGTCATCAAAAGTGTATCCCTCTTGATCGAGGTCCTTGCGACGGCTAATCGTTCTTCCACCGACAGTTACGAACTCAGGAACAAAATCGACGCGCAATGTATCGGTGGAATCAGCGTCGAAAGTTGAATAGGTGACCGAGCCAGCGCCGTAGGAAATTTTAGTGACGGCGGAGATAGAGCCCAACAGGTGCGACTCATCCGCCGGAGCCCACTCGGGAACCGCCCAAAATGCATCCATCATCCTGCGCGGGCCATCGGCAAATTGGTCTGTGAACCACCATTGATTGCTGAAGGGAGCGTGTGCTGCTCCGGGAAGCCCCTGAAAATAAGTGACCCAATTGTAGGTGCGGTAGGCCGCTTCTTTGTAAGCAACATCACCCGTTTTCGCGTAGTAGAACGCTTCCACTCCGGCCAGCCGCGCGCTATGGCTGTCGCAGCACTGATTTGGAAGATTGCAGCAGAATTCCTTGCCGTTTCCCTGTTCGGTTGTGACGGTCGCGCCGTGAACGATGTATTTCGGCCACTTCGGGGTGGTCTTCACCCACTCGATGAGCTTTCGCGAATGCTCGCGCCACTCGGGATCCTTTTCAGGATGCAACAGGACGTAACGCGCAAACTCCAGCGGAATGACCTGGTTCATGCTTCCCATGCTGGCTTGGACGTCCTCGAAATATCCGACCCACACGTTATTTTGCATCGGATATTTCATCAGCCAAGCCCATGCGCCTTCGCGAATTTTCTTATAAGAAGCGGCGTCGCCTTCATTCAGGCGGATCAGTTCGTCCAGCAACATGATCGGTTCAACGACATTCGCGGAATAAGGAAACATTCCCTTTCCGCCGACGAGGCTGCCATCGCGCGCGTAACACCGGTAAGGCCACGGCGAATGGAGTTCGTCGCCAGGCTTGAAATTCTTGACGAGAGCTTCGGCGCAGCGAATCGCAGCGCGCAAATACTTTGTGTTTCCCGTCATCTCATAGAGCCGGAGATATGCGTAGCCATCTTCCCCGACGACATGCGGCTCAACGAAATCTTCTCCGTGCTCGCTCCAGCCGGTGTAACGGCGGCTTCCGGGATTGGCGGAAGGGTATGGCACTTGAGACCATGCATAACCTTCCGGGGTCAAACCGTTTTCCAATTCGTAGTCGACGAAATTCTGGAGGAATTCGAGCGTGCGCGGATCGCCCGTGTAAGGATAAAGGCGCTCGACAAAACCCTGCATCATCGCGCGCAAATAGCCGGTGGAATTTACCCAATGCCACTCCGGCATAAGTTCATAAGTGGTGCGGTCAAAATCGAAGCAGCAAAAATAGTAAGGCAGGCGCTGGCGATTGTACTGGTCCCACACGATGGCCCATTGCGAAAGAAAATAGTCGGAGTAAGAGTATCCGGTATTGTTCGGCATTGGCCAGGGCAATAGCTTCCCTTGGCTGTCCAGCTCGACGGGCCGTCCGGCGATGGAAGGTTCGTTAACCGTCGACGTAACCGGGAACGATTGCTGCCCGGCAACTCCGGTGACGATGGTCGCGCTTAATATGAATGCAAGGAGGATTCTTAGCAATTCAGTAGCTCGCGGCATATCGCTCCAACAAAATTGTAGAAAACAGTAGGACGGCAGCATCCTTCAGAACATGTTGTGCCCATACGTCCTGGACGTGCCGTCCAAGAATGTAGTCGAAGATTTGGAACTTGGCTACTTGAGAGGCGACCAGGTTTTGCATTCCGAAACAGTAACCGGAACCGTTGGCGCTAGGCCGGTTCTGAAGCGGATGATGCCGTCAGAGGTCGAGCAGAAAGTTCTCACTCCCGTGTTGTCATTGATTGGCGCAGCAACCGCTACATATTCGTCGCACTTATGTAGCTTACAGATAGCCTTGACTCGAAAATGGTATCCATCCTTGGTGCAGCTGGCGTCGGTGGTGCAGCTTTCATTGACCAGAGTTTGGCCAATTAAACCAGCCTGTTCCGGTGTTTTGGCCTTCGGATCACGGGGATTTTGTCCGAGCATGGGTAAATCGAGCGCATAGCCTCTCGCGGGATATGCCGCCGCATACATACCCTGTGCGACGTTCATCAAGCGCATGCTACCCACTGCACTTGCTTCATTGGCAGCCATCCTCGAACGCAGCAGATTAGGGATCGCAATTGCTGCTACAGCCAAAACTGCACCGAGGTCATAAGCGCCGCTGCCACTCGATTCGCGGATCGCGCTATCCTCGCCATAAACGCAGACAACCGAGGGCGTGATTTCTTTCGAAGTCTGCTCAAGCAAATGCGCCATTTCTGGCGCAAACCGTTGCAACTGTAAGGATGTAATAGCAGCCGTGTCCTGGTAGAGCAGTGCGGAAGCGTCGAGCGAATGGCCTGCCGGAGGTGACGCGAGAAACGTTTTAGACTTTGCCAGTGACTCGCCGGTCTTATGCAGGCGCACCGCATCGGCAACCGTTTCGCGGCTTGAGCCCAGGATCAAATGGCCATCCAAAAAAGCGAAACTGATCTCAAGAGGTGGTGTGGAGGAAGGAATGTGGAAGGTCGAGTACGCGACTCCATCCTCGTCAGATTTCTGCGCTTCAATATGCGCCGCCGTCAGTAAGGTAGTCAACGTTTGCTGCAAGTGAGTGGTATCTCGAACGCTTAGAATGACCCTCCATCGCGGCTTTTGGGGAGCGAGGGTGTCCAGCTCCAGCGTGACTTCACCACCGAGAGTGCTGAGCAGGTCATCCTTCAGACTGACTTTCAACATCTGCTCAAACGCCGGCAGCGACGCGAACGGACTCGAACTCGAGGTGCTATACATTCCCTTCAGATCTTCAAATATTTGTGAGGGGTTTGCGAGCAGTACGGTGCCCGCTACTATCGCCTTCGGAGAAACAAAATCAAAACCACTCAACGGCCCCGAGTTCGCCAGCCACGCTGCGGAGCTGTGGCGTGGGGCGTTGAAGCTCAACTCAGTTTGACTGACTGTCTGCGTGCCCACTGTCTTGTGTTCCCAGATTAAATACTTTACGTCGGCAAAACCGCTGCGCTGGAAGCCGGCGCCCTGCCTGAGTTCGGGCGGAGCTTGATCCACGATCTTGTGCAGGTCAGCGGTGGCCAGAAGTGTGACTCCACCTGCATACTCTTTTGCGACGCGCTGAGCAAAGGGGGTGGAAGCGAACTCGCGGCCATGGCGTTCCAGCTGAGAATTGAACTTGCGCAGCGTGGAAAGGTCCGTTGCTGCGACGGCATAGTCGGGACGCACCAACACTAGAAGATCTTTCGACGGGGCCGCGTCCTTTGCAACGGCGAGATCCTGCAGATCCAAAATATGTACACCCTGCTTCGATTCCCCACCAAGATGCGCTATCGTTTCCTGAAGGAACTTTTTCAGACCAGGCTTCCGTATTTCCGCAACAACAAGCAGCTTCGGATTCTGGCCTTCGAGCGAACCCGATACGACAATTTCATCTCCCAGGTATTGCTGAAACTGAATCAACTCCTCCAGAGAGTCCTCGACCCTGGGCCCGGTAAGGGCCATATCCCCTTGTTGCCACCAATCGCGGAGCACTGTGCTGTCTTGCAGTTCTTGCCGGAAAATCTTTAGCGCTTGCTGAGTGACGTCGCCGTAGTTGGGAATTGCGGCATAGGAGATTGTGGAAGGAGGGAGGAGGGGCAAGATGCGGCTTTCCGACCGTGCAAGGGGATACTGAATGTTTTGCTGAAGCCTTTGGTATAACCGGCCAAACTCTTCGAATAATCCTGGATGCTTCTTCAGTTCCTGAGTCCAGGGCATTTCGGGTTGTTGGCTTGGCTGTGTAGATTGGGCGGAGCACGGCGAGACAGCAAGAAAGATCGCGGCGATGGCAGCCGCAGGTTGAACGAAATGCCCATAATTTCGCAGGAAAATCCGCAAGAATCCCATCCGTTTTGCCCTCCGACTGAATAAATTCAGGATAGGCTGCTCGCCCCGCTATTTCCATCACAACGCTCGGCGAAAGCTGAGGCGGTGCCGCTTGAGTAACGCCATCCCAATTGTTCGGGCAGGTGGCCACTCGGACAGTCTTTTGTGCAGGTGCCGGGAGTTTGTGAGGGCCGAGGAGCGGCTTTCCTCTTGAACAACTGAAATCGCGTAGCTGAATGAGAGCTGCATCAGCCACGTCTGCGATGAAGAATAAACCGAGAAGAAGCCTAACTCTGAGCGGCCTTGGCTTGTCTTGCTTCGAGCTGGGCGCGCATTGCTTTTATTTGTTCGCGAGCACCGGCAGTCCGCTTGCGGCCATCGGGCGTTGCGTCGATCAGCTTTTCCAAGTTAGCGGCAAATTTTGGACTATAGACGGCTCGGATTTCGCCGAGCAGTAGCTCGAATTTCGCGAAGACGCCGATGTGCTCGCCATTGGCGTCATTGAAGAGCTCCAGACTGATAGCCCCGTTGTTGACCAGTGCCGCGGCCATGTCCCAATAGGAAGCGACCATGCGAAAATGACCGCTGTGCTCGCCAAACATCGCGTTAGTGAAGTCCGCCATCGTTTGCGGATTAAATTCCCGGAAATACCAATCGCGCGCTTTGCGCATGGTATCTTCGCGGCGTAGTTCGTAGAGTTTGAGAATAAGACCGGCTTCTTCTTGTTTCGACATGGACGAAGATACTCCTTTTAAGTAGTTCCCTGGGGCCACGTGTTGGCGCCCGCTACGAGTGTAGCAGAGCATTTACAGACGATCTCAGAATCCGCGACTGGAGGCTCGAAATTAGATGGTTGGGATACTAGTTCACGGAAACAATCACTACATCCTATCTGGGCCGTTACCCGACGAAGCGACAGCGCTGGCGTTAGTGCGGCACTGGTCCATCATCCAAATCGGAGAGGCAAAAGCATCGTCTTATGGACATTGGGAAATTCGGCACAAAGAGTTTCGCGAGAATCTCGAATGGGCTGTGATTGTTCCTGGCGACCGCGAAATTTCGCCGGGGGTGGCGCAATTGCTAGTTGAACTTAACGCTCGCGGCGTGATTATTTGTAAATTGCCCGGAAGTTGTTTTTAGTACGGAACGAAGAAGGCAGCTCCTCTTGCTTGCCCTTTTTTACCTCGCTATTTTCCGATGGTTATTGCAGAACTGAAAATATTCTTTGTGTTTGCCAATTTTGACTATTGGTTCAACAGCGCGAAGGCCACCGCCGCATTGTGTGCTTGCAATTCAAGGCTATTGGTGGGAGTTTACAGTCATGCAAATGCAAATGAATCGGCGTAATTTTCTGCTAGGGGCAGAAGCAGTCGTGGTGGCTGGCTTGCTGAACCGCGCGTACGCGGGCGTTTCCGCGCAAGACGTCGCGAGCGATGAAACCTACTGGAAAAGCATCCGCGATGCCTACGGCCACGACCCGACCATCCTAAATCTAAACAACGGAGGAGTTGCGCCGTCGCCGACCTCTGTTCTGGATGCGGAGATCGAGGCTATTCGTTATAGCAACCAACTTCCGAGCTATCGCATGTGGCGCGACTTGGAACCCAAGATCGAGGATGTTCGAACGCGTCTCGCGAACATGTGGGGCGCCGATCCCGAGTGCATTGCCATCACACGGAACGCCAGTGAATCGCTGCAGATCGCACAATTTGGCATTGACCTTGCGCCGGGCGACGAAGTTCTCACCACGTCGCAGGACTATCCGCGAATGATCACGGCATGGGAACAGCGTGGGCGCAGGGAAAAGATTGTGCTCAAGCAATTGGATTTCGCCGTGCCGGTAACTAATTCGGCTGATTTAGTGAGGTTGTTCGAACAAGGAATCACGCCGCGCACCCGCGTCATCCACATGTCGCAAGTGGGATTCATGACTGGTCAGAGATTTCCTGTGAAGGAAGTCTGTGCGCTGGCGCGCCAGCGAGGCATCACCAGCATCGTGGATGGGGCGCATGCCTTTGCGCACGTACCGTTCCAGTTCTCCGATATAGACTGCGATTTCTACGGCGCCAGCCTGCACAAGTGGCTATCTGCGCCCATCGGAACCGGCATGCTCTATGTGCGAAAGGATCGCATCGAAAAACACTGGGCATTGATGGCCGCGCCGCCATCGATGGACAAAAATATCCGCAAGTACGAAGAAATCGGAACGCACCCCGCGGCCATGCACAATGCAACTCTGCAAGCCCTGGAGTTCCACGAGCAAATTGGCGCGGAACGAAAATACGCCCGACTTTGTTATTTGAAAAATCGCTGGGCCGGACGATTGGCGAAGGTTTCTGGAGCCAAAGTGCTGGTCAGCCTGGACCCAGCACAATCCGGTGCGTTTGGCACGATTCACTTCGATACGATCGAACCGGGAAAACTTGGCGATGCGCTGCTGAGCAAGTACAATATTTTTGTTACGCCTATCAACGCGCCCTTCCTCAACGGGATTCGCGTCAGCGCAAACGTTTACACTTCGACGGCGGAGATCGATCGCTTCTGCGAAGCCGTGGAAGCCACTGTCCCTCGCGCATAAGTCTCGGCGAAGACGAGTGCCAACTACGTGGAGAAGTTTGCTGCAGGCTCCCTAAACCTCTTCCACCGAAACTACCGAATTTCCACTTCGTGGAATCCGAAGCCCTTTAACATACCGGAGATCGTGGTTCGCGCGTTGTCACCAGCGAGCTTGAGGATCCCATCTTGCAGCGCAGCTTGCAGGAGCTGATGCTCGGCTTCTTCGCGGACTTCACTTTCGAGGTTGGGATCAGGAGATGAGAAAAGCCCGGTGTCGCGCGAATACACTCTCGTCCGCGTATTGTCGATTCGCGTGCTCAAAACTTCTGCTGCGGGCAGGTGAATCGATACTTTCTGCCCTTGTATCGAGACATCGCCCGGATGCAATTCCGCGAGATTGATGCCGCCAACCACTTCTCCATGCACCACGAGCAGCAAGCGGTCACCCGCTAGAAATTTCGGCAGATAAGCGTTGCCGTGCTCACCCGAGATAATCTTGTCCATCGTGTAGCTTACGGTTTCAAGCCGCTGAAGTTGTTGAATTTGATGAACCACGGTGGGCTGATCCACATTTATCTGCGTTCGCCCTTCGCGCAGAATGCCCATCAGGTGCAATAGGCCCAGGCCGGTCGATAACCACACCAAAGCTCCTATTAAGATGACCGTGAGGACTGCGCCGAGGAGTGCCGCTAGCACCCACGAGTACTTGCCGCGCGAGTTCCCTCGTATTGCGAGAGGCGCTGGTTCGTTGGCGAGCGGTACATTCTCAATCGTCATTTGTTGGCCTAACAACTTTAGTGTAGACCAAGCTAAAAATCATTGCCCGGATTCCTTCACGCAACTATTGAGCTTCGCCATATCCAGAGATGTGCGAGTCAGACGGAAAAGCGGCAGCAGAGCTGCCGCACTCCAAATCATAGCTTCACGTCTTGCGGTTCGCCCGCACCCATGACAGGATAATTTAAGGAGGGCTTGAGGAGCGCAACCAAGGTCATGACAACGCCCACCGATCATCCCGCCATTTTGACCACCACCGAGGAATTTGCTCCCGTTCAGCGTCCTTCTCGCAAACGGCAGGCGTTCGCTTTCATCATCGCGGCTGTCTCGGACTTTCTATCCTTTTGGACGGTGATTGCTCCGCCCATGCAGTGGGTAATCGACCTCGCAACGGCATTCCTCCTGTTTCTAATTCTCGGCCGTCGATGGGCGATTTTGCCTGGCTTGGTTGCGGAAGCGATTCCTGGAATGGGCATCTTCCCCGTATGGGTTCTTGTGGTCCTCTCAATGATCGTCTACGACGACATCAAAGCTCGCAAACACTAGGCGCGCGTTAGAAACCCCCATTCTCGTTACTGAAAAGACTATTTCACTGTCCACTTCCCTACCCTCCCGGACAGGCTGTCAAACGCCGCGCCACATGGCCCTTTTTGCGACTCCCGTCCAGTTACGCGGCTACACTGCGCTCCATAGAGTGGAACCCTCACCAGCCTCAAGACAGTGCAAAGCGGGGGTGCATCCATGAAGAAACTGATGTCCGTTTTCTTCGTTGCAGCAATGGTGTTAAGTCTGGAAATAGCACACGCGAAAGACAAACGCAGCATGGTTCCCTCGAAAGTCCTCTCCGCCAGAACAATTTTCGTAGATAACCAAACGAACGACGCCGAGCTTCAACATGACGCGTACATGGGACTGAACAAGTGGGGCCGGTTTGATATTGTGGACTCTCCGCAGAAGGCGGACCTCGTGCTGAGGCTTTACGGAAGCAGCGTGGTGAAATTTGTTCCCGGCGCCGACCCGGCAGCTACCTACAATTCGAAACTGGTCAGCGAAAACCCCACGGCGGGAGAAGAACTCGCTCCGCCGAACTGCACGAGGATCACCCTGATTGAGCCGAAGAGCGGCACGGCATTGTGGTCAGACGTGAGGAAGACGTCGAACGCGCAGGAAAAGAGCAAACTTCTCGAAGGACTGCACGATGCAATCGATCAGCAGGAAAAAGCGCACAGTAAGTAAGCGGTAAGGGTCAAATCGAAAGCACATTTGCGGAAAAAAAAAGACGATCCAGCAGAGCGGAATCAGCCAACCCGTTTTTGACTGGTTCTAGCGGCTTCATCCAGCCAGCGCTCCAAAACGGGCTGGTATTGCGCCTCGGTCTCCAGGAAAACCACGCCAGCACCCATGTTTGGCTGGGCATAGACGATTTTTGACTTGGCCTCGAAGTAGGCGTCTCCAACCGAAATCTTCACTAACACGAGAGTTCCTAGCGGGAAGGGATTCATCATATCCAAGTAACAGCCGTGCAGACTCAGCTCGCTGACGCGCGTAGCGATGCGCACTTCCGACGTTTCCTCAATCAGCTCAGCGCTGGCGATAAACGTATATCTGGGTGTGCGACGGCGTTCAGCTCCCAATGAGTTGCCTCCGGGTAAGATGCCCCTTTCCTTTGATGGTACGACGGAATGCGAGATAGTTGTTCGCCAGTCGCCCAAATCATAACTAGCGCAACCCAGGCGGTGTCGGAGATTTGTGAGGGTGATAGCATACTCGCCTTCGGGGTGGCGACGCGTGGGTCTGAGATTTTGCCGGGGGCGATTTCACGGAATGCGAGATCGAAAACGACTGGCTACAAAGAATATTGAAGAGAAAAACGGGTGATTCTGAAGATGAAAAGACAGGTTTTCTTGATGTTGGTCATACAAACGGTGCTCAGCTCTGCGATGTTTGCCCAAGAGGTGGTGGAGAGCAAGCAGGATCAGGGCGAACGCCATGAGTTTGTGATTCCGAATTTCAAGACGGAGAGCGGGGTGACGCTTCCTGTGGCGCACGTGGTGTACGGGACGTACGGCAAGCTGAACGCCGCGAAGGACAATGTAGTGCTGTTGCCGTCGCACTACATGGCCGATTTTCACGGTTGTGAGTGGCTGATTGGGACGGACAAGGCGCTCGATCCGACGAAACTGTTTCTGGTGGCGACGGAAATGTTTGGAAATGGAAATTCGTCTTCGCCGAACAATACGCCGGAGCCGTACCATGGTCCGCGCTTTCCTGCGACCACCATCCGCGACAATGTCGAGGCAGTGCATCGGCTGCTCATCGATGAATTGAAGATCGCGCACTTGCGAGCGATTGTTGGTTTTTCGATGGGCGCGGAGCAGGCGTTTCAGTGGGCCGTGAGCTATCCGGCTTTTGCGGACCGCATCGTGGCAACTTCTGGAACGGCAAAATGCTACCCGCATGGCGTGGTCCGCCTGGAAGGGCAAATCGCAGCGCTTACGACGGATCCGGTTTTTGCGAATGGCGACTACAAAGAACAGCCCAAGAAAGGGATTGAGGCGTTTGCGTTAGTGTGGGCGGGATGGCTCTTCTCCCAGGAATGGTGGAGAAAAGAAATGTGGCGGGAGGGAGCGAAGCCAGGCACAACCTTCGAGAGCTTTGTGAACGACTTGAAGACGAATTTTATTCCGGGAGCAGACGCCAACAATTTGATCTTGCAGATGAGGACTTGGGAAAAGCATGACGTGGAACAACACCGGGATTCGGGGGAGATGTAGGGAAGGCGTTGGGCTCGATAAAGGTCCCGTTTTTGTACATGCCTTCAGAGACCGATTTGTATTTTCCAGTGGGCGATGCAAGGTATGAGGCGGGCTTCATGAAGACAGTGACGCTGACGCCGATTCCCTCTTTGTGGGGGCACCCGGCGGGCGCGGCCGCCGATCCAGCAGACGCAAAGTTCTTAAACGACGCGATTGGACGATTTCTCTCAGCAGGCAAATAGTTCGGAATTTTCGGAGGAAACTCGATGAAGAAAACGTCGGTTCTACTTATCGCGGTGACTACGGTTTTCGGCGCGGTTTTGGCCGGGCAGCACAAAAATTTAGTATTCGCGGCGAGATCCGGTGAATCTCGCAGTGAATCGCAAGCGGTTGCGGGCTCGTTGCAGCAACAGATCGTCGCGAAAGAAAGCGAGGGGTTAGACGCGCTCAAGAGCGGCAACGTGGAAATATTCGCAAATCTCACCGCGGAAGATGCAGTGTTTGTGGACGCTGCCGGCCTCGCGACCAAAGCAGACGTAATGAAAAACGTTGCGGGGTTCACGCTAACGGACTATTCGATGGAAGATGTGAGGTTCGTGCAGCTTTCAGCCGAGTCGGGACTCATTTCGTACAAGATTCACGAAAAAGGAGTCTCCCACGGTCACGAATTCGCGACGCAGGCGTACATTTCTTCGATCTGGGCTCAGCGAGCAGGAAAGTGGCTGTGTTTGTTCAGCCAGGAGACAGCTGTACGTACGCCGCCCAAACAGCCGAGCTGAGCGAACCGCGTCTGGGTGACTGGCCCCACCCCAACGACGATCACTCATCGCGAAGTGCAACGATCGGATCCAAGCTCGAAGCGCGCCACGCAGGCAGCCAGGACGCCAGTGCCGCGATAACGAAAAACACCACCGCCATGGTGACAAAAGTGGCGGGGTCGGTGGCTTTGATTCCGACTAGCATCGAGGACATTTCGCGGGTAACGGCAAAGGCTCCGAACAGGCCGGCGACGACGCCTATGCCTGCGAGGCGAAGTCCCTGCCCTACCACAAGTTGGAAAATGTTGCCGGACTGCGCACCCAAGGCCATGCGAACACCGATTTCTGAGGTGCGTTGCCGCACGACGGTCGCAAGCACGCCGTACAAACCCACTCCAGCAAGCAGCGCCGCGATGACGGCGAACGATCCGATGAGCAGCAAGGAAAAGCGCGTGCCTGCTTGCGCCTTTTCAATGACAGCATCCATGGGCTCCATGTCGGTGATCAAGAGATGCGAGTCGAACTGTTTGAGCGCGGCGCGAACGTCGTTCGCATATTTCGAGGGGTCACTCCCGGTTCGGATGGCCCAGTGGTCTGTGGCGCCGGCACCGATATACGCGTCGGTAAAATAAACTTGCTCGCGTCCGGGCTCGGTCAATGAAACACCGCGCTGGTGCGCGACCACGCCAATGATCTCGACCCACACAGGTTCGGGCGTTTGAATGCGGATAAGAATGCGCTTGCCAATTGGAGACTGACCCGGATAGGCGCGATCCGCCAGTATTTTATCAATCACGACTTGTGTGTGGCCCGGCTGGTTATCTTCTTCAGTGAAGGTGCGGCCCTCGAGCAGCGGAGTGTGCATTGTCTCGAAATAGCCAGGAAGCACGATGAGGGGATCGACCGCTTTATACCTGCTTGCGTCGGTGAGCGCTTCCTCGGTGCCCCAGCGAATCGGACTATATCCGCCTGTGAGAGGAAATGGATTTGAGGCAGTTACGCTTTGAACGCCAGTGATGGCGCGCAGATGCTCTTCGATCTGGCGAGTAGCAACAGCGCGTTCTTCCGGCTTCTGCAAAAATCGATCGGTCTGCACCTGAAACGTGAGCAGGCCATGAGGACTGAACCCAGGATCGACGCGCTGCAGTTCCAGAAAGCTGCGGACCATCAGTCCGGAGCCGATGAGCAGTACATAAGCGAGAGCGACTTCGAGGCCAACAACGATCTTGCGCGAGAGGCCGCCGCTGGCTAGACCTTCACTGCGGCTCGTGCCGCGCAGGACGATCATTACGTCCGGGCGAGCAGCTCGCCACGCCGGTGCCAGGCCAAAAATTGCGGCGGCAATAAGGCTCAAGATGACTGTGAAGACCAGCACGGTCGAATCGATTCGAATTGTATCGAGTCGTGGAAGATGCGCGGGAGCGATGGCGAGCAGTTCGTGGATTCCGAACCAGGCGAGGCCGAGACCGCCAAGTGCGCCGATGGCCGCGAGCAACAATGCCTCGGAAAGAATTTGGCGGGCAAGGTCCCACCTGCTGGCGCCGATAGCGGTGCGAATGGCAAGTTCGCGCTCGCGCAATGAACCACGCACCAACAAAAGATTGGCCACGTTGGCGCACGCAATGAGCAAAAGAAAAATCACAGCGCCCATCAGCGCGAGTATCGCTGGGCGAACTTCGGAGACTAGATGCTGCCGCATCGGCTCGACGCGGATGGCATAGCCCGCGGTGTTTTCAATCGTGAAATGTTTGCGCGCCTCCGCGGCAACCTGATCGGAGGCGGCTTGCGCTTGTCCGATGGTGACACCCGGTTGCAATCTGCCGATCACGCGCATCGAGACACCATTTCGTTGCGCGGCATCGTAACCCAGGCGATTCGCGAGCCAGATATCGGGCGAAGCCTCCAAGTCCGAGGACGGTGGGAAGTAAATCTGAAAGTGGGGCGCGAGGACTCCAACGATTCGCGGACTGAAGGGCTTGCCTTTATTTAAGGATTGTCCGATTACAGCGGGATTCGATCCAAACTGGCGCTGGAAATATTCGTAACTGATAATCGCCATGATGGGCAGGCGCTCGGGTGTTGCTGCCGGTTGGGTTCCTGGCGCAGGAGGGGGTGGTTGCGGCTGGCCGTCATCGTCGGAGAAATCGCGTCCGAACGCGATCCCCGCCCCTACAAGCCGGAAGTAGTTGGTCGTCACGATGCCAGCCTTGACTCGTTCCGGCATGCCATCCTCGCCGGTCAACGTAATGGGAAAAGTGAAGACGCCCGCGAGGCCTTGGAATTGATTCTTCGTAGCCTCGCGCATATCGATGAAATTTGCGTTAGACCAGGGGAAGTCCTTGACGCCGCGATTGCGCATGTCGGTGGGAATAATAACGAGCTGATCGGGGTTCTTGTACGGAAGCGGACGCAGCAGCACGGCATTGGTGACGCTGAAGATGGCGGTACTGGCGCCGACGCCTAGGGCGATGGTGATCGCGGCAGTGAGTGCGAAGACTGGACTTTTCCGCAGTGTTCGGCCGGCGAATAGCAGGTCGCTCAAAAACATCGTTCCACCTCACTCGGGGAATGTCGCGCTAAGAATACTACCTTCATTCCGCCTTAGGGGTAGAATCGCGAGCTATGACAGACCGGAAAAGAGCAAGAGAGTTAGCGGCAGAGTACGCCCGGAAGGGCGATCCGACAGGATGGTTTGATGTCCTCTATAAGGAAGCGGAAGCTGGCAAGAGCATTGTGCCGTGGGCGGACCGCGGAGCAAATCCCGGGCTGATCGAATTTTGGAGAACGAATCCACAAACGACGGAGGGAAAGAAGGCGCTAGTGATTGCGTGCGGCCTGGGGGACGACGCGGAGCAATTGGCTGCCTGGGGATTCGCAACGACCGCCTTTGACATTTCGGAGACAGCCATTCAAATGGCCCGCAAGCGATTTCCACAGAGTGAAGTGAACTATCGAGTGGCGGACTTGTTTCAGCCGCCGGCTGAATGGGAGCAGAAGTCTGATTTCGTTTTCGAAGCGAATACGGTGCAGGCGCTTCCTATGGAGATTCGGGCACAAGCGATGCAGAGAATCGCGATGTTTGTGCGACCTGGAGGCAGAGTACTTGCGATAGTGCGAGGGCGCGAGGCTAATGAACCCGAGGGAGAATTGCCATGGCCGCTGACCCGTGCGGAGCTGAATGAGTTTGTCCGTGCCGGGCTCACGGAGGAAAGCTTCGAAGAATACTTTGACAACGAAGAACCACCCGCGCGAAGATTCCGGGGGTTGTACACCAGGCCGTAGGAACGAAACGTCTGTTGAATGAGACGAGGGGGATTCTTGCGCGAGAAAATAGGGCAGAAAATCGAAAAGCTGGGTATGCCGAATCTGGCTATAAATAGATCGGGCTCGCGTTTTGCAACATTTGTTGCGTGTGCTCTAGCGATCGCTATGATCGCAATAGTTCCTGCGCGCGCGGCGGAACAAGCGGCAAACACCGGAAGCGACTTTGCGGGAACTTGGAAAGGCGAACTGGGTGAAGGTGCGGACAAGCTGCATATCCTTTTGACTATTACGAAGACCGCTGACGGAGGATTTGCCGGGCAAGGGCAAAGCGTGGAACAGGGCGCGACGTTTCCGCTGGAAAAAGTGAGCATGAAGGGCGATGCGGTGCACTTCGAGGTGGCCGCGGTTGGCGGTGTTTACGATGGAACGCTGAACACCGCACGAACAGAATTGAAAGGAATGTGGACGCAGTCCGGCGTGCCTGCGCAGCCCTTGAATTTTTTACGGCCCACGGAGGATGCAGCAAAGGACGCGGCGGCAAAGATGCCGGAAGGACCGAAGGAGAAACCGCTCGCGGTGTTTGAGGATGTGATTGTGCCGATCGCGCCAACAGCGTTCAAGGCGGATGGGAAGTGGCACGTCGTTTATGAATTGCATGTGAACAATATGGACCGCTGGCAGCATCAGCTGACAAAAGTCGAAGCAGTATCCGGCGACGCAGCGGCGCGAACGCTGGTGGAGTACTCGGGAGCGGGGTTGGACGCGGTCCTGGCGCGGCCGGGACATCCAGGGGCAACAGAAAAAGCCAAGGTCGAGCCGGGCGCAATGGCCATCATTTACATTTGGGCAACGTTTGACACGCTGGAAGCGGTTCCGGCGACGGTGCGGCAAAAATTGACGGTGAAGGTCGGAACCTATCCCGAAGAGCTGACCATTGTGACGGCGCCGACTTCGGTTGGTCGCGGCGCTATCGCGATCAGCTCGCCGCTGCGCGGAGATCACTGGTTTGCCGCAAACGGGCCTTCAAACTCCTCCATACACCGGCGCGCCTTGATTGCGATCGAGGGGCATGCAACGATTTCGCAGCGGCTTGCGATTGATTGGGTGCGGCTGCGCGACGACGGCAAGACCTTCCAGGGAGAAGAAAAGGATAACAAGAATTATTACGCGTACGGAAGCGAAGCGCTGGCGGTGGCAGACGGAGTTGTCACTGAAGTGAAGGATGGAATACCGCAGAACACTCCTGGGGAGAACTCGCGGGCAGTGCCAATTACGCTCGAGACCGTAGGCGGGAACCACGTGATACTGGACATCGGCGGCGGGCATTTTGCGTTCTATGCGCATTTGCAGCCGGGGTCTTTGCGGGTGAAGCTCGGGGATAAGGTGCGGCGCGGGCAAGTCGTGGGACTAGTCGGAAATTCCGGGAATTCGACTGAGCCACACTTGCATTTTCACGTCGAGAATGCGAGTTCGCCCTTAGGGGCGGAGGGGCTGCCTTATGCGCTCGCGTCGTTTGAGGTTGTGGGGCGCGGCGAGGAATGGAAACCATCGGACGCTAAGGGTCCGGCAGAAGTGCATAAGAACGAGATTCCAATGGAGAACGAAGTGGTGAATTTCACTGAGAAGCCCTAACGCGATCAGATGTTGTGCATGAGTTGGCATGCACAGACTGAAGTATGTGCCACTCCGAGTCACGGAAATCTTGCTCCCGTGACTCGATGGCACCAAGAACAAATCAAGAGAACTGCAGGATCGCTATTTTGACGACTGCTTCTTGTGCAGGTCGGTACAGACCGATACGGCAGTGTTGGGATCGACGGCGCTGTCGCCTTCTTCGATGTGGCGGATGATGCCATCCTTATCGATGACGATGTTGGCGCGCTGCGCCCACTGGTAGGTTTCCTTCTGGACGTCATATCCCTTCAGGATGCCGTAGGTGGTGAGCATCTTGTGGTTCATGTCGCTGAGAAGCGGGAAATTAATGCTGATTTGCTTGGCGAAGGCGGCATTGGCAGCAGGACTGTCCATGCTAATGCCGAAAACTTCCGTATCCGAAGTGTCGATCTTACCCGAGGCGATTCCAGCCTGGACCGCCTGAAGTTGTTTCGTTCAACCGCCGGTGAAAGCCAGGACGTAGACGGCCAAGAAAACGTTCTTCTTGCCGCGGAAGTCGCTGAGCTTTACATTTTTCCATTGGTCGCTGAGCAGGGAAAAATCGGGAGCGGCATCCCCCACTTTCAGCGATAACTTTGATAGTTCAGGCTTTTGCACCTCTTGCGCCAGCGGCGAAACCGCAGGCGTAGAGGCGAGCAAGAGCATTAGAGCTAAAGCACGATTCATTCGCACTCTCCTATGAGTAGAGTAAATTAAGAAACGAGCACCGATTACACCCTATCAAGATGAAAGACTGCGGGACACTCAAAAATATTCCAGTGAGAGGGTTCCGGAGGGCCGCAGAGGGCTGGATTTTACATCCAAAGAGTGGGAACTTCAGGAAGGCGCTTGCCGTATGTAACGAGGGCGTCCGAGATAGCGTTGAAAGAATCGCGTTGGCGTGTCGTCCTACAGGATAAGTCGGCTGTAGAGGAGGAAGTGATGAGGAAACGTAAATTTGGAAGCACGAGAGCGGTGGCGCTTGGCGCGGCGTTGGTTGGCGCGTCATTGTGCGGAGTGCTGAGTTTGGCCGCGTTAAGCGCGGCGGGGCAGGACAAGGACAAGACCGGCGTAAATGTGACGGTGACGAGCAAGGATGGAAGCGAAGCTGGCTTGGTGATCAGCGCCCAAGCGACGGCAAAGGAAGCTGGGTTGCCGTTATACCCGGGCGCAATTCCACACAAAGACGAGAAGAATGATTCTTCGGCGGCGAACTTGGGGCTTTGGGGAAGGACGTTCGGCTTCAAGCTGGTGGTTCTGAAGATGGAATCGAGCGACTCGCCGGAAAAAGTGGCGGCGTTTTATCAAAAGGCGCTTGGAAAATATGGGACGGTGCTGAATTGCAGCGGAGCATCGAAGGCACCCGATGACAAAGACAAGCACAACACCTCGAACAAACTCACCTGCGACGATGACCATGCGGACGCGGGCGAGTTGGTGTTCAAAGCGGGAACGAAAGAGAAGCAGCATCTCGTGAGCGTGAAGCCGAACGGAACGGGCTGCATTTTCAACTTGCTTTACATTGAGGCGCGCAGCGACGATAAGACGCCCGCTTGATGCTTCACAAAATACAAATGGGATTGCGCTTTCGTAGAGGATTGCTCGTCTGCCTCGGAGTTGCGCTGTTCGTGCTTGCAGTTGGTGTCGGGCGCGGGCAAGAACCCATTCGCGTCAAGGTAAATTTGGTGAGTGTGGCGTTTGTGGCGCGGGATGCGAACGGCGCTTTGGTCAACAATCTCACACAGGATGATGTGGAAGTCCTTGAGGATGCGGTACCGCAAAAGGTAGCTTTCTTTTCGCGCAGCGCGGACGTGCCTTTGACGCTGGGCGTAGTGGTGGACGCCAGCGGAAGCCAGGATCATTTTTCCAAACAACATAAGAATGATTTGGAAGTTTTTTTCAAGGATGTTTTGGGACCGAAGGATCGAGTGTTTTTGGTGGGCTTTGGCAACCATATCCGGCTGGTGAGCGATTTTTCGCAGTCGGGCGGGGATTTGCTGGAACAGTGGAAGCAATACCAGAAGTCCACGGGTAAATTTCCAGAGCTGGGTCCGCGCGAGGACCGGGACCTGGGGACGGCATTCTATGATTCGATCTTTTATTCCGTGACGGAGAAACTGGCGCAAGAAAATGGCCGACGTGCAATTCTCCTCTTCAGTGATGGCGAAGACAATTCGAGTTCGCACAATATGATGACGGCAATTGAGACTGCGCAGAGCGAGAACGTGGTGGTGTACGCGATTCGCTATACCGATAAAGAGCACGGGAAGCTCACGGCGCGAAACAAATATGGGACTAGCGTGATGGACCGCGTGGCGCGCGAGACTGGCGGCGCGCACATCGATGCAGAGACGACTGATGCGCATGTCTATTTCCGGCAGATTGCGGAAGAGTTGAGGACTTCCTACGAGTTGGGCTATTACCCGACGGATCCGCTAAAAGACGACAGCTTCCGCAAAATCGTAATCAAGTCGAAGCGCGAAGGCATAAAGGTACGCGCAAAGACCGGCTACTTTTCCAGGTAGCCGCCGCTTCTGTTCAGGATGACAAACGGATTGCCCG
Source organism: uncultured Acidobacteriota bacterium (assembly GCA_963740015.1). Taxonomy (GTDB): domain Bacteria; phylum Acidobacteriota; class Terriglobia; order Acidiferrales; family UBA7541; genus Acidiferrum. The sequence goes on along the minus strand of CAVUCM010000033.1, from coordinate 65,101 downwards.
CCTATTGAATGGACCGGGCAGCGGCTAGCATTTGCTGCGCGCGAGGCCGCACGCGTATGTCCTCGGTGAAATTTACCCAGCGCACAGTGCCCGTTCGATCAATCAAAAATTCGGCAGGGCGCGAAATGTCGCTCGCTTCCGGTCCACCAGATTTATGCAGTAAATCGTAACGGCGAATCACTTCCGTGTTTGGATCGCTCAGAAAAGTGAACGTGTACCCTTGCTTGCTGCGAAGATGCTCGGAGACATCGGGCGCATCTACGCTGATCGCTACCGGGCGGATGCCCTGAGCCGCAAACTCCGAAAGGTTTTCTTGAATGCCTCGCAACTCGAGGTTGCAGAACGGTCACCAGTATCCGCGGTAGAAAACAAGCAGCACCGCCTTGGGCTGAGGCATTCCCGGCGAAGCGGCAAATAACTGAGCCAGAGCGACAGGCTGCCCGTTGCTGTCTGGCAATGTGAAGTCCGGGACGCGCTGACCTACTTGCGGTGCGCCCACGGAGCGAGGAATGTTTCTGACCTGAACAAAAAACCAGGCGGAGACGGCGAGAAATAAAGCCGCCAGTCCGGCGGCAATCGAGCCCCAGATCTTGCCGCGATAAATGTGCGATTGGCCGAAGGCGCGGACGACCCCGATCAGCAGAAATATCAAGCCGATTGCCGGTAGCGTCAGGTTCAGCCACGGAAGAGCTGCCGCTGGAACGTTGGAGAAGTACAGCAGGTTGCTTAGGACGGCGAGCACCGTGATCAGCAGGCCAAGCCAGAGAGCGGTATTGGTTTGTTTTTTGATTTGATCTGACATCGGTGTAAGAGCGTAACACGTTGGGAGATTAAGCTGCTGGATTGCAGGGCGCAGTGTGCTGCGCCACTACAATCGCGGGGGTAGCGGCGATTGCTTCTCCCTTCGCGAAAGCTCAGGGCGAGCGGGACAGAAATCCTCGCCGGATTTCTGGTTAACAATAACCCTATCAGAAGCTGATCGATCTGTATCTACTTGACTGCGCGAAGAAGCGGAAGAAATTAGTGATGAAGTGGGTGGCGTAGGGGCGGGGCAGGAAAGAACCCCCAAAACCCAGGTTCAAACTACGACCTGGGGCACCCGCCGTCTTCTAATCAGGCTGAAATGGGTCAGCGGTAGGCTTCGCGACGGTGCTTGACGGCCAGCACGAGGATGGAACCGCCGAGATCGCGAAAGCGAACGCGGTAGTCGCCAGCGCGGAGACGAAACTCAGGAGGTTCGATGTCTTGCAGGCGCTTTATATCGCCTTCTCCTGTGGAAAGATAGCGGGCCAGAATGTGGAGGATGCTGAGAGCGGTGGTTTGGTCGATTGCGCGCAGGTGAGCTCTGGCCTGCTCGGTCCACGCGATCCTCTTTTCCATCGTTACCGGCCGGGCGCGGAATCGAGCGGAGTGCGGGCCATGCGCTCGAAATCTTCGGGAGTGAGGCCGAGTTCAGCAAGCACATCGTAGTGAGGAATGGGTGTGTGAGCGCTAAGCCAAGCCTTGGAAGCGCTAACGGCGTGGATTTCGTCCTCGCTAATCGGTTCGTCTTCGAACGGTGCATTGGCGAGGCTGCGGGCGAGTGGATCGGTCAACGCCTGAAGGAGATGAACGACGGCGGGGAGCTTTTCGACTGGCAACAAATCGAGCAGCGAATGGGCCTGCTGTCGTTCCGGTGTGATACTAGTCTTCGACATAGCCTAATTATACACCCAGCGGTGAGGCGAGGCTAAAATTCGATGTCGAAGGTGGAACCGAAGAAAACGAGCGAAACACAGAGACACAGAGTGCGCAGAGAGGAGCGGAAAAGAAAAGCGGATTCCTCGCGTCACTCGGAATGACATTGGGGGCGGATGTGCGGGGTAGCGTTTCGGAGTTGTATCGTAGAGAGTGTTCGGACTGAGCAATTGGGGCGCAGCATGCTGCTGCCCCTACAAAGGCGCAAGAGACAAAGAGCACAGACAGGAGTGTCTGCGCTACCTACCTGAGGTAGCCCCAGTTGTGGAGTTTGTCGGAGTCTTCGACCCAGCGGTCGCCGATGTCGGTGCGGTAGTACATGTTGGCGATCATTATGTTTTTTATGCGGGAGTAGACTTGGGCTTGGGCTTGCAGCATGGTTTGGCCGGTGCCGATTACTACTAGAACGACGCCGCTGGTGCCGGCGATTAGCCACTGGCCTTTGACTTCTTTTACATCTTCGATGTGGATGCCGTCGAAGTTGGGCTTTTTTAGGACAATGGCGCCGTTTTTCGAGAAGGATTCGAAGGTGGGCTCGTCGTCGAACGGGAATGGCGGAACGACGATGCGGACACCGATTTGGAAGCCGCTGCGCGTGCGCCACTTGGGCTCGACGCCGGTGGCGAGTTCCCAGAAGAGATCGCTGATGGGCGTGAGCATGCCTTCTTGCTGGATGCTAATAGTGGGGTAGCCGAAACGGCTGGTGAATTCGAGCGGATAGATGCCGTTGTTGTTGACAATGCAGTTCAAATCGATGTAGCCGACATAGCCCTCTTCGGTGAGCTTGGGCTCCATCTTGAGAAGCGTTTGATTGAAGAGGCGGTTGGGGTCGCTCCAAAACATAGAGGTGCCCATTTCGCCGGTGGGCGGACCGATGTTGCCGGGAAAAAGTTTTTTGTGCTCGAAATTGATGTTGACGGGCGTGATGAATTTTTTACCGTTGAAGAAAGCGCCGACAGCGACTTCCACGCCGGTAACGCGGCGCTGCAACTGGAAGACTTTGATTTCGTCGGAGAAGGCACGCTTGTAGGCTTCGAGCATGCGAACAACGTCGTCGCCGTCTTCTTCCTCGCCGACGAAAAGGCGGCGTTTGACGTTTTGCGCTTCCCCGCTGGGCTTGATGACGTAACGATCGGGATTTTTCATTACGAATTCAATGGCGGGATCGAAGGAATCGAAATCCTGATAGGGGATGATGTTGACGCCGGCTTTTTTCAGCTCTTCCTGGCCGAAGGAGCGATCGTCTTCAAGACGATCGGTGTACTCGGTGCCGCCGATGACGGGCTTGCCCGCTGCGCGAAGGGCCTGCGCCTTGGCGCCTTGGCCCAGAGTGTCATCGAAAACAATGATATCGGCCCATTTTGTATCGCGTTCCCAATCCTTGGATTTGGGGACGAAGCCATCGGCGATGTCGCGTTCTTTTTCGGCTTCGATGTAATAGCGGACGTCGTGGCCTTCTTTGAGAACTTGCCAGGCGATGTCACCGATGAGACCGGATAGCGAGACAAAGAGAAATTTGCGTTTTTCCATTTAGATCAGTAAGCGGCTGGCCGCGGCTCCTCGGAAGCGTGAACGCCGTATAGTATCGGCGGCTGGCGGCAACATTGTTACATTTCGTTGAAAATAATTGAAGTGCGGCCGTGGCGCGAGGCAACCCGCTGGGACCAAAAGGTGCATCACAGGGAGTGGGAACGCCCAGGCGCTTACAGGGTAATTGGGGCCTGTCCATGAGTGCAAATTTCTTGCTCCACCTGGCCTTTCGTTCAGGTTATACTTGATCGTTCCCGCCGGTTAAGAAGTGTTGAGATGGTTGGGTGTGAGCTGAGCCAGTTTCCAGCGGGGTTAGCGTAGAATTGCGGCGAGGAATCCGACATTCGCGAGAGAGGTGAAGTTTGGGTCGAATTGTACGAAGTGCAACCTCAAAGCTATGTGTAGCTGGGAAAAGTCTAGCGCTCTTTACTTTTGGGGCGCTATTTTTGCTGGGAGCGACGTCGTGCGACGCCCAGATCTTCCACAAGAAGAAGGTCGATAAATCGACGAGCGTAGACAACAACGCCCAGCCTGACAAGATTTTGTATGACAGGGCGATGGACGACATCAAGCACGGCCGTCAAGAGGTTGGCCGGCTAAACCTGCAGACGCTGATCAATACCTACCCGGACAGCGAGTATCTAGCGAAGGCGAAGCTGGCGATCGCGGATTCGTATTACAAAGAAAGCGGAACGTCGAATCTGGCGCTGGCCGTCTCTGGCTACAAAGACTTCATCGTCTTCTTCCCTTTCCTTCCGGAAGCCACCTACGCCCAAATGCAAGTGGCCATGGTCCATTACAAACAGATGGACAAGCCCGATCGAGACAGGACGCATGCACTGGCGGCGGAGGAAGAGTTCCAGATTTTTCTCCAGAAATACCCGAGTGACCCTCTAGCGCCGGAGGCGACGCAGCACCTGAGGGAAGTACAGGAAGTGCTGGCGGAGGGCGAATACCGCATCGGTTACTACTATTACGTGAAGGGTGACAAGCGAGCGGCGGCAGCGAGGCTGCTGATGGTCACAAATAGGTATCCGCTTTTCAGCAAGTCGGATGAAGCGCTGTGGATGATGGGAGACATATTTGCGACGAGCGAGCATAAAGATGTTGCTTCGCTCTACTACGCAAGGATTGTGAAGAACTATCCGCTATCAAGCCTGGCGCCAGGCGCCAAGGACAAGCTTAAGGCGTCTGGAGTGCCAGTGCCACAGGCCGATCCCAACGCGCTTGCATGGATGACGGCGGAACAGAATACACCGAGAGCGCATACGCCAATTTATAAGAAGCCGCTCGATTTGATGAAGAGCGGTCCAAATGGGGAGTTCCTGTCTGCCGCCAGAACGGGAGCCCCGAACATGCAGCCGGAGTCCGACCAATCCGCCGGGGATTTGCTGACGCCGGGAGGAAAATCGGCAGGCGGGGCGGGCACGGGAATCGTAGCCACGGTTGTTCCCGGGACGACCGGATCGACTGGTACGGCCGAGACGGTAGGATCGGAGAACGCGGCTCCAGCGGTTAATGACGGTACGGCGAGCGCGCCTGCGACAAGTGAGCCTCCAAAGGATGCGGGCACAGAGTTGACACCAGCCGCAGGCGCGCCCGCTACCACTGCGCCGACAACGACAACACCTAATGCTGCTGCAAGCGACGAAGCTGCGAAGAATCCTCCAGCGGCGGCAGGTGCAGCAGAAACGCCAGCGAAGAGTGACGCCTCAACAACAGGAACCGAGACAAAGAGTGACGCGACAGACGCAAGTACGACGCCAGCGACGGATGCAGCGAAAACTGGTGACTCGCAGAGCAGCGATGATTCCAAGAAGGAATCCACCAGCAAGAAGAAGAAGGGATTGCGCAAGCTAGTGCCCTGGTAGTCTGCACCGAGAGATAACGGGGGGTTGCGAATGAGGGGTGCGGCCAAGGCTGCACCCCTTGTTTTTTGGCCTAGAGAGGCTCCGGAAAGGGGCGGAAAGGGCATATTCATTTCCGACACACAGGTACCGCGAGGAGATTGACGGCTCATACGCCGGATGCTCCAATACTGTGGAGTCTTAAGAAGTAGGCGCTCGCAGAGCGGTCGATATTTAAAGCGACCGCAAAGCGGTCAATTTTTAAGGCGACCGCAAAGCGGTCGCCATGCAACACACGGGTGAAGTACATCCGGAGGAAATTTAGTGGCCAGGATCCTCGTAGCCGACGATAACAGCAACATCCAGAAGATGGTGGGGCTTGCCCTGAAGGATCAGGGTATCGATGTCGTTGCCGTGGGCAATGGCGAAGCGGCGGTGCGGAAGATTTCTGATATTCGTCCGGATCTGGTGCTCGCCGATGTGTTCATGCCTGTCCGTAACGGATACGAAGTTTGCCAATACGTAAAATCAGACAGCACGCTTGCGCACATTCCTGTGATTTTGCTGGTCGGGGCTTTCGATCCGCTCGACGAACAAGAAGCACAAAGAGTTGGCGCGGACGGTGTATTGAAGAAGCCCTTTGTTCCGCCTGATCCGCTGATTTCCATGGTGAAGTCCGCGCTGGCACGCGCGGGTGTTTCGATTGGCGGAGTGGCGCCTCCGCCGCAGGTGAAAGAAGAGCCGATACGCGTGGCGGAAATGCTGGCGCCGAGAGCGGTACCAGTTCCCCGAGAGATTCCGAGCGCGGCCGAGGTCGCGTCAGTTCCCGAATTCCCTGCGGTCGAGAGCATGGAAATGCAAGAAGAGTTGCCCGCACTTCCGGAACCTGTGAAGTTCAGCGCAGGATCGCAGCCGCTGGCATTCGGGAGCATGCTCGAATCGCCTGTAACGGAAGAAGAGGAAATTGAAGAGGCAACGACAGCGCGGCCGCAACTGGAGCGCGATTGGAATTCGGGGGACAAGGAAGAAGAGGTTGAAGAGGAAGAAGAGGAAAGCCAGTCTGGTTCCTGGAGGCGCGACGCGGGCGACTCGATGGGCGAAGAGGAAGCAGCAACTGGTGCAGTGAAGGATTGGCGCGAGACAGCCTTTGCGGAAGCGCCAGCGCGCAAATCGAGAAACGAATCCTGGGCGCCGCAAAAAGAGATTTCCAGATTTGAGGAAGCAGCAGAAACAGAGCAGAGCGTAGGCGCCATGGTAACGGACGCGCCGGTAGCGGAATCAAGGGCGGCTGCAGAAACCGCTGCGCCATTCACGGAAGACGCTTGGGCAGCTGCGTTGAGTCCTAAGGCCGCGGCGGAAGCAGCAACGATGGAAGCGCCCGCGCCTCTAAATGAGGAAGTGCCGGAGATAGTACACGCTCAGGCAGAGACTCAGGCCGTGATTCAGGACGCTCCAGCAATCACGCCGGCAGTAGTTGAACCAACCCCCGAACCCGAAAAGCCTGCGGCAACGAACTCGTGGTTTTCTTCTGTGGCCAGTCCTTGGGACACGGAAGCGCAGAAAGCAAGCCGGCTTGCATCTACCTGGGATGCTCCTGTGACGAGCGCTCCAGTTGCAAGTACGGCTACCGAAACGGTTGCGCCTTACGCCCATGAAGAAATTGCGAAGGAAGATCCAGCGGCGACAGTTGATGCACTGGCGCCGGCAGTGAGCGCGGACGTGCAGGCGAAGGTCGAAGAGGCCGCTTTGCCCCCGGCGACTGTGGAAGCTATTCGCGAAGAAGCCCATCAGGTTGCAGAAACTGTTGTGCAGGAAGCACCTGCCGTGGAAGCAACCTCAAAGGCCTCTGACCCAAGCATGGAAGACATGGTCGCCAAGGTACTCGCCAAGATGAGTCCGGAAATGTTGCAGGCCGTCACTCGCGATATTCTTAAGAATGTCGTGGAATCGATGGTTCGCGACGAGTTGAACGCGAAGAAGCAGTAGTTCCCTGCCACTCAAGAAAATCTTAAAATTGTGTTCGCGATTGAATTTTTAGCGGCTTAGTCGCGGGCTCAAAGTAAGATGTCAGCCGCAACTGTAACCAAGTCTTGATAGTCACTTCTTCAGCCAGCCGAGTAATTCCAGCCAGTCGGTAAACCTCTCGATCCAATGATCCGTAGGGAGGTTTTGCTTTCGCATTCCGAAGCCGTGGGCGCCTTTCTCATACATGTGCAGTTCGGCCGGTTTGTGAGCGCTGGTCCATTTTTCGTACAAAGCTACGCTATCTGGTGCGAGTCCGAGATTGTCGTCGGTGGCGGCGGCGATGAACATTGGCGGCGCGTCCGATGGAACGGGAACGTCTAAGAGTCTTCCTGCCGCTCCGTAGATCACGGCGACGAAGGCAGGCCGGCCATCCGGCGCGTAACGGAAGGCAACCCCGGCAGCGACCGTTCCACCAGCGGAGAAGCCCATGATGCCGACGCGATCGGGGGAAACTCCCCAGTCCGAGGCGTGCTTTCGAACATAGGTGACCGCGGCCAAGCCATCGGCAATGGACAGAGGAATGACATTGCCAACGGTCTCTTGAAATTTCTTCCTGTCTGCAAATAGCGCGGCGAATTCTTCGGTGGCTTCCTCGCCAGTGTGCGCGAGGCGGTACTTGAGCACAAAGGTGGTGACGCCTTTCGCGGCCAGATACTTGGCGGCGTCGGTGCCTTCGGTAGTGATAGAGAGGGCCATAAAACCGCCGCCCGGGCAGATCACCATTGCGGTGCCGTTATTCAGTTCCGCAGAAGGCTTGAATACGGTCAGCGTTGGGTTGGTTACGTTGGCGACGACTTCGGTGTTCCAGCTTTTCGAGAAGTACTGTTTCTCGGGATAGTTCTCCTGCGTGAAGCCTGGCGGTGTGCCGGGGTAAAGGGGAATGACATCTTGAGCGGCTGCGAGAGGAGCCAGGAAAAATACTAGGCACAGAGTTCGAAGGATGAATGTTTTCATGGGCGGATAGTCTAGCAGAGAGTCGCGGCCGTAGACCCGGAGATCAGAGTTCGATTCGCTTAGAGATCCGGTCTCTTGGTGAGGCGAAGTCGGGCGCTCTACTCGCTCGCCGAAATGTGCAAACCCACTGATCTGCCGCTCAGGTACAGCCCGATGGCCGTCTTGTTCTTGGAATCTCGAGCGGACCAAACTGTCATCTGTGCGCCTGAACGTTCGTCGGCCTCGACGTTCTGTTGCGTCAACCAACTGCTGGGTATCAGCAGGCGCAGCAACGCTTGGAGATCGAGAAATTCACTTTCCGCGGTCGCCTCCGAACCTTGCGGCCAGTAGCAAACGTACTGCGTTGCCGGCCTGCCAGGTGATCGCGACGAAGTAGCCTTAATACTTTTTGCGGATACCGGAGCGAAACTGGCGCCCGAGACTGGTTCATTTCTTGAGGAGGAACTTGTGTTCGCAGAAGGCTCCACATGAATCATGCAGCTCGCCGCTCCGGATAGTTTGACCGTATCCCCGATCAAGGCGCTTCTGGAGGGCACGGAACTCCCGCTCTTAACTGCTAATTGCCGGAACGAACTGGCACGGTTTTCCAACACTTTTTTCAGTCCCTGGCACAAATCGTCGCAGTCGCCGTATCTCTTCGATGACCGTTCTCCGGGGTTCTCCACCGCAGGCTCAGCGCGCAAGTTATCAGTAGTTGCCGGCGCAGGAGTTGTCGGGGCAGGAATTGGGTGCGCAGCAGTTGCCGCCGTGGGCTGCGGTGTGGCTGCCGGCGCCGGAGCTGCGTGCGGCTGCAGTGCTTCAGACTTCACCGATGCCGACAGTTCGAAAGCTTTGGACGGCGGCGCCGGATTTCGCGCGAGATTTACGGAGGAGTTTAACCAAAACGAAATTCTCGCCGTGCCATCGCTCTGTCGAATGGTTTGCAGATGCAATGGGCACTGTCCGAGGTAGGGCCCCTCTGCGATATAGGGTCCTTCCAAGTGATACCCGCCGTAGTTAGTTGTTTCCAATGGCGCTGGTTCACAACCCTGCGGGCCGGCGTCAACATAATGATCCGCGCCGGGCGACTCGCTCTTGAATTGCCACAAATACTGGAGCTCATGGAGATCGGCCATTGTCTTGGCGAACCACTCCTCCGCTTCCTGGGCTGAAATCTCCGCGGAGCACATGTATACGGCCACCTCGCTGCTCAGCCAGAAATCCGTGTGGCAGGGGACATGGATTGCGCCAACAGAAAGATCCGGATTCGGCGGTGTGGGCTTGGGATCTCCAGGTTTGAGCGGTGTGATGCCACGAAATTCGCGAAAATCGGTTTCCGCAGCGTACAGAATATATTGGAGACTCCAGCAGGCCTTATCCTGCTGATTCCTGCACTGCGCAAACGTCGGAACAGCAAAAAAACTCGCACAAAAAAGAGAAAACGAAAGAGAAAGAAACCAAGAACTTTTTCCGTTCATGATGTGCCTGCCCCCGAGATAAGACACACTTGTGCTGTAAGCAAGGACAGAGCAGGGAGTGCCCCAGCGGCAGCAAGTGCGTACTTCACCGACTTCAGCTACGCACTAACTATCCTGCAGTTGCAATTAAACAGATGGGATTGCCGCCGTGCAGGTTGCCCATCCCTTACGGCAGGAATCGGACCCCCGCGCGTGCGTACCCACCTCAGTTCGATTTGTCGAACGCACTCCGCAACAACCCAGCATGGCGAAAATTGTTGCGCGGTTCTCCGTAGCATTTCGTTTTGGATAGAGAGGGACTAGTACTTCATTTGTCCGACGACGCTTGCCTTCTCAGTCCCGACGGATCGGTTATCAGGTGGGAACTATTGCGGCACCTATTGAATAGACGGTGTCGCACTAACCCTTTGAAGTGGCATTACTTGCCGGGACTTAATTTTCTGGCCAGCCAATTCCTTTAGGGAATAGCGCTTGTCAGTTTTGCCAGTGGACAGACGCGCGGCACGCGCTCAGTATCCCGCAGCGATTTCGCAGGGGTGTACCTAAGGAGAACTGACTCTATGAAGTTTCGGTTCAGATTGTTATTCGTTGCTTCCGCCGCCATGCTCGCAGGTAATGCTTCTACTGTTCGAGCGCAGCAGAAACCCACAGACATCCCTGCTTCGATTACCACGCCGAACAGAGTGGACACGCGAATCGGCACGATGGAGTTCAAGGACGGCATGCCCAGCAAGGAGACCTTGGACAAAGTCTACGACAACCTGGACTTCACGCATGCATTCGAGGCCTTCGTCAACACCTTCCAGGGCGTGAACATGGCCGCCATCCGCGAGGCGAACGCCACCATCGGGGTCAAGGACAACGAAATCATCGTGTTCTCTGAACTGATGGATGCCAAGTCACTGTTCCTGACGGCGAACGCGGACACAGTCTATTTCATCGGGTTCATCGACCTAAGCAGCGGTCCCATGGTGCTCGAGACTCCGCCTAAGGCGTTGGGCACGCTCGATGATTTCTGGTGGCGCTGGGTGATCGACTTCGGCGCGCCCGGTCCAGATCGCGGCGAGGGAGGGAAATACCTGATCCTGCCGCCGGGTTATGACGGCCCGCTGCCTGCGGGCGGATACTTTATCACTCGCTCGCGGACGACGCGCGTCGCAATGCTCGGGCGCAGCTTCATGGAGAAGGATGATCCCAAACCCACCGTCGAACTGATCAAAAAAACCGCCAAGATCTATCCGTACGTCGATGGAGGCGTCGGCACTAGTGTCGCGGAGTTCCTCACCGGTAAAGCCAAACTTGCGTCCCCGACCGCGCCGCCGCCGACCTTGTTCCACGAGGCGAGTGGCAAATCGTTTAGCACCATTCCACCCAACGATTTCCACTTCTACGAGTTGCTTAACGGCGTCGTGCAACAGGAGCCTGCCACAGCGCTCGACCCCGAGTTGATGGGACCCTTGGCTGCCATCGGTATCATCAAAGGCAAACCATTTGCCCCCGACGCGCGAATGAAGAAGATTCTCACCGAAGCACTCGCGCTCGCCAACGCCACTTCACGCAGTCTGTTAATGAACCCGCGCGATCCCAGTTGGTATTACTATCCGGGATCGGCGTGGATGAACTTCCTGTTCGAATCCGGTTCCGAGTTCGAGACGCCGATTCCAATGGTCACACGCGAAGGAGTAAAGCCCTTCCCGCCCACCGGCTATCGCCAGTTGGATGCGCGCACGGCGTTTTTCTACGGCGTTACCGGCATCACGCCCGCGATGGCGATGCGCTTGCCCGGCATCGGATCGCAATATTTGTTCGCCTTGGTCGATGCAAATAAACAGTATTTTGACGGCGGCAAAACGTACAAGGTCACGCTGCCGAAGGGTATCCCGCAGGCAAACTTCTGGTCGTTCACGCTGTACGACAATCAGACACGCTCGATGCTCGACACTCCGCAACGCTATCCGCGTGCCGGAAGTCAGAGCTATCCTTCTCCCGCAGCCGAAGCGAACGCCGACGGTTCCACGACGATCTTCTTCGGCCCGAAGCAACCAGACGGCGTCAAGCGCGGCAATTGGATTCAGACGATGCCCGGCAAAGGTTGGTTCACGATTCTTCGCCTCTACAGCCCACTCGAACCGTTCTTTGACAAGACTTGGCGGCCGAGCGAAATAGAACTGGTTAAGTAATCGAGACTTTGCGTCTAACTACTTGTTTCACCCTGTCGATTTGACTTAACTCCTCATACTGATCCACGAGCGAATCTTGGCCAGAATTGACGGAGCTGGTTTTTGCCCCGTATAGTCGAATATTACCTTTGACGACTTGAAACAGCTTGCATGGACGAAAGAGGGCGGGCCAAGGCCCGCCCCTACAGTGGCGGAGATGCGTTCCTAATGGCTCGAGAGATTGCTAAAGCTTACGAACCGGGGCAGATAGAGCCCCGCTGGGCGGAATATTGGGTTGCGGAAGAATTGTTTAAGGCTGATGCGAGCGCGCCGGGACCTGTGTTTTCGATCGTGATTCCTCCGCCGAACGTAACCGGCTCGCTGCACATCGGGCACATGCTGGAGCACACAGAAATAGATATTCTCACGCGCTGGCACCGGATGCGCGGGTACAACACTTTGTACTTGCCGGGGACGGATCACGCGGGGATTTCGACGCAGCGCGTCGTTGTGAAACAGCTGATGGATCAAGGGATTGACTACCAGAAGCTGGGGCGCGAGGAGTTTGAGAAGAGAGTTTGGGCGTGGAAAGCGGAGGCGGGCGGCCAAATCACTGCGCAGATGAAAGGGATTGGGGAGAGCTGCGACTGGTCTAGGGAAAGATTCACGCTTTCGCCGGAAATGTCGCGCGTTGTGCGCAAGGTGTTCGTGCAGCTTTATAACGAGGGATTGATTTACCGCGAGACTCGGTTGGTGAATTGGTGCCCGGTGTGTTTGACGGTGTTGAGCGATTTGGAGGTGAACCACGAGGATCGCGCGGGACATCTTTGGCATATCCGTTATCCATTGGCTGGAACGACGGAATTTGTGGTGGTTGCAACAACACGACCGGAAACGATGCTCGGCGACACGGCGGTGGCGGTGAATCCCGAGGATGAGCGGTACGCAGGGTTGGTGGGCAAGAGTGTCATGCTGCCCTTGATGAATCGGGAGATTCCGATTATTGCGGATGCGATGGTGGACCGGGAGTTTGGGACGGGAGCGGTGAAGATTACGCCGGCGCACGATCCTAATGACTTTGAAGTGGGCAGGCGGCATGGGCTTGCGGAAATTGATGTGATGACCGATGACGGGCACATGAGCGCGGCGGCGGGAGCGTATGCGGGGCTCGACCGGTTCGAAGCGCGGAAGAAGATTGTGGAGGATTTGAAGGCGCAGGGACTGTTGGAGAAGGTGACGGATCACGAGCACGCGATTGGGATTTGCGAACGAAGCAAGACGATTGTTGAACCGCGGATTTCGACGCAGTGGTTCTGCGCGATGAAGGGGCTGGCGGCACCGGCGCTGCGGGCGGTGCGGGAGTGGGAACCGGGTAAAGAAAATACGATTCAGATTGTTCCTGACAACCGGCGTCAGGAATTTTTGAACTGGCTGGACAACATTCGCGATTGGACGATTTCGCGGCAGCTTTGGTGGGGACACCGGATTCCGGCGTGGTATTGCGGTGATTGCGAGGAGTTGATCGTCGCGGAGGAAGCGCCGTCGAAGTGTACGAAATGTGGATCGGGAAAGTTGCGGCAGGATCCGGATGTGCTCGACACGTGGTTTAGTTCGGGGCTCTGGCCGTTTTCGACGCTGGGCTGGCCAGAGGAGACGGCGGATTTTGAAAAATATTATCCGACGAGTTTGCTGATCACCGGTTATGACATTTTGTTTTTCTGGGTGGCGCGGATGGCCATGCTGGGAATTCACTTCACTGGGAAAGTTCCGTTTCGCGCGGTGTATTTGCATTCGCTGGTGCGGACGGGCAGCGGCGAGAAGATGTCCAAGTCCAAAGGCACGGGGCTCGACCCGGTGGTATTGAATCAGCAGTATGGAACCGATGCGATGCGGTTTTGCCTGGCGTCGATGGCGGCGCCGGGGACGGATATTATTTTGTCGGACGATCGGTTGGCGGGCGCGCGGAATTTCGCTAATAAGATTTGGAATGCGGCGCGGTTTTTGTTTATGAATTTGGAGAAGTTTGAGCAGGGTGGGACGGGGATCGAAGAGTTGGCTTCACCAGAAGTGCGGGCGGGGGCGCCGTATGCCTCCGAGGGAAGTGTGCCGCTGGTGGATCAGTGGCTGTATTCGCGGCTGACGATCACGATTGAGACTGTGAACGAAGCGCTTAAGAATTACCGTTTTCACGAGGCAGCGCAAAACGTGTATCAGTTTTTCTGGGGAGATTTTTGCGATTGGTATATCGAGTGGGCTAAGCCGGAACTGCAAAACGCAAACCGTGAACGAGCCGTGGTGGCTTGGAAGAATTTGTTCGCGGCATTCAATGATGCTTTGCGTCTGCTGCATCCGTTTATGCCGTTTCTGACGGAGGAATTGTGGCATCAACTGCCGCAAGCTGCCGGCGCAAAGTCGATTGCGCTGGATCAATTCCCTACCCCGCGGACTCATTGGGCGAATGGCGGCAAAGAGATTGGATTGATGGGACAGTTCCAGATGATGCAGGAAGTCGTGACGGCATTGCGCAACATTCGCGCCGAGATGAAGCTCGACCCGAAAAAGCGCATCGCCGCGGAATTGTATAGTTCCGATAGCGCGACGCGAGATGCAATCGAGCGAAGCAAGGACGGCATCGTGCGACTTGGGCTGCTTTCCGAGTTGACGATTTCGAGCAAGCCCTTGGACCAAGCGGGCGGAGCGGTGCGCTCGACAGCACAATTTGATGTTCGGGTTGTGTATTCGGATGTGGTGGACGTGGAGGCGGAGAAGACGCGGCTGAAGAAAGACATGGAAGGATTGCAGAAGGCGATTACGTCCAAAGAAAGCCAGCTGGGGAACGAGACTTTTCGCAGCCGGGCGCCGGAGAAGATTATTCGCGGGTTGGAGGCGACACTCGCGGAGCAGCGGATTGAGCTGCAGAAAATTGTCGAACGATTAGGGCAGCTTTGAATTATGGCGTGAGCTGGGCGGGTGGAGTGGTTTGCTAGGGGCAAGCTCGGAAAACACAGAGTACAGGCAAGAGTACCTGTGCTACTTGAGGTAAGCTTACACGGCGGCAGCAGGCTCAGAGGATAGGCTTGGTTTGCACAGACTGAAGTCTGTGCCACATCGATGGCTCAAGAAACACTTCCAGGAACTACTGACAAGCGGCTGGCGGCGTTGCTGACGCTGCTGGCGGAGAACGCGACGATCGTGATCAGCGGGGCGCGGATTGCGCGGGAAATTGGTGTGTCGCGATCGATGGTGTGGCAGTGGGTGCGGCAATTGCGCGGACTTGGCGTGCGCGTGAAGGGAAAAGCTGGCTCGGGATATTTTCTCGAGAAAGTGCCGGATATTTTGACTCCGGACATGTTGCGGCAGCGATTGAAGGGCAGTCTTTTCGGAAAGCACATCCATCATTTTTTCAAGACGGATTCGACGAATCGCGTGGCGCTGGAGTTGGGACACGCCGGCGATCCGGAAGGCACGGTGGTGCTCGCAGAAGAGCAGACCGCCGGCAAAGGACGCGCGGGACGTACGTGGCAATCGGACCGAGCGGCTGGAATTTATGTGACGCTGCTTTTGCGGCCTCGGCTTGCTCCTGTGCAGGCGCCGCTTTTGACGATGATGGCCGGCCTTTCGGCGCGTGCGGCTATCGAAGCGCAAACAGGATTGGCGCCGGACCTCAAGTGGCCAAATGATTTGCTTCTGGGCGGGAAGAAGGTAGGTGGGATCCTGACGGAAATGCACGCCGAACCGTCACAGGTGCGATTCGTGATCGTGGGTATCGGCTTGAATGTGAATCAGGAGAAGTTCACAGGGGATTTGGGGACGACAGCGAGTTCGCTGCGGCTGGAAACAGGTAAGCAGGTTTCGCGACTGGAGTTGCTGGTGCGGTTGCTGCGAGAATTCGAGAACGACTACAATCGTTTTGTGCGAGAAGGATCGGGTGCGGTGACAGAGAAATTCGAAGCCGTGTCCAGCTACGCCCAGGGGAAACGCGTTCGGGTGACCAACGGCACCGAGAGTTTTGCGGGTACAACGGCGGGACTCGCGCCGGAAGGATTGTTGTTGGTGAAGCGTGACGATGGGCGGGTGGTGACCGTTATTTCCGGAGACGTGGCGGAGGCGCGGTAGTTGATGCGCGCTCCCTCACGGATTACGTTTCGGGCGTCTGGGTCGCAGCATGCTGCGACCCTGCAAGGGACTTCTTTATGCTGCTGACGATTGATGTGGGGAACACGAATACGGTGTTGGGCGTTTTTCGTGGCGAAGAGTTGATTGCCAATTGGCGATTGACGACGGCGCGGCAGCAAACGATTGATGAGTACGGCGTGCTGACGCGGAATTTGTTTACGATCGCTGGGTTGGACCGAGAGTCGATTAGCGGCGTGATCATCAGTTCCGTTGTGCCGCCAGTGAATTGGACGCTTGCGGAGATGTCGCGGATTTATTTTGGGCAAAAGGCGCTGTTCGTGGAAGCTGGGGTGAAAACGGGGATGGCGGTATTGGTGGACAATCCGCTGGAGGTTGGCGCGGATAGAATTGTGAATGGCGTCGCGGCGTTTCACAAATACGGTGGGCCGTGCATCGTGGTGGATTTTGGGACGGCGATTACGTTTGATGCGATTTCAGCGCGCGGTGAGTATCTTGGCGGAGTGATTGCTCCAGGGCTGGGGATTGCTTCGGAAGCGCTGTTTGCGCGGGCCGCCAGGTTGCCACGGGTGGAGATCAAGGATCCGGGAAAAGTAATTGGGACGAATACCGTTACGCACATGCAGGCAGGGCTTTATTATGGCGCGGTGGACATGGTAGACGGGATGCTCACTCGCATGAAGGCAGAGATGGGCGGCGAAGTGAAGGTGGTTGCTACGGGTGGGCAAGCGAGATTGGTTGCGAAAGGTTCGAAACAAATTCAGGATACAGATGAATTCCTGACGTTGACGGGGCTACGGCTGATCTGGGAGAAGAATCAGCCCACCGAAGCAGGAAAAGTAGCCGCGGCGAATCGTGGCCCGCGAACTTCTGTGGCTGAGCCGGTCCAAAGAAAGCACTGAGATAGATAGGCGTTGGCGCTGAGGCGCGTTACGCTATTGGTGCGCGTTCGTTTTTGATCCTCCGCCTCACGATGGCGAAACCCATGGATGGCTGGAACTACTTCAATTACTTCACGGAAATTGAAAATTATTTTTGGAAGAAGCGCGGGGCGCATTTGCTGGTGTCGCCGCTGGACTGGGCGATTATGGAAACGTGGCAGAAGGCGGGAGTGCCGCTGGACGCTGTGTTGAAGGGGATCGATCATGCGTTCGAAAGTTATCAACGGTCGCGGCGCGGCGCGGGGAAACCGCTGAAGAGTTTGGCGTACTGCACGGACGCGGTGCTTGAAGCTGCGGAAGAACAGCTGGAGACTGCGGCCGGAAGAGCGCCAAAGAATGGAAACGCCACAGAGAAAGACCCGTTTTCTCGCGAGGAGTTGCAGGCTTATTTCGGGAAGAATGCCGCCCAAATTGCTTGCGTTGCGGATGGCAAGGGCTTGTTGACTGTGGAGTTTGCGGGCCGATTGCGAGAGATTGCGCAGTCACTCAACAGTATGGCGACGCTTCTCGATGCGCCCGGCGCGCTGGACTTAGAGGATTTGGAGAGGCGGCTAACGATTTTGGATGACAAACTGACGGCGCTGATGATGAGCACTGTGAGTGAAGAGACGATGTTGAAGATCCGGCGAGAGATGGATGGGCAGCTTGTGGCATACCGACGCAAAATGAAAGCGGAACAGATCGCGCTGGTCGAAAAACAGTTTTTGCAGAAGCGGCTGCTTGAAGAATTTCGTTTGCCGCGGCTGAGTTTGTACTATTTTTCCTGAAGCACGCTTTCCAGAAGCAATTACCTTTTCTTTCCACGCGAAACATCGCAGAATGGGACCTTACCGATATGTCTGACGAGTTACGATTATCGATTGAGAAGCTAGTGTATGGCGGCGACGGGCTAGGGCACGCGGATGGCAATACTGTTTTTGTGCCGTTTGTGCTGCCGGGAGAAGAGGTGCGCGCGGCCGAGAAATCCAAGAAGAAAAAAGTGGTGTGGGCAAAGTTAGTGGAGGTGACCTCGGCGTCGAAAGAGCGCATCGCAGCGCCGTGCCCGCATTTCCAGACCTGCGGCGGCTGCCACTACCAGCACATCACGGCTGGCGAGCAAGTACGTTTAAAGAAGGACATTTTGCGGGAGACACTCTCGCGACTGGGCGGGATTTCCTGGGACGGGGCAATTCAGGAGCATACCGCGGAGCCGTATGGATACCGGAATCGCGCACAGTGGGCCGTGAAGAGCGGGATGCCTCGTGCGCTGGGATATTTCTTGCCAGAGAGTTCGTTCATCGTGCCGATTGACCGGTGCCCGGTGCTTTCCCCAAAGCTGGCGCAAACTTTTGGACAACTGCAAGAAATGGCGCGGTCTGGCACGATGCCCGAAGGAATTCTCGAGATTGAAGCATTCGCTGACTCGGCGGATGAGAAGATCGCATTGAATGTAGCGTTTGAAAGATTTCCGAAGCCTGCGGCGGAACTCGCCGCGGTGTTGCGCGGAGCGATACCGCAGGTGGATAGTCTGCTTCTACTGGACCAAAAGAAAGACAAATTCGAGCTGACTGGTCCGGGGTATTTGGTGCACGAAGCGGGTGGTTTCAAATACAGGGTGAGCCACTTGTCGTTTTTTCAGGTGAACCGGTTCCTGATCGAGGATTTGCTGAAGACGGTTACGGCGGGAGCAAAAGGCAAGATGGCGCTGGACATGTATTCCGGTGTCGGATTTTTTACATTGCCACTTGCGAGGGCGTTTGAAAGAGTCGTTTGCGTGGATGCGAACCTTGCAGCCACCCGCGATCTTTATGCCAATGCAGAGGCAGCGAAAGTCTCTGTAACCACGCATAACGAACACGCTGAGGATTTTCTGAAGAAAACACAGGAGCGGCCGGAGTTCATCGTGCTGGATCCTCCGCGAGCGGGATTGGGAGCCGAGACTTCCGCAAAACTTGCCGATCTCGGAACCGCGGAAATCGTATACCTTTCCTGCGATCCTTCCACTCTGGCGAGAGATTTGGCTGTTCTAATGAATTCGCCGCGGAAACCAAAAGAAATTACGGGGCCGAACGTACGGTATGAAATAAGCGAAATGCACCTGTTCGATCTTTTCCCTCAGACGTATCACATCGAAACGCTTGTGAGGTTGCGAAGAGTCCCGTGAAGTTGCCGGCCGTCGCCATCGCCGCGTTATTTGCTTGCGGCGTTGTGCTTGGCCAGACGGCGTGGCTAGCAGAACGAATTCCCTCGCACACATTTCTCACAATTGGTTTTGCCTGTGCGGGCTTCCTGATCTGTATTGGCATCTTCCTAGCCAGAATCGAACGGCTCTTCCCTGCTGCTGCCGTTTCCGTTTTGAGTTGGATCATTCTGGGTGTGTTGGGCGCGGGAATTGCAAATCAGCCGCGCTCTGCTGACTACATATTGTCGCTCGTTGAGGCTGTTCGCGTGGATTTGAAGACGCCGTTGCGCTGGCACGGGCGTCTACGAGACGAACCTGCGCGATTGCCCTGGGGCTACGGTTACGAGATCGAATTGACCGGAGTTGAATACGAAGGTTCGCTAGTGCCCACCCGAGGAGGTCTGCGAGTCAGCTTTTCGGATAATCCGGGGCAGACTGGGGCGCCGGACGTCCATGCTGGAGACGAACTCGTCGTCGCGACTCAGGCCAAGAAACCGCAGGTTTTCAGGGACGACGGCGCGTTTGACCGTCGCGCCTACTTGGCGGAGCAGAATGTGGATTTGGTCGCGACGTTGCGCGCACCCGGACTTATGGAACGGGCCGCGGCGTCTCGAACGACCGCCGCCACACTTTTGGCGCACGTTCGACGAAGATTGCGAGACGAAATCGACGAACTCTTCGCGAAGACGCCGCAAGTTGGCGGAGTGTTGCGTGCGATGTTGCTGGGTGACCGCAGCTTTGTCGATCGTTCGGAGTCCACAGATTTTCAGAAGACGGGCGTTTTTCATGTGTTGGTGGTGGCCGGCCTGCACGTAGGGGCGCTGGCGGTGTTTCTGTTTTGGATGGGACGTATACTGAGACTTACGCCGTTCTGGACAGCTCTCTCGACGCTTACGCTGCTATTCGCCTATGTGGCCGTGGTGGAACAGAGGCCGCCGGTTATTCGCGCAGCCTTGATGACAGCGATCGTGGTGATTGGCGGATTGTTTTTTCGTCGGCTGGATTTACTGAACTCCGCGGGGATAGCGGCGCTTATTCTGCTGATTGCAAAGCCGCTGACCGTGCACGATTCGAGCTTTCAACTTACGTTTCTGGCGATCGGATGCATCTCGGGGCTGGCTGCGCCGTGGCTCGCGAAGACAGTACAACCTTATATAGCTGCGCTGCGCGGCTGGCGCGACGTTACTCGCGACGCAACTCACGAGCCGCGAGCGGCGCAATTTCGGATTGATCTGCGAACGGTTGCGCGCTGGCTTTCGGCGCGTGCGCCTGCGCGCCTGGGAAATCCGGCTGGAGCTGCGCTGGCCCGCGGCATCGCAGTTTCCCTTCGTATGTGGGAATTGCTTGTGATTACGCTGGCGTTGCAGATCGGGATGCTGCCCTTAATGGCGAGAGACTTTCATCGCGTTACGCTGAGCGCGCCGCTGGTAAATCTGGTAGCGGTTCCGCTAACCGGGATTGTCGTGCCGCTGGGATTCCTGACGTTGGGCTGCGGACTTATTTCGCAGGCTCTGGGAAGACTCTTGGCAGTACCGTTGATGTGGGTAACGATGGTGCTCGTGCATATCGTGCAGTGGTTCGCACAATTTCCGCGTTGGAGTTACCGCATTCCAGGACCGCCCGCCTGGCTAATCGTGGTATTCCTCGCGGCTGGCGTGCTTCTCGCAATGACGGGACGCATCGCTCATACGTGGCGCGGAAGCGTCTCTCGCTGCATTGCTGGAGTATTTGCCTTGAGCGCTCTCGCGATTGCCGTATTTCCTTTTGCGCCGCGATGGTCGGCGGGAAAGTTGGAATTGACGGTTTTGGATGTAGGCCAAGGAGATTCATTGTTTGTCGTATCGCCGCACGGAAAAACGATGTTGATCGATGGAGGAGGAGCTTTCGGCGGATTCCCCGGATGGGAAGAGCACAACGGCATCGACCCCGGAGAAGAGGCCGTCTCGCCTTTCTTGTGGTCGCGAGGCTTTCAGAAATTGGATGTACTTGCGCTAACCCATGCTCACCAGGACCATATCGGAGGTTTGACCGCGGTCCTTGAGAATTTTCGAATTGGGACACTGTGGATTGGCAGGGAGGTTCAATCGGCAGCGCTGGCGAATTTTGAGAAACTGGCTCATGAAAAGAGAATTAAGATCATCCACGAAATACGTGGTAGCCCGTTTTCGTGGGATGGCGTCGAGACACAAGTCCTATGGCCGGAGATTGCACCGGAAGAGGTTGGGACTGCGCCGAAGAACAATGATTCGCTGGTTTTGCGGCTGAAGTACGGCGAGCGCAGCATGATGCTGCCGGGCGACGCTGAGAAACAGGCGGAGAGCTCCATACTGTCGGATAGCGGCGAAGCGGCGTTACGCGCCGATGTATTGAAGGTTGGTCATCATGGCAGCAAGAATTCAACGATGCCGGGATTTCTGGCTGCGGTGCATCCGAGTGTCGCTGTGATCAGCGCGGGAGAAGACAATCTTTACGGTCACCCGAATCCGGAATTGCTGGAACGTCTTACAACCGCAGGGGTGCGGATTCTGCGAACGGATCGTGATGGGGCGGTACACCTTTGGACCGACGGCAAAAATCTGGAAATCAGCTGTTTCGTTACTTGTCTTGAGAAAACAGCGGAAACGGTCTCAGCGCAGCCGCAGCCACCAGATCAATAGCAGCACCGCGAGCAATAAAAAGAAACCGATGGCCGCCTGATGTTCGTGGTTCTTCTTGTACTGCGCAAAGGAAAAAGATCCGACACCGGTAAAGTTAAGCTTTGCAGGAGTGAGCCGCGGGAAAAACAGCGGCACAGCGCGGGTGTACTCATCAAATGCAGCGCCGTGATGCTGGCGAAGCTCTGCTTCTTCCCGGCGCATAACGATCGAGTAGAAAAGCGCAAAGTAAATCCCCAGAATTGCTGCTGATATCCAGGACCGCGCGGCGACGGCAGCCGCAAGCGTTAGAATCGCGCTGCCAAGATAGAGGGGATTACGTGTGTAGGCATACGGGCCGGTGACTGTTAGAAATTCTTGCTTGTGAAGATGGCCGGCTGCTCGGGCGCGCACGAATAAACCGAGCAAACCGATCGGCGCTGCCCAAAGAATGCTCCGGGTAGTCGGCCGTGCGAACCACAGAACGAGAATGGCGCACGGATAGCTGAGCCGAACGCGCCAGCGGGCAAAGAAAGCGCCGGTGGAGTTCATGCGGGGATTCCGAGCCGGCGGCGAACAGCGTCGAAAACTTCGTTCACTTGAATTCGCAACATCGAAGGATCGGTTTGGTCAATCCGGCTGTGCGTTCTTATTGCGCCTGGCGCGCGCAAAACGATGTCCTCAGTTCTATAGGGGCCGTTGCGCGCAGGATCCGTGGGACCGAAGAGAGCAACAGCCGGAGTGCCGAGTGCAATCGCGAGATGAAGCGGGCCGGTATCGCTGCCAACGATGCACGCCGCGTTGCGCAATAGAGCCATTAATTGCCCGAGTGGACCATTGTAAGGCACAGCGCTGGGGTCGCCGCTGCATTCGCGGACCGCAAGAGCGAGGTCTTCTTCGCCAGGGCCGAAATTCACCACGCAACGCAGGCCGAGAGAGTCTCGAATCATTTTACTGAGCTGGCCGAAGCGTTCTGGAGGCCAGCACTTCGAACGCCAGCCACCGCCAGGGCTCAGAACGATGTAGCGCTGCAGTCCAAGATTTTGCAAATAGTCGCGAATTCCACATTCGTCTTCTTGAGGAACGCGCAAGGTGAATGGCGCGACGGGATTGCGCGCTCCAGCGCGTATCGATAACTCTCCGTTTTGATCAGCTATATGGGTCATGGCGCAGCGAACACGATCGGTGTAAAGAATGGGGACGCCAAACTCGCGAATCGTTTCCGAAGAGAAACCGATTCTGCGCTTGATGCCGCCGAAAAATGCCAGCGCTGCGGATTTCCACAAACCTTGATAATCAGTGGCCGCGTCCCAGCGAGCGGCTCGAATATCTTCAATGATTTTGCGCAGTGAGGGAATCGAGCGAGTCTCGGTGGCCCAGACTTGTGAGGCCAGGCCGCTGCTCTCGACTAAGAGTTTCCATCGCGGGTGCGTGAGCCAAACAATTTCTGCGTTTGGAAAAGTTTCGCGCAGCGCAGAAACAGCGGGAAATGTGTGCACGATATCGCCGAGAGAACCGAGGCGCAAAACCAAGAAGCGGGGTTCAGGCATGCGGAGCCTTACGGACGGATTCGAGAAGACCGCGCGTTGAGTGGTCCTTGGGATCGCCGACGATGGCAACGCGGATACCGAGACGCGCGGCAGTGGCGCGCTCTGGCACGGTTTCCGCGGTGTAGTCGGTCCCTTTCGCATGAACGTCCGGCCGGAGGATTTCGAGCAGAGGCTCGACGCTTGGTTCGCTAAAGAGAATCACGTAATCGACCGCGCCAAGCGCGGCGACGAGGAGCGCGCGAGCGTTCTCATCAAGGATGGGACGGCCGGGCCCTTTTAGCGCGCAAACGCTCGAGTCCGCATTGACGCCAACGACGAGGACGTCTCCTTCGCGGCGCGCGCCATTGAGATAACGGACGTGCCCAACGTGCAGAGTGTCAAAACATCCGTTTGCAAAAACGATGCGCTGGCCGCGCTGCTTATGCTCCGCCAATTTATCTCTGAGCGATTCGCGGGTGACAATTTTGGAGGAGGCGTGGCGCATGAATCAGGAAGCAGCGCCGCCCGCTTGATGACGGAGGGCGGCGAGAAGCTCATCGCGCGTGACGGTGGCGGTACCGCGTTTCATAACAACGAGGCCGCCGGCGATATTTGCAATGTGAGCGGCTTCGAGGGGAGAAGCGCCGCAGGCGAGCGCAACCGTATACGCAGCAAGGACCGTGTCGCCCGCACCCGTGACGTCCACAGCTTGGTCGCTTCCGTAGACGGAAATTTGCGTCAAGCGGGCTTCGGGTTCGAAGAGCGCCATGCCATCGCGGCCGCGGGTAACGAGAAGGGACTGCAGCTTCATTTCGGCGAGCGTTGCGGCCCCGCAGCGAGCCAACTCGGAAAGGTCCTGGCCGATGGAAGCATGATGCAGTGCTTCCAACTCTGCTTCGTTGGGAGTGGCTGAAGTTATGCCCGCCTTGGCGTAGGCGTGGAGATTGTGGCGCGCATCGAGCGTGACGGGCGGCGTGATCTTTCGGTTCGAAATAGCCTCGCGAACCAGTGCGGGCGCGGTGACGCCAAAGCCGTAGTCCGAAACAGCAAGTGCGTGCGCGGAACGAAGCTTTGCTTGCAACTTTACTTGAAGTTTTTTGTGCACTGAAGCGGGAAGCGGCGATTGCGGTTCGCGGTCGACGCGGAGAACCTGTTGGCCGACGGTGTGCGCCCAGCCAGCAAGGAAGCGGGTCTTTGTGGGAGTCGTCCAGCCTTTGACACGGAGGATGCCGGAGACGTCGACGCGCTTGCTTCGAAAATAAGTGATAAGCGCTTCTCCGGCCGGATCGTCTCCAACGGCGCTAATGGGAAAGACGCGCGCGCCAAGGGCGGCAAAATTATTGGCAGCGTTGGCCCCGCCGCCAGCGGCGAAATGCGTCTCGCGATGGCGAAGGATCAGGACGGGGGCTTCGCGTGAGACACGGGAGATCTCGCCGAACTGATACTCATCAGCGACAAAATCGCCAATGAGAACGACCGTTTTCGAAGAAAACATCTCGACATAGTCAGCGAGGGCAAGAAGATCGACGGACGATGACGGTCCTTTCTTTTTCGCGACGCGCTTCATTTCGTTGGCCTCAAGATCCAGTGAACGGCATCTGCAAGGTCGGCGGCCACAAAATCAGGCTGAATCGACCACTTCGCGGCATTCCAAAGATACTCGCCTTCTCCGTAACCGGTGCGCACCAGAATACTGTACGCCCCCGCGCGGCGGGCAAGTTCAATATCGCCGTGGCGATCGCCGACGACGAAAGAGCGCTGCAGATCGATGGCGTGTTCGCGGGATGCCAATTCGAGCATTCCAGTTTTTGGCTTGCGGCAGTCGCAATGGTCGGCGGTTGTGTGAGGGCAATAGTATATGGCGTCAAGCCTGGCATCGGCGTCTTGGAGTTGCTGGGTCATCAGTTCGTGAACTGCATGCACAAGCGATTCCGGAAAGTAGCCTCTGCCAATGCCGGACTGATTTGTCACGACAATCACAGGCAAACCGGCCTCGTTTAAGCGACGAATGGAATCCGCGACATGCGGCAAGATACGAAATCGGCTCACATGATTCAAGTATCCGACTTCTTCGCAAATGGTGCCGTCGCGATCGAGAAAAACCGCGGGCCGGAGTGCGTTGGTTTCAGGCAGGACGCGCCTCCATCGACGAAATCCACTGCCGCGCGGCAGCTTCGACAGCGTCGGGCGTGACGCGCGTCATGCAACGGTGATCCGTGGGGCAGCGGCGCAGAAAACATGGGCTGCAGTATGGTTTTTCCTGAACGATACTGCACCGCGGCGTTACGGGGGCGGTGCCAAAGGGATCGGTCGGCCCAAAAACTGCCACGACGGGAAGACCCACGGCGGCGGCGACGTGCATCGCGCCGGAGTCATTCCCAATAAACAGATGGCATTGAGAAAGAAGCGAGGGCAGGTCACTTATCGGCGTTTTTCCAGTGAGATCGATCGGCGAGCGAAGCATGCCCGCTGCAATCGCCGACGAAACGGGTGCTTCGGAGGACGTGCCGAATAGAATTACGTCGGCACCTGACTCCATCTGAAGCCGATTCGCGAGTTCCGCAAATCGATCCGGAGGCCAGCATTTCGCTGAGCCGTACGAGGCCCCGGCACCAATGGCAATTCGAAAGCTATCGGATCTCACGCCGGAAGAAAGAAGGAACTCCTCGGCGTGTTGGCGATTTTCTTCGGGAACATTGAGTTTGATAAACGATTCGTTAGGGAGAGTATCCAGCCAGCCTGCGCGGCGCAGCAATTCCAAATAGTAATATTGCTCATGAACGGGAATTTCGCCGAGCTTTGGAACTGGCAACGCTTTTGTGAGAAGAGGGCTGCGGCCATCGCGCGCATAGCCGATGCGCTCTGGAATTCCCGCTCGCCACACAATCCAAGCTGCCTGAAAGGCGTTCTGAAGCAACAAAGCAAGATCGAATTTCTGGGCGCGCAGTTCTTCCAGAACGTCTTTCTTGTCGTCCACAAACAGCATGTTGTCGCAAACCTGCTGATTCTTGTAGATGGCCGCAACGTAGGGCCGCGCAAGGATCGTGATCTCAGCATCCGAAAAACGCGAGCGCACGGCGCGCAAAGCTGGCAGCGCCATGATGGCGTCGCCCACCCAGTTTGTTGCGCGAATAACAATCCTCAAGCGGCAGCTCCGCGCGGCGACTGCAACTTTTTCTTTAGAGTGGCCATGAATTCGCTCTCAGCAGTGATTACGAAATCGATCACCGCAACGAATATTGGAATCGTCGTGTTCTTTCCTGGACCCAGGTTTTCCGCATCTTTTTCTGTGGTCACAAATCCGATGGCGCCGGCTCTTTGCGCGGCGTTCTCCAATCTCTGAAGATCAGCTGTCGTGTACAAATGATGATCGCGAAAGAAGCTCTCCCCAGCAACGGGAACTTCCCATCGGCTCAAATCATCAAAGAATGCCTGAGGGTTACCAATGCCACAGAAAGCAAAAAATGGTCCGTGGCTGATCCCACTCATGGGCTGAATGTCGGTATGATCGCCGAATCGGCGAAAACCTAACAAGCGCGTCTGCGCGTAAAAAATGGAATATTGGTGAGCGTCGTCCGCTTCAATGTCAGGAGGTTTGGTCTTGCGTGTCACGACCAGGATGTCCGCGCGGCGGCAGGCGGAAATTGGTTCGCGCAGGACTCCTGAGGGGAGCAGCCACTGGTCCTTGAGTTTGTGCGAACCGTCGAGCATCACGATGTCGAGATCGCGAGCGAGCGAGAGATGCTGAAAGCCGTCGTCTAGCAGGAAAACATCAACAGGCTCTTGCTGTTCGATGCGATGACCTTCAGCAAAACGATCTTTGCCGACACCGAAAGTGACTCGCTCCTGCAGACGATGCTTCATCAACTCGATTTCGTCGCTCGTGCCTCCCGTGCCGCGATAGCCCCGGCTCAGAATCACAACGCGCTTCCCTTCCGCGAGAAATTTTTCTGCGAGCCACAGCACCATGGGGGTCTTTCCCGTACCTCCGACAGTCAAATTGCCGACGCTAATCACTTTGCCGCGCAAACGTTTCTGCTTCAGCCAGCCATTCTGGTACAGCCAAGCTCGAATTCGAACATATCCGCCATACAAAACGGAAAATGGCCACAACAGGATGCGCGCCAGTAGCGGAAGCTTCATCCATTCTCTCGCGCAGCAGCATCAAGGTGCCGAGCAATCTCCGCGATGGCACGTTCGGTAACGCCGCGACTGGTTTCTACAAGGTTGCGAGCGGTCTCGCCCATCCGCGTGGCTCGCTCGGGATCGCGCAAAAACTCAATCCACGCCACGCCCGCGTCTTCAGGGCTCTCCACTTGTACAGCTGCCCCCGCCGCCGTGAACCGCGCCGCCATTTCTGAAAAGTTTTCCATGGACGGACCAAACACTGGCACTTTTCCAAATGCAGCCGGCTCCAGAATGTTGTGTCCGCCACTCTCAACAAGGGAGCCCCCAACGAAAGCGCCATCGGCCACGCGGTAAAGCGAAGCGAGTTCCCCGATGCTATCGAGAAGGATGACCGTGACATCATCGGCTATAGAAAAGTCGCCAGCAGGCGCTCCATTTTGCGACGGCCCCGGAACGGGCAGTTGCGAGCGGCGAATAAATTTCCGGTGCGAATCATCAATAAATTGGGCGGCAGAATCAAAACACTCCGGCTTGCGCGGGGCCAATACCAAAAGCGCCTTGCGATGCTCCCCTTGCAGCGTTCCGAAAGCGATCAAAGCAAGAGGTTCCTCAGTCGCGACGACGCTACCAGCTACAATGATTGGCGAGCGTCCACCGCGTCTAGCTTCGGTGGCGAGCCAATTAGAGATAGGCGTGGGTGCAGGCAGCTCCAAGTCGTACTTCAAGTTACCACTGACTTGCACTCGGTCAGGAGGCGCGCCGAGAGCACGAATTCGTTCGGCGTCCTTTTCGCTCTGCATAAGAAAAGCAGAAGCATTCGAAAGTGAACTCCGCAGAAACGGCCGGAGGAAAAATCCGACAATACCGAGGAATCGTTGATAGCGAGCGAAAGAATGGTCCGAGATGCGCCCACTCACAAACACGACCGGAACACTGCTCCGTCTCGCTTCTCGAAGGAAGTTGGGCCAGATCTCCGTTTCCAAAATAACGACGATCGAGGGCCGAGCCGCACGCAAAACGCGGCGAACGCAAAATGTCCAATCCAAAGGGAAATAAAAAATTGCGTCGGCAAAAGGCATGCGTTCGCGAGCCAGCGCCTGGCCAGTCAAAGTAGTTGTAGAAATGACCAGCGGCCGATCTGGATATGCCTGCTTCAAACGCTTTGCAAGAGTAATCCCAGAGAGCGCTTCACCGACCGAGACAGCATGAATCCATATAGCGCCAGCGCGGTTTTCAGGCAGTTTGCTGAGCGTAGGAAACGAGAAACCGAGGCGTTGCCCCAGGTTCGAAAAATATTTGCCGTGGCGCAATCCCTGCACAATCCAGTAGGGTGTGAGCAGCAGGGCAACGATGCCCATCAGAAGGCTGTAGACAAAATACACTAAGCGTGGCTCCGGTCTCTCTTACGCACCGCTGCGAGCAAGTGGCGCGCCGTGCGGGCAACCTTGCACTTCCCCCAGGAATCGAAGGCGTCGAGATGAGAAAGGACTATTATAACCCGATGCGAAACCTTGGCATTATAGTTCCCTTTCTTTCCGTCGCACTTTTTTCTGGCGGATGGATCGCCCAGCAGCCTCAAACCACGCTAAGAGCGGCAGCGCTCGAATCACACGAGGGCGTGACCATCTCCGCTCAGCCGTGGACGGACGCTGCCAATTACAAGGCGAAGTTTCCCAAGAAGTCTCCCTTTGGGGCCGGCGTCGTAGCGATTGACACAATCATCCGTAATGATTCGGACGAAAGCATGAAGGTTGACCTCGACGAAATTCGCTTGAACGTCACAGTGTCCGAGGACAACCGACAGGCGCTTGACTCTCTCACAGCTGACGACGTGGCCGACGTAGTGAGCGGCGCCAAGACAAAAGATCCAACGTCAATGCATAAGTCCCCCATTCCTATCCCCACCGGTCCAAAGGTGGGCCGCGATAAACACTGGACGGAAATACAAAAATCTGCAGCCGATGCCGGGATTACCAGTAGCATCGTTGCGCCTCATCATTCCGTGCAAGGATTGCTTTACTTCGACATGCAGGGGCAGTTTGATCTGCTTAAGACGGCGCATCTATATATTCCAGATATCCGGTCCCTCGAAAAAAATCACCCGCTTCTTTATTTCGAAATTGACCTCAGCCGGTAGACAGATTTCAGAATGCCGCATGAGCTTTCTCGCGGTTAATTTCTTACCGAATGCTGGCAAAAAATCCGGTAATTTGCGCGTGTTCGCTCCGTCGGCTACCATCACTAGGCAGAATATCTTCGACCACTGCAGGTAAATGTTGAATCTCCTCGACGAATTGAATCCGGAACAGCGACTCGCCGCCGAAACAGTAGAAGGTCCCGTGCTCATTCTTGCTGGGGCGGGAACGGGAAAGACGCGGGCCATTACGTTTCGCATGGCCAACTTGATTCTTAAAGGCGTGCCGGCCGACGCGATCCTGGCAGTCACGTTCACTAACAAGGCTGCGGAAGAGATGCGCACGCGCGTGTCCGATTTGCTGCTGCGTTCTGGAGTGCCGCCCGCACAGCCCTGGCTTTCGACGTTTCACTCCCTTTGCGCGCGACTTCTGCGCCGGGAAGCACCCAGCGCGGGTTTGCCGCGAGACTTTGCAATTTACGATGACGACGATCAGCTCGCCGCGGTGAAGCTCGCCATGAGCAAACTGGCGATTGATGACGACAGCCTTACGCCGCGGAATATCCTCAGCCGAATCAGCTATGCGAAAAATCACGCGCAGACTCCGGAAATGTTGCGCGGCGAAGCCATCAGCAAGGATGGCCGCCGCGTCGCGGATGTTTTTGCGGCCTACGAAAAGCTTCTGCATCAGAGCAATGCGCTTGATTTTGATGATCTCCTGCTGCGCTCGGTGCGCTTGCTTCGAGAAGTGCCAGCCGTGCGCGAAAAGTGGCAAGCACGTTTTCAGTACATACATGTTGACGAATATCAGGACACGAACCGCGTGCAGTACGAATTGCTGCGGTTGTTGACCGGGCCGAAGCACAACTTGTGTGTCGTCGGCGATGAAGATCAGTCCATCTACCGGTGGCGCGGTGCAGATGTCTCGATCTTGCTGAGTTTCTCGCGGGACTTCCCTGGCGCGCGGGTCGTAAAGCTGGAGCGAAACTATCGCTCCACGCAGAACATTTTGGATGCAGCAGGCGCTGTCGTTGCGAACAATCCAGAAAGACTAGGCAAGTCTCTTAGCGCAACAAAAGGAGCGGGAACAAACCTCCGTTATTTCGAAGCGCGCGACGCACAGGCCGAAGCGGAATTTGTCGCGGGGGAATTGGAACGGATTTTGAACGACGATTCCGCGCAGACTTGTGCGGTTGAGTACCGGACGAATTTCCAGTCGCGCGCTTTTGAAGAAGTATTTCGCCGCCGCGGCTTGCGCTACAAGCTGGTCGGAGGATTCAGCTTCTACAGTCGCGCCGAAGTTAAAGACGCGCTGGCCTACGTGCGACTCGCGATGCATCCGGAAGATGACATTTCGTTGCTGCGCGTACTAAATGTGCCGCCGCGCGGCATCGGAAAGACCACCGTCGATTCCCTGCGGGAGACGGCGCGCGCGGATGGATCTCCTCTCTGGGCCGCCATTGAAAAATTCATCTCTGGAGCAGCCGTCGGCCGCGCAGTGACGCCTCTGCGCTCGTTTCAAGAGTTGATCGGCAAACTGCAGGAAGCCTTGGCCAAACGGGAGCCAGCCGAATTTCTGCACGCTGTCTTGGAAGAGACCGGCTACATGGCCATGTTGAAAGATCGCAACTCGCCCGAAGATGTCGCGCGACTGGAGAATCTAGAAGAGCTAACGCGGGCGGTCGCCGATAGTATGGAAGCGGGTGAAGAGTTTACGGACTTTCTGGATGCCGCCGCTTTGGTGAGCGACGCGGATTCGTTCGAAGGCAAGCCGGGTGTGACGCTGATTACACTTCACAGCACTAAGGGTCTGGAGTTCGACCACGTTTTCCTGACGGGCATGGAAGAAGGCATCTGCCCGCACGGCCGCTCCCTAAACGAGGAAAAAGGGATTGAAGAGGAGCGCCGACTGGTCTATGTCGGTATGACTCGCGCGCGCACGTCGCTGACACTCACGCGAGCCGTCTACCGACGCATTTTTGGCAACGAACAACAGTTGCGTGCGTCGCTGCCTTCACGCTTTCTGGCGGAAATTCCTAGCGAGCTGGTGGAAACCATTCGCGGCTCGCTGGCGGAGATCGGCGAAAAGCGCCGTTACGAACCTGATCCAGAATATTCCTACTCAGCAGACGAGTTTCTGAGGCGCGTTCGCGGCAAACCGGAACCTACGATCGCCGCGCCCAAACCAGCCCGCACTACAAGTTCGATTGGTAGGCCATCCGTCAAACGTGGCGCCAACGCGGATCCCATGCTTGGCCGCAAGGTTCGCCATCCGAGCTACGGCGTAGGTACTGTTGTCGGCGTGGAAGGCGACGAGGAAGACCGCCGCGTTTCTGTGAGTTTTCCGGGCCGTGGTACAAAGAAATTCATCGAGCGTTACGCCCAGCTCGAACCTGCCTGAGGCGCTTACGAAACCCTTGCAAACGGCGCAACCCTTGTTGCGTAACAGCGCTTCTCGGGGTACATTGAGGCGCGTTCGTTCCTCAAACACGTGTCCGGCCAGGTGTTTCCTCTTGCCGCGATGCGATCGGAGAGCATGAGTGGGATCAGCACTCTTCCATCGTAAGGGCATCGACCAACTGATTTCGGACTGTGAGAACGCGGAAGTTCGACTTAAAAAGTCTTTGGGTTGGCTAAGCCTCACCTCTCTCGGGATTGGGGCCGTAATCGGCTCTGGAATTTTCACCATTGTAGGCACCGCCATCGCGGGCCAGAAACTTCAAGTCTCCTCGATTCTCAATGCTCCGCTCCTTCAATATTTGATCACGCGCCAGTCCTCGTTCGGCCGCCCGGGCGCCGGCCCCGCCATCGCGCTTTCCTTTGTACTGGTCGCCATCGCATGCGGATTTGCTTCCGTCTGCTACGCTGAACTCGCGGCGATGATTCCCATCGCCGGCAGCGCCTATACGTACACATACGCCACGATGGGCGAACTCATCGCCTGGATCATCGGGTGGGATCTCATTTTGGAATACGCCGTCAGCAACATGGCCGTAAGTGTCGGCTTCTCGGCGCATCTGGTGGACCTTCTCGATTGGTTCGGGTTACATCCCAACCCTCGCTGGATCTCCCCCGCCTATTTGCCCTCAGGACTTCAGGACCTTCAAGGGAACGACATCTACGGCCCAGGCTGGCATTTCGGTTTCAACTGGCCCGCCTTCATCATCGTGATGCTTCTCACCGTGATTCTTGTTCGCGGCATTCGCGAGTCCGCGGAGACCAACAACATCATGGTACTCATCAAAATCATTGCTATCCTCGCCTTCATCACCTTCGCATCGCGATTCATTCACACTTCGAATTGGCACCCCTTCGCTCCAAACGGCTGGCCCGGCATCCTGACCGGTGGGTCCATCGTATTTTTCACGTATATCGGCTTCGATTCGGTCTCCACCGCAGCCGAAGAATGTAAGAATCCTCAGCGCGACCTTCCGCGCGGCATCATCGCTACTCTCATCATCTGTACGGTGCTTTACATCGGCGTGGTCGTGGTCCTAACCGGCCTTGTTCGTTGGGATACACTCGTCGACGACGCCGCTCCCGTCGTCAACACGCTGAAGAAACTGCACATCTCCAGCCTCCGCCTCGTCGTTCTCATTGGCGCGCTTATGGGCATGATCTCTTCGCTGCTCGTTTTTCAAATCGGCCAGGCGCGCGTCTGGTTTGCCATGTCACGCGACGGCCTCTTTCCCAAAATTTTCAGCCGCGTTCATCGTACGTATCTCACGCCAGACTTCTCCACATGGGTCGCCGGTTTCGCAGTGGGTGTCCCTGCCGGACTTCTCGATATCGGCACGCTTGGGGATCTCGCTAACATCGGCACGCTCTTCGCTTTCGCGTTGGTCGCCGCAGGTGTGCTCATCCTCCGGTACCGCGAGCCCGAACGTCCACGGGCATTCCGCGCGCCGGGTGGACCGATCGCACCCGTGCTCACAATCCTCACGTGCGTTTTGCTGATGGCTGGATTGCCCATCATGAACTGGCTCCGCTTCATTAGTTGGCTCGCCATCGGTCTCGTGATTTACTATTTCTATGGCCGGAGGCACAGCACGCTCCGGGCCGCCAACAGACGTTAGAGGAATCGAAAATGCGTTGGGGATTTCCCAAAGAATCA
The DNA here is from genome assembly GCA_963740015.1 of uncultured Acidobacteriota bacterium. Classification (GTDB taxonomy): domain Bacteria; phylum Acidobacteriota; class Terriglobia; order Acidiferrales; family UBA7541; genus Acidiferrum. Next base: position 31,618 of record CAVUCM010000033.1, on the reverse strand, counting down.
CAAATCCGAGCGGGCCTTTTGTTTGGGTTTCTGCTGGGGATTTGCGTGATGTTCCCCCAGGGCCTCGCCGCTTGGGGCCGCAATGCGCACAAGCTCGTCGTAAACCAAGCCATCGACACTCTGCCGCAAGACATTCGTGGGTTCTTCGAATCGTACCGCGCGATTCTTCTCCTGCACGTCATCGATCCACTGGATGCGGTCGCAAAGACTCCAGCGGAAAAGCGCAACAACCATGTTTATCTCGACAAATACGGCCGCTTCCCTTTCGACGCCCTGCCGCGCAGTTACAAAGCTGCCGTAGCCAAATACGGCAAATCAAAGCTGGAGGCGAATGGCGTGCTGCCGTGGGAGATCGGCGTATATAGCCAGAGGCTCACCGAAGACATGAAAACCGGCCGCTGGGAAGACGCCAAACTCGACGCTGCGATTCTTGCTAACTATGTGGCTGAAGCCCACGATCCCTTCAGCACTACGGAAGATTTCGACGGCAAACTGACCGCGCAGATGGGTGTGAACGAGCGATTTGGGACCATTCTTATCGATCGTTATTCTTCCTTCTTCCCCATGCGGCCCAGCGACGCTTCCTACATCAACGATCCGACGGATCATGCTTTCGAAGTCTGCCTCGCCTCTCACAGTTGGCTCGAAACCATTCTTCTCGCGGATCGCAATGCCTACATTGCCGGAAAGTCCTACGCGTACAACGACGAATACTACGATCGCTTCTACAACCAGGCCGCCGCCATGTTGATCCGACAACTTTCCGAAGCTTCTACCGATGTGGGCTCGTATTGGATGACGGCGTGGATCAACGCCGGCCGGCCGCAATTGCCTCATTGATGCGTATCGAATGAGATCTTCACTCCTTCCAGCAAGCATTCTTTTCTTACCGAAAGCCGAGTTGCATCTCCATCTCGAAGGATCGATTCAGCCGGCGACGGTGTGCGCGCTAACGGCACGATACAACATCGTCCTTACAGAAGAAGAGGTCCGCCAGCGTTACACCTATCGCGACTTCACCGGCTTCATCGACGCGTTCAAGTGGGTCACGTCGTTTCTACGTGAGCCGCGCGACTATGGACTTATCGCGCGAGACTTGTGCGAGCACCTTCTGACACAAGGAGTGGTCTATGCCGAAGTCACTCTTTCGATCGGAGTCATGCTGCTTCGCAAACAAGAGCCAGAGGCCAATTTCGAAGCCATGTTGCAGGCCACTGAACCGTTTGAGAACAGGGGGCTTCGCATAAACTGGGTTTTCGATGCCGCACGGCAATTCGGGACCGAAGCGGCAATGGACGTTGTAAACGCAGCCGAACGCTGCCAGTCCAAAAAGATTGTGGCGTTTGGTATCGGCGGCGATGAAATGAGCATCGCCACGCACGAATTTCGCCCCGTTTATGAGCAAGCTGCCAACAATGGCCTTCATCTCTTGATGCATGCCGGAGAAGTCGGCGGCCCCGATAAAATCCGCGAAGCCATTGAATTGCTGCACGTCGAGCGCATCGGCCACGGCATCGCCGCCGCGCAAGATCCCGCGCTCATGGACTTGCTCGTCGACCGCCGCATTCCTCTCGAAATTTGTCCGCAGAGCAACATCCGCACCGGCGCGCTAGCAAAACAGATGCATCTTCTCGAAGCGCGCATCTCGGACCATCCACTGCCGCAACTCTGGCGCCACGGCATCCCCATCGTCCTCTCCACAGATGACCCCGCAATGTTTCATACGACGCTGCGAGCCGAATACGAAAACGCTGCTCAAATGGGCCTGAGCGAATCCGAACTCACCCAACTGGCGGATATGAGCTTCGAACACGCCTTCCTCACGGAGTTCGAAAAGTTCCATCTCAAGAAATCCCCCAATTCCTGACCCACACTGCTCCGCGCGGCCAAAAGCCGTAGTGCGCACGGGTGTGTGATTCCGCCGGACGCTTTTTCCAGTAGCCCGCAATGTTATACTTACCCCCATGAAAGCACACGTTTGGGTGATGCCGAAGCGCACGGTTCTCGATCCTCAAGGACAAACCATTCAACACGCTCTCACCGGGCTGGGCTATGCATTCGTCAAGGATGTTCGCCAGGGAAAATTCTTCGTGCTAAATGTCGAAGGGTTGAGCCACGAGGAAGCCGTGAAGCAAGTTGAGCACATCTCGAAAGAAGTGCTCACCAACCCCGTCATTGAAGAATCCTGCTTCGAAATCGTAGAGTAAGCGCGCCGCGCCATGGTTCACTATCGCCACCCCTCGTCGCCGTCTTCCTATCTTCAGTCGTTTCTACCGCTGGCTTGCGTTGCACTTCTCTCGTTGCTATTGGCTACTGGATGCAAGAGCCACTCCCATACTTCCGACTCGCGCTTGCAAAAGATCGACGAGTTGCTCAACGCTCAACTTCCTCCGGGCACCCCCATGTCCCGTGTGGACCATTTCCTCAAGTCGCGCGGCTACACCGTCGAGGACTCTCCCGACACGAATTCTCTTGTCGCCGTGGTGCGCCACGTCGACACGGACACGCTTCAGCCCGCCACCGCGCGCGTCACATTCCACTTCGATTCAAACCGCAATCTCGTTTCCTACGAACTGCAGTCGGCTCCGGACGCACCTCTGCGGCCCTGATGCAACCTGGCACTTTTCGCCACATCTACGAGAGGAAGCCGCTGGCCATCGCAAGTCCGTGCTAGTCTAACGAAATAGCATTCTCAGGAGACCCCGCGCATGTGCGGAATTGTCGGTTACATCGGGCCGAAGAAGGTAGTGCCTGTCATCATCGAAGGACTGCGAAAGTTAGAGTACCGCGGCTACGATTCCGCGGGCATCGCGGTCGTCACCAAAGAAGGAAAACTCGAAATCCGCCGCGCTCCGGGCAAGCTTCGCAATCTTGAGGAAGTAATTCAGAAGTCGCCCATTGAAGGCACCTACGGCATCGGCCACACCCGCTGGGCCACTCACGGCCGTCCCACCGAAGAAAATGCGCATCCACACCGCGATTGCACCGGCCAAATTGTCGTCGTTCACAACGGCATCATTGAAAATTATCTCGAGCTGAAAGAACAGCTCCAGCGCGAAGGTCACAAATTCGTCACCGAAACAGACACGGAAGTTGTCGCCCATCTCGTTGAAAAAAACTCGCAAGGCGGCGCGTCGCTCGAAGACGCGGTTCGCAAGTCTCTCAAGGAATTGCGCGGCATCTACTCCTTGGTCTTCCTATCGGCTCGTGATCCGCACAAAATCGTAGCGGCGCGCATCGGTCCGCCCTCTGTTATCGGATTGGGCGACGGCGAGTACTTTGTCGCCAGCGACATCCCCGCGCTCCTCGAACACACTCGCCAGATCTTCTTCCTCGTGGATGGCGATATCGCCGTCCTCACGCAGAGCGGCGTTCACGTGATGGATCACGATGGCCGCGCCGTCGAGCGCCCCGCGCATCATGTCGCTTGGGACCCGATCATGGCCGAAAAGGGCGGCTATAAGCACTTCATGCAAAAAGAGATTTTCGAGCAGCCCCGTGCTGTGCGCGACACTCTGCTCGGCCGCATCTCGCAAGACACAGGAAAAGTTTTCCTGGACGAGATGCAAATCTCCGAGCAGCAGTTCCGCGAGTTCGAGCAAGTGCGTATCGTCGCCTGCGGCACCAGTTGGCACTCCGCCCTGGCCGGGAAATTCATGATTGAACGGCTGGCTCGCCTGCGAGTCGAAGTCGACTACGGCAGCGAATTCCGCTATCGCGATCCTATTCTGGATTCGAAAACTTTAACCGTTTGTATCAGCCAGTCCGGCGAAACAGCTGACACTCTGGCGGCTCAGCGCGAAGCCAAGCTCAAAGGCTCGCCGACTCTCGCTATCTGCAATGTCATAGGGTCGATGATCACTCGCGAAGCCGCAGGAACAATTATCACGCACGCGGGTCCAGAAATCGGCGTGGCCTCGACGAAGGCTTTCACGGCACAATTGGCCGCGCTCATGCTCCTCGCTTCTTATCTAGGCCAAATTCGTGGGAAGCTCGCCCCGGCCGCCGCCGTAAAGCTCATGCAGGAATTCACGCGTATCCCTCACAAGATGGAGACGATCCTGCAGGCCGATGCCTCCGGTTTTTACGAAAATCTCGCTCGCCAGTTTTTCCGTTACACGGACTTTCTCTATCTCGGGCGCGGCATTCATTATCCGATCGCCCTGGAAGGCGCGCTGAAGCTCAAGGAAATTTCCTACATTCACGCCGAAGGCTATCCCGCCGGCGAAATGAAACACGGGCCCAATGCCCTCATCGATGAAAATCTGCCCGTGGTTGTCCTTGCCACTCGCGACGACACCGACCCGGAATCTGTCACACGCTACGAAAAAAGCGTCTCCAACATCCAAGAAGTAAAAGCCCGCGATGGAATCGTCATCTCCATCGCTACCGAAAAAGACCACCTCGCTCGCGAAGCGTCCGATCACATCATCGAGCTTCCCCCGGCGCCGGAAATTCTCGCGCCACTGCTGGAGATCATTCCGTTGCAACTTCTCGCGTACCATATCGCGGTGCGCCTCGGCTGCGACGTCGACCAACCCCGTAACTTGGCAAAATCCGTAACGGTCGAATAGCAGAAAGATCTCGCACAGTCCTTCGCACTACATTCTTGCTACAGTCTCTCCCCTGAATAGGCCCGCGCGCCTTTTTCCGCTAAACTGAAAACATGAGTCGCTTCTTCCGCGTCTTCTTAGGGATCCGTCTTTTTGCTTCGATTCTTTTCTTTCTACCTGCGCAAGCTCAAACCTCAGCACCAGCGACCGCAAGTCTCCACGAGGTCCGCGCGCAAGGGCTAAAAACTCTTTCCGAAGCCCAAATCATCGCGCTCGCCCAACTCGAAAAAGGCTCCCAAGTCGGAAAAACAGAACTGCAAGCCGCTGCAGACCGTCTGCTGCAAACAGGCATGTTTGCCATAGTGAACTATAGCTTTCAAACACGCGCTGACGGCCTCACGGTAACATTCCAACTCGAAGAAGCTCCGCGAGTTCCCGTTTACTTCGACAACATTCCATGGTTCTCAGATGGCGAACTCGGCGACGCCATCCGCAAAAAAGCAACCTTCTTCGACGGTACTCTTCCCGAAGCCGGCGCGGTCGTGGATCAGGCCACGGATGCCGTGAAAGATTTGCTGGCCTCGCACCAGCTCAACGTAACTGTAGAACACCAGTTGCTTCCCAGTCCTCTCGCCGAAGGCAACGTCCAGGAATTTCACGTCGAGGGCGCCGCGTTCTTCATCGCCAGCGTGGAATTTAGCGATCCCGCTGTTTCTTCTTCCCATGTCGTGCAGCAACAGCTTGCCGATGTTCAGGGCAAGCCTTTTTCGCGCATGACCATCGATCTCTTTCTTTCGGAGCAATTGCGGCCGTTCTATCTAAAGCAAGGCTTCCTGCGCGTGAAGCTCGGCCCGCCCGAAGTACGCTTGACTGGCAATCCCAATCAGAAACTGCCCGATCAAATCCCGATTTTCATCCCGGTTGCCACTGGCGCTGTTTATCACTGGAAGGGAGCCCAGTGGTCCGGAAACTCTGTTCTTTCCACCATCACGCTTTCCAAAGAAATCGGGCTAAAAACTGATGACGCAGCCGACGGCATGCAAATCGAGGCAGGGTGGGACCGCGCCCGGGAAGAATACGAACACCTGGGCTACCTCGATGCAAAAATTGATCCCGTCGCCTCGTACGATGACCAGACGCACGGCGTTTCCTATGCAGTCTCTGTAACGGAAGGTCCGCAGTATCACTATGGCACGATGGTTCTGACTGGGCTTTCGCTCGCAGCCGAAGGGCGCATTCATCAAATGTGGTCCATCCCCGCTGGCGCTGTTTTTGACAAGTCTATCTTCGAAAAATTTCTTACTCAGTTGCAGTCTCATCCGGCCGAGATCTTCGGCGAACTGCCCGTGCACTACGATACCGTCGGCCATTGGCTGCGCACGGACGCGGACAAACATACGGTCGACGTCTTGCTAGATTTCAAATGACCATGCCTTCGTACGAAGCGGGCAAACGAAATAATCCATCCGGTGGGGTATACTCTCGATGGAAATGAATACATTCGTGCATATCCATCTCGGGGAACAGGGGCAACTTTCGGCGGAAGAAAAAGAGTTGTCGCTGCTGAAGCAATTGGCTGAATTCCCTTCCGTGATCGTCGCTCTCTCCGGAGGCGCCGACTCCGCCTACCTCGCGTGGGCCGCACATCGCGCCATCGGTGAGCGTGCCTTGTTGGTGACCGCGCTCTCCCCAAGCTACTCCTCGCATGACCGCGCTGTAGTGGAGGATTTTGTCCGCCAGCTGGGCGTTCGCCATGAATTCATCGAAACGCATGAAATGGAAAATCCCAGGTACCGCGTAAACGCCGCGGATCGCTGCTATTTCTGCAAAGACGAGTTGTTCACCGTGCTCGATGTGATGGCGCAAGAACGCGGCTTCGCAGTCATAGCTTATGGAGTCAACGCCGACGACACGCTGGATTTCCGCCCAGGCCACCGCGCGGCTTCGGAACATCGCGTCTTGGCGCCCCTGCTCGACGCCGGACTTCATAAACCCGAAATTCGTCTACTCTCCCAACGCGCGGGACTGCCCACTTGGGACCGCCCGGCTTCCGCGTGCCTAGCCTCGCGCCTTCCCTACGGAACGGAAGTAACTCCTGAGCGGCTTGCTCTTGTGGAGCGGGGCGAAGCGGCTCTCCGCGAACTGGGCTTCCGGCAATTTCGCGTCCGCCTGCACGATAAACTTGCGCGCGTGGAAATTGCTCCCGAAGAAATGCCTCGCGCGATGTCACCAGAAATGGCTGCGTCTATCTCCGCGCGATTGAAAGCAGCGGGGTTCACGTTTGTCGCGCTGGATCTTGAGGGATACCGGCAGGGCTCGCTGAATGAGAGGCCTTGCACGCTAAGGCAAGCTTCGTCCCTTGGGCTACCGGAACATTTTCATTAGTCTTTGCGTATCTTTTAACAGGGAAAGGCAAGAAAGCGCCGCCTTTGGCGCCGGAGGAAGAATGACGCGACGTCACAAACTGGCCTCATCTGTCATCTTGCTCACCATCGTGGTGGCGCTTGCTGGCTGCCAGATGGGCCCTTCCGTCTCCGGCAGTTTCGACCGCTCTCTGGATGTCTCGGGTCCCATCCGCCTGGAACTCAGCAATGTCTCTGGTGACATAAGCATCGTCGGCAGCGCTGACAGCAAAGTGCACGTGCACGCGGATGTGCGAGTCTCCGGCTTTGGATTAGGCAACCCACAGCAACGGCTGGACGACATCGTCGCTAGCCCTCCCGTCGAACTCAAAGGCGACACTCTCCGCATCGGAAAAGAAATGTCGCGCTTGCGTAACGTCGCCATCACTTACGCCATCGAAGTGCCACGCGACACGGAAGTCAATTCGTCCACCGTGTCCGGTTCTCAGTCTGTTCGCAACCTGCGTGGTCCCGTGCAGGCGGCCTCAGTGTCTGGAACGGTCCGTGGACAAGACATCGGCCGCGAGGTCAAGTTCTCTTCTACCAGCGGTACGGTCACCGCCGAAAACTGCGGCGATGATGTGCGCGCCACCAGCATCTCTGGCAATGTTACCGTCTTGAACGCCAAGGGTGACGTCCTGGCTCACTCCATTTCAGGCAATGTAGAGGTGAAAAATCCTGGCGGACGCGTCGATGCCAACACTTCCAGCGGAACCGTTGAGGTGCGTGACGCAAATGGCGACGTGAAAGCCCACGCTACCGCTGGGCGCGTTACAGTCCAGGGCAATCCAAGCGGCAATAGCTATTGGGATTTGAAGACCGTCTCCGGTACCGTGGATATCGCTGTACCTTCCAGCGCCAGCTTTCATCTTTCCGCTGGCGCCGTTACCGGTCAAATTAGCGCGCAAATTCCCATCATGATTGAGGAGCAAGGCAAGCACTCGCTGCGCGCCCACATGGGAGATGGCGGCGGCCGCGTCGAAGTCCACACCGTATCCGGCTCTATTGAAGTCCAAGGCGCGCAATAACCGATTCTCTGGCCAAAGCCCAATGCCCTATGCACTCGCTGATCGCCGACCTATGTAGGGGAGGGGCTTGTTTACCCTGTAAGGGCCCCTCCCGCTGCCATTCGGTAATTTTCACCAAACAGATTAGAATTCAAATTGATGACTAGCACGCGAAAACTCCTCGCGCTTGGCCCCATGCCTCTCGCGATCCTGTCCGTGTGTCTCGCGAGCCATCCTGCGTCCGCTCAGCAAAGCGGAAGTCCGGCGACTCCAGCACTGAGCACAAAACCCACCACTCCCAAGCAGCCTGTCGCAAAAACACTATCCGAAACCGAAGAGTTGCAACAAGCGATCGATCGCGCCGGCAATGACCGGGCCTCGCTTGTCCGCAACCTCGAAGAATTTCTCAAAGACTATCCGGAGTCGCGGCAACGGCCAAAGATCTACCGCGCGCTCGTCGAAGCCAGCCTGCAGTTGCGAGACTCCCCGCGCGCAACCGATTACGCCGAGCGCCTCGTGGCCATTTCTCCGGAAGACATGTCCATGACACTGCTCGCGATTCAGCTATTGGAGCGCAATGACGACGAAGCAGCCCTCCGCCGCGCCCTCAATTATTCCACTCGCGTCCTGGACTTTATCAACAACAGTTCCGACAGCGAAAAATCTCCCAAAGTTTCAAAAGAACAATGGGAAGCGGAGCAGAAGCGCGACAATGTGAATATTCTCGTGCTTCGCGGAAGACTTGCGTTCAAGCTGCACGACAATGCCGCTGCCGAGAAAGACTTTCGCGCGAGTATGGCTCTCTCTCCGAGTGCTGCCGCCGGAGAGAAACTCGGTGAAATCGCGGAACTAAATAAGGACTTGCCCAGCGCCATCCGCGAATATTCCAGAGCCTTCGCCTTGGCGGATGCCTCGACTTCAGCTGCTGCAGCCAACCGCCGCGAGATTCGTCAAAAGCTCGGCAACGTCTGGCGCCTGGCCCACGGTTCCGACCAGGGCCTCGGTGATTATATCTTGCACTCCTACGACGAGGTCGCCGCGTCCTCAGAAGCCGCGAAACCGAAAAGAAATGCCGGAGCAAAAGAGGCCTACGATTTCACCTTGCGCAAGGCTCAAGATGGCTCGCCGTTTTCGCTCGCCGAACAAAAAGGAAAAATTGTCGTCGTAAATTTTTGGGCTACCTGGTGCGGCCCGTGCCGCGAAATGGAACCCCATTTCGAGCGCGTTGCCGCGCAATTCCAGGGAGTCGCGGACATCATTTTCCTTGCTGCGGATTGCGACGAAGACGAATCTCTAGTGCCGCCCTATCTGCAGGAAGAAAAACCGCGCACAACCGTAGTTTTTGCGGATGGGCTGGATACGCTCCTCTCCGTACGCTCTTTTCCCACCGTTGTGATACTGGATCGCACGGGGAAAATTGCCTATCGCGCGGAAGGATTCGACCCGGATGATGTGGATGCGGAACTAAACAACGCGGTCCGACACGCGCTCGCGGCCCAATAAGAACGCGCAGAAAACTCGTCTCATGGCGCCAAATCGGCGTTGTAGTTCCCCACGAATTCCTCGAAATCATCAATCTCATCCATGTCCTTGCCGACAAAGCGGATCGTATGCGAATCCACTCGCTGCACCGACCGTAGGTAGCTCAGCAGTTCCGCTGGCGTGTAATTCTTAAATGTAATTTCCAGCGTCACTGGAGTCTTGATCACATAAGGCTTGAAGTCGTGCAGCCGGCCCAAAGCGGATTTCACTCCAGCATAGATTTTGTCGCAGGAAGCCGCAGGCGTGAGAGTTTCCGCCGAATGAAAACCGAGCGACTTCTTCGTCTCGACGCTTTCGAGGTTTCCTAGTCGCGACTTGATCTCTTCCACGGCAGCATCATCGCCAGATACAAAGATAACCGGAACTCCCTTCGCACCAGCATAAGCGGCGTTGTATTCCCCCTCAGTCACCGAATTGCCATTCAGAGTCACACGGGCGTAATGCGCGCTCGAAAACGTATGCGCACGAACGCCCTTCGGATTTGTAGTGGATGCGTGATAACCGATGAATATGGCCGCGCCGAAGCTCGAATCCAAGCCAGCCATCATTCCGCCATGCCGCGGCCACGCGCGCACAATTCGAACGTTTTTCGGAAACTCCTCGATCAGCAAATTCTCTCCGTTTCCATGCGAGTCGCTTACAACGATCTCGCTGGCGCCCGCCTCGTTTGCTGCTCGCACTGCCGCCATCGTCTCGTCCGTCATAAAATGGCGAAAGCGCTCATATTCAAATCCACTTGGGCCAAGCTGGTCCGCAGTGACAGTCCCTGCTACGCCTTCCATGTCCACCGAAATGTATACTTTCAATTTTTTCTCTGAGTCCGCAGGCGCTTGGGCCGAGGCTTTACGCGCAGCGACGGGAACCAGCGCCAGCATGACTCCGAGAAAAAACAAACCAGAAGCGGTGCGCACTCTAGGACGCATCATGAATACCTCATATTCTGTTAAATAAAGTGAACTCTGATTGCAAACGCAATTCTAATCTTGTCCAGCCGCCGAAGCCGAAGGAAAAGCGAGCGCGACTTCCCGGGCGGCAAGAATCGTGTTCACATGAATTCGAATCGTGTCCTCGATGCGCCGCGCATATCCCCCAGCCAATGCGGTCGCCACAGGAATTGCGCGCCGCCGCGCTTCTTCAAATACGCGACGGTCGCGCGTCTTCAGCCCGTTCTTCGTCAGCATCAACCCGCCAAGCTGGTCCTCACAAAAAGGATCCGCCCCACCGACATAAAACAGTAGCTCCGGCTGAAACTCATCCAGCGCGGTCTGCAGCGCTGGAATCAATGCTGCCAGATACTCGTCATCTTCCACGCGATCGGCCATCTCCAAATCCACATCCGAAGGCGGCTTATACGCCGGATAATTATTTTCCTGATGGATGGAAAGCGTAAAAACGGACTCGTCGTCCGCAAAAATTGCCGCCGTCCCGTTCCCCTGATGCACATCCGTATCGACGACCATCGCCTTTCGAATCGCGCCGTCATGCTGCAGCCTTCGAATCGCCACTGCCACATCATGAATCGCGCAAAATCCCTCGCCGTGCCCCGGGTAAGCATGGTGAAATCCGCCGCCCAAATTGCACCCAAACCCGTCACGCAAAGCCGCCTGCCCCGCCAAAATCGATCCGCCAGCCGCAAGCCAGCACGCTTCCACTGCCTCCCTCGAAAACGGAATCTCCAATTTCATAATTTCGCTAGCTGACAGCGTTCCGGTCTTCAGCTTGTGCACCCACTCGGACGTGTGCACCCGCAGAATATCCTCGTCCGGCGCGAAATCTGGCGTAAGGAAATCCTCGCTACCAGCGATTCCCTCGCACACTAACATTTCCGCAATCAAACGGAATTTCTGTGAAGGAAAAACGTGCTCGCCTAGGTTTAAGTCGTAGCCTTCGTGGTAGACCAGTTTAAAAGGAAGCATTTCCGTAGGGGCACGGCACGTTTACCCTGAGCTTCGAAGGGCCGTGCCCGTCTTCGCAAAACCTGGCTTTTAATTCTCGCGCTCTAAAATAAAATCCGGCAACGTCATCAACGCCCGCGCATACTCCGAATCCACGCGACCCTCCAAACAGGCTTTGGCGCGACGGGCATACTCATGCGCAAGACTCCGCGCCCGATCGAGCGCCCCAGAATCCTGCACCAACGAAACAATCGTCTCCGCCCGCACCGAATGAAACTCTTTTTCCTCGAGCACCCGCGCCACCAACGCACGCGCATCCCGGTGCCCATTATCCATAGCGTAGATCAAGGGCAAGGTAACCTTTCCCTCTTTCAAATCGCTGAGCACCGGCTTCCCAAGCTGCTCGGTCGACGCCGTAAAATCCAAAAGGTCATCCACCAACTGAAATGCCAGCCCCGCATAACGCCCATAATCGGCAAGCGCTTCTTCCTCAGCGCCCTCAAGTCCGCCAAGCACCGCTCCCAATCGCGCGCAACCGCTAAACAAACACGCGGTCTTATACGTAGCGAGCCGCAGCGCATCTTCTTCCGTAACGTCGATCCGCCCAATTTTTGCGAGCTGAATTAGTTCGCCCTCAACCATTTTCTGCGTAAGATCGATCAGCACATCAAGAATGCGAAAATTTCTTTCCTCCAGCGCCATCTGAAACGACTGCATGTAAAGCCAGTCCCCCGCCAAAACACTGCGATGATTCCCCCAACGCGAATTCGCTGAAGGCCGACCACGCCGCGTGTCTGCGCTATCAATCACGTCGTCATGAATCAACGTAGCGCTGTGAAGCAGCTCCACGACCGCAGCCAATCGAATCGCTCCCGGACTCCGCCGCCCAGTAGATCCGTTACATAGTAAAAGCAGCGCCGGGCGTAAACGCTTTCCTCCGCCACCAAGCAAATAGCTCGTAATTTCCGCAACCGGCTCGAACGCGCCAGCGCTCTGTCGCGCGAGTTCTTCCTCAACCAAAACCAAATCCTCTCGCACGAGATCAAAAATCTCTTTGACAGTAAGCAGCGCGATAGCCTTCCTCCCCTGCCCTGCAATCATCTTTGGGACTCCGCAGCCGCGCTCATCGACGGCTGGGAAAGACAGAAAAATCGCCGAAAATTCCCTGCTGTCCTGGCGGCGAATTCTTCCGCGGCTAAGTCTCTCACACTAGCGAGTGTACGCGCCACTTCCGCCACGTAAGCCGGTTCGTTGCGTTTCCCTCGGTAAGGCTGCGGCGCAAGATACGGCGCGTCTGTCTCTATCAAAATGTTCTCCATCGGCAAAGCTTTCACAACGTCACGCAAATTCTGCGTTTTCGGATAAGTCGAATTCCCCGCAAACGAAACCATAAACCCCATATCGACACCGCGCCGCGCGTCTTCCAGCGTGCTAGTAAAGCAATGCAAAATCCCGCCCAACCCCGTAGGACGCCACACCTCTTCAATCACTCGCAAACAATCCGCCCAAGCATCACGGCAATGAATAATGATTGGCAACTTCGCCGCCGCGGCCAACGCCATCTGCTCCCGAAACACGCGCTCCTGCACATCGCGCGGCGAATGATCGTAAAAATAGTCCAACCCAATCTCGCCCCAAGCAATCACCTTAGGATGCTTCGCCAACCGCGCCAGTTCATCGAGATGCGCCTGCGTCACTTCCTTCGCCTCATGCGGATGAATTCCCACGGTGGTGTAGATCCACGCATACTCCTCGGCAAAAGGCAAAGCCGCATCCAATTTATGCGGCCCGGGTCCAGTCCCAATCGCCAAGAGCGTAGTTACTCCGGCGATCCGAGCCCTATCGAGCATCGCTTCGCGATCCTCCGCGAATCGCTCGTCATCAATGTGCGCATGTGAATCAATCAATTCCATCTCACTCTCAACCCCGCCACCGGCTTTGTAGTGGCGCAGCATGCTGCGCCAGTCTTTCCTTGCGCTGTGAATCCTCGATCATCCGTTCTCTCTGCGCTTGCCATCGGATCGGATTCCCAGCGATGTATCTCTCCGCGTCCGAAAACTCCTGCCCATCACGAATCACTCTGTCAAAATAATTCCTCTGCCAGATCTCGCCCTTCCAGTTCAGTTCCAAATGCGCCCGCCGCGTCACCTCCGTTTTAAACGACCGAATAATTACGGAAAGCGAACCGCGAACAAGACTAGGGCCCTGCTCACGAAGCTCTTGTAGTGGCGCAGCATGCTGCGCCACTACCAACGATTGCACAATCTCAACCATCCCATGCACATGATTCGGCATAACAATCGATTCATGCAGCCGGATCCGCGCAAAATGCAAGGGAACTCCTATCCAGCTTTCGTGTGCCAAGTGCCCAAGAGCAGAAAGCTGAACCCTTCCTCATTGCACCTCGCCAAAAATGCACCGTTTGAAATCCGCGCAAATCGTTACGAAATACAAGCCCGAAGACGTGTAGTCGCGATGTTTTAAGCGCGTTGCTGGCGACAAATCACGCCTCCACAAGCGCAGCATGCTGCGCCACTACAACACCTGCCGCAGATACCTACTTCAACCGCGCCCCAACCTCCACATCCTCATCCGGAAATCCTGCCAACACCGGTCGGCCTTCGGGGCCGACGGAGGCAGCAACTATCATCCCGTTGGATTCGACCCCGCGCAATTTCCGCGGCGCAAGATTCACCACCACCGCCACTTTCCGCCCAATCAATTTCTCCGGCTCATAAAACTGCGCGATCCCCGCGCAAATCTGGCGAATCTCCGTCCCAATATCCACGGTGAGCTTCAATAATTTGTCAGCTCCCACAATGCGCTCGGCAGTCTTGATCTGTCCCACGCGCATCTCGACTTTCGCAAAATCCTCAATCCCGATTTTCGGGTCCGCCGCAGGCGCAGCTGCAGCCGGAGCCGCCGCCGTTCCTGCGCTAGCCGCTGCCGTCGCTGCTGCCGGTGTCGTTGCCGCAATGGGTGAAGGTGCGTTCTGTGCTTCTTTTTCCATGGCTTCCATCCTCTCAATCGCTTCTGTTTTTTCAATCCTCGGAAATAACGCCTGCGATTTACCAAGCGTAGTGCCCGGCGCGAGTTGCCCCCACGCCAATCCGTCCAAATCCACTGCCCCAAGCGCTCCCGACTGTCCGAGCAGGACCCAAACTTTCGCCGTGCTCTCTGGCAAAACGGGATGCGTGAGCACAGTCACAACGCGCAACACTTCAGCCGTCGTCCAAAGTACGGTAGCCCGCCGCTGCTGCTCGTCGCCTGATTCTCCGAGCGACCACGGCTTCTCCACCGTCAAATACTTATCCGCCGCCGAAATCAACGACCAAATCGCTTCCAACCCGCGCGAGAACTCTAGCTTCTCGTAGTGCTCCATCACCTCGCCGATAGCCGTCTGCGCTTCTTTGGCGAGCGCCGTATCTTGCGCCTGGAGCGCCCCGGGCTTTGGAATCTTCCCACCGCAATTTTTCTCAATCATCGCCGCCGTGCGGCTAGCCAAATTGCCCAAGCCGTTCGCCAGATCGCTGTTGTACCGCTGCACCAGCGCGTCATAACTAAAATTCCCATCCTGCCCAAACACCGTCTCGCGCAGCAAATAATAACGAAGCGCATCCATTCCCAAAACGTGCACAATCGGCCGCGGTCGCACCACATTTCCCAGCGACTTGCTCATCTTCGCGCTATCCATCAACAACCACCCATGCGCCCAAATCTGCTTCGGAATCGGCAATCCCGCGGCCATCAAAAACGCCGGCCAATACACCGCGTGAAACCGAATAATCTCTTTGCCGACTAAATGCAAATCCGCCGGCCAATAACCACTCTTCTCATACTGTGGGCCGCCCACCGCGCTCAAATATGCGGTCAACGCATCGAACCACACATAAAAAACGTGCGGCTCCTCACCCGGCACTGGAATCCCCCATCGAATGGATGTCCGCGTAATGCTGAGATCCCTTAGCCCGCCCTCGACAAAGCTCAGGACCTCATTCCGCCGCGCCTCGGGCTGGATAAAGTTCGGACTTTTCGAATAAAAATCGAGAAGCGGTTTCTGAAAAGCGGAGAGCTTGAAGTAGAAATTGTCTTCTGTAACCGTTTCTGTAGGCCGCCCGCAATCCGGACAATTCTCGCCCGGCTTCACATCGACATATGCATTGTCGTAAATGCAGTACTGCCCCGTGTAGTGCCCCGGATACACGTAGCCATTTTCGCGGCACAATTTAAAAAGCCACTGCACCGTATGCGCATGCTTCAAATCCGTCGTACGAATAAACTCGTCGCCCTGCACGCCCAACTCATCCCAAAGCGCCTTCCACTGCGCGGCCATCTTCGCCACGAATTCCGACTCCGGAATCCCAGCTTTCTTTGCCGACCGCTCCACGTTCACGCCGTGCTCGTCCGTGCCGGTGGTCAACACCACGTCGTACCCGCGCATGCGCTTGTACCGCCGAATGGTGTCGCACACGATCGTCGAATACGTATGCCCAATATGCGGCAACCCGTTCGTGTAGTAGATCGGCGTAGTCAAATAATATTTTGGTTTTCCCGCAGCCATTCTTCTCCGTCCCGTTCTTCTTTTCTCGTCTCTTCCGTTTTTTTCTTCTCTGCGCTGGCTCCGCGTCCTCTGCGTCTCTGCGTTATCTTTTTTCTTGTCTTTTCTCGTAATTTCGCAAAGCCGAAGCAATCACCCTCTGCAAAGGCACATCCTTCTCAGCCGCCAGCTTCTTGCAATCCTCAAACTCCGGCGCGACATGCAAAATCCGCCCATTCACCCGAGAAACCTTAATCCGTACATCCCCGTAATCCGTCGCGACGCTAACCCATTCTCTAGGCAAAACGCGCCGCTGCGCCCGATAAGTCCGCACTCCGAACGTAGTCGTCTCCACAAAAATTAAAGACATCAATGCATTCGTATCCTGCGGCTTGCACAAAACCGTCAACAAAGTCCCCGGCCGATTCTTTTTCATCTGCACCGGCGTAGTGTAAACATCCAGCGCCCCGGCCCCCAACGCCTTCTCCAAAAAGTACCCATAAATCTGCGGGTTCATATCATCAAGGTTCGCTTCTACAACAGCAATCTCTTCGTCCAGTAGCACAGGTTTGCCCTGAGCGTCGAAGGGCACTCCTGCCTGTGCGCCTTTCTCTTCGCCTTTCCCAACAGCCTCCCCCACCATAATCCGCACAACATTCGGCTGCCCCTCAAGATCCGCCGTCCCCGCCCCATACCCAATCGCCGACACCGTCATCGCCGGCTGCGGTCCAAACGAATCGCAAAGCGTAGCCACAATCGCCGCCCCTGTAGGCGTCACCAACTCTTTCTGCACGCCATTGGAATAAGTAGGCTTACCCTGCAACAAGTTCGCCGTTGCAGGCGCTGGCACCGGCAAAACACCGTGCGCCATTTTCGCCGTCCCACCACCCACATTCAAAGGCGAACAAGCAAACTTCTCGATCCCCAACGCATGAAACCCAACGCACGCCCCAACAATATCCACGATCGCGTCTACCGCTCCAACCTCATGAAAATGAATCTTTTCCAGCGGAACATCATGCACCCGCGCTTCCGCTTCTCCCAACTTCCGAAAAATCGCCCCAGCCCGATCTCGCACTCCCGCTGCAAGCTGCGATTTCTCCAAAATCTCCAATATCGCGCTCAAAGACCGGTGCTTCGACTGATCCTCCGTTACCACCTTTACATAAGTCGCCGCCATCCCGTTCTTCCAAACCTTCTCAGCGGTCAGATCCCATCCCGGAACTTGCAATCCGCGCAGCTCCGAACGCAAATGCTCGACCGAACAACCCGCATCCACCAGCGCGCCAAGCGTCATATCTCCGCTAATCCCGCTAAAGCAATCAAAATAGGCAAGTTTCATGGAGTTTCGCCGCCTACACACAAGCTTCTCTGCAAGAGAAGTACGACGTCACGCGAGCTGATTGATACTATCGGCGCAACACAGGAGTGTCAAACAAAGGAACTCTACTGCCCGCCGCCCGAAAGCTTACGTCCTAATTTTTTTGGGAATTTGGTGGTGGGTGAGGGTGCTGCCCCCTCCCGGCACGCTAATCTGGCGTTTACCAGGGCTTATAAGGCCCAGCCGCACGGCTGGTGCTACCCACCGGTTGGCAGAGTCCTATTAAGGGTTCGCGCTTCATAGCCATGTTAGGTTACCACGAAAAGTCCGAGGCATCCTGCCGATCCTCTTTTTTTGATGTCTTCACGCCCGCTGCCCGCTTTAACTCTTTTCCTTTCTATTATATATAAAGTAATTCTTGACATTTATTACCTCTCATGGTAACATGATCTATGTCTCGCTCGGCTGGTTGTCCGAAAAACCGCCGCGCTAGCTTTTCCTCGTCTGCCAATCTCCCGCGTATTCCGTTCCACATAGAGCCCCTCGCATCCCCTTTCATTTCAATCTGTTACAAGCATGCGCGCACGCAGGAATCCCACCTATTCCCTGTATTTTCAGAGACTTCGGAACAACCTCGTGCACAACGGGGGGGTGGGTGGGGGTATCGTGCATTCCCAAACTCTCCGTCACCTTTTGACCCAGCTCCTCCCTGCCACTTATACTCACCCATCTCTCCGAACGAGGCACTGTGTACCTAACGCTCTCTAATCGCCTTCGCGAAGCCCTTGTGCGCCACATCCAGGAGCACTACTCCATCTCCATGGATGTCGCCCTCGATCGCCCTCCGAAAATCGAAATGGGGGAAGCCGCCTCTCCCGTCTGCTTCGAGTTGGCCAAGCGTCTGAAAAAAGCTCCGCGCATCATCGCGCAAGAAATCGCAACCAAACTTGGCAAGGTCCAGGGCGTTGCACGAATCGAAGTCGCTGGAGCGGGATACCTGAACGCGTATTTTGATCGCGCAGCATTCTGGGACGCTAGCTCGCCACTAGTCACTCGCCCCTCGCCACTTCCCTCAACAAACAAATCTGGAAAGGTTATTGTCGAGCACACAAGCATCAATCCCAACAAAGCCGCGCACATCGGTCATCTCCGAAATTCCGTCCTCGGCGACACCATGGCGCGCATCCTTCGTCACGCCGGAAATCCAGTTCAGATCCAAAATTACATCGACAACACCGGTGTCCAGGTCGCGGATGTCGTCATCGGCTTCCTCGACATGGAGCGCCTCACTCCCGTTAGCGTGAAAATGGCCGCTATGGAGCCGCGCTTCGATTATTACTGTTGGGATCTCTACGCCAAAACCACCCAATATCTTGGAGAGGACAAACCGCGTGCCGCTGAACTTCGCGCGCGTACTCTCAAAGCCATTGAGGAAGATCGTGGCGAAGAATCCGAAGTCGCCCAAGTTGTCGCTGACACCATCACAAGTCTGCATCTCAAAACTATGGCTCGCGTCGGCATCTCGTACGAGCTGCTTGCCCGTGAGAGCGAAATCCTTCACCTCAAGTTCTGGGACGCCGCCTTCGAGCTACTAAAAAAGTTCGGCGTCATTCAGTTGGTGAGCGCCGGGAAAATGGCCGGCTGCTGGATCATGCCCTGGAAAGAAGAATCGAAGACCCAAGAGAAACCGGCCGAAGCAAAACCTGAGGCATCTCCTGAGGCACCTGAGGACGACGAAGAGAATATCCAAGACAAAATCATCGTCCGTTCCAATGGCACCGTCACCTATGTCGGTAAGGACATCGCCTATCAACTTTGGAAGTTCGGCTTACTCGGTAAGGATTTCAACTATCGCAAATGGCCAGCCACGCCCGAAGGGGAAACGGTTTGGGCCACGACCACCATCAAAAGTGATCCCGCTGCACCGCATTTCGCCGAGCCTGCGACTGCGGTTTACAACGTTATCGACACGCGCCAAGCCTACGTGCAGGATGTCGTAGCTGAAGCCCTGCGGCGCCTCGGCCACGCCGAAGCCGCGAACAAATCCATTCACCTTTCGTATGCCTTCGTTGTTCTTACTCCCCGCTGCGCCGCGGAAATGGGTTACGAACTTACGCCTGAGGAAGCCAAACTCCCTTTCATCCAAGTGAGCGGCCGCAGGGGTTTCGGCGTCAAAGCAGACGATCTAATCGACAAGCTCGAAGCTGCAACCCTCGCCGAAGTCCAGCAACGCCACGCCGAAATGAGCGAGTCAGAACAAAAGCGAACCGCGCATGAGATTGCCATCGGCGCGCTACGGTTTTTCCTTCTGAAATTTACGCGCAACGCGATCATTGCGTTCGATTTCAAGGACGCTCTCAGTTTTGAAGGCGAGACGGGGCCGTACTGCCAATATGCAGTCGTGCGGATTCGTGGAATACGCCGCAAAGGTGTAGAAGCCGGCGCCACGAATGTTGCCGTCACTCCTGAAACTGCGGCCGCACTATTTGCTGGCCCCGAAGGAAACGGCTTGTGGGAATTGTTGTTGAGCGTGGGCTCACTGGATCGTGCGGTGGAAGCGGCCATCGGCGCGCAAGAACCTGCATTCATTGCCAAGTATGCGTTTCAATTGGCGCAAGAGTTCAACAATTTCTATCACAAGCACCACATCCTGAACGAAGCCGATGAGCAAAAACGCGCGTTCCTATTGCGGCTCACCGAACTAGTCGAAGCGCGCTTGGTGGAGACACTTGGGCTGCTAGGAATCGAAGCGCCAGAAAAAATGTAGGGGCACGGCACGCCGTGCCCCTCTTGTAGTGGCGCTGCATGCTGCGCCACTACAACGGAAAACAAAACGAAGAGGAAAAATCAGTACGACATGACGAGATGAACAAGCGTACGGAGCGCGACTCCCGTAGGGCCTTTAGCTAGCCACGATTTCGCGTCGTCGTTCCAGGCGGTCCCGGCGATATCTAAATGGATCCAAGGCGAGTCGCCGGCGAATTCTTTGATGAACATTGCCCCAGTGATAGCTCCGCCGCCTTTGCCGCTGCCGATATTTTGAATGTCGGCTACTGTGCCCTTTATGAATTCGCGATACTCGTCATCAATGGGCATCTGCCACATTTTCTCGCCGGCTGCTTTGGAGCTAGCGAGCAACTTGTCAGTGAAGGGCTGGTCTGAGCCGAACACGCCGACGTTGACATTGGCCAGCGCTACAACGATTGCGCCGGTAAGCGTGGCTGCATCGATCAGGTGCGTAGCGCCGAGCTGCTTAGCATAGTGAAGGCCATCGGCGAGAATTAGCCGGCCTTCGGCGTCAGTGTTCAAAACTTCGATAGTTTTGCCCGACATTGCAGTTTGAATATCGCCGGGCTTTTGCGCTGTACCGCCAGGCATATTTTCAGTAGAGGGCACAACGCAGATGACTTTGACGTTTGGTTTTAACGCGGCGAGAGCGCGCATGACGCCGAGCATGGTGGCGCCGCCAGCCATGTCGTACTTCATTTTTTCCATGCCATCGGCAGGCTTGATGGAAATGCCGCCGGTGTCAAATGTGACGGCTTTGCCGATGAGCCCAATGACAGGCGCTCCAGGCTTGGGGTTAGTTGGCGTATAAGTAATCACCATGACGCGAGGCGGCTCAGGCCCGCCTTGAGAAACGCTGAGCAGCGCGCCCATTTTTAGCTCGGTGATTTTTTTCTCGTCGAGAATTTCAACGGCAAGGCCGGCTTGCTTGGCCATGGCTTCGGCTTTTTCAGCAAGAATTTTCGGCGTCAGCTTGTTCGATGGCTCGTTGATGAGGTCACGCGCAAAATTCTGCGATTCGGCGATAACACGGCCGCGTGTTAAACCTTTTTCGGCAGCAGCGCGTTCCGCGTCCGAGTAGCCGGTAAGCAAAACCGTGTCGATGGACTTGTCGTTCTTCTTTTCGGTCTTGTACTTATCGGTTTCGAAGTTGGCTGTCAGAACGCCTTCCGCGATGGCTTGAGCCGACTCCTCGGTGGCGTTGCTTTCGCGAACCAGAAAGGCTAACTGCTTTATCGAGCGGGCTTTGAGGTATCGCAGCGCGGCGCCGGCGAGCTTCCGAAGTGTGGCGCTGGTGAATTGCTCGCGCTTCCCCGCTCCGACAAGCAGTAAACGAGCCGCTTTGAGCCCAGCCGGAGCGTGAATGAGAGTCATTTCCAAAGTCTTGCCAGTGAGTTCGCCACTCTTGGCGAGACTGCGCAGCAAGCCGTTCGCGGTCTGGTCGAGTTCCGAGATACGACCCTGAACAGGGTCGGCTTCTTCGAAAACATAAGAGACGAGAGCTTCGGTCTCCAGTGCGGCATACGGCTTTGATTCGAGTGTGATTTGCATGTTTCTTTAACGCCTCCGGTTGTTGTACATAGCTTTTTCAGTTTCCCTGCGAGCTTCTTTGTCGCGTTCGTCCTGGCGGCGATCCCAGGATTTTTTACCTTGCGCCAAGGCGATTTCGACCTTAGCGCGGCCGTTGCGGAAATAAATGCGCAGAGGAATGACGGTCAAACCCTTCGACTGGGTACGCCCCGAGAGCTTGTGAATTTCGTTCTGATGGAGAAGAAGTTTGCGCGATCCAAGAGGTTCGTGGTTCCATGGACCGCCGGGCAAGTACTGCGCAATGTGCGCGTTAACGAGCCAGGCGCCGCTGGGCTTGAAATCGACATAAGCGTCACGAATATTCGCTTTCCCTTCGCGCAAGGCCTTTACTTCGGTGCCGTGCAGGACCAGACCGGCCTCAAAACGGTCGAGCAGATGGAAATTATACGAAGCCGCGCGGTTCTGGGCCACGACTTGCTCGCCAGCTTTGCTGTCCTTCTCCGGTTTCTTTGCAGGCTTCGGCACAATATTCCATCATAGCTGGAGTGTTAAAACTTGGCTACGGGCACGAAAAAACCCATATTATCGGAAGTAGTACAGCCAACCTTCCGCGTGTTGCCCATGCTCTAAACCGAGTGTTAGACTGACTTAGACTGCATCGGCTTCGTGTCGAGGCCTCGGAGAGTCCATGCGACGTAGTTGTAGCGTCATTCTATGTGTCGGGATGGGTGTCTTCGCCGTGGGCTGCCCCAAGGGCCAGACGGAGTATAGCAAAGGGCGGAAGGCTGAGACGATCGAGGACTACGACGCCGCGCTTGAGTATTACCAGAAAGCGGTCAAGTCCGAACCCAACAACGCGGAATACAAGATTAGGCTCAATCAGACGCGCTTCCAGGCTGGGGAACAGCATATAAAACTAGGCTTGAAGCAGCGAGAAAACGGGGATCTGCAGGGCGCTGCAGCCCAATTCCAGCGAGCGCAAATGGATGATCCATCCAGTGCGGTCGCAGGGCAGGAACTCAAAAAAACGCTGGCGATGATCGTGGAGCAACAGCATGCAGCGGATAATGCAAGGCTGCCCGCGGAAGAAGATACTCAGAAATACATGTCGGAGCCGCCGCAGCTTAAACCGCTCTCAAACGTAGCGATTACGTATAAAGCTTCCGCCGACGCCAAGGTCGTATTCGACACGATTGGGAAGCTGGCGGGATTAACAGTGATCTACGACGCGGACTTCCCCGCCAGGCGAATCACTGTAGATTTGAACAATTTGACCTTGGAACAGGCACTGGAAGTTGTATGCCTGGAGAGCAAGGCGTTCACGAAAGCGATCACGGAAAACATCATCATGGTTATTCCGGACCAGGCGGCCAAACGGAAGGATTACGAAGAAGAGGTCCTGAAGACGTTTTATCTGTCGAACACAGTAACACCGCAGGACCTGACAGAAATTCTAACCGGGCTTCGCCAGTTGTTTGATTTGAAGCGCGTCCAGCAACTGAACTCGCAAAACGCAATTATCATCCGGGCGACTCCGGACGTGCTGAAACTCGTCGGTAAAGTGCTCGATGACATTGATAAAGCCAAACCAGAAGTGGTGGTTCAGGTGGAAGTGCTGGAGGCGCGTTCGGATCGTCTGCGGGTTCTGGGAATCCAGCCGGGACAAACCGCCTCGATTGCCATAAATCCGAATGCGACTACAACAACTCCAGGCACAGTTACAGGTGGAGCTGGAGGCACGGCGACAACATCCACAACAACGAACAACATCACTCTGAACACACTAGCTCATCTGAATGGCAGTGATTATGTAGTCACGCTCCCGAACTTTACTGCCAACGCTGTGCTCACCGACACTTTCACAAAGATCATTCAGAACCCCGAGCTTCGCTCCGTGGACGGGCAGCAAGCAAAACTCAAAATCGGCGACCGCATCCCGATTGCAACGGGCAGCTTTCAAGCGGGTGTTGGTGTGGGCTCAGTAGGCTCCGCAGGCCTGGTGAATCCGCTGGTCAACACGCAATTCCAGTATCAGGACGTTGGCGTGAATATTGACATGACGCCGCGCGTGCACCCGAATCACGACGTCAGCCTGAAGATAAAGATCGAAGTGTCTTCAGTTACAGGCACATCCACTATCGGTGGAATCAGCCAGCCGATTATCAGCCAGCGTGTTGTTGAACACGATATTCGATTGGGAGATGGTGAGGCTTACATTCTCGGCGGCCTCATCCAGAGAACCGATACGAAGACGTTGAACGGGTGGCCCGGGCTGGCGAAGATTCCCGTCATACGGTATTTGTTCTCGAGCGACAGCGTGGAACATCAGGAAGACGAAGTATTAATCATGCTGATTCCGCACATCGTGCGGCTGCCGGATTGGACGAAGGAAAATTTGCGGGGGATTTACTCGGGTTCAGATCAGAATATTCAGGTAAAACTCGAAAGCGAATCCCGGACGCCAACGCCGCAAGTTCCGAAGCCAGCTTCGC
The DNA here is from genome assembly GCA_963740015.1 of uncultured Acidobacteriota bacterium. Classification (GTDB taxonomy): domain Bacteria; phylum Acidobacteriota; class Terriglobia; order Acidiferrales; family UBA7541; genus Acidiferrum. The sequence continues at coordinate 7,552 of CAVUCM010000033.1, read as the reverse complement.
AAGCTCCAGGCGGAGTTGTACCCGGAACGACACAGGCCGTCCCGGGCGCAGGCGGTGCGCCGAATGCAGCATCTTTGAATCCGCCGCAAGGCCAACCTGGAAAGCTGCGATTTGAACCGCAGGCACTGTCCTTGAAGGTGGGCGAGACCAAGACAATCGCGGTGGTTGTGGAAAATGTAAGCGACTTATTCTCGATACCGATGTTGCTGCAATACAATCCGGCGATAATCAGCATTGAGGACGTACAGCACGCGGTGAGCGAAGGACAGCATGGCGGATTCCTCTCCGGAGGCACGCAGGAAATCGCTATCGTGAAGAGTCTCAACGCGGAGAAGGGCCAGGGCATCATTTCCGCGACGCGTCAGCCAAATACCCAAGGCGTGAGCGGAAGCGGCACTCTTCTCGGAATTGTGATTAAGGGAATTGCGCCGGGCTCGTCGAATTTGACGATCACTCAACAGAACGCCAAAGATTCGCAGCAGCGGCCCATTCCATTGGTCACGAATGAGGCCACGGTGCAGGTTCAGCCTTAGTCCAAGCAAGAGGAAATGAACGATGTTGTGTCGCGGCTTTTGGTCCAATAGAAGTTCACGACCTCGGCGCCTTTCTCTAACAGCGGGAATGACGCTGCTCGAATTGATTATTGCTTGCTCCATCTTGATGGTTCTGTCTTCCATGGCGCTGCCGGTTTTCAAATATACGGTGATCCGCCAGAAGGAGTCAGAACTTCACTATGACCTGCGGACAATGAAGGACGCCATCGACCGGTACAAAGACCTGGCTGATCAGCACAAGTTTCGGACGGAAGTTGGGAGCGAGAATTATCCGCCGGATTTGGAAACGCTGGTGAAAGGCGTGCAGCTGGGAGCAGGCGACGACAAGAGGCTGCGTTTTCTGCGGAAGATCCCCGTCGATCCGATGACTGGACGAGCGGACTGGGGATTGCGCTCGATTAGCGACGATCCGGACTCGACAAGTTGGGGCGGGAAAAATGTTTTTGATGTGTACTCCAAGTCGTCGGGCACGGCGCTGGATGGGACAAAGTATAGCGACTGGTAGTTTGGTCGAGGTATTGAGATGAACAAAATCAGAAGAGACATGGTAAGCGGAATGGCCGGAGGGAAGCGCACGGCGCGGAGCTCGAACGGCGGGTTTACGCTGATTGAGTTGATGATTGTGATTGCGATCATTTTTATTCTGCTGGGATTGGCCGCTGGACGATATGACATGACTATCCGGCGCTCGCGCGAAGCGGTGCTGAAACACGATTTGCAGGTATTGCGCGAAGCGATTGACAATTACACGCTCGATAAGCAGGCTGCGCCACAATCGCTCGAAGACCTTCACCAAGCCGGTTATCTACGGGAAGTACCTGTCGATCCCATGACTCAGGCCGCGGATTGGGACCCGACATTCGACAATGTCGTGCTGAGTCCGGATCAAGTGATCACAGGGATGGTCGACGTGCATTCGCATTCCCCGCTCAGTTCCGGATTCGATGGAACGGCCTACAATACCTGGTAAAGTTTTTGCCGCGCTTTGAGTTGTGCTTTTCTTTTTTTAAAAAAATTCCGCAAATTTCGATTCCTTGTGTGGTCACTCAAGAAGCTGGAGTTGCAGTAGTACGGCAAGTCGCGTAGTATGAATACGCGGGGTGGAGCAGCCTGGTAGCTCGTCGGGCTCATAACCCGAAGGTCGTCAGTTCAAATCTGACCCCCGCAACCATTTGTTAGTTTAGATACAACGGCTTAGGAGCCTCCACTCCTGAGCCGTTTTCTTTCAGGGTCCAACTGGGGTCCAAAACTCCCCAAATTGCCTTGCCAAGTTGCGCCGCGATCCGCTTTCCATCCTCGCTAATCACATGAGTATAGATTGTCTCCGTGACTGGCGATCCTTCTGCGTGACCGAGTCTCTGCTGACGCAATTTCTGCGATGCTCCGAAACTGTTCATCAGAGTTGCATTCGCATGACGGAATGCGTGGAACCCATTGCCGCTTGGCACCTGAATGCCGAGTGATCGAAGCAATGGTCTGAACTTACGACTAAGCAACAAGTTTTGATCCCACGGCGTTCCGTTCCGAGTGGCGAAAAGCAAGCGACGCTGATTCGGATGCCACGACTTTAAGAAGGTCCTCAAATGCGCGCAGGCTTGAGGTGAAAGCTCGACAACCCGGATGGAATCGTCTGTCTTCGGATCGCCCAGTTTTCCCCGCCATGCACTCTGCCGCACTTGAAGCATTCCCCGCTCTATGTCTATGTCATCCACAGTCAGTCCGCACAGCTCACCAGCTCGCAGCCCAGTCTCCGCCGCCAATCCATACCATGTGCGATGCGGTTCCTGAGCCTTGGCAAGAATGAGTTGGATTTCCCGTTGCGAGAAGAAGAAGCGCTGCACTCGCTTTACTTCTGGGAGTACGACGCCTTCCATGATGTCGTGAGCGACATAGCCCCACGCTTTCGCGGTGGTCCACATGCTCTGGAGTGTGATGCAAATATTCTTAGTAGTCTTCGCGCTCACCGCAGAAGCGGAAACGAATTGCTGAATCATTTCGGGATTGAGGTCCTTCATCGAGTACTCACCCAAAAACGGAACAAGATGCTTCCAAATGTGGGTTCGATAGTTAATCGACGTGGAATCCCCATATTGACTCAACACCTTCGCTTCCCAGTTCTGAGCGAAATCTGCGAACTTAGCCGTTGGCATTGGCCTATAGCTGATTTTATTGACGTGCACTATGTGTTCGTCGAGAGCCCTCTGCGCCAATCGCTTTGTTGGATAATCTTTCAAAGTTCCGATTATCCCGTGTCGCCGCGGTCGTTGCCGAACACCGTTTACGATTACGTCTTCACGCCATCGCCCATGCCAATTGCCCTGCTCCAACCACAACTGTCCCTTCTGATACCGCTTTCGTGCCATCGAGTTCCTTTCGCCCGATGACTCGATTGCCCTTAGGGCTGACAGTTTATCAAAATCCATGCTCATAAGGTGATCGCCAGAATTGAAAAGAAAACGTATTAGGAGATGGACCGATTCCCTCCGCTCTTAATCACTGTCGGCGGTCCGCTTCGTCCACAAATTCCGAAACAGTCCCGCTTGTATGCTGAATATCCGGTCCACTCTGTAATTCCTGCTGAGCGTTTTCGACGGTCCGGCGCGCGTAGCTGGCGTGTTTTTGGTCGCCGCGAAAGTCGGCGATTCTCCGAATGATCGCTTCTGGGTCGTCGCCTCGGGCGAGGGCCCGCTTTGCGTATGCCCAGTCATGCTCGGACTGGCTCAAGGTGGTGCTGGAGGCTAATTGCTTGCGACCAACTTCCTCTTGGTGGTGTCGGGGAGCATCATGGGAATCGATCCGGAGCTTGAAATCACGGAGGTGATAAGTCTGCGTTGATTCGGTGCGGGCCTGCACATAGAAATCTGCTTCGTACTTCTTGTTGGCAAATCCGGGAAGGCGCAATACGCGTGTTGAATCCGTTGCGGCAGGATCGCCGTCGAATTCCCTGACCATCGCTTGGTTCAGGGCCTCCGCCTCCTCGATGGTCATTCCTTCCACTTTCCAAACTACCTGGAATTTTTCCTGTGACGTGTTCAAGACGTAGTTCGGGCGTGGAACGAGGTCGCTGTTCTCAAGCGCTTCAAGAGAGGTGGCCCCGCCGTGATCGAGGTCAAGGTAAACATGGCTGATCCTTTCGATATCATCTTTCGTGCGCGTCGAGGCATGGAGCTGGAGCGCGTTCATTCCCAGATAAATGTCGGCTCCGCTTGCGTTTTTGTAACGGAGCCAGGCTTGAAATTCAGGGCTTGAGGCTTTTTGCGCTGTCGTAATACGCTGCGTGGTCTCACCTAGCTGCCGGTTGAGTACCAGGACAGGAATGCGGTCGGTCGGTTTGAAGTTATCGAGGATGTATTCCGATGCCGATGGAACCCGGTGCGTGGTTATTTCAGGAGCGTTCATGGCTGCTCCTGGCGGCTCTGATAGATCACGCCGAAGTCGTATTCGTCCAGGTCGGGGTCATAGCGATTGATTTCGACCACCTCAGAAACAAAGCGTCTGCCTGGTCGCCGTTCGAGTTGCACGACAACATTCACCGAATCGCCGATGTTGGTCTTGATCGCTTTATAGGGCAGGTCAACTCCGCTTTGGAGGAGGCAACTGGTGAATCGCGCGAGGCCCTGCCTGGCTGATGTCGCGTGGACAGTCGAGAGGCTTCCTGAATGACCCGTGTTCAGGAGCTGCAAGAGATCGAATGCCTCGCCGCCGCGAATCTCACCGAGTATGATCCGATCTGGCCGATGGCGGAGGGCCGCTTTCAGGAGATCACGAATGCTCACAGCCGGCAGACTGTTTTGGGGTTGCCGGGCTTCAAAGCGAATAAGGTTGTCCTGGTCCATCTGAATTTCGGACGTGTCCTCAATCAGGAGAATTCGCTCGTCCGGCGGAATGAATTTTCCAAGAATATTCAAGAGCGTCGTTTTTCCAGTTCCTGTGCCCCCTGCTATGAGGATGTTCTTCCGCCCGAGGACATAGGTTTCCAGTTGGTTCGCCAGCCATCTTTCGAGGGTTCCGGCCTGAATGAGATCCTCGATGCCGAAGTGCCTGGTGTTGAACTTGCGAATAGTCAGCGTGACGCCATTCAAACTGCAGGGTGGGATGACGGCGGCAACCCGGCTTCCATCAGGCAGGCGTGAGTCGAGGATTGGTTTGGATTCAGAAATATCATCGCCCAGGCGGCGCGCGATGTTTTTCACCGCTACCATCAGCGACTTCTCACCCATCGAGAGCCCGCGGACCTCTTCGACAAAGCCTGCCTTCTCGACAAACACGCGATAATGCCCATTCACCATGACCTCGCTGATCGAGTCGTCAAGGATGAGGTGTTCGATGGGCTTGAGAAATGGCAGAATCATTTCGAATCCGTTCATCAGAGTTCTCCATCGGCGAGTTGCCGAAAGTAGGATTTGTTCGGGTCGTTGAAGTAAGGTTTCAGGTAACAGAACATAGGCGGCATCGGGTTCGTGCCGTCGTATGCAATGGTCACGGACTGCGCGTTTCGCAGTTCCGTGAATGTCTTCATGTCGAAGCGAAAATCAGTGTGCGTGTTGTAGCTCTTCGAGGCTGTGATGTTGGACTTGTGGGACAGGGCCTTGCCCGTGAGCAGGCTAATCCGTGCATCGTGGCCGCTCTCGGAAAGGTTGTAGCTGACCTTGAGTTTGTCCTCGCGCCCGCAAAGCTCGCTGGCTGTCCTGGCTGAGAAGTCATCTGACAGCGCCATGAAAATCTTTGTCCGAAATGTCTGGAGCAGAGTACGCCAGGTTTCGCCGGGGAGCGCGGACTTCAGAGAACTGATGCTTTGCGTGGCGATGATCGGAATGCATTTCGGCTGTCGAGAAAGGCTGAAAAACTTTTCGTCGCCGGTGGGCTCACTCTCGCCCACCGTAGCGAAATGCTGATATTCGTCGCAGATAAACATGACTTGGCGAAAATGACGGTCTGGATGAGCCTCCATTTGAGGCACGCGGTTCAGAACTGCGCGCTCGAAGTCGAGCTTCATCATTACACCGAGGGCCTTGGCCAGGCCCGCATTCATAGCGATCGGGAAATTGAGCGTGCAGACCTTGCCCTGTTCGATCAACCAGGAGAACGAAGGCAGCGGCTTGCCGAATTTGCAGTCGGCGTTGGCCCGGGGGTCATAGCATTCCGGTGGAGGGCAGAAGGTCCGTTTTACCGATGGGTTGTCATCGAAGAGAGAGAGAAAGACCGAGATTCCCTCAACGATGGAGGTACGCAGCTTCGGCTCAATTCTACGCCAGTCGTGATCGAACCAGCGCTTGACTGCTTCGAGCTGATCCTTTTTGTCTTGTGATACTGGCTTCTTCCCTTTTACATTCTCCGCTTCCCACTGAATGGCTTTGTCCTTCAATACGGCCGCAAGGCCTGGGGTAAGAGGGGCTGTGTAGCGTTTCGATTCTTCGTCGAGCCGAAACTTGAACGGCTCCAGATCACGAGGGTGCTTGAGATATTCCTCCTCCCAAAGTAGGACGGAATCGGTCTCGGTGAGCCTGCGTTCCGCTTCGTTGATTTTCCTTTCGAGTGTGGCGTTGTCGATCGCGCACTCGTAGACATCGAACAGCGTCACATAATCGAACGCGACCTTATGAAGAAGGATGATGAACTTCACCAGATTCGTGTAGGCCTGCTGCCAAAAGGGTTCCTTGCCACGCCCGAAGAGGTTATTCAAGAGCGAGGCGATGTTGTAGGCGAGAGCGTATGCATCCAGGTCGCTTTGAAGGGGGTTGTAGCGATACTCGGAATCGAGGCTGATTTCGATGTAGTCTTCAGCCCTGCCGTGGCGTGCGAGAATTTCCTTTACTCTGTGGCAGAAGTCCCCTTTTACTTCAAGGACCAGGCCGCCAATTCTCTTCTCCGCATCAGTCGCGCGGTAGGCCAGAATCTGTTCCGCAAATGGATACATGCAGCAGCTCGTTTTTCCTGACCCGATTGCGCCGAGGATGGCAACACCAGTGAACAGGCCCCTCTCGGGGATTACGAGCCACTGCGGGCACTCTGCGGGAACTTGTTTCCGGGGATTGTGAACCTCTCCCAAGACGAGGAAAAGTTCGTCTCTTTTCCGGGGCTCAGGAAAGAGGGGCAATCGGCCGGCTCGGATTCGTTGCTTTCGCCCTGAGCGCAAAAATGTATAACCCGGAGAACACAACGGAGTAGCCAATATACGGGGTGGAGAACAGAAATAAAGTGTAGGAGTACTTCAGGACCTCAAAGGCGGACGGCGACCGCAGAGCCATGACCCGCAGGAAGATATTGCCCTCGGGAAATGGCATACGAAAATAGAGGGTCATACCTGTGGCCGCCGCCAAGACGAACGCGACGAGGTTCTTCGAGTCGAGGATTCTCTGCATCATGCTCTTGCTTGTGTTTTTTGCGTCCCGGTGATGGGGACTTCTTTCCGCGTGGCCTGCTGTTGCTGTTTTCTCCAGTTCATGAAGTGCTTGTCCTTCCACAACAGCATCTTCAGAGCCGAATTGACGACGTGATCCGGGGTGCTGTCGATGAACGTGGCGTACTTCTCGACCACGAGAGCGACAGGTTCCTCCAACTCGTACTCGCGCTTCACGTGCTGCGGGGGCTTGTTGATGATCGACATGTGTTTCCTCCTTTTCTCCTCTTTCTCTTCCTTGGACACGGGCAAAACACTTCGCAAACAGAGCGCTTCCATGTTTGCGGGGCTGGAGCGACCCCACATTCCTTTGGGCAGCCAAGGGCTCCCAAGTGGGGTCGCTCAGCCGACTCCGGTGTTTTGCCCGCGTCAACGAATGTCGCGCCATGCGCATCCTCTATGCTCCCAACAACTTCGCGTCACCCCGAGGGTGACGCGAAAGGTGAAGCGCAGAGTGACGATCCTGTTTCATGCACGCTTCACCTGTTCCAGGACCCACAGTGAGTGGAGAGACATGCCCATTTACGAGATAGGTGTCGAAATACACTGCACGGCCGGGTTTGAGCTGGGCAAACTCGGCTCGCAATTCCCGGTCTCC